>JBAZUK010000001.1:0-690897 GCA_041661445.1 Parachlamydiales bacterium
TATAAATGCAAATGACGGAGGAACCTCCACTGATGGAACGACATTTACAAATTTCGGTAATCTAACCGGAGGAATAGGAGAAGATACATTTAGGTTCCATAGTAATTATACAATATCCGGAAGTGTAAACGGAGGAACAGGATCTAATACTATCGATTATAATAGCGAAGCCGCATATTCAAGTTTGGTTTCTGTAGATCTTCAGGAAGCGACAGCTACCGGAATCGGAGAAACTTTTAGCAATATAAGTTCATTCATCGGTCCAAGTGCTTTTAGTTCAACTAACATAGTTACTGGAGAAAATTCAGGAGGAGATTGGCATATAACTTCAGATAATGCCTCCACATCACCTAATTCAATTGCATTTTCAAATTTCGGTAAAATATTAGGTGGCGCTGGATCTGATAACTTTATATTTGATGGCGATTATCGATTATCAGGAAGTATTGATGGAGGATCGACAGCAAGTAATACAATCACAGGTCCAAATTCTATAACTGTTTGGGATATAAACGGTGCAAATGCAGGAACAATAAATCCAAATGCTCATGGAACAACAACTTTTGCAAATATTCAAAATCTAACCGGAGGAACAGGAGAAGATACATTTAGGTTCCATAGCAATTATACAATAGCCGGAAATCTAGATGGAGGAATTACGGGTGTTAACACCATCGATTATAATAGCGTAGCCGCATATTCAAGTTTAGTTTCTGTAGATCTTCAGGCAGCGACAGCGACAGGAATAGGAGGAACTTTTAGCAATATAAGTTCATTCATCGGTCCAAGTACATTTAGTTCAGATAATACAATTATAGGAAAAGATGCCGGAGGGAACTGGGATATAAATGCAAATGACGGAGGAACCACCCCTGATGGAACGACATTTACCAATTTCGGTAATCTAACCGGAGGAATAGGAGAAGATACATATAGGTTCCATAGTAATTATACAATATCCGGAAGTGTAAACGGAGGAACAGGATCTAATACTATCGATTATAATAGCGTAGCCGCATATTCAAGTTTAGTTTCTGTAGATCTTCAAGCAACGACAGCTACCGGAATCGAAGAAACTTTTAGCAATATAAGTTCATTCATCGGTCCAAGTGCTTTTAGTTCAACTAACATAGTTACTGGAGAAAATTCAAGAGGAGCTTGGCATATAACTTCAGATAATGCCTCCACATCACCTAATTCAATTACATTTTCAAATTTCGGTAAAATACTAGGCGGCACGGGATCTGATAACTTTATATTTGATGGCGATTATCTATTATCAGGAAGTATTGATGGAGGATCGACAGAAAGTAATACAATAACTGGTCCTGGTTCTGCAACTGTTTGGGACATAAACGGTTCAAATGCAGGAACGATAAACCCGAATGCTCATGGAACAACAACTTTTGCAAATATTCAAAATCTAACCGGAGGAACAGGAGCAGATACATTTAGGTTTCATAGCAATTATACAATATCCGGAAATCTAACCGGAGGAATTACGGGAGCTAATGCTGTCGATTATAATAGTGCAACTGCATATTCAAGTTTGGTTTCTGTAGATCTTCAGGAAGCGACAGCTACCGGAATAGGAGGAACTTTTAGCAATATAAGTTCATTTACAGGACCTTCAGCATTTAGTTCAACTAACATAGTTACTGGAGAAAATTCTGGAGGGGCTTGGCATATAACTTCAGATAATGCCTCCACATCACCTAATTCAATTACATTTTCAAATTTCGGTAAAATATTAGGTGGCGCTGGATCTGATAACTTTATATTCGATGGCGATTATCTATTATCAGGAAGTATTGATGGAGGATCAACGGCAAGCAATACAATTACAGGTCCAGGTTCTGCTACTGTTTGGGATATAAATGGTTCAAATGCAGGAACAATAAATCCAAGTGCTCATGGAACAACAACTTTTGCAAATATTCAAAATCTAACCGGAGGAACAGGAGCAGATACATTTAGGTTCCATAGTAATTATACAATATCCGGAAATCTAGATGGAGGAATTACAGGCGTTAATACCATCGATTATAATAGTGCTGTCTCATATTCAAGTTTAGTTTCTGTAGATCTTCAGGAAGCGACAGCGACAGGAATAGGAGGAACTTTTAGCAATATAAGTTCATTTACAGGACCTTCAGCATTTAGTTCAGCAAATACAATTATAGGAAAAGATGCCGGAGGGAACTGGGATATAAATGCAAATGACGGAGGAACCTCCCCTGATGGAACGACATTTGCCAATTTCGGTAATCTAACCGGAGGAATAGGAGCAGATACATATAGGTTCCATAGTAATTATACAATATCCGGAAGTGTAAACGGAGGAACAGGATCTAATACCATCGATTATAATAGCGTAGCCGCATATTCAAGTTTAGTTTCCATAAATCTTCAGGCAAGTACAGCTACCGGAATCGGAGGAACTTTTAGCAATATAAGTTCATTTACAGGACCTTCGGCATTTAGTTCAGATAATACAATTATAGGAAAAGATGCCGGAGGGAACTGGGATATAAATGCAAATGACGGAGGAACCTCCCCTGATGGAACGACATTTGCCAATTTCGGTAATCTAACCGGAGGAATAGGAGCAGATACATATAGGTTCCATAGTAATTATACAATATCCGGAAATGTAAACGGAGGAACAGGATCTAATACCATCGATTATAATAGCGTAGCCGCATATTCAAGTTTAGTTTCTGTAGATCTTCAGGCAAGTACAGCTACCGGAATCGGAGGAATCTTTAGCAATATAAGTTCATTTACAGGACCTTCAGCATTTAGTTCAGCAAATACAATTATAGGAAAAGATGTCGGAGGAAACTGGGGTATAAATGCAAATGACGGAGGAATTACCCCTGATGGAACGACATTTACAAATTTCGGAAATCTAACCGGAGGAATAGGAGCAGATACATTTAGGTTCCATAGTAATTATACAATATCCGGAAATCTAACCGGAGGAATTACGGGAGCTAATGCTATCGATTATAATAGCATAGCCGCATATTCGAGTTTAGTTTCCATAAATCTTCAGGCAAGTACAGCTACCGGAATCGGAGGAACTTTTAGCAATATAAGTTCATTTACAGGACCTTCAGCATTTAGTTCAACTAACATAGTTACTGGAGAAAATTCAGGAGGAGATTGGCATATAACTTCAGATAATGCCTCTACATCACCTAGTTCAATTACATTTTCAAATTTCGGTAAAATACTAGGCGGCACTGGATCTGATAACTTTATATTTGATGGCGATTATCTATTATCAGGCAGTATTGATGGAGGATCAACGGCAAGCAATACAATTGCAGGTCCTGGTTCTCCAACTGTTTGGGAAATAAACGGTTCAAATGCAGGAACGATAAACCCGAATGCTCATGGAACAACAACTTTTGCAAATATTCAAAATCTAACCGGAGGAAGTGGATCAGATACATTTAGGTTCCATAGCAATTATACAATATCCGGAAATCTAAATGGAGGAATTACAGGTGCAAATACTATCGATTATAATAGTGGAGCCGCATATTCAAGTTTAGTTTCTGTAGATCTTCAAGCAACGACAGCTACAGGAATCGGAGGAACTTTTAGCAATATAAGTTCATTTACAGGACCTTCAGCATTTAGTTCAGCAAATACAATTATAGGAAAAGATGTCGGAGGAAACTGGGACATAAATGCAAATGATGGAGGAACCGCCTCTGATGGAACGACATTTACTAATTTCGGTAATCTAACCGGAGGAAGTGGAGCAGATACATTTAGGTTTCATAGCAATTATACAATATCTGGAAATCTTGATGGTGGAATCACAGGATCTAATACCATCGATTATAATAGCGGAACCGCATATTCGAGTTTAGTTTCTGTAGATCTTCAGGCAGTAACAGCTACCGGAATCGGAGGAACTTTTAGCAATATAAGTTCATTTACAGGATCTTCGACATTTAGTTCAGCAAATACATTAATAGGATTAAATACCGGAAATACATTTAACATCACAGGAAGCAGTTCAGGAAATGCAGGAGACGGAATAAATAGTGTTGACTTCACATCCTTTGGAACAATAACTGGCGGAAGCGGTAACGATATATTTAATGTAGAATCCGGTGGTAGCTTAAATACAATAAATTTAGGCTCAGGTGTCAATCAATTAAATATGAAAGCAGGTGCCGGGACAGTAGATACTGTAAATGGAGGCGGAACAGACAGCTATAGTTTGGTAGGAGGAACGATAAATAACTTATATGCAGGAGACGGTGATGATACATTTACAATGGCAGGAACCAATATCGGGGATTTATTAGATGGCGGAAATGGAAATAATACGTTAATAATACCAAGCGGAACAAACATCTGGAACATTACCTCAAGCAATCATGGAAATATTAATAGTTCGCAGGCAGGCATATTTGATTTTGATCAGATTCAGAATTTAACAGGAGGAAGTGGAGCAGATACATTCAATATTTCTGACGGCATTTCAATAACTGGAACTATAAACGGAGGATCAGCCGGAACAAATACACTAAATTACAACTACACAACTCCAATAACGGTAACTTTAAGTTCGTATGCAGCGACTGGCGCAAGTGGATCGGACGGATTAATAACAGCTGGATTTAGCAACATCACTAGCATAACTGGCGAAAGCGGAATCAATACATTAATAGGATTAAATAGTGGAAATACATTTAACATCACAGGAAGTAATTTAGGAGATGCCGGAGATGGAATAAATAGCGTTAATTTTACTAACTTTAGAACAATAACTGGAGGTAATGGAAATGATACATTCAATGTAGAATCCGGCGGCAATTTAACTACTATTAATTTAGGATTAGGCATCAATCAGCTTAATATGAAAGCAGGAGCAGGAACAGTAGATACGGTAAATGGAGGCGGAACAGACAGCTATAGTTTGGTAGGAGGAACAATAAATAACTTATATGCAGGAGATGGCGATGATACATTTACAATGGCTGGAACCAATATCGGGGATTTATTAGATGGCGGAAATGGAAATAATACGTTAATAATACCAAGCGGAATAAATACCTGGAACATTACTTCAATCAATCATGGAAATATTGATAGTTCTCAGGCAGGGACATTTGATTTTGATCAGATTCAGAATTTAACGGGAGGAACAGGAGCAGATACATTCAACATTGCAGATGGCATCACTTTAACAGGATCTATAAACGGAGGATCAGGCGGAACAAATACAATAAATTATCAATACACAACTCCAATAACAGTAACTCTAAGTTCGTATACAGCGACAGGCGTAAGCGGAACAGATGGAATAACTGCAGGATTTAGCAATATCACAGGTATAACCGGCGGCAGTGGAGCAAATATATTAATAGGGTTAGATACAGGAAATACATTCAACATCACAGGAAGCAGTTCAGGAAATGCAGGAGATGGAACGAATAGCATTAATTTTACTGACTTTGGAACGATAACCGGCGGAAGCGGTGATGATATATTCAATGTAGAATCCGGCGGTAGCTTAAATACAATAAATTTAGGCTCGGGTGTAAATCAATTGAATATGAAAGCGGGAGCTGGGACAGTAGATACTGTAAATGGAGGAGGAACAGATAGCTATGATTTAGTAGGTGGTGTGATAACTAATTTATATGCAGGAGATGGCAATGATACATTTACACTGGCAGGAACCAATATTGGAGGAATGTTAGACGGTGGAAATGGAAATAACACGTTAATAATACCAAGCGGAACAAATACCTGGAATATTACTTCAAGCAATCATGGAAACATTAATAGTTCTCAGGCAGGCATATTTGATTTTGACCAGATTCAGAATTTAACTGGAGGTACAGGAAACGATATATTCAATATTTCAGATGGCATTTCAATAACTGGAACTATAAACGGAGGATCAGCTGGAACAAATACAATAAATTATAACTACACGTCTCCAATAGTAGTAACTCTAAGTTCATATACAGCTACAGGCGCAAGCGGAACAGACGGACCTATAACAGGGGGATTCGGCAATATAACAAACATAAATGGTGGCAGCGCTTCAAATACATTAATAGGATCAAACAGCGGAAATACATTCAGCATTACGGGAAATAACTTAGGGGATGCAGGAGTTGGAACAAATTATGTTGGCTTTACATCCTTTGGAACTATAAACGGAGGAAATGGAAATGATATATTCAACGTAGAAGCGGGCGGCAATTTAACTAGGATTAATTTAGGATCGGGCGTCAATCAATTAAATATGAAAGCAGGGTCTGGAACAGTCGATACAGTATATGGAGGGGGAACAGATAGTTATAGTTTGGTAGGAGGGGTGATAAATAATTTATATGCAGGAAATGGCAATGATACATTTACAATGGCAGGAACCAATATTGGGGGAATGTTAGACGGTGGCAATGGCAATAATACATTAATAATTCCGGATGGAATAAATACTTGGAGTATCACTGGTGTTAATGCCGGAAATGTTAATAGTTCGCAGGCAGGAAGTTTTAATTTTGATAAGATACAGAATTTAGCTTCAACTTCAGGAAATAATAATTTTATAATAGGACCCGCAGGAGAAATTTCAGGAAATTTAAATGGAGGAAATTTAGGAGAAAATATATTAGATTACAATAGTCTTTCTTACAATAATCCGGTAACAATCAATTTAAATTCCATGAGCGCTGCAGCTATAGGTGGCGCCTTTAATAACATTGATGAAATAATTAGTGATGCTAATTTTAGTTTAACAAATGAGATTATCGGTAACGACATAGGAGGTAATTGGAATATTGATGGAATAAATACAGGAACAGCTCCTATTGGTGAAAATTCAATCAAGTTTACCAATTTTGGAAAAGTTTTTGGCGGCAATGGCAACGATGTATTTATATTTATCGGCTCGCAAATAGAATCCGGCATAGATGGAATGGGAGGTATTAATACATTCATTGGTCCTAATGTTGATACGCTGTGGATGCTTACAGGATTAAATACCGGAACAATGCAACCTGATGGAGAAGGAGAAACGCCTTTTACAAATATTAATAATTTAGTAGGCGGCAGCGGAAATGATATTTTTGTATTTGGATTGAATGGTTTAATTACTGGAACGATTGATGGAAAAGAGGGGGAAAATACTTTAGCAGGACCTGATCTTAATCTTACATGGTACATTACTGATATGAATAAAGGATATGTAGATGGAATTGCAAGTTTTGAAAATATTCAAAATCTAACCGGTGGAATTTTAAGCGATGTATTTGTATTAAGCGATCAGGCAGGTACTAGCGGAATTTTAAATGGCGGTCTTGGAGAAATAAATACTTTGGACTACTCTGCATATACCACTCCTGTGGTTGTGGATCTGTCAAACGGCACTGCAACAAATATTGGACATATTGAAAATATTCAGAATGTTATTTTGAACCAACAAATCGAAGATATCGGATATTTCACATTTCTGGATATTACTTATGACCTAAAAGGAATGTATATAGACAATTATGATTACGTTCTTGAGAACTCTGAAAGATTTTATAATAAATTAAATAGAATAATAAAAAATCAAATTTTTAAAAATTATCTTATCGAATCCGCCTTAAAATGATCAGATGTCTTTTATTTCCTAGGCAAATAAAATTTAGGTTTTTTTTTAATTTTTTTTATAGAAACAATTTAAAAAATAAATTATATGTTAAGTTGGTGTAATTGTGATCAACTTATGTTAAAAAAATTTATTTTTATTTTTTTTGTCTTAATATCTGCCGGTTATTCGCAAGAAATAAAATTGAAATCAATTGTTTATATAGATGACTATAAAAATTTTTCTGGCAATGCGAAAACTGATGGAATAAATTTCATTGGGTTTAATCCGCCTGATAAAACAGAACTCATCAGACGGACAAAACCATTTTTAGGAAAAGCGATTTCATTAGAGCTGATTGATGAAATAAAAAAGAAAACACTTCTTTTCTATAGAGACGAAGGTTTTTTTGTTGTTGATGTTTCTGCTTTAGCTAATCAGGATATAACAGATGGAAGTTTAAAAATATTAGTAACTGTAGGAAAAACAGGTAATGTTAAAGTTGAAGGGAATAAGTATTTTTCTAAACAGCAGTATCTAAAAGGATTTGATTTAAGAAAAGGAGATCAGGTAAATGAAAATCAAGTAGTAAAAGATCTCTATTGGTTAAATTTATCTCCTTATAGGAATGTTGATATAATCTACGAAAAGGGGAAAGAGATCGGTTATACTGATATAACTTTAAAAGCAAATGACATCAAACCGATGAAAGTAATCGCAGGTTATGATCATTCCAAATATCAGATTGCCGGATCTAACAGATTTACTTTAGGATTTAATTTAGGGAATTTATTTTATAATTCTCATCAGCTTAACTTTCAGCTTATGGGTTCTCCGGAAATTGGTAGATGGGCCGGTCTGAATGGGTCTTATATTATACCTCTTCCCTGGAAAAACTCATTAAAAGTTTATGGCTGCTATGTCAGATCTAAACCTGAGGAAAAACCAATCAATCTAAGCGAAGGGGACAACCTTATCGGAAAGTTTTGGCAGATAAGCCCCAGATATAATTTTTATTTCAAGACATATTCAACTTACTATCAAACTCTGCAATTAGGATATGATTTCAAAAGGACAAACAATTTCTTAGAAATAATCGATGGTGTAGTATCTCTGAATAAAATAGATATTTCCCAGTTTTTGATTAGATACGAAGGCGAAAAAAAATTTAAAAAGGGCGGAATATTCTTCGGCGCTTCAATGTACATCAGTCCAGGATCAATGACAGATAACAATAAGACCAGGAACTTTGATGTTACAAGGCCCGGGGCCAAAAGCGAATATTACTATTTTACGTTTAACTTCGATTCAATCTGGAGATTTTCAGAATATCTTTTCTGGGCATTTAGTTCCTATATTCAAACAACTACATCCAAGCTTTTGCCGATTGAAGAACTTTCACTTGGGGGAATGTACACAGTAAGAGGATATCCTGAAAATGAGATTATTTCCGATCGTGGTTTTTATATGAGAAATGAGCTTAGGTTAAAAGAAATGTCTTTCTATAACAAAAAATCAAATATTCAGTTTTTGGGATTTATTGATTATGGATACGGAAATGATGTTGATCAGAATATTCTGGATAAAAATAATGCACATCTTTTATCGATAGGTCCTGGACTTAGATATAATTTAAAAGAACTGCTGACAGTTAAATTTGATTATGGTTTTCAGTTAAAAGAGATCTATGGAAGACTGTTTGGCAAAAACATTGATTCAGAGGCTCATTTAAGTGTTTATTGGGAATTCTAATGAAAATATATAAAATTATTTTATTAGCTCCTTGGTTTATACTTGCCAATCCAACCGGAGAAGAGGTTGTTCATGGAGCAGCTGATTTCTCAAGAGATAATAACAATCTGATAATAAATCAGCATCAGGATAAAACAATTATCAGATGGGATGATTTTTCAATAAATTCAAATGAAACAACAAAATTTATTCAGCCAAATTCGTCTTCTTCAATACTTAACAAAGTAACAGGAAATGACATTTCTAAAATATATGGAAGTCTACAGAGCAATGGAAAAGTTTATCTGATAAATCAAAAAGGGATCTTGATCGGACCTGATGGCAAAATAAATACAAACGGATTCATAGCCTCAACTCTTGATCTTGAAGATAATGAATATATAAATGGAAAAGATTTTCATTTTACATCGAATTTATATTCATCAATTCAAAATATGGGAACTATAGACGGACTTGATGGTGAAGTTATTTTAATAGCTCCGGTTATTGAAAATTTCGGATCCATTAAAGCAAATAAAGATAAACTTTCTTTATTATCCTCATCAAGTGCCTTATTAAAAGAGGATGGATCAAATTCACTTGTCAAGACAGATGTAAGCTTTATTGATAATAAAGGCAGCCTAGAAGCCGTACAGATTGAAGTAAAAGCGTCAAACGGTAATATTTATTCCCTTGCTATCAATCAGGAAGGAATAGTTAAAGCTCAGGGAATCGAGAATAGAGACGGCAAAGTATTTTTAATAGCAGATGGACGAATTGAAACATCCGGAAAAATAATTTCAAAAGACGATCATGGAGGAATAATACATATCCTTGCAGATGAGATTGATATAAAAGATGATTCAGTAGTTGATGCCTCATCAAATTATGGAGGATCGAAAATATTAATAGGTGGAGATTATCAAGGTAAAAATCCAAATATAAAAAATGCAATAAATACTAATGTTGCAGAAAAGGTATCAATTATCGCGAATACTACAGAAGGCGATGGCGGCAAAATAATTATTTTCTCAACTGGAGAAACAAAATGTCATGCAAATGAAATTTCGGCGCAATCCTTAGGCTCTTACGGCAATGGCGGTTTTGTTGAAGTTTCAGGACTCAAAGATCTAATTATCTCATCACATCCAGATCTTCATTCTCAAAATGGTTTTTTCGGGGAACTGTTTTTAGATCCCGGAGCAATTACGATTAATCATGGAGCAAACGTCCCTCCGGCAGCAGGTGTATTTACAGATGGATACATTGTTGATCAATTGCAGAATTTTGGATCTCTTACAATTTCTACTGCAGTGGATGGAACAGCTGGCTTTGAAACAGCAACGATAAATACGGGTGTTAATATTACCTGGACTCAGCCTACTACATTTACGCTAATCGCTAATAGAAGTATTTCAAGTATTGCTGCAGGGAATATAATATCTAATACAGCTGCTGGAGGCCCAGCTGATGCTATAGTATTTGTTGCAAACGGCATTCCAACTACCGCCACTGGTACGGGAATAACTTTAAATAACATTACAATTTCTGCAACAGATAGAAATATCAGTTTAACCGGAACTGGAATGGTTGGAAACAACGCTGCAGGAATTATACTAAATATTGGATCCGCTCTTTCTACTACCACCGGCGATATCACTCTTAACGGTACAGGGCTACAAGTATCTTCAGTAGGCTCTTTTGAAAATGGAATTACAATGCGATCAGGAAGTAGCATTAATTCAATATCAGGAAATATTACTCTAAATGGATTAAGCGGAAATTCATCTCGAAATTCTTACGGAGTAGAGTTTATAGCTCAAACCGGATCCCAGATAAATTTAAATACTGCAGGACAAACAATAATTAATGGGACAGCAATCGGTTCCTCAATTGGTAGCGTTGGAATTCATTTTGCAAATGTACTTGCTGTTTTAGTAAGCGGATCAATAGTTATTACAGGAAATTCTATTGGAAATCTTGACATACGCTTTGAAAATAATGCATCGCTGCAGGCCGGGGGAAATATTACCTTGGTAAATAATACATATTTTTATCCCCAAGTTACAACTCTGCAGACAGCAGGAAGTTTAATAATTAAACCTAGAACCTTCACAACTATTGGAATTGGAACAGGGACCGGTGCTTTTTCTATGCCGGATCTTATTTTACAAAGAATTTCGACAAATGTTGGAGAAATAATAATCGGAGATTCAAGTCTGACAACAACAACAGCTGAAATCGGAGGTATTTCAACTCTAGCCAAAGATTTGACTGTTTATGCAAACTCGATAAGCACAGTTGATACCATAGATATTGGAAGCCAGAATTTGAATCTAAACTTTTCTGCAGGAGCTGCGGGAAGTTGTTCGATTAACGATTTTTTATATAATTTAAGCTTGGGTTCTTTCAATATCAATGGAAATAATTTAGCAGGTGATACTTTGACTATGCTAAATTCAGGAGATAATATTTGGAACATTACGAATGATAATGAAGGTTTTATTACATCATCTTCTTTTACCGGGCAGATGGATTTTTTTGGTGTCTCTAATTTGATTGGCGGAAGCGGAAATGATACCTTCAATTTTTTAGGTGACTATGTTTTGGGAGGTTCCGGTATAAACGGGGGTGGAGGAACAAACACTATTGTTGGACCTGATTCACCAACTGTTTGGATTCTAACAGGGGTGAACACCGGAACAATTAATCCAAATGGTGCTGGTCCGACTTCTTTTAGAAATATTCAAAATATTACCGGCGGAAGTTCAAATGATACAGTTATTCTGAAGGATCAGGCTGGACTTACTGGCACAGCTGATGGAGGACTTGGATATAACATTTTAGATTATTCATTATATACAACCGTTGTTAGAGTAAATTTAGCTAAAGGAACTGCTACAAATATAGGTCATATTTTGAATTTTCAAAAAGTTATTTTCAATAATAGGAATATGGAACTAACATATTTTCCTTACCTTGATACTACCTTTGATCTGAATTTTATTAATTTAGATTTTTTTGATTATATTTTAGATAATTACAAAAGATTCTATCTAAAATTAGAGTATATATTGAGAAACAAGGTTTTCCAGGATCATCTTGTTGAAAGCATGTTAAAAAAATATACTAATTGAAAGTGACTTAAAAAATTTAGCGATTGAGCTTTTTCCTTTTAGCCAAGAACATATTCTAAAAGATAAGCGGAGCTGTATCTTCTTTTGTTTTGTAATATAAGTCCTTCAATATTTTCTTCTCTTATCGCATATGTCGGCTGCTCAAGAAAAATAATTGAATTTTTATGAATCAATTTTTTTTGCAGTAGCTTTAATAAATCGTCTAGATATTTTGGATTTTCCTTATAAAAAATAAAAGGAGGATCGATAGAAATGATATCGAATTTAGTGTTTAAACTTTCAACGGCTTTTATTGCATCTAGGCAGATAACTTTTGTATCTTTTTCTAAATTTAATTTCTTGATATTAGCTTTTATAAATTTACATGAATTAAAACTTTTGTCGATAAAAGTTGAGAATTTCGCGCCTCTGGAAAGAGCCTCTATTCCGATAGCGCCGCTGCCTGAAAATATATCTAAAAAGTTGGTATCCTCAATGAAATTTTGACAAATATTAAAAATTGCATTTCGAACTAAAGAGGTCGCCGGTCTGATATCATCCGGAGCGGATAATTTTTGATTTTTAAATTTTCCTGCAATTATTTTAAGCGTCATTAGAAAATGGGTTTTATTTCAAATGGTTCAAGATATTTTTTTGCTTTCTGCAAATGGTTGGAATTATTATCTGTTATATATTCTTCATAACAGGAAGTTGCCTGTTTGATTGCGAGCTCTTTTTGAAGAACTTCATCTGCCTGTTTCGCATTATCAAAAGAAATATTTTTTTTCAGATTAAAAAAGTTGTTCTTGCAATCGCCTTGAACAAAAATAGTAAAATCCTGCAATTTTTCAATTGTTCCGAAAATGACGTAAGGCTCTTCCAAATACAAATTAGGAGCTTGGGTTTTGGAGTTATATAATTTTATGTTGGCGGAATCATCCAAGCAAATAGCATTTGCAGTTATGTTTTTAGCTATTGGATGATTTATTGATTCAAGCAGCTTTTGAAGTTTTCTTTTAATACCCTTTTGCGATCCTGAAGAAATTAATTTGCCTTTATTTAAAAAGCTGAACATTTCAAGTCTTGAAGTATTTGGGTCATCGCTTAAGCAGAGAGTATACAAAGATAAATTACCTTTATTAAGCTTGGTCCAGTCTGTAAACACTCTAGAATTTTTTTGTTTATTAAGACCCTCGCCGTTAGTTAGAAGAATCGCAATATTAACTTCATCTTTTTTGGTATTGTTATTTAATATTTTAAAAAGAGGCATTGAAAAATTAGCTGATGAAAAAAAGCTTCCGATTTTCTGGTTTCTTAGGAAACCTTTGGCCCTAGATAGCGAAAGACTATCTGCAGGTAGGTTAAAAGGCGATAAAACTTCTAGTTTATTATCAAAAGTTAAAATGTTGAAAGTATCGTTTTCATCTAACATGGAAAGTGTGGACACTAAAGCATGTCTTGTCGCAGTCAGGCGCTCAGATTGGATAGAATTGGCCTTATCGATCAGAAAGAAAAAATTTTGTTTCAGCTTGGTTAATTTTATAGTATTTTTAGGTATCAGCGTAATTGCGAAAATATAGCCTTTTTGGTTTCTTTGAGGGGCGAAAGATACTTCTAAATCAAAATAATCTTTATAAGACAATGTTGTCAGATCATTTAAAGTTGGCAATTGAATCAATGGAAAATTATTCTGGAACAGCTTCACATAGTTCTTTTCAAGGTCCGAAAATTTATTAAAAAGCTTTTTTGAATCTTCTTCAACTTTGTGAAATTTATGATTTATGTTAACTGATATTACCGGTTCATTGATTTTTATATTCAGATCTTGTTTTTGCTCGTTTGGCATACATGTTAAAAATTGAATAGCTTCTTTTTTTGAAGAAATATTGTTTAAAAACAATTTTATTTTCAGATTTTCAAAATCAGAGAGGGTATTTAATGAACTGGCATTTTTTTCAAAAAGATAATTAGGATCTATTTTAAATGATTCTTTTGAATCTTCAATTAATGAACTGAAGATTTCATTTTGTAAATTTTTATCTGCAAAATTGAAACCTTTTTTATCATTATTTTTTAAGCTTGGCAGAATATCGTATAATAAAACAGAAGAATTAGATGTTTCAAAATCTATTTTTGAAATTGATATTTCATTTTCAACTAATTTGACAATTTCTTTATTTACAGGAACATGAAAATAAAAAGGTTCATTTTTAGAATCACTTTGTAGGGTTTCTATATTGTTAATGATTTTTTTTATAGTTTCTTTTGATGGTAAAATAATTGATTTTTTCTTCACCCCTGCGCTTGCAATATCAATAGACTCATTCTTCTGTTTTTTTTGTAAAACCAGGTTAATAATTTCTTTAGGATTCTTCCTGGAGTAGGGAGCTGATTTTGCTTTATCTGAAAAAATAATGTTTTTTGAAGAGAGATAAGTCTTAATTTTTAAGCGGTTGATCGATGCAATTGCAACAACGTGTATGCAGATTGACAAAATTATAGAAAATCTGAGTAATCGATTGCCTTTATTTTTTCTCAAAATTAAAATCCTCGATTAATTTTAAGTTTTTATTAACTCTGTTTTCTAAAAATTTTGTGCATATAAAGTCTTTTGTATTCATCTCTTCCAAAAGAGCCGCTGCCTTTTTTATATGAGAGTCATTCTTTTCTAAATAACCTAAAGAAATATATTTTTCTATATCGATTAAATTTATATATGAATTAAAAATTTTTTCTTTATCTTTAGAGCTGCTTTTCAAGGTTTGGTAATCTTGGGACACAAGATTATCCTGTGAAATGAAATTTTCTTTAGTCCTTCCAAGCAAAAACAATCTTTTTTTCCAATTGTTAGCACCTTCCATAGAGCATATAACATCAACATAATCAAGCGCCGCTTCTAAATGAGTAGGCTCATTTTCCAGATTTTTCTGTAAACTGATTGTTTTTAAAGAACTAATAATTTTTTCTAATTCTTTATTGTCAGGGGAAAAGTTTTCTTTAGAAATATTTGAAAGCTGAAGTCTATCGTAATGCAGGCTGGCTTTTGACTTAAAAGGATTTTCTTGCTTAAAGTTATTAAAAAACTCCTGATATAAGCAAAGCGCCTGGTCTTTTAGATTCTCATTATCATATATTGTTGCCAGAAGATAAACACATTCTTCAAAATGTTTATAAGGTTTTTCCGGATTTTGACGATAAGTTTCAATTAAAGAAGTGATTATTTTTTTAGCTTCGTTAATATTATCTTGAAATTTATACAGATAAGATAGCTTTACGGAACTAGATTCAAAATTTTCATCATTTTCTAAAATCAGATCTTTTAAAATTGTAATTGCTCTTTGGCAATATGTTGTATTCTCTAGGCTGGCGACAAGCGAGTTTTTATAATTTTCACTCATATATTTATGAACCAGATTTGAATAATAATCAGATAGCCAAAGAAGGTTTTCTTTTATAACTTGTTTCGGGCTATGTTCATAAGCTTTGTATAAATACAAAGCTGCATTTAACAGATTGTTCTCATCAACCAGATCGCCCTTTTTAGACAAGCTAAGATAACTGTTGAACAAGTTAAGATAAGTTACAAAATGATTTGTTTTATCTTCAGACAGATCTAAGGCGATTTTCGCAAAATGAATAAATTCATTTAGATTTTCATTAATATTTTTATGGCAGAATGCTGTTAACAGGTTAATTTCCGATAATCTGTTTTTTGAAAAAAGCTCAGGATTCTGTTCATTAATTTTTAGAATGTTTTTTAACAAGCTTAAAGCTTGTTCATAATTTTCCAGGTCATAATAAGTTTTAGATAATAAAAACTGATATTCACTTATTTCTTTTTGCGAGAATAAAGATTCTTTTTCCAGAACTGATTGTATTTCGCAGATTAAAGAATTTCTAAGGAAGTTTTTATTTTCTGAAGATTCTTCTTTTTGTATCTGCAGGATTATTAAATTGATCAAATAAGAATGAGAAGGTTTTGCAAGTTCCTGATTTGGAAATTTTTGCAGTAATTCTTTAAATTTTATTTTGCTGTTTTCAACATCATTCATTAAAAAAAGAAGATGAGCGTGTTCGAATAAAAATTTTTCATTGTTTTCAGATTCTTTGAAATCCTTTGAAATCTTTTCAAAAAGCTCTTTTGCTTCAGAAAGCTTTTCATTTTTTTTGATGATCACAGCTTTGGCGAAATAATTTTCAAAAAGGTTCTCATCATTAGGGAATTTTGATGCATATTCTTCAAATGCATTATTGAAAACTTCGATATTATTCAAATTAAAAGCACTTTGGATAAGCATCAACAAAGCAATTTTAAATTCATTTGAGGTTTTATCCTCTACTGCTAGACTTTTTTGCAGATGATCTATGGCATTTTGAAAATCATTTGAATAAAAAAAAGATTTTCCAATGAATAAATTTATTAATGGATGTTTTTCAGATTTAACAATAGATAAGAATTTATTTTTATCCAAGATGATGCTGTCATATTTTTTCATGTCAAATAACAAAATCAATTTATTATAAGCAGCATCAGCTGCATTATTTGGATTTAACGAAATTATTTCATCAAATGTTTTTATTGCTTTTTCTTTATCGAAAGTTGATTCAAGCAAGGCAGCTTGAAAAAGGTAAGACTCTTTTTTTTGAGGGTCTTTTTCTGCCAGATCCAAATAATACTTGCAGGCAGCTTGATAATCATTTAATTTTTTATGTATTTGAGATAGATATTCTCTGGACTCATTTTGAAATTTGGAATCAAGGAGTAATTCAAATTTACTTTTGGATAAATTAAAATTCTGATTTTTTTCAGTTTCATCATTAATTTCTGTAGCTTTGTCATAATATGATAAAGCCTGCAGAAAAATAATTTTCTGTTTTAATGAATCATCTACTTTATCTATGTAATTATTGCATTCTTCAATCAGTCTTGTATGCCATTTAAGATTGTATAAACCTTCTAAAAGATTCGTAGCTATTTTGTCTTTTATATCGACGGATTTAATATTTTCATAACACGACACAGCTTTGGAATAATTTTTTTCATTCAGATAAATATTTCCTAAAATAGCAAATAAAGAATCATTTAGAGGGCTTTTCGGATTTTCTTTAAAATGAGATTCAATCTGAAATTTTGCAATTTCTAATTCTCCATCCTGCCAGAAATCAGCAATTCTCCTCAAAAACAAGGTTTCTTCTTCATTAGAAGTGTTTAAAAGAGGATTTTCATTGGAATTTAATGAAAATGCAGAAGAAATAAATAATAGAAAATAAAGACAATTTTTCGAAAAAAATCTTAGCATAGGTTTTTCCGTTTTTTATTTTAATTATACTCGAGCCAATTAAATATTAAAAGATATGTGTTTTTTGAATATACTAAAAAAAATTATATAGTGTCTGTTAATGTTTCGTGATTTTTAAATATTCCGTAATGGGGGAGGAGCTGATCAGCGTCTTTAAAGGATCTCATTTTTAGTTCTTCATAAACCCTAAGTCCTTTTAAATTTTTATTTGTTTCAAAATATAAAACTCCTAACTTAAATAGAATACTATTGTCATTGGGGCAAAGCTTATATATTGTTTCATATTCCTTAATCTGTTCTTTTATCATACCAAGCTTTTTATAATTATTTGCTAATTGCAGATGTATCCAATGGTCATTTGGTGCATAGTCATTTAAAATTTTAAATTCTTCTATTGCACATGACACGCATGCTTCCTGCTTCTGAATAATGTTTGCTTTTGAAATTTTTGAGGAAAAAATAAAATCCCTGGCATGAGCATAAAATGCCGAGAGGGTCGTATACAAGTTTGCCAAAGAACTATGGATCTCCAAATTTGTCGGAGTGGTTTTTATCTGAATTAAATGTTCATTTGCTGCGGCAATGAAAAGGGCTTCTTTAAAATTGAAGAGATCTTTTTTTAAAAAATATGTTTGCAGCAACTGCGAAATCTTTGATAGAAATTTTGGTAATTTTAAAACTTCAAGTTCTTTCTCAGTTAGAATTTCACAAAGTTTTTGAGCTGCTAAAGATATAGTCAAATGATGTTCGGCAGATCCCACAGGCAGTGAAATCTCTTTTTTGCAGGCAAATATAAAATTGTTTTTGATTAAAGAAATCTCTATGTTTTTTTTAGATTGAAAATAAAAAAACATAACAAAATAAACAAAGCTGGTTAAAATTATGCCGGCAAGCAATAAAGCTAATCTCGTTGAAGATCCGATAGAAGATAATAGAAAACTGAATGTTAAAACTTGAGCAAAAAAAGCTGCAAAAAAACTTAAATTAAAAATAAAAAAAGATTTAATTATTTTTTTAAAATGACCTATAGTTTCGTTATAATTTTTATGAACTTTCTTTTGAAAAAAAAGTTGATTTAACCTGTATACCTGTTCATTTTGAGTATTCATATTCATAATTTCTCTGATCGTTCTTATTTTTAATTCGCAATATTATGCTTCATTTTCATAAATCTTGAAAAGATAAACATCAAAATGTTATTTGCCTGTATCGATCATATAATTGATAACTCTTTGGCTGACTCCAGCTTCTTGCAGTCTATTAATTTGTGCCTGACTTAAGTTATAAGTAGTTTTGGTATCGTGGATATATCTGATTATTGTATCGTCGCTAACTCCACCCTGGGTCAATTTTATAATATCGCCGATGGTTAACGGCTCAGACCTGTCCATTCTTTCCACTGTTCTAGGAGAGGTCCTTTCCATGATTTTTCGATCCTGTTCGTCAAGAGCTGCTCCGATCATAGCTCCGCTAACTGCGCCGACAGCCCCGCCGATCACAGCTCCCTGAGCCCCGCCTATAACGGCTCCGCCTGTTGCCCCAACAGCTTCACCTGCAATTGCATTGGTGCCGGTTTTGGTTTGGCAGCTTAATAAAACAATGCTAAACAAAAGCAAAACTATAGATTTTTTCATTACATTCCTCCAAAATTCTAAAAGATCAAAATCGATCAATTATTTATTTTTACTTTTATCTATTCAAATAATATTTATATATTAAAAAGTCTAGCATAAAATTGATTGTTTTTCTTTTACTCTGTAACCGATTCCCCGGACTGTTTCGATAATGTCATAAACACCTAGTTTTTTTCTAAGAGAGGCAACATGAACATCGATATTTCTATCAACAATAAAAGAATCATCATTATTTATATCATCCAGTAATTGGTTTCTGGTAAGAACTTTTCCCTTGTTTTGCAGAAGTCTTTTTAAGATTCCAAACTCAGATAAAGTTAAATTGATTTCCTGAATGCCTTTTCTTAGGATGTATTTATCGACTTCCAGTGTAAAATCCAAGAAATTAATATTTTTTGCTGTTTTTTTAGCTTCTTTTTTTCTTCTTAGAATTGCTTTTATTTTGGACATTAAAACCTTAACGGAAAATGGTTTTGTAATATAATCGTCAGCCCCAAGCTCAAGTCCGAGGACTATATCCAATTCTTCATTTTTTGCAGATAAAATGATTAAAGGAATGTTTTTTAAGTCGGAAGAATTTTTGATTTTTCTTACTACATCAAACCCATTTTGACCAGGAAGCATGATGTCTGTAATTACCAGATCAGGTTTTTCTCTTTCTATTGCTCTGAAACCATTGACCCCATCAACTTCAACATGTAATTGGTATCCTAAATTCTCAGCCTGTAATTTGATTAACGCTGCTGTTTCTTCTTCATCTTCTATTAATAAAATACGTTTTTTTTGACTCATATAATCCTCTTTAGCTTAAATCGTCCGCGTGTTTCTAGAATAAATTTATACAATTTTAAAGAAAAGAAAAAGTTTTTAAAAAATTCAAATTTATTTTAAAAAAATGATGAGTTGATTTTTTGAATGACAAAAAGAATGTTTTATTAGTTTTTCATAGATTAGAATTTAATTTTTGTTGTTTTTGCAAATAACAATAAAAGTTAAATCTATTTTAAAGATAGTTATAGATTTATTTAAAGATTTGAAAGATTTCTTAAAAATATTTTTTCAATAACTAAAATCGATCTACAATAATCTGAAAGAGTAAAAAAACTAAAAGTTCTGTTTAGAAGAAATAATATTCATGGCAAATTAAAGAGCATTCATTTAAATGAAATATTTACGTTTTTATGACAGCGCAACATCATAAAAAACATCTTCATTTTCATTAGATTGATTGTCTATAACATCATAAAACACATCATCTTCTTTTTTCGATGTTAATGCTTCTAACTTTGAAGGTAAAAAGCTTAACATATTATTCATCGAATGAAGCGCTACAGAGGCTAAAAATCCAGATTGTATGTAAGTTTTTCCGAGAACAAAACCTCCCCAGGTTGCTAAGATAGCTTGAAGAAATCTACCATTATGATCATTTAGTAAATGTCCAGCTCCAAATAAAAGTGAAGAACCGACAAGGCTAAAATTATTTCCAAATATTGACAAGCAATTTTGAATGCCGACTCTAAATATTGCTTCTTCAATTATTGGTGCGACAAATGTCGTTTCAGTTAATGATATTTTTTCGGTTTCTTGTGAATAAGCATCATTAGGATTCGGTCCAGGCAATATGCCAAGTTTCGTTAAAGCAATCACAGTAGTAACTCTGGCAGCCCATGTAGAGAATCCTTCGGATATTGCTTCAGGATAATTATACATCAAAGCTGGAAAAGTAATTAATACCAGATAGTCTTTCAGCTCGTTATTTAATAAATGTGAAACGATATTAGAAACTTTCTCTTCAACACCGGCTTTAATTTTTTTTGGTATTGCATTAATCTTATCAAATAAAGATTTTTGTGGTATATTCGCTGTCTGCGTTGTCATAATTCTCCCTTAAATAATTTGATTGTATAAGTTATTTACTAATATTGATTTTGGTAATTATTAATTTGTTTAATAATATAATGAGCTAATTGTTAAACTACTATTAAAGTGTTTTCCCTAATGTTTTCAAAAACAGCACTAATTATGCCATTGAAGGTTGTGAGGAGAAGGAAGGGGAGTTATTTTCTTTTATCAAAGAGACTCTAGTCTGTATGTTCTTATAAAAAACTTCTTCTTCGTTTATGTCTAAAGAATCTTTAATCACAGCCGGAGCAATATTTCTGAATCTTGGGAAAGCGTTGACGCCGACGCTGGCAAAAGAAGCTGTCGCCATAGCGCTATCGTAGACAAGTTTTGATATTATGTTTAATACTTTGAAAAGAGGGAAGGCGAAAAATGTTAAATATACGATAAAAAATTTTGCAAATTCAGCTCGGAATTTTGTTGTAGCCTCTTTCTTGATTTTAGCAAAAAGCATTTTTGAATCTATATTTTCATTAGCGGAAGGACCTTTTATGAAGTTTATGGTTTCTGTAAATGTTTCTTCACTTACCATGGCTCTGAAATTTTCCTGTTTTGATTCAATAGCTTTTTTCATTTCTTCATTTATTATTAGTTTTTTAACTTCTTCCAACAAGTCTTTCTCCTCAGATTCTGTTGTAATATTTTTTAATTTGTCTTCTATTTCAGACCATTTAGTTTTTTGTTGAGCATTTTCCCAAATTTTAAGATTTCCATTAATCCATTTAGAAATATCTTCTTGGGTCATGCTGTTGATTTTATCGGATATTTCTTTTATCTCTTTTTCTGATAGATTTAATATGCTGTCCAGATAATTCTTGATGCTTTGCTCGTTATTATATTCTACATTATTAATTTCTTTTAATTTGTTATAAGAGCTTAAAAGACCCCATTTACCGGCAACTATTATGCCTGTTAATCCAAAACTTGCGCTGAGCGCAATTGTCCATAGAGAGTTGATCATTCCAAATGTAATAAGAACTCCAACTACAGCAACTAATCCTGCTGTTGCGATGTTCAGCCATTGTTTTATTTCTTCAGACACATCTTTGATTTTTTCAGCGTTTTTCAGCGAACTAATAGCTTCAGTTAATTGCATCAAGCCGGATGAAATAAATAATATTCCTGTCGGATAAGAAAGACAGCCGATTGTAGTGGTCATTGCTGAAGAATTTAAAAATGAACTATAAGGATATAAAAGTTGTAAGGCTAAGATTAAAAATAACAAACCTCCAGTTAAATCATTCAAGTTTCCATCTAATAACCATCTGTTTCTTGTTAATTTTATATCTTCGAAATATTCTTTAGCTTTCGCTTTGAAGCCTTCTAGGGTTTTCACATCTTTTGAACTTGCTGCTGTTATCAGTAATGGAACTGTTGTCAAAACAGCGCCAGAGGCCATTAAACCTATTGAAATTTCTTTGGATATTCCAACAATACCCATATCAGAATTTAGAACATTTAGCTGGGTTAATAACGATCCTAATCC
Organism: Parachlamydiales bacterium; assembly: GCA_041661445.1. Classification (GTDB taxonomy): domain Bacteria; phylum Chlamydiota; class Chlamydiia; order Chlamydiales; family SM23-39; genus JBAZUK01. The sequence continues at coordinate 22,788 of JBAZUK010000001.1, forward strand.
TACAACGGTTGCTAAAAATCCAAATACCATGCCGGCCAATAGCAGTTTTGTGAGTTTAGGATCAGTATTGAACTTCTTTTCTAAAGCATTAATAGAGTTTGATGTTACTTTTCGTAGAATTTCTGGTTTAGATTCCTGGGAGCTTGCCAGAAGCTTTTCTGCTTCTATTGACTTTTCAATATCTAAGCATTTACTGAAGATGTCTTGCAAAACCTGTGGATCCAAGGTTAAATGAGTGTTATAGAAAAGGCCTTTTGAAGTGACATTTCCTTCTTCAATTAATATATGATGATCATCATCGGTGATCTTTTTTCTAAAAATTGCATTGATTTGACCTACAAGAGTTGAATTGACACTTATAGGCTGATTGTTTAATGAAAATTCAGTTATGGTATTGCCATCCTTAGATCGGCTGCATTCTAATCTGTATTCAGGAATTGTACTCATATTTTTATCTTCTTTATTATGCTTTATTATTGATAATTAATTTAATATTCTACTTATATTATATTATATATAATTATAATTGTAAATATAATAATTAAAATTATTATTAATAATAAAATGTTAATATTGTTATAAATAAGATTTTGAAAAAGAAGTAGTTAGCTATTAAAAACAATTAATGTAAGTTATTGATTGTTATATGCTTATTCGAGAAGCCAAAAATGATTGATAATGAGTAATTTACTCTATCGAAAATAGATTCTTTTATACTACCATTTGTATTATTTGAACCGCTGACCCTAAAAATCTACGGGAGGCTTCGATTGGTTTTCTCCAACTCATTTTTGAAAATATATTTTTAGTTAGATTGTTGATTTCATCAAGTGAGTGGTTGTTCTCTTTTATTTCAAAAGGTTCAGACAATGTGCAGATAGAATGTGCTTTTAAAATTTTCTTAATTTTATTTTTTGTTTTTTTTAAACGATTTTTAAGCGTTTCATTTTTAGCATCTTTTGGAATAATTCTTCTATTTAAATATCCAATATTATGGCTTCCGCCAGACAAAGGAACAAAATCATTTTCGTTTACATAATGAATAGCTTTAGGCTTTGTTGTTAGACTATTGAAAGCATTTTTTGTTTTTTCACCCGGAGCTGGAGAGTTAAAAGTAATTATTTGACTAACATAATCGTGAAAAATCGTTCCAACATGCTGCGCTTGAGCTCCACCCAGGCTGTGTCCGGCAACGATAGGCTTATTGTTTTCTTTTAACCATGATTCTAATTCTTCTTTAACTTCTTCTACGCTAGGAAGGCCAATTTCTTCATCTATTATATCAGCTAATTTTTGGTCAGATTCTTTTGTTCCCCGTATAAGGAGAATAGCTGGATTTTTGTTATCTGGTGATTTCAAACCAAAGCTGTATAAACCTTTTTTGTTGGTAATAATCCTATCGACAGTGTAGAAGCCATCACCATAAAATGTTGGGATTTGATCACCTAAATCCAGATGTCGATAGGCCAAATCATGAGCCATTTTCTGCAAGTATGCATGAAAACGCATTTCTTCACTTGTAAGCGATCCGCTATTAAAATTTTTGTTTTTAATTTTTTTTAAATCTTCGATTATTTCAATTTTTCTTAATCTGTCCTTCTCTATTTTTGCAAATTCTTTTTTGAAAAAGATTTCAGTGGTCTTTTTGCAAGTTTTTTTTCTAATTTTTTTTAATTTTCTGAAACTATTAATTTCATTTAAATTTGAGATTAATTTTTCTATTTTTTCTATAAGAATTGTTTTTGCTTCCGAAGGAATTTGAGGATTTTCATTGATCTGATTTCTAAAACCTTCGTAAGTTTGCATGATCTCATCAAAAACAGTTTCGTCAAAGGGCTTAGAAGCAATTTTTAATAATATTTGAGCAAGGCCTATTCCTATTAAGGCAATCGATAAATTTCCAGAAGTACCAAATATGATCAATTCTGAACTTATAATATCAAAATGTGTTAATAATAAAACTGCTCCTACAACTGCTAATAATAATCCGAACTTCACTTCGTTTGAAAATAATTTTGATTGCTTAATTCTTCTAGAAGACTTTGATGCGGCCTTAGGATTGATTAATTCATCACTAAAATTGAGTATTTTTTTTATGGAATCTTGCGGTAATGATATTTCTTTTGAAACAAAATAACCTAAAATTGGAGTGTCTGAAACAGAGGTAATCTTTGTTTTTTCTTTATCAAATTGAAATAAAATATGATAATGCGAGCTTTGATTTTTGATGTTTTTTCTAAAAATATCATTAATTCTTTTTACTTGATCAGAGTTTACGTCAATCTTTTTGTCGTTGATAGTTAGTTCAGTGATGCCGCTATCAGATCTCATGCAATCTAATCTTAAAACACTAAGAGAATCTGATGCTGCAATTAAGCTCATATATTAGTTTCTTTAATAAATATTAAGATGTTAATTAAATTAAATATATTATTATTATAATATATATAATATTTATTGTAAATAGTTGTAATTAAAGTGTTAAATGATAATATAGTAAAGTCAAGGAAATATAAGTTCATGAAAATGAGATCTTAATGACCTTCAAACTCACGAATAACAGAACTGATGGATATTCAATACGAGTTTTATTAAATTTTTTTGTTATATGCTAAGGCGAAAATTATAAGCTCATAAGTTATTTTACTTAGTTAGACAATAAATTTTAATGTGCGCTTGTATAAAAACTTATATAAATTTTTATTATTGTTTATCATTTTTAGGGATTTTAAGAGATTGGCCTATAACTATTAAATCATTATCAAGGTCATTAATCTGCTTTATTGAATCAATTGAAACGTTATAATTTTTAGCTATTTTTTCAAGGGAATCTTTGGTTTTTACTTTATAAACAATGTAATTTGAATTGTCAGATTTAATAGATTTAACTATGTCTTCTAAAGTAGTCTTAATTTTGGCAATTTCATTTAATCTCTGGCTTTGGTCCAAAATAATTTTTTCAAGTTCGGATATTTTTTCTTTATGCTGTGTTAAAGCAATAGTTGTTTCATTTGCGTGGTTGGAGAGTTGAGTTAAATCTGTTGAAGAGGCACTGGTTTTATTTTCAAATACTGTTGTCTTATTTTCCAGTGTTGAGATTTGTTTATTTAAGATCTCAAGTTTGTTTTGCAGCTTTTCCAAATGAGTTTGTTTTAAGCTTTGAAGTGCATCTTCCTGATGTTTCATTTTACCATCGATTATCTGCATTTCAGTATGAAAGCAGTTTAAATCGTGGCGCAGGTCATCCAAGTTGGTCTGCACTTCATGTAGAGTTAGCTCCATCTGATGTTTTTCTTCTTTGGGAGAAGATTTCATCGGAGAGCAGGAGTAACAAAATAGTAATGAAAAAAATATAGTTTTAGTTATTGCTTTCATATTTTATTTTTTTTCATATATTGTAAATTCGCAACGTCTGTTTTCTCTCCAGTCCTGAGGAGAATGTCCTGAAGCAAAAGGTCTTTCTTTTCCATAAGATACTGTATATATTTTATTAAAATCAACACCTTGTTTTATTAAAAGAACTCTTACGCTGTTAGCTCTTCTTGTGCCAAGAGACATGTTATAAGCGGCTGAAGCTCTTTCATCGCAATGTCCTGATATGCAAAGATATGTTTTAGGATGTTTTTTTAAATAAGTAGCTACTTTCTGAACAGTCATCATATCTTCTTTTTCTCTGATTATATGCTCATCTGTGTCGAAATGAATAACTTTAAAAGTAGAAGATAAATTATCAGGCAGTTTGAAACTTGAAAAACCTGGCAGACCACTGTCCTGTAAATCTTTCGGCTGTCCGTGAGCTGTTGCGATCGACCCTTTTAAATCTTTACTGTTAAGGGGAATAAATTCATCTTCAGGACCAACAAATTCATCTTCATTCTGTACCCAATAAGAGTTATAGTCTTTTCCCAAAAGCGAATCAAAACCTCTATGTATATATCTGCCGGCTGTCTTTACATTTTCCCAAGTGGAACCGGATCTGTCGCAGCTTGTGAATACAAATAGTGATAAAACGAAAAATGCACTTAAAATTTTTTTCATGTTCTTCCTCTTATATTTTTTCCTTTTTCATTTTAATGAAAATCAGGGTTCAAAAGAAGGAAATCTTTTTCTTCCTTCATTTTTTGTTATTTTTATCGGCTCTTTTTGTTTAATATTTATTAAATACAATTCCGATTCGCTCACATCTTCGGTATTATATACAATATTTAAACTGTCATTTGCAAAAATCGGATTTTCTTTATTCATCGGTCCTGATGTGAGCTGCCATTCCTCATCAGTATCGAAATCATAGATCCATATCTGTCTTATCTTATCTGTTTTAGCACTATATGCTAATTTTTTTCCATCTTTAGACCATGAAGGAGATACGTTTTCTCTGTTTTTTTTAGTTATCATCTGGGCGATCGGTCTTTTTCTTAAATATAAATCATCCGGTATTTTTATTACATAAATGCGCGGAGTTCCGTCTTTATCAGAGACAAAAGCGAGCTTTTGGCCGTCATTTGAAAATACGGGAGATGCATTGGTTGCATTCGGAAATGAAAATAATTGAATTGGTTTACCGATGGTCAAACCATTTTTGTCCAGATGCTGTAAAAATATATCAGGCCGTCCGGAAGCGTCACAGATAAAAGCTAGTTTATCGCCTTCATAGGAAACACTGGGGAGTAATTGATTTCCTCTTAGTTTTATAAATTGCATTGGTTCTTTTTTATTCAAGGAATTTTTAAAAAGCTTAGGCTGTCCTTCAATATATGATACGTAAATGTATTCTTTTGAGATGCTCTTGGGAATAAAGATCGGATGGACCAAATAATTATTATCAAAGCTTAATTGATTTGCATTTTCTCCATCATAATCGCACATCCAGATTTCAGATTTCCATTTTGATTTTGAACTAGCTGTGTTTTTATCTTTAATGGTATATAAAATTTTCAGGCCTGCTATGCCTTTTTGTCCAAAAAGAAATTCATGAATATTATCGCTTAGTTTGTGGATTGTTACTCTATCTTCATTAAGATTGCCTGTTAAATCAATATGGGAAAATGTTTTTATATTGTCTTTATCGACATCGTAAATATAAGCATTTATATAGCTGAAATTAACTTCGGTTTTCAAAATGAAGGTAATTTTTTCTTTTTTCCAATAGCTTTTCTCGAAAGCAATTTCTTTATCGAAGTGAGAAACCTTAAAATCATCTTTTGTCGAATTAGCAACTACTTTGGTATTGCCGTTATAATTCATGTCAAATTTCAAAACTGAATGCAGTTTTTCCAAGTATGATTCCTGAAAATTGCTTTTTTCGTTAAAAACTTTTGAAACATAGATCGGCATAAGCGGTTTTGAAGTTTCAAGACTTACCTGAATTTCTTCAGTTGCAAACATTGAACTTATAAAAGTTAGAAAAAAGTAAAAGAATATTTTTTTATTCATTTTTAAAAATCACAATATATTTTTTAGGTTTATCGAACAATTTATTCATACTTTCAAATGATAGCTCAGAGAGCCTATTTTTTAAATAATTTTGATTTTCATAACTTTGATATTCCAAAACTTCAATCTCTGATATTTTTCCATTTGGATCTATTAAGAATTTAATTTTTACCTCTCCGTATTCAGGCAGTTTTAAATAATTTTGAAGCTCTCTGATAAAAAGGGATTTGTAATCACTATCATCATCATCATTTGATCCAACTGATGCATTTTCAGTGGTTTCGATCTCGAATTTAGAATTAATGACTTTATCAATATTGATTTTCGTGATTGGTTTGGGAACTAAAAGTTCTGTAGAAGAATGAGTATTGGTTTTAGATTTATCAAAACTCTCAACTTGTTTTTCTAGTTTATCAACCAGTTTTTCAAAATCATTTGAGAGGGGCTGTTTTTGAACTTTAGAAATTTTTTTCTGTTCGACAACAGTATTTTTTTTCACTGTTTTGTTTATTTGCGGTTTCTTTTCCTCTTTTATGGCTTTCTTATTTTCTTCTTTCAAAGATTTGAGTTTGTTATTCTGGCTCTCCGCTTTAATGTTCTTTTGCGTATTAATTGCTATAATTTTTTTTGCAGGAGGCATTTTTTGATTGCTTACCTTGGTAGTTACATTTTTTACGTTTATAGTATTAACTACTATACTTTTGTTCTTAAATTTTTTCGGGCTGAAATGTATGGATAAAGACAATATCAATAGAACATGAAAAACAATAACAGTATAAACAATTTTTTTATTTATTTTAAAAAGAACATCTTTATCCTTCATATGATTAATTTGGTTGTAAAATAAGATCGATCTGTTCAAAACCGCTATTTTCAGCTAAATTTTTTATTGATTGATATGTACCGAAAGATGCTTTTCTGTCATGCAGAAGCTGAGGGTTTTGATCAGTTTTAAAAGATTTTTTTTCTTTTAATAATTTTTCTAATTCTTTTAGCGTTACTAATTTGTTATTAAACCAGATTGAATTATCTTCCTTCACTTTTATTACAATACTTGTTTTAGATATGTTTTTATCGCTTTTTGTAGAAGAATTAGCTAAATTTATGTGGTCGACTTCAAGAAGCGGAGCAATAATAATAAACGATATTAAAACAACAAAAACAACATCGATCAAAGGAGTCAAATTAATTAGATTTTCATCAGATGTATCGGTGATTTCAATCTTTTTTTTCTTTCTCATATTATTTAATATCTACGTTTCTATATTGGATCTCTAAAGAAGAGATCAAATATTGCGAAAAATGTTCCATTTCGGATCTATAATTCTTGATCCAGTTTCTTAAATAATTATGTGCAACTAAAGCCGGTATTGCAACTATTAGTCCCACAATAGTTGTGGCAAGGGCCATGGATAATCCTGATAATATTGAGGTGTTGCCATTTAAAATACTATGAGACTGCAAAGTATTAAACGTGATCAAAATACCCCATACGGTGCCCAGAAGTCCTAAAAAAGGACCTAACGTTACAACAGTTGGAAGTATAAACAAGTTTTTTTCCAGCTGTTTTATCTGTTTGGAAATTTCAGCTTCCAGATGGGAATCGATCAGCTCAACATCTGCTCCTGACATATAGACTTTTTGTCTTTCATCAACAAAAAAACGGTTTTTATTCAAAATTTCAAAAGCCTTTTCTTTCAAACTGTTATAAATGTCGTTATATGGATATGAAATATCTGAGTTCGTATTAATATTTAGCAGGTTATCGATATTGGATTTTACAAGATTTGAAAAATTACTATTTAGATAATTTAATTTCCTTGCTAACCAAATCTTATGTATAAAAATTATCCATGAAGTTATCGATAAAGAAAATAGTGCAAGAAAAATTAATTTTCCAAAAGCATCGGATTGAAAATACGCATTTAAGATTGGTGAAGCTGCAATCATATACTACCTCATTTATTTTACATTTTTACATTTTTGGCTTTTCAAGAAAAGTATAGAATTTTTTAAAAAAAATATTAATGCATATTTTAAATGATAGATATTCAATTTTATACTTAAAAATTCTAAATTATTAACTTTGAGACTAAAAAAACGATGATTTGATTTTAATTTTTAAAATGTTAAAAATTAAATAAACATATCTGAAAAAAATAGATGATTTTTAGTTTTTTACAAAAATGATAAAAAAACAAAAGTTTTAAAAATGAATTTTTTTGATTCGCACGCTCATTTAACAGACCTCAATGCTTATGAGGATAAAGATATTGTTATAAAAAGGGCTATAGATGCCGGGGTTAAGAAAATTGTAAATATCTGCTGTAATATAAAAGCTTTGCAAGAAGGCATTGAATTATCTAAAAAATATGATTTTATTTACAATTCTGCTGCCACTTCACCTCATGATGTTGAAAAAGAAGGAGGTACATTTTTTCCGATTGTTGAAACTGCGGCAGAAGAAAAAAAAATAATTGCAATAGGGGAAAGCGGATTAGATTATTACTACGAACACTCACAAAAAGAAACCCAAAAGAAATTCTTAATAAAATATTTAAATCTTGCAAAAAAATATCAGCTACCGGTTGTGCTGCATGCTAGAGAGGCTTTTTCGGATATTTTTGAAATCCTGGATGAATATTATCAAAACCAAAGAGCTGTTATTCATTGCTTCAGTGGCACTAAAGAAGAAGCTAAGAGTGCTTTAGATAGAGGTTTATATATATCTTTCAGTGGAATTATTACTTTTAAAAAAACTGAAGTTTTAAAAGAAGTAGTTAAATTTGTCCCGCTTGATCGCATTTTGATTGAAACAGATTCTCCTTTTTTAGCTCCGCTATCAAAAAGAGGAAAGAAGAACGAGCCGTCGTTTATTGTAGAAACAGCTAAAGCTGTCTCTGAGATAAAAGGTGTGTCTTTTAATGATCTGGCTAAAAAAACATATGAGAACACAATGCTTTTTTTTAACATTAAAGAGTCTTAAAATAACTTACGGCTGATTTTTTGATAATAATTTATTTTCTCTTATATTCTGTTTGATTTAAGAAAATAATATAGCTTATATGAACTAAAAATTAGGTTAAGTATATCAAGAAAAGGACTAAAAAATCCTAATCTAAAAATCTAAAGACATCTTTCTTTTTCCATTTGCCAATATTAAGATTTTCTGGAAAGGAAACTATTTTTTTTTTAACATGTCTTAAAAGCAAAGCTTTATGAAAAAAATAGATTTACCAGTTTCTTTTGCATTTAGAAGAGTACATTCCTTAATAGGATTTTTTCTAACTCTTTTTTTATTTGAACATTTCATGACAAATTCTTTAGCTGCTTACTTTTTTAATAAAGGAAATTTTTTTATTAAAATGGTAAATCTGCTTCAATCGACACCATATTTGCATTTTATAGAAATATCTTTGATCGGAATACCAATAATGTTTCACTTGGTTTTTGGGGTTCAATATATTTTAGGTTCAGAAAATAACGCTTCTAAAACCGATGGCTCCAGGCCTTCTTTATTATATGCAAGGAACAAGGCATATGTTTGGCAGAGAATAACAGCTGTTTTCATTGGTGTTTTTATTGTTTTTCACGTTGCACAGATGAGATTTATCAATTATCCAAAAAAGGTATCCTTAAATAATCAGATGTTTTTTTTAGTAAAGATAAAAGAAGATAAATTAACAAACGAAATTTTAAATAATATCGGCGGAATTCATGTTAAAAAAAGCGCTATATTAAGTAATGAAAGTTTGTTAAAGGTCTATAATGAATTTAAATTAAAAAGTGATGAAATGATAGCGATGACAAATGAGAGCGGGAAAGCTATTTTTCTTGTTGTAAGAAATGTTCTAAAAAATCCGGTAATGGTAATACTGTATACATTATTTGTTATCTCAGCGTCATACCATGCGCTTAACGGCTTTTGGACTTTTTTAATAAGCTGGGGCGCAATAATTTCTATTAGATATCAGGATTTAGCAAGGAAATTTTGTTTTTCTCTTCTTTTGATCATTATGTTCCTTGGATTATTATCAGTTTGGAGCAGTTTTTTATATTAAGGTAGGAAATGGAAAATAGAGTTATAGTTGTCGGCGCCGGGCTTGCAGGTTTATCCTGCGCAATCAAGCTGGCTGAAAAAAATATTTTTGTTGATTTAGTTTCTCTGCTGCCTGCTAAAAGATCCCATTCGGTTTGCGCGCAAGGAGGTATAAATGCAGCAATCTCAAAAGAAGATTCTGCTTTTATCCATGCTTATGAAACAATTAAAGGAGGAGATTTTTTAGCTAATCAGCCTGCTGTTATTGAGATGTGTTTAGCTGCGCCTTCAATTATTGAAATGATGGATAGTTTCGGCTGTCTTTTTAACAGAACTAAAGATGGCAGTATTGATTTTAGAAATTTTGGCGGCAGCTTATATAAAAGAACAGCATTTTCCGATGCTTCTACTGGTCAGCAGTTAATATATTCTTTAGATGAACAGACAAGACGCTATGAAGAAAAAAAAATCATAACAAGATATGAGCATCATGAATTTTTAAAACTTATTAAAGATGAAAATGGATCGGCCAAGGGGATAATTCTTCAGGATATTAATAATTTAAACATTTTTTCCATAACTGCTGATGCAGTAGTTATTGCAACAGGAGGTCTTGGTGTAATATTTGGTAAGTCCACAAACTCTTTTGCCTGCACCGGATGCGCCAATGCTGCGCTTTTTATGCAGGGAATGAAATATGCCAATGCAGAGTTTATCCAGATTCATCCGACGGCCATTCCGGGACATGATAAATTAAGATTGATTTCTGAATCCGCTAGGGGAGAAGGAGCTAGAATCTGGGTTTATGGAGATGATGCTAAAACAATAGAATTTCCCGACGGCTCTTTTCAAAAATGCGGCAAAAAAAATGAACCCTGGTATTTTTTAGAAGAAATGTATCCAAAGTATAAAAATTTGGTTCCAAGAGATATTGCAGCTAGAGAGATACTAAAGGTTTGCAATAAGGGTCTTGGAGCTGATAATAAAGATCAGGTTTATTTAGACGTCACACACCTTAATTCCGAGAGTTTAAAAAAATTATCATCCTGTTTGGATATTTATGAAAAATTCACATCAGAGGATCCAAGAAAGATTCCGATGAAAACTTTTTTAGCAGTTCATTATTCAATGGGAGGCGCATGGGTTGACTGGCCTGCATCCGATGATAGTGATAGAGATAAAAGATTTAGGCAGATGACTAACATTGAAGGGCTTTTTAACATCGGAGAGAGCGATTATCAGTACCATGGCGCTAACAGACTGGGGGCAAATGCTCTTTTGGCCTGTATTTATAGCGGACTTGTTGCAGGCGATGAAGTTAATAAATATATATCTTCCTATAAAAAATTAAATACAAAACTATCAATAGAGAATCAAATAAAAGATGAAATTAAGAGACAGAAGAAGTTGTTAAATCAAATGGGGAAAGAAAATGTTTTTCAGCTTCATAATGAGATGTCTGATCTAATGTTAAAAAACGTAACGGTAACAAGAGATAATAAATCTCTTAAAGAAACATTGGATAAACTAAGAGAAATAGAAGAAAGGTCTAAAAACATTTCTCTTCAGGATAAATCAGTTCAGTTAAATCAAAGTTACTTGTTTGCAAGAGAGTTTTTTTATATGGTGAAGCTAGCTCAAGTGATAACAAAATCAGCTCTTTTAAGGAATGAATCCAGAGGATCCCATTATAAAAAAGAATTTCCCAAAAGAGATGATTTAAATTTTTTAAAAACGACGTTAGCTACATATAATGCTGATAAAAATGATGTAGATATCTCATATGAAAAAGTGGATTTAAGGCATTTTGATCCAATGCAAAGATCATATGAAAAAGAAGAGTTTGTTCCATCGATAAAAAACTTTAAAAAATTCGAGCCTGTTTTATGAAGTATATTTTAAAAATTTTAAGAGGGAATAGCGAAAAACAGCATTTCGAAGAATTTCAGCTGGAATATTTAGAAAATTCCAATATCATCTCAGCTTTGATGCAGATTCAAAAAAATCCGATAAATATTCATAATCAGCTGGTAGCTCCCATAAGTTTTGAAATGAGCTGTTTGGAGGAAATTTGCGGCGCCTGTTCGATGCTGATTAATGGTTATCCAAGACAGGCTTGTTCCACATTGATAAAACCTCTTTTAGAAAAAAGTAATGTTATTACTCTAGCTCCTTTGTCAAAGTTTTACCTTATCAGAGATCTGGTTGTAGATAGATCTAAAATGTTTGATCAGCTGAAAAAAATGAAAGTATGGATTGAAACAGATGCTAATATGAATAAATACGGCCTTAAAATAGATCCTTCTCTTAGAGATGCTTTGTATATCTTGTCTCGATGCATGACTTGCGGCTGCTGTCTGGAAGCATGTCCCCAATATAATCATCATTCTAAATTTATTGGACCATCAGTAGTATCGCAAATAGCTTTATTTACTAATCATCCATATGGAAAAAATATTAAAGAAGAGAGGCTTTCTTTCATTATTAACTCAGGCGGAGTCGCAGAATGTGGGAATGCTCAAAATTGTATTAAAGTATGTCCCAAAAGCATTCCCCTTACCGAATCTATTGCTAAAATGGGAAAAGAAGGAACAAAACATATTTTAAAAGAATTATTTTCTTTTAAAAAAAAATCTGAAAAATAAAATTAAGAAGTTTTTGATGCTTAAATCGAAATTATTTGTGTAGAATAATTTATATCTAGTTGAGGTGCTTCGATCTCTTTTATCTGCTGACAATTAAATGAAGATTTTAAAGTTTTATATAGATTTTCAAAGAATTCATTTTTGGAAATATAAGGTGATATTTTCGTAATAAAATCTTCATGATTTCTTTTGTTGCGATAAGCAGGCGCCTTTTTTGGAACTTGAAGATATTTATTAATTTTTTTTATATCGAAATCAAATAAAAAAGATGTATGCAGAAGAAATCTGTTCTTTTTAATGTATTGAGCATTTCCTGCAATTTTTTTATCCTTAAAAACAAAGTCATTTTCAATTAGTTTAAAATCTTCACTATCAAATACCTTTTTATAAAAGCCTTCCGACCATTTCATGATAGTTTCTGGATAAAGATCGATTTTTAAAAGATCACTAGAAAATATAAAGGTTACAAAAACTGTATCTTTATCAACAAAAACACTGCCCCCGCCGGAAAATCTTCTTATTACTTGTATATTATCTTTCTTGGCATTGTTTATATGAACTAGCTCATTTGATTTATTGCTTATTCCCAAAACAATAGCATCCTTTCTTCCTTCGCTGATAATACAAAAGGAATCTGTTTTTGCTTTTAATAAAAATTCCTCTAATCTGAGCTGTGAAAATATATCGACTTCTTTTGTTTGAATTATATTTATCATGAAAATTTTTAAAATTATTGTTTAATTTTTGATGAAACAGCAGATGTTTTGCTTATCACATTTTGTTCATTTTCGCATTTTTTCAGTACTAATTTTAATTCTTCTTCTCTTATTGGTGAATATAAAAAATCAAAAACACCTGCTTTAATTGCTTTTTCTTTAAATGATTTTTTTAAGTTTGATGTTATTAAAATAATAGGCACAGTAAAAAGCTTTTTTCTTTTTTTTAATTGAAAAGGAATCTCTAAAGAAGGGTCGATGACATTGTCAATTATCACCAAATCTATTTTAGTATTCTCAGCTATTGATAAAACGTTTTCTAATTTTTCAGTTTCGATTAAATGATAAAGATTTCCTAAGGTTTTTCTTAAAAAAGATTTAGTATTGAGATCCTCAGTAATAATAAGAGCTGTTTTTATTCGATCATTCATAAACCTAATAATACCTATCAAAACAAGAATGTAAATATTTTTTATGCAAACTTTACTTCACTTCTTAGATTAAAAAGTTCCTCAATAAAAGGGTGCTTTTTATAAAAAAACTATATTTTTTTAATAAATTATATTAATTTATCATTGCGTAAGTGCCTAATATGTAAAAATATACGCCTAATGTTTGGAAATGTAACAAATAATGTTATAAATGCAGGAGAGATTTATTGAATTATTCATGATAATAGAATAATTTTTATCAAAAATTCAGTTTGCTTGCTTTTATTATAAATCAAACTACTTGATCTGAATTCTTTTTCTCATGTAAAAAATTTTTATAGAAACATAATTTTTATGATTCCATCTAACAAATAATACTGTTTTAAAATATAAGACGATTAAATAGATTATTTTTGAAGGTAAACTAATAAAACAGATATATCTGCAAAAGTAATGCCGTTAATTTTAGATGCTAAATTTAAGTTTTGAGGCTTGAATTTGATTAACTGTTCTTTAGCCTCAGTTCTAAGTCCTATTACTTTTTCATAAGAGAAATTACTAGGTATTTTAACTTTTTCAAGGTCGTATAATTTTTCAACTTCCTTTTGCTGTCTTGAGATGTAACCTTCATATTTTATTTCTAATTCAATCTGTTCGGTAATTTCACTATTTAGATTTTTAACATCATCGGGAAAAAGTTTTTGTAAATTTTCATAGGAAATTTCAGGTCTTGCTAGAAGTCTTTTCAGAGATATGTTTCTGCCTTCAAATGTTTTGTGTTTTTTGGATAACATTTCACATTCATCTGAAATAATTTTCTTTTTATTGACAAGTTTTTGATATCTTTCTTCATCTATCAATCCAAGACGATAACCATATTCTCTTAATCTCAGATCGGCGTTATCCTGTCTTAAAAGAAGTCTGAATTCCGCCCTTGATGTAAACATCCGATAAGGTTCAGAAATTTCTTTTGTTATCAAATCATCTACCATTACTCCGATGTAGCTCTCTTCTCGGGATAGGTTGAATTCTTCTTTTCCTAAGATTTGATTTGCTGCATTGATTCCAGCAATAAGCCCCTGAGCTGCCGCTTCCTCATAACCTGTTGTGCCGTTTACCTGTCCGGCAAAATAAAGACCTTTTACTAGTTTAGTCTGCATAGTTGAAGATATTTGAAATGAAGGCATGTAATCATATTCGATTGCATAGGCAGCTCTCATAATTTCTGCATTTTCTAAACCCTTCATGCTTCTTATAATTTCTAATTGTGTTGAAAAGGGTAATGAAGTTGATAAACCATTGATATAGTACTCATTTGTAGAAAGCCCTTCCGGTTCTAAAAAAGCCTGATGTCTTAATTTTGTTGTGAATCTCATTATTTTTGTTTCAATGGAAGGACAATATCTAGGACCCACCCCTTGAATTTTTCCCGAATAAAGGGCAGATTTTTCCAGATCTCTTAAAATTATTTCTTTAGTTTTTTCTGTAGTATATGAGATATAACAAGGAATCTGGGATTTCATTAAATTTTTTTCGCCGTCATAGGAAAAATAAACATTTTCATCAGGATTTTGAATTTCCAGTTTAGAAAAATCGATACTTCTTTTGTGAATTCTAGGAGGGGTCCCTGTTTTGAGCCTTTCAACTTTAAAACCTAATTTCCTTAAACAATTAGATAGATGATTAGAAGGTTGATCGCCGCCTCTTCCTCCTTCAAAATTTACATCTCCTATATGAATCAGGCCATTCATGAAGGTTCCGGAAGTAATTATGACAGATTTTCCTTCAAAAATCACACCTTCTTTAGTTGTGACGCCGGTAACTTGACCATCTTTAACTAATAATTCTTCAACAGTAAATTGTTTGATCTCTAATTTAGAAGTTTCTTCTAAAGCTTTTTTCATCTCTAAGCTGTAGATCGCTTTGTCAATCTGTGCCCTGGGAGCTCTGACAGCAGGACCTCTGGAAGCATTTAACATGCGAAAATGGATTCCGCTCTTATCTGTGATTTTACCCATGAGACCGCCTAAGGCATCGATCTCTCTTACCATATGACCTTTGCCGATGCCTCCGATCGAAGGATTGCAGCTGGCTTTGGCAATAGTATCTAGATTCATAGTTAATAACAGGGTACTTGCGCCGATTTTAGCTGAAGAATAAGCAGCTTCGCATCCAGCATGACCCCCGCCTATAACTATAACGTCATATATAGCAGGATATTTCCACATAAAATATTAGATTAAAAAAAATAATTATTTTTTCTTATGACGATCGCGTCTTCTTCTTTTTTTTCTTTTGTGCTTTGCGATCTTTGCTTTTCTTTTTTTCTTAACTGATGACATGCATCCTCTTGTATAGAATTTTGCTTTAATTTTACATACAAAAGCTAAAAATGTAAAGTGCTTAAAAGAAAGTTAAAAAAAATTAACAATTTTTTAGGAATCAACAATAAGAAAAATATTTTTTAAATAAAAAAAATAATAATTTTAGTTTTTATTTGAATTTTTTCAAATTAATTTAAATTTATATTTTAATTTACTAAAAATAATATTAATTACATATTTCATTAATCAAACTTAAGATCATCCGAAAAACACTTTTATAAATTTTTATCTAATAATAGTTTTTTTTTTAATAAAAATTATTTATATCTATAAATAGGGATATTTATATATGTTTGGAAAATTTTTATCGGCATCATATTTTTGTTTTATCAGTCTTATGTGCATTGAAAATGAGACTAATACACAGATGCAAATCAACATTGAACAACAGCCTGTTGTTGATAGACAGAATGACTGCATAAGAGAAGATGATCTTAGAAAAGAAAACGGCTGCAATAATCAAGTTAAAAAAATTGAGGTAGAAAAAAATAAGAAAGAGGTTTTAAAAAAACAAAAAGAAGATAAAGCTTCAAAATTCCTAAATTCAAAAAATCAAAAATCGGTAATTCAAACTATTTATTTATTAAAAGAAGATAGAAAGTTAACAGACTTCACTAAAAAAGGTGTGCAGATCGAAATTCCTAAAAATGATCTATGTTATGAAAAATTAAAATTTTCCTTAATGGATTTTGTTGGGAAAAGTCTAAATGAAAAAAATATCTGCCTGATAAAAAAAACAATAAGTGATTATTACGTAAATAAAGGACATCTTTTTGCTGTTGTAACAACACCTGAGCAAAAAATTGAAAAAGGAACAATTAAGTTTGTTATTACCGAAAGCAGGCTGGAATCATTTGAAGTAAAAGGAAATCATTATTTTAAAAAGAATGCTTACAAAAAATACATGAATTTAAAAAATAATTCACCTATTGATGTAGCAAAAATCAGAAGAAATGTTTCTTCTATTAACAGAAATCCATTTAGAAATGCAAATGCGATATTTAAATCAGGAGAAAAAGAAAATACAACAGATATTGAATTTTGGGTACAGGACAGATGGCCTTATAGATTATATGCTGGAATTGATAATACGGGAATAAAATCAACAGGTTCAAATAGATTATTTACAGGAATTAACTTCGGCAATCTCTGGGGATTAGACCATGTTGCAACATATCAATTTACAACAGGTTCGAATGTTCATAGATTCCATTCCCATACAATGAGCTATACAATGCCTCTTTTTTATACCCATTTCCTAACTGTTTATGGAGGCCTTTCAAAAATTGAACCTAAAAAACAGATCCAGGATGTTGAGAACGATGGAAGATCCGGGCAGGCAAGCATAAGATATATTGTGCCGCTTACTCCAATTACAGAATATTCTCATGAGCTGAATTTGGGGTTTGATTATAAATACTCAAATATAAATATGTGTTACAGAGGAGAACCTTTCATAAAAAACACCGTTAATCTTACTCAGTTTGAAGCAAAGTATGAAGGTAAATATCAAATGGAAAAAATGACTTTCCCATTCTCCTTAGAACTTTACGGCTCTCCTGGAAAAATGATTTCAAAACAGAGTAATGAAAACTTTTCTGAATTAAGATACAAAGCGAAAAATCATTATCTGTATTCAGTTCTTCAGTTTCAGCCTTATTTTCAATTGAAAAGAAATTTTACTCTCTGGATCAATTTAATGAACCAACTCTCAACTCAAAATTTAATATCATCAGAACAGATTGGAATTGGCGGATATAACAGCGTTAGAGGATATCCGGAAAGATATATTAATAAGGACAACGGCTTTCTTACTAATATTGAATTAAGATCATCTTCAATGCAGTTTACTAAAAAATATCCGCTGCATATGCAGCTTTTGGCATTTTTAGATGCCGGGGTGGGTTGGGACAGCCATGCTACTCCCAATATAAAAAACACTAGATATTTGATTTCAATGGGACCGGGTCTTCGTTTCAATATCCGCAACTATTTGGTATCAAGAGTTGACTTGGGGCTAAGACTTAAAAAAATTAATGGAAAACATCATTATGGAAAAATTCATTTTAGCTTAATAGGAAGTTATTGAAAGATATGAAGAAGTTTGTTTTTATGTTTTTTTTCTTCTCTGCAGCCTATGCTAATCCCATGGATCCGGTTATAGTTAATGGTTCGGCAAATTTAATAAGCGATGAGAATAATTTAAAAATAGTTGCTTCCGAAGATCTAATATTGCACTGGAAAACTTTTTCAATTGATAAAAACGAAAAGGTATCGTTTATCCAGCCGTCTGAAAATTCTTTTGTTCTAAATAGGGTTGTAGGAATTGAAAAAAGCCTCATTTTAGGCGATCTGTTATCAAATGGAAAAGTCTTTTTGCTAAATCCGAACGGGATTCTGATTGGCAAAGATGCGAAAATTGATACAACATCTTTTGTTGCATCTACCTTGAATTTAAAAGATTCAGACTTTTTAAATAAGGAAAACTTAAATTTTTTGGGCGATTCAGAAGAATCGATAATAAATTTAGGTTCGATAAAAACTTCCAAAGATGTTTATGTGATTTCCAGATCAATTGAGAACAAAGGCACTATAGATGCTAATGGAAAAGTATTGCTGGGATGTTCTGATTCAGTTTTAATTAAGCCTGACGAAAGAACATCTTTATACATACTTTCTGAGATAAATGAAAATTCTAAGGAAAGAATTGGGCTAGCCCTTTCGGGTAATATTAATGCTTCTCAAATAGAAATTAAAGCAAATGGCAATCTATATGATCTGGCAATAAATCTTACAGGAAATATTGATGCAACTTCTTTATCGGAGGAAAATGGTGAGATTTATTTAAAAGCTGATTTTGGTGATATCAATATATTAGACAGTAATATAACAGCTTCAAAAAAATCTGGCGGCGGAAAAATTGAAATAACAGCTGAAAATATTAATATTGATGGTATTGCGAAAATAGATGTGTCTAACGATCAAGACGGCGGCTGCATATATATAGGCGGAGGAAAACAGGGCCGAAATCCACTTATTAAAAATGCTGCCACTAACTTTATCGGGGAAAATGTAATAATTGATGCAAGCTCAAGTAAAAATGGAAATGGCGGAGAGATAATTGTTTGGGCAGAAGAAGAAACTGAATTTCATGGAAAGATATTTTCTAATGGAGGAATAAATTCGGGAAATGGCGGTTTTGCTGAAGTTTCAGGTTTAAAAAATTTAATATATGAAGGCATAGCTGATTTAAGAGCAGAAAGTGGCATAATGGGAACATTGCTTCTTGACCCATATGATGTAACCATTGGTACAGCTTTAGCAGATACAAATATAAGTTATGATGGAGCATCTCCTACAAATACTGCTACTCCGACAAACACGCTTGCTGTTGTCGGTCTAACAAATTTAAATACGAATTTAAATACGGCAAATGTTGATATTTCAACTTTTAATGCTATTGGAGCTGAAGCTGGAACTATAACTGTAAATCTCAGCGCAGGATCAATTGCCCCTGCATCGACAGCTCATGGAAATTTAACGCTCAGAGCTACAAGCAATATTTTATTTGCAACTTCAGCAGCTAATTCAATAACTTTTTTAAACCCCTCTTCATCTTTTAATGCAATTGCCGGTGATCCGACAATCGGCGGTGTAAACGGAGATATTCAGTTTAATGGAACGACATTTACTTTAAATTTCCCCTCTTCTTCAACAGGAGCAGCTAACTTTACAGCGAATGGGACTGGAATTGTTACTACAGCAGCAGCTGCGGCTGTTAAAACAATTACATTTAGCAATGTGCCGATAATTAACTTTAATGGAAATGGCGGAATTACCATAGCAAACAATTTGATCACCAATGCCACAAATGTAAATTTTGGAAATGCATCGATTGTAAACCTTAATGCCAATGGTCCTATTACTTTTGGAAATAACGGAGCGGCGCCGACTACTGTGCAGGCAAGTGCTTCAACAATTTTAAATGTGAGTGCAAATGGAGCTACAGGATCAATTACTTTTGCAAAATCAGCTGCTTCTGCAACCAATGCCTTATTTTTTACTAATTTCAGTTCTATAAATTTTAGTGCAGATAGCACTATTACAAATACGCCAACTGCTTTGCAGACAATTACTTTTACAAATGTACCGGTGATTGATTTTGAAGCTGTAAACGGAATAATAATCGGCAACAATAATACTGCCAATTCAACAAATATAAATTTCCCTAATACATCTGTTTTTAACATTACAACAACAGGAGCTGCTGCTGACATTATTTTCGGGTGTACCGCTGGGGGATCCGGAAGCACGACCTTAACCGGAGGATCTGCAACGGATTTATCAGCTTTGTCAGCAAGAGATATTCTTTTTACCGGTGGAACTGGTTCGTATGCTTTTTCTACATTCAGTTCACTTGATTTTGATGCTAACAATAACATTGCATACAGTCCTCATGGGAACTTTACATCAACTTTTAGTTTTATAGACACAATTGATTATGTAGCAGAACTCGGGGAAATTTTAATTGGCCAGAATTCAACAGCATTTACAACAACTATAAATTATGGAAATACCAATTTAATAAATATGAGCACAGCAGGCGTTTCTCAAAATATAACTTTTGGAGGAACGGGAACAGGAGCTTTGACCATAACCGCTAATTCCTCAACTACCTTGAATGTAAATCCTACAGGAGCGATAAATTTCACAGGCTCAGCCGGCATTACAGCAATTAATACATTCAATACTATTAATCTTTTTTCATCTGCATCTGTTCCGGCAAGCAACAATTTAATTAATTTTTCAAGGCCGACTATTACATTTAATGGAATTACAAATTTAATGATGTACCCTTATAATATCGCTGTTAGTGCATCTAATACTGTTACAAATATTTTATCTTCTACTACTTTAGCATTAATAAAAACAATAGATCCCCTTGGAACTACAATACCGGCCACATTGCAGATAAATACCAATTTCTCCAACTTTGATTTACAGGCGCAAAATTTAACTATTAACGGAAGAATTTTAAACGCAAATAACGGATATATTTATTTAACTTCGGAAAATGACATCCTGGTAGAAGCTACAAATGCTTCCGGTGCAAGAGTAGGAACAATGCAGGGAGATGTAAAAATTAATTGCCCTAATGATTTAACCGTTAAAGCTGGAAATACAGCGAACTTTGTGGCTAATATAGGGCAGCAGACGGTTGCAACGGCGAGCATTGATTCAGATATTTATCTTACTGTCGGAAGAGATGTGAATATTTTAGGAGGTAATGCAACAGTTACAGGAAATGATTTTGCTTTAATTGGACATGGATCCAAAAGTCCTTCGAACCCAAGCATTATGCGTGGCGACATAATAATAAATTCAATAGGCAGAAATTTAAATATTATAGGCGGCGGAACACTGGCAACCCCTGCTATTGAAGGTGTTGCAAAAATGGGAAACGGGGCATTGGACGTATCAACCGTTGGAGCCGTGGTTAATGTCTCCGGAGACATAAGAGGGCTGACTCCGGGCTCTAGGGCAATAATTGGCGGCGATATAAATATAATTGGAGGGGTTGGAGATCAGTGCAAGGCAGTTCTTGGTCATACCGGATCAAATATATCAAATGGATCGGTAACTCTTGATGGCAATATTTTGCTGCAGTGCAATAATCTTAATATGACAACACAGCCATCTACAGCTGCCTTTGAAATGTATTCAGGTCTTGGTCATAAAATCAGATATACAGTTTCCGGATTAAGTTCAATAATTACAGGATCTGTAGATGTAAAAGTTTTAGATGATTTACAAATCGATGCAAAAGGATTTGGAGGATCAGTCTTCATTGGAGCGTACATTAATAATTCCGGTGCCAATACCAGTACAGGTGATATTGACTTTTCTCTAATAAATTTAGAGGTAGGCGGATTTATGAGCGCTTTAGGAGGAACGACAGCCGGTCCGCAGGAGAATAAGGTAATCATAGGTGTTTTTTCAGATTATGTAGCAAATTACACAAGGGCCAACCTCAATATTAAAACTGGAATTGGTCTTGATTTGATCTCACGGACAGGAGATAATTGTTTCATCATAAATGGTCAAACTCCGACTCTCGGCAGAACTATGGACATTAATATAGGCGGGGATCTTCACTTATGGGGGCAAAATAAATCATGCGGCATAAGAGCAATAGATACATTAAATTTAACTCTCGAAAGAGATTTAAATATGGTGAATTCTTCTTCAAGTATAGTTGATTATACTTCTATTGAATCCCAAAATAACATGAATATTTCTGTTGGCAAAAGTTTGCAAATAACAGGTTTTGGTATAAATGTAGGGCCTTTGTCAGATCCCGGTTATGCGATAATTCGAAATAATTCACTATTGAACGGGGATATAAATTTAATAGTTAATGCTAATTTTAAAATTCACCCTTATACAAAAATTCAAAATCTGGCTCTAGGGAAGGCTGTAACTGTAGTGTGTGATAATAGTTCTCCAAATCCCTGGGAAAAAGGTGAGTATGCAATAACAATGCACCATAATACCTCTATATCAACTAACTCCGGACCATTAAGATTGTTTACGGTTGATCAATCTTTGAATAATATCTTTGATATTCCTCCAAATTATGCAACTCTCAATGGAGAACAATTTGTGCCAGGAACTGAATTTGTTGACACTGCAACCGAAGTTTGGGGTGTTTATTACCCAAGCAGTATCGGAGGAGTACCTTTTACCATTTTTTATAAAACATTTCCTTTTATTACTATAGATACAATTTTGCAGCGGAATAATGATTTCTTTATTCCTTTTTTTGAAATGTTCTATAGGTCTTTTGCTAGATTTTTTGATATAAATTTTGAAAAATGTTCTGAAAAACAAGGGTCTGTATGCTTTTATTAAGTTTTTTAAAAAAAAATAAACTCCAAAAGTTTATTTTTTTATCATTTGCATTATTAAATACTGTGTTTTCCCTACCAAATATTCCGACTGTGGTAAATGGAGTTGTAGATTTTTCAAAAGATGAAAACAGTTTGAGCATCAGTTGCTCGGATAGATCTATAATAAATTGGAATGCTTTTTCTATAGCTGCAGGAGAAAGAGTCTCTTTTACCCAGCCGTCTGCAAAATCTTTTGTTTTGAATAGAGTGATAGGGACAGATCAAAGTCAAATTTTTGGCAGTTTAAATTCCAATGGAGTTTTATTTTTGCTCAACCCGAATGGAATTTTAATAGGACAGAGCGGACAGATTGATGTTGGGTCTTTTATAGCCTCAACTTTAAATTTAAGCGACTCAGCTTTTATAAATAATGATGAGTTCACATTCCTAGGAGAATCTAAAGCTTCTATTGTTAACTTAGGAAATATCAAAAGCGCTAAAGATGTTTTTTTAATATCCAAACAGATCGATAATGAAAATCAAATAGATGCTTCAGGAAAAATAGGATTTGGAGCAGGCTTAAATATTTTATTAAAGCCGAATGAAGATCATTCAATTTATATACTTGCAGGCATTGCAGATGAAAAAGAAGATTTTGGTATTAATGATCAGGGAATTCTAAAAGCTTCAGAAATTGAAATAAAAGCTGATGGAAACCTATATAAGCTCGCTATTAACGATAGCTCAACGATGGACGCAACTTCACTGGAAGAAGCAAATGGTGAAATATATTTAGTTGCTAAAAACGGAAATATTAAAATTGATGGTTCCAAAATTGCTGCAAAGAAGGGTAACAACGGGGGAACAGTTGAGGTTCTAGCAGATGTTGTGGAAATTCAGAAAGATAGCAAAATAGATGCTTCAAACACTGAAAATGGCGGGGTTATCAACATCGGCTGTTTAAATGACGATGTCTTATCAAGATCAAAAGAAATTCTAATTAATGAAAGTGTAGTAATCGATGCTAGCTGTCAAAAAAATGGAAAAGGCGGCTCAATAAAAATTACATCTGATGAAAATGCCAGTATTTTAGGGAATATTTATGTAAATCCTAAAGAAGGGGATGGCAGCAGTGGAGAAATCACTATAGAATCGGAGAAATTGAATTGCAGGGCAACAATTGAAAACAATATGCTGACTCCTTATGTAGGAATTCTGAAAATTAATACTGCAGAAGCTTTAATTCAAGATGAAATTGTGAATGATAAAACCACAATTTCACCTGTTTTTTTAAATCAGGCCCTTCAAAATTATAACGTTGAAATAAATACAAAGAACGAAACTTTTACGAACGGAAACGTTACGGTAAATGGTGACCTTGAATGGAGTAAGGAAAGTTGTTTAAAGCTTGTCTCTGATGAAATTTATATTAATGGCAAAATTATTAATAACGAATCCTATAAATATCATGATTCTTTAGTAGCCGCTGCTAAAAGAGTAGATATCAATTCAAATATAAATGCAGGTTATAACAATATCCTTATTACATTAGATGCAGCTGAAAATAATATTTTAAATGTCAATGAAGGATTGTTCGGTTGTGTTTCAATCAATGCTCTTGGAAAGAATAACAGCTTTTATATCAATGTAAATCCAAGTATGTATGCAATGAAAATAGATGGAGGATCATTAACAGAAAGCATTAATGTTCTGATCAATACACATTGTTCTTCAAAATGGACTATTAATTCCGATTATGAAGGAAATTTAGGCGCTATAAGTTTTAAAAATATCAATTCGATTCAAGGCGCTGCCAATGATGATATTTTTATTTCTGCGAAAATGAAAGAAGTAATGTTGAAAGAAAATAATAATGCCACAATCACAGGTACAATTGATCTGTTAACTGTGGACAGCAATTGCTGTAATATAGATATCCAGGATGGCTATGTAAAGGAAATCAATAATTTAAACGGGAAAAATATTTATTTTCTAAACGGCGGGATTGTTGATAGGATTGCTTGCCAAAATGGAAATGATTATTTTTATTTTTCTAATGGCGACGTGTCAGATTCAATAAATGTTGATCAAGCAAATGCCTATTTTAATTTTACATATAATGCATCTATCCATGCAAACATTAATGGCGGATCAAAAATTAATCAGTTAAATTACTATATTTATAATTCCCCGATAAATGTTGATTTAAATACAAATATAGCTACAGGAGTTATCGGTAGCATTTCTAATATCAATTCAATAATTGGAGACAAAAAATATTTTGGCAGCATCAGCTTTCCGAATAATTCAAATATTTGCAAATCTAATGGCAAATATTCCGGGATAATTAATGATACGATTTATTTTTCAAATATCTCCCAAATCAATGCAAATGGAGATAATCTGTTTGAAATTCACGGATACTTAAACAGCATTGCTGGTGGAAATAATAATATCTACAATTTTTATTCCGACGGTAACATTTTAGATAATGTTCAGGGGGCTTCTGTATCTAATCAATTTAATTTTTTTGCCAAAGCGCAAATTGATGGAAGAATTATAGGCGGAATTGGACAGAATGCTTTAAGTTATGAAAATTATAATCAAACAATATTGGTTGACGTAACAGATAAGGTAGCTACGGGAATAAATAAAGGTTTTGAAAACATAAATAATTTTATTGGTGATAATACCTATTTCGGAAAAATAATCTCTAAAATCGAAAATGCCATTTGGGTTATTGACGGTACTAATTCCGGAAAAATTAACGATGAAATATATTTTTCAAATATTGAGAGCATTTCTTCTTTAAAAGACTCATCTTTTTATTTAAACGAAAGTGGTTTTGTTAATAATATTTCTTCTGAAAATGTAAATAACATTTACTATTTTAATGGAGGAGATGCAGGAAAAATATCTTCTAGCAATGCAAACAACCGATTGGTGTTTTTGAGTGAAAAAGATTGCAATAGCTCTTTTGTATTAGATGGTGGTGTTAATACTTTGGATTACTCAAATTATCCAAAAGACGTTTTGATTGATTTTGCAAATAATAATTCAAGTTCATATAAACATGCTTTTGAAGGAATAAATAATATCATTGGTAATAACTCAAATCACAATACAGCCATTAAGGGAGCAGACAGAAATACAACCTGGTTGATTGATGGCGATCATAAGGGCAACTTTGCATTTGATAACAATATCATAGCTTTTGAAAGCATAACAAGCATTCAGGGCGGTAGAGCAATCGATACAATATATCTAAAAGAAAATGGAAAAATAACAGATTTAACTGCAGGATCAGGAATAAATTATTTTTATATGCAGAGCGGCGATGTTGAAAATTATATTTTCAGTGTAGGTGGAAGAGACGAATTCGTTTTTGAAAATAATTCTGTTATCTCTGGTTCTATAGCAGGCAGCAGTGATTGCTGCAGAATATTAAATTATACTAATTATGGTTCAAAAGTTTTAGTTGATATGCCTAATCAAAAAGTTTCCGGTGTAAGTGGAAGTGTATGTTCGGCAAATACAATTATTGGTGATCAGCAGCATTTTGGGCAAATTCTCGGAAATGACTTTACTGCATCATATTATATCAAAGGGGAAAATATTGTATCTGACGGCACAAATGTTTTTATGAATTTCGATACTGTAACTGCTGGAAAAATTAATACGACTTTTTATATGTATCCAGAAGCGAAGATCAGCAGTATTTCCGGAAATGCTAATTACTTTAATATTTTGGATTATACTTCCTATGATAAATCAATTTTTGTTGATCCTATAAATATGAGCGGTGCAGGAATTGAGCATTTTATGAATGTTAACAGAGTTAATTTCAAAAAATAATAGTAGATGGAAAAAAATTACAAGTGTTCGTGATTTTTTGGCGACTGATGAATATTTTATAATGGATTAAATGTGTCAGTAGAAAGCCATGTTTTTATTAATTATTGATCAAACTTTATTGAGAAAAATAATTATATTTTCTTTAAAGGTCATATCAAAGTTTTATAAAATTAGATATTGTTTTTTTGCAATCTTTCAAGGCAAGCACTGTAGTATTCTTATCTAAGCGAAAAGTTTCTTCAATAGGTGTTACAATAAATAAGTGATCTAAAGCTAGAGATTCATAAGCGCTAAGCATAGATTTAGTGATTTTTGGTTGATCGGTGCATTTAAATTCAAACCCGAAACGTTTTTTTTCATACGTGATAAATAAATCTAATTCAGCCATTTGGTGAGTTGCCCAAAAATAACATTCTTCAGAACGCAAATCTAAGGCACTAATAACCTCTTCTAAAGCAAAGCCTTCCCAAGAAGCTCCTTTTCGAACATCTAGAACAAGCTCGTTATAATTTTTAATTGATAATAGTTGATGCAAAATGCCAGAATCTCGAATGTAAATTTTAGGAGCTTTAACCAATCTTTTACCGCTATTCTCATGCCATGGAGAAAGCGTGCGAATCATAAATGTTCCTTCTAATAACGCGAGATAATTTTTAAGAGTAGGTATGGATATCTCAAGAAATTGGGCCATGTTTGAATAATTTACGAGATTGCCATGATACTGAGCCAACATTGACCATAACTTTAAAATACGTTGGGGTGGTAATTTTATTCCTAATTCTGCTAAATCTCTTTCAAAATATGTTTGCACATATACTTCTCTCCAACGTACGCTTGAGATGTTGGAAGAGGCGAGAAAAGAGCGAGGAAAACCACCTCGTGTCCATAATTTTTTTTGATCGGTTACTTCTGAAAGATTAAAAGGTGTAACGTTGATGTATGCGATTCTTCCTGCCAAAGTTTCTGAGCTTTGACGTAAAAGCTCTCGTGAAGCACTACCTAAAATTAAAAATTTTAAGTCCTGCTTATCGACAACAACCCGTAAAAAAGGAAATATATCTGGACGTCTTTGAATTTCATCGATGATAACGAGTCCTTTAAGAGAATCAAATATCAATTTAGGATTCGAAAGTCTTGCAAGATCTGTGTAATCTTCTAAGTCAAAATAATGCACAGTTCCGGTATATTTTTTTGCAAATTCTTTTGCTAAGGTGGTCTTTCCACATTGACGTGGTCCTAGTAAGGCGCAAATAGGTACAATCTTAAGATCTTTTGAGATTTTCTGCAGAAACGATTTGCGTGATTTTTTCATAAAAACTCTTAATTTTACCTACTTGTCATTATTACAAATTGATAATTTTATTCCAAGAAAATAAATAACTCTAATTAATGATTTTCATGGTAAAAAAATTATATAAACATGTATATATATTTAATTATTAGATATTTAATGCATTTTGGTGCATCAAAACTTTTGATAACAACAAATGCTCTTGCCATTTGATTCGAGATCGAAAATAGTTACTTTTGGGAAAATGAATCGATATTATTGCTGTATATTCTTGCTAAAGTTGTTTTTCCTAATTTTTTTGGCCCAATCAGAACAACTATTAGATGAGATTTAAAGTAGTTCTTTATTTAAAAAAAATTAGGATAATTTTAAAAGAAGACTTTATGAAAAAAAATTGAAGAATTAATTTTCTGGGGAGAAATTGGAAAAGGCAGATTCATTATCCTCTACATTTGAGGTATGCATAGGTGTGAAGTTTTCAAAACGAGCAATTTCTTTTCTAAATGTTAAGTTTACTGATCCGACAGAACCGTGTCTATTTTTAGCTATAATTAGCTCTGCCTGACCAGGTTTATCATAAGGGTCATAATACTCACGTCTTAACAAGAAGAGAACCAAATCACTGTCTTGCTCTAAGCTGCCGCTTTCTCTTAAATCGCTCATCATTGGTCGATGACCTTGTCGTTCTTCAACTTTTCTAGATAGCTGAGATAAGCATAAAATGGGGATGGTTAGCTCTCGTGCCAGATTTTTAAGCATTCTTGATATTTCAGATATTTCATTTTGTCTATTTTCCATAGAACGTAAATTTCCGGACCCAGTGAGAAGCTGAAGATAATCAATTACCAAAAAAGAAATGTCAAAAGCTTCTTTCATTCTTCTGGCGCGGGCTCTTAAATCGGTGATTTTAAGAGAAGGTTGATCATCTATGATCATTTTTTTTTCTTGTATATGATTTACACAGCTAACTATTCTTTGATATTCGCTGCCTTCTATAGAGCCGTTTTTTATTTTTTCTGATTCAACTTCTGATTGAGAGCAGATTATTCTATGTAAAATTTGTTCGGCAGTCATTTCCAAAGAAAAGACACCGACAGGAAGATTGTTTTTAAAACATACATTTTCAGCAATATTTAATGCTAAAGCTGTTTTTCCCATAGCTGGTCGAGCTGCTAATATCATTAAATTAGAATTGCCAAGACCATTTATTATTTTATCGAAATCAACAAGATGAGTTGGTATGCCTGTTATTCTGGGCTCATCAGGTCCTCGTTTTATGAATTTTTCCTGTCTTGCCTGAAGCTCTTTTAGATAAGGTATTTTTGATTCAGATTTTAGACCGGATAAAATATCTTTAACCAAGAGATGCTGGTGAAAATTAATATTCTGAGAGATCTGGAAAAAAAGATTTTGCGCATCATCCAATGCGGTTTTTACATCTTCAGGTTCCTCTAAGATGTTTTTTTCAATTATATCCGAGGCATTTAACATTTTACGCAAAGTAGATTTGTCTTTAACAATTTGAACATATTCTTCTACATATGCGCTTGTGCCTGCATATTGCGCAAGTGTAGTTAAATAACCAATATTGCCAATTTCCTCTAAAGTATTCTGTCTTCGCAATTCTTCACTTATGATATGAACATCGGCAGGCTTGTCTTTTTTATAGGCCTCTTTGATCACCTTGAAAATTTTTTTATGCTCAGTGTAATAAAAATCACTTTCATCCAGAGAGTCTGCTGCAACATTTAAGCTGTTGATAGAAGTTAAACAGCATCCCAAAACCATCATTTCAGATTCTTTAGAGTTAGGCGCAGTTTTAATTTTAGCAGGTTTTTTTATGTTCATTAAAATTACTTCATGTTCATTGTTTTTAAGATTAGCAGAAAAAAAATTCAAAAAAAATAAAAAATTGTAATAAGCAATAAATCTGGTTTCATTTTTTAGCTAGCTCAAAAACTTTTTGTAAAATATTTTCAGGGAATTTTATATAAAAAATACCATTGCGTGAATAAAAGATCTCTTATTTAAAGACTATATTGTTGATTTTTCTTCTTATGTTTTTATCAGCATCTGATGTAAATAAAATATTTTATTAAAAATAATAGTTTATATTATAAATTATAAATTAAAATATTTAATTTGAACTTTATAATAATATTTATAATATAAATTAATAATTTTAATTAAATATTATTTATAATTACTTTTATTTTTAGTACAATAATTGTTTGATAAGATTATGTGAGATTAAAATGTCTATTATACCGCCTGGAAATATTCCTTTCCCTGATATTGATAAAGTTCAATTAAAAGAAGAAGGGGATAGTATAAAAAACAATGATCTGTCTTTTAGAGTTTCTGCTGTTTTTGATAGCTCTAGAGAAAAAAATATGGGACTTAAGGAACAGTTTGAATCTCCTGTGGATATTACAAATGGCTTTTTGCCGACATATATGGTTGATTTAAAACCGGAAGAACAAGTTTTAAAAAAACAGGAAAGCCAAGAGGATTTGGAATTTTGTTCCAAGCCTACTAAACTCTTATTCGACTCTCCAATGCCTCCAGATAGACCAGATTTTTCAGGTAAAATTAGCCCGATTGAAATGATGCCTTATGATGAAGCTGACGAATCCATGTCCTCTAAGATTCTTAAAAAAAGAAGGGGAGTTGACCATGATATGTCAGAAGAAAGTTCAGAAGATTCTCAAGAATCCATGATTCAGGGAAGAAAAACAGAAGAAAGAAAAGATTTAGGATCAAATCAATTTAATTTTTCAATGCAAAGAAAAGAGCCCGATACTCCCAAAGATCGAAAATATTTCCCGATTAGTCAAGCAACTCCTTGTTCAAAACGAAAAAGAGATCCTATAAAAAAATTATTTTCTCATCAAATTGCGCGTGGAGTTGCTTCGAAAGAATTAACTGGACTACTGCATTCATATCCGGAGATTGACATTTATTCCTATGAAGATACTTCAGGAAAAAAATTAAGTATTGTTAAGCAAATTTCTAACAAGTCCTGCGGAGCTGCATCAGCTTTAATGGTGATGTTGGATTTAATTGATGAAGAAATAAAAAATTCACCAGAAATGCCAAAAGAACTTCCAATCAGCAATAATTTTATGAATTGGTTTTATGATAGCTCCTTGAGCGATTCTTCTGATCTAATCAGACATTTAAAAGAAAAATTTTCTCCTGTTCAAATAGCTTTTTGTGCTGATCCAAATACAACTTCGCTTCCTGATAGCAGGAAAAATCCTGTAGGCGATGCATCTCAAAGTTTTGTTAATATGGAGCAGGATGAACCAATTGAAAAAGAAATAATCTGGGTTGATAGCGGTTTTAAAACACTATATAAAATTCATGAAATAATCCTAGAAACAGAAAATTCTTTTATCATGAGTATAACCCACCCAATAGTGCAAGGGCATTGGATTGTCATTGATAATATGGACTTTGTTAAAGAACAGGTCTATTTAAGAGATCCTAATACCGGATTTGCCTATAAGGCCAGCTTTGAAGAAATTGCACCTCAATTATTCGGACAGTGTTTATTTGTTTACGGTATATGTTTGAAAAAAAAGAATTAAAAAACGGAAAGAGAGGGATTCGAACCCTCGATACCTTTTAAGGGGTATGCGTCCTTAGCAGGGACGTGCTTTCGGCCTCTCAGCCATCTTTCCATGAAATATTTAAAAATAATACGATGTTTATTATTTTAGAGCAAATCATTACCAATGAATAATTCAAATATTTTTAATAAAAGAATATACAAGAGAACATACAAGAAATTTTTATATTTTTTTTGAATTACTTATACCTAAATAAGGGGCTAAATAATCTTAAATAATTTTTTTTGAATTAAATCTTTAAAAAGAATTTTTACATTTAGGGTTTAGTGTTGAACTTTTTTTCCCCCACATATATCTTTGATAGCTATTTTGTTTTTTAAGGAGATTATATGTTTCAAAAAAAATTTAAGTTCTTGAGTATCTTATTTTTAGTTTTTAGTTCATATCTCTGTGCAGAAGAAAATACACCTAGGAAAAATTTAAGTAGCGCTATTGAGAAAGGAGATTTGGCAAAAGTCCAATCTTTTATTGAATCAGCAGTTGTTGGGATAGATGAATTATCAGATAATTTTGATCCACAGTCTCCACTTCTTGAAGCTGTGTCCAAATCTAAAATTTCTATCATCAAGTATCTAATCGAAAAAGGTGCTTGTGTTAATGGAATTTCCCAAAAAAATTATTCATCTCTAGAAAAATTTATAGAATCTAGCAGAATGCTCTCTAATAAGCAATTGATCGAAACCATTGTTTTTATGATTGACCATGGAGTTGATATCAATGGTTGTGGTGATGATGGGTACACTCCTCTAATGGCTGCTTGTAAGCATACAAGATCTATTGAACTACTTGATTTGCTTTTAGATAAGGGAGCTTTTATGGATGCTGAATCGAAAGATGAAGAAACAGCATATCTTGTATCAATTCGTAATAATAATCTGAATGCCTATCGGTTATTGATCAATCGTGGAGCAAATGTTAATGTGACCTACAAAGGAATGAATATATTAAGCCTGCTTGCATGGGATGGGAATATTTTTATGATGAAAATCATCCTTGATGAAACAGATGCCAATGTAAATGGTTATAATCCAAACGGAACGACACCTCTTATTTGCGCTGTTTTAGGAAGTAAAAGCGCAATGATTCAATTTCTAATAGACAGAGGTGCTAATATTAATGCATTAACGACTAAGGTTATAGATGTTGAAATTAATAAAAACCAAATATTTAAATTTGGAAGAACATATGTAGCTTTTCCAAAAAGGTGTACTGCCTTAAATTTTGCTTCGACCTTAGGGCTGGTCCCGATAGCGAATCTTTTAATTGAACGCGGGGGAATTATTTATCAAGATGTTGAATATAAAGAAGTCTTCTTTTGGTAATAAACTGAATTTTGGCAAAATTGTAAGCTGAAATATTATTTTTTAAAAACTTACTCCAAATTCTGTTCTTGGGATAACTGCTTTCCATTTAAAGCATTAAAGTACGCTGTCATAAGCGAACCATCGGGATTCTGTACCTTTATGCTGTAAACAGGAAGGAAAATAACTGTTTTTTTTCTGATTGCAAAATCATTTCCGAAAGCAGACCTGGCAATTCCTTCGATCTGCGAAGGACGAAATTTTTTTGAGATACGTGATGCATATCTTCCCGCTTTTGTTACAATTGACTGCTCTATTTTAGTTTCAGGCATTACTTGAAGTTTAGGATTTTGAAAATGAAGACGGTAATTATTTCCATTTTGAACTATTAAGTTCTTTCTTCTGCAATTCTCAATCCATTGATCTAAAACATCATTATCGATATTTAATGTTTTTTGAAGAGAATCCCTGTCCATGACTCCATTGTGAGATGCCAGGGAATTGATTATTTTAAAATCATCTTTGTCAGCGCCAAAACCAATGCAATCTTTAAAACCATGGGTCATATCCCATGAATTGGTATTAAGTACCATTTCCCCATCGGTCAAACTCCAGAGAATGACACCTTCGGCTGTCCTGTCATGAGAACGGTTATACTTAACTTCCATAAGAAGATAAGGATGAAAATTTAAATTTGGCTCTAAATAAGTATGCGCTGAATCCTTTAATAAGGCCTTTTTATGCATCTCCATGATATTTTCGGCTGAATATTTTACCTCGAGAGTATTAAACTTTTTTTTGTATATCTTATCATACATATAATTTCTTGTTTCCGGATAGTTTATCCATGTCCAAGAAATTATAAAAATTCCAAAAATAAAAGAAGTAATAATATATACAAGACGCATAATCTATACCATTTTTAAGTTCCCCCAAAAATTCATTGTATAAATTAGATCTATTCTTTCATAGATAAAAGAAATTCAGTATTATTATTTGTCTTTTTTAACCTGCTTAAAAGAAGATTCATTGCATCAACAGGGGTCAAATCTGCAAGCCCTTGTCTCAATAAATAAATTTTTTCTAATTCATCAGGATGATATAACAGTTCTTCTTTTCTTGTTCCGCTTTTTATAATGTCAATCGCAGGGAAAATACGTCTGTCGGCAAGCCTTCTGTCCAAAACAAGCTCCATATTTCCTGTTCCTTTGAATTCTTCGAAGATAACTTCATCCATTCTTGATCCGGTATCAATTAATGCCGTTGCAATAATTGTTAAAGATCCGCCCTGTTCTATATTTCTTGCTGCTCCAAAAAATCTTTTGGGTTTATGAAGGGCATTGGCATCTATACCCCCTGTTAATATTTTACCACTATGCGGCTGAACAGTATTATAAGCTCTTGCAAGTCTTGTTAAAGAATCTAAAAGAATTACAACATCTTTTCCGCTTTCGGCCAATCTCCTTGCTTTTTCAATTACCATGTCTGCTACCTGGACGTGTCTTTCAGGCGGTTCATCAAATGTAGAAGAAATAACTTCACCTTTAACAATTTTTATCATATCAGTTACTTCCTCAGGTCTTTCATCGATAAGAAGAACGATAAGAAAAATTTCCGGATTATTTTTTTCAATTGAATTTGCAATGTTTTGTAAAAGAATTGTTTTACCGGCTTTCGGAGGAGATACAATCATACCTCTTTGACCTTTTCCTATCGGCGCAGCAAGGTCCAAAACTCTTGTTGATAATTTGTCCTTTGTTGTTTCCATGATGATTCTTTTAGAAGGATAAAGAGGAGTTAAATTCTCGAATAGCACTCTTTCTCTTAATTCTTCCGGCGACTTGGCATTTATTGTATCAACTTTTAGAAGAGCAAAATATTTTTCTTTTTCTTTTGGGGCTCTTATGGTTCCATATAAGGTATCGCCTTTTCTCAATCCAAATCTTCTAATTTGGGCTGGGGATATATAAATATCCTCTGCAGAAGGAAGATAATTATAGTTGGGAGATCTCAAAAAACCAAAACCATCAGGTAAAACTTCTAAAACTCCCTCAGCATATAAAACTTCTTCAGGCTGAGTTGAAATTTCTTTTACTATTTCAAATACTATTTGAGATTTAGTTAAAGATCCGAAGTTCTCTAATTTAATAGAATGGGCATATTCATGCAGTTGTTCTATATTCATCCTCTGTAATTCAGATACTCTGGTTACTTTGTTGATAGGATGGCTTTTTTCGCTTTTAGTTTCAGCTGCCTTTTCTTCATTCATGTAAGGGGCTCCTTAATATTTGTTGATAAGTTTTGAAATTTTTTTAATGTTTTTTTCTAAGTTGGATAAATCTAGATTATTCCTGATTACATAATCAGATAATTTTGCTTTTTCTTTTAAACTCATTTGCCTTTTTTTTCGTTGAACATAATCTTTATATTTATATCTTTTTTTTGCAATTGAATCTTTTGCTGAAACCGTAATTATCACATCGAAAAATTTTTCTGCCTTGATTTCAAAAAGCAGGGGAATTTCAACAACAAAAAAAAGGTAATCCTTATTCTTTATTTTTTCATATTCAGTTTTTATTTCATCTAAAATCTGGGGATGTAAAATTTTTTCTAACTGATATAACCTATTTTCATTTTCAAAAACAATTTTAGCTAGTCTTTTTCTATCTATTTTATCTTTTTTTTGAATTTCTTTTCCAAAGATTTTAATGATTTTATTTTTAATATTTTTAGTGTCCAGCAGTTTATGGGCAATTTTGTCGGTATTTACTGTATAAGAACCCAGTTTTTTGAATATTTTTAAGGCTTGGGTTTTCCCTGAGGAGATGCCTCCTGTTATAGCTAATTTTTTTAACATCAACACTCTGCTAAATTTTTACCGATTTGAATGTCTACTGTTAAAGGAACTTTGAGCTGAAAAACACCTTCCATCTTTTCTTTAACTATTTTTTTGAAAATATCGACTTCATTTTGTGGAATTTCAAATAATAATTCATCGTGGATCTGAAGAATCATCTGACCCTGTAAATTTAATTTTTTAATTTCTTTATCTATATGGATCATTGCAATTTTTATTAAATCCGCAGCTGAGCCTTGGAGTGGAGTATTGATTGCAAGTCTTTCCGCAGCAGCTCTTATTATGGGATTTTTATTGTCGATTTCCGGAATAGGCCTTTGCCGGCCGGTAATCGTATATGCTACTTTTTTTTCGTAAACCTTTCGTTTGCATTCTTCTAAAAAAGATGAAATCTTATTATATCTTTGAAAATATGTGTCTATGAATATTTTAGCCTCTCTTGGAGTGACATTGATCTGTTCGGACAACCCAAAAGCCCCTTGACCATATAATATTCCAAAATTAACTGCTTTGGCAGCCGATCGCATCTGAGAGGAAACATTTTCTAAGGGAACATTATAGACTAAAGAAGCTGTGTAGGAGTGAATATCTTCACCTTTATTAAAAGCGCTTGTCAGGTTAGGATCTTCACTGAAATGGGCAAGAAGTCTAAGTTCAATTTGAGAATAATCGGATGAAAGATATACCCAGTTTTCTTTTTGAGGTCTAAATCCTTCCCTTATTTTTTTCCCTTCTTCTGTTCTTATTGGAATATTCTGCAAATTGGGGTCTTTTGAAGACAATCTGCCTGTTGCAACAGTCGATTGATTAAAAGTGGTATGAACTCTTTGAGTATTAGGATTTATTAGTAAAGGTATTGCTTCTAAATATGTTCCAAGGAGCTTTTGCAGCTCTCTGTTTTTGATAATGTAATCAATGATTGGAGATTTGCCTTTTAATTTTTCTAAAATGTCTGCAGAAGTGGAAAAAGAAGATGCTGCTTTTTTAGGAGGGGAAAGAGCTAGGTCCACATACAATATTTCGCTTAGCTGTTTAGGGGAATTAATATTAAATTTTTTTCCGGCAAGAGAATAGATTTCGCCTTCAATTAAAAAAAGTTCATGCCTGACTTCTTTGGCCATCTCAAATAATTTATCTTTATCAACGAAAATCCCATTTCTTTCCATTTGAACTAAAATGGGTAATAAAGGAAGTTCTATATCATATAAAACAGAATCTAAATTTTTTTCTTTTATTTCATTTTGGAAAATATTTTTTAATCTGAAAGTGTAATCGACATCTTCACAACAATATTGGCAGATTTTATCGTAAGGAACATCTTTCATGGAGATTTGTTTTTTTCCCTGACCGATTAAATCTTCTATAGGGATTTTAGTAACTCCAAATTTTTCTAAGGTGATTGTATCCAACCCATGCTTTCGATTTTGAGGACTGATAAGGTATGAGGCTAAAATCGTATCCATGCAGATATTCTTAATCTTGATGGAATGATTTAAAAAAATGTGATAATCAAATTTCAAATTATGGCCGATAAATGAGATCGCATCATTCTCTAAGAGTTGTTTTATTTTTGATAAAACAAACTTTTCATTTAAAGATGAATTTAATGGAACATAGTATGCTTCCGCTTCCTTTATGCAAAAACCTATGCCGACAAGGTTTGCCTGCATGAAATTTAGGCTGTCAGTTTCAGTATCAATTGCAATTTCTTTTTCATAAGATAGTTTTGCAATTAAATCGATAAAGGCTTCTTCGGTATTTATTAAAACATATTTTTTTTCCAGTCTTTGGATATTGATTTTTTCTTCAATACCTTGTTTGTCTTTTAACAAAGTTAAAAAATTCATTTCCTTATAAAATTCGTTTAGCTTTACTTCATCGGAATTTTTTAATGAATAAGTCTCTTTATCTTTCGCGATTGCGACATTTACATCTAATGTAGCGAGAATCTTGCTCATGTAAGCATTATCTTTACCTTCAAGTAGTATTCTTTTCTTTGTTTCCGATTTGATTTCTTCAATTTTATTGTAAATATTATCCAGCGTTCCATACTCTGTTAAAAGAGCAACTGCATTCTTGGGTCCAAATCCTGCTATTCCTGGAATATTATCTGAAGTGTCTCCAACTATTGATAGGTAATCAAGCATTTGTTTTGGTAAAATACCATAAACCTCTTTGACTTTTTGAGTATCATAAAGCAAATTGTTCTTATGAGCATTTAATACAAATATGTTATCGTCGATCATTTGCAGAAGGTCTTTATCGCTAGTGCATATATAAGGCTTGAGCTGTTGCTCTGAGCTCCATTTAGCAATTGCTGCCATGGTATCATCTGCTTCTACTCCATTTATGCTTAGAGCATAAATACCTGACATTTTGCACCAGTTAAAAGCTAATTCGAATTGGGGGTATAAGTCATCAGGGGCTTTTTTTCTGTGCATTTTATATTGTGAATATACTTTTTGTCTGGATTCTTTATTTTCAGGCCCGTCGAAAACAGCTACAATATAATTTGGCGAAAAATCATTTATCAGCTTTTTTACAGACCTGATAAAACCATATAAAGCAGAAGTTGATACTCCTGACTTATTTGTCATAGGTCCTATTGCGAAATAAGATCTGAAAAGATAATTTACAGCATCTATGATAAATATTTTTTCCATATTATGATTCTATCTTAACTCTATGTTTTTTGACTGGATGTTATTAAGAGATTTAGATGAAAGGAAAAATTTGCTGAAAATACTTTCGATTAAACATTTTGTCTGGGTAACAAGAGGTTGGAACCAAGTTTTTTTTGTTTTCAAAGTAACAACTTGGTACTCTTTTGACAAATCGATTTTTGCAGCATTTAACAAATCTGTCATTACAATTTCATATGAGCTGTCTGTTTCGTCGATGTATCCGATTTCTTTTGCTTTTTTTGAGCTGAATATTTTGGCGCCATATTCTTTGATGATCAGATCTTTATTGATATTTCTTGCCTTAGCCACAATATCTACAAAATTATTGTAAATATATTCATTGATTTCCTTTAAAGATTCATCTTCATCTTTAACCCAAGGTCTGAAAGGATTCATCATGTCTTTATTTTTTCCGTCAGTAATCGTTGAGGAATTGATTCCCCAATTTTCTAAAATTTTAGAGAAATTAAAAAATGGTCCTATTCTAGATCCTACTGAACCGATAATACTGTTGCTGGACGAATAAATTTTATCAGCCGCGCATGAAATATAAAAACCGCCTGATGCACAAA
The DNA here is from genome assembly GCA_041661445.1 of Parachlamydiales bacterium. Lineage (GTDB taxonomy): Bacteria > Chlamydiota > Chlamydiia > Chlamydiales > SM23-39 > JBAZUK01. The sequence continues at coordinate 61,521 of JBAZUK010000001.1, forward strand.
GTCCATCTATATATGCATATATTGGAATGTTGTATTTTTCTTTATATTTTTTTAAAGCTTTATAGATATCATCTGAATCAACGGCATCTCCTCCAGGAGAATTTACATGCAGCAAAATAGCCTTAACTCTATTGTTCTTTAAGAAACTTTTTCTGGATTCGATCAGCTGATAATAGATATCTTCATATGTAAATGATTTTCCGATAATATCATGGATGTCTAATTGAAGCACTACGGGAGTCTTGAGTGATAGGATCTTTGTTTCCCCATTTAAATCGGGAAGTATTTCGACTTTGTTTTTTAAAGCATCTTTTTGCTCATTGCCAAGAAAAATAGCAAATATCATTATGCAAGCCATTAAAGCAATAAAAATCCCGGCAGTTCCAAGCAGGGTATTGATAAATGATCTGATGCCCGAAATAAAAATAGATTCTTTTGTAAAATTCATAAAAGTTCCTCTAAAAAAATTTTTAGTTTATTATAGCCTTTACTTGCGTTAAATGTAAATTCTGTAATAATTCTATATATATAAGGAGTAATCATGTTGGGTCAATTTTTTACGGAGAAGTATTACTGGATATCAAAAATTATTATAGGACTGGTTCTGCTTTTTGTATTACCGGTCATTTTATCATATGTATTAAAACTTATCAAACACAAAGCTGATATTAAAAGGCTAGACTGGAAAAAAAATGTATATGCAGTTTTTAACTATCCAATTAAAAATTTAATTTGGATATTTGTAATCTCGTACATTCTTTCTGTAATGACTAAAAAATTTAACCTCCAGCAAACTTTGATTTACGTAAACTTAATAAGAAACGTCGCAATAGTAATTTGCATCACCTGGTTATTTATTAAATGGACAAAAGAATTTCAAAAGCAAATAATTATCAAATGGAATAAACAAGTCGACAGGACCACAGTAGAATTTATTGGAAAAATTTTTACTTTTATTATTATTTTTATTTCTTTTTTATTGATTCTCCAGTTTCTGGGTTTAAACATTATGCCTCTTATTGCTTTCGGGGGTGTAGGCGCTGCAGCTTTTGCTTTTGCAGCTAAGGATGTCATTGCTAACCTTTTCAGCGGAATAATGCTTCATCTGACCAGACCTTTTGTAAAAGGAGAGATAATAGAAATTCCATCACAAAATATTAACGGAATTATTCAATCTATAAACTGGTACAATACCTGCATCCAGGACAGTGATAAAATTTTGATTTACGTGCCCAATTCGATTTTTACTTCAATAGCAATAAAAAATAGCTCAAGAAGAACTCATAGAAAATTTGAAGAGACTCTAAAAATTAAATATTCGGATTACAAAAAAATCAATCTTATTTCTGAAGATATTAAAAAAAGTTTTTCTGAGAATAAATTTATAGATCAAACTTATGATATATCAGTCTTTTTAACAAATTTTTCTGAATATTATCTAAATGTAAACATTAAAGCTTACACATATCTTTTAGACGATAAGGATTTTTTTCAATTTAAGCAAAATGCTTTAATGGAAATTAAATCAATTTTTGAAAAACATGATGCTGAAATGGCTTTCCCAACGACTTCTCATTATTTTTTAAATAAGCCAGCGATCTGAATAAAACTGATGAACAAATGTTTCAGAACCAATTCAGATGTTTTCTTTAGAAGATGGTCTTATTGCAAGTTCTAATAACGCAAGCAGTCCTAATAATACAAACAAAGCGTAAATGTACCAGGAAAAAATAAATTTAAGAGTTAAGCCGATTAGAATTAGAAATTGCAATGCAGTAGTTACTTTTCCCCATCTGACTGCTTTTACTTCATATGTTGATAATTTTTTACTTATTACCAAATAAATACTGAAAATTATTAAGGCAAAGTCTCTAGAAATCATTGTTAATGCTTGCCATAATTTGATCTGATCCTGGGCAAGAAAAATGCCAAGTATGAAATAAACGAAAAACTTATCCATGGCCGGATCTAAAAAAGCTCCGAATTTTGAGGCAGAGTTATATTTTCGTGCGAAATATCCATCAATGCTATCTGTTACCATAGCTAAAACAATAGCGATTATTCTTATGTAAATATTTTGACATAAGAATAGAAAAGCTAAAGGTATCCTCACAATGGATAAACAATTTGAAAGAGTGATCATGCTTCTTGTTTTCTCTTTTTTTTCATATAATAACAAATTAGTGTAATTATAGTAAAAATAAACAAAGCAAAAATTAGCAAATTCACTTTTTTTATGTAATTATAAAATACATCAAAGTTTCTGCCTAAAGTGTAAGATAGAGTAAATAATAAACCAGTCGATAAAAAGCATCCTAAAATATCTTTAATAATAAACTTAAAAAAATTCATCTTAGTCAATCCTGCAGTGAAGAAAAGACAGTTCCTCACACCAAAGGGGATAAATCTTCCTATTAGAAGAGTATAAAAACCATAGTTTTTATAAAACAATTTGATTTTCGCAAGTTTTCTTATAGGGATGGTTTTTTTGAACCATTTAAATCTTAATAATTTTATGCCAAGTTTCCTGCCTATCCAATAAACCAGCCAGGCCGACAAGTATGCCCCGAAAAATACCGCAGCATACAAAATCAAGGTGTTTTGGGGTACAACCGTGGCTGCTAAAATGCCGCTAAGTATAACCATTAAATCCTCGCTTATTGGGATGTTAAGGCCTGCCAACATTATTGATCCAAAGATTATCCAATGAGCATATTGAGCATTCTGGAAGATAAAATTAACAATCGAGTCCATGTCTATTCTTGTTTGTTTAATTATTAAAATAATACAATTTTGATTTAATTAAAATTAAAAAATAAAATTAGTTCTTTTTATTGTAATTAATTTATAACTAATTTAAAAATTAATATTTAATTAGTAAAAAAATATTATGACCTAATAGAAGCTTGGTTTTTTTAATTAAGACATGAAAAAGTAATAAAAAATATTGAAAATTATTTATTTATAAATAGTTAGAATTTCTGTAAATGCTTCTTAAATCTCTTATTTTTTTACTTCATCTTTTTGTTTTGCAACATTAAAAGGGAAATATTCTTCTAACTGCTGTTGGTTCAACGAAGGTTTAGGTTCAAGAGGTTTTTGAATAGCTGTTTCTTGTTCAATTGCAATTTTTGCATCCTGAGTAATTAATGCATTGAATTTTTTTCCTAATGCAAGCACTGATATGATCCATACAGTCAGTATTACTATAAAAATTATTGCAATATAAGGAGCGCAAGCTGTTAATGTTGAGAAAATTATCAATAAGCCTTGAGTTAAGGCAGAGCCTGATGATTTTCCAAATCTTGAGCCGACGCCGTCAATAGCAGCTTTCCCTTTTCTTTTGCTTTCTTTGCTAAGGGGAATGTATGCAATTTCTTTTGTTGCATCGAATAAAGTATATTTGCTGGCTCTGCTTAAAGTATTTTGCAAAGTACCAAAAAATACACTCATTATTAGGGGTGTAGATCCAAAAAATGCAGCAAATTTTGTAGATAATGAAGAATCAACGGTGAAAAACAAGAAGAAGAATATTCCAGTTACTAAAACAATAATTGGAGTTATTAAAGCGCTAAACGACCAGGAAAATTTTCTTAAAAAATTTCCTGATAAGAAAAGGGCGAAAAATGTAGCTACAATTCCAATAAGTTTCATTACATGGCCCATATATGCATTGAAATCAGCAGGATTTGGATATAGCTGCTTTATTTGATTTTTCCAAACAACTTCAATGATGTGAGTTGTTAAATTATATGATAGAACAATTAAAGCTAAGGAAATTAGATATTTGGATTTCGCAAGGTAAGCAAAACTTTTCTTTAATGAAATTTTTTCTTTTGGGGTTTTTACTTGTGAAATAGTCAATTCTGAATTGTTAGCTGTTTTCTTATTTAAAAACCTGAAAAAAATAATTATTAAAATCCCGGAGAGTAAGATTGTTATGTTCATAAAAAGAACAGATTGTTCCCAGGCATTTTTGCCATAATGAATAAAGTTAAAATAACCGTTACTGGATAAAGTAATTGCAGCCTGTCCTGATAGAATTCCTGAAATATTTGCCCCAACCCCTAAAAATGAATAAAATCTTTTAGCCTCATTTACTGTTGTAACTTCGTTGGCAAATCCCCAGAATAACACGGTTAGGATAGTTGTTCCCCAAAGCTCTGCCATAACATAGAACGCTGTTAAGGTCCAATTGTTAATCATTGCAATAAGACCTTTGAATCCCTGCGGCAATATAAGCGCAAGTTTGTGTGTAAAAGTTTCAGGCTGAAGCATTTCACGAAGAGGATATAAGATAAAAGTAAATAAAGCAAAGAATCCTAAAAAAATACCCATCATCCAGTAAAAAACTTGCTCAATTGAATATTTATTTGAGAGTTTAGTGAAAATGTAAGTCATCACAAAAGCCATTGGCAATATTGCCCAAAGCTTGATGAAGGGAATTGCCTCTGCTCCAGAGGATGGTGCTGTAACAATTAGAGAATCTTTTACGGCCCGTAATATATTATAATTAAAAGTAATAAGAAAAAAAACTAGCAACATTGGAATGAACTTGGTCAGCTCGGATGCATGAATAGGCCATAATATAGAACGAATTTTTCCAAATTTATGATCATTTGACATTGTTGACATATTAAATCTTTTCTTTTTTATTAATTATTTTTTGACATGTCAGATTATACAAAAATATTTTTATGAGATTCTTTTCAATGCTTGTTAAAAGCAAGATTAATTTTTTTTTAGACACAATCGCCTTTTAAAAATCTTAAGATAGTCTTATTGTATCTTATCTTTTTATATTTTGCAAAGGCAGAAATATATTTTCATATCAAAAAAAGCTTTGTTTTTAATAAATTTAAATAAATAAATAATCTTATTTTAAAAAAAAACTAAAAATTAAATTAATTCAAAATTAATAAAACATTTATTTTTTAATAAAGATATGCTTCGTGTAAATAATAAATTTTACTTTTAAATCTTGGATAAATGCTTTTTAAAAAATTATTTATCAGTTAAGACTTCTATCCCAGGAAGATTACCAAATTCTATAAACTCCAAAGATGCGCCGCCCCCAGTTGAGAGATGTGTGAATTTATCTGAAATACCTAGTTTGTTAATTGCAGCAACCGAGTCTCCACCACCGATTATGGTTGTGCAGTTTAATTTTGAGATTGCTCTAGCAATTGCATTGGTTCCTTTTGCAAAATTGTCAAATTCAAAAACCCCTAAAGGTCCATTCCAGAGAATCGTTTTTGCATCTTTTAGATGTTTTTCCCATTCCTTAATAGTTTTAGGACCAATATCAACTCCCTGCCAGTTTTCAGCAATGTTTTCATCTGTAGAAATTATTTGAGTTTTTGCATCATTATTAAAATCATCAGCTATTACCAGATCAACGGGAAGAAATAATCTCACCTTTTTTGAGTTGCATTTATCAATAATTTTTTGAGCTTCTGAGATGTAATCTTCTTCATAGACTGAATCTCCTATCGAAAGATTTGCAGCTTTTAAAAAAGTGTAGGTCATGCCGCCGCCAATAAAAAGCGCATCAACTTTATCTATTAAACTATTTATTACACCAATTTTTGAGGAGATTTTTTTTCCTCCAATTATTGCATAAAAAGGTCTATTGGGATTTAAGATTTTTTTTAAATGTTTAATTTCATTTTCGAGCAAAAATCCGCATATCGACTTGCCCGGAAAAAATTTCGCTATTGAATATGTTGATGAATGCTTTCTATGTGCAGTGCCGAAAGCATCATCAACATAGATATCAGCAAGAGCGGCAAGGCTTTTTGCGAAATTCGTATCTAATGAAGGTTTTTCTTCCGCTTCATAAAACCTTAAGTTTTCTAATAAAAGAATTTCTCCAGGTTTTAAGTTTTTTGCTAATTTTTCTACATCTTTTCCTATGCAGTCTGGGGCCATTTTAACTTCTTTTTTTAGAAGAAGAGCGAGTCTTTTGCAAACTGGTTTTAAAGATAATTTTAAATCTTTGCCTTTCGGTCTTCCCAAATGAGACATCAATATCAAAGAAGCATTGTTGTCCAAAATGTAGTTGATTGATTTTAAAGAAGCTTTAATTCATGTGTCATCTGAAATAGTGTTGTCATCATTCATAGGAACATTAAAATCCACTCTCATTATTACTTTCTTATTTTTTAGGTCTATATCTTTTAAAGTAAGTTTTTCCATAATAAGGTCCTTTTTTTTAGATTTTCTTGAAAGTTGATTTTCTAGTAAAGAAAATTATTCAAACTCTTATCGATTAAATTGCTTTTGAAACAGAAAATTATTAAAGATTTAAAAAGGGATTTGATGCATTTTCAAAACTTGTTGATTTTTTTCTGTTATTGATTTCATGTCTTATTGAATATAAAAGATCTTGATCGAATTCTTTTCCTGCCGCCCATTTTAAATATTCTATGGGAATTTCGGAAAAGGGCCTTCCTTTATGTTTGCCGAGAGGCATTTTTTTCATTAAAATTGGTTTTTCAAGTCTTTGAAGCATTTGTTTTGTTGTTGTAAAGCTTGTGCTTAGCTTTTTAAAAATCTCAATGTTTGCTTTTACGTCATTTAAAGCTCTATGAGCCCCTTCGAATTCTATGTTAAAGTGTTTTGATAATTCTTTTAATGAATTATTCGGACTTTCGCCATAGAGTCTGGCAAGTCTTAATGTGTCAATGTATGTTAAATTTTGAATAGTACAATTGATTTGATTTCTTTTTGCCTCAAAATCAAGGAGTTCGATATCATATTTTATCCCATGACCAACTAAGATATGCTTTCCCACAAATTTTAGAACATCGGGGAGTATGTCTTTAATTTTTGGTTGATTTTTTACCATTTCATGTGAAATGTTGTGAATGTTCTGAGAAAGAAGTGGAATTGGAATTTCAGGATCTATTAAAGTATCATAACTATCAATTACTTTATCAAAAGTAAATTTTATAGCTGCAAATTCAACAATTCTATCAACCTTTGGATCGAGTCCTGTTGCTTCGAGGTCTAAACATACAAAAATTTCTTGGTTTATAGTAGACATTATTTAAACAAGGTTAATAAATTCATTTTTTTAGGTAAATTAGTATCTTTTTAATAAATATTAACATTTTTATTTCTTCTACAAAAGTAAATTTTTATTAGATTTAAGATATTTCAAATAAAAAATTATAGTTCTAAGTTATTTTGATTGATTATTGAAATTTCTCTTTGATTTTCGCAGATGTGCTTTAATTTTATTATGATAGTATTTTTAGGTAAAATTTCTTTAATGTTTTCCGCCCATTCAATCAGACAAATGCCCTCTGATGAAAAATATTCTTCAAAACCCATGGCATAAAAATGATTTTTATTCTTAATCCTATAAAGATCAAAATGATAAATAGGATGTTTTGGATTATAAATGTTCAAGTAGGTAAATGTTGGGCTGATTACTTCGATGTTTTTTGAACTCGTAACTCCTTCAACTATACCTTTTGTTAGAGTTGTTTTCCCTGCTCCCAAGGACCCAAAAAACGCTATCACAGAACCTTTTGGCAATTTTTTGCCAAGTTCTATTCCAATATTAATTGTTTCAATAAAAGAATTAGTAATAATTTTTTTTATTTTAGCCATTTTTCTAAATAAGGTTCAAATTCCTTATATTTAGATACCGTTTCAACAAAGGATTTAATTTTATCCTCAGTAAGCTGGTCTTGAATAAATTTTAAAAAGTTTTCTTCAATTTCATATTTATTCTGGTTTTGGACTTCAAAAAGCGTCATAAGCTTTATATTATTATTTTTGAAATCTTCAATTACAGCTTTCTTGCTATTAAATAATTTTCCAGTAATACCTGAGGAGTAAACTATTTTCTTAACAGGATCTTTTCCTTTGATGATATATTTTATTATTATTTCAGGGTCATCTGATATAAAAAATCTTTTAACTCTAAGTCCGCCTACTCTTTCTGTATTTTCCGGGCATTTAGATACCCAGTCATAAATTGCATCTTGCGGATTAGGATTTGTATTGTCCCCAAAAACTTTTCCTGTGAATGGGCATATATAGATTTTTTTAGTTTCTTCATTAACGCTTTGCTGGCCAAATTGAATTTTAATTTCAGTTTCTCTATATAATTTACCATCTTTTTCAAGTTTATCCAAAAGCTCATCTAAGCTCTGGTAAATCTTTTTTTCGCGAGCAAATAATACGGGTTTTAAATTAAATTTTTTTTCTACATAAAAAAGATAAGTTAAAATTAGATCCGCTTTTCGATTGTTTGAGATGAAATCTAAAATTTCTTTTATAAGCTTATCGCTAATTTGCATTGGACTCCTCAAAAGAATAGTTTAATTTTATACTATATTAATAATAACGATATTCAAATTTAATATCTTAACAATATTTTAGCAAGTTTTAAAATGAAAAAATCAAATAACTTTAAAAAAGTTATTTTTTGTTTAATTAAGATTGTAAAAGTTAAAAAAAAATGATATATTTATATAAGCTAAAAAGATAAATCTATCTTTTTATAAAGATTTTATTTTTAAGGAGAAAAAATGTCTATAGAAATCCAAAAAGATCTTGAAAACGAAAGTATAACAAAATATTTAGATTTTATTTTTGAAAAAATTAATATCGATGGTTATGAGATAGTATATAAAATTACAAATTCAAAAACAAATTTGAATGCAATAATTTCAATTCATGATTTAACTTTAGGAACGGCATTAGGCGGGATAAGAATAAAAAATTATTCAAGCTTTGATGAAGCTTTAAATGATGTTTTGAGATTGTCAAAAGGGATGACTTACAAATCAGCTGTTGCTGAAGTTGGTTTTGGCGGAGGAAAAAGCGTTATAATGCTTCAACCCTCCCAGAAGAAAACTCAAGAGCTGCTTTTGTCTTTTGGCGAAGCTGTTGATTTTTTAAAAGGTAAATATATCTGCGCTGAAGATATGGGATGTACTCCTGATGATATGCTTACTATTAGCAAAAAAACAAAATATGTTGTTGGCCTTCCTACAGAAAAAAGCAGTGGAAATCCTGCGAAATTTACAGCATGGGGAGTGTTTCAGGGAATTAGGGCCACGCTGTACAAATTATTTGGTTCTACTTCATTTCAAGGTCGAAAGATAGCTATACAGGGACTCGGCAGCGTCGGACTTAATTTAGTAGATTTTTTATTTTGGCAAGGTGCCGACCTAGTTGTGACAGATGTAAATCCTGAAGCATTAAAAACAGTTTCTTCAACTTATGGAATTAAAGCAGTTAAACCAAATGAGATTTTCGAACAACAATGTGATATTTTCTCTCCTTGTGCTATTGGCGGAATTATAAATGATGATAATATCTCAAAATTAAAATGCAAAGCTGTTTGCGGATGCGCAAATAATCAATTGCTTGAAGATAGACATGCAGATATCTTAAAGAAAAAAAACATTCTTTATGCGCCTGATTTTGTTGTAAATGCCGGCGGTCTGTTAAATGTTTCAGCAGAACTTGATAAAGAAGGATATCATCCGAAAAGACCTAAAGAAAAAATTGATAAAATCTATGATATGATTTTGGAAATTTATAATATTTCGGAAAAAAATGATATCTCAACTAATCAAGCTGCGATAAAACTGGCGCAATTTAAAATAGAATCTGGTATAGGTAAAAGAAAAGATAGATTATATTTTCATTATTTTGAATAATAATAAATATATGTTTAATTCCTTACTTATTGATTTTTTACAAAATAGACTCACTGAGTCTATTTTGAAATGTTTTGAAGAAAAACTTACATCTGAGCAATCAGTTGCAGATGTTTCTCTTTGTCAAGAAGAGGCTTTTGGTCATTATCAATGCAATAGCGCATTAAAGCTTGCTAAAATCCTGAAAGACAGCCCAAGAAAAATTGCTGAAAAAATAGTTTCTAACTTAAATCAAAAAGAAGATGAAAGAGAAATATTTTCTAAAATCGAAATAGCGGGCCCGGGTTTTATAAACCTGACTATCGATTCAGATTTTTTATCTTATATCTTAAATGTAGTTATAATTGATCCCAAGCTTGGTGTTAAAAAGCCTTTAAAAATTCAAAAAATCATTGTTGAGTTTTCATCTCCTAACATTGCAAAGGAGCTTCATGTCGGGCATTTAAGGTCGACTATTATTGGAGATTCGATAGCAAGACTATTTGAGTTTTTGGGACATAATGTTTTGCGTTTGAACCATATTGGCGATTGGGGAACTCAATTTGGAATGCTAATTAATTACTTAAAAAAATATCAGCCAAAAATTTTATCTGAAGAAGAAAAAGCAGATTTAACAACTCTTACAGTTTGGTATAGAGATGCAAGAAAATTATTTGATTCTGATCCAAATTTTAAAAAAGATTCTCAATTAGAAGTTGTAAAACTTCAATCGGGTGATAAAGAATCGCTAGCTGCATGGAAGATCATCTGTGATATATCAAGATTGACTTTCCAGGAGATTTATTCGCTTCTGAGAATTAATATTCAAGAAAGGGGAGAATCTTTTTATAATTCCGAATTGCCAATTATAGTGAAGGATTTAGAAGAAAAAGGACTTATCGAAATTTCAGATGGAGCAAAGTGTGTATTTTTGGAAGGATTCAAAAACAGGGAAGGAAACCCTCTTCCTGTAATGGTTCAAAAATCAGATGGCGGATTTAATTACGATACGACCGATATCGCAGCATTTAAGAATAGGTGTCAAGTTGAAAAAGCCGATAGAATAATTGTTGTTACTGATTTGGGTCAAAGTCTGCATTTCGAAATGATTTATGCTCTTGTGGTGAAAGCAAAGTATTTAGATCCAAATGTAACAAAATTTGATCATGTAACATTCGGTGTTGTTCTTGGAGAAGATAAGAAGAAATTCAAAACTAGAGAAGGCGAATCTACAAAATTGATAGATCTTTTAAATACTGCCATAGTTCATGCAAAAAAAGTTTTAAAAGAACATATGAAAAATGTTGATGAAGAAACACTAGATCAAAGTGCGAGAAATTTAGCGATTAGCGCAATTAAATATGCAGATCTTTCTAATCACCGAATGAAAGATTATATGTTTTCTTATGATAAAATGTTGTCTCTTGAAGGTAATACTGCCGCATTTTTATTTTATTCGTATGTTAGGATTTTATCGATTAAAAGAAAAGTTAATGAAGATATTGAAAAATTGTTGAAAGCTGCAAAAATTTCCTTGAGACATCCTTCAGAAATATCTTTAGGGTTTCATATTGTTAGATTCCCAGAAGTTCTTGAGCTCATGACAAGAGATCTTCTTCCAAATAGATTAACTGATTATTTATACGAGCTAGCTACTAGATTTAATATATTTTTTAGAGATTGTAGGGTCGAAGGGTCTGAAGATCAGGATAGCAGATTGTCTTTATGCTATTTGACGGAAAGAGTGTTTAAAAAGGGTTTTGATATCTTAGGATTAATTCCTTTAGACAGGATGTAAAATATTTTCTAAAATTTATTTAAAACAAAAAATCAAATTGATGATTTGTTTTTTTCAAAGGGGATTTCCCGGACATATTTTGGACAGAGATATCCCGATAGATTTTCTTTTAAGGTCTTAATTAATGCTTTACCTTGATTTCTGCTGACTTCAAAATGTTTTGCACCCTTAACTTTATCAAGCTGAAACAAATAATAAGGAGCGATATTTAATCCGATTAGTAATTCATATAATTTTTCCAAAACATTTGGATCGTCATTTATTCCCTTTAACAAAACATTTTGATTGAAGAGCAAAAAATTGTTCTGTTTTAATTTATTTATGGAACTAATGACCTCATCATCGATTTCGTTTGGATGATTGATATGAAAAACAAAAATGATTTGTTTATTTATTTTTTTTAAAATTTCTATAAATTCAGAATCTATTCTTTCTGGGAAGCCGATTATATATCTGGTATGAAATCTTATTCTTTTTAAATGGGATATCGAATCTAATTTTTCAAGCAAGTTTTTTAGATCAATATTACTAAGCGATAGGGGATCTCCTCCGCTTAGAATTATTTCATTTAAAGTCTCGTCATCTTTAATGATTTTTATTTCTTCATCAAAATCTCGATCGATTGTGTTTTTTGTATGCCTTCTAAAACAGAATCTGCAATGCATAGCGCAAGTTGAAGAACATAGAAGCAGGGCTCTTTTGTTATATTTTTTTATAAGTTTATTTTTAGAAAATTTGTCTTCGCATAACGGGTCTAATGAATATTTATTATTGTTCTTTAATTCATTTACTGTAGGAACAAATTGTTTAAAGATTGGATCATTGATATCGTTTTTTTGGATTTTTTTTGCTAAATTGAAGGGGAGTAATAAGGGAAACGTTGGTTGCTTTAAAATTAGTTTTTCATTTTTTTTATCTAATTTTAAAAAATCAATTAATTTATTAATGTTTGTAAATAAATTTTGCATTATTTTTTTTAAATATAATTAATTTAATAGAAAAATATTAAATTAATTAAAGATAAAATAAAAGAACCTTTTTATTATTAAACCAACTGTTTTATTGGCATTCCCAAGACAGATTTTTCTTTAAGAGGATTTTTTTTAACTCTTTCAATATTAGCCCCTAAAGAAGTTAGCTTTTCAATTATACTTTCATAACCTCTATCTAAAAACTTAGCATTAGACAAAATCGTTTCTTTATCAGCTAATAAACCGGCCATGACATAAGCAAAACCGGCTCTTAAATCAGGAATGGAAATTTCTTTGGCTTTGAGTTTGGTTGGGCCTTTTACGACTAAAGAGTGGAAGTGATTTGAAGAGTGATATCTGCATTTGCAGGATCCTAAACATTGAGTGAAAAGTTCAATATCAGCGCCCATTTCTTTTAATGTTTTAGTATATCCAAATCTGTTTTCATAAACAGTTTCATGTAACACGCTTGTTCCGTGAGATTGAGTTAACAGCACGACAAACGGCTGCTGCCAGTCTGTCATAAATCCTGGATGTACATCTGTTTCAATGTGAAGACCGCTCTTAAGCGATTTTTCATAGAAGAATTCAATCCCTTCTTTCTTAATATCAAAACCAGCTCCGATTTCTCTTAACTTATTTAGGAAAGTAATCAAATGTAAGTGCTGAGCGCCTTCAATAAAAACTCTGCCTTTTGTACTGATTGCAGCAAGGGCATATGAAATAATTTCATTTCTATCCGGAAGAACATGATGTTCGACTTCATAAAATTTGCTGGTATGCTCGATGATTATTGTTCTGTCGGCTTCTATTGAAATATTAGCTCCAAGTTTTTGTAAAAATAAAATAAGATCAACTATTTCCGGCTCCATTGCAGCGTTTTTAATTATTGTTTTTCCTTTTGCTCTGACAGCAGCAAGAATTGTATTTTCCGTCGCTCCGACAGATGGATAAGGAAGATTTATGACAGATCCAGATAGACCTAAATGAGCTTGTGCAAAATAAGCTCCTTCTTTTTTCATAGCGCGGTATTCAATAGTAGCACCAAGTTTTTTTAATGATTCAATATGAAAATCAAGCGGTCTTGATCCCAAGTCGTCACCCCCAAGAGTCGGAACGATGATATCTTCAGTTGTTCTTCCAAGAAGAGCGCCGATCATCAAAATCGGGATGCGATTTGATCCGGAAAATCTTTGAGGAATATATGAATTTTTCAATTCTTTTGTTTGAACTTCCATTATGTGATTTTCTTTATCCCATGAAACTTCCATTCCAATTTGTTTGCATAGATCTAAAGTAATTTCGACATCACCTATATTTGGAACATTATGAAAAATACACTTCTTGTCAGATATTAAAGAAGCAACTAAAAGTTTTGTCATTGCATTTTTTGCACCGGAAGATTTTATTTTTCCTTTTAGAATAGTGCCGCCTTTAATTTTTATTTTGTCTTCGTACATATAGAAACTCTGGGATATTATTATTTTTTATTTTATGTGATAAATGAAAAATTTTCAAAGCAATTAAAAGAAATTTATAAAAATAAAAAAAGAAAAATTAATTTTTTGTGATTTTTTTTGAAAACATTTTTTATTTTTTTAAGTGAAAACATTATGTCTTTATTTTAGAAATTTTTTATTGGATTCTTTTTATCGAAAGAACGTTTTGGCAGAAAAAATATTGATCATATTTTTTTATTTTAAAAAAAATCTTTTTATGACATTATCATTTAAAAAAACAAGGTTGAATGAAAGAAAGTTATCCAATTTATAAGACAGGGATCGGAGAAGACAGTCATAGATTTTTATCCGAAGACTTAACTAAGCCCTGTATCTTAGCAGGAGTTGTTTTTGAAGATGTTCCAGGTTTGGCAGCAGATTCCGATGGAGATGCTGTTTATCATAGTATTTGCAGAGCAATAACCTCAATCAATTCATTTCCGATTCTTGATACAGTTGCAAAAGATTTGTGTTTGAATCAAGGAATAACCGATTCGAAAGTTTATCTTGAAAAAGCATTTGAATCTTTAAAAAATTTAAAAGTTGTCCATGTTGCTATTTCAATAGAAGCAAAAAGACCAAAAATTTTTAAAAAAACAGAAGAGATGAGAAAAAACATTTCAAGTATTTTAAAAATAGATATTTCTCAGGTAGGAATTGTTGCTCATAGTGGCGAAGGTTTGACAGAATGCGGTTGCGGCATGGGAATTCAATCAACATGCTGTTTAACAGTGGTTAGTTTTTAAAAAAAAACTGAAACTTTTATATATTGAATCTAATATACGTCTTTTAAATAACGCTTTTCTTTGATCAGCTGTCTTAAAAAATGAGCGGATTCTTCTTTAGTTAGATTTCCTTCTTCAATGAAAATTTCTTGCATTTTTTCATCAACTTCTCTTGCCATTTTAATATTTCCGCAGATATAAATTATAGCCCCGAGGCATAGCCACTGCCATATGTCAGAACCATTTTCCAACAATCTGTCCTGAACATAAATTTTGTCTTCCTGATCTCTTGAAAAAGCAGTATTAATACGGAGTATGGTTTTTTCTTCCAAATCTTTGAAAAATGACTCAAAGTAAAAATCGTTTGCAGCTTTTCTTTCTCCGAAGAATAACCAGTTTTTCCCTATGGAATTTGATAAAAATCTCTCTTCCATAAAAGCCCTGAAAGGTGCAATTCCGCATCCAGCTGCGATCATGATTATTGGTTTTTCGACATCTTTTGTAAGAGAAAAACCATGTGAATGCTGGATATAAATTGGAATTGGAGTTTTATGCAGCTGAGCCAGGTTGCACATAAATTCCGTAGTGACGCCATTTCTTAGAATACTCGAAAGTTCGTATTCAACATGTGTAATTATTAGATGAATTTCATTGGGGTACATGTTTAATGAAGATGCGCATGAATAAAGTCTTGGAAGAATGGGAAGTAGATGGTCGCACATATCCTGTGTTTTGACATCATGATTTGGAAATAATTTTATCAGATCCCAGATATGATGCGAAGAGATGATGTTTTTAGCTTCGTTGATAGAAATTTTAGTGAAGAGACTAAAAAAATTATACGTTGCTTTTGTAAGATTGGCCTTATGAAGCAAAAAATCAAACAAACGAACACTTTTCTTGGTTTTGGGATCAATGATTAATTCATCAGGATCAGATTTCATGGCGTTAATGGTCAATTCAACTATTTTAGGATCATTTTGAGGGATAATTGCCAGACTGTCGCCGGGTTTGTAGGTGATGTTGGAGTTGCTTATGTCTAAAACAATGTGATAAGTTTTTTTAAATGAATCGGCCTTGTTTAAAAGCCTTCTAAATTTTATATGGGATATAAAAGGATTCTGAAAATTATATAAATTCATTTTTTTCTCTTATTTTTCTTCACAAAAAAATTTAATTTATTCTATTTTAATAAATAAGCCCCTAAGGAGTTAATTTTTATGCGTTTTATGTCCCTTTTATTATTACTATTTATATTCAATAGTTGCAATTTAGAAAATGGTGTTAACAAAAATTACATCATATCTCAAGCTAAAGAAAATGAAAAACTTGATCTAGAGGAAAAATAAAACTCAATCATAATTTTATAAGATCAGATAAATCATTGGTCCCTAATTGCTCTTTGATTTGATTGATTTTTTTATTTGATAAGCCTCCAAGAAATTCTATTGCTTTTAAAAATCTTGCCCTTACTCGATCTTTTTTTAAAATTTCGCATGATTGAAAGAAAGGAGGTCCAAATTTTTTCCCCATGAGGCAGGCAAATAGCATCGGCATAACAACCTTTCTATGATTTATTTTAAAAAGATCAGCTAGTTCATGCGAAGCTTTTTCAATATCTTCAGTCCTTAAAATGTCTTGCTTTTCTAATAGAAACATCATTGTAGTGAAAATTATACAAGCGTTCTCCTTAGATATTTTATTTGGACAAAGCATTTCTTCTGTGTAGTGAAGGTTATTAATAAACATAAAATCAAATAGTTCAATAAACTCAGAGAAGTTCTTAATTCTTGAATGACAAAGAGGAATTAACTTTTTATAAAATTCATCGTTTAGCTGCCATGCTTTTAATTTTGTTAACAAATCTTTTTCGGAGGTGTTAATAATATATTGCTGGTTGATCCAATCCAATTTTTGTATATCAAAAAATGCTCCTGAAGTACCAATTCTTGTGGGATCAAAATTTTTTACAAAATCATCAAATGAATAAATTTCTTTTCCATCCGGCATTGAGTAGCCCATCAGGGTTAGAAAGTTTGTTAATGCCTCAGGAAGATATCCGCTGTCTTTGAAAAAAAATGTAGAAGTCGGATTTTTTCTTTTTGACAATTTTTTCCCGTCTTTTCCTAAAAGAAGAGGCATGTGCATAAAGTTAGGTTTCTCCCATCCGAAAGCTTCATATAACAATATGTGTTTTGGTGTAGAACTTATCCATTCATCTCCACGAATTACATGAGTTATTTTCATAAGATGGTCATCTACCACGTTTGCTAGGTGATAAGTAGGAAATCCATCAGATTTTAATAAGATCTGATCATCGATATCTGCGTAAGGTGTGGAAATTCTTCCTTTAATTCCATCTTCGAAAACACATTCGCCGGTTAAAGGCACTTTTAACCTAATGACATAAGGTTGATTTTCATCTAATCTTTTTTGAATTTCTTCTTCAGACAGATTTCTGTATCTTCTATCATATCCGCCGGATGTCTGGCCAGTTTTTTCAGCGATTTCTCTCATCTGCTGCAACTCTTCTTTTGTTGCAAAGCATCTATAAGCTTTTCCATCTTCAAGAAGCTGCATTACATGTTTTTTATAAATATCAAGCCGCTCTGATTGTCTATATGGTCCATAAGGGCCTGAAACATCTGGACCTTCAGCCCAATGTATATTTGCCCATCTAAGGGATTCAAAAATGTTTTTTTCATAAGTCGGGTGACTTCTGGATTGATCGGTATCTTCAATTCTTAAGATAAATTTACCATTATGCTTTTGAGCAAAAGCCAAGTTAAAAAGAGCTATATATACAGTGCCGACATGAGGATCTCCTGTAGGAGAAGGGGCTATTCTTGTTCTAACTTCCATATGTTTCCTTTAAGAATTTAAATTATTTTTTTAAATATATTCTGTGTTAAAAAAATTTTAATCAATCTGTTTATCATTCATTTCTGTTAAATATGATAAATCTTTTGCAATATTTAATGCTTCAATAAGTTGAAGGTCGCTCTGATTAAATACTTCAATCTGTTTAGATTCAAAATTTTTATTTTTCATTTCTTTTAAAAATGATTGGTAATTTTTATTATTGTCCAATCTCTGTTTAGAATTTCTTTTCAAAATATCCAGATATTGAGTGAAGGCTTTGGTTTTTTGTTGTAAATTATGTTTATATAGCAAAGCTATTCTTTTTCTGTGGATTGCAGGCACGTCTGAGAGATCATCATCAAAATTTGCAGGGATTTCATCAGTCTCAAGTGGATATTTTGAAAATTTTTCTCCTATTTCAAGCTCGGATAATATTCCAGGTACAATTATATCGGACTTAACGCCCACTAGCTGAGGGCTTTTACCAGAAACTGTATAATATCTCCCTCTGGTAACTTTATATTCACCTGTAGGGTTGATTTTAGTGTTTTTAGAAGCATCTAATGTAAAAGTTTGAAAAGATCCTTTACCAAAGGTTGTCTCATCTCCGACAATTATTGCTCTTCCATAATCTTGCAAAGTTCCTGCAACTATTTCAGAAGCAGATGCGCTAGTTTTGCTTACTAAAATTATTAGAGGGCCATCGAAAATAGCTTTTCCATCAGTATTTCTTAAATGCTGGATATTACCTGTAGAGTCTTTAATTGACACTACTATGCCCTTTGATATAAAGAGAGAAGCTACATCTACTGCTTGAGGCAATAGTCCGCCGGTATTGGACCTTAAGTCCAATATTACACCTTTCAGTTTATAATTCTTTTTAAGATCTTCGATTGCATTTTTTAAGTCTTCAGCTGAAGAATTTTTTGAATCTTGGTAAAATGAAAATAATTTAATGTTTGCTATTGCACCATCTCCAAAAGATTCAAAGTTTTTCTCGAGCCTAGAATCTTCTAGAACTATTTCTCCTCTGGTAATTATAATATTAAATTTAATAGGTTCATTAATATCGTCTTGCTTTCGAATAATTGTAAGCTCAACCTTTGAGCCTTGTTCTCCTCTGATTAATTCGACGGCATCACTTATATCCATTCCAATTACAGATTCATTGTTTACTGCAATTATTCGATCGCCGATCTTTAAATTAGCCGCTTTAGCAGGAGATCCATCAATTACCTGAGTTATAACAAATCCATTTAAATTATCCTTTAGCTGAGCGCCTATCCCTGATAATTTTTGTTGCACCTGTATCATAAACTGATTTGCTTCAAATGGTGTGAAATAATCGGTATGGGCATCAAGGGCATGACAAAAGGATTTTAAAATATAGCTAATAATCAGCGACTTACGTTCGTCTTCGCTTGATGCGGTAATTTCTTGCTCTTTTAGTGTCCTTTTTTTATTTAATCTTTTATTAATATCTTCGATATTTTCCTTTTCATACTTTTCTGCAGCTTCCATTTGCAAAGATTTTATTTTAATAAGTCTTGCAAGCAGTTCCTTTTTTGAAACAGCCCATTCAATATTTTTAAACTCTTCGGAATTAACATTTTTGGGTAAAATACTCTTCTCAACATCCATTTCAAGCAAATTTCTCCTGTTGATAGCTTCTATCATCGTATTAAGTATTTGTGAAAATAAAGAAAAATTACTGTTTTTAAAGCCTTCTATTACTTCATTGATAGTTTCGTCATTAGGATAGAGCCATTTTTGAATGTCGCTCTCAATAAAGTAAGTCTTTGTGGGGTCAAGCTCGTCAATAAAATTCTTTAATATTCGTTCAGCAATCACAGGAGTGATTTTTTTGTAACTTGCATGGGATCTTAAAATTTCTTCTGTTTTAGTTTTAACGTCTTTATTGCTAAGATGAGGTACTTTTGCCTCAAGAGATAAACATATTATAATCAGTAAGATAAGTTTTTTTATCATGGTTTTCCTCAATGTACGTAAAACATAATATATTAAAATTCTTAGTTTGATTCCATTAAAATCATGCCTAATATACTAATTATTATAATCTTATATTTTTAACAAAAAATTTTAAATTTATATTAGTTAATGATCGGAAAATATACATAATTATGATTAATTGTGATTAATTTATGAAATTGTAATAAATATTATTAATGTTCGTTGATTTAAATTCTTTATTTTGTAATAATATATTCTTAAAGAGTTAATTAAGATTTTATAATTATATAAAAAATAAGAAAAACTATTATTTTTTTGCTAATTTTTAAAAAAAATAAAAATTTTATACAAATAAGGGAGAAGAACAATGACTGGAGATACAATTTTGGGAAATCAGTTGCCTCAGGGCCAAATGGCAAGCAACTCTACTCAGAAAAGAGTTGTTTCAATTACTGAAGCAGCTAGATTAAACAATGTTACAAGACAAGCAATTTATGTTGCTATTAAGCAAAGAAAGTTAAGAGCAACTAAAGATGCTACACGCTGGACAATAGATTTAAATGACTTAGAAGATTATAAAACAAATAAGTATTCTAGAAAAAAATCACTATTTGAAGGTGAGTTGCTTTTTGACAATAAAAATGGTTTTTATTCGATCAATCAAGCTGCTCAAATGTTAGACGTTCCAGCACAAAAAATATATTATGCAACAAGAATTGGACATCTAAAAGCTCATAGAAAAGGAGCTGCATGGGTGGTTCACGTTGATGACATTAAAGGTTACAAAGAAAGTTATTTGGATAGAAGAACAACAGTTGATCAAATTGTAGGATAATTTTTTAGTTTCTTGCAAGAAGTTACAAAGTTAGTTTAAGCCGTCTAGAGGACGGCTTTTTTTATGTCTAAAGTGGACCCGTTTGTCTAGACAAATGAGTCCTTCTTATGGTATTGTCATTCTACAAAATTTTAAAAGAGAGTTTTAAATGAGTTTTGCAATTAGCATTTATCCTGAAAATATGTGGTCGATTGAGGCTTATAATCTAGGAGGAAATTACGATGATATTACATACCAATCAGAGAAGAAGATAACATACTTAGTTTTAAAAACATTTAATGTTGCCTCAAGGATTTTTGGAACAGTACTTATTTTTTTATCGTTATATTCTGCTTTTACCGGAGTCCACATAATTGCAAATATATCACCCTTAAAGCTTTTATCAATCGGATTATCAGTGTATTACGGTTTAACTAAGATAATTGAAGTAACACACAATTATATTATGACGAATGATAATTTATTACAGAAAGTAGGAAATCTTCTTCACAGTCCTAGTGAGGGATTTATAATAGATTAAACATTTTTATTTATAAAGATTTTTTTTGGACCCTTTTATGCGTTTCCTTAATTTTAAAATCTTTAATTTGCAATTGAATAGAAGCCTTATTTAAAAATGTATTTATGTGAGGCGTAAAAGCTACTTTTAATAATAAATTTTTCTTTTTTATTACTTCTTTCCGCTGAGCCATATTAAATCCTATTCCTTCAAGCATTCTATCTTTTTGTTCCAGATACATTTTTAAATGTATCTTTCCGACAACTTTTGGCGTCCAAATCTGTTTTGCTGTGCAATAAAGCAATGGGGGAGGATTTTCATTCCCGAAAGGTTCTAGAAGTTTAATAGATTCCATGAAATCGAAAGTCAAATCATCAAAATTAGTTTCTGCATCTAAATATATTTTGGGAATGATATCAGTCTCGTCTAATAATGTGTTTGCCGATTTTATAAAGTTTGTTTTTAATTCATTAATATTTTTATCTTCGATGGTAAGTCCAGCAGCAAAGTCATGACCTCCGAAATTAAGTAGAAGATGCTCGTTTTCTTTTAAAACATTTAAAAGGGGAAATTCAGGGATTGTCCTAATTGAACCTTTGCCGATTTTATTTTGAATTGCAATAAGCATGGTGGGGCGGTTGTACTGTTTAGTGATTCTTGCAGTTATTATCGGTATTATACCGGGATGCCATCTATCGGAGTATAATAATATCGCCTTTTCTTCTAATATTTCAGGATGATTTTCAATATATTTTTCAATTTCATCAGAGGCTTTCCTTTCAATTTTTTGTCTTTCCAGGTTATAAAGATCAAGCTCTTTAGCCAGCGCTTCAGCTTGGATCGAGTCTCTAATAAGTAATAATTCAACACCTTTTTTTGCATCATTGATTCTTCCGATGCTATTTAATCTTGGGGCTACTTTAGAAGCAATATCCATTGGGGTTATTTCATCATCAGTCAGCTCACATATGCGAAATAATTTGTTCAACCCAATTCTTTTAGTATTCTGAAGCTGTCTAAGACCATATTTTACAAATATTCTATTCTCTCCTAATAAAGCTCCCATATCAGAGATTGTTCCAAGTGCTACTAAGTCTAAAAAACTTTTTAAATCGATATAATCAATTTCAGCTGTTTCAACAAGATAATTAGTAAGGGCATGGGCCAATTTAAAAGCGATACCAACTCCGGTAATATCTTTATTAGGATATGTGCTATTTATAAGTTTGGGGTTTAACGTCGCAATACAATTTGGTATCTTGGATGTCGGCTCATGATGGTCTGTAATTATCACATCAATGTTGTGTGCAACCACATGCTGAATTTCTTTTGCAGCTGTAATGCCGCAGTCAACTGTAATAAGTAAAGAACACTTATTAGAAACTGCATATTGAAGCGCATCGCTAATTATGCTTTTTTTATAAGAACTATCTGGTATGTAAAAAAAAACTTTTGCCTTTATTAGTTTAAAAAAATCTACTAAAAGAGCTGTTGCTGTCATGCCATCAACATCGTTGTCTCCATAGATTAAGATCCCTTCTTTGTTTTTTAAAGCCTTTATGATACGGTTAACGGCTTTATCCATGTCCTGAAAAAGTGATGGATCATATAAATTAGGAAGCGTTGCATATAGATAATTATGAATTTCTTCAAAGGTTGAAAAACCTCTTGAGACTAATATTTGTGCTGTGACAGGATTAATGTTGAATTCTTTAATAATCTGCTGAAGCCAAGCAGAGTTTTTTTTGGGAAAAACCCACATAGCTTGGTTCTTTTGTAAGTTACTCATGATAAACCCGGTTGTCTTATAGCAAAAACTATAAAGTATTATAATTTAATTAAATCATCTTTATAAATTATTTTATAATTTTTGCATACAGATCATTTTTCCTGGTTCATCATTTTCATCGATTTTTTCAATTCAATGTTATGAAACATTAAAAGTAGAGGAGAAGCAATAAATATTGAAGATAAAGTTCCGAAAACAACCCCAATTGTCATTACAAAAGCAAAGTTAAAAATTGTTGAACCTCCCAAAACAACTAACGCAAGCAATGCTAGTATAGTTGTGCCGGATGTAATAGTTGTTCTGCTTAAAGTTACATTTAAGGAATGATTAATCAGCTCCTTTAAAGTAATCTTTTTCATATGTTTTACATCATCTCTAATTCTGTCAAAAATTACAATTGTGTCATTTAATGAATATCCAATTATTGTCATTAACGCTGCGACAGTGTTCATATCAATTTGCAAGGGCATTTTGAACATATATAATATAGAAATAATTGCAATTGTAAAAACAACGTCATGGATAAGACATATCATGGCACTTATAGAATATTTAAATTCAAATCTAAAAGTTAAATAAATAAAAATTGCGACCAAGGCTAAAACAAGACCCCAAATCGCATTGTTTCTCATGGAATCAGACATTTGACCACTGACGACAGACCAGTTCTGATCAAGTTTATCTAAAGATCTTTGAGAAATTTTAATTCCATCTTTTTCTAAAGATTCTACTACCCAATTAATCCTTGGGTTTGTTTGATAATTATATTGTTTATCTAAGACGGTTACATCAAGCGGCATTCCATAAAAGGGTTTACCGTTTTCATTCATTGAAGTACCGAATAGGATTCTAATGTTATTAGAAGGATTTAGTTCTCTAACGTTGAAATCATAAGAAGAGGCACCATTTTTTATTAAAGCTTTTTCAACTACAGCTCTGTAATCTGAAGAATTGTTTTTTTCAACTTCAATGTTTATTGAAAAGCCCCCAGTAAAATCCATTCCAAATATTGACTTTCGCTGCAAACCTAAGGTATATCCTCCTATTAGAATGATCAATGCTGACCCTATAAAAACATACTTAGAATACTTCAAATAATTAAAATTCTTTGTTTTAATAAAATTTAACATACGTAGTTTTGTATGATGTGGATTTTGAGCCCATTTTGTGAAAAAGTATTTCGTCATAAACAGAGCGGTGAAAAATGAAGAGGCAATACCAATAATTAGAGTTATTGCGAAACCTTTAATTGGACCGGCATCAAAGTTGAGCAGAATTAATGCGGCAATAATTGTAGTTAAATTCGAATCTAAAATTGCACTAAAAGCTCTTTTGTATCCACTTTGAATAGCTGAGGAGATCTTTTTAGATATTTCAAAATCTTCTCTAATTCTTTCGAACACCAAAACATTCGCATCTACAGACATACCAACAGTTAATATGATACCAGCGATACCGGCTAATGTCAGCGTTGCGTGGAGGTTTTGAAGGGTTGCCCACATAATGAGTAAGTTAAAAAATACAGCTACAGATGCAACAATTCCTGCAAATCTATAATAGTAGATCATTGCTACCATAACTATAATTAATGCGGCAAATGTTGCAATAATACCTTGTACTCTTTCTTTTGATCCAAGCTCAGGACTGACGTTCTTTTCTGATAAAATATTAGGCGTAAAAGTTAATGATCCTGCTTTTAAATCTGCTGCTAGTTGATTTACTTCCCTTAATGAAAAACTTCCTGTTATCATAGCGCTATCTTTAAAATCGGCTTTAAGGGTTGGAGCAGAGATAATATAATCGTTTAAAATAACAGCCATTCTCCAGCCTTGACCTCTAGAATATGATTCTAATGGTGTACCTGTAATTTTTTCCTGAGAGAATTGTGAGGTCCAAGTATATAATTCATCTCTTGGATTTATTCTTACGTTTTCTTTATTAGAATAAGATCCTTTAACTTCAAATGATAAAAAATTACCATGTCCTGGATCATAGGAAGCTCGGATGTTTGTTAGATTGGAACCCTCTAGGGCATAATTGTTAAAAATTATTACAAGTGGATTTGTTTGACTGTGCCATTGTGAAAAGTCATCCCCTTTAAACATTGCAATTTTTGAAATTGTATCATTAAAAGCACTTGATACTTCTTCATCATTAAAGGCTAAACGTAAACCATTTTCATGTAAAATTTTTGCGGATTCAGAAACCGGTTCAGAATCATCGCTTGAAAGAGATTTCCCATATAAATGTCTGTAAGCTATTTCATTAATACTTTGAATATCTTTTTTGTTTGTAACAACAGCCTCATTCCATATCTCCTGTAAAAACTTATTAACATGATCTGAAAGGCTTGAATTGTTGATGCTAAATTTTTCATTTACAACATGGAATGACATTGATGAAGCTTTTACAAGTTCTTGTGCAGAAAGACCTTGGGCTCCTGGAAAATCTAGAACTATATATGAATCGACTAATCTAATATTTACTTCGGAAACACCCATTTTATTAACGCGATTATATAATTCATTTATTCCTTGTTTTAGAGCAGCTTCATCTTTAACGATATGGTTGTTTTGATCTCTCAATTCGATCTGTACAGTTTTACCGCCGGATAAATCTAATCCCCACTGAACAATCTTTCTTTCGTCTCCTCTAAAATACTTTCTTGTGCTTAATTTTAAATTATTAAACAAAACATTTTTGGTTGGAGGAGGAAAATCATATTTTACTGATGTATCAAGACTTACCTGAGCAGCATTATAATCATCTTGCCACTTCAAAAGGTTTTCTTGGATCGACGTTTCGATTTTATTTATTGTCGCAATTCTTTGTCCAACATTTGAAAACTCTAAAATTGCATATTTTTTTGAACCGAACACCTGAAAATTTTCTCTAGATGCATTTATTAAAGTTTGATAATAGTCATCATTTTCAAAAATAAAATCATTTTTAAATTCAGATGATTTTGAGAGTATGTCGCCTGAAAATCCTACATAACCATTTTGATTTAAAAGATTACTGAGATTTTCAAAATCTTTTATAAAAGATTTAGCATCATTAGATTTTGGGTTGCTTGAATATTTTTTTTGAATTTCATCTATTCCCTTCGCAATTATATATATTGAATTTGAATGCATTCCATATGAAGAATGATTATTTTGCAAAACTGGTGCATAAACTACTAGACACAATCTTTTTTGTTCGGCTGGAAGTTTTTGGTACGTAGCGTAATCATAGATTGGGAAATTGTCTTTTGATAAATCAGGGTTAGTGGGATTCCAGTCATTAAGGATATTCAAAGTCTGCTTAGAAATTATATCAGCTATCTGAGATAATTTTAATACAAGGTAGCTTTTTGATTCTTCGAGTTGATGTAAGCTGATAGATAGCTCATCTTTATGTGATGAGAGCTTTTCTGATGTTTGGTTAGATATTCTAGCAATTTCATTTATTATCAATTGATCAAATAAATCTTTATTTTTTTGAGTAAGATTTTCTTCAAAAGCAACTATGTCCTTATGCATTTCCAAGAAAATTTTATCATTGGAAAAATCTAAAACTATCTGTGAAATGAAAGGATTTCTGGCTTGAAGATTAATCTTTAGAGGTCCAGCAGGATTTTGCTTAATTTCTTCATGAAGTTTTGAATAAATGTCATTATATGTAAATAATGTTTGCTGCTTAGAAAATTTACTTAAATTGTTTTTTAATATAGTTTCCGCAAGTGTTAAAGAATCTTGTCTTTTATCTAATAAATATAACTTTTGGGTTAAATCATCTGATAAAAACTTATTGTTTTTTTCTTCATCTTTTAATTTTGATTTTTCGATTCTGATTTCATTTTTTAAATTTGAAATTGCCTCAATCAAAGATTGGATAGCATTTCTTGGGTTATCCAAATTACCTTGTGTAAAAGAAGCAAAGAAACGATTAGAAATGTTAGAGTTTTGTCCAAATACAGTAGTAAAATCAATAATATTGTGAACCACTGTATATATCATGTTCTTTGATTGAATAGATGTTGAATCCTTAATAATGTTTTCTACTAAAAGAGCATTTTCTGAAACGCCGGCTACTGTTGAACCTATTTCAGATGCTCTGTCAAATACAATTTCTTTGTAAAATTCTGAAATGTTTTTTTTCTGATCATACTTACTTGTAAATTCAAAAAAATCATTCAATCGCTGAACATCAAAATTCATTGGTATTCTTCGTTGAACTATAACTTTTTTGCTTTCAAGATTCTGGTTTTGTCCTGTAACAATAAGCTGTGATGGAACAAAAGAAATTAAATTTCCAGCTCTTTGAATATTCTTTTTAAATAAATTTGCATCTTCAGCTTTATAAAATTCAATATCAATAAGTTGAGGATTCATTTTGTTGATTTCAATCGAACTCGGATTGATTTTTAACATTTTGCAATATGACTTAAGCCATAAAATGGAATCTTTTTCAAGACTATTAATTCTATTGACAATACCTTTTGAGATATTTTCCGCTCTTTTCAAATCAACTGGTTTTTTCAATGGTTTGGTATAATAAAAAACAGTAGGTAAAATATTGTAAATTGTAAGTAAAATAACTATGATGATTAACCAAAATTGCCAGCGTTTTTTATATTGCATATCTGCTACCTTAATTTTCTAAAAAAAATATTAATAATTTAAAAGGATACCTGAAAATTAAAGATATGTCTAGTGAAATTAGATTAAAAGAATATATTAAAAAAAGTTCCTCGAAACTTAAATGTATTTTGTATATGCTCTTCTTCATTATTGAACAGAAGGACGCTGTTTCTTTTAAGCTTATTTTTGTTAACTAAAATAAAAATTATAAATATTATTTTAAAATTCAATATGCAAATTATAAAATCGGAAATAAAAAAACAGCAGCAGGATTTTGTTGATTCTAAGAAGATTCCAAATCACATAGCAATTATTATGGATGGAAATAGAAGATGGGCCAGAAAAAACGGCTTGCCTTCAATTGCTGGTCATACAAAAGGAGCTCACACATTAACTGAAATTGTCAAAAGCTCTATTAAGTTCAAAATAAAAATTTTAACTGTTTTTGCTTTTTCCACAGAAAATTGGAACAGGGATGAAGATGAAGTTAAAAAGCTTATGAATCTTTATGAAGTCTTTTTAAATGATCAGCTCACATTTATGTTAAAAGAAAAAATCAGATTAAATGTTATAGGCGATCTTAGCAAGTGTCCAAATAGTCTGCAAAATTGTTTTTCAAGTATCATCGAGAAAACAAAAAATAATGCCGTATTAGATTTAGTTATTGCTATAAATTATGGGTCTAAAGATGAAATGCGAAGAGCCATGATCAAAATATTAGATGATTATGATAATAAAAAAGTCTCTAAAGAAGGCATAAGTGAAAAGTTGATAAATAGTTATCTTGACACCAAAAGTTTTTCTGATCCGGATTTGTTTATCAGGACAAGCGGTGAACAAAGATTAAGCAATTTTTTGCTTTGGCAACTATCATATGCAGAGATTTACATTACAGATATTTTATGGCCGGACTTTTCTGAGAAAGATTTTCTAAATGCCATTTTAGAATATCAGAAAAGAAAAAGAAGATTTGGCGGATCATAATAACTATTTCAAAATCTAAGCTGCAACATAAAATTATTTTTAATAATATTTTTCTTAACTTGTAATTTATGAAAGCAGTCATAAAAAATTTATTTTATTTTTTCTGGAAAAGATGATTTAAAATCAGCATAATAAAATTAAACATCTTGATAAGGATATATATGAAAAAATTAGAGGATTTAAAAAATAGATTTCTGATTTCATCTGGAATAATAATATTGCTTGTTTCTTTGATAGTTTTTTCAGATTTGATGTTCATGAGATATTTTATAATGTTATTGATGATTGCTCTAGGATATTTGGTGAGCTGGGAATTTATTAATCTGGTTAAGGCAAAAGAAATTATTTTGCATAAGACAATATTTATAGGTGGAGTCATTCTTGAGATCATTTCTTTTTTTCTTTTTTCTCAATTTGAAGAACTTAGAATTTTGCCGGTGTTGTTTTTTTTAATTTTTATGATATATCTTTTTTTTGTAAATTTCAGACAGATAGAAAATTCAATATTAAGAATATCAGTTTCAGCTTTCGGTTTTTTGTATATTGCGATTCCTTTTGGCATGCTTTTTCCTATTATATTTCTGCAAGATGGACAAGATGGCAGACTTTGGGTTTTTTATTTAATTTTTGTAACCAAGTTAACAGATATCGGAGGTTATTTTGGAGGAAAACTTTTTGGCAAAAGAAAATTGGCTGAGCATATAAGTCCAAATAAAACAATTTTTGGAAGCATAAGCGGTTTTGTTTTTGCTATTGCTGGAAGTTTGTTTTTTTTAATTTTTTCTAAACCGAATGTCTTTGATTTAAATTTTACTCAAGCTATATTATTGGGTGTGATTTTAAGTGGTTTTTCTCAATTCGGAGATCTTTGTGAATCCCTTCTGAAAAGAGATGCAAAAATGAAAGATAGCTCTACTTTACCCGGGATAGGGGGAGTTTTGGATATGGTTGACTCCTTAATGTTTAATATTCCGATTATGTATTGTTATTTATTAGGATAAACAATTTTATGATTATAACTATTGATGGACCTGCTGGTGTTGGAAAATCAACAATAGCAAAGATGTTAGCCTCTAAACTAAATTATTCATATTTTGATACTGGAGCGATGTATAGAGCTGTTACCTATGCTATTATCAAAAATAAAATTGATCCTGAAAGCGAAAAAGACGTTTTAAATTTTTTGAAAAATAATTTTCAATATAAAATTGAAGAAGATGGTTTAAAAAAGAAATATTTTGTTAATGATGAAGATGTAACTGATATCATCAGATCAAATTATATCACTTCATTAGTCTCTTCGATTTCATCAAAAAAATATATCAGAGAAACCCTAGTTCCAATACAAAGAAGTTTTGTGGCAGATAAAAATATCATTTGTGAAGGAAGGGACATGGGAACATCTGTTTTTCCTAATGCTGATTTGAAAATTTATCTCACTGCCCGGGTTTCTGTAAGAGCAGAGAGAAGATTTAGGGAATTAATAGATAAGTACCCTCAGGATATTGCTAATTTAGATAGAAACAAGATATTGGAAGATATACAGAAAAGGGATGAAATTGACTCGACGAGAAAAGTATCGCCGCTTAGAAAAGCGGAAGATGCTTATCTAATTGATACATCCAATTTAACAATCGACGAAGTAGTTAAAAGAATTTTAAAAAGGATAAAAAAATCCAAGCCAAGGCTTATTTATAGATTTATTATTGCTATTTCTAAATTTTTCTTGATAACTTTTTATGGATACAAGGTCTATGGAAGAGAAAATCTTATTAAAGGTGCCGCTATTATTACTTCAAACCATGTGTCTTTCTTAGATCCTCCGGCAATTGCAGTTGCTATCGATGAAGAAATTCATTTTTTGGCAAAAGAACCTCTTTTCAAGATACCCATTTTTAAAAATTTAATTAGAATTTTAAATTCACATCCTATCTCTGAAAAGGAATCAAATATTCAAACAATTAAAAAAACTAATAATATTTTGAGGAAAGGTTATAAAGTTCTATTATTTCCTGAAGGTGCTAGATCTGAAGATGGTCAATTAACAAAATTATTGCCTGGTGTTGGTTTTTTGATAAGTTTGACAAAAGCTACAATAATTCCTGCTTATATTCATGGAGCTCATGAAGCTTGGAATAAGAAAAAAAAATTTCCTAAATTATTTAAAAAAATATCCTGTGTTTTCGGTACCCCGATAAGATATGAAGAATTTGAAAACGTAGATAAAGAATTAAGAATTCCTTATATCCTAACAAGAATTGAGGGTGCTATAAAGAATTTGCAGAAATGGTCGGAAGACGGTTTTAAAGGAAATCCGCCATAATTAATTATTGGAAAAATAATGTAACTGATTCATAATAAAAATAAATATATTTTGGAGGAAAAATGTCAGAAAATGTAATTGAATTAAATCATGATAGTTTCTCAAGCACAATACAAAAAGGGGTTGTCCTTGTTGATTTTTTTGCCGAGTGGTGCGGTCCTTGCAGAATGTTATCTCCTATAATTGAAGAGATATCAGGTTCAATGAAAGGAAAAGCTGTTTTTGCGAAAATTGATATTGATAAGGAATCTCATATAGCATCAGACTATGAAGTCTCTTCAATTCCAACTTTGATCTTATTTAAAGATGGTAAAGAAATTAATAGAATCGTTGGTCTAAGAGATGGCGAGGCGATTAAAAAATTTGTGGAAGATGTGCTTTGAATGAGTAGATTTTTATTTTGGTTTTTTCTTTTTGTTTTTATCGGTGGTATTTTATTACATTATAAAGTTGATTTTCCTTATTTTATCTCTTGGATTGGAAAACTTCCGGGGGATATGACTGTCATCAAAGATAAAGTGATATTTTATTTGCCTATAACAACAGCTGCTGTTTTTTCTTTAGCTTTAACAATACTTTTTTCTTTGTTCGCAAAGAAAAAAGTATAACAGTCAAATTTGATTAGTCATTATTTTTTATTTTTAAATTTGAAAAGGAATTTTGTCTTAGGGCTTCGTAAAGAACTATTGCGACCGAATTTGACAAATTAAGGCATCTTGCATTCTCTATCATTGGAATTGTAATAAAATTATCAGGATATTTTTCATGGTATATTTCTGGTAAGCCCGATGTTTCAGAACCAAAAATTAATATGCTATTTATTTCGAATTTAACATCGGAATATAACTTTTTTGCTTTTGAAGATAAAAAATAAAAAGATTTTTTTCCTGAAAGATAACTTTCTAAATCATCTATTTGTTCTATTTTAGTTTTGTTAAAATAATCCAATCCTGCTCTTTTGAGATTTTTTTCATTAATTGAAAATCCAAGAGGTTTTACTAAAATTAAGTCGGTATTTGTAAGAGAACAAGTTCTTATGATATTACCAGTGTTTTGAGGGATGTCCGGTTGAAACAAGATTATTTTCATTTCAAAAAACTTTTTCTTTATTAGCTATTTCTTCAGTGGAAAGAGGTGTGTTTGTATCAACTTTAACTATTTCAATATCGAAAACAATTAAAGAATTTAAACAAGGGGGAATTTTCCCAAACCCAAGATCTGGATGTATATAAACCTGTCTTCTTTCATTTTTTTTCATGCCGATTATTGATCTCTTTAAAGCGGGAATTGTTTCGGTTAAATTAATGATTTCTTCAACATCTGTAAAAATTTTTCCATCCAAATATTTTCCAACAATTTTAATTGTAGGAGAATTATATGACTGGACAGATTCATCTTTTCCTTCGTTTAAGATTTTATATTGTAATTTTCCTTTTTCTATTTCTATTACATTTTTATCATTTATATTTTTTGCAAGATATTCTTCAGCAATTTTTAAATTTTTCTGACATATTTTTTCATTAGCTATAACTTGAAGTTTCGCAAGAGCTTGAAGGCATTCGTCTTCAGTCATTGGAGAAGTTTTATTGTGAGAACCCTTTTTTATTCCTGTAATTATTCTCTTCAGGTCCAATTCAAAACCCAAATCTTCCAAATTTTTACCAATAATATGTCCGATGGCTTCAGATAATTTTTTTGTGTCGACTTCTTTTGTTTCATCAGCATATATTGCGGAGAATGTAATTAATATTATGAAAAAGGCTATAGTTTTTCTTAACATAAATTTATGACCCTAAAAATAATTTTTTCCATGTGTTATTCTTTTAAATTTTTTAAATTATAATATTTATTTTTTATAAATGTTTTTAATTCATCAAAATTTATCTCTTTTTGCTCTCTTGTGATTAAATCCTTTATCTGTGCTTTTTTCATTTTTAATTCATCATCTCCGATAATCAAGGCATTTTGGGCGTTGATTTCATTTGCGAATTGAAGGGATTTTTGTATTTTTTTTGAATTTAAATCTATTTCAGCTGAAATTTTATGGTTTCGAAGCTCTTTTGTTAAAACAATTGAAAAGTTTTTAGCTTCTTGAGTAATGGGGATTATCAATATAAAAGGACCAGTTTTTTGAGGAAAATAACATTGCTGGGCTATCATTGTCTGAATGACTCTTTCCATTCCAATGGCGAACCCCACTCCTGGAAGATCCGGGCCATTTAAATTTTTTAATAATGAATTATATCGTCCACCGCCGCCTAAAGAATTTTGAGCGCCAACTTTTTCTGAAATGATTTCAAAAACAGTATCGTCATAATAGTCCAATCCTCTGACAAGTCTTGGATTTACTTCATATTTAATGTTTAACTTTTCTAACAAGTTTCTTAAATTTTCGAAATGATTTCTTGCATCAGAAGTTAAGAAATCTAAAATGGACGGAGCTTCGCTTATTATTTCCTGATCTATGGCTTCTTTTGAATCTAAAATCCTTAAGGGATTGTGTTCAAACCTTAATTTGCTATCTTGTGATAAGCTGTCGAATTTAGGATGTATAAAATCTTTTAGAGCTTTTTTATAATTTTCTCTAGATTCAAAATCTCCTATCGAGTTTAACACCAATTTTGTGTTTTTGATTTCCAATCTTTTAAATAATTCTAAAAGCATATCAATGATTTCCGCATCGATTTCGTAAGATTTTTGTCCGATAACCTCAATTCCGAACTGATGAAATTGTCTATATCTGCCAAGCTGCTGTCTATCATATCTAAACATCGGTCCCATATAATAAAATTTTGAAGTCTTTCTATTTTCCGATAAGTTGTTTTCGATGAATGTTCGCATTAGCGAGGCAGTTCCTTCTGGACGAAGGGTCATTGATCTATTGGCCTTATCTAAAAAAGTATATAGTTCTTTGGAAACTATATCCGAAGAAGATCCAACTCCTCTAACGAAAAGCTCGGTTTTTTCAAAAATCGGTGTTCTTATTTCTTCATAATTATAATTTTTGCACAGATCTCTAATAACAGATTCAAGATATTGCCATTTATCACTTGTTTTCCAA
This sequence comes from Parachlamydiales bacterium, assembly GCA_041661445.1. Lineage (GTDB taxonomy): Bacteria > Chlamydiota > Chlamydiia > Chlamydiales > SM23-39 > JBAZUK01. The sequence goes on from JBAZUK010000001.1 coordinate 95,128, forward strand.
TCTTCTTTTGAAATTGGCAATATATCAAACAATCCTTTAGGAATTTGATATTGCATGAAATATCCTTAAAATTATTTTAATATGCATTATAAAAGGCTTATATAAAAAATGCAAAGTTAATAAATTCAATAGAAAACATAATAAAGAAAAAATCAGATTATAACAATTTGTTTAAAATTAGACGTTAGCAAGAATGTCTTCCAGAAGTTCAATCCATTTTTTTAAATGAGAACTTTGTGCATTTTTTTTATCTTCCACGTAAAGATTTTTCAGCATTTCAATGTAAGGAAAAGGAACCCATTTTGAACCGGCCAATTCTGAAATATAATATCCTAAAGTAAATCCCGAGTCCTGAGGGTATGAATAAATGTTCTGAATTAAGTCTTTGAGTAAATTGTTTATCTTTTCATCAGAAATACTATATTGTTTGTAGTCATTAAAAAATTTTATCCAAGTGAAAGCAAAAAAATTTAGGAATTGGGGATCTTGAGATAAATCCTTTTCTTTTAAGGACTCTAAAGCAGACTTGATGTTTAAAAGCTCTTGATAAATTGGTGTTTTATTAAGCGGAGTATGCTTCTTTTTTTTATTAACAAAGCTTAATGTGCTGGATAATAAATTTAAAAAAGAAAGATATAAAAATAATTTTTTGTCTACTGGTTGAGGTTTAAAAAATTTATCTTTTTTTTCTTCTTCAGCAATTTCTTCGATTTTTTCTACTTTCAAATGACTGAAAGGATCAATTGGTCCTGTAGAATCTACCATACAAATAAATTTTGTTTTAAAATTAATATAAATTTCTTATATCTAAAATTACAAATGAAGACAAAAGAAATTTATAGAAGCTTTTTAAAAAATACGAAAATTTGGTATAACTTATGGCGGGCTTTAGCTAAATAAGATAATATAACAAATTAATAATAAAGAGGAGTTTTTTAGTGAGCGTGTTGGATATATTAAAACCTTCTCCACACATTAAGGAAATAACTGATCCTAAGATAGTTAAAAAGAAATATACATATTGGAGGATTAGAACTTTCTATAGTATGTATATCGGTTATGCCTTATACTATTTTACACGTAAAAGCTTCACTTTTGCAATGCCTGCACTGATTAACGAACTTGGTTTTAGCAAATCCGAGCTTGGAATGCTGGGAAGTATTCTTGCCCTCACATATGGCGCCAGTAAATTTTTTAGCGGAATAGTGTCGGATAGATCAAATCCAAGATACTTCATGTCGATCGGACTTATATTAACTGGAATTTTTAATATATTTTTTGGTTTTTCTTCTACTCTACTAATGTTTTCAGTTTTTTGGGGATTAAACGGATGGTTTCAAGGATGGGGGTGGCCGCCGTGCACTAAGCTTTTAACTCACTGGTATTCGCAATCTGAAAGAGGTTCCTGGTGGAGTCTATTGAACACTTCGCACAATGTTGGAGGAGCTCTTATTCCTCTATTCATAGCATTTTTAATACAATCCTTTGGTTGGCGCTATGCGATGTTTGGTCCTGGGATTATTTGCATATTAATGGGATTTTTTTTAATGAACCGACTAAGAGATGTCCCAAGATCGTTAGGGCTTCCCGCAATTGAAGATTATAAAAAAGATTTTCCAGATAGGCATCATGAGAAACCAAGATATGAATTATCTACCAAAGAAATATTATTTAAATACGTTTTAAAAAATAAATATATCTGGATATTGGCTCTAACTTATTTTTTTATATATGTAATAAGACAGGCTGTAAACGACTGGACGCTTGTTTTTTTAGTAGAATCTAAAGGATACTCGTATCTTGCTGCCGGAACTTGTATATTTTGGTTTGAAGCTGGGGGGTTTATTGGAAGTTTAATAGCCGGTTTTGGCTCTGACATTATATTCAAAGGACGTAGAGGCCCTATGAATATTATTTTTACATTGGGAGTAATTGCTACTATTTATCTCATGTGGAAAACGCCGGGAGGCAATCTCATATTAGATTCAGTATTTATATTTTTTATTGGCTTTTTTATTTTTGGCCCTCAAATGCTGATAGGGATTGTTGCCACTGAGCTTTCTCATAAAGATGCCGCAGGAACAGCAAATGGATTTGTCGGATGGTTTGCTTATATTGGCGGCGCTATTGCCGGCGGTCCTCTTGGTTTTATGATAAATAAATATGGATGGGAAGGATATTTTATTATCCTTGTTGGATGTTCTATCATAGCACTTTTAGGATTATTGCCTCTTTGGAAAATTAAAGCTAATCCAGAGTTTAATTCTTAGATAAAAACTTAGATTTCTAGTTCGAATTTATTTATTTTTTTAATGAATTTGATTTTCGTTTACTAAAAAATTATTTTCAAAGATAAAAAACAATTATAAGGATTTTCAATTTCATCTTGCAAGAGATTGATCTTGCATTTATGATATCAATTATGCTTGTAAATAAAAAAAATAATAAAAGAAAAAAATGACCTGGATTTCACTTCACAATCATTCTAGTTATTCCATATTAGACTCAACATTATCAGTGAAAAAAATTGCGCAGCTTGCCAAAGACAACAATATGCCGGCAGTTGCATTAACTGATAGTGGAAATATGTATGGAGTTATAGAATTTTATAAAGCCTGTACTTCTTTGAATATTAAACCGATTATCGGCTGCGAATTAATGCTTTCCCATTCTTCCCGTTTTGAAAAAAAGAAAAAAGGCAGTTTTCCTTTAGCATATCCATTGATACTGATAATCAAAAATCAAATAGGATATAAAAATTTATGTAAACTGTCATCTTATGCGTTTTTAGAAGGATTTTATTATTATCCGAGAATTGATAAAGAACTTCTGGAAAAATTTCATGAAGGGCTGATCTGTTTATCCGGACCAATGCATTCTCTTTTAGGATATAAAATCTTAAATTCTACTCAGGAAGAGGCAGAAGAGGAAATTAAATGGTTCTTGGAGCTGTTTAAAGAAGATTATTATTTTGAGATAGATCAGCATCCAATGCAGGAAGAAGATATTGAACATGATGGGATGAAAAAAGAAACATGGCTTTATGAACAGCATAAAGAACACTGTAAAAAACAAAAGATACTTAAAACATCATTATTAAATTATTCCAAAAAATATAATGTTAAATGTGTGGCTACAAATGATGTCCACTATGAATCAAAAGATGATTGGAGAGCGCACGAAATTTTATTGAATATCGGATCAGGAGAGAGCTGCGAAATCTGGGAAAGAGACTCGAATGGAATACCTAGATATAAAATAGCAAACCCAAAAAGAAAAACATATCCTAGTCATGAATATTATTTTAAAACTCAGCAGCAAATGGAGAATCTATTTTCGGATTCTTTAGAAATTTTAGAAAATACCAATGAGATTGCCGAAAAATGTAAGTTTGAATTTGATTTTAGCACAAAGCATTATCCGGTTTTTGTTTTAGATAATGAAAATGATGAAAACAGAGAAAAAAAAGTAGGCGATTATCTATATCAGCTTTGTGAAAATGCAATAGACAAGAGATATTCCAAGGAAAAATTAGAGGTTGTAAAGACGCAATATCCCAATCAAGATCCTTTAGATGTCATAAAAAAGAGATTGGATTATGAATTTGAATTAATATATTCAAAAGGAATGTGTGATTATTTTTTAATCGTATATGATTTTATTTCTTGGGCTAAAAGCAAAAATATTCCTGTTGGTCCGGGCAGGGGATCTGCTGCCGGATCCATAATTTCTTATCTAATTGGGATTACTGATATCGAACCACTAAGATTCAATCTTTTCTTTGAAAGATTTATCAATCCGCAAAGAATTGCATACCCGGATATAGATGTCGATATCTGCATGGATAGAAGAAATGAAGTAATTGAATATACTGTTCAAAAGTATGGGAAAGATAAGGTTTCCCAGATTATTACTTTTGGAACGATGAAAGCAAAAATGGCGATTAAAGATGTTGGAAGAGTTCTGTCTGTTGCTCTTTCGAAAGTGAACAATATTGCTAAACTTGTTCCGGAAGATCCTAATATGACTTTGGAAAAAGCTATTGAATTAGACCCTGAGCTAAAACAGATGTATGCAAGCGACGAAGAGGCTAAGCGTGTAATCGATATCGCCAAAAGCATCGAAGGATCCATAAGAAATACTTCTACGCATGCTGCCGGAATAATTATTTCTGCAAATTCATTAACTGAGCATATCCCCGTTTGCATAGCTAAAGATTCTGATATGGTTGTGACTCAATTTTCGATGAAGCCGGTAGAATCAATAGGTCTTTTAAAAATTGACTTTTTGGGTCTTAAAACCCTGACGTCTATTCAGAAAGCTAAAGAGTTTGTCAAAAAAAATACTAACATAGAAATTGATTGGATAAATCTTCCATTAAATGATAAGCCGACCTTTGATCTTTTGAATCAAGGGAAAACTTTGGGGATATTTCAATTAGAGTCCACAGGTATTCAGGAACTGGCAAAGCAATTGCATATAGATGTTTTTGAAGAAATTATTGCTGTTGAGGCATTGTACCGACCGGGACCGATGGACATGATTCCATCGTTTATTGCAAGAAAACATGGAAGAGAGAAAATTGAAATAGATCACCCTTTGATGAAAGATATTTTAAAGGAAACCTATGGAGTGATGGTATATCAGGAACAGGTGATGCTGATAGCTTCGAAACTGGCAGGATATACACTTGGAGAAGGTGATGTTTTAAGAAGGGCTATGGGTAAAAAAGACCATCTGGAAATGAAAAAGCAAAGAGAAAAATTTATCAATGGAGCTAAAGTTAATGATGTAGATGAAAGAACTGCAGGAATAATTTTTGATAAAATTGAAAAATTTGCATCTTACGGTTTTAACAAATCGCATGCTGCTGCTTACGCTTTTATTTCTTATGTTACGGCTTATTTCAAGGCTAATTATACAAAAGAATGGATGGCGGCCTTAATGACATGTGAAAGATATGATCTTTCAAAAGTTGCCAAATACATAAGAGAAAGCAAAGTATTAAATATTAAAATCCTTCCTCCTGACATTAATGAGGCAGAGGATGAATTTGTTGCAACAAAAAATGGTATAAGATTTGCTATGTCGGCAATCAAAGGTATTGGCTCGAGCGTTGTTGAGGCGATTGTTAATGAAAGAAAGCAGAAAGGTTTTTATAAAAGTCTGGATGATTTTATTAAAAGAGTCGATAAATCCAAGGTAGGTAAAAAAAATATTGAATTGTTAATTGATGCCGGAGCCTTTGATTTTTCCAATTGGAGCCGCGATGAAATGAAATTGGTTGTCGAAAAGATGTACGAACGGGCTGCCAGAGAAGAGAATGATGCTGCTAAAGGAGTAATGAATTTTCTTTCTTTGATAAGCAATCAGGACGAAAGCACTATAATACCTCCGAAAGTAACAAAACAATCAACTGAAATTGAAAAATTGCATAAGGAAAAAGAGCTTTTGGGTTTTTATTTAACAGGGCATCCTATGGATAAATATCAGGATATCCTGAAAAGATTAAGCTGTGTGCCTTTAAGGGATCTAGATAAGATCGAAAATATTAATGTGGTGAGATCAGCTTTTATAATAGATGAAGTCAAATTTAAAGTATCTAAATCCCAAAAAAAATTTGCAATTCTGACAATTTCCGATGGAATCGAAAGATTTGAATTACCGATATGGTCTGATTTGTACTCAAAAAAAGCAGCTCTTTTGATAGAAAACCAATTAGCTTATGCAATTTTACAAATAGAAAAAAGCGATGATAATATTAAACTAAGCTGTAAATGGTTAGAAGATTTAACAAAAGCGGATGATAAAATGATAAAAGAATGTGATGATTTTTTTGATAAACAAAAAGAAATTTCCAATTTTGAAAGTAAAAAGAAAAAAAATTTTGTTCCTAATAAAAAAAATGAAAATCCAGCTTTAAAAAATTTAATTTCTAACATTAGGATTAAAATAAATTCTGATAAGATCCGTTTTTCCCATATTTTAAAATTAAAAGAAATTATTAGAGAACATCCCGGAGATGCAAAATTAGAACTGGCTTTCTTTTCAAAGGATAAGCAAATAGCCCTTATGGAACTGGAAAGTTCTTTGAAGCTGGACTACAAAGAAGACGTTAAAAATAAAATTTTACAAATTGATGGAATCGAAGCTGTAATGTCTAGTTGACATTTATTGGTTTTTAATTTTTAATTTTCTATAAATATAGGAATTTTCATGAAGTTTTTTAAATATATTTTATTATTGTTTTTTTTATCTAACAGTTCTTTTTTATTGGCGAATGATAGTTCAAAAAAACAAAAAGACAGTAAATTAAATAATAATATTTCAGTACAGGACTATTATTCTTATGCGAATTATGCTTTTGAAAAGCAGCAATGGTCTGATGTAGTAGATTACTGTAGAGTAATAATTCAAAAATATCCTCAAAGTATTTTTACTAAAGATGCTCTTTTTTATTTGGGCGTATCTTACTTTAATTTAAAGGAATATGAATTATCGAACAGATATTTTACAAGGTATTTAAAAGACGATTTCAATCCTAAATATTTTGAAGAGTCTATGCATTATAAGTTTTCTATAGCAGAAAAATTTAAGGAAGGTTCCAAAAAAAGACTTTTTGGCAAAGGACCTAAGCTTATTGTTGCTGATGATGATGCATTAGCTATATATGATGAGATTATTTCATCAATGCCTTTGCATGAACTTGCTATAAAATCATTATTTTCTAAGGGCCAAATTCTTCTTGAGACAGAGGAATATAAGGATAGCGTTTTGACATTTGAACAGATTGTTTCTAAATTCCCAAAACATGAACTTGCAATTGAAAGTTTTATTCAGATCGGCAAGGTATATTTAAAACAGACTAATTACAAAAAACAGGATTTGGACAATTTGGAATTAGCTGAATTAAATTTAAAAAATCTTAAAGATGCCCAACCTCAGGAAACGGAAAAGATTAAAGAATTGGAAACTATTCTCTTGCAGATGAAAGAAATATTTGCAAACGGCTTTTTGGAAATAGCTGATTTTTATAAAAGGACGAATAAAAAAGAGGCAGCAATAATTTATTATTCAAAAATATTAAATGCCTTTCCACAAACTCAAGTAGCTGTGCTTGCAAAAGAAAAAATCGATCAATTAAATGCGAAATAGTCTTCTATTTTTCTTTTTTCTTTTTTCTTCTTGCGGATATCATCTGGGAAGAAATGATAATTCAGAAATAAAGTCTGTAGAAGTTCCTTATGTTGAAGAAGATATGTATGGTCTCCTTACTAATGAATTAATAAAAAACATTGCTAATTCTTCAGCTATGCATTATCAATCCACTAATGCAAATTATGAACTAAAAGTGAAAGTCTTAAACAGTGCAACTAATAAAATCGGTTACAAATATGATACGAACAATGAAGGTCAAAGAACTAAGAATATTAGACCTACAGAAGGCAGATGCAGTTTAACTGCTGAAGTTCAATTGATTAACATTAAGACACGTGAGATAAAATTTGGACCATTTACAGTTACATCTGATAGCGACTTCGATTATGTGGACCAAGATTCACTCAGTGATCTGTCGTTTATTGATCCATCGGGGAACAGAATAACTGTATTATCTTTTTCATTAGGACAATTAGAGTCGATCGATAGCGCCAAGGAAGCCGCATTAAAACCTTTATTTGAGCAGCTTGCAAAAAAAATTGTGGATGCAATTTCTACGTATTGGTAAATAAAGGGTATGGAAGAAATTTTTCATGAAAAAGCTACTTTTAATGCCAAATTAACAAATCTTTATCAGATCCTGATATGGATCAATGAAAGAATAGCCAAATATTTGCCTGAAAGAGATTTAGATAGAATTGAACTTGCTGCAGAAGAAGTTATAGTTAATATCATTTCTCATGCATATAAAAATAAAAATGGAAATATTCAAGTTCAAATTTATGTAAATCAATGCATAAATTTGATTTTTAAAGATAAAGGGCCAAAATTTAATCCTTTAATAAAAAAAAATTTTCATAGAAGAAAAAATGTTAAAAGAATTGGAGGTGTTGGAATATTTCTTATTCTCCGATTAGCAGATGAAGTTCAATACCAAAGAAAAGATGATGCCAACATCTTGATCTTAAGAATGAAGCGAAATATTGAATATTAAAAAATTGGAGGAAGAATTACTGATTCTTTTCAATTGCAGTCAATGTTGCTTGAGTTTCCAACATATCTAAAAGATAATATTGTAAAACTTTAAGCACATATTTTGGCGTATTATAAACACCAGAGGTAGTAAATACAACTTCCAAGGAAATTTTATTTTGGGCATTCAAAGCGATAAGAACATATGTAACTGGTTCTTCTTGTTCACTTTTTGGAATAATCCAAACTAAGAATTGTTCATTAAATAAAGTGACTTTCTCCTGACTTTCAACTACATGAAAATACTGAGTTAAGTCTTCTGGATCATCTATAATTTGATCAGATTCATTTAATAAATTCAATTCATGAAGAAGGGCCAAATCAACATTAATAATCCCATCATGCGCTAAATCTGCAAGATTGGCTGAATATTGTTCATATAACTTTTCTATTTCACTTGGGTTTAGCATTGGGTTAACGCCTCCATAAAATTCTTCCCCCAATTTGTATTTTATCCATTTGCAAGTACCTATGTCAAGAGTTGGTTTTACAATTAAATATATTTTTATTTTATCTTATTGAACTTAAAAGGGTTTTATAAATAAAAAAAATAATTTTCAAAATTATAAAGATAAGATTTTTTGTTTGTCATATAATTAGAAAAAAAATAGTTAGATAAGACGTTTATTTATAAGAGGTTCTAGATGAGATTTTTGTTTATTGGTTTGTTTTTTTATATTTCTTCAGTTTTTTCAAATCCTTTAGAATTAGACATAAATGCTAAAAATGCTATTCTCATAAATGCTAAAAATAATCAGGTTGTTTTTAACAAAAATGCTTTCGACAAAGCTTATCCGGCAAGTCTCACCAAAGTAATTACTATTTGGTATGTTTTAGAAAAATATAGCGATCTGCTAGACAAAACCTTTATTGCATCATCTACTGCTTTAAAAACTATTGATCCCCAAGAAAAAAAATTATCCAATTACAGCTTGCCCCCTTATACTTTAGAAAGCGACGGCAGTTCATTTGATGTGATTTTAGGTGAGAAGCTTAGGCTTAAAGATTTGCTTTTAGGTATGATGCTTCCTTCAGGAAATGATGCTGCCAATGTCGTGGCAGAATCCCTGGGCGGTTCAATTGATTCCTTTATTAAGGATATGAATATATTTGTATCAAATAACAATATAAAAGCCACAACCTTATTTAATCCTCATGGATTACATTTTCCGGAACATGCAACTACTGCCAATGATCTGGCTCAAATAACTAGGAAAGCATTAGAAAACCCCAAGTTTCTGGAAATATTTTCTTGTAAGGCCTTTGTCAGACCCAGAACAAATAAACAGCAAAGAAGGGAAATAACTACATTTAATAGACTTCTAAAACCCGGAAAAAATTATTATGAATATGCAATAGGTGGAAAAACTGGATACCATGAAAAAGCAAAGTATAATTTATTAAGTGTTGCTAAATGTGGCGATAGAACTTTAATTGCCGTTGTAATGGGATGTAAAAATTCAGAGCAAAGATATGAAGATACAAAAAAACTATTCGATGCTGCTTTCCAAGAAAAAATGATTACTAAAAAACTAGTTGAAAAAGAGAAAGTATATTCTGCAAAAATCCCAGGCGGTTCAAAAATTTTGAAAGCAAAAATGCAAAATGACCTGATCTTGGAATATTATCCTTCGGAAGAAACGCCTTATAATGTAACTATTTTTTGGGATGATGTTAGCCTTCCAATTAAAAAAGATCAAAAAGTGGCTTCTATGATTATTAAAACTGCTGATGGAGAAGAGATTAAAACTGAAGGTTTATATGCAGTCGATAATGTTAAGAAATCTTTATTTTATATAATCAGAAATCTCTTCTCTAAGGGATAAAAAATTTTCGAGACTTAAGTCTTCTGCCCGAGCATTTGGATTGATCCTTAGCTTTAACAACGTATTTTGTGTTGTTTTTGGATTTAAATAGGGTTTTAAGCAGGAAGCCAAAGTTTTTCTTCTTTGTGAAAAACACAATCTTAGCATTTTAAAAAAAGTATTATGATCATGTTTTTCTAAATCGGACTTGAGATTAAATTTTATTATAGCTGAATCAACTTTTGGTTTTGGAAAAAAACAATTTCTTGAGACTTGGGATACTATTTGCAAATCCGAATAAAATTTTATTAATACAGAGAAATAATTATAGCCTTTTGTTCTTGGCTGAGAAATTAAACGATTGGCAGCTTCTTTTTGAACAAGAAGGGTAATAGATGAAAATAATAAGTGATTTTCTAAAAGCTTACTTATGATGGGAGTAGTTAAATGATAAGGAATGGAGCTAATTACCTTAAGTTTTTTATTAAAATTTTTTAGAAAATTAAAATCCATTTTAATAAAGTCTGTGTTAATTACAGATAATTTACTATTGTTCAGATTATTCAAAAGATTTGCAAAGGCATCATCTTTTTCTACAGCAACAAGTTTTTCACATCTGCCTAAAATTTCATTTGTTAATACTCCAGGCCCAGGTCCTATCTCTAAAACGATGTCCTCATGAGTTAACTCAGAAGCTTCAATCATTTTATCTAATGTATTTTTATCTACTAAAAAATTTTGAGATAGGGCTTTTTTCGGTTTAATGTTAACCGAAGATAAATAATCTAAAAGATCTTTTGGTTTATAAAGCTTCATCATTCAAGTGTAAAAGGAACAAAGTCTTTTGTGATGATCTGGCTTTTTTCCACATGATATAATTTTTTTAGCTTTGTGAAATATCTTTCAGACTCTTCATATAATGCTTTTTGCAGCAATTGATCTTTGAGGTTCTTTGACATTTCATCAAAAGATTCTGTTAGCTTTTTCTCATAGTTTTTTAAATAAAAAATTCGATAAGAATTATCTTTAGAAGTTTTATTGCTCTGATTGATAATCTGGCTATAAGAGTTTTTTTGCAGACTGCTCAATATTTTCTGGTTAGAAGAAGAGATTTCCTTATTTGTTACTGTGTAAAGTGGTGAAATTGAGATCTTGCAATTTAAAAAGTTTTTTTCAATGTCCTTTAATGATGATTCAAATTCTATGGGATCAGAATTTTTTTCTTTTAACAGCTCAAATACTTTTAGAGATGCATCAGACGATGTTTTTTCATCATTGGATTTGATTGAAACGATGTTATACTCCCATGTTTCTTTTGGAGGGTTTTCATTACAGTATAATCTATAAGCATTTCTGATAGCGCTTGGAGTTATGGATTGATCAGCTTTTGATTTAATAAAAAAATACATCATTCTTTGAATGATCATTTCTTCTTTTGTGATTTTCAAAGCTTCTTCATGAGTTAGATTGATTTTCTGCAAATTGGTTAATACATTAGGGCCAAATCTCGACTCAATTTCTTCTCTAAGTTCAGCATCTGTGACCTTCAATTCTTTTTTGCTGGCATCAATCAGAATTAATTGGTTGTTTATTAATTCATCTAAAGCATGCGGCCAGCCTGTAATATAAAATTGATATCTTGCTGAATTGGAATTGATTAAATCCGGATATGCTCTATTAAAACCTATTTCTAATTTTTTCATCACATCATACGATGTGATGGTTTTGTCTGCTACTTTTGCAAGAACATTATTGTTAACTTTAATAGAAGCATTCATTTCATAAGCAGGCGGTTGAAAATTATTTGCTGCTGACAAGGATGAGCCGATAAATAAAATAGTAAAAATATATAATAAAAATTTCATGTATTTATTTTTTTTTATGGTTTTATAAAAATAATATCAAAATGTTAAATTTTAATAAAAACAAAACAATTCTTTAATTGCTTAACACCGCAGCAAAAAATCCATCATGTAAACCTTTTTCAGGGAAAGAAGAAAATGTTTTTTCAATTTTCAAATTATATTTTTTTACAAAATAATCGATCTGATTTTGATTTTCATCTATGAAAATGCTACAAGTAATATATAAAATTTTTCCATTTTTTTTTAAAAAATTAATGCCTTTGTCAAAAATTTCTTTTTGTAAATCTGTTAGTTTCTGTAATTCATTTAAGTTAAATTTCCATTTTAAATCCGGATTTCTTCTAATTGTTCCAGAACCGGAACAGGGTACATCAAGAATAAGCCAGTCCATTTTTTGATTTATTTTGTTCAATTCAAGAGTTGGTTTTATTTGAAAGTTTTTTACTGCAGCCCTTTTAAGTCTTTTTTTTGCTTCGATTAAAACATAATCTCTTTTGTCGTGAAGATAAATCTGATTGCTGTCAGTTAACTTATGAGCAAAAGATAATGTTTTTCCGCCGGATCCGGCACAGTAATCCAAAATATGATCTTTAGGTGAAGGATTTATTAGATCAGCAACCAATTGAGACGCTTCATCTTGGATTTCAAAAAGTCCATTTTTAAATTCTACTGAGTCAAAAAAGTTAATTTTTTTGTTAAATTTTATTCCGTAAGGGGATTTCTTACATTTTTCAACTTCATATTTTACTTTTAACAGATTATATAAATCGTCGCGGTTAATCTTCAGAAGGTTAGCTCTTATCGTAGTGGGGGCGGTATCATTTGAGATTAGACAGAATTCAATAGCCTTTTCAAGAGAAAAATCATTTTTTAATTTTTCAAAATAATCTTTTGGAAAGCTCACTCTGATATGAGGTTCGATATTCTTGTCTTCTAAATGGTTCAATGGTTCAAAAACGTCTAGATTTTCAATCCTTTTTTCATTGGTAATAGGCTTCTCCAGTAAGAAATCTAAAAGACCCTTCCAACGAATAATTTTATATAAATTTTCACATATGTCTTTTCGATCTTTTGAGCCGACGCTTTTATTTTTTTTAAAATAATTTTTTAAAAAAAGATCTAATGGAATATTCTTTAAAGAAAATTCATTTAGAATTGAGAGTAAGTGATGTTTTCTAAAAGATAAACTCATAAACAATTTAAATTAATTTTGAAAAAGATTATATCTAATATAGAAGAAAATACATAGAAAAAATGGATTAAATAAATCCAGAGGTATTGATAATGGTTAGAATAAAACAATCTTTTGCTTCTCTTGGAAGAGTTTTGTTAAGTTCAATTTTTATTTTGTCTGCAATAAATAAAATTTTACAGTGGCAGCAGACAGAAAGCGGGTTGATCAATTTATTTTGTGATTGGCAATCATATGTAAGCGGATCTGATACATTGTCCAGAATGTTCTCCACTTTGGTTACTTGGGCTCCTGAGATTTTAATAACAATGACGGCGATTGAATTGATCGCAGCGCTTTTAGTGTTTTTTGGGATAAAAGAAAAATTTGCAGCTTTTCTGCTAATTATTTTCTTCATCCCTACAACTATTTTGTTGCATCCATTCTGGTTCTTTGTCGGCTTAAAAAAGGCTCAGCAGCTGGTTATGTTTTTGAAAAATTTTGCGATATTGGGAGGTCTTTTCATGTTGATGGTTTTTGGTTCCAAAGTCAGCGGAGGTTCTTCTTTTCAGGATAAAAATGCCGGTGATGAAGAATAATTATTGGTTTTTTTTTATTTATTTCGCTATTAGCTTCTTGGTTGTGGGGTTTTCTCAGCCGGCTTGGAATGGTTTTTTCGGCTTTTTTGCGGCTTGTTTGGGCTACCTTCTTTTTTGGTTTTCAATATCAAAATTTAAAAGTAACTACCGTAAGAGCTTAACTGCTTTTTTTTGGTTTTTTATTGTAGGTGCTATACAACTTTCCTGGATGACATCGACAAAATATCAAGGAAATTTAATTTTATTAGTGTATTTTTCTCTTCTATTTCTTTTTGCCCTTCAATTTGCTCTAATTTCTTATCTGGCTTTAAAAGATCAGAAAATTACATTCTTAAAAATATTTTTTATAGCGTCCATATGGACCATTTTTGAATGGTCGCGGTTATTTATTTTATGCGGTTTTACTTTTAATCAGAGCGGGCTTTCTTATGCGAATAATTTTTATTCTCTTCAGTTAGCTGCAGTTGTAGGTATTTATGGTTTAAGTTTTTATGTTATTTTTTTAAATTTGATTGGCCTAAAAGCTATATTCGAAAGATCTTTATCAATACTCGCATTATGGGGCGTGCTGGCGATTTTCCCATACTTATATGGTTATTATCATATAACCACCAACGAAAATAAATTTACAAAATCCAAAAACATTGATGTTTGCCTAGTTCAGACCGCTTTGCTTCCTGAACAGAAGATTTTAACAAAAAATTATTTTGAAAATTATATTTCCCCATTTGAGCAATGGGTAAATATAGTTAAATTGATTAATAAATGTGATTTTAAAAAAGTCGATTTGATTGTTTTTCCGGAAGTGTGTGTCCCTTATTCAGCCCATGATTGCTTTTATCCTTTTGATAGTGTAAAAAAAATGTTTGAATCCAAATTTGGGAGAGATGTTCTTTCAAAACTTCCTTCCTTAAAAGCCCCTCTTGCAGAAAATAGAAATAATGTTTGGTATGTATCAAATAGTTATTTTGCTAAGTCTTTAGCAAATATTTACAATTCTGATATTGCTATCGGTCTAGAAGATTTTGATGAAGAGTCTAATAAAGTATATAACGCAGCTTTTTGGTTTTGTCGCGAGAAGGATTCTTTTAAAAGGTATGAAAAACAAGTACTAGTCCCGATAGCTGAATATATTCCATTTTCTTGGTTAGCTAAGATTGCTCTAGAAAAATATGGCATTGCTTCTTCATTTTCTCCTGGAAAAGAAAGTAAAATATTTTCAAAAAAACGTTATTCATTCTCTATATGTTATGAAGAAACTTTTCCTGAAATTATGAGGAAAGCCAGACTAAAAGGCGCTAAGTGTTTTGTTAATCTGACCAATGATGCATATTTTTATAAATCTAAGCTATCTAGGCAGCATTTTGATCATTCAAAAATGAGAGCGGTTGAAAATGGAATTCCTTTGATTAGAGCATGCAATACCGGAGTAACTGCCGCTATAGATTCTTTTGGAAGGACGTTAGCTTCGATAGATTCAGAAGAAGAAGCCAAGGCTGTTTTTATAAAGTTGCCTATGTTTTCTTATCATACACCCTATTCATTATGGGGGGATAAATTTATATTAGGTCTATCATCTTGCGCGATTTTAGTATATTTTTTAAGATTTAAAAAAAAATCAATTACTAAGGACTCATGATATTTTGAAATATAATCTTTGTCAAAAAATCTTTATTTGTGATTAACTTTTTTTTAAATTTCAATTTTTTTTGAATTATTATGAAAATCACAAGTTTAATGCAGAGTTCTTTTTATCAATCAATTTTTTCAGAACTTCCAAAAGAACATGAATATATTCAATATAGACCATATGATTTTGCAATATTCGATTTGAAACTGACTAGAGAGGTGTGGAGTAAAAAAAATAATTTTGCCCAAAAAGTCTTATGCTCAATTGTTTCAGCTATTCATGAGTTTGTTTATCATAAATGCTTTAAGCTAATCATATATAATTATCATTCTTATCAGGAAAACCTTAAAATTTGCCTAAAAAACAAAAAAATTCAAGAATTGAATGAGCAGATACGATCTCTTAGATCTTCAAAATTTTTTTTAGTGAAGCATTATTCTATGGAAATAACAAAATTAACTGGTTTAATGCTTGCTTCTGCATTAGTTCTGTATGCTTTGGGTTCAGCATTTTTATCAGCAGAAAATTATGTTTCAAAAATAGCAGTTATTAATATGAAAGTACCCACGACTATTCGCTTGGTTTCTAAAAGGACTGGGGAAAATATAGTTATTCCATTAATGCATTTTGCTGAGAGAATTTTTTTGTGGATTGAACGAGATATCGTTGAGCCATTAACAAAAGCTGCTTCGAATACGATTGGTAAAATTGGTTTCGTTGCTGATAAGTTAAATCCAAATTATTCTGAAAATCCGATGTCAGCCGATTCTACTCAGCAAACAGTTAATTCAGAAACTGTCAAAAATGTTGTTTTGGAAGAAGTGCCCATAAGTCAAATTCAATATAGTAAAGACCCTTTTACCTGCCCTAGAGTAAATAGAATCCATACCCATTCTGCTGTAGATTTTAGTTTATGCAGAAGGAGATCTTCAGTGATTATAGAAATTGACATGCCCTTTAGTGAAATTGAGACTTCTTGGGATAATATTTAATTTGTTTATTGACTCGCATAAGATCTTTTTTGTTTTTTTAATTTCCAAAAAACTTTTTCTTATGCAGTGCGGCAGTAAATTGATTATTAAAATATATTCCAGTGCTAAGTTCTTCATAATTTGAATTAAAAAAAAGTATTGTTATAAGAACTTTGTTTATTATCTATTTTTTCTTGATCAAAAAAATAAAAAAGAGTTAATTTAATATAAAATAAAAAATCAATCCAATCTCTATTTTTAGGTGGTATTTTGGTCGATAATAAAGACTTGTTTCAGAATACTTTAAAGGCGAATGTTTCATTTTCAGGTATAGGATTATTTACTGGAGAAAAAGTAAATATTTCGATTTTTCCAGCAAAAGAGGATTCGGGAATAGTATTTAGAAGAATTGATCTTCCGGAAAAACCTATGTTTCCGGCTAAATTGGAAAATGTTAAAGAAACCGATAGAACAACATTTTTAGGCTTTGGAAAAAAAAGCATACAAACTGTTGAGCATATCCTCTCCGCATTAAGGGCATTTAACATAGATAATGCCTATGTTGAAGTTGATGGAGCTGAAATTCCGATCGGCGATGGCAGCGCAAATGTTTTTGTTAAATTATTCCAAGAAGCAGGAATAGAAAGACAATCTAAGAAAGCGGAAATATTAAAATTAGTTGAACCGTTATATTTTAATGAACAGCATGTGCACATTATAGCTTTGCCATCAGACGAATTCAGGATAAGCTTTGCGATACATCATCCGACTAGTGATTTATTAAAATCTCAGTATTATTCATTTCTTGTTCAAAAAGATTTGTATATTCAAGATATTGCTTCTTCAAGAACTTATTCTATTTATGAAGAAATTGAGCCGCTGCTTAAAAATAACCTTATGAAGGGTGGATCATTAGAGAATGCTGTTATAATTAAAGCGGGAAAGGTAATGAATCCTGAAGGGATGAGATTTCCAAATGAAATGGTAAGACATAAAGTTTTAGATATGATCGGAGATTTATCTTTAATAGGTAATAGATTTACTGCTCATATTATTGCCGTACGTTCCGGCCATTATGCAAATATTTTATTTGCAAAAAAATTAATACATCAACTTAAGAAGAGCTAATTATGAATACAAATAATACAATATTAGACCATAGACAGATAGCTAAAATCTTGCCTCACAGATATCCGTTTTTGCTTGTTGATAAAGTAGTTCATATAAATTTGGAAAACAATGAAATTGTTGGATTGAAAAATGTTACAATTAATGAAGAGTTTTTCCAAGGACACTTTCCAAATGTTCCGATAATGCCTGGCGTATTAATTATTGAAGCTATGGCTCAGACAGGTGGAATTTTAGTTCATCAAAAGGGATATGTTGATAAAATTGCCGTATTATTAAATGTATCTGAAGCAAGGTTTAGAAAACCAATTTATCCTGGTGATGTAATATTTATACATGCAAAAGCTATTCATATTAGCAGCAAAGGCGGAAAAATCAATGCAAAAGCTGTAGTTAATGAAAATGTGTGTGTTGAAGCGGAATTGAGCTTTGCTTTAGTTGAAAAACATAAACTGTGAAAAAATAAACAATAAAAAATGGAATCCAAAATGTCAAAAATTCATTCTCTTGCTTACATTGAAGATGGAGCTGTTATTGGTAAAAATGTAGAAATAGAGCCTTTTGCTGTCATCAAAAAAAACGTTGTTATAGAAGACAATGCTATTATTAAATCTCATGCTTATATCGATGGATATACAACTATTAAACAGAATGCTGTGATTTGGCCAGGAGCTAGTATCGGAACTAAACCCCAAGATTTAAAATATAGAGGTGAAAAAACATTTGTAGAAATAGGATGCAATACTGAAATACGAGAATTTGCTACTATCAATTCATCTTGTATTGAGAATTCTAGAGTTACAATTGGAAACAATTGCCTAATAATGGCTTATTGTCATATAGCTCATAATTGCACTGTCGGAAATAATGTTGTTATGGCCAATAGTTCAATGTTAGCAGGTCATGTTGTTATTGAAGATCACGTTGTTATAGGCGGAATGACTCCCATACATCAATTTTCAAGAATAGGCTGTAATGCCATGGTAGGAGGGTTCAGTAGAGTTCCAAACGATGTTCCACCTTATACCATAGGCGGAGGGTATCCTTATCGTTTAGGCGGATTGAATTTAGTTGGGCTTAAAAGAAAAGAATTTTCATTGGAAGTACGAAGTGAGCTTTCAAAAGCTTTTAAAATCACATATAGAATGGGACTTAGATTGGACCAAGCTATTGAAAAAATTCAAGGCGAATTAAAACCATTTAAAGAAATTATTCACTGGATAGATTTTTGTAAAAATTCTAAAAGAGGAATAATTGGACTTGAAGGGATCTCTAATCAAAATAAAACTAGTGATGAATTAGAAAAAGTTTGTGCTGCTGAATGAAAATAATTTTTTTTGGAACTCCAAAGTTTTCTTCGAACATTTTAGCTTATTTATTCGAAAAAAAATTCGATATTCAAGCAGTTGTAACTCAACCAGACCATATCAGAAATAATAAAGTTGAGATTTCAGAAGTAAAAAAGCTTTCAAAAAATTATTTAAGCGATGAGAATATCTTTCAGCCGGAAAAAGCTTCTGACCCGGATTTTATTGATCTGTTAAAGAAATATAAAGCAGATTTGTTTGTTGTAATCGCTTATGGTCAAATATTAACTCAAGAATTGCTTGATTTGCCCCTTTTAGCGCCTGTTAATGTCCATGCCTCCTTGTTGCCAAAATATAGAGGTGCAGCCCCAATGCAGCACTGTCTGATAAACGGAGACAAGAAGACAGGTATCACTATTATGAGAATGGTGAGAAAAATGGATGCTGGTCCAATCATAGATAAAGATGAAATTGAAATAGATGATGATATGAATTTCTCTGTGCTTGAAGATAAGCTGTGTTCAATCGCTAAGCCTTTGCTCTTAAGAGTAATAGAAAGATTTAAAAACAAAAATATTACTTATCAGATGCAAGATGAAAATCAAGTAACATTTGCACCAAAAATCACAAAAGAATTACGTGAAGTTAATTTTAAAAATACATCTGAGGTAATAAACAATCAGATAAGAGCTTTTGCAGATAGGCCTGGGGCTTTTTGTAAAATCTCCTTAGATGAAGAAATTAAAGAATTAAAAATATTCAAAATTAAAATTATGGATATTAATTTAGCTCCTAAAGAGATTTTGATTCAAAATAATACTATAACAATTGGTTCTCAGGATAAAGCTATTCAGCTCATTGAAGTTCAATTAGAGGGCAAAAAAAGGATGTCAGCATCCGAATTTGTTCATGGTCTTAAAAATAATCTTATTATAATTTAATTATAATTATTTAATTTACAAATTGTTGTTTTATTGTAAAAGTAATTTTTTTAGATTTGTGT
Organism: Parachlamydiales bacterium; assembly: GCA_041661445.1. Lineage (GTDB taxonomy): Bacteria > Chlamydiota > Chlamydiia > Chlamydiales > SM23-39 > JBAZUK01. The sequence goes on from JBAZUK010000001.1 coordinate 114,797, forward strand.
TTGTTATATATTGTATTTTAATAATTTACAAATATATTATAATTTAATATGATTTAGTCTGAAAAATAATGATATATATATTATGGTTTGTTCAATTTCAGAATTAGATTCTAGAAAATTAGAAAATTTTCAAAAATTATATTCCTGCGAAAATGAGGAAAAAGATTACTTTAAGATATTTTCTCATTACGTCCAAAGCAGTTCAGGCATTTATAGATTTTATAAATTGCTCTCTGATTTTTGCAAATTACCGATGCATTATGCTAAACAATTGAGCCTTCCAAGGGAAACTTATGAAAATTTATTTAAATTGAATGATGGCTTTAAATTTTTAACTAAAAATCTAATTTTAACTAAAATTGGTGTTTCAGCTTATGATATGAAGGCTTCTTATCAGAAATATCTGAAAGCAGAAGTTAAAGATTTGACTAGAAACAGAGATAAATTTGCTAAAAAAACTTCAGAATTTGTTTCTGATGGAATGTTTCTTTTGCAGCTTGGAGAATTTTTGAGCATATATTCCTTAAGGGCTTTGTCTCAACCTATTAATTTCTTAGGTAATTTTTTTTCACTTATAACTAATGCATTTTCAGTTAAACTTGATAATGAAGAATATTTTGATCATTGTAATATGGGGAAAAGTGTTGAACTTCAGAAACCAGCTTCTTCTAGATTAAAAATAATTTTCCACGAAATAAAGAAAATGGATCAGATGAAAATGGTCAAGTCAATTTCATCAGTTGTCCTATCAGTTTTTGTTATTATAGAAATAATATTTAAATACGCAGTATTGCCTCCTGGAGGTATGCTTTTAGCGTCTTCTGCATCAACCTTGTTAGCGATCTGGTTGGATTTTTATCAAAAAAGTTTAAGTTATCCGATGATTAGCTAAATGAAGAAAAATGCAAATATTTTAAAAAAGTTAAGCCAAAGAAAAAAACTTACTTACCTCGAGATATTGATTGTGATAAGCTTCTTGGGATTAGTATTCTCACTTATAATAATTTCCTTTTGCAATTCGTGTAATTATTTTTTTTAAATGTTTTTATTTGCATTTTTCTTGTGATCAATTCATAATTTTTATATATTATTTTTTCAAACACATTTGATGTTATGTATTTGCAAAAAAATGGATTGAGATAAATCAAGTGCTTTGTTAACCTGTTTTGGTAATCTTTTATTTGATGAATTTTTAAATAAAATGATTATAAAGAATTATGCTTGTTTTAAGTAGAAAAGGAATTAAGAAATGTCAATTAAATTGATTGGAAAAAAATGTGGTATGACCCAGATTTTCGATGATAAAGGAAATATAGTGGTCTGCACGGTTATTGAAATTAAACCTAATTATATCGTTCAAGTGAAAAAGAAACAGACTGATGGTTATGATGCGGTACAGATAGGGTCTATTAAAAAAGAAAAAATAAGTAAGCCTTTGAAAGGTCATTTTGCAAAAGCTAAAATTGATGCCTGCGAAAAATTGATTGAGTCTAGAGTTGAAAATGTTGACGAATTTGCCGTTGGTCAGGAATTAAGCGTTAATTTCTTTGAAAAGGGACAGTATGTTGATGTTATTGGTCGGTCTAAGGGAAAGGGTTTTCAAGGATTGATAAAATTATATGGGTTTGCTGGGATGCCTGCAACTCACGGTTGCTCAAGATCGCATAGACTTGGAGGTTCTACAGGAATGAGAACTAGTCCTGGTAGATGTTTTCCTGGAGGGAAAAGAGCTTCTCATATGGGATGGGATAATATGACTGTTCAGAATATTAGGATTGTTGAGGTTGATGTAGAAAAAAATTTACTATTGGTACAGGGAGCGGTTCCTGGAATGAAAAATAGCATTGTTTCAATAACTCAGGCAAAGAAAAAATCTTTAGTTAAAAAATCAAAAAAATAATTGAGGAAAAAACGTGGCTACACTAAAAAAATACGATTTAAGCGGAAAAGAAATTGCTCAGGAGACCATTGGAGACGAAGTTCTTCAAAATATAGCTAATCCTCAAATGATAAAGGATTACTTAGTAGCTTTAAGAAGCAATGCTAGGCAATGGTCTGCTAATACAAAGGGAAGAAAAGAGGTTAACCGGACAGGTGCAAAGCCTCATAAGCAAAAAGGTACAGGAAGAGCGAGGCAGGGTTGTTTTGCTGCAACGCAATATCGTGGTGGTGGAATCGTTTTTGGACCAAAACCTAAATTTGATCAACATACAAGAATTAATAAGAAAGAAAAACTTGCAGTTATAAGATCATTGTTAATAGAAAAGATAAAATCAAGCAATGCGATTGTTTTAAAATTTGATGACAGTGATATTAAAAAAACAAAACAAATTGCTGGTTTCTTTGATAACATGAATTTAGTTGATAAAAGAGTTTTGGTTATTTCTAAACCTAAAGATTCAGATAATTTTCGTAGATGTGTTAAGAATTTACCCAAAAAAGAATTGGTAAATATTGTTGCGCTCAATGGATATGATTTGGCTCTCTGTAATGATTTGGTGATAATAGATTCTGTTTTAGAAGATACTAAAGCTATATTAACGAGAGGTGAAAAATAAAAAATGGAAAAAAGTCCTTTTGATATTATTAAATCGCGATATGTAACTGAAAAAGCAACAGTTTTGGCGTCTTTGAAAGATGCTAAAAGTAATGCATGTTTAAAAAAGTTTGATAAACCTAAATATGTTTTTTTAGTTGACCCAAATGCAAATAAAAGAGAAATTATTTGGGCTATTGAAAAAATTTATGAAAATAAGAAAATCAAAGTTTTGTATGTTAACACAATAAACGTACACCCAAAAATAAAAAGAGTACGTGGACGTATAGGCAAAACAAAAAATTTAAAAAAAGCAATTGTTACTTTGGAAGCTGGGGACAGCTTGGAAGATCAAGTTTAAAATAAGGTGAAAAAAAGATGACTAAGAAATTTCGGCCGATGACTCCTTCTTTACGTAGGTTGGTATTACCAAGCACTGATGAATTATGCCCTGAAAAAAGAGGACCTCATAAATCTTTGACGAGTTCTAAAAAAAGAATAAGTGGAAGAAATAATCATGGACATATTACTTGCAGGCATAGAGGTGGCGGACATAAAAGAAAATATAGGATAATCGATTTTAAAAGAGAAAAAGTAAATATAGAAGCTAGGGTTGCATCTATTGAATACGATCCAAATAGAACTTCACATATTGCTTTGTTAAATTATGTTGATGGTGAGAAAAGATATATTTTGGCTCCTCAAGGTTTGAAAGTTGGTGATGTTATTTCAACAACAGAAGGAGAGCCTTTTAAAATTGGAAACTGCATGAAACTTAAGTTCGTGCCACTTGGTTCTTTTGTTCATAACATCGAATTGACACCAGGTAAAGGCGGCATCTTGGTAAGATCTGCGGGATTATCTGCTCAGCTCCTTGCTAGAAGTGATGGTTTGGCTACTATAAAAATGCCATCGGGTGAAATAAGAATGGTTCAAGATGAATGTATGGCTACTTTAGGAATGATTTCGAATTCAGAACACAACCTTAGAATTGATGGAAAGGCAGGAAGAAGAAGATGGCAGGGAATTAGACCTACGGTTAGAGGTATTGCTATGAACCCGGTTGATCACCCTATGGGTGGTGGTGAAGGTAGAGGAAAAGGAAATCATCCTCAATCTCCATGGGCTATGTTTGCAAAAGGTTTTAGAACTAGAGCAAAAAGCAAAATCAATAAAAAAATTATTAAAGACAGAAGGAAAAAATAGGTGAGTCATGGGTAGATCGTTAAAAAAGGGACCTTTTGTAGATCATTTCTTAATTGACCAGATCAATAAAGTTACTGAAGATAAAAAAAAGAAACCTATTAAGACTTATTCAAGAAGATCAATGATTATACCTCAAATGGTAGGATTGACATTCGAAGTTTATAATGGTAAAAAATTTCATACTGTATTTGTCTCAGAAAATATGATTGGTCATAGATTAGGAGAATTTTCTCCTACTCGGACATTTAAAGGCCATCCTATTAAGAAAGTAACAACAACTACTACAGCAGGGCAAGGTTCATAATGCAAAAAGTAAAAGCAATCACAAAATATGTTAGAATAAGTCCTTATAAAGCGCGTAGAGCGGCTGATTTAGTAAGAAACATGAAAGTTGAAGATGCTGTGCTTCAGTTAAAGTATAGTAGTCTCAAGGGTGCAAGACTTTTATTGAAAACTCTGGATAGTGCCATTGCAAATGCGGAGACTCAACTAGAAGCTAGAAAAGAAAATTTAAAAATTGCTGAAGTAAAAGTTGATGGCGGACCTACATTAAAAAGATCAAAGGCTAGGAATAAGGGCGGACAATCGCCTATAATGAAAAGAACTAGTCATTTTACTGTTGTTCTTACCAGTGATAAATAGGAGATTTAAATGGGACAAAAAGGATCACCGATTGGATTTCGTTTAGTTACAAGGAAAAGATGGCTTTCCAATTGGTATGCAAATAAACAAGAGTTTGGAAATCTATTAGAAGAAGATAGAAAAATTAGAGAATATTTGATGAAACAGCCGGCTTGCGTTGGAACATCGAAGCTAGTGATTAAAAGAACAAGCGGAAAAATAGAAGTTACAATTCATACAGCAAGACCTGGATTGGTTATCGGAAAAAAAGGTTCTGAAATTGATGATATCAAAGCAGAACTTAAAAAAATGTCCGGTAAGGAAATTTGGATTGAAGTTGAAGAAATAAAAAGACCGGATTTGGATGCTCAGCTTGTATCGGATAATATTGCTAAGCAAATTGAAAGAAGGGTGCCGTTTAGAAGAGCGATGAAAAAAGCTATTCAGACTACAATGGATGCTGGAGCTGCTGGTGTAAAAGTCCAATTATCAGGTAGGATCGGTGGTGCTGAAATTGCAAGAACCGAATGGTATAAAGAAGGAAGAATTCCTCTTCATACTTTAAGAGCAGATATTGATTATGGTTTTAAGGGAGCTGAAACTCCATATGGAGTTATCGGTGTGAAAGTATGGATCAACAAGGGCGAAGAAATAATTTAGGAGGATTCCAATGGCGTTGATGCCGAAAAGAACTAAGTATCGTAAGATGCAAAAAGGCAGTTGTTCAGGATTAGCTACTAGTGGATGTTTTGTTGAATTCGGTGAATTTGGAATGCAAACATTGGATAGAGGATGGATAACATCTAAACAAATAGAAGCTTGCCGTGTTACAATAACAAGATTTTTCAGCCGAAAAGGTAAAGTTTGGATTAGAATCTTTCCAGATAAGCCAGTGAGTAAAAAACCAGCTGAGACCAGAATGGGTAAAGGAAAAGGAGCTCCTAGTGAATGGGTAGCTGTAATTAGACCGGGTAGAATATTATTTGAAGTTGGTAATGTTACTAAAGAGGAAGCTAAAAAAGCTTTGGGATTAGCTGCTGCAAAACTTCCTGTAAAAACAAGATTTGTAGAGCGTGTAGAAAGGGTATAATATTATGGTAAAAATTAATGAAATCAGAGATCAAAGTGAAGAACATTTACAATATAGATTATCTGAAATAAATCGTGAGCGTTTTGATATAGTAAATGAACTGAAAGCAGCGCATAAAACAGAAAAACCACATTTATTAAAGGAACTAAAAAAAGAAAAGGCTAGAATTCTTACTGTTTTAACAGAAAGAAAGAATAGTGCTGAGAGGAAGAAAGATGGAAGCAAGTAAGAAAAAAGTTTTAGAAGGTACTGTTGTTTCAGACAAGATGCAAAAAACTGTAGTTGTGAATGTAGTAACAAAAATGAGACATCCAAAATACAAAAAATTAGTGGAAAAATATAAAAAGTATTATGCACATGATGAAACAGGCGATGCTAAAGAAGGAAAAAAGGTTGAAATTGTTGAATGCAGACCTCTTTCAAAACTTAAAAGATTTAGAGTTGTAAAGGTTCTATAAAAAAAGGAAATAACAATGATTCAAGAAGAGACAGTCCTTGAAGTGGCAGACAATACTGGAGCAAAAAAAGTTAAATGTTTTAGAGTTCTCGGTGGTTCGAAAAGAAGATATGCTGCTATTGGCGACATTATTATCGGATCTATTAAAGAAGCTGATTCAAAAGGTGTAGTTAAAAAAGGCGAAGTTATAAAAGCTGTAATAGTAAGAACCAAAAATTATATTAAGAGACTAGATGGTTCAAAAATAAGATTTTATGATAATAGCTGTGTTATTATTGACGATAAGAATAATCCTAAAGGAACAAGGATATTTGGATCAGTCGCCAGAGAAGTAAGAGAAAATGGTTTTGTAAAAATTAGTTCACTAGCACCAGAGGTTATATGAGCAAATGGATTAAAAAAAATGATCGTGTTGTAGTTATTACTGGAAATGACAAGGGCAAAGCTGGTTTGGTTCTTGCTCGAAAAGAAGATCGAGTTGTTGTGCAAGGAATTAATTTAAGAAAGAAACATATGAAAAGGAATCAACAGACTAAATCTGCTCAAATAGTAGAAATGGAAATGCCAATTCATATATCAAATGTTGCTTTTTGCACCAGTGATGATAAGCCTATTAAAGCAAAAATAAAACTTGAAAAAGAAGAAAAAAAATTAATTTATTTTGATAACGGCAAAGAAGTTGTTTTAAGAACAGTAAAACAAAAAGATAAATAGGAATAAAAATGTCTAGATTAAAAGAAAAATATATTAAGGAGATCGTGCCTGCTTTTTTAAAGGAAAATACAGAGCTAAACAGGCATCAGGTTCCTGAATTAAAAAAAATTGTTATCAGTATGGGACTTAATGAAGCAGTCAAAGATAAATCATTAATCGAACAGCACATAAAAGAATTAACAATGATTTCAGGACAAAAGCCAGTAGTAACAAGATCTAAGAAAGCGATTTCAAATTTTAAACTTAGAGAAGATCAGGTTATTGGATTAAAAGTTACTATCAGAAAAAAAAGAATGTATGATTTTTTTGACAGATTCTGTAATATTGTTTGTCCAAGAATTAGGGACTTTAGAGGTTTTAATCCTAAAGCTGATGGAAGAGGTTCTTATAATATTGGTATTGATGATCAGCAGGTATTTCCTGAGATTAATCTTGATGAAGTTAAACGACAACAAGGTATGAATATTGCATTTGTTACATCTTCTGCAACTGACCTTGATTGTATAAAATTATTACGTATGATGGGATTTCCTTTTAAATAGGTGGAGAAAATAATATATGGCATTTAATGATCCAATTGCAGAGTTTTTAACTAAAATTAGAAATGCACAGAATGCACAGCATAAACATGTTGATATTTCTATTAGTAAAATGAAAATTCAGATCGCAAACATAATGAAAGAAAATGGATTTATAGAAAATTTTATACAAAATGATTCTAATAAAAAGATGAGAGTGTTTTTGAAATATTCAAAAGCAAGAAAAGGTATTATTAAACAATTGAAAAGAATTTCTAAGCCAGGAAGAAGAATATACGCTACAAGCGATAAACTTCCAAAAATATTTGGTGGTATTGGTGTTGCTGTTCTATCGACTTCAAATGGTGTTATGGATGATGCTACTGCAAGAAAATTAAAAGTTGGTGGAGAAGTCCTCTGTTATATTTGGTAAAAAGGGATAAAATATTATGTCAAGACTAGGTAGAATTCCAATAACTGTTCCTAAAGGTGTAGATGTTAAAATGTCACCGGAAAATGTATTAAATGTTAAAGGCCCGAAAGGAAATTTGTCATTGGATGTTAAAAAAGGTGTATTTTTAGAAGAAAAAGATGGCGAAATTACTGTAAAAATTGATGAAAAATCTGATCTAACATCAGCTATGCACGGCCTTTATAGAGCTTTAATTAATAATATGATAGTTGGTGTAGACAAAGGGTTTAAAAAAGAACTTAATCTTATTGGTGTTGGTTACAGAGCTCAGCTTAAAGGAAATTTGTTGGACATCCAAATCGGTTTTTCTCATCCAACCGAAATCGAAATACCAAAAGATTTGAAAATTACTATCAATAAATCTGTTGAAATAATTATTGAAGGGACTGACAAACAAAAAGTCGGACAGTTTGCGGCTATGGTAAGATCTATAAGAAAGCCTGAACCTTACAAAGGAAAGGGAATTAGATATAAAGATGAATTTGTTCGTAAGAAAGCTGGAAAAGCTGCTAAAGCTGCTGCTAAATAAAAGAGGTTAGACGTGAATAATAATTTAAGAAAGAGAAATATATCTAGAGGAAGAAGGGTTTTAAGAGTTAGAAAAAAACTTTTGGGAACTTTGACAAAACCTAGAATGTGTGTAAATAAAACAAATAAGCATTTGTTTATTCAATTGATCGATGATGAGAATTCAAATACAGTTGCATCTATTGGAACTTTTTCGAAAGAGTTTAAGAGAAAGAAGTCAAAGCAGGCAGCTTCCGATTTAGGAAAGAAAATTGCTGAAATGGCTATTAGCAAAAATATTAATGAAGTTGTGTTTGACCGAGGTAGATGTATATATCACGGATTGCTTTCTTCGCTTGCTGATGGAGCAAGAGAAGCAGGACTTAAATTTTAAAATAGGTAGACTATAATGGCAAAAGAGACCAAAGAATTAGAAGAAAAAGTACTCTATATAAATAGATGTTCAAAAGTTGTAAAAGGTGGAAGAAAATTCAGTTTCTCGGCTTTGATATTGGTTGGCGATCAAAATGGTAGAGTGGGATATGGGTTTGCAAAAGCGAATGAAGTGTCTGATGCGATTAGAAAAGGATCGGAAGCCGCTAAAAAAAATCTAAGTTCTTTTGAAATTGTTAATGGCACTATTCCTCATGAAATTGAGGTTGCATGGGACGGTGCAAAACTTTTATTGAAACCTGCGCCTGAAGGAACTGGAGTGATTGCTGGCGGTAAAGTTAGACCTGTTTTAGAATTTGCCGGAATTAAAAATATTGTAGCAAAAAGTCAGGGATCAAGTAATCCAATTAACCAAGTTAAAGCTACGTTTAAGGCTTTGAAGATGTTGCAAACTAAAGAAAAAGCCCTAGCAGAAAGGGGGATTAAATAATGACAAGTCTTTCCAATTTAAAAAATACTACGAAAATTGTTAAAACAAAAAAGTTGCTCGGAAGAGGAGTAGGTTCAGGTCATGGTAAGACATCCGGAAGAGGAAACAAGGGATATGGATCTAGAAGAGGAAGCACAAAAAGATATGGTTATGAAGGTGGTCAAAAAAGATTATTTACTAAACTACCTCGCAGAGGATTTGGAAGAGGTAAATTTTTAGAGCCGGTATTTGCAATTAACCTTTGTAAAATCGAAGAAAATTTTAACGATAAAGAGATCGTTAATATTAAGTCACTTTATGAAAAAGGGATAGCTTCTAGAAAATATAAAGATGCAGATCTGAAGATATTGGCTAACGGCGATTTAACTAAAAAAGTCATTATTGAAGCAAATATGTTTTCAAAAAGTGCATTAAAAAAATTAGAAGAAAAAGAAATTCAATTTAAGCAGATATAGTAAGATGATAAGTGCGATTAAGAAGATTTTTTCTATAAGTGAACTAAAAGCGAAAATAATATTTACACTTTTGCTGCTTCTAGTTTGCAGAATTGGAGCTTTTATTCCAGTACCTGGAATAAATCAGGAAGCTGCTTTGGCGTTATATAAATCGGCATCTGGCGGCGGGCAAAACTTGTTTCAGCTTATGGATATTTTTTCAGGCGGTGCTTTTAAGCAACTTACAGTTGTAGCATTAGGAATTATGCCGTATATATCGGCATCTATTATAATGCAGTTGTTAGTGGCAATAGTGCCATCTTTACAAAGAGAAATAAGAGAAAATCCTGAAACTGGACGAAGAAAAGTTGCAAAATATACGAGATTTGGCACGATTATTTTAGGTCTTCTTCAAGCTACATTTATTGCTCGATATGCACTAGGCATGAATATGAGTTATCCAGGGATCGTTGCGAGTGAAATGTTAAATTCGACAATTGCAGGATTTCCGTGGTTATTTTACTTAACCGTGATGCTCACAATCACAACTGGAACTGTATTGTTAATGTGGATAGGAGAACAAATTACTGAAAAAGGAATTGGAAATGGCATAAGCCTAATAATTACTGTTGGAATTTTAGCTTCCCTTCCTGGAACGATTGGTTCTTTATTAAAACAGCTTAATTTAGAATCGCAGGAAGTTGGTCAGCTTACATTTTCATCGCTTATGGTATTGATTGGTGTTTTTGTTGCAATAATTATTGGTACTATTTTAATTATTCAGGGACAAAGACGAATCCCTGTTCAATATGCCAGAAGAGTTGTGGGAATTCATGAAGTGCAAGGATCTTCAGCACATATTCCTCTAAAAATTAATTATGCTGGTGTTATACCAGTGATTTTTGCTTCTTCATTATTAATGTTCCCAGCGACTATAGGTCAATTATTAGGTCAAGGTACCATCATGGGTAAAATTGCTAATATGTTAACTCCAGGAAGCTGGGTTTATTTATGTTTGTATGTCTTTTTGATTTTATTTTTTACCTACTTTTGGACTGCAACTCAATTTAATCCGGAGCAAATTGCCTCTGATATGAAAAAGAATGGAGCTTTTATTCCGGGTATCAGACAAGGAAAACCAACTCAAGAGTTTTTAGAAACAACAATGAATAAAATTACTTTGATAGGCGGAGTTTTTTTAGCGTTTATCGCTATACTTCCAATATTAGTAAGTAAAGTTTTAGGTGTTGATCCGAGAATTAGTCATTTTTTTGGAGGAACATCACTTTTGATTTTAGTGGGAGTTATTTTAGATACTACTCAGCAAATTGAATCTCATCTTTTAATGAAGAGATATGAAGGTTTTATGAAAAAAGGAAAAATAAGAGGTAGATAACATGCCAAGAATTATTGGAATAGATATTCCAGCTAATAAGAGATTAATAATTAGTTTAACATATATTTACGGAATTGGAAACGCTTTATCGGAACAGATAATTAAAAAGTTAAAATTAAATCCAGACATGAAGGCCGCGCAACTAACAGATGAAGATGTAGCAAAGTTGAACTCTATTTTGCAATCCGAATATGTTGTTGAAGGTGATTTGAGAAGACAAGTACAAAACAACATAAAACGGTTGGTTTCTATACATTGCTATAGAGGTTTAAGGCATAGACTAGGTCTCCCCGTAAGAGGTCAGAGAACTAGGTCAAATGCAAGGACTAGAAAAGGTAAAAAGAAAACAGTTGCCGGAAAGAAACAAGCACCTAAAACATAATAAATAAGGAGTGGGAACTTGGCTAAACAACAACAAACAGATAAAGCACAAAATACTGTAAAAAAAGTAAAAAAGAAGACACAAAGAACTATTCCTATGGGGGTAGCGCATGTTAAATCAACTTTTAATAATACAATAGTAACAATAACAGATCCTGCTGGTAATGTAATTGCCTGGTCATCAGCTGGTAAAAGTAAATTTTCAGGCTCAAAAAAATCATCGGCTTTTGCAGGAACTGTTGCTGCTCAAAATGCTGGAAAAGATGCAGTATCAATGGGAATGAAAGAATGTGAAGTTTATTTAAACGGACCTGGAACAGGAAGAGAGTCAGCAGTTAGAGGATTGCAGTCTGCTGGATTAACTATAACATTAATTAAAGATACAACTCCGGTACCTCATAATGGTTGCAGACCGAGAAAAAGAAGGCGCGTATAAAGCCTATTATAAATTAATATGGGAGATAAATAAATATGTCAGTAATATTTGGCAAATTCGAATTACCTGAAAATATAAAAATCGAAGAAGATGAATCAAAACCAAATTATGTAAAATTCATTGCAGAAGCTTTTGAAAGAGGTTTTGGGCATACTCTTGGAAACGCATTGAGAAGAATTTTGTTAGCTTCTATTGAAGCTCCTGCTATTGTTTCAATTCGAATTGAAAAGGTTGCTCATGAATATACTGCTATCGATGGGGTTATAGAAGATATGACTCATATAATTTTGAATCTGAAAGGAGCTCTTTTAAGATACCTACCTGTTGAAGGCGATGAAAGTCCTAAAGGTATAAAAATGATTTCTAAGATCCTAGATATCACAGATGAGGATATTGAGAAAGCAAAAGGGAATTATATAGTAAGATTGAAAGATATAATGGGACCTTCTAATTTTGAACTAGTTAATCCGGAACTTCCAATTTTTACTGCAACAAAACCAACTACAAGAAAAATAGATATTAAAGTTGCAATCGGAAGAGGTTATGTTCCTTCAGAAAGACATAATTTTGAAATTCAAACAGATGAAATTGTAATTGATTCGGCATTTTCTCCCGTAATGCTGGTAAATTATTATGTTGAGAATACCCGTGTCGGACAAGATACAGATTATGATAAACTTATTCTAGAAGTTGTTACTGATGGCAGAATTACACCTCAGGAAGCTTTAACATTTGCTTCTCAAATCGGTGTTAAGCATTTTCAGATTTTTGATAAGTTGAAAACTCTTAAATTGAATTTTGAAGAAAAAGAAGTTGAAGAAAATAAAGATAGAGACGAACTTCTTGCAAAATTAGCTTTAAGAATTAATGAAATAGAGTTATCTGTTCGTTCAACAAATTGTCTAGCAAGTGCTCATATTGATACAATAGGAGAGCTTGTGGTAATGCCGGAATCTGATATGTTAAGATTTAGAAATTTTGGTAAAAAATCTTTAACTGAAATAAAAGAAAAATTGACAGAGATGGGGTTATCCTTAGGAATGGATTTAAGCAGATATGGCATTGATAAGGATAATGTAAAAATTATTGTTCAAAAATATTTAGAAGAAAAAAAGGAAAATGAAGCATGAGACATCTAAAAGGAAGAGCTAAATTAGGTAAAACAGGTGCACATAAAAGATGTATGTTTGCAAATATGTTAAAGTCGCTGATAGATTGCGAACGAATTGAAACTACACTTGCTAAGGGAAAAGAATTAAAAAAATATGCTGATAAAATTATCACTTTAGCAAAAAAAGATGATATAGCTGCAAAAAGACTTGTTAAATCTAGATTGATGATAAGATATAATACGCTTACTTCAAAAGAGAAAAAAGAAGTAAAACTGAAGAATGATCTTTCATCATATAATACAGATCGTAAGGTTATTAAAAAACTTTTTACCGATCTAAAAGAAAGATATCTTCAAAGAAATGGCGGTTATACAAGAATTATTATTGGTGACAAAGTTCGCGTTGGCGATGGTTCTACAAAATGCTTTGTTGAGTATATTAAATAAAGAAAGTAAAAAATTCTTTTGCATTACTTAACAATCTGAATTATTATAAAAAAAAATAATTATATATTTGGAGGCATTTATATGATCAAAATTGCAATTAACGGCTTTGGCAGAATCGGAAGATTAGTATTTCGTTTAGCTCATAAACATAAAAAAATTAAGATTGTTGCTATTAATGATTTAATACCTACTTTTAACTTAACATATCTTTTGAAATATGATTCAGTTCATGGCAAATTCGAGGGAGAAATTAAAGAGACTGAAGATCAGATAATTGTTGACGGTGAAAAGATTTTAATCACAAAAGAAAAAGACCCTGAAAAACTTCCATGGAAAGATTTAGATGTAGATTATGTTATTGAATCTACAGGAAGATTTACACAATTAGAAGATGCAAAAAAACATATTACCGCTGGAGCGAAAAGAGTAGTTATATCAGCTCCGGCAAAAGATGGCGTTCCAACATTTGTTTGTGGTGTAAACCATAAAAAATATAATCCAAAAACAGATTTTGTTGTGTCGAATGCATCTTGCACAACAAATTGCCTTGCTCCGATTACAAAAGTATTGTTAGATAATTTTGGTTTCGAAGAAGGTTTAATGACTACAATTCATGCTGTCACAGCTACACAGCCGACAGTTGATGGCCCTTCGCATAAAGATTTGCGAGGCGGAAGATCTGCAATGTCTAATATTATTCCATCCTCAACTGGAGCTGCAAAAGTTGTTGGCCTCTGCATTCCGGAAGTAAAAGGAAAGTTAACTGGAATGGCATTTAGAGTTCCAACCGTTGATGTATCAGTCGTGGATTTGACAGTAAAATTAAAGAACTCCACAAATTATGAAGAAATTTGTAATGCTATGAAAAAAGAATCACTCGGAGAAATGAAAGGTATTTTAGGTTATACTGATGAACCTGTTGTTTCTACAGATTTTATTTCTTCAACTTATTCCAGCATTTTTGATAAGGGAGCGGGAATTGCTTTAACTGACAAATTCTATAAGATTGTTGCATGGTATGATAATGAAATGGGATATTCTCAAAGAATAGTTGATTTAGTTGAATACATGGCATCAAAAGAATAAAATATATTAAAAAATTTAAAAAATGGTGAATAGTGAATTTTACAAGAGAACCAATAATCGAAACGGTCATCACTCCTAAAGAAGGCAGCAAGTTGGTTGTAAGAAGTTCCAAAGGATCAGAGCGAGAAGAATATTTAGTCGATGCTATTGAAATAATAAATTTTGGAAATTCTATCTTTTTTAGGTCTACAGAGAGACCTAATTCTTTTTTAGTTCCAGCAGCGGATTATGAAGTTGTTGAGCTTAAAGAAGCAAAAATGATATTAAAAAATGCTACTATAGATAAATCTATAAAAATTGGTGGCGGTAAATCTCCTGAAGAAGATAAATCGCAAAGAAGAAAGAAATTAATTAAAAGAAAGCAACATGATTTAGAAGTGAAACCTCCGGTTTTGGAATCCGAAAAAGGAGGTGGCTCTGATGATGAAACTCAAGTTTCATCATCCATCCTACGAAAGTTGTTTCCACCACCACCCAACCTTATCAAAGAAAAGCTCGCCAGTATTAAAAGTGCTGAAAAGATTGATGAGAGTGTTTCAGAAGAATTAGTTAAAGGAAATGGACATGAAGCAATGGCTGAAGAAAAATCAGCAGAGAGTTTTGTTCCGCTAAAAGAAGAAATTGAAAAAAAAGAAGAATAATTCTTTTGAAAAAAAATAACTAATAGGTAAAATGTTTTGAGTTTAGTAAATGCTCGAATGGTGGAATAGGTAGACACAAAGGACTTAAAATCCTTTGGGGGGCAACCTCCGTGCTGGTTCGAGTCCAGTTTCGAGCATTTCTTTTTATAAGTTTTCAGTTAATTTTTTGTTAAAAGATCAAAAAATTCATGGTTTAAATAATAAATATCTTTTCCCTTTTTAATGCTTTTTAAGAACCCAATTTTTTCTAATTGTTTCAAATAAAGCGAAGCTGTCTGTCTATGTGCTATTTTTGCGTCTTCTAAAAATTTAATTTTACAATAAGGATGCTTAAAAAGCAGATCGAGTAACTCTTTTGAAAAGATTTTAGGTAATTTATTTTTTATTAATTCTTCCGATTTTTTTATTAAATCAAGAATAGATAAAATTTTATTTTTTGTTATAATAGATGTAGAAATTACTGCATCTAAAATAAATAAAATCCATTCTTCCCATTTTTCTAATAAAGAAACATTTCTTAATTTTTGATAATAATCTTTTTTGTGATCGATAATATATTTTGATAAATAAAGTATTGGTAAGTCTAATAATTTTTGATCAACCAAATATAAAATATTAATAATTCTACCTGTCCTTCCATTTCCATCATAAAAAGGATGTATAGCTTCAAACTGATAATGAATTAATGCTAATTTAATAAGTGGATCAAGTGAATTCTCTGAATAAATGAATTTTTCTAAATTCTGTAATTTATCTCTTATCAATTTCTCAGTTTCAGGAGGAGTATAAACAACTTCTCCGAGTGAATTGATAAGTTTAGTCCCGGGAATTTTTCTGATTTCTGATCTGCTATCTAAAAGAACTTGTACTATTTCTTCAAAAAATGGGGTATTTAAAAGACGTTTTTTATATTTGATTTCATTAAACCCAAACCAAAGAGCATCCTGATATTTTAACACTTCTTTTGTATATGAATCGATATTTTGGTTAATATCATGAAAGGCTTTATATAACTTATCATTTGTTGTAACAATATTTTCAATTTCAGATGATACTTTTGCTTCGAATAATCCAAGTACTTGAATTAGAATTGCTTGATTTGGTATTAAAGCTGCTAAGCCTTTTAGTTCAGCAAGATTCTTGTTAGCGTCAATTAATTTTTTTAAAACATTATATGTTTCTAAGTTAATTTTAGGAGGTAGTTCAGGAAGTTCGTTAAACGGTTTTGTGGGATCCATTTATTCCTCATGTTTATTTATTAAACATATTATCATGTTATGTCGAAATTTTAAATAAAAATCGACATAAAGAGTTGTAAGTGTTTATTTCTTAGGTAATTAGATATTAAAAATGATAATAAAATTTTTGTGTTACCTTCTTGAAAAATATATTCGAAGAAAGCTCATTGGATGGGTTTTTATAGAAATATTTTTTCAAAAAAAACTGATCAGATAATGTAATAATATTAAAATCAAAAATACAAAAAAAGGGACAAAACAATAAAATTTAATCTTCTTATAATCTTTGTAATAATAGCTTGCCCACATCAAACTCAATGCTACGGGAATAGAAATAGTAGGTAATTGGCGAATTAATATAAAAATCGAATCAATTCGCAAAAAACACAAGTCGATTAAATAAAAAGAAAAAGGTAAAAAGATAATATAAAAAATAGTAATTGAAAAAATCCATTTCTTAATATTACTTTTTTTTGTTAATGTTTGCTGATTTGGTGCATTTGTCGTCAAATTCATATATTTAGTATGTTTTCTAAAAATTCACTAATGATTAAATTAAAAAGAATAACAATAAATGGAATAGATAAGCAAAAAGCTTTTTTATTATAATTTCTATAATGGTAATTAGACCACATTAAAGCAATAGATACCGCAAAGGCCATTGTTGGCCATATAAAGTGTTAGGGTAGTTATTCTTGAGCTGCCGGACATCATATAGAAAAAATTTGAAAAATACAACAGGCAGATAAAGATGATTCCATAGAAAATAGTTGCAATAATGTTGAAATATTTTGCAAATTTTCTTTTTTTAAATTTTCTTCATTTTCTATATTGAAGGAAGACATAATTTATTTTTATGATTTTTTTCAAAGCACATTACAATAAATTAAATATAAAAAAAATCTTAAATTTTTTTTATATTGATTATTTAGAATTTCATCGTTTGATAAAACATTTATTTTCTAAATGAAGAACAAGAAAAAATCTGAGTTTTTAGTTCAAATCGACAAGTTTGTGATTAGGATTTTGTTTAATTACATATTCTTTTTCCCAAAGGGTGCTAAACAATACCATGGGTTTATCGAAACGATCTTTTACAATTATTGAGCTGGATGATTTTTGAAACGTAGTCAGATCACCTATGATCCATGCACTGCAATGATAAGGAAGAGTTGATAAATTGGTATCAACACCATATTCATCTAAAAGCCTGTATTGCATTACTTCAAACTGAAGTTGACCAACAGCGGCATAAATGATTTCACCTAGTTGATTATAAGGTAGAAGAATTTGGATTGCACCCTCTTCGGCAAGCTGTTTTGTTCCTTTGTCAAAAGCTTTTCTTTTGCTTACATCTTTAGGTAGAACTCTTGTAAAAATCTCGGGTTGAAATTGTGGCAAAGGCTTAAAATTAAATTTCCCAGTTAGTGAAATGGTATCTCCGATAAAAAAAACACCTGGATTGATAACGCCGATTATATCGCCGGCATAAGCTTCATCCAATGTTGTTCTTTCGCCGGCAAACATGCTGTGAGGTCTTGATAGCCTGATTTCTTTTTTGAGTCTATGGTGTTTTACAATTAAATCTTTTTCAAACTTTCCCGAGCAGATTCTCATAAAGGCCATGCTGTCCCGATGTTTCTTATCCATATTGGATTGAATTTTGAAGATATAGGCGCTGAAAGGGGTCTTAACGGGGTCAACGTAAACTTCTTCTCCATTTACTAAGCTGTCGGCTATCCGTGCTTTGGGCGGTGGCGCAAGCTCGATAAAGGCATCAAAAAATGGTTCGATTCCAAAGTTTGTTAGGGCTGATGCAAAAAAGACCGGAGTGATATTGCCTTCCAGGAAATCATTTAAGTTAAAAGGATTGCCTGCAGTGTTGAGGAGCTCAAGGTTTTGTTTTAATTTATCAATTTCTCCTTCTCCAATAACTTCGGCAAGTCTTGGATCATCTATGGAATATTTTGTGATTTGAGCTTTTTGAGCGCCTCCGATGGCGGTTTTTGTGAAATGCAGACATTCTTTATTAACCCTATCGTATACGCCGCAGAAATTACGATCAGAGCCAATTGGCCAGTTGTAAGCAAAAGATTTAATTTGAAGAGCATTTTCAACCTCATCCATCAAATCAATAGGCTCTCTTCCATGAGAGTCCATTTTGTTGATAAAAGTTAGAACAGGTATTTTTCTCAACCGACAGATTTCGAAAAGCTTTCTTGTTTGCTGTTCAACACCTTTTGCTGCATCTATTACCATAATAGCGCAATCTGCAGCGGTTAAAGTGCGGTAGGTGTCTTCGGAGAAATCTTTATGCCCAGGTGTATCGAGAATATTAATAATAACATCTTTATAAACAAATTGCATCGCCGATGCTGTAATTGAAATGCCTCTTTCTTGTTCCATTGCCATCCAGTCGGAAGTAACATTTTTCCTTCCTTTACGCCCGCGTACCATTCCCGCTGTATGAATCATTCCTGAATAGAGCAATAGTTTTTCGGTAAGGGTTGTTTTTCCAGCATCCGGATGTGAGATAATTGCAAAAGTTCTTCTTTTAGAGATGTTTTTTGCTAAATCTTGCATGTAATTTTCATTCATAATTTATTTTTCAATTTTGAGAAGATTTTTTTAACATTTCGTTTTTAAAACTATTAACTGATTGGTTTTTACGAGATCTTATGGATCTATTACAAATATTATAAAAGATTCTATATAAGAAATCCATAAATACGTAATCTTCAAAAAGATAATATTATTTTTTTAGTAGAAATGAATGACTATTCGTATCTAAGCCAAGCTATAAAAAATAACAGAATCAATAAATTTTTAAGCGATTACTGAAAAAAAGAAATACCCCAAATATTATAATAACTTTTATTGAGATTTTCATGTGTCGAGAAGATAAGTCTGCATGATAGGCTTGTTCTGCTATGTTAAAATACTGCAATCCTTTAAAAATTAAAATATTTGCCTCAGATTGGTTTTTAAAGATTTTTCTAAGGTCGCGAAATAGTATTATCTTTTTTTCCATTAAATCAGAGAGCTCTTTTAATTTTGCTCTCGCTGCCTCGCAACATTTTTTGGCTCTTTGCATGAAACGTAATGTATTTGGATGTTCATAGAAAAAACTCTTAGTGCTTTTTTCAAGATTCTTCAAAGAATCTGTAAGATCTGAGATTTCTTTGCTTAAATTTGAATGAGTTTTTTTTATCGAAGCCAATCTGATTTTTGTTAAATAAGACCTTTCGGTCGAAAATTCGAATTTTATCGGATAGGTGTTTGTCATATTTTTAGTAATTTTTAAAAAGAATGATAAAAAAAGGTCTAATTTCAATAAATAGATTTGAGAATTAGAAAGTTAAAATTTTTCAAAAGTCATTATACATCTAATTAAAATGAATAAATGTATAATTTTTATTTTAAAATAATATTTAATTATTTTAATTGGAAATGCATTTTTTACTTTACGTTAATTAAATTTTTATTAACATATTTTACCTAAATATTTAATAAGGAACTTATATGTCTAAACTATTTAATCTTTTTTTTGTGTTTTCATCCGCTCTTTTTGCCGCTTCAACAAATGAAATTTATCTGAAGTCTATGAATGAAAACGAACCGAGCAATCTTTTTGACAATTGCGTAAATGTTGTTACAGGAAATTTTGTAATGGAAGAGGAAATTATTGCTAACGGGGTAGAGCCGGTTAAATTAAAAAAGACATATTTTTCTTTGAATAATTTTGATTCAAGATCCAAAGATGTAAAATCTCAGGATGAATATGTACTTGCAGGCTGGTCCTATACAGAAGGACTGAAAGCATATTTTTATGATTATACTGTAGATATCATTGAATCTGATTATGCCATTCATTCATTTCAAATTTCAAGCGACGTCAGTAAAAAATCAGATAAAAAAAAGTTAGAGGGGAAAAGCGTTTTCGAATTTAAGAACAGCTCTTGTTTGGCTAAACATTTGAATCAAAATAATCCTCAGCCAGTCGACCCTAAAGAAATAATTGTTTATATGAATGGAGCAAAAGATCTTTTTGTAATTTATCCTGATGGTAAAGAAAAGTATTATAAAAGAGAAAATGCGAATGCAAATTATTTTCTGTTAAAAGAAGAGAAGCTAGAAAATCATAATAGAATAGAATATATTTACGATGAGCATTCAAATATAAAAGAAATAAGATCAAAAAATCCTAGTGGCTCAAAAGTATATGCTTGGATTAAGTTTAAATATCAGAATCCCGATCCTGAATTTCCGGATAAGAATAAAAGCAAGCATGATTTTTCTATCATAACTTCAGATAATAAGAACTATGAATACAAATATAATAATTTTTATCCGATAATTACCAATAAAGAAAGATCAGAGCACCCTTTTTTCATCTTAGAAAATGTAAATTCAAACCAGGGAAATGAACGTTTTAATTATCATTTATCGAATAAAAGAACTCATCCTCTTTTAAAAACTGCTAAGCTCCCTGATATGACTCTAAGAGAAGTTGATTATTATTTCTTGGGAAGTAAAAATCCTGAGGTGGGGGTTGAAGTCCGTGATATTAATGATTTTCGTTTTGAGAGAGTTAAACTGTTAAAGGAACCGGCAAATCTAGATGGTTCATTCGTTACAACATATAAATTTTACTATGAAGGAAAATATCAAAAAGGCGGATCTACCACCATTTATGATATATATAACAATAAGTTTGTTTATTTTTATAATAGCGATTCAAAAATTGAAAAAATTCAAAGATTTGATAATAAAAATCAGCTTGTCAATGAAGAAAACTTTTCTTGGGAAAAAATTAATGGAATTTCAAAGCTGACTTCTAAAGCTTTTCTGAACGGAAATAAAAAAATAATTTTTATAAAAAAATTTTTCTATGACAAAAGATGTAATCTAGTTGAAGAAAGATTATATGGAAATATAACTGGAAAAACGTTCAATCTAGAATTGAATGAGAAAAAATTAGATGGGGTAAATAGCGAATATAGCGCTGTTAAATACGAATATACAAATGACAAGAGAAATTTATTAATAAAAATAATTGATGAAAATAAAGTTGAAACTATTTTTTCTTACCTGCCGGGAACGAATATTTTGTCTTCTAAATTCATTGTTTTTAACGATAAAATAAAAAACAGATGTTTTTATGAATATAACCAAGACAATATTCTTATAAAAGAATTTGAAGATGATGGAACATCTTTTGATAAAAATGATATTAAGAATATAAATTTTAGAACAATCAGGGAATATTCCTTAAAACAGAGCGAACCATTTTTGGGTTTAGTAGAATCTGTAGAAAGCAAATATCTGGATTTAAATTCCAATACTGAAAAATTGCTTCAGAAAGAAGAATATACTTATTCAAATCAAGCTAAAGTAATAAGAAAAGAAATTTCTGATTCTAACAATGGTTTAGCTTATTATATTGATTATGAACATGATCAAAAAGGAAATATAGTTTCTCAAACGGACTCATTAAATAAAAAAACTAAATATAGATATGATGATGACAACAATTTGATCAGCACAACCTTTCCAAATGGAAAAGTCGAAGAAAACAGCTATAATTTATGCAACAAATTGATAAAAAAAACAATTAAACGGAATTTAGAGCTTCAAAGCTATAAATATGTTTATGATAAGACCAAAAATTGTATTTCCTACACAGATCTATTAGGAAATGAAAGCATATTTGAATATGATAATTTCTCAAATTTGATCACAGAAAAGACACCTAAGCTGGCAAATGACAAAAAATCATTTTCAATAATCATGAATAGATATGATTCAGATGGAAGTATTATTGAAGTTAAAGAGAACCAAAATATTACTAAAACTATAAACAACATTTTTTCTAAACCTATTTTAATATATTATCCGGATGGTTCAGAAGAACAATATCAATATAATCTAGATGGAACAATAAAAGCATTTTTGGATAAAGAAGGAAAAGAAACTCAATATGAATATGATTATTTGAAAAGAATAGTAAGTAAAAAAATATTTAAAGAGAAAAAACTAATAAATGAAGAACTTTATAAATATAATTCTTTTGATATTTCTTATAAAAAAACAAAAGATGGGGAAATATTTTATTTTTATGATAACGCAAAACGATTAATTTCCGAAAAAAGAACTTCCCAGAATCAAAGTTTCCAAACTCAATATTTTTATGATGATCTGTCTAATAATTATAAAACGATATATGAAAATACAATATGTGAAATCAAGAAAAAAGATTTTTTCAATAGAAATGTTTTAGAAGAAAAACAGGACATAAATGGAACTATCTTATATCAGAAAAGTTATGAATATGATGAATTTGATAATTTAACAATAGTATCTTATATAGATGGAAAAGAAAGTCGAGAAAAATATTTTTATGATTGCCTTGGAAGAGTTATTAAAATAATTAACCCTTTAGAAGAAGAAACTATATATAAATATGAGAATGCAAGGATAAATGATTACAATCTGATAAAAAAGACTACAATAAGCCTTTCAAACTGCATTGAAGAAGATCTTATGGATTTTGATGGCAGAGAATATCAAGTTGAGAAGAAAAATGATAAAGATCAGCTTTTAAGTAAGATAAATTATCAATATGATCTGTTCGATAATTTGATATATGTTAAAAATTTGAAATATTCGAATGATATCATAGACAAATCTGAGACTTTTAATTCTTATGATAATATGAATCAGCTGATCTCTCAAAAAAATAATGATTCAAAAAATAATGTAGCATTCAATTTTGAATATACAAAAAACGGCTTATTGAAAAGTGTACATAATTCCGATGGAATTTCAGTTAATAGAGAATATGATAATTTCGGAAATGTAATTAAATTGTTTACTACAGATGGTCTCTGCAGTTATGAGTTCAAATATAACAATTTTGATTTACCGATAGAAATTGTTGATTTGGTAAACCATAAAAATATATCTAGAAAATATGATGCTTTCAAAAATTTGATTGAAGAAGAAATTTTCAATGGTCTAGTTATTAAAAACAGATATGACAAATTCAATAGAAAGATTGCAACTGTTTTCCCAGACAAATCAAGTATAGAATATGTTTATAATCCTGTTTTTTTACAAAAAGTTATTAGAAAAGATCCTTTTGGAAACGTTTTATATTCTCAGAGTTATCTTCTGCACGATTTATCAGGGAATTCCTTAAAAGAAGAACTTCTTGCTGATGTAGGAATAATCAAGTATTCAAAAGATATTTTAGGAAAATCATTGTTTTTTGATAGCAGATTCGGTGTTGAAAAAGAATTGAAATATGACCTTCTTGGAAAAACTGAACAAATTAAATCGAATTTATTTGGAAAATCTACAGACTTATCTAGCAGATATGATTTCAATATGACTCAAAGCTGTGAGTCAAATATTAAAGCAAAAGAACCAGCAGATAATTCAGCTTACTTCCAGGGACATAAAAACAACTTAAAGTGTTTTTATGATTCTTTAGGGAGATTAGTCAAAATGCAAAAAGATGAATATCAGTATGAATTTATATTCGATGGTTTAGATAGGGTTGTTACGAAAAATATATATGAAGTTCAAAACGGTATAAAACAAATTGCGCAAATTAATTATTTTTATGACGGATTTGAAAAAATTGGATTCCAGGAAGATATCAGCAATATTTATGAAGTTAAAATTCCCGGTATAAATGATAACACTATTGCCTATGAAATAAGAAAAGAGATTTATGTGCCTATTTCTGAAGCAAATGGAAATATCAATTATTTTGTTTGTTTAAACCAAAGTCTGGTTGAAGCAAATAAATATAAGATAGTTGAAAAAAGTCAAATCAGCGCTCTTGTAAATGAAATGCGATTTGATATTCATATCAATCCTTATCAAAATTTAATGTTTAATAATTTTTTCAGGCACATTGATATTGCTAAAGTTGGGTCGGTTTCTTTTTTTGATAAAAAAGTTCTGAAAGAAGAAATTACAGATTTTGAGATAAGATTAGACGACCCCTTTAGTTATTTTAAAAAAATGATCTTACCTGAAAAACCAATTGAAGAAATGGGTAATTTAAAATTTACAAAAGACGCTTTGGATATGATGGAACAATATTTTATTACAGCAGAAGATGTCGTTGAGGCAGTTAAAAGACCTGGTTCAATTGAAAAGATTGGTGAAGGCATGTTTTTTGTAATTTATAATGATATAAAAATTTTAGTTGATGTGAAAAACAAGGTGATTAAGAAAATAGAAAAAACAAATTAATTTTTATTTAAAATTATAATAGATTGCTATTTGGGCTTTTTGATCATCAAATTTTCTTGCAAATTCTATATCGTATCGTAGATTTGCAGTGAACTTTTCTTTTTCAAAAGTCGCAGTTAGACCTGCGCCGAGACCTACTCTTACGGAATTAGGATTGTCGGCTGTTACGATGAAATAATCTTTTTGGTCCACAAGATGCGATCTGTATCTTTTTCCGCCCATCCTTTTTTCTCCGATCCAGCTAACCTTTGCTTCGGGGAACCACTGGGAACTATTATCTCTTGTGTGAAAGCATGTTGAAAAATTACAGCCTAGCTCACCTCTGAGCATATTATAGTTTTTTGAATCAATCATCAGATTTAAGTCTTGTGCTTTTTTTTCTTTTATTTTTTCATTATAAATATATTCATAATCAAATTCAAAAAAAGGCTGACACTGCATTTTTTTCAAGTTTTTTGTTATCGCTCCATTAAGTCTTGCAGAAACTTGCAGACCATCAAAATCACCCTCAGCTTTTCTGGTAATACTTGAAAAATATATGTTCCTGTTCGCATTGTTTAAATTCAAGGAACCTAATACTGAACCATTGATAAATCCGGCATTTTTGACAAGCCCGCTATAAGCTCCTAAATAGATACTGTTAATATTTCCTTTTCCTTTCATGTTCAGCCAGTTGATCCTTGAATAAGAATATGCAGCAAACGATCCGAGGATAGCTTCGTTTGAAAATCTATAATCGCCCCCGAGAACTCCATAGGCGCTATTGCTCGAGAATCCCATTTTATGTGTTTTGTTGTTCTGTCTTATGTGATCGTAGAATGAATCTGCCCATAAATTAAATTTTTGTGTTGGTTTTGCATATAGAACACATCTTTTTTTAGTAAGAAAATTCATTCTGGAAGAGATTGTTTTTTGGATATGAGTCGAGTTTGCCTGCTGAACATAGACTAAATTTTTATACATGGCAGGGTGAAGTTGATCTAAAGCATCTTTTAATTCATCAACTGTTAAGATACTTTGCAATAAGGAAACCACATAATCCAGATCTCCTTCATCCGGAGTTGGAAGAGAATCCAAATAATTGCTTATTTCACCAAAATTTTCCTGATCAAACACGTTTGAAAGGGCAATGGAATTTATTCTTAGGACCATGCTGGTAGGATTATATTCCAAAGACAAATCAAAAGCAGGAGGGGAGATGACATTTGTAAAGGTACCATTTAGCTGGGTTCCTGGTGCAAAAACTTCCATCAATGTATAGGTCGTATTGGCTGTAAAGGTATCTTGGGCGATTGGAACCAGATAAAGATTTGTATTATTTTGAATATTTATATCCCCAAGAACATTTATCTTATCCGATGTTGAAGCGTCAAATTCCATTTCCAGAGAAGAACCTGGGCTCTGAGTATAATTTCCATTAATCTGTATAGTTCCAATAGAATTTCCCGGAAATACTGTTCCGGAAACATTTACATCTCCTGTTATGTGTCCTGAACCTCTAAGTGTTCCGTTAGATTCAATCAGTAAGGTTTTTGAATTATCGCCAAAATCTCCATTAAGTACTAAAATTCCATCTTTGACGATTGTGTTTCCATAGTGTTTGTTATTCTCAGATAGTATGAGTTTTCCGCTTCCTGATTTTATTAGCGAGCCATTGCCGGAAAGGGTTCCTCTGAAAGTATCATTAAATGATTGATCGAAATGAACTATTGAGTTATTCAGTATTTCTCCTTGAAGGGAATTTGTATTTCCGATCAATTCGCCGCTATTTATTGTCGTTCCGCCTAAATAAGTATTGGAGCCTGTCATTTTAAGGGCGCTCAAACCCTCTTTTATTACCTCTCCGCTGCCGCTGATCATAAAATCATAGGATCCGTCTGATTCCTGATTAAAGATGATTTTAGAGTTGTTTGCGATATCGCCGTATAAAGATTTGGAATCGCCTTTTAATGTACCTTCATTGATCAGTGTTCCGCCAGTATAGGTATTTGTATTTGATAGATAAAGTTCTCCTGCCCCTGTTTTGAGCAGATGGCCATTTCCTGATATTTGACCTATAAATAGATCATCTAAGCTTTGATCAAAATGTATTTGAGCATTATTTAATACGTTTCCGTGCAGGGAATTTGTATTAACAATCAAAGTTCCGGATTCGATTGTCGTCCCGCCGATATAATTATTATCTGCTTCTAATCTCAGAGAAGCTTTTCCGGATTTGATGAGAGAACCGTTTCCTGTTATGGTTCCAGAATATGTGTCATCAAATGACTGATTGAAATTCACAATAGAATTATTCAAAATATTTCCTATAAGTGAATTAGTATTACCGGATAAAATTCCTTCTCTGACTATTGTCCCATTTGAATACGAATTGTATCCTGATAATGTTAATCGTCCTTTGCCTGTTTTTATTAGCTCGCCATCTCCTGTTATTACTCCATTATAAGAACTATCAAAATCCTGCTTAAAATTTATTGTCGCATTATTAGATATATTTCCTTGCAGTGAGTTGGTGTCTCCAATTAAAACGCCATCATTTATAGATGTTCCTCCGCTATAGGTATTATTTCCCAATAATAAAAGAATACCGGTTCCTGATTTTATTAATGAACCAACGCCAGAAATATCACCTAAATGAAAATCATCAAAATTTTGATCGAAATGAATGGTTGCATTATTGAAAATATTTCCTTGAAGAGAGCTGGTATTTCCTTTCAAAACCCCTTCATTTACGTTTGTTCCGCCTCTATAAGTATTAAAACCACTCAAAGTTAGAATGCTTCCTCCATTTTTAATCACTGATCCAAGACCGGAAATTTTTTTAATGAATATGCCAGGGCTGTCTTGAAAGAATTCTACTTTTCCATCTTTGCTGAGGTTCAGATCTGTTGTGATTGTAAAAGAATTTCCTACTACTAAGCCTGTAACAAGATTTTCTGCTCTACCTTCAGTAAATAAAGAAAACGAGCTGATTAGAAATATTAAATAAAGTCTTATTTTTTTCATTTTATTAACACTATTAATTCTATTTTTTCAAGTTAAGAACAAAACCTTAATATGTCAACTTATTTTTAGAATTAAGCGCACTAAAAAATTGATGATGAATTAAGCAAGAAGCATAAGAACAAGTATTGAACAAAGTTATAACAAAGCAAGCTTCTACAAATTATAATTTTGAAAAAACAGGGGAGAAATTTCTGTTAACAAATTTAGAACTGCTGCCAATCAAATACCAGGATTGACAGCGTTGAAACCTATCAGACTTGATGTAATTTCTATTGTGTTCACCTATTTAGAAAAATTTCCAAACTGAGGTTGAACAATAGAAATTAAGTCTTTGCTTTGCATCAAAATAGATTCTATCGGGAAACCGCAATTGAAAGCAACATTAGCCAAAGATTTAATTTTCTCATCAAAAAATGTTTCTAAATTAAGTAATATTCCAAATGGGGGAACACCGCCAACAATCAATTCAAATCTTTCTTTAACGACTGCAGCATCTTCAAATTCACATTTCTCTTGTTTTTTAGCCTAATCTAGCTTACTTACAAAAATAGCATGTTCTTTTTTATAATAATCTTCAATTACTTGCCTCTTTTCGCAGTCTTCAATTTGAGTAAACGTTAAACGTCCAGTGTAAAGACCCAGACCATATGGATGAATCCATTTATCATCATAATGACGTGGTGTTTTTCGATCCCATTCAATAAAATTTCTATAAGCAGCATTCCTAGCTTTTTTCCAAGCTTCAAGCTCAAAGCCTTTCAATTTGTCTACAGCTGGATTAACCATCATAATAGCAGCAACCACAGGTGTACCACCTGTAGTCACGTCACCACTAATTTTAACATCTATCGCGCATCTACATATACCACCAGCACATAGAACAGCAGCTTTTTCATAATTTTTTTTCTCAATAAAATATACACCAGCTTGCACGAGAATCAATGGGGAATAGTTGCCGGGATTAGCAGCAATTTTTTCAGCCAATTGATTTCTTAAGGTCTCTGAATAATGTGATTGCCTTAAAATATTCGCTATCTTTAAATCTTCTTTTTGATCAATAGAATCTATGCGATATGTTCGCTTATGTGTTCTTAAATCTTCTGTTTGATCAACAGAATCTATGTGATGTGTTCGTAACAAACGGGATATAATCGTAATTGTAAAAGCTGTTCCTGCAATAACAAAATAAGAAGCTCTATTGAATAGAAAGCTAGGAATTATCTCTGGTGAAAATGCATTTTGAAAAGATTGAAAAAAGGGAATTGCTACGCCCATAATTGTAGAAATACTAGCAACCCAAGGTAAACACTGGTGATCAAGTGATTGAATTAATTTGTTAAAAGTTGATGTATGGTTAATTGGTTCCATGTGAATTGTTGTACTACTCATAAAATAACCTTTGGTGATATTTAAAAAACAATAAGAAAACTTTAGCAAATATATTGATTTTTTGAAATTATTTTAAAATAAAACATCATTAAAAAAATTAATTAATATTATAAAATATTTTATAGTATTCAAATAATAATTTTAAAAAAACAGGAGGAAATTTCTGTTAACAAATTTAGAACTGCTGCCAATCAAATATCAGGATTGACAGCGTTGAAGCCTATCAGACTTGATGTAATTTCTATTGTGTTCACCTATTTAGAAAAATTTCCAAACTGAGGTTGAACAATAGAAATTAAGTCTTTGCTTTGCATCAAAATAGATTCTGTCGGGAATCCGCAATTGAAAGCAACATTAGCCAAAGATTTAATTTTCTCATCAAAAAAGGTTTCTAAATTAAGTAATATTCCAAATGGGGGAACACCGCCAACAACCAATCCAAATCTTTCTTTAACGACTGTAGCATCTTCAAATTCACATTTTTCTTTAACGATTTCTGCTACTGCTTTCATATCAAGTTTGAGATTTGATGGTATATTGAACTGATAATTTTTCTTAGAATTTTTTCCTTTCAGTATCAATGATTTAATACCTTCTTCTAATTTTGTTCCTCTCACTTTGGCAGAGTCTTCACTGGTTGAAGTAATATCATGTTTTATGTGCTTAAATTCTATGGAATGATCTTTTAGGAGGTGAATAATTTCATTTCTAATATTTTCTTCGCCAAAAAATACTTTTGCTTTGATTCTATTTCCTGCGATACGTTTTGGATCTGATGGAAATAAAGAAGCTTCTCTAATGTTTTTGAGTTTTAACATGGTCATTGTTAAACGTTCCAGACCTAGACCAAAGCCGCCATGAGGAGGCATGCCGTATTTAAATATGCTTAAATAATCAGTAAAATTATCCGGGTCCATATCCTTTTCTCTGATGCCTTGTACCATTGAATCGTATGTATGTCTTCTTTGTCCTCCGCTTGTGATTTCAGTTCCTGCACAGAGAAGGTCGAATGTATTTGTCAGATCAGGATTTTGTTCATTTGGAAAAGAATAAAAAGGACGTTTGGATTTTTTCCAGTCTGTAATAAAAATCAAGTCGGTGCCAAAGGTTTCATCAGCGTATTTACAAAGTTCTCTTTCTGCAGCGGGACTCAAATCTGGTTCATTTCTTTCATCATTTCCGGTTCTTTTATAATAAAGTTCCTGGGCTTCTTTGAAGGTTAAACGGGGGAACTTAACATCCTCTGGAGCCTTGATAATATTTCCATTTAATGTTGCGATCTGATCTTTACAGTTCTCATTGAGATATTTCACGATAAATTTTATAGCATTTTCCTGAACATCTAAAAGATCATGCCAGGTATTGAAAAAACCCATTTCAAATTCAAGCTGTTTTCCTTCAGTCAAATGCCTTGTTGTATGAGATGGTTCTGCTCTAAAAAATGGAGCGAGAGAGAATACTCTTTCATTTACTCCAACCATTACCTGTTTATATAGCTGTGAACTTTGGGCAAGCGTTGCGCTATACCCAAAATAATCTACGTTGAAAAATTCCGAGCCGCCTTCAGAAGAGGCTCCAATCATATTTGGTGAAAAATATTCTGTGGCGTTAACAACATCATGCATGTAAAGCCTGTAAGCATGAGTTAACTCAGCTTGAATTTTAAAAACTGCCTGGATTTCCCGATTTCTTAGTGAGACAGATCTATTATCAAGTATGAAATCTAAATCAGTTGGAATTTTAGGTTTGTAATATTCAATTGGAGGAGGATCAAAAATAGGAACTTCAATTTCTATAGATGGGTTAATAACCTCAATTCCAAGTTCAGCTTGAGTTGAATCATTAACCAATCCGGTAATTTTTAAAATGCTGCCTGGCTGAAGGTTTAAGATTTTTTTAGATTCTTGAGAATCCTGAATTACTATTTGGGCAAATCCGCTTCTGTCTCTAATAATAAGAAATGTTAATTTTCCAAGTGAACGAATATTGTTTAACCATCCTCTTAAAAAAACTTTTTGATTCTTATGTTGAGGAAGTTCTTTTGCTAAAATTCTTTTCATTTTTCTACCTTTAATTGGGATTTTTCCTTATTAGAAATTGGTTTTGAAACTTGTTTCAATATCTCAATTCTTATCTTTTTGATTTTTTATTATATTCTATAAAGTAGTTTTTTTTGAATTATAAATTAAACAATTGAATTTTTTGATGAACATATCTTCAATGTATTTATTTAAGAAAAACCCATGCGATAAAATTAAATAAATTTTTTAAAATTATTTAATTTCCTGCAAAAAAGTCTTTTACCTTATGGAAAAAATTTTTTCTTCTAGGATGATTTTCTTCTGTTTCAAGTTTTTGAAACTCTTCTAATAATGACTTTTGTTTAACAGAAAGATTTACAGGAGTTTCTACTTGTATATTTACAAGCAAATCACCTTTGCCAGAACCGTGAACATTTGGAAAGCCAAGATTGCTTATTCTAAATGTTTTGCCATTTTGCGTGCCTTCGGGGATATTTATTTTGTAAGTCTTAGCAAGCGGAGTGGGTATATCTTTTTTACAGCCAAGAGTTGCTTCAGTAAAAGTAAGGGGAATATCTATTAGGACATCATCGCCATCTCTTGAAAAAGTATCAGAAGGGGAAACTGAGATATATACGTATAAATCTCCTGCAGGAGCGCCCATATCGCCAGCATCGCCGTAACCGGTCATTTTTAAACGCATTTCATTATCAACACCGGCAGGAATATGAATTTTAACTTTCTGTTTTTTTCTTATCTTCCCGATTCCGCTGCATTCTGTGCAGGGGTTTGTTATAATTTTTCCCTCTCCTCTACAGTTGGAGCAGGTAGTTGACATGCTAAAAAAACCTCTTGTCTGATATAGCTGACCTGAGCCATTGCATGTAGGACAAGTTTTTATAAATTTAGATGACTTGGCCCCACTACCGGAACATGTAGGACATATTGCATAATTAGTGAGGAGAATTTCTTTATCAACACCGGTAATGGCTTCTTCAAATGATACAGTAATATTTACTTTTTTACTTGCGCCCTGTCTAAAAGAAGCTTCATCTGAAGAAGAGTCGGAACCAAAAAATGAATCAAAAATTGATCCGCCCTGTTGTCCTCCGCCCATTCCTCCGCCAAAAGCGCCCATGAAAGTTCTCAGCGCTTCTTCCATAGAAGAAAATCCGCCGCCACCGCCCATGCCGCCCATGCCTGCAGCGCCTTTTAAACCATCTTCACCATATTGATCGTAAATTTTTCTTTTGTTCTCATCTGACAAGGCCTCATATGCTTCCGAGACTTCTTTGAACTTTGCTTCAGAAGTTTTATCTCCCGGATTTTTGTCAGGGTGATATTTTAAAGCCTGTTTTCGATATGCTTTTTTTATTTCTTCAGCGGTTGCATTCTTAGTAATACCTAAAGTTTCATAATAATTTTTCATATGATTTCACGATCTTTTTTGAAAATAAATATAACATTAAAAAGCATTCTTTAAAAGAAAAAATTAGCAAATATAGCGTTTAAGTGCTAAAAATTTTTATAAACTGGTAGTATATTTTTTCTTAATAGTTGTTTTTAATCTTTTTCTTGCAGCTTTGGATTTTGCTCTCTTTTTAACGGAAGGTTTGTCATAGAATCTATGAGCTTTTGCTACTTTCATTATTCCTTCTTTATCAAGTTTCTTTTTTAAGATACGAAGAGCTTTATCAATAGGTTCTCCAATACGAACTTTAATACTTGGCATTTAATTGTTTCTCCATTTTTATTTGAAATTTTTGTAAATCATGTTAATGAATAATAAATTATTATTCAATATGATTTGGGCCTCTCATATATAAAAGGTCAAAAGAAAGATAAGTGTAAAATTTTTTTTCATTATAAAGATTATCTGTAAGTTCAATTAAACTTGTGGGATCAAAAAACGCTTCTTCAAATTTATTTTTATTTATAGTAATTTTGGATTTTATTGCTTCTATATCAGGAGAAATAATAATATCGGCTTTCAGGCAAAGTTTCTCGAATTCATCTGATGAGATCAATTTTGGATCAGAGCTGTAACTAATTTTTTTATTAAGCATTGTACCTTCGATTGCAAAAAAGCCATCTGTTTTCGCATCAAATGCCGCTATAAAAGAACAATCTTTTTTAGGTGTGTAGGCCATTAATGAAATGTAACCGATTAGTGGAATGTTATTAGTAAAATTAAAAGTTTTGCAAATACTAGCCCCGACTCTTAAACCTGTAAATGATCCCGGACCTAAGCTTGCAGCTATGTAATTTAATTCAGAAATTTTTATGTTTGATTCTTTTAAAGCGGAGTCTAAAGCAGAAAAGAGATTTTTTGAAAGAGAGGGGGTCTCAATTTTTTTAAAAAAAACTATTTTCTTATTATCAGTTAAGATAAGAAAAGAAATGTTATGACTTGTATCAATAATTAAAGATTTCATTTCAAAATATAGGTTGAAGTAAATTTTAAATTGAAATAATTATAATAAAAAAATGCATATTTTAAAAGAGCCGGCTTGCTTGATATAGCTTTTTTTTGTTAAAGTAGTATGTTTAAAATAATAATAATGAGGGCATCTTGTCAAACGATACCAATAATAACGATGAACAGGAATACATTTCTATTCCTTCCAATGAAGAAAAAATAGCTGAAAATACAAAAGATCAAAAAATATCTTTGCTATATCCTGAGCAGCTATTTATTTTACCTTTGAACAAAAGACCTTTTTTTCCTGGAATGGCTGCGCCCATCATGATTGAGCCTGGAGCTTATTATGAAGTTCTAAAAATTGTTGCAAAGACTCCTCATAAATGCCTGGGACTTTTTTTAACAAAAAAAGAGGATGCCAATATTTATGATCTTAAGCCAGGTGATCTATACGATGTCGGCGTTGTTGCCAGAATTTTAAGAATAATTCCTGTTGAGCAAGGCGGAGCCCAAGTTGTGTTCAATATGGAAAAAAGAATTTCGATGCGAGAAGTAGTTAAAGGAAAATATTTAAGCGCGAAAGTAAAGTATCACGACGATCCATCCGTTCATGAATTATCAAAAGAGATCAAAGCTTATTCAATCAGCATTATAACCACGATTAAAGAACTGTTAAAATTAAATCCGCTTTTCAAAGAAGAGCTGCAAATCTTTTTAAGTCATTCAGATTTCACAGACCCGGGTAGGCTTGCTGATTTTGCTGTCGCTTTAACTACTGCCGCAAGAGACGAACTGCAAGATGTGCTTTCTTGTTTCGATATGCAAAAAAGAATTGATAAGGCCTTGTTAATCTTGAAAAAAGAACTGGATTTATCCAAACTTCAAACTTCAATTAACCAAAGAATTGAAGCAACTATTTCAAAGGCGCAAAGAGAGTTTTTCTTAAGAGAACAGCTTAAGGCTATTAAAAAAGAACTTGGAATGGAAAAAGATGATAAAACAAGTGATCTTGAAAAATTCGATCAAAGATTGAAAATCAGAAAAGTTCCCGATGAGATAATGAATGTTATCAAAGAGGAAAAAGAGAAATTAAGTTCTCTGGAAATCCATTCTCCTGAGTATGGAGTATGCAGAAATTATCTTGACTGGCTTACAATTGTTCCCTGGGGAATTTATACAGATGAGAATCACGATCTTGCCAAAGCCGAAAAAATTCTTGCAAAAGATCATTATGGATTAAAAGACATTAAAGAAAGAATTATTGAATTCATAGGTGTAGGAAAGCTTACAGGTGGCGTAAAAGGCAGTATTTTATGTTTAGTCGGCCCTCCTGGAACTGGAAAAACATCAGTTGGAAAAAGCATAGCAAGAGCTTTAAATAGAAAATTCTATCGATTTTCTGTTGGAGGAATGAGAGATGAAGCCGAAATCAAAGGCCATAGAAGAACATATGTTGGAGCTATGCCCGGAAAAATGATTCAGGCCCTGAAGCAGACTCAAGCCATCAATCCGGTGATAATGATAGATGAAATCGATAAAATGGGAATGAGTTATCAGGGAGATCCTGCCTCAGCTCTTCTGGAAGTACTTGATCCGGAACAAAATAAAGAGTTTCAGGACCATTATTTAGATGTTCCTACCGATCTTTCCAATATATTGTTTATTGTAACAGCAAACGTTTTAGATACGATTCCTGAACCTCTCAAGGACCGTATGGAAGTAATGCGTCTTGCTGGTTATATTGAAGCTGAAAAAATTGAAATAGCGAAAAAATATTTGATACCAAAAAATCGAAAAAAAGTAGGCCTTGGAGCTGCTGATGTGGTGTTTAAAAAAGATGCTATTTCAGAAATTATTGAAGGCTATGCTAGAGAAGCAGGAGTTAGAAGTTTAGAAAATAACATTAAAAAAATCTTAAGAAAAGTTGCTCTTTTGAAAGCAAAAGATATCGAAAAAAGAAAAAAATTCTCAATTCAGAATATCGAAAAGAAAAATTTGTGCGATTATCTTGGCAAACCTATTTTTATATCAGAAGCTTATTATGAAAAATTACCGGTTGGTGTTGCAATTGGATTAGCTTGGACCGCTTTAGGCGGGGTAATTTTATATATAGAGTCCAGAAAGGCCTTTTCAGAAAAAACTGAAATGAAGCTGACAGGTCAAGCTGGTGATGTGATGAAAGAATCTGCTCAAATCGCCTGGAGTTATTTGGCCAGCTCAATAAATCATTATGCCCCTGGAAAAAACTTTTTTGAAAAATCAGCTGTTCATGTACATATTCCCG
Organism: Parachlamydiales bacterium; assembly: GCA_041661445.1. Taxonomy (GTDB): domain Bacteria; phylum Chlamydiota; class Chlamydiia; order Chlamydiales; family SM23-39; genus JBAZUK01. The sequence goes on from JBAZUK010000001.1 coordinate 150,361, forward strand.
AAGGAGCGACTAAGAAAGATGGTCCATCTGCCGGTATAACAATGGTGACTTCTCTGTTATCTTTACTTTTGGACAGACCAATAAAAGAAAAATTGGCGATGACCGGAGAAATTACTTTGACAGGGCGTGTCCTTCCGATTGGAGGATTGAAAGAAAAATTGATCGCTGCAAGAAGAGCTAATATTACAAGCTTGATATTCCCAAAAGCGAATTTGAGAGATTATGACGAGCTTCCGGATTATTTGAAAAAGGGATTGAAAATATATTTTGTGGATCATTATGAAGAAGTATTTAAAATAGCATTTGGAAATATTAATGAAAAAAAATTGGCAGCAAGAAAGCCTAAAAAAGCTAATTGAACCGAAAGACCTTAAGAAAAAAGTTGAAAAGTTAAAAGCTGAAAATAAAACAATTGCAACTTTGAACGGCTCGTTTGATCTTATGCATGCCGGTCATCTGCAAATTATTTATGAAGCGTCTTGTCAGGCTGATATTCTTATTGTTGCTTTGAACTCCGATGAATCGATAAAAAAATATAAAAGCATAAATAGGCCCATAATTCCATTAAAATACAGACTTCAAATGATCTCTGCGCTTGAGTTTGTCGATTATGTGACCTATTTTGAAGAAACTGATCCTATAAAAATATTAGATATCATCAAGCCGAACGTTCATGTGAACGGAAAAGAATATGGCGAAAATTGTATTGAAGCGGATATAGTGAAGAAAAATGGCGGAAGGATTCACATTGTTGATTTAGTTGATTCTCTTTCCACTTCTGAAATAATAAAAAAGATAAAGTTATGCGTTTAATTGGCTTTTTTGAAAAAGAAAATATTGCAAGGCGTTTTTCTCATTTTCTTGAAAAAGAGAAAATAGAAAATAGTATTGAAATAATCAATGATCCGAAATCCAAAAAAGATATTTTTAATATTTGGGTTTCTAATGAAGATTTGTTTGCAAAAGCTGAGCAATATTATGAAGAGTTCAAACAGGATCCTGAAAATGTAAAATACGATTCTTTAATTATCGAACATGCAATAAATGAACAGGATAAAAAAGATTCTGAATCAATAATTTCAGATCCTGCCATAATAAGAAAACAGCATCCTTTTAGAGTTACCCTTTTTTTTGTTTTTATCTGTGTAGCTATATTTTTATTAGATTTATTTCAAAGTCAAAGCATTTTAAAAAAATATGATCTAAAAGATGAGATCATATTTAGCCCAGTCCAAAATGCTTTTTTATATGATGTTCCAAAGATTCGTTCGCAAATTGATGATGTAATAATTAGGTACGGATTAAAAACTCAAAAGGATTTGCAAGATCCTTCTCCGGCTGTAAAAGAAGAACTTCAAAAGATTGAAAAAGAACCTACTTGGATTGGATTTTATGAAATAATTTTGCAGAAACTCCAAAACCATAAAAATGAAATTAAACCATTGCTTTTTGAGAAGATCTCTGAGGGTCAGGTTTGGAGGCTTTTTACACCAGTATTATTGCATGCCGGGTTTTTGCATATAATTTTCAATATGATCTGGTTTTGGTATTTGGGAAAGCAAATCGAGCCAAGACTTGGCGCGCTTAGATATCTTTTATTAATAATCATCGTGGCAATTGTGTCAAACACATTCCAATACCTAATGGGGGGTCCATATTTTTTAGGATTGTCCGGAGTTATAACCGGAATGTTCGGATATGTTTTTATCAGACAAAAAATAGCTCCTTGGGAAGGTTACACAATTCCTAATATTTTATTTTATTTTTTCGCTATTTATATTTTTATGCTGGCCTTGTTGGATTTATCCTCGTTCCTTTTTCAGATATTCAAACCAGAGCTAAATTTCAATCCTGGAATAGCGAACACAGCCCATATCGTAGGAGCTGTAACCGGCATGATTTTAGCAAAAATTCCCTTTTTTTCCTGGGGTAAGAATGAGCGATAAAGATATCATTATTTTAGGATGTTCCGCCCAGCAGCCGACAAGAAAAAGAAATCATGGTGCCTATCTGGTCAGATGGAATGAAGAAGGGTTTTTATTCGATCCTGGAGAGGGGACGCAAAGACAATTTATTTTTGCAAACATTGCCCCTACCTTTGTAAATCGAATTTTTGTTTCTCATTTTCATGGAGATCATTGTCTAGGGTTAGGTTCAATGCTTATGAGATTAAATCTAGACAAGGTAAAACATCCGATACACTGCTATTATCCAAAATCCCATCAGAAAAATTTCGATTATCTTAGATACGGATGCGTCTATCATCAGACTATTAAAATAATAGAGCATCCAATAGATCACGAAGGGATAGTAGATGAAGATGATAAATTTACCATAGAAGCTAAATTTTTAAGTCACGGGATAGACAGCATTGCTTGGAGAGTAACGGAAAAGGACAGGATAAAATTTGACAAGAAAAAATTAGAAGAATCCAATATTAAGGGGCCTGATGTAAAAAAAATTGAAATGGATGGAAAAATTAATATAGGCGATAAAACCATATTGTTATCCGATGTTAGCTGGGTGAAAAAAGGGGATTCTGTGGTTGTTATTCTGGATAGCAAATATACTCCAAAAGCAATCGATATAGCCAAAAATGCCAAGGTATTGATCTGTGAATCGACTTTTTTAGAAGAACATAAGGAGCTTGCATCACAATATATGCATATGACTGCAAAGGAAGCTGCTACAATTGCAAAAAAAGCAGATGTCAATATGCTTATTTTGACACATTTTTCAGCAAGATATTTAAATCTAAAAGATTTTGAAAATGAAGCAAAAACAGAATTTGAAAATGTTTTTATTGCTGAAGATTTTAAAAGGTTCAAATTTTAGATATTAATCATTGAGAAGTTTTATTCTCTTATTAAAGAAAAAATTTCTTGTCTTATAAATGAATAGAAAAATCAAAAAATGATGGTCGGTTTTACGGAGAAACTAAGCTTTTTTTAGCCTAAAAACGGCAGCAGGCTTGATTGATTTTTTTTTGAAATTATGGAAGCTTTTTTAGTTATAAAAAATATGATTTATTTTTTTTGTCTAAAGGGTTTTTCATCACTTCAGTTGCTTAATTACGTCAAGATTCTCTAAATTGAATTTAGAAAAACTAATATTACTAATTATTTAAATTGTATTATTAAATATAACAATAATACAATTTTTTTATTTATGATTGTTATTTATCAAATTTATTGATATTTTTTTTAAAAAAATTATGAGATTGTTCTATGTTAAAAAACAAAAAATTTTTCTTCCTTATTTGTTCACTTATTTTCATTACCAAGGGATTTTCTATAGAATCTATTATTGATGAGCAAAATGAAGAAAAGAATTTTTCAAAATCAAAAAAAATTAAAAATGAAAATACATATTTAGCTTTAGGCGCCGGATATTTTGGATTTCCCAGTTTAGAGTTGGGATATAGATCTCAAGTTGATCATCGTGCTTTCAATACTTCATTACAGCTAGCTACATTTTTAAGCTTTTTTGAATTTATAAAAGCTGACATTACATTTTTGCATTTTCCAAACCCTAATTCAGATAGTCAGATATATTATGGTGCTGGGTTTGGCGGGCTCGTAGGTTCAAATTTATTTAATAATTATGATAATCGGACGCAAGGTGCTGTTTTTCCAGAATTTGTTTTAGGTTATCAATATAAAAATGCATATAATAAAAAAAGATTCATTCAAGGACAATTGTGTTATCCTACGGTATTTATAGATAGCAAAGAAAATTTACCTTTTAATATAATTTTTGGGCTATTTCTCCCTCAAGTTTCTATTTCATATGGATGGATGTTTTAGAAAACACCGTTTGCTAAGTATAGTCACTCATTTTTATGTTTTTGAGAGCATAGTATTTCTTATCAGAGCTTTAGATATCGAAAAGGGATGTTTCAGTTTTATCAATAAACCTAAATTCGGAAGAAATAGCTCTGCGAATTCGAAAAAAATCAATTTTTTATCTATGAAAAGTTGCAGTTTTAAATTTATTTTTGGTTCACTTTTTGGGTGAGAGATAAATATATGAATCTTCATATTAGGAATTAGACGAATATCGAATCCAACTGCCGGTTCAAGGATAAAGCTACCTTAGTAAAAAATGAATAGATAAAGTTAAAATTTTATTTAGACTTATGCAGCAAGGTAATCTAGGTAATTAGAAGAGAAAAAGAATTTGTAAGTAATTCAAAAAAGTAAATTCTTTTTGTTATAATAGATATCACTCTGCTTCACTTTCAATAGTTGATTTTTCTAAATCATCTAATGGAGCGGAATCCCAAACAGGCTTTTTTGTTTTGATAAAAGATAAAACAGCGGCAAATAAATTTAAGGCAAATGATATCGAGAAAACAATTCTCAGTCCTGTTATAAAGTTTGAAATGTCCAATTGATTCGCGTTTTCTGTCTTTGTATTAACAATTAGATCCTGAAGAACGTTAAGATCAATGCTAGATGCTATTATTGCCATTGAAAGGGCAAAACTCAGCATCATGCCGCCGTTGTTTGTCATAATTCTGATGCCTGAGGCTATACCGCGTTTGTCTGCCGGTATCGAGCTCATTATTAAAGTGGAATTGGGAGAGAAGAACATTCCAGAACCTATGCCCATTATGGACATCCAGAACCCTAATTCAAAAAGAGTTGTTGTTTGGGAAATACTTATAAAACCAATTAAACCAAAAGCTGAGATCAATAATCCTAAAAAACTTAATATTCTTGTACCGTATTTATCAGATATTACGCCGCAGATAGGGGATGAAATCATCATTGCAATAGCAAATGGAGTAAGCATTATTCCCGCCTGTATTGTGTCCATTCCCTTGATGATATGAAAATAAAAAACCAAAAGAAAAGTTATTGCTCCTCTAGCAATGGCGTTTAAAAGGTTTGAGCTATAAGCAAATCCTAAGAGCTTATTTTTAATTAATTTTATCTCCATCATCGGGTAATCGCAGTTATTTTCAATCTTTATAAAAACATAGAATAAAATAATTGAACAGATTATTGATATTATGACAAAAGGGCTTAGCCATCCGAAGAAACCGCCTAATGAAAAACCGAATAAAAAAGATAATATTGCAATCGTGAAGACAAATGTTCCCAGATAGTCAATTTTTTTGATTTTTGATGGTATATATATTTCTTTTAATTGCATAAAAGACCAAAGAGTTCCAAAAAAACCTATAAAAACATTTATATAAAAAATATTTCGCCAGCTGCTTTCAACTAATATTCCGCCGATTATTGGGCCAATGATAGATGCTATTCCAATGACCATAGAATTGATCCCAAGGGCTTTCCCAAGATTTTCTTTTCCAAAAGCATCTGCAACGATAGCTGTATTCGTTCCTACCAATAATGCTCCTCCGACAGATTGAAGCATCCTATAAATCAGAAGTTGGTTTGCAGATTTTGATAAAGCGCAAAAAAGAGAGGCTAAGGTAAAGATGAAAAAGCCGCTAACGAATAAATTTTTTCTTCCGTAAATATCCGCTAATCTTCCAATGAAAGGAACTAATATTGTCAATGCCAGCATGTATCCGATAAACATCCACATGATTATTGCAAGTGATGCATTTAAGTCTTTCATTATGCTAGGAAAAGCAACTATTAGGGTTCCGCCGCTTAACACTGAGAAAAAAACTCCTAAACTGGTGCAGGATAGAGCTATCCACTTATAATTTTTATTCATCATTTATTTATTCCAATAAAAAGATAGGTTGAATATAACATTTTATAATAAATTTATATTCTTATAAATGTTTTTCAATTCTTTCTTTTAAATTATTTATTACATAAAAGCAAAAAATATGAACAATATTTTCATGTCATTTTACGTGATACTTTATTCCTAATTTTATGCTTTTGAGGTAGGAAATTACAACAGATTACATCCATGCTTATAATTCTTGTGCTTGCAATCAAGGCTTGATTTAGCTATAGCTTGAGGATTTCCGCTTTGAGTAGCAAAATACATTGCAGTTAGACCATCATTATCTTTCATTGCAATCAAGTTTTGATTTAACTCATGAACTTTAGTTATAGCTTGAAGATTTCCGCCTTGAGCAGCTAAATGCATTGCAGTTAGACCGTCATTATTTTTCATTGAAATCAAGGCTGGATTTAACTCATGAACTTTAGTTATAGCTTGAATATTTCTGCTTTGAGCAGCTAAATGCATTGCAGTTAGGTCGTCATTATCTTTCATTGCAATCAAGGCTGGATTTAACTCATGAACTTTAGCTATTGCTTGAGAATTTCCGCTACTAGCAGCGAAATGCATAGCAGTTTGACCAGCATCATCTTTCATTGAAATCAAAGCTGAATTTAACTCATGAACTTTAGCTATTGCTTGAGGATTTCCGCTATTAGCAGCATAATGCATTGCAGTTCTACCCCATGTATCTTTCATTGAAATCAAGTTTGGATTTAACTCATGAACTTTAGCTATCGTATCAGGATTTCCTCTCCTAGCAGCTAAATGTATTGCAGTTTGGCCCCATTCATCTTTCATTGAAATCAAGTTTGGATTTAACTCATGAACTTTAGCTATCGTATCAGGATTTCCACTACTAGCAGCTAGATGCATCGCAGTTTGACGGTAATTATCTTTCATTGCAATCAAGGCTGGATTTAACTCATGAACTTTAGCTATAGCTTGAGGATTTCCGCTACTAGCTGCAAAATGCATTGCAGTTTGACCGTCATCATCTTTCATTGAAATCAAGGCTGGATTTAACTCATGAACTTTGGCTATAGCTTGAGGATTCCCGCTTTGAGCAGCGAAATGCATTGCAGTTTGACCGTCATTATCTTTCATTGCAATCAAGTTTTGATTTAACTCATGAAGCATAGCTATAGCTTGAGGATTTCCGCTTCTAGCAGCAGAATGCATTGCAGTCCGACCCCATTCATCTTTCATTGCAATCAAGTTTTGATGTAACTCATGAAGCATAGCTATAGCTTGAGGATTTCCGCTTTGAGCAGCAAGGTTCATAGTATCATAATTTGGCAACAATTTTTTATCTTTTTCAAAAATTTTACTTATTTTTCCGACATCACCATAAAGAGCTGCAAAATCCAGTTCAGTTTTATTATCACTTCTTAATTTTGTGATTTTTAGTTTATTGTGATAGTAAAACATTTTTACCCATTCAGTATCTTTTTCTTCAAGTGCTTGCTCGAAGCTGTAGCCTTCTCTTAAATATTTTAGACATTTAGCAATATTCAATATAATCTCTTGATCTAAACCTTTGGAAGATTCGGTACTATCGATGTTATTGCTAACAGCAAATGTTGCATATGTATATAGGCTCGGACAACTTGAAACTATCTTATTATTATAAACCGACATGACTTTCTTATGTTTATTTTATAAGGAATTATATAATAATTAATGTTATTTTGGAATTTTAATTTAGATGTTTTTTAAAAATTGAAATATTATTTTACTTTGGGGAGGCAAGAACTTTCCAGGATAGTAAAAAAAATTATTGCATTTGTCTTCTTATTTCGTTTGCACATATTGCAAAAGCAGAAGCTACATTTATTGAATTTTTAAAACCAAGCATTGGAATTTCTATCAAATAATCTAATTCTTTTAACATATTATCAGATATCCCATACTCTTCATTTCCTAAAACCAGAGTAAATTTTTTTGGGAAAATAAAATCATAAATACTTTCTGCTTTATCAGATGTGTCGATTCCGATAAAAGGTCTTGGAAGATCTTGAAAATTGAATTTCTGATAACAGGGGGTTAGCTGGTAAGATCCCATAGAAGTTTTTTGAACTTTTTCATTGTCAACAAATGGGGTTTTTTCTTCGAAATAGATACTGCCGAGTCTAAGGGCTTCCGTTGTTCTAATTATACTGCCTACATTATAAGCCGATCTTAATGAATCTAAATAAATTGCATTATCCAAAAAAGGCATTTGAATATTATTACCATCGATATTTCTTAAACTTGGAAGTAAGTTATGTTCTTTTAACGAGACATTGGCCAGCTTCAGATGAAAGTGATAACGATCGGAAACGTCTTTAAGATTTTCTGAAACAAAAATATCTAAATTGAGCCATTTGCATAGCTGATTGTAATGTGTATAGAGGTGAGCGGTATATTGCTTCAAAAGTATCTTTTCATGAATTACCCTTAGGGCTTCAGCGCATTTCTTGTGTCTTTGAGGGAGATCTAATTTTAGGAATTTTGATTTAGTAAAAGTTTTTTCATCCATTTGATTTTTTTGCAATATACTCATCATAGGTTCCCATAAAAAACACAACTTTATTTTTCTCGAAAGCGATAATCTTTGTGGCTACTTTTGAAATTAAATCTCTATCGTGTGATGAAAAAATAACAGTCCCTTTAAACTCTTCAAGTCCCCAGGCCAATGCGGAAACAGCTTCCAGATCCAGGTGATTGTTCGGCTCATCTAATACTAAAGTATTAGGATTTGTAAGCATCAATGAAGCTAAGATTAGCCGTGCGGTTTCGCCGCCGGATAAGGTCTTAACTTCTTTAAAGGCATCATCTCCTGAAAAAAGAAGTTTTCCTAGAACGCTTCTTATTTCCTGATCGACAACATTTTCTTTTTTAGATTTCAGATAGTCAAATAAAGTAATTGATGATTTTTTATCTATTAAATCTAAGTGATTCTGCGGAAAATATCCCGTCTGGACATTATGACCTATCTGGACAGTTCCCTTATCTGGCGGAATTGTGCCGGAAATCATTTTTAGAAGGGTTGTTTTTCCAAGGCCGTTATTACCGATTACAGCGATTTTATCATGTCTCATTACGTCATATGTAAAATTTTTAATAACTTCTTTATCATCGTATGATTTGGAAATATCGTCTAATTTAAATATAAGTTTTCCGGGAGTAACATCAGTCGGAACAAATCTTATATATGGTCTTGAAATATTTGATTTTCTTAGTTCCTGAGGCTGAATTTTTTCAACTTCTTTTATTCTGGATTTTACTTGACTTGCGCGTGTTCCTGATCTGAATTTTTGAATAAAATCATTGAGTTGGGCAATTTTTTTTTCTTTGTTCTTTGCTTCTTTTTCAGCGCTTTCTCTTAATTTTGTTTTAGTGAAAACCATGTCATCATAATTTCCCGGATACATAATTATTGTGTCATAATCTATATCTGCAATATCTGTAGTGACAGAATTTAAAAAATACCTGTCATGGCTAATTACTATTAAAGTGCCATTATATTTATTAAGAAAATTTTCAAGCCAGGTAATCGATTCCAAATCCAAGTGGTTGGTCGGTTCATCTAAAAGCAGCGCCTGAGGTTCACCAAAAAGAGCTTGGCATAAAAGCGTTCTAAATTGTTTATCAAGAGGGATTTCATGCATTTTCTTTTGAAGAAATTCTGCTTCTATTCCCATTCCGACAAGAAGATCTTCCGCTTCCGACTCAGCTCTATAGCCATTTTCTTCAGCTATTATTTCTTCGATTTCAGCAAGTCTGATACCGCTTTCATCTGTCATTTCCTGTTCGTATAGTTCATCTCTTTCCTTAAAAGCTTCAAAGAGACGATTATTGCCGTAAATTACAGAATCAATGACTCTAAAATTTTTAAAATCTTCAATATTTTGTTTTAAAAAGCCGACTTTTTTTGGACGAAAAACTTTCCCGAAATCAGGTTCATCCAATCCCATAATGATTTTTAGAAGAGTTGATTTTCCGCTTCCATTGGGCCCTGTAAGACCATATCTAGAGCCGTCATTAAAAGAAATTGTTACATTTTCAAATAATGTTCTTGGTCCGAATTTTTTACTAATAGATTCTAAAGTAATCATTTTTATATGAATTTATTTTTTAATGTAGTTTATTATAACTGAAAAGATATTGAAAAAACAATCATATATTTATGGAATTTAAAAACAGGGCCAAATCTTTTTTAAAATATTTAGAAATGGTCAAAAATGTCTCGGTGCATACTATTCGAAATTATGCAATTGATCTGGATTCAGTAAAGGATTTTATTGAAACAAATGTTTTAAAATATCAAAAAACCTCAAATAAAATTTTAGAAAAAGATGATAAAGATTTTTCTTTAGAAGAAATCAATAAATGGGTAATTAGAAGTTATTTAGCTCATTTGTCCGAAAAGAAAATGAAAAATAAAACTATCATGAGGAGAATTTCGTCATTAAGATCTTTTTATAGATATTTGATGAAAGAAAAACTAATTGATGAAAATCCCATGGAGTATATAGAGAGTCCCAAGAAAGAAAAAAAGCTCCCTAATGCACTTTCTTATGATCAGGTCATACATCTTTTTAATATGTGCGATGTAAATACATATTTAGGATTTAGGGATAGAGCGATAATGGAGTTATTTTATAGTTCAGGTTTAAGGCTAAGTGAATTAGTTGATCTGGATAGAAATGATTTAGATGAAGATTCCAGCTTGCTAAATGTCTACGGAAAAGGAAAAAAACAAAGGGTTGTGCCAGTTACAAAAACAGCCATTGACTTGATAAAAAAATATCTTAATCATGAAATGAGATTTCAAGATACAAAGGAAAGCAAGAAGCAAAAAGACGATAAGGCAATTTTTTTAAACAGGTTTGGGACGAGGATAACAGTTAGGTCTATAGATAGGAATTTTAAAAGATACTTAAAATTAAGCGGTTTTGCTGAAAATATTACACCGCACACTATAAGACATACTATTGCCACGCACTGGCTGGAAAATGGTATGGATTTAAAAACAATTCAAATGCTTTTGGGGCATGCCAGCCTTGGAACGACAACAATATATACGCATGTATCAACAAAACTCAAAAGAAAAGTCTATGATCAAACTCATCCGAGGGCAAACTAAAAAATTAAAAAATTCGGTTTAAATATTAAAAAAAATCCTAAAATAATTAAAATTGCTCCGCCGAATAAATGTGAAAATCTTGAATATTTTGTAGTAAGACCAATTACATGAAGTGAAAAAATTGCAATCAGAAAAATGATTATATCGTCTAGCATAAACACAAAAATATACAAAAAAATATATAAATAATATTGCATATACGATAGAGATGATAAACTTAGTATCTGAGTATAGACAACAGGAATTCCAGATGAGCAGACAAAATCAACAAGATTTACTAGGAATGCAAGCAAGCTTATTCCCAAAATTGATAAAAACAGTTTGTTGTTCTCTGTTAAAAATTTAGCTAAATTAGAGACTTTCTGTTTAAATCCGCCGTTTGTTACCTTGCAGATGTTCTCTTTATTGAAAAAATATTCTTTCAGATAATAGACTCCTCCTGCGAGGGCAATTATACCTACAAATATTTTTACGAAATTTACATAACTTAGAAATATCATAAAATTAAGCCAGGCGACCATAAATAAAAAGTAAACAAATGCTGAAATAAATATAAAAATTGATCCCAGAAGGATCATCCTCTTTCTATTTTGAAGAGGAATCAAAAAAGAAATAAGCATAACTAATGACCACATCGCGCAAGGATTAAATCCATCAACAGCGCCAAGCAGGATTGTAATTATCGGAAGCGACAAACTTTTGATTTTGATATTGCCAAATATTGGGACATTTATGCTTTCGGAAATTGTTTTTTCTCCCCGATCTGAGGATTCATAAGCTTTTTTCTGAATATTATCAGTTTTAATTTTATCAATAATATCAGGTGTTTTTTCGTTTGTATCTAAGATTGCGTCTTCAATATTTTTTCCGGTTCCTTCGTCATTTGAAAATCCGACAAAATGTTTTTCACCAATAACAGTTACTGGAAATGCTACAATGTTTAAATTAATTGCCTTGATTAATTTATCATATAACTCGCGATTTTGTTTGTTTTTTACTGACTCCAGATAATGGATTTCAATATTCGGATATTTTTTTTCCATTTTTTTTAAAAATATTTTTTCTTTTTTGCAGTGATAGCATCTATCAGAATAGAAAAGATAAATTTTTATGGACTTCTGCGCCGGAGTTTTTTGTGAGCTAAAAATTGAAAACAAAAAAATAGAAAAAAATATTAAAGTCAAAAACTTTTTCATGTAATACACCTAAATCATCTATTCTTAAAAAAATACAAAAATCCAATATAAATCAATCAAAATTATTTAAAATCTGATCAGGCCCATTCATCAAACTGTCTCTTGTTTAAAAAAAAATCTTGGGGGATATAGGATTTCTATTAATATACTAAAAATATTTCAATAACAAGATTGACATATCCTTTTTTTTTGTGATATAGATTGAATTTAAAGAATTGAAAAGGCTTAAAATGAACAAAAATTTTTCTGTTTATAAGATTCTCTCTTTGATATTTATGACTTTTAGTTTGTTTTCATTAGAAAAACAGACCTCAGCCAGCACGCCCAGCACTCGCGAACCTCTTCCTTATGATTATGATTTGTTCAAAAAAGATACCGAAGTCGTTTTTATCAATGCAGATTTTTTATATTGGACAGCTCAAGCTCCCGGATTGGAATATGCCTTTAAATTTGATAAGCTAACGGATAATGCAACTGTTTTTGGGGTAGGAAAATATAAAATGACCTCATATGAATGGAAGCCGGGATTTAGAGTAACTTTAGGCTGGTTCAATGCGCCGAAGTATTGGAATGTTTTAGCTGAATATTCCTGCATAAAAATTGAAGGATTTAATACTGCAGAGAAAAGTTCGGATTCAATAGTTGCAACCTTTCCTCAGTTAGCTACATTAAGTCAGGAGCTAGCAACAGCTAAAAGCAGAGTTGTATTAAATTACAATTTTGTGGATTTATTGGCTTCTAGAGTTTTTATTACCAATCCTCATTTAAGACTTAGGATGATGGGCGGATTTACATCCGGAGTTATCGACCAGAAATGGAATATTTTCTATACAGATGTTTTAAATCAGCATGAAAGAGTATTCAACAAATGGAAATACACAGGAATCGGATTTAGAGTAGCTGTTGATTTTTCCTGGTATTGGGGAAATAATATTTATCTAACAGCTAAAGCATCGAATGCTATACTTATTGGAAGATATAGATATAACTCAGCTATTTCAGCAGACACAAGCGGAGATTTTTTTGATCTTTGCAGGTTTAAAGAATATAGAGGAGCTTATAATATTCAATTTCTTTTAGGCCCGTCTTATCAGAAAAATTTCTGTAAGAATAGAATTGAGATTTTTGCAGGTTATGAGTTGAATGGCTGGATCAATCTACATGAAATAAATAGAAATTCTGCCAGCACACAAGCTAATCAGGTAATTACTGAAAAATACCAGACAAATATTAATGGTATGCTTTTAATGGATGGTTTATCTACTCGATTAACAATTGATTTCTAAAGATCCCTTTAAGGGTATTTTAATTATCTTTTTAAAATGGGAAAAGCTATAAGCCGGATTTTGTATTTGGCAATCATTCATCTAGGGATTTTGTCACCAAAATCCTCAAGCGGCCTTACTTAGAGAAATTTACGAGGAAAACGCATTTCTCACCACGCCTTGCATCGGATGGGGTTTACAACGCCTTGAATTACTCCAAGAGCGATTAGATTTCTCTAATCTTTTCACTCTTCTAAAAGAAGACATAGTCTCTGTTGTACTTTCCGTAGCCTTACGGCTCCCAGGGTTTCTCTGGCATCCATTCCTATGATGTCCGGACTTTCCTCTATTTTTTCAAATAGCGATTACCTGCTTTTCCCGAAAATTATGCAGTAGTTGATTTTTTTCTTCTTCTTTTTGTAGCAACGGCAGATCCTTCCAAATCTTCACTTTCCTGCCAGTAGAGTATTCGTGAACAATGTTCGCAAAAAACTAGTCTTTGACCTTTTCTTACAGCATTTTCATGCTGGGCTGTTAAAGCAATATGACAGCCGGAGCAGGTTCTGTTTTCCATTGGGACAATAACATTGTCTTTTTTGTTTCTGATAAGTTTTTCATATATTTTAAAAATTTCCGGATCAGCGGCCTGTGCAAGAATATCTCTTTGAGATTTAAGTTCTTTTCCTTCTTTGTTTATTAAAGCGATGTTATTTAGAATTTCGGTTTCAAGATTTTTAGAGCTTTCCTCTGATGAAATTAAAGATTGTTTGATTTTTTCCAAGATTTCTTCTTCGCTATTTTTTTTATCAATTAAATCAGATGTCATTTGTTCAGTTGATACTCTCTCTCTTTCAAGGGAGCTCATTTCTTGTGTCAAAGCATTGAATTCTTCAACTTTTTTAATAGAGCTTTGCTTAGCTTCTAGCTTTTTTAGTTTTTCTTTTATTTCAGAGATTTTTGTTTCTTGGAAAAATATAGTTTTTGTCAATTCCTGAATTTCAGTTTCTTTTTCGCTTTTCTGTTTTTTCAGATCTCTTCTTAAAGCTGCTATGTGTTCTAATTCAGAAAGTCTTTCTTTCTTGACTTTCATAAGTCTTAGCATTTTCATGTCTAATTCTTGAATTTCTAATATGCGCTTTAGTGCTAATAGCATTTTAACCTCTGGTGATAATAAATCATGATTTTTTATAATTTTATAGGTATTTTATTACTTTTATTCCAACAATTCAAGTAAAATATTTTTTTAATTTTACCCAAAGAATTTGTTTTATAATCAGATGTATTCTTAATAATAATTTATACTAATTTTAAAAATATAATTAGAATATAATCTTATTTTTTAATCAGTTTTTTCAAAATGAAGGAATGTCAGTTTTTGGAAAAATATAACTCTATCTGCTAAGAAAATTTGGATGAATTATCTAAGATTAAAAATTTTTTTTATTTTTTTTTAAATAAAAAATGAAATTAAAAGAAGATTTGCTAATATTTAATAAAAATCAACGTCAGAGAAATTTTATGAATTATCTTGAAAACTATTTTAAAAAAGTTAAGGAACCAAATAGAAAGAAACAAGCTATAGCCTTTTTAGCGGCAATAGATTCTATTGCGGAAGAATCAAAAGAAATAGCACAAGATATTATAAAGGAACTTGTTGATCAAAGATCTAATTTGAAATTAATCGCGTCAGAAAATTTTTCTTCCTTAAACGTTCAGCTTGCAATGGGAAATCTTCTGACAGATAAATATTCAGAAGGATTTGTAAAACATAGGTTTTATGCGGGATGCGATAACGTTGATGACATTGAACAGATAGCCGTTGATGAGGCTAAAAAACTATTTAAGGCTGATCATGCTTATGTTCAGCCACACTCAGGTGCCGATGCCAATTTAGTAGCTTTTTGGTCTATTTTGCTGCAAAAGGTTCAAAACAAGGAAATAGAAAGACTTTCCAAGAAAACGGCAATGGAGTTAACTTTTGAAGAATATGAAAAAGTCAGACAGCTGCTAGTTAATCAAAAAGTTTTTGGAATGTCTCTAAATTCCGGAGGACATTTAACTCATGGTTATCGATTAAATGTCTCTTCTAAGTTTATGCGGGCATATGGATATGATGTTGATCCTAAAACATATCTTTTGGATTATAAAGCTTTGAGAAAACAGATCAAAGAAATAAAACCTTTAATTTTCCTGGCAGGTTATTCAGCATATTCAAGAAAAATTGACTTTTCAATACTCAAAGAGATTGCCGATGAGGTAGGCGCAGTTCTAATGGTTGATATGGCGCATTTTGCCGGACTTGTTGCCGGGGGTGTTTTCAAAAATGAATACGATCCTGTTAAATATGCAGATATTGTTACTTCAACTACCCATAAAACTTTAAGAGGACCTAGAGGCGGAATTATCCTTTGTAAAAATGAATACAAAGAAGTGGTGGATAAAGGATGTCCAACAATATTAGGGGGGCCAATGCCTCATGTAATGGCTGCTAAGGCTTTAGCCTTTAAAGAAGCAAATACTGAAGAATTTAAAAAATATGCTCACCAAATAGTAAAAAACGCAAAAGCTTTGTCTGAAGAACTGATGAAGAAAGGTGTTAAGATATTAACTGATGGGACTGATAATCACTTAATGGTTCTGGATGTATCTTCAAGTTTTAAAATAAATGGAAAGCAGGCAGAAGCAGGATTAAGGCAAGCTAATTTGACTGTAAATAGAAATTCTATTCCAAATGATGTTAACGGTGCCTGGTTCACTTCCGGTGTTAGGATAGGAACTCCTGCAATAACAACTCTTGGTATGAAAGAAAATGAAATGAAAGAAATTGCTGGATTGATTTTTAATATTCTGAAAAACACAAAGGCGGGGATAGATCCTCAGACAAATTTACCATCAAAAAATTTAGGGGAAGTAGAGTCGAAAGCTTTGATGGAATGCAGAAATCAGGTTAAAAAATTACTTGATAAATTTAAGCTTTATGCAGAAATTGAAATTTAATATATTGAAAGAAGAGTAATCCGTAGGTATATTTAGATAAAAGGAGTAATAATATGGCAAGTGAAAACAAAATTTTTAGAATGACAGATGATAAAATTGAAGAAGCTATTTTAAATCAGAGAAGAATTTTTTTATCTGATGCTGTGGATCAGGATTCTGCAAAAGATATCATTAGAAAACTATGGTATTTGGAATCATTGGACAATAAAAAACCGATTCTTTTTGTTATCAATTCCCCTGGAGGGGCAATTGATTCTGGTTTTGCAATCTGGGACAATATTAAGATGATATCAGCTCCTGTTTATACTATTGCAACAGGTCTTGCTGCTTCAATGGGATCTTTACTTCTTTTAGTTGCTAAAAAGGGTAAAAGGTTTGCTACTGAAAATTCCAGGATAATGATACATCAGCCTTTGGTGTCAGGTGTTATCAGGGGGCAGGCCACAGATTTGGATATTCAGGCAAAAGAGATGCTGAAAGCAAGAGATATGATCGTTTCAATTTATGCAGATGCAACCGGTAAAGATAAAGCGACAATTAACAAAGCTATTGATAGAGATAACTGGATGAGCGCTAAGGAAGCCAAAGCATTTGGACTTATAGATGAAGTTATTACTTCTTTTAAAGATTTTGAATAATGAATTTTGAATTTTTTAAATATAATTCAAACGGTAATGATTTTGTCATTATTGATGATCAAAATGATTTGTTCGATATTAAAAAAAGTATAATCGAAAAAATTTGCTATAGACAGTTTTGTATTGGCGCCGATGGACTTATTTTGCTAAAAAAATCTAACGTTTTTGATTTTAAAATGCAGATTTTTAATAGTGACGGATCGGAGGCCAATATGTGCGGCAACGGCCTTCTTTGCTTATCAAAATTTGTTTACGATTTTATAGATAAAAAAAAATCTTTTTCAGTTGAAACCAGAAGCAGTAATTATGAAATATCGATAAATGATCCTTTTACATCTTTTTTAGCTCCAGCTCCCATGATTGTTTCAAAAAACCATAATATCAAATTACAAGAGCTTGAAGCTAATCTATCTTTAATTGATTCAGGAGTAATGCATGGTGTAATGTTTTTAAAAAACATTGATAAAACAGATGTATTTACTTTGGGTAAAAAAATCAGGTATTCGGATCAGATCCCTTTCCCCGTAAACGTTGATTTCTGTGAAGTTGTAAATGACAAGGAATTAAAAGTCAGGGTTTATGAAAAAGGAGTCGAAGATGAAACTTTATGCTGTTCGACCGGTGCTTTAGCCGCTGCCAAGGCATTTTATGAAATTAAGGAACATCAAAGTGAATTATTGCTTCATTTCAAAGGAGGAATCATCAAAATATCTCCTATGGACAATCTTTTCAAACTTAGCGGAAAACCTGAGTTTAATTTCAAAGGCAACTGCAAACTTTTTTGATTAAAATGGCAATTAAATGCTATTAGAATAGAATATATGATAAAGTTTTTTGAAAGTTTGCATGGAATTTGAAAAAAAAATTAATTCTTTTGATCCTTTTGCCAGAAAATTGATGGAAAATATTAGAGACATAATTTTTTCTGATAATAACTATGAAATCGAAATATATGATCCAAAAGATCAAACTTCCTATTGGCCTTTTCTGCAAATAGATGATGAAAATAATATTTTAGACGTTTTCTGCAGCTGTAAAACGCATGAAAAGCAAGGTTTCTGTCCGCACCTCTCTGCCGCTTTTTTAAAAATAACAGAAAAAAATGAGCCCATTCATGTGAGGTTTAAAAAATCATTTTGGCATGCGCTTCTCAAGATTGCCTGCGAAGAGCTTGGTTTTGATAGCAATGTTTTAATTAAGAAAAAAAATGGATCTTATTTTTTCATCTCTGAGACAAAAAATGAGCTGTTTTCAATAGAAGCGGATGATACAGCAATAGAAAAATTAGAAGGATTATTTCAGGAAAGAAAATCTCAACTTGGGGCTTTTAAAAATCCAGATTCTTCTTTTTATCAGATGAATCTATTGAAAAAACATATTGCATATGATCAATTAAAATTTGAACTTTCATTTTTTTCAGACATTGCAAAATGGTTTTTCCTGATGCAAGATCAAAATTTGAATTATAAAATCGGCTTTGTTGAAAAAAAAGATGGTATTTTCAGTAAAGTTCAAGTTCTTTTTGATAATGTAGAGGCCAAGGTTTTTATTCCATTTGAGTCTTTAAATGATCTTATCCCAACTCTGAGCAGTGTAAAATCATCACTTAGATTATTTGAATATCAGGGTCAAGAAATTAGCAAGATTATATATGTTCCTGAAAAAGTTATGTTTTACATTGAAAAAACCAAAGGAATATCTAAAGCGGATTTAGATAAACATATTGGAAAAAAAATAGGGGAATATATTTATGTAGAGGATGTCGGGTTTTATCCCATTGAGCCGGATGAATTATTACATGAAGATATAATTCAGAAGGACAGGATCTCTTATTTTTTAAAAAAATATATACATGTTTTTGAGAAAAAACTTCAGAATGTAAAAATTTTTACTCAGCCGGTCATTCCCCAATATTTTTTATATTTTGATGAAAATGAAAATCTGATTATAAATACCTACCTTTTTGATGATACGGATTTTGAAAAGCCAAATTCTTGTTTCTTTAATTCATGGGTGTATATTCAGGATAAGGGTTTTTTCTGTCTGGAAAATGAAGTGTTCGATGAACCTAAAAAAATTATCAGCAGAGAAAATGTATCTGATTTCATTACTAAACATAAAATATGGTTACATAATTTCGAGGGTTTTCAGACTCATTTTGGTTCAATAGAATCACATTTGGTATTTACTTTTACAATAAATGAAGAAATCGTGTTTTCTTCTAAAATTGATTTTCCTGATGAACTTGAAAATTTTATTGATTTTGATGATTGGGTTTATATCAAAGGATTAGGTTTTTTTTCGAAAAAAGAAAGAAGTTTAGGTCTTCCCATCAGACCAGGTTTAGTCATAAAGAAAAATGAAATTTCAAAGTTTATTGAAAATCATAAAGAAGAGCTGGAACAGGTTGAAGGATTTTTTACAAATGAAATGCCGATAGAAAAAATGGGATTGGAAATATTTATTAATGATGATTTGAAAATTGTAATAAAACCTCAAGTTAAACTTAAAGAGGGATATGATATTGCCAAACTCCATTTTTTCGATAAATTTATTTATTTGGAAAATAAAGGCTTTATTGAAATACCCAAATCATTTTCGCTTCCATCTCGCTATGATCATGAAAATGTATTGACAAATGCTGAAATGGATTTTTTTATCACTTATGAATTATTCAGATTAAGTCCATATATCGTTTCAATTCCGGATAGTTTAAAAAAACCTAGCTTTTTGAATTTAAAATTAATAAAAATCTTCAAAAGAAAAAGAAAAAATAAAACAATCTGGCTGATAGACCTTGCATATGAATCGGAAATAGGAATGGTTCATGCATCTGAAATTCATAAAGCAGTTTTAGAAAATAAAAAATATGTTTTTTCTTCGGCCGGCTTGATTTTCTTAAAGCATCCGAGATTTAACTGGCTTAAAAATCTGAAAAAATCAAAATCTGTTTTAAAGGACAATTTATTAAATCTAACCACTTTGGATATTATCCGTCTTTTTTTATTAGAAGATGTAAAAATAACGGGAATTCATGCAAAAGAGGCTGTTCAGACTAAAAAGCTTTTAGAAGATCTTAAAACCTTTCAAACGGATAAGTCTTATGATCTTTCCTTATTAAATTCTAACCTAAGAAGTTATCAGACTATTGGAATTAAATGGCTCTGGTTTTTATATGTCAATAATTTGTCAGGATTGTTATGTGATGATATGGGACTTGGTAAAACTCACCAGTCGATGGCATTAATTGCAGCTGCCTACAAAGCCAATCCTTCAAAATATTTAGTTGTATGTCCAACTTCAGTAATTTATCATTGGGAAGGGCTTTTAAATAAGTTTCTGCCGGCATTGAAAGTTTATATCTATCATGGGTTGCAGAGAGACTTGAAGGAATTTGAAGAAGGGTATGATATCTTGCTTACATCATATGGAATTATCAGGCAAGAGGCGAATAATCTGAAAAAATTGAATTTTGATATAGCTATTTTTGATGAGATTCAAATTGCAAAAAATATTAATTCGCTGACAAATAAATCATTAAAATTAATCGATGCAAATATGATTCTGGGACTTAGCGGAACGCCTATTGAAAATTATCTTATTGAACTCAAAGCTATTTTTGATGTTGTTTTGCCTACATATTTTCCGCCGGACGCTATTTTTAAGGAATTTTTCATTAATCCTATTGAAAAGGAAAATGATGTTGAAAGAAAAAAATTATTAAAAAAATTAATCTCTCCGTTTATTTTAAGAAGAATGAAAAAAGATGTTCTTCCTGACCTGCCTGAAAAAATAGAAGAAATTGCTTATGTAGATCTATCGGAAGAACAGAAAAAGATCTACAATGAGATAGTATTTAAATCTAAAGAAACGATTCTTAAAGATCTGCAAGATGAAAACAAGCCGGTCCAGTATGTTCATATTTTTTCTCTTTTGGCAAAGCTAAAGCAAATTTGTGATCATCCGTCTTTGATATTAAAAGATATTGATGATTACTCAAAACATGAATCAGGAAAATTTGAGCTATTTATCGAGCTTTTGAATGAAGCTAAAGAAAGTAATCAGAAAGTTGTTGTTTTTTCTCAATATTTAAATATGATTAAAATAATTGAAGAGTATTTTAAGAAAAAAAATATTGACTATGCTGTTATTACTGGAGCAACCAAAAAAAGATTTTTAGAGATCAAAAGGTTTAAGGAAGACCCGAACTGTCAAGTTTTCATAGCTTCATTATTGGCGGCCGGAGTGGGAATTGATCTATCAAACGCATCTATTGTGATACACTATGATAGGTGGTGGAATCCGGCAAAAGAAAATCAAGCGACAGACAGGGTGCATAGAATTGGTCAAAATCGGGGGGTACAGGTATTTAAATTGGTATCAAAAAATACCATCGAGGAACATATTCATAATATCATTGAGAAAAAGAAATATTTAATAGAAGAAACAATCGGAAAAGACGAGGTAGATCAAATAAAAACTCTTACAAGAGAAGAGTTGATAGACATACTCTCTCAAATTCAAAGCTAAATTTTTTAAGAAAACCCTTGAAGTAAAAAATTAAAATTTATTTTGATGATTTATATTTTTTTAGCACTGCGCTAGCTTGTTTTAAATCTAAAACAGCACATTTTATCTGCTCAGCGGTTAAAGTTTTTTCTTCTACAAATTTTGCAGCACGCGACAAACATCCTTCCGCATAACTTAAGCTGTCTTTATCAAACAAACTATCATCTATGGGAGCTTCTGGAGAAAATTTAGTAAAATCATCTTCAGAACTACCAGGACAACTTTCCAAAAAATCCTTTAAAGCTTCTTTGGAATTAAAAGAATATTTTTCAGGGTGTGAAAGAATGGCAAATGCTTTTAGGAAGTTATCTTCTTTAAAAAAAGAAAAAAAATCATTGGTAAACTTATTAAAATTTGAAGCATTAATTGATATTTCTTCAATAACGGGCAAATATTTTGATAACTTTTCTTCAGCTTCTAAAGCTTGCTTTTCATCTTCTTGTGCCTGTTTTTCATCGATTATCGCTTGTTGTTCATAATTTAAAGGCAGAGAATCACAATCAGAATCTTTAGATAATGAGTCTGAAGACCATGAATCTTCATACATCTCATCAGATTCTGAAGAGTTTGAAGCTTTGTCTGAAGAGTAATGTTCAGATTTTTGAGGATCCTCTGTTACGTTGGTTCTACTTTCAATTTTTCTTTTAGTTTGAGCTATTTCTTTTGATCTATCAGCTATTTGTCTAGATATTTGAGCTATTTCTCTTGCTTGTTGAGCAAAAGCTTGTCCAACTTCTAAAAAATTGATTATGCGTTGTCTAGAATTTTCTCTAGTAGAAAACATATTTCCTAGTATGGCTAATGTTATCACTTTAAATCTTTTATAGGTATTTTCGTAAGAAGCAGATGGTGTGCCGGGTATTGATGAGGGAGATTCAGGTATAGAAAAGCTATTTTCTCTTGAGAAATAGACCGGAATGGGAGTATTAGGTTTTGAGGATGATGGTGCTGTCATTTTTTTATTTTTAATAAATTTTTTTCATTTGGTGAAAATATTCACGTTTTATTGTATCATATTTCATAAATTAAGGAAAAATCATGCACATTTATAAACTGGCGATTGTTGGTCGAGCCAATGTTGGTAAGTCTTCTCTTTTTAATTGCATCTGTAAAAAAAAGATTTCAATTGTACATGAAAGAGAAGGAATAACTCGTGATAGAATATACAGCATTGCATATTTTAATGAAAATCCTTTTTATGTAATTGATACAGCAGGTCTTGAAAACGATAAAAAATTTTCTTTAGTAGATGAGATCAACATTCAAACTCAGATTGCAATTGAACAAGCTGATGTTCTGGTAATGGTTGTAGATGCAAAGGTTGGGATTACAGCTTTAGACGAAACTGTTGCAAAAAACCTTTTAAAAATCAAAAAAAGAGTTGTACTTGCGGTTAACAAAATAGATTCAGAAAAATTAAGAGATAAAGTTTTTGATTTTCAATCTTTAGGAATTAAAGAAATTATAGGTATTTCCTGCACCCAGAATTATAATATTGAGGAACTTGTTGAACTTAGTTTTAAAGACTTTAAATTTGATGAAAATTATAAAATTAACAAAAATAAAAATGTTAAAATTACAATTGCCGGCAGAACAAATGTCGGTAAATCAACACTAATGAACGACTTAGCTAAAGAAAAAAGATCCGTTGTCAGTGAAACAACATCTACAACTAGAGATAGTATTGATGTAGATATTATAAAGGACGGTAAGACTTATACATTTATTGATACGGCGGGCATTAGAAGAAAAAGTAAAGAAAATGATATAATCGAAAAATTTTCTCATTCACAAACGTTAAACAGTATAAATGAAGCAGATATTTGTCTTTTAATGCTTGATGCTCAGGATTTTATGACAGCTCAAGATAAAAAAATCTTAAAATTAATTGAAAGACAAAACAAGGGTTGTATTATCCTGGTTAACAAATGGGACATGATAAGAGATGTGCGTCAGGAACATTTTATTAAGGCCTTAAAACAGAACAAATATTCTTATCCGGTCTTAATTATTTCAGCTAAGGAAAAGTTAAATATTGATAAAATTTTCCCTTTGATTGATAAAATTGAAAAAAGAAGAAATCTTAACATTCAAACTTCAGTTTTAAATAAATTTGTTGAAAAATGCATTGAAAAATACCATCCTCCGATGATTGATGGTAAGAGATTAAGAATTTATTATTTAACTCAAATTAAAAATAATCCCCCTCATTTCTTGTTTTTTGTGAACTATGCAAATATTTTTACAGAAACATATAAAAAATATTTGATAAATAACTTTAGAGAAAATTTTGATCTTGAAGGGACTCCTATAATTTTAGAAGTTAAGCAAAAAAGTCAATCTAAGGCTTAACTATTTAGTTGCGCTTAGCCTTTTAATTATTTCATAATAATTATCTTTAAAATTAAAAAATAATTTTTTTAATAAAACTTTTTTTATTAATTTGTGTTTATTTGATTTAAATGAATATTTAAAATCGTTTATAATAATTAATGTTAATTAATGATTGATTGTTATAAAAATTAATTAAAAAAGGAAAATTGTATGGCAAGTAGCGTGAAATTTAATACATCTAATCTTTGGGATGATTTAAAAGTATTATCAGAGTCAAGAGCAAATGGAAATAAGTCCCTGCTCTGTCTTTATAACGGCAAACTTGATTTATCATTAATTCCTCGCGATACAAGAGAGGAAAAACGAAATTACGGCATATGGGCAATGGGTTGGGCTAGCTCATTTACTAGAACAATTGGAAATTATTTATGGTCGGATAACGATACTAATAATGTTATTAAATATTTGAACGAGCTTGTTGCAGAGTTATACGAAAGCCTTAAGAATATTGATAGTTTGAAAGAAAAACAGATTACAATTTTGGCAGGATGCTTTGAATCTTTGGAAAATTTTGCAGATGAGTATTCAGCTAAAGAAGAAAGACGTATCGGAAACGGTCTTGTAGCAAAGGAATCTGAATTAAAATCCAATATTGAAGGTGATGGTAAAAATGCAAAAGATTTTTTGGATTTGGCCGACAGGATTAAATCGTTTGCAATTGAACACAATTTTTTTTCAAAATTAAAAAAATAACCTAAAAATGTTTATGAAATCGATTCGATTTTCATAATTTCTTGAATTTAAAAATGGATTTTTTTTTCAATTAGTCCCAGAAGAGTTGAATTTTTCTTAAAAATTTCAAAATTTAATCATTAAAATTGATTTTTTCTAAAGAAGAAGACAATATATTTTAATAGTTTGTTTTTTTTATAAATTTCTAAAGATGCTTAATTATAAAAATGTGCAGACTAAACCTTTTACAATTTATTGCTTTATTTTTTTATGAATAGCTTCTATAAAAAATATAGAGGGAGAATATGAAAAAAAGACTAATTGATATTTATTCTTTAGATACAAAAATTAAATTTTTCCCATTTGTAAAAGATATCAGCAGATACAATTTCAGTACTTTTAAAGATGATCTGTTAGCTGCAATTTCAGTCGCCTTATTAGCCATTCCGCAATCGATTGCCTATTCAATGCTTGCTAACCTGCCAATTCAGGCAGGAATTTTTTCTGCTATTTTCGGTTCGATTTTTTCAGGAGCATTTGGTTCTTCAAGACATTTGATTGCAGGACCATCTACCGGTGTAAGTATTTTGATTCAGACTATTTTATCAAATATAATGAATGCGAATTTTTCGTCACTTGCTGCTGATCAAAAGGAATTTATTGTTTTAAATCTATTGATGCAGCTTGTTTTATTAATTGGAGTTTTTCAATTAATTTTTAGTTTTTTTAATTTGGGCAAGATGCTTCAATTTGTTTCAAGACCAGTGATTTTGGGTTATTTTGCAGGAGTTGGTGTTGCTATTATCATCAATCAGCTTTATTACCTATTTGGCATTAAAGAAACTGTTTTTACGACCTCAGCTTTAATGAATGCTTATGCTTTTCTTGGAAATATTAAAGAAGTTAATTGGGTAGCCCTGTTAGTAGGTATTATAAGTATTTTGCTGCTGGTTTTACTCAAGATAAAATATAAAAAGCTTCCTAACGTTTTAATCATGATAACGATTATTACTTTAATAGTTTACTTTCTAAATGCTTTTCTAATTAAGAATTTAGGGATGAAAGTCCCGGTATTAATTGATTTCGGGTTAACAAATATACCAACTATAAAATTAGTTTTTCCTTATCTGGACTTTAAGATGATTGATCAGCTGTTTTTTCCTGCACTTGCTGTCAGCATGCTATCGATTTTAGAAGTTTCATCCATTTCAAAAGGGATTGCTACAAAAAGCGGACAAAAATTAAAAGCAAATCAAGAGATATTCGGGATTGGGATTTCAAATTTTATTCTTTCTTTTTTTTATACGGCAATGCCTACATCGGGCAGTGTTTCGAGAACCTCTTTAAATTTTACAGCCGGTGCAAAAACAAGATTTGCCTCAATATTCAGCGGGATAATTGTATCAATCCTGATCTTTTTATTATGGCCCTTGGTTAAATTTATTCCACTTTGCGCGCTTGCTGCAGTTTTGATTATTATGGTTATTTCTGTAGTTGAAATCAGACATGTCAAGGTTTGTTTTAGATCCTCTTTAGGGGACGCCTCAGCATTCTTGCTCACAATGATTTCCTGTTTGATATTTCGATTAGACGTTGCATTTTTTTTCGGAATCGTTATTTCAATTATATTTTTCTTAAGAAAAGCTGCAGTACCTCATTTGGTTGAATATTCAATCGATGAAGACGATAAGCTGCATTTAATTGATCCAAAGAAGAATGATCATAAAAAAATTAGGATTATAGGCATAGCAGGAGAGCTTTTTTTCGCAGCTGTCGATCTTGTTCAGAATACGATTCAGAAAATGATAAAAGAGCCAGATGTCCAAGTGATTATTTTAAGACTTCAAAATATATATGATGTCGATGCTTCATTTTGTATTGCCATAATGAGATTGAATGATTATTTAAGAATAACCAATAGATATTTATTGATAAGTGGAATTTCAAAAGAAGTCTGGGATATTTTTAAAAAGACCGGTGTTGTTAAACAGCTAGGCCAAGACCAGATGTTCATGACAGATGAAGATGCTCCTCAGCTATCAACCAAAAAAGCTTTGAAAAGGGCTAGTGAGCTTATCAAAGAACTGCAAGCTAAATTAGAAGTTTAATTTAGCTGTAACATTCAATCCATGAAAGATTAAATTACCGGATTCTTCGTTAACGCTTATAGATTTTTGAATAATTTTCATTGCATTTTGATTCAAAAATAATTGCGCTTCATATCCTATAGCTAGATTTATCTGATAGTTATCTTTATAAAAATTAGCTCCATAACCTAATCCGGCAAGACCTTCAAAGCTGGAATTGATAAAATTAGAAGGATACTTTGCTGGAATAATATTCTCTTCCAATTCATCATCGCTCGGTCTGTATAAAGTGAGTTTATTAAATTTTTGGTAGAACATACTAGCTGCTCCATTTGCGAAAAACCAAAATCCGTTATTAAATGTAAAATTCGCATTGAAGCCGATTTTAGGTCCTAATATCCATGAATTTGATTCGACTTGAGTTGTTATTAGAGAAGATAATATAACAGGAACGTTAAAATGATCCTGACTTTCAATGTCTGTTTTTTGATTGATAAATCCTGTTTTTAAGCCGAATAGTGATTTAAATGAAAGCTTGTTGGAGATAAGAGTTCTATAAACGTTAACATCTACAACATTAAAATCTAATTTCCATGATTTGGTTATATCCTGAGATTGAATCTCTAAAAAAGAACTTTCTTGGAGCAATGGAAGTTTTTGAGAAGTTTCATTTTGAGCTGAAGTGTTTATTAACTGAAGAGAGTCATTTATTGAACAATTGATTTTTGTATATCCTATAAATGCATCCCAATAATCTTTTTTAATAATGTTTCCGATACCTATTTTAAAAGCCGTATTCCATTCAAAATTTTGTATTGAAAAAGAATCTTTGTCTTTTGGTTTGATAAGCGAATTTTCTATAGGGAAGTTAATTTCCTGCTGAATAGGCTTAATCAATAAAAAATTTGCTGTTACATAATAATTTTCGAAAATTGAATGATCGTTATTTTTTATTTCTGTATATTCAGAAACTTTCGGCTTTTCTGCCAAAGTGATTTTTACTGGGAGATCATATGCTTTAGGGATTTGCAAAGAATCGAATAAAGAGCAAACACATTCATCAGGATTGATTTTAGGGTCTTTTTCTTCAACTTCAGATATATTTTTTTTTGTTTTATCTTCTGTTTTTTCTTCTTCAGAAAAAGCATTTGATATTACAAACACACTTAATACAATTGAAAATAAATATCTGCTTTGCTTCATTAATATCTCCTTAAGAGTTTTGCAAAAACATGCAAAAAGTAATTAAAACCTTATGTTAAGGTTAAATTTATAACTTATTGCAGCAGTTATTTCAATAAATTTTTTTAAAAATTTCTAATTATTTATATTAAGAGGTGAAATTATCAAATAATCTATCTATTTTTTTGTTTTGCATTAAGAAAATTTAATAAAAAAGGTCGAAAACTTTAAAAAGTTTTCGGCCTTATAAAAAATATTTTTCTTGAGATTAGAAATCTAAACGGGCTGTAATATTTAGTCCATGAAATATCAAGTTACCGGCTTTGCTGGAAATTTTAAGACTGCTAGAAAAAATTCCATGGTTGTTGCTTTGCTGTAAATATCTCATCATGTTCTGATCGAAAAATAATTGAGCTTCATATCCAACTGCAAGATCAAAATGACATTTGTTTCTATTGATATACCTTTCATATCCAAATCCAAGTATTCCCTCTAAGCTTGAATTTATTAGCTGGGTAGAATAATTGCAGGCAGCTTCCCATTCACCAGTTCCAGGAATTAATCCAACATCTCCTTCTCGTAACTTGATTTTTGAAAATTTTTGATAAAACAAGCTTGCAGAACCATTGCCAAAAAATCTAAATCCTTTACAAAACATCCAATGGGAGTAAATGCCGATCCTTGGACCGATCAGCCAGGAATTTGATTTGAAATCAGCTTTAAGGGCTATAGGCTGATTTTCTAGAGATATTCCCTTAGATTCCGATTGAAGCTTTTGATTGATCCATCCGGTTTTTAATCCATAATGAGCATTAAAAACTAACTTTTTACCATTATAATAAGATCTGCCAAGATCAAGATGGAATATATTAAAATTCAAATCCCAATCTGTATTAACTTTTTGAGTTGTAAAATTGAATCCAACATTTCCAAAAGACCAGAAATCCTGTAAATAACCACCGCTGTTGCCTAGACTTACTGAATTGTGCATTGATGTATTGACTCTTGAGTATTCAATAAATGCTTCCCATCTGTCACGATCAAAATAAGAACCAAATCCAAGTTTAAAAGCCGGCTTCCATTCAAAGTCATATTTATATAGCACGTTAGAGGATGTCGCTGGAGAAAAAAGTCTCAGAGCTGTTTCCATTTGCTCCTGGATGGGCTGAATGTATAAAAATGAAATTGTAGCAAATGAGTTATTCAAGAAATAATTTTTTGGATTACACACATAAATTCCATCGGCCTGGTTATATGCAGCTGTCATTGTTTTATTGGGAACATCGCAACATGAATCGCATTTGATGCAATCGCTTTCAAGAGGAATTGATTCGGAATCACTTTGATTAGCATTAATAGTTGAAGTTGCTAAAGCAGCTAAGAGAATGGGCAAAAATTTTTTCATGATTTCCATTGTTGTCTCCTTATGAGAATTTGCTAAAATAGTTTTGTGTTTTTTTTCTTTTCATATTTATAACTTATTTATAATGTTAATTCAATAATTTTTTTTACGTTTCTTTTGCACTCGAAGAAAATATATTAAAACCGATTAATTTTGATTTTAAGCTTCAGAAGATGTAAAAAGTTATTAAAGGGAAAAATTTGATGTCATTTATTATTTTCTTCTATAATGGTTTATAAGATTTTTTGTGGTTTTTTAAAAACTGCAATGTTTCTAAAAAATAAATAATTAAGCCGAAAAAATAGTAAAATTTTTTCGGCACTGAATTTTTTCGATATTTAAAAATTAAAATTCTATTTTAGCAGTAATATTTAAACCATGAAACATTAAGTTTCCAGCCTTGCTAACAATTTTTACTGATTGTTGACCTAGGAGTACATCATTTTGCGTTTGCTGTAAATATCTCATCATGTTTTGATTGAAGAATAGTTGCATCTCATAACCTATCGCTAAATCTATATGCCATTTGTTTCTGTCAAAATATGATCCGTAACCGAATCCGATTATGCCTTCTAAACTTGAGTTTATCATCGAATTGGAATAATCAGCGGCCATTGCCCATAAACCGTCTCCGAGTAATAGTTTATTAACTTCTCTATCAGTAATCCTATAAAATTTTTGATAAAAAATGCTTATAGCTCCATTACCAAAAAATCTGAAGTTTTTACATAAATCCCAATCAGAACAGATTCCTGCTCTTGGTCCAATCAACCAAGACTCTGATTTAAATTTTGCCGTAACGAATAAATTAAAAGGATCAGCAGGAAAGTTAGATTCGGCTTTTTCTTTTTGATTGATCCAGCCGACTTTAAGACCATAATGAGCTTTGAATTTTAGCTTTGTCCCATTGTAATATGTTCTGCCGAAATTAAAATCAAAAACATTGAAATCCAGGTTCCACTTTGATTTTGCTTCTGAAAAATTTGTAAAATATACACCTGTGACACCTTGTAATGACCAAAAATCATTTAAGAATCCACCGCTATCACCTAAGTTAACAATGCTGTTCATACAGCTGTTTATTCTTGTATATTCAATAAAACTATCCCAATTATCATAATTAAAATGATATCCAAGTCCTGCTTTAAAAGCCGGTTTCCACTCAAAATTCTGATTATACAAAGTGTTTATATTACCAGATGGCATATTAAATTTTCTTAGAGCAAAATCCATTTGCTCTTGAATGGGCTGAATCCACAGAAAAGTGGCTGTTGCATATAAATCATTTGTACAGCAAACACTAATTCTGGCATTTTGATTGTATCCTTGAATTTTCGGAGCTTTGGGGATTTCGCAGCAAGGAGCACATGGTTCACAAGCTGTGCTGCATTTATCATTAACAGGAGCGCAATTATCTACATCGGCATTAGCTGAGCTAATAGCTAACGTTCCTAACAATATGGGAAAAATTTTTTTCAATATATTCATTTTTTTCTCCTTTTGGAATAGCCCTTAACATCTATGATAATAAAATCTACTCATCTAATTTGTTTTTATAACTTATTTTCTTTCAATCATCAATATTTTTTTCTATTGGTTCTTTAAAATTAATTTTAGAATTCCAATTTAGCTGTAACATTTAAGCCGTGAAACATTAAATTTCCCGGTTTAACATCAATTTTCACACTTGCTGCTAAACCTAATGTGTTGATTGATTGCTGCAGCGTTCTCATCAGATTTTGATTAAAAAACATTTGCATTTGATAGCCGATAGATATATCCAGATGAGAATTATTTCGATATATGTTCGAACCAAATCCTAGTCCTATAATTCCTTCTAAGCTTGGATTTATTGCATATTTTGTATAATTAATCGATAAGTCGTTAGACCCTTCTACAGGGAATATAACTAGGGGTTCATCAAAACTCAAATTATAGAATTTTTGATAAAACAAACTTGCAGCGCCATTTGCAAAAATTCTTAAACCTTTGCCATAATCCTTGCCCAGATGCCAATTTGAATAAATACTAACTTTAGGACCAAACAGCCAGGAATTAGACTTTCCTGTGGTGGTGATTATTGTGGATACTATCGGTTCATCTATTGTAATTCCGGAAGATTCAACTCGGATTTTTTGTTTTATCCAGCCGCCTTCTAAACCATAGGCTGCTTTGAAAACAAGCTTAGGACTATTGTAATAGGTCCTTCTAATATTATAATTAATCATATTGAAATCTAAGTTCCATTTAGCGTTAACATGATCTAATGTCATAAAAGCAGGTCTTGCCTGAAAAGACCAGAAATCCTGCAAAATACTTCCATCATCAAGCGCAACTACAGACTTTTCATCAGATCCCTTAATTTTTGTGTATTCTAAATATCCATCCCAGTTGTCATATTTAAATGTATTGCCGAGGCAAATGTTGAATGCCGGAACCCAATCAAAATTTAATTTATATAAAAAATTTATATTAGGGGATGGCCTTGGAGTAAATGTAGAAGCAAATTCCATTTGATCTTGAATCGGTTTTATCCAAAGAAAAGAGCCGCTGGCAAAAAAATTATAAGTATGACATGAAAGATCTGTTTTAGCCGGCTGATTATAAACAGCTGTTTGGGGACCTTGTGGAATTTCACAGCAGGGAGGAAGTGGGGCCGGTTCGCACAACACTGAGTTGTCTTGAGCTGAATTATTATTAGTTTCATCCGCATAAGAAGTCGATATTGCCAATGCACCTAAGAGAATGGGTAAAATTTTTTTCATTAATTCCATTGTTGTCTCCTTTTGAATATGAGCTTTTAATATTTACAAAAACATGATAATAATTTTTTTCTTTCTTATGGTTATAACTTATTTTAATTGTTAATTCAATTATTTTTTTTATGATTTTAAAATAATAAGAAACCTCAGAGATATTTTATTGGCCAGCGAATACTTGCCAGATTAATAAAAATATAAAAAAGAAGAAAGAAGGATTTTAATTTTTATAATTTTTTTTAAAACTTTCTGAACAAAAAACCAATAATTTATTCGATAAAATTAAAAATAATTCATGAAATGAATCACTTAAGAGTTATATATTTTTTGTCCGATGCAGGATCATATTTGAATTCTATATTGTCGATAGTAATTTTCTTATATACCCAAGGTTCATTATTTTCTCGAAGGAGTCTATCGCAGCCCATTATATAACCTTTAAAAAATCCGTATCTTTGTATGGCAAGCTGCATATATCTGGAAGATGTCGGTCTAAAATGAGATCTAGGCCCATCGACAGGTGAGATCACTTTTTGATGAAAAATTATTACTTTGTCTGCTGCTTTTGATAAAATAGAGGATTTTTTTTCTTCATTATTTTTTTTTGATGTTTGTAATAGATCGCAATCTTTTCCCCAGGGTTCAATGTAAAAATTCTTTGCAAAAATAAAAATCGGAATCATTAATAAAAAAAAAAATAAATTTTTCATTCAAAAACCGTATTTTATCATAAAGACAGGAAATAACTTTTCTTTATTCATTACAGGAGTTGTCAATCTTTCAAAAACTCTTTCATTATAAAAATTAGCTTCTTCACCGGCTCCATATATTCCGCCAAAATACCAGCCGGCTTCAAAACTGGCAGTTATTACACCTGCAGCAGTCCAGCCTTTATGAAAAAATTCATAGCTGCCGTATATGAAAAGTGAATTTAACATAAATGCGGTTAGGGCGGACCTTTTCTGTCCTATATATAAATAGCCGGCCCCAGGTATGAATGTATTTAAAAACTGAGCCGTTCTGACAGATTTTTTTTCTTTTTCGTATATCTTTAATATATTATTAACGTAATTGATGTTTGAATAGTCTTTGGATAAGGTGTCAACATCAGCGTCGATTAAATGTGTAGAAATTATGATTTTTTTTTCTATTTCGGGATAAGAATCATGTAATAATTCTAAGATTTTTCTTTGTTTATCATCATTTTGCAATTCATGATAGCTTTCATATAAAATAACTAAGAGATCTTCAAACGCTTCAAAAGATTTATCGGCAAAACAAAGAGAGCTTTTATCAAAAAAATCTATAAGCTCGTCATATTTTTTTCCTAAATAATAACAAAATAAGATGTTGTATTCGATTTCCAGCTTTCTCTCCGTATTTTCATCATCGATTAATATCAAAGCTCTTTTAAAATTGGTTATTCCTCTATAAAGGTCAAAGTCTTTAGAAAATTTCTTGGCTATTATAAATTCTTTGCCCCAATCAGAAGATTTTTCTTCTGAAGATAGGGGTTTAAAAGGATTTTTTAAGGAATTAATATGATCTTCTTTGAGATGACAGATTATTTTCGGCTCGATTTTATCTTCGACTTTATAACAGCCGAAGAGAAAAAAAAATGATAAAAACAAGATGATGATTTTTTTCTTTTTCATTTTACTTTATCAAATCTGTAGCTTCATCAAAATCTCTTTCCAAAGCAGGAGTTCCTGCCTGCTCTCTAAATGAATCTTCCTGTATCTGTGTGAGAGCCTGCATATCTTTGTAAGAGTTTATTATATGAGGCCTTAAAAATATGACAATATTATTTTTTGCTTCCTGAGTATTGTTTTTTGAAAAAGCAGCGCCGATTATCGGGATTCCGCCGAGGCAGGGGATTCCGGATTTTGATTTTCTTTTAATATCTGTGACCATTCCGCTTAATACTAAAAAGTTTTTGTTGGCAACGTGGACCGAAGTATTCATTGAGGTCTTTGTAGTTGTAATACCGGTAACCGTGCCGAGAACGACAGTGTTTTGATCTCCAGGCTGATTTGTGCTTTCAAGGTCAATAGAAAGAGTTACTGCATCGCTGTTGCCCAATATTGGAGTAATAGTTAAGCTCATCCCTATATCCCTGTATTCAATATTTGTAGTAGCTATTGTGTTAGGTCCTGTATTTGTGATAACTGATCCGGTGTATGGGACGTTTTGTCCGCTAAATATTGTTGCAGTAATGCCATCCTGAGCAACTATTTTTGGAGTCATGACTATTGATGTTTCCGAATCATTCTGTAAAGCATTTAAAAGAGATCCCAATGATAGAAATGATTTGCCCTTATGAAGTAAGATGTCGCCGATTATTCCAAGATCAAAACCTGCATTCAGAGGAATGTCGGAATTGGCTTGAGGAGTTCTAGTAGCATTGATAGTGTTCATTGTTGTTGCGAATGGATTGGCACTATTGTTCTCTGTCGGTGCAATATTGCCGATTCCCATTGCCGCCTGGTTCTTATATTGGAACTTGGATGCCCAGTCAAGACCGAAAGTAAGGGCATTTCCAAGAGTTGTCTGTATTACTAAAACTTCGATGAAGACCTGTTTTAATGGCACATCCAAATTACCGATCAGTTCTTTAATTTTAGTAAGTGTGTCTTTATCTCCGGATATTAATAGAGAATTTGTTATCTGAAGCCATTGGATTGATTCAATCGCCTTTACAATACTCATCTTGGCAGCAGCTTCTCCGCCTGATGCTTTTATTTCGACGGAGATCTGTTTTAGGGCTTGCTGGATATCGCTTCCTTTATGGTACTGAAGCTTGTAAACTAAAAATCCTAAGTCCTCAAGACCGGTTATTTCCTGAATCTGCGGCTGGCCTGTTTCGGGGATATCAAATACGACAAGTAATTGTTTAATTTCATCGATTGCTGCGCTGGTGCCGGTAAATACCATGGTATTTGTCTGCTCAGTAAATTTCATCGATTCAATGGCTTCAAAAAGATAAGGATTTTCTAGATTGGTTACTTTTAAATTCTCCGCAAAATCCTGCATTACTTTTTGAAGTTCCGGGCCTTTTAGATATTTTGGCTTATAAACAAAATAAACAGTGGCAGCCCCGCCTTCTGAGGCAAGGTCAAATTTTTCAATTAAAGGTTCAATTTTTTCCAGCGAGTCTTGTGTTCCTGTAAATATTAATGAATTTGTTTCGCTGACATATCGGACGCTTTTTAAAGAATTTAAAAAATTCTGATCAGAGGTGTCTAATTTTGCCAAATCGGTTGTAATTGATTTTATTGAAGATAAAAGATGCTGAGGTTTAGCATTTTTTATTTTATATATCCAAAAGTTTAATTTTCCAATATGTTGGATAGCTTGTTTTGCAAGCGGTTGATCAATAGAGGTGAGTAGAGTTTGAATTTTATCTAAAGATAATGAATCACCGGTAAATATTGCTGAGTTAGTTGATGGAGTCAGTCTCATGGAATTTAATGCATCGAGCAAAGGTCTATCGGCAAACCCGGAAGAGCTTAGGTTTTCTGAAACATCGGTAACGGCTTCTTTTAGATCTTCTAATGAAACATTTTTAGGCGAATACATTAAAAAGTTGCCTTTTCTCTGACCGGCTTTTGCAACATCATAAGATGCAATTATATTTTTAATTTTTTCCAAGGTTTGTTCGTTTCCGGTAAAAACAATTGAATTTGTTTCATTGACGGCTTTCATGGAATTTATTGCATTCAAAAAATCTGGATCAGAAAGACCGGAATTTGTTAAATTCTCTTCCATGTGTTTTAAATATTGTTCAATGTCTTCAATAGATACAAACTTAGGATTATAAATAAAAAAATTACCTTTTGAGATACTTTGCACATCATAAGAATTTAAAAGATCTTTAATCTTTTCTAAGGATTTTTCATCGCCTGTGAAAATAATTGCATTTGTATTAGATTCTAATTTCATCGAACTAATCGCATTTATTAAATTAGGATCGGAATAACCGGAATTAATTAAATCTTTTGAGACATCATTTAAATAATTTGAAATTGCATCTAATGAAACAAATTTAGGATTATAAATAAAAAAATTGCTTTTTGTGAGAGATCCTTTTGTAGTGTCATATTGAGAAATGATATTTTTAGCTTCCTCAATTGCAGAAGGGTCTCCTGATAATAAAATTGAATTTGTTTCTTTTATCCATTTTGCAGACTCAATAATTTGCAAAAGCTTGTAATCATACATTTTTTGAGATTTTAAATTTTTTGCAAAACTATCTAGATCTTCTTCTAATTGCTCGCCTGAAATGAAATTTAATTTATATAAAAAATATGATGGCGAGCCCATCTTTTTGTCCGTTGCAGAATCGAAGGCCTGAATTATTTTCTGAAGCTTTTCAATTGTCTGGTTTGTAGATGTAAATAGAAAAGAATAAACTTCAGCAATCCATTTCATGTTATCGATGGCTTCAGTTAAAGAATAATATGAAGATCCTTCCTTTTTTAAAATGATTGAAAGGTCCTCTAAAGCATTTTGCAGGTCAACATTTGATAGATTCACAGGTTTGTAAATAAAAATTTGCTGGTTGTCATG
This sequence comes from Parachlamydiales bacterium, assembly GCA_041661445.1. GTDB lineage: Bacteria > Chlamydiota > Chlamydiia > Chlamydiales > SM23-39 > JBAZUK01. Next base: position 186,940 of record JBAZUK010000001.1, read on the forward strand.
TGTTTTTAGCTCTAACTGGGCAGGGGAATCTAGACTTTGTAAAATTGAAACTGTTTTTTTTGCGAGAGCCGGGGTAGTTACCAAATAAATGGTTCTTGTAGAATCTTGGGGGACCAATATGAAAGGATTTCCGGCGATTAAAGGGGCCATTATTTGAGTTGTAAGAGTTATTAATGTATTTGTGGTATTTGCCAAAACATTATAGGTTTCGATAACTAAAGGGTTCTCAGACGAATCCAGACTTTGAATCAAGTCAGCTATTTTTGCGATATTTGTAGAAATATCGGTTACGATAATCTGTCTTTCCAAAGGCAATAGTTCCAATACTGCATCAGTTGAAATCATAGGTTTTATTATTGCGGCAACAGCATCAGTATTTTTGTTTTTTATAGGAAAGATTCTTGTTATAATTGGAAATTTGTGCATCTCTTTTTCGCTATACATCGGAGCTAATTCTTTCACATCAGCATTTTTTGAGATAACCAGGTTTTTCCCATCATTGCTCAAAAATAAACTGTGGATCCGCAATACCTGAATAAGTGTCGACATAACACTTTCCTTAGAAATCGGATCTTTGGAAACGATTGTTACGTTGAAGTTCAGATCCTCATTATTGTAGATAAAATTTATTGAACAGATCTTTGAAACGAACTGAACATATTCAAGAATGGAGACATTATTGTAATTTATTGTAAATTCAGATGGTTGAACAATCTCTTCATCTGCATATGATAAATTTACAAATGAAAAAATTATCAGAATAAATATTATTTTCTTTTTTAGAAATGTTGCTACTTTTTTCATAAATATATCGGCCTTACAAATACTGACAGCACTTTTGTTATTCCTCTATAATAGAATCGTAAATCACTTTAGCAATATTTGCAAAACTTTTATCTGAATTTTTATGTTTTTTGCATTTATTCGTAAATTTGTAATTATTTTTCTTCTTTTTTTAAGATTTTGCAAAGTAAAATTTTTAAAAAATCAAAATTTCCTTTCAATGCAAATAGCTAAAGATAATTCGGATTCTTTTTTTAATGAAGATGGTTTTATCGACTCAAGGATTTTTTCTGCCTGATGTTTACATGAAAACAGCATGTTGTCCAAAATTATTTTTTTTATTTCAGTTTGTTTTTGAATCGTAACTTTTGGGATTTGCAAAATCAATCTGTCCGATACGTTAAAATTTATTGCGGTTTCAACAAAAGATAAATTTTCATCCAATCCTAAATTCTGATTATTAATGGATAGATTTAAAATTTTTTGAGAAAGATTATTCATTAAATAAATATCGAAATTTGAACTGTTGGAATATAAAATCTGCTCGCTGTTCAAATCAAAAACAAAAAAGGCGACTTTAAAAATATCATTCAGATTGTCCTTCGTAACTGCTCTATTTAATATGTTCAGAATTACTGAAGGATGGTGCTCTTTTTTACTTAACATGTAGTCAAGAGCCATTTTGGTGTAGCCTCTAAACATTGAGATATGAATAAATGATTCTAAGTTTTTCTTTTCGCATTCACATAAGAAAAGACCGTAAATGTTTTCTGAGAGCTGAAAAAAATCCAAATAATAGTTTATCGGAATGTTAAAGGTTTCTTTTTCAATTGCAATATCTAATTTTTTCCAGTTGGGAGGATTGCTGAATAATAATTTATCGGTATTTATCAAAGACGAATAGATCTCCTCATATTTTTCTTCATTTTGTTTTTCTTCGGAATCGGCGTGAAATTTTATGTATTCCGATAGATCTGTTATGAAATCAACAATATCCTGGTATCTTTTTTTCGGATCTTTTTGCATAGCTTTTTCAAATATTAATCTAAGTTTTCTTGGAATCAGCGAGAGATTAATGATTCCGTGGCTTAGTTTTCCTAAGATGAGTTCATAAGTTATGACCGCTAAAGAATAAATGTCTGAGGAAAAGCTGACCATCGAGGGGTTTTCTTTTTGTTCTGGGCTCATGTAAACGGGTGTGCCGATGATCTGTTTAGAATTTGTTACTTTTTCTTCATTTATTAATCCCGCTATTCCAAAATCAATTACCTTTATTTCACCATTTTCAGTAATTAATATGTTTTCCGGTTTCAAATCCCTGTGGATTACTCCGTGAGCATGTAAATGGCAAAGCGCATATGCAACTTGAAGAACTATTTCCAAAGCTTTTTTTATAGACAAGGATTTTTCTAACAAAAACTGTTTTAAAGAAACGCCCTGTATGAATTCCATGGCGATATAAAGGCCTTGGTCCCACGTTCCCTGCCCGTATAATTTTATAATGTTCGGATGATTTGAGAGTCTGATTATTTCCGCTTCTTTTAAAAACCTTTGTATTGCATCTTCATTTTTTATGAACTTAGGAGATAAGACTTTTACAACAATCAATCTTGAAGTATCAGGATCTAGAGCCAAATATAAAAAACTCATCCCGCCTTTTTTAAGAAGACTTTCAATTTTATATGGACCAATTTTTTTTGGAAGAAGGGAAGTGACGTTTTTTGTATAATTAGGAATTGTGGGCTGATCAGATATGTCTTGGTTCATCTTCTTTAATTTTTTTGCTCTTTTCTAATAGTAATTAAACTTATTTTTTTTATCATTAAGAATTATAAAATAGATGTAATTAAATAAAAATTATTGAAAAAACTATCCTAAATCTAAAATTCTAACACCTAATGTTTCACCTAAATTTAGAAGCTCTGCTCTAGCGATTTTTTTTCCATTGACAACCAAGTCGACGCCGGCTTGAGGATTAACTGCCAAATCTATCAAATTGCCAACCTGCAAATTCATTAGTTTGTCTAAAGAAATTTTGAATCTGGCGGCCTCTACTATAATTGTAATATCTAAATTAGCTATATCCGAAGTTGGAAGTTCATTTGTTTTTTCCACAGGAATATTTTCTTCTGAAGTATCTTGTTTTTCTATTTCTGAATCTTTCATAAAAGGGTCCTCTTGATAATTTGCAAAATCTAAAATTTTTAATTTGTTTTGCTTGATTTTTGCATGAAATAAGGCTAAATCGCCTAACTTCAATACAGCCTGTCCTTTATTTGTTTTAGGATCGTAATTTATTTTATCTAAAATTAAAAAATCACCTTTTTTTAATTTTTTTAGAGTCTCATAATTTAAATTAACATATCCCATGTCAGCTGTAATAGTGAGATCTAAAGCTTTTGAAATTTCAAAAGCTTTTAATGGGGGATTATTGTTGAAATGACTTTCCCATGACTTTCTAAATTTAGAGTTTATAGCGATTCTGCAGAATGAAGTAGAATTATTTAAAGTAATTTTTAGATCAATGCAAAGTGAATTTTCCAAAACATTATCTATTGATTCTATCAGTTTAACTGATAGATCCTGAAATAGGTTCATCTCTGATAAAATATCTAAAGCTTCTAAAGTTAAATAACGAAAATAGCTTTCCTGTAAAATCGTAGAAGAAAACTTAATGTGATTTTTTTTAGTAACTAACTCATTTGTGATTTTTTCTATATCTTCCAGATCAATTAATAATAATACATTTCCTTCAAGAGGGGACATAATAAAAGATAGATAATTCATTTTACTTGAAAAAGACGATCTTAGATCTTCTTTTGAAATCCATCGCATATCCAAAGTTTCAATTTTAAAATTTTGAATAGCAAATCTTTTTTCCAGATTAGAAGAAAATTCTTCAAAATTAAAAGGCGCATAATTTCTTAAAAGAGGGATTTGATCTAAACGGAGCAATGCCTTATTTATTTTTTTAAGCCATGAATATTTTTCTAATGTATGCATAGTTTTTATTTTGTTGGTTTTTCCCGATCTGATGTTTTTTCTTTTCTTTTAAACAAGGGCCTTTCATGTTCAGCTTCAAGCCTATTGATTTTAAAACCAAAATTTCCTTTAGAAAAAGCATCATAAAGGGATGCTATATTCTCATTAAAGACATTCACTGCCTCGGTAGGGCCTTTTAAAAAAACATTAAACGAATCAGGTGCTGTCGAATATTTTTCTAAAGAAATCGAACTTCCAAAAAAAATTGAAGATGCAAAAGCTTCAGAATTCAAAAATATTTCCGTTTTAGTTATTCCCTGAGACTGTATTTGTATTATTGTGCCGATCATTTTTTCAAAAAGAGGCACGATCTCAGGATGTAAATAGGGAGTTAGGGTTTGTGTTAAACTGTTGGTTTGAGCTGCAATATTAGAAGGCATCTCTTGTAAAACAGAGGAAACTTCAGGTTTTAAAGTCTCTTCTGTTTCATTAGTTCTCATATTTTTTTTCAGTGGTTTTTCCAAAGGCTGTTCTATTTTTAGTAAAGCTGGTTTTACTGTTTCTTCTTTCTTTTTCGGCTTTTCTTCTTTTTGATAAGGGGTTTCTTTTGTATATATTTTAGTTTTCGAAGGGATTTCTTTTTTTATTTTTTCATCTTCTTTAGGGAAAACTGTTTTTTTGTTTTGAAATTCGTTTTTAAAGATTACTGCACCTTCCAAGTCTTTTTCTTCGTCTTTTTTTACAGGTTTTTTTTCTTCTTTTTTTTCTACGTTATTTTCTTTTTCTGCAGGTTTTTTTTCATCCAGAGATGATGGCCTGTTTTGAGAAGATCTGTCAGTTGCCGGGGCTTCTTCATAATTCTTTATGTATCTGGACTGCTTTTCAAATCCCGGGGCAGGTGCAGTTGTTTTAAGTGGTGTTGTTATTTGAGACGATTCCTCAATTTCTCCGCCTTCTTGTCTTCTTTGAAAAGATCTTTTTTTTCCTTTTTCGAATTCCGTTTCGCCTACTTTTCCGGTTTTCATTAATTCTCGAAACTCTTCTGAATCAGGAGTGGAAGTTTTTCCTTTTTTGTCTGATGGCTTGGATGGTCCTGTAGGTCCGATTCTTTCGATATTCAAGAGTTAAGCTCCTTTTAATTTTAGTTTAAATAACTTTAGTTTTAATTTCCTTTCTTTTTTTTGATGATATGTTTTACCGATCCGATTTCATCTTCCAAATTTTCTTGTTTGTGAGCCTCGACAAATTTCATTTCTTTTTCCCATTCTTTTCTGTGAATGTTTAACTTTTCGATATCTTTCTGTTTTTCAAGCAGATTCTGTCTTGCTTTTTCTAGATCGTTTTCAGCTTCTTTAACATTTTTTAATTGATTTGCAACTTTTTTGTCTTTTTCTTTTAAATTCTCTTTGACTACTTCCAGATAATCTTTTTTCTGTCTGATTTTATCGGTCCTTTCGCCACTGTCAAGTGCATCTCTTAATTGCTGTAATTTATCTTCTTTATGTTTGAATACTTTATTCCTGTCATCTTCGAGATTTTTTAAAATATCATTCTCTCTTTTTAATGCGGTTTTTTTTTCTTCAATTAATTTTACTGCCTGCTCAAATCTTTTTTGTTTAATTTTTACAAGCTCTTCTAAGGGATAATCGCTACTCATTTTTTATGGAAAGAGTTCTTTTAGTTTGGATAGTGTTTGCTCAAAAGAAGATTTTTCTGAAATTGACTGTTTTAAAAAATTATTTACCTTGTCAATAAATTTTATAGCAAAATCAGCATCTTTGTCCGAACCGGGTTTGTATTCTCCAATTCTTATAAGCAGTTCGTTTTTTTTATAATTAGATAAAACTTCTCTCAAAACTCTAATGAGCCTTTGATGATCTTTTGTAGTAATGTTAGGTAAAATTCTTGATATAGAAGCTAATATATCTATTGCAGGATATTGACCTTTTTGTGCAAGCTCGGATGACAATATGATATGACCATCTAAAATGGATCTAACTTCATCTGAGATGGGTTCATTGATATCATCGCCTGCAACAAGAATTGTATAAAATGCAGTAATTGATCCAATATCCGAATTTCCGGATCTTTCCAACAATCTTGGGAGCGTGGCAAAAACAGAAGGGGTATAACCAGCTCTTGCGGGAGGCTCTCCGGCAGCAAGACCTATTTCTCGAATTGCCCTTGCAAAACGGGTTACAGAATCCATCATAAGAACAACTGATTTTCCTTGATTTCTAAAATATTCGGCAATGGCAGTTCCGACATATGCAGCATTAATTCTTAACTGGGCGGCTTGATCGGAAGTGGATACTATAACGACAGATCTTTTCAATCCCTCTTCTCCAAGATCATGTTTTATAAATTCTCTTACTTCTCTTCCCCTTTCACCGATCAAACTGATAACGTTTATATCAGCAGTAGAGTTTCTGGCGATCATTCCGAGCAAGGTTGACTTACCAACTCCGGCAGCTGCAAAAATACCGACTCTCTGACCTTTTCCGCATGTAAGCACACCGTCGATTGCTTTAACCCCGACTGAAATCGGTTCTGAAATTATTTTTCTTTTAAGAGGATCCGGGGGTGGATTGATAACCGGAAAGTCTTCAGTTAATTCAAGAGGACCATTGGTATCTAAATCTATCGGCTCGCCGATTCCATTTAAAACTCTTCCCAGTAAATTGGATCCCACCTTTATGTGAAGAGCCATTCTGAGAGGGATTACTTCCGAAGATGGTCCAATTCCCTGCATATCCGCAAGAGGAGATAAAAAAACTTCATCCTTTGTAAAGCCGACAACTTCTGCGATGAGAGGCTCGGGGTCTCTTTTAATAAGACACACTTCTCCCATTTTGACTTGAGGAACAACAGCTTTGATAAGCATTCCGACAACTTCAGTTATTCTGCCATGAACTGTTGTTATTTCTATATCCTCGAGATGAGAAAGAATTTTATCAATAGGTTCCATGTTACATCTGTATGTTGATGATTTGTTTTAAAGAATCTACAACTTTGCTGAGCAATACTGAAGAATATTCGATTTCCTGCTGAGCCTGGGCCAGTTTTATTTGAATTAAAAGCATATCTGTAGGTTCCAGCGGTCCTTTTGTTTTTAAATTCTGCAGTTGTTCTTTGGCTTCGATTAAATGATTTTGTCCATCTGTTACCAAACTTATAAATCTGGTTACAGGATCGGCGGTTTTTGGCACTTGGGTTTTTTCCGGCACATTTCCACCTAATTTTTCAATAGCTGATCCTAAATGATCATTTGCACTATTTAATTTACTGTCCAATAATTCGCTTTGAGATTTTTTTAATTTTAAATTAGGGGTTTTAAGATTTTTCTCGATTTCACCTAAAGAATCTTGTGCGGAAGCTGCTTGAGCCAAAAGGGATTGGTAAGTCGGATTTGTAGTAATACCTGCCTTCGCAGCTAAGTCCATAGGGGAAATCTCACCACTTGCCCCCGGGACAGCAGATGGGGCTTCATTTTTATAAGCTTCAAAAGAAGAAGAGTCCGGTCTGGAAATTCTGCCTTCTTCAATAGTTTTATCAGGAGAAACTTTCGGAGTTTTTTCAATAGGAGAGGGATCTATCGGGGAATACGGCATTATTTTTTACCTTTTTTTTTCACTTCAACAGGTGATGGCTCTTTTTTCAAAAATTTGTCTACGAAATCAAGGGCCATTCCGGATAATTTTTTAATTCCCTTATCAGGAGATTTGGATGTTTCCTGAAGAACTTTCTCTCCTTTTAACATCTCTTTCGGCGATAAGGACTCCGCTATGCCTAAAAAAACTTTGGCCATTTGATTGTTTGGATCTTTTTTTAAAACTTCTTCAAAAGAAGCAATAGCATTTTTTAGCTCCAGCTTATGAAGAGAAAGATAACCTTCTCCGATCTTTATAAGCGGATTTGTTTTGTCTAAAACTGCAGCTGCTTTAAATAATTTTATTGTTGAATCTTCATCTGTTTGATTTGTTGCAATGAAACCCGCTTCTACGAACAGCAGAAAATCTTTTTTAAACTCATCAATGATACTCATTTTTTTCCCTTTTTTTTTAATTAAAAATTATTGTCCTTTTTGGTTTCTTATAGATGCATTGATCATACTATTAACCTGTGTAATCAGGTTAGAGATAGACTCTCCGATCTGTGTTACCTGGCTCATTGCAAATTGGACAAGTAAAAATTTTCCCGGTGTAGCCTGGCAAATAGAACTTGCCAAATGCTGGACTTGCTGAACAACTTTGCTTTGCAGGGCCTGGTATTTATTTATTAATGAAGAAAATGATAAAGTGCATTTCCATGATCCTTTGCTGGGTACTGACATTTTTTCTCCTATGATTTTTGAGATTTTTTTAAAACTTTTAAAAGTGCATTATAACCTTGAAGCAATATGCCGAGTTTATTTAATTCATCTTCGGTAGAATTTTTTTTCAAGAGTTGTTTAACTTTATTTATGTTGCCCTCAATTTTATCAAACAGTTCTTTAGCTTTTTGAGGATTCTGCTTGATATCAACTTCTAGGTCAAAATCAAATTTTTCTCTTGGGGATTTTTCCAAACCGTACATGGCCGTCTCCTTTGTTTTTTAGGGGCTATAATTTATTTTATACTTTATATCTTCTTTTTCAAGAAGAATCGCATCCGGGGTAATAGAAGTTACTATCAAACCATCTAATGAATCTCCGATTGTAACAATTTTTCCATTGGCAACAATTGAAAAGTTTTTATCGTCATATTTGGCAATTCCGCTTATTTTGTATTTTTGTGAAAGATCAATTCTTGCACTGTTTTCTGATGTCGGTAGAGCTAAATTTTTTATCACATGAATTCCGGGAGTCTTTTTTAAATCAGCAAGCAGCTGCTGGAAATCATCTTTATTGTCCCTGTTGTAAGGTCCGGCCAATACCAGTTCTCCGGATATGATTTCAAAAGACAAGCTGTTAAAATTTTTTTCCTGTAATTTTGAAGCTATCTGGACTTGAAGAATCTGATCAATCACTACCTGATTTTCCAATCGGTCAAGATATGGAAAATTTAAATTTACATATTCAGTTAAATTCTGAAAATCATTTGGTGTTTTAACATAGCCTTCGAGAATAAATTTTCCGGGTTCATATGAACGAACGCTTACACTTCTATAATCCGCTTGTGAATTTAAAGTGTCATTAAAGTTTTTCCAAACAAATTCATCTATAATAATGTTATCTTCAATTTTTGAAATAAAGTTCAATTGATCCAAATCATATAAAAGCTGTTGCTTATCAATTGTGGTAGAGAGGTGCCCTACTAGAAATAAGTTGGCTGAAGAGGAATTAAATGAAAATTGGACATCTTGATATTTCTCGATTATTTTTTTTATGTCATCTACCGGCTCTTTCTTAGCTACATGTACGGAATTTGCTTTAAAAAGAGCAAAAAAACTCATGAAGACCACAAAAAATATTACAACGAATGATCCGGCAAATATCAAATGTCTTGTAGGAATTATCTGCTTTTTCCAGGTAGTTGCTTCTTCTAATTTCTTTTCTTTTTCTTTTAATTTTGATTCTTCTTTTTTTTCTTCGAATTCAAAATTGGGGGCTGGTGTATAAATTGTTTCTTGGGCTGCTTCTTTTTCAACTATTAAAAATGTAGTCGTTCCAATGGTTATTAAATCTTTTGAGGTTATTTGAGTTTTTTCTTTGATCTTATTGTTATTTACATAAGTGCCGTTTTTAGATTTCAGATCTTCAACGAAAATATTTTTATCATCATCTATGATAATTTTAGTGTTTTGTTTTGAAACGCTAAGATCTGTGAAGATAATTTCAGATACATTGGGGTCTTTTCCGATAATATAAATTTTAGATTTTTCCATTCCATATTCAGATCCCACATTCGGTCCTGAAATGACTTTTAATATGAAAGCGGCTTCAGTAATTAAAGGAGATGGATATTCATCTTCATTTTCCTGAAATATTGTTTCGTCCTCAAAACTTTCTAGAGGTTTTTCTATAGGTATTTCTCTTGATTCCGGAAGTTGTTTTTCAAAAAGATTTTCTTCTTCTGAATTTAACATTGATTCTTCAGATTCTTCATTCTGTTTAGCTGTGTATACAAAATAGGTATTACCGATTTTAATTTTATCGTCTTCTTTAAGAAGATATTCATCAACTCTTTCGTCATTAACTTCAGCGGGATTGGTATTGCTTAAGTTTTTTACTAGATAGCCTTCTGGAGTTTTAGTGATTTTAACATGTTTTCTTGAAACGGAAGAGTCTTCTAAAATAAAATTACACTGGTCTTTATCCCTTCCGATAATCCATGTCGGTTTTTCTTGTAGGTTTATACTTAAACCTTTTAATGGTCCGAGGATTGCTATTAATTTCATCGTTGTCCTTATAATATAGTTTTTTCAGCCAGCTGATTAAATCTTTCTATTTCTTTTTTCCAGAATGTTACAAAATTTACAAAATTTTCCAACTTTTCTTTAAATTCATTATATTTAATTTCATAAGGCATGTCATCGGAGAGAGTCAAGAATTTTTCTTCTATATCAATTCCAATCCTAGCCCTTCCGGTTCCGATTCCCATTAAATTAGCTCTCATTAAATATATGAAAAGATCTTCTTTATTTTTTGTTGGACACATTATTAAATTGCTGTGAAAATAAAATCCCGGATTCAATTCCCAGAGTTTTACAACAATATCATCCCTAAATTCAATAGTGTAACTTTTATCTTTTTCTTTTTTTGGAACTTCCAGATCAAGTTCTAAACAAAGCTTCTTAATATGATCACTTGCCATTTAATGACCCCAACTTATATTTCATTTTGAAGATTTTTTTTATTGATGAAAAGAAAAAAATAAATTTTTTTTAATAAAACCCTAAAAATATTCTTAAGGTGTTAAAATTTATCAGCTTATGAAATAATGAAAATTCTACAAGGGATTTTCTCTGGTTTGTTTAACTCATTTAAAAGGATTAATTTATGATAATTATAAAAATTATTATACTTTGTTAATAAACTATTAAGATTGTTCAAGATATTATTTGACAAATTATTAATTTTACATTAAAATAATTATAAGAAGAAATAGATTTAAATCTTATTCATAATAAGAGGTAAAAATGAGTATATATAATAATATAGACAGTAATAATGTAAATGGTCTAGATCCTAAGCTTTCAATGCCGGTTCAGGATGATAACAATCATTTAGAAATATCTGCGTTTTATTATGTAATGTTAGCTGCGATGTCTAATTTAAACAGTTCAAAAAATTGTATTGATCCGGATGATCAGAAACAAGAAGAACTGGCTATGATGCAAAATCTGGCAAATATAAAGTCGATGGATGCTAAAAAGACTTTAATTGATTTTATGAGACATGCTATGCAGGAATCCGGTGATGTTCTAATGACGGGAATGCTTGATGGGATGGAAAGCCAGCTGCAGGAGTGTCAGGATAAAATTAATGATGCTATAAAACAATATCAGACTGAACTAGATAAATTAGAGGGAAAAGATGTAGATAAAAATGGTAAAAAGAAAAAAAGAGGATTTTTCTCTAAATTATGGCGCGGTACAAAAAAAGATTTAGCGAAAGCTGGAAATTATATTGCTACAATTAATGAAAACCACAAGAAAATCGATAAAGAAAAAAAAGAGAAAATAGCTGATATCAAAGCCATTTTGAATAAACCAAATAAAACAGAAAAAGATTTTGAACAGATGCAAACAGACTTCAAAGATTTGTTTAGTATTATAGATAAAGAACGCAAAAATGGATGGCTAGCGGCTTCAGGATCTTGGTTGGATCATCAAGGAAAAATCGCCTGGGGAGATGTTACCAGTACTTTTGGAGGCGACAGTAAATGGATGTGCTATCTTGGAGCTCCCGGGGCCGCGCTTGTTGCAGGACTTGCTTATGCGGTAGGAGGTTTGTTTGATGTCCTTGCTGATATGGACTATACAGATACAAGTAGTGAAAAGTCCATTACGACAACATCTGGAAAGGCTCAGGCATATGTACAGGTTGAGCAATCCTTGTTTCAGGTTTTAACAACCTTGGCTGACAACAATCTGCACAATGATCAGACGTTTATAGATCAAACTGCAAATGCAAGAAAAGCATATAGTGATGTATCGAAACAAACAGATGATTTAGCAAAATCGATCAGCGATGTTTCATAAAGCAATTTTTAAGACTGAGAGGTATCTAAAAGTACTTCTCAAATCTTAAGTTAAACTTAAGTCACTAACATTAAGCTTGTTGTTTAGCTTAAGAAGTTGATCTCGTTGAGAAAATCATAGGTTCCTGCAGACCAGTCTTTTACAGTCAAAAATTAACAATGTCTTAATTGTGTCTTAAAATTTAATTAGTAATATTAAATGTTTTTAATAGATTTAAGCCATTAAATATAAGTCATTTGTTTTAAAGAAATATTAAGATAGTTTAAAAGAATTAGTTGACTAATTAATTATTTTTAGCTATAATAATATTAAGCGAGAAATATAAGTAATAACAAAAGATTATAAAAGAGGAAAACATGACAAACTTAAAACAAGAATTCTCAAAGCTCTTCGACTTCTTCAGTTTAGACGATAATGAAAGAGCCGAGAAATTTGTAGATGTGATTAATGAGATAGTTAAGTTTTCTGAAAAGATGCAGGAAGAAATAGTGAAAGGATCGGATGAAGAAAGAAAAGAAATCCAAGAGTTTTTAGATAAATTAAAAGTTCAGGTAGAAGAAGAAAAAAGTAAGTTGTTTGAAAAAATGGGAATTTCAGAAGATGCATTAAAAGAATACATAAGTAATAAAGAAAACTTTTCAGATGAAGAATGGACAGTGATGCAGGAAATGAAAAAACAGGTGAAAGAAGAACTGGATCCAAAAAGCGAAAAACCAAAAAAAATAAATAAAAAAAGATCCAATAAAACTTGGATTCAAAGTTAAAAAAAGGATAAAAAAATGAGTAATCTAGAAATAGATGCAGTTAATAATAACACAGTTAATAATGATATTATTAATAAAGCATTGTTATCCCAAATGGTCAATACTGATGCTTTAAAAAGTAAAGATAAAGATGATATAAATGTCAAAAATTGTAGTTATGTATTCGTTGTTATTTCTAAGTTGAACGAAATTGGAATTGAAAAGTCATCTAAAATCCTAGCTGCTATTGCTCAGGTTCAGAAGATCCTTGATGAAATTATCACAGACTTGTCGCAATTGAAAAACCTTCTTCAGCAGTTACAGAACATTGATTGGGGTAAAGGACCTGATGGTAAAGATTGGGGTGATCCAAAAGATCATAGTGATGCTGATAACCAGGCTCAGATGGCCAGAATAATTGGTGGCTATACAGATATCCATGGCGTGCATCACGATGGTTGGCTACAACAGAAAACGACAAACCCATTTACAGGTAAGGATTGTACAAATCTTGAGTTGTTGCAAGCTTACTGGGCAGATTTGTTTCATGCTCCCTCAACAGGTGGTGAAGGATTATTATATCAGTTACAAGATGCCTTAAATAATCCCGATTTCCCACAAAAAAGTGGATCGGCAATTACGTTTTTAAAAGATTTGAATGATCCGGAAAAATTTTTCGGAGCTAAAGGAGATTGGGTTAACGGTAGTGAATCATTTTTAGATGTTTTAAACGGAAAGGTTAATGAAAAACAAATTACCTACATCGCTAACATAATGGCAAAAGGATTTACTTATTCATGGTATAGCAGAACAGGTCAAGGCCCAAAAGGCGATACAAAAACTTATAATGATGATGTCGGTGATATAACAAACGAGTTTGAACAGACTAAAGGTGGTTTAAATGGACTTAACTCTACTCAGTCATCCAACCTTTCAATGTACTCGCAGAACTTGACATCATACATACAGGAAGGTCAGCAGATGATCCAGAACGGAAGCCAGGAGACAAAAGCCTACGTCAGCAACCAAAAAGGACAATAATTTAAAAAAATAATAATAAAGAGGTAAAAAAATGACTAACCTAAAAATTAATGACACTCAAGTCAGTGTTAACAAAATGCAAGGTGATTTTAGCGATGCTAAAATACTTGTAAATTTACCTCAGGCAACCGAGGTTAAAGAATCAACAGGAAGAAAAGATATCATTTTAAAAAGACGACAAACATCTTCTCCTAAATTAGATGAAAACTATGCATCGGAAAATAAAGTTGCTGATGATAAAGCAATCTCTGATTATATAAATAGATTGCCCAGTGATCAAAAAGATGATTTTTTGAAATATTTCCCTTTAATATTAGAAGAAATGGTAAATGATAAAGATATAAAATTATCCTCAGATGATAAAAAAGCTATTGCTTCTTTTTGCGCTGACTTAAAAGCTTCTTCAGATTCTAATGAAGCTAATTATGTTGGAGGTAATTCAGATCGTTTTAACGGTATTGCGAACATCATGATGATTATCATTAAAGTATTTACCGATAATATGAACACTGAATCAATTGATGAACTATCACAGATAAACGAAACAAACTTGGCAAATACATTTTTACAGAAAGCTCAGGAAATATTAAAAGAGAATATTAAAAATAATAATGATGTTTTAGCTTCTTCCGATAAAAAGAAAGGGACAATCTGGAACCCTCTAAAAAAATCATTCTGGAGCCAGTTTAAAGATTTGAAATTTGATGTCAAAGTAGCAATTATAGTCGGTACAATAGCTGCAGGCGGTTCTGCGTTATTTGCTTCTGAAGGTGCTGAGGCTGAAATTACTGGAGCTGCAGTAAAAGGAGCAATGAAAAAAGAAGGTGAAGAGCTTGCTGCTGGTAGTGTAGAAAAAAAGGCTGCGGAAAAAGCTGTAGAAAACGAAGGAAAAACTTTGGCAAAAAAATCTCCGACAATAGGGAAAAGATTAAAAACATCTTTCGGCAGACTTGCTCAGGGTGCCATGTTATATTTTATCGCTGCAATGTATTTAGCCAAAGATGAAGCTCAGGATATTTCAAATAAATTACAGGGGTTTTCATTTGTTTCTCAATATGAAACCGGAGTTATTAACCAGAATAATATCACTCAGCAGACAGCAGCGAAAAGGATGGGCGATGATAGTGAAAGGATTTCTCAATCATCAGGATATGTACAGCAGGCTATCAGTATGTTCGGTCAAGCATATCAGTTTAGAGCATAAGGGAGAAGATTATGACAGTTCAAGCAAATAATATTATAATACCGGATACAACAAAAGATGTAGGCTTAAATGTTCTTATATCAGGATTAAATGATGTAATAATTAAAGAAGCTACTTTGATGGTTCTTTATTCGGATGCTATGAGACAGTCTACTAAACTTATGAACGATGCAAACATTAAACAGAAAAAGGTTAATGAAGAATTGTATAGTAAAAAACCTTTATATGAACTTCCAAAATGGTTGGATCAACCTTTTCTAGGAAGTGTTTTAAATACACCAAATGATGTTTTCCAACATCCTGAGAAGATGCAGTCAACTCTTTTACTGTTCGCGGGATTGGCTTGCCTTTCAACTACATTTTCCGGAGCATATGCAGAAAAGATACAGGGAATGGGAATGAGCATAGCTCAAAAAGGTTATTTATATTCAAATATTTTATCATATGGAATCGGATCTTATTACGCTTTAAAAAAAGGCAGATTGACATCAGAATCTCAAAAGCTGCAAGGTGCTATCGATTCACTTATGAATAATACAAAATGTTATCAAGAAGGCTATGATAATCTATCAAAAACAGATTCATCATCAGCTAAAGCAATTCAGGAAATAATACAAAACGATTATAGAAGTAAAAGAAAAAGTTAATAATAAATAAAAGGAGTAAAAATATGACAAGTACAGCAAATGACATCATCACAGTATGTTCTGCAGAAGATGCATTAAATATAGCTAGTTCTTATTATATTGAAGTAAATAAAAAGACAAATGTGATGTTAGATTTGTTACGTAAGGAACAGTCTAACTCGATAAATGAAATGATAAAAGCTTCTTTTGGTATAGCACATGCAATCTGCCTGCAGGCAGCTTTTGAAGCAGGTATGCAGACATGTATAGCAATTTCTAGTGGTAATGCTTTATATGGTATTAACAAGACAGAAAAAGAAATTAATCCTCAAATTAAAAGTTTAGATGACAGTACAAAAAATATTGATAAAAGATTAAGAAATGAATATTCAGATGCAGAAAGGACAAAACTACCTAATGATAAAAAAACTGAATTCGATACCCAAAAACAACAGCTTGCCGATATTAAAAAGAGTCATGAAAGAGCAATTGAAAAACATAGAGGTGAATTAAACTCTGTACAAGCTAAAGCTCAACAGAAAGCAACAGTGGGTGCAGCGCTTGCCCAAGGTCTTGCTAGTATTCCAAAAGGGCTGCAGGATGCTTATCAAAAAAGAGCTGATGCAGTGAAATCGGTAAACGAACAGACCCAGCAGCAGTTTGCTTCCAGTTATGATAAATCCTTACAAACCTTAAGAGGATTTTTGGATATTAACTATTTAGCCGGTGTAGTAGCTTTAAGTAGTATACAATTAAGATAATAAACAAATAGACTTTCAGATTAATGATAAGACCTTTAGGTTAAAAACTAAAGGTCTTATTCTTTTTATTTAGATTTTTTGACGATTGGATCTTTGTTGTTTTCTATCGTCTCTTTTTCAATTACAATTTCTTTAATGCTAGAATCAGAGGGGATTTCAAACATAAGATCTCTGAGCAAGTTTTCTACAAGCATTCTAAGAGCTCTCGCGCCGGTTTTTGTGGTTTTGGCTTTTTTAGCGATGGATCTTAAAGCATCTTCTGTAAAACTTAAAGTTACATTTTCATCTTTAAAAAGTTGAATGTATTGTTGGATGATTGCATTTTTAGGCTCGGTTAATATTCTAACCAGATCTTCTTCTGTCAGCTCATTGCAGTTGGCAATGCTGTTAAATCTGCCGACAAATTCTGGAATAAGACCGAATTCAATTAAATCTTCAGGTTCCAATTGAGATAGGAGATAGTTTATTTCAGCTCTATCAAAAGATTTAGTCTCTGATGTTTTAAATCCGATAGTTTCTTTTCCAAGTCTTTTTGCAATTAATTTATCTAAGTTTACAAAAGCTCCGCCTGCGATGAATAAAATATTTTCAGTATTTACTTTTATATATTCCTGCTGAGGATGTTTTCTTCCGCCTTTGGGTGGAACGTTTGCGATTGTGCCCTCGATTATTTTTAACAAAGCCTGTTGAACGCCTTCGCCGGAAACATCTCTTGTAATTGAAATATTCTGTGAAGTTTTTCTGATTTTATCGATTTCATCGATATAAATTATACCTCTTTCTGCCTTTTCAACATCAAAATCAGCTGCCTGAAGCAATCGTAATATTATGTTTTCTACATCTTCTCCAACATAGCCGGCTTCGGTAAGAGTTGTTGCATCGGAAATTGCAAAAGGCACATCTAATATTTCAGCAAGGGTCCTGGCTATTAGTGTTTTGCCTGAACCTGTAGGGCCTATTAATAATAGGTTGGATTTACTGTAAGTAATTTCTGAATTTTTGGACAAAGCTTGAATTCTTTTATAGTGATTATAAACGCCGACAGCAATAGTTTTCTTTGCCTTTTCCTGTCCTATTATATATTCATCAAGTTTTTCTTTGATCTCTTTTGGTTTTAAGGATTTGAATTCCTTGGGGGAAGACTTTTTTTCCAAAATGTTATTGCAAAGTCCAATGCATTTATCACAGATGAATGCATTGGGCCCTGAAATTAATTTTTCTACCTGATCTTCTAATCTTCCGCAAAAGGAGCATGAGGGAGTATCGGTTTTTTTCATTTTTTAACTTCTGGTTTAACTTCTGGTTTAACTTCTGGTTTAACTTCTGGTTTAACTTCTGGTTTAACTTCTGGTTTAACTTCTGGTTTAACTTCTGGTTTAACTTCTGGTTTAACTTCTGGTTTAACTTCTGGTTTTGCTATTTTATCTACTATTCCATAATTTAACGCTTCTTCAGCGCTCATATAAAAGTCTCTTTCAGATTCTTCTAATATTTTTTCTACCTTCTGATTAGTTTTTTCGCTCATTATCTTTGCAAGAACCTGTTTCAGATAAAGAATTTCTTTTGCCTGCAGCCTGATGTCTTCTGCAGCTCCGCCGACTCCGCCCCAAGGCTGGTGGATCATTACTCTGCTGTTAGGCAATGCATATCTTTTCCCTTTAGTTCCGGCAGCAAGCAATACTGCAGCCATAGAAGCCGCCTGGCCGATGCAATAGGTGTTAATATCGCATCCCAAGAAATTCATAGTATCATAAATGGCAAGTCCGGCAGAAATTTGTCCTCCGGGAGAGTTAATATATAGGCTTATATCTTTTTTTGGTTCTTCCATTTTTAGAAATAGAAGCTGAGCTACAACAACGTTGGCGATCTGATCGTTTATTTCTGTTCCGATAAAAATAATTCTATCTTTTAATAGACGGGAATAAATATCCATCGAACGCTCGCCGCGTCCTGTATCTTCAATCACATATGGTGTTAAAGAATCTTCAATAGAATAAGATGTAAAAGTCATAAACTTATTATCCTTTAGTTTTTTTATTTTGTTTTATCAGATTTCCGAAGTTTGATCAAGTATATAATCTTCGGCCTTGATAAGAACAAGTCTTGACAGGGCAAGTGCGTAGATATCTTTTGGTATATCTTTAGGGTCTGCTTTTTGACCGATTTCCTTATATAATATGTTCATCGCAGCCTGTTTTATTTCGTCATCGGATATTTTGATTTTGTTGTCGTTAATTATTTTTTTAGAAAGATAAAAAATTCTAATTGAATCATCTGCATGTTTTAAAAGTGTTTTTTCAAATTCTTTTTTCTCTTTTTCATTAAAATGATCATATTTCTTTTTGAAGTTTGCATTAGCTAATGCATTATTTCTTCTATGCTCGATTTCTGATTCCAATAAAGAATTTGGTATATCAAAAGAATAGGTTTTTAACAGATATTCCTGAACAGCTTTTCTATTCTGTTCATCATGACCGACTTCTGCCTGTTTAATTAACATTTCCTTGATAGAAGAATACATTTCATCAACAGATGAAGCTCCGATTTTTTTTGCAAAATCATCATCGATTTCAGGAAGGGCGGCCTCTTCAATTTTTTTGATAGTCACTAAAACTTTTTTAGATTCAAATTTTTTCTTTTCTTCTTCCGAAAGATCTTCATCCGGTTGAGAGATTCCTTCCAGTGAATCGTTAAGATTTGCGTCTAAAACTAATTCTTTCATCCATTTTGTCATGCCTTTGTCTGACACTTCAAACCTGGTATCATTAAAGACCCTAACTTTTGCGTCATTGTCTAAAGAGTCCAAATCTATTATTATATAGTCGCCTTCTTGGATAGGTCTTTGTACTTCATTCCATTTCGCATGAAAAAATCTTATCTGACGAATTGCCTCTTCTACTTCTTCATCAGTGACAATGTGTTTTTTTACTCTTTTTAATTTTATGCTGGAAATATCAACTGCCGGAATTTCCGGATCTGTTTCATAAGAATAAGTAATTGTTGCACCGTTTTCTAATGAAAATTCTTTTAATTTAAAAATAATTTTTGTTGAACTTCCAAGCGGAGGAAGTTTTTCCTGTTTGTGGGCTCCGATAAAAGCAAGATCAGCTGCTCTTTTTTCCCATTTATTCTTCAAACTTTCTGGAAATTTTTTTAAAACCATTTCATCAGGAGCTTTTCCTTTCCTAAAACCAGGCAGTTCAACTTCCTTTTTTAGATCCTTAATAGCTTCTTTTTGGGCAGACTTGACAAGGTCTGCAGGAGCGATGATCTCTAATTCAACTGTACATCTTGGCTTTTTTTCAATTTTGATTTTTAATTTAGCATCTTGAATTTTATCCACTTGAACTTCCTTTAAGTTAAAAAAAGCGGGTGATGAGGCTCGAACTCACGACCCTCACGTTGGCAACGTGATGCTCTACCACTGAGCTACACCCGCAAGAAAAGTTGATTTAAATAATAGATTTTTTATGCATTTTCAGCAAGTTTGATCAGATAAAATTTTTTTTTTATTTTTTTTAATTTCTGAAAAAAGCCTTCACATGCTGTTTTGAGGGCGTTTTAATAATTTTTTTAAAAGATATATAAATTTTTTTATTGATAAGGTTTAAAAAAAAAGGTAAAAGTAGACATGGTGGATTTAATAGAGTTAAAAGAAAAAAAGTATGTTAAATTTTCGTAAGTTAAAACAAGATTTTTCTTCAAATGTTTTGCAAGAAGGGAAAGCTTTACATGATCAAAAAAAGGTGATCAGCGCTAAAATTCTGAGATTGGATAATGATACAATAAGATTTGCTGCTAAAATAATGGGAAATTTCGAAAATACCTATGAAGGAGAAATCGAAATTGACAGATTTGAATCTGAGACCATTCATTCTAATTGTGATTGTACTTATAGGTTCGATTGTCAACATATAGCAGCCTTGATTTATTATCTGGAAGAAAACCTGGACTGCATTTTAGTAAGTTATTCCAAAGAAAAAGATCTGGATCAGACTAAAACTTTAGATAAAACTTTATTGGAAACGATTAAAATCGCTGAAAATAAAGAAGAAAAAAGAAAAGATAAAAATTTTCAAAAACAGATCCTTGCAGAATACATAAGTTCAGCAGACATTTTGTCATCATCGATGTTTTTTTTGCCTGATGAAGAAAACAAAATTACTAAATCAGAGCTTGCTTTAATTTTTAATCCGAAATCTATAGAAAAAGATCAAAAGTTTGTAGAATTTACAATAGCCCTTAGAATACCTTCAAGAT
Source organism: Parachlamydiales bacterium (assembly GCA_041661445.1). GTDB lineage: Bacteria > Chlamydiota > Chlamydiia > Chlamydiales > SM23-39 > JBAZUK01. Next base: position 207,524 of record JBAZUK010000001.1, read on the forward strand.
CCAAACCTTTAAATATTCCAAATGTTAAAGATTTTTTGGACGCTCTTAGATTTGAAGAAAAAATTAAAATCAATTCAAAAAATTATTATTTTAAAATGAATTCTTTTAATGAAGTGGAAAAAGAGATTTTAACAACTTTAATATCATCTTCAAGATATAATGATAATTTAAATAATGAAAGAGCTCAAAAAATTGCAAAAATCGATATTCAGACTTTTGGAGATCTTTTATCCAAAATTCATGAAATCGAAATAAAAAACAATACTTCAAGGAGTCTATCTGATCTATCAGAAGACCTTCCTGTTTTTCCATCAATTTTTAGCGGTAATCTAGAAACTCCTCTTAATTATTCATATTGTTCGGCTCATATCAGATTCGATTTGAAATATCTGGAACCCCCGACTTCAAAAATTTTATTATCTCCGAATTTCGTGATCGATCAAAATACCATTAGTATAAAGGATGCAAATCTTTTTTACTGTTCAAAACCAGGTTTCATTTATGAGGGTGTTTATTATAAATTTCCAAGTCATATAAAAAGACAGCATTTAAGTTCGATTGAAGATATAAATAACATGACAATTCCGGAACCTTTATTTGGAACGTTTGTGGAAAATTCCCTTCCCGAGATTAAAAGATTTGCGGAAATAGCCAATTTGGAACTTATTGAGAAGTTTGTTACTATTCCGTTTGCCTCAAATCTTAAGGCGAGATGCTGCCTGTCTTATTTGGATGGCGAATTAGAAGCCGGCTTATACTTTATATATGACGGTATAGAAGTTAAGGCCAATTCCTTTGACTTATCATATGATAATATTTCAAAATTTATTACCGAACAAGGTATCTTGGCAAGAGATCTAGTAAAAGAGAGAATGATAATAAGTGAACTTTTCCAGGATTTTATATTTAATCCAGAATCGGCTCTATATATAACAAAGTCCGAGAAAAAAATTGTCGAATTCATGACAGAAATAATTCCAAACAATCAGGAAAATGTAACTTTCGAATGTCCTCAAAACCTTTTAGATCAGTTTATTTATGATAAAACAAAATTTACTTTAAAACTCGATGTTTCTGATAAGCCGGGATTTTATAAAACGAGCCTTACAGTTGATGGTGAGCTAGATGGTGTTAAGTTCGATCTTCTTTGGGAATGCTGTGCTGTTGGAAGAGCTTTTATCGAACTTGCAAATATTAAAAATAATAAATCAAATTCCAGATTTTCTAAAATCCTAGTCCTCAATTTAGAAAATTTATCAAAAATAATGCAGATATTTGATGAGATCGGAATAAAAAAAATGACCTCGCATCAGGAAGATAAGCCTCTTTGGAGCTTGGTTGGAATAGAACCCTCTTTATTTCAAAATCTTCCGATAGATTTTTCGATTTCAAAACAGCTTCAGGCCATCAGAAATGAGATGCTGGGAGAATCGCTTCATAATCCGGGAGATTTTCCTGAGAATATAAAAGCTACAATGAGAAACTATCAAGTTGATGGAGTTCACTGGCTGGAAAGATTGAGAAAGATGTATTTGAATGGAATATTAGCTGATGATATGGGACTTGGAAAAACACTTCAGGCCATAGTCGCAATAATCCAAAATCAAAAGATGTCAAATAACCCTTCGATTGTTGTCTGCCCAACTTCATTATTATATAATTGGCAGGAGGAAATAAATAAATTCAGTCCGGGAACCAATGCTGTAATTGTTGACGGTATCCCATCTCAAAGAAAAAAAATTATTTCAAAAATTACAGATAAAGATGTAATAATTACTTCATATACGCTTATTCAGAAAGATATAGATCTATATAAGGACTTTATTTTTTCATATGCGGTATTAGATGAAGCTCAGCATATAAAAAATAGGCAAACCAGAAATGCCAAGTCGGTAAAACTTCTGAATGCAACACATAAAATGATTCTAACAGGCACTCCTATTGAAAACTCGTTAGATGAGCTTTGGTCTCTGCTTGACTTTTTAATGTCAGGATTTCTATCAACTTATGAAAGATTTACAGAAAGATATATAAGAGCAGTTGGTAATGAGCATTTAAAAAATATTGAATATCTCAAAAGAAAAGTTGCTCCTTTTATATTAAGAAGGATGAAAGTAGATGTTTTAAAAGAACTTCCTGCTGTGTCTGAAATCGTATATAAATGCAAATTGACCGAACCTCAATTGGAATTATACAAATCTTATGCAACATCTGCCAGAAACGAACTTACAAAACTTGTTGCTAAAGAAGGATTTGAAAAAATTCAGATACATGTTTTAGCTACATTAACAAGACTTAAACAAATTTGTTGTCACCCTGCAATATTTGCAAAAGAGAAAAAAGAGATAGGCGATTCAGCAAAATATGAGATGCTTTTGGAATTAGTTCAAAATTTGATAGATGGAAATCATAAAACCGTTATATTCTCTCAGTATACAAAAATGCTTCAAATTATGCGTGAAGACTTTGAATTGAAAGGTATAAAATTTTCTTATTTGGATGGAACATCAAAAAATCGCTTGCAAATTGTTAAGGATTTCAACGAAAATAAAGAGATATCACTATTTTTAGTTTCTTTAAAGGCTGGAGGAACGGGATTAAATATTACAGGAGCTGATAGCGTTATCCACTATGACATTTGGTGGAATCCGGCTGTAGAAATGCAGGCTACTGACAGAGTACATAGAATAGGTCAAAAAAATAATGTATCTTCCTTTAAATTAATAACTGTTAATACAATAGAAGAAAAAATAGTGGAAATGCAAAATAGAAAGAAAAATCTCGTCAAGAAAGTTGTAAGTTGCGATGATGAGGCAATATCAAAATTAACTTGGGAAGAAGTTCTAGAACTTCTTCAGACATAAAGGAAAAAATATGCTCACTAAAGACTCTTTAAATTTTAAAGATTTTCTTGTTAAAACTAAAAAACAATTTACTAACCGTATAAATAATCTACATGGAATATTTTCATCTGACATCGGAATCGATCTTGGAACCGCAAATACATTGGTATTCGTTAGAGGTAAAGGAATAGTACTTGCTGAACCGTCTGTTGTTGCTGTTGATTCTCTTACAAATGAGGTTTTAGCTGTTGGTCATAAAGCTAAGGCGATGTTAGGCAAGACTCCTCGAAAAATTCATGCTGTCAGACCTATGAAAGATGGTGTTATTGCAGATTTTGAAATTGCAGAAGGAATGCTGAAAGCTTTAATTAAAAGAGTTACTCCTTCAAGGAGCTTATTCCGTCCTAAAATTCTTATAGCGGTTCCATCAGGAATCACGGGTGTGGAAAAAAGAGCTGTTGAAGATTCTGCTCTTCATGCGGGAGCCCAGGAAGTTGTACTGATTGAAGAACCTATGGCTGCTGCTATCGGCGTTGATCTGCCTGTGCATGAACCTGCAGCAAACATGATAATCGATATCGGCGGCGGAACAACTGAAATTGCGATCATATCTCTTGGCGGTATTGTAGAATCCAGGTCTTTAAGAATTGCCGGTGATGAATTTGATGACTTCATCATGAACTACATGAGAAGAACTTATAATTTAATGATCGGACCTCGTACTGCTGAAGACATCAAAATGACAATCGGTTCGGCATATCCTCTGGGCAATAACGAACTTGAAATGGAAGTTAGAGGAAGAGATCAGGTCGCTGGTCTGCCGATAACTAAAAGAATAAATTCCGTAGAAATAAGAGAATGCCTGGCTGAGCCAATTCAACAAATTATTGAAAACGTTAAACTGACACTCGAGAAATGTCCTCCGGAACTTGCAGCTGATCTAGTTGAAAGAGGTATGGTTCTAGCAGGTGGCGGCGCGCTTATTAAAGGCATAGATAAAGCTTTGATCAAAGAAACAGGACTTCCTGTTTTTGTAGCTCCTAATCCGCTTTTAGCTGTTTGCCTAGGAACTGGAAAAGCTTTGGAATATTTAGATAAATTCAAAAGAAAAAGATTATAACTTAAGTTTTATCATTTGAAATCTGTGATACTTTTACTTTTCTTTATTTGAGTAACTTGAATTTTTAATTTTTATTGCTTCAAAGGATAATAATTCGCTGAAAACTTTCAGATGATAAGTTAACTGCTATAAAGAGTCTAATGGGAATAGAGATAGCTTATTAAGGATCTTTTTGAATAATAATTCAATTAAATAGTATCAAACATCTGCCTTTTCTTTTAATTCTGGCTTTCTAAAAAAAATCATGTAATAATTTAAAAGACAAAATAAATTTTTGTAGGTAGATATGTTGCAAAATATTGATATTTCCAAATGGACAAAAAATAAAAAAGTTATTTCCTGGGTTGAAGATAAAATTAAGCTCTGCAAACCGGATTCTGTACATTTTTGCGACGGTTCAAAAGAAGAGATCGATTCTTTATTAAAACTTCTCATCTCTCAAAATAAAGTAATTCCGCTAAATCCTAAAAAAAAACCTAACAGCTACCTTTTTAGATCTACTGTTGACGATGTTGCCAGAGTTGAGGAAAGAACATTTATCTGCTGTAAAAATGAGGAAGATGCCGGACCTACAAATAATTGGAAAGACCCTGTTGAAATGAAAAATACCATGAAGGATCTTTTTTCAGGATGTATGCATGGCAGAGTCATGTATGTTATTCCTTTCTGTATGGGTCCTTTAAGTTCTGATAAATCGCATATAGGCATAGAAATTACTGATTCGGCATATGTTGTCTTGAACATGAACATAATGACAAGAATGGGGAAAAAGGTGATGGAATATTTGGATAAAGATATTGATTTTGTCCCTTGTATCCATTCAGTTGGCAAACCTCTTAAAAAAAATGAGAAGGATGATTTATGGCCATGTAATCCTGAAAATAAGTACATCGTTCATTTTCCTGAAGAGAAATCAATCTGGTCTTTTGGAAGCGGTTACGGAGGCAATGCGCTGCTTGGTAAGAAATGTTTTGCTTTGCGCATAGCGTCAAATATGGCCAAAGAACAAAGCTGGCTTGCTGAACATATGCTGATTTTGGGAATAACAAATCCTCAAGGCGAAAAAAAATATATTGCAGCAGCATTTCCTTCGTCTTGCGGAAAAACTAATCTGGCTATGCTGCAGCCGAAATTAAAAGGATGGAAAGTTGAATGTATAGGGGATGACATTGCCTGGATGAAATTTGGTGAGGACGGTAAATTATATGCTATTAATCCTGAAGCCGGATTTTTTGGAGTTGCCCCGGGAACTTCATATCAAACTAATTACAATGCAATGAAAAGTCTTGAACAGAATTCATTATTTACAAATGTTGCTCTGACAGAAGAGGGTGACGTCTGGTGGGAAAAGATGACTGATAAGATTCCTGATGGATTAATAGACTGGCAGGGTAATTTATATGATCCTAAATCAAATAAACCTGCAGCTCATGCGAATTCAAGATTTACTGCCCCGATATCTCAATGTCCTGTTAGGGATTTAGATTTTGAAAATCCAAAAGGAGTTCCTATATCCGCTATTATATTTGGCGGTAGAAGAGAAGATGTTGTTCCTTTGGTCTACGAATCTTTTGATTGGAATCATGGAGTGTTTTTGGGAGCCAGCGTATCATCGCAGACGACAGCTGCAGCTAAAGGCGAAATCGGCAAATTAAGACACGATCCTTTTGCTATGCTGCCTTTTTGCGGTTATAATATGGCTGATTATTTCAATCATTGGCTAAACCTGCAAAATAAAACTCAAAGCAGCAAACTGCCAAAAATATTTTATGTAAACTGGTTTAAGAAAAATGAAAATAATGAATTTATTTGGCCAGGATTTTCAGATAACATTAGAGTTTTAAAATGGATTTTTGAAAGAGTATCGAATAAGGTTTCTGCAAAAAAAACAGCGATCGGGTACATCCCTAGAATTGAAGATCTGGATTTAACAAATTTAGACATTTCTAAAGAAAATTTATCAAAATTATTTGAAATAAATCAAAACCTCTGGCTTCAGGAAGCAGATAAACTGCAAACTTATTTTTCGGTTTTTAAAGATAAATTGCCTAATGAGATGGTTAATCAAATTAAATCTTTAAGAGATAGATTGACAAAGGAAACTAAATGCGCTCAGTGATTCAAAGAGTAACGCAAGCGTCTGTAATTGTAGATGATAAAACTGTTGGTAAAATTGACAAAGGTCTTTTGGTTTTATTTGGATGCCATAAAGATGATGGTGAAGATAAAATTGATTATCTTGTTGATAGAATAGTAAATTTTCGAATATTTTCAGATGAATTTGATAAAATGAATTTATCTTTGAAAGATATTGATGGCCAGATTTTGATCGTTTCGCAATTTACCCTTTTAGCTGATACCAAAAAAGGAAGAAGGCCCTCTTTTATAGAAGCTTTAGAACCATCAAAAGCCATTGTTTATTATGAGAAATTCATTTCTAAGATGAAAGATCATATTAAGATCGTTCAGACGGGAATATTTGGGGCCAAGATGAAAGTGTCTTTAATAAATGATGGCCCTGTCACCTTTATTTTAGATGTCTGATACCAAATAAAAAAATTTAAAGATCGTCTAACTTCTTTTTTCGCCTTTGTAGTAGATTTAAAAGAATAAACAAATTATTTTATTTTACCTGATTGAAAAAAGATGGATAAAATATGCTTTCATTTGTTAAGTATTGTTTGATTTTTTTAATATCAACTCAACTTTTCTCAGGAGTATATTTTACAGATCCTGTGGTAACACCTCCCGGTTCTCCTGATCTATCTTTTTCAGGGCAAAATGCATCAGTTCCTCAAATAGCAACAGACACCAGAGGAAAATATGTGTATGCTGTGTGGAGAAGGAATGATGGGGTAAGTGAAATAATTCAAATAGCAGTCTCAGATGATTATGGACAAACTTGGGGTAATTCAATAAATTTATCATCTTCCGGACAGAATGCTGGATTGGTTCAAATTGCAACGGACATTAGTGGAAAATATATATATGTGATATGGAACATAATTGATAGAATTCAAATATCAAAATCAGATGATTATGGGCTAAACTGGAGCGACCCGATTGATATATCTATTCCCCCAGAACCTGTTGCTTTGCAATCTCAAATAGCAACTGATGCCAGTGGAAAATATATTTATGCAGCATGGTTAAGTTTTGATGGATCAAATCTAAGAATTAAAACTGTACACTCTGATGATTATGGGCAAAATTGGAGCATCCCAATATATCTATCTGATCCAGGCATGGACGCTACGCTTCCTCAAATAACTGTAGATTCAAGCGGAACATATGTATATGTTATCTGGAGGCAGGATGTTGGAGCTGGAAATAGCGCAATTCAAGCAGTTTCTTCAGATGATCATGCGCAAAATTGGAGCATACCAATAAATTTATCTGCATCAGATCAATTTGCGACAGATCCCCAAATAGCTCTTAATTCGAGCGGGAGATATATTTATGCTATATGGAGTAGATTTGATGGGTCGAACGATATAATTCAAACAGCACATTCGGATGATTATGGACAAACCTGGAGCAGTCCGATAGATTTATCTCTTTTGGGACTAAGCGCTTCGGGCCCACAGATATCTGTTGAGTCCAGCGGAGGATATGTGTACACTGCATGGAGCATATTTGATGGATCTAATTCTATAATTCAAACTGCAAACTCTGATGATTATGGACAAACATGGAATAATCCCATAACTACTCCATCAGGCATCTCACCTAATTTATCTGCTTTAGGCCAGAGTGCAACATCTGCTCAAATATCTGCTGATGACAGTGGAAGATATATAAATGCCCTTTGGATGATATTTGATGAGGAAGGAAATAGCATAATTCAAGCGGCTAACTCAGAAGATTATGGACAGAGTTGGAGAAATCCTATATCTACCCCTTCCGGAATAATCCCCAACTTATCTGTTTCTGGTCAAAGTTCTTCCGAATCCCAACTTATTGTAAATTCCAATGGAAAATATGTATATGCTATATGGAATAGATTTGATGGGTCAAATAATATAATCCAGATTGCCGTAGGTGGTGTGAAAAAAGTTTTTTTTCCTGTGATAATTTTTCCAGGTGCAAGGTAAAAACTGAAAAAATAATTTCCGCTTAAATCCTAAAATTTTAGGGGAGTTAGGAATCAATAATAAATAGCGCCTCTTCTTTGCATATTCTGATTGCCATAATTAAAATAGTTATCTCGAAGATTGGCGCATTCCAATAAAGGAGAATTGTTTAAGAAATTTTCTATTTCAGGCATTCCGATCAAATGGTTACAATTTAATAAAAGAAATCGAAGCATAGGTGCTCTTTGTAAAAAAGTATCAGGGAGATAGGATAAGCGATTGCATCGAAAGCTGATGGCTTGAATAAGAGGGGAGTTTTTTAAAAAATCATCAGGAATAAATCTTATGCGATTTTCTGAGACACTTAAACATAGTAAATTCCTAGCGTTCGCTAAAAAATCTTGAGGAAGAAATCTTAAATTATTTCGATCTAGATGTAGGACAATTAATTTAATGTTTTGCTCTAAAAAATTACCTGGAAGATAACATAAGTTATTATCGGATAGATAAAGTTTTTCCAGATTTCGAAAGTAAACTAATTCATCAGGAACTTGAGTTAAACCAAGATTATTAAGGCATAAGCATTTTATAGTGGATAATTCAGGGGTATCTTTTTTTTCTTCAAACCATGTGCGGACATAACATGCTTTAGCGCTGCTATCCAACCCTTCTAGGGTTTTTAATAAATCTGCAAAAATTTTCTGCGTTTGAGATGATATTTGAGATTGTGCCATAGAAAGTCTTACGATGAATAATAATAAATTATCATCTTTTAATCGCTGGTTAACTTTTATACAAGCTGCTATTGAACTTCTGCTTGAGGATAATTCGGAAGTTTTTTTAAGATCTAGGATTCTAAGAATTGTTTCTGAAAAACTTTTTTTATAAAATTCTTTGACTTCTTCGTTAGTTAGCTGGACATATTTTTTAAAATAGACTGTTGCTCTTGGAGCTTGATTTGGTGATTCCAGAACTGTGGTAACTTCTGATGCGAAAATATCAAATTGATGTTTGGGTATCGAATCTATAATTAGTTGGGCTAAATAAATTTCGAATGAATACGTGTATTTATTCGTTTTGCTGTGAATAACACCATATAAGGTTTTATAAGATAAATTATAAAAATAACAAGCGAATAAAGTCGGAATGAATCTAGAGTTGTTTGAATTATAAATAGTCATAAGTTTTCAATTATAACAAAAAGCTTAGACTTTAATAGGGCAAGGGCAATGATAGCACCACTTCTCAACATCCCAATCAGGACAAAGCTCATATATTGTTGCAACAGCAGATGTGTGGTCTTTTTGTTCGCTTTCTAATGCAAAGTCCATAACATTCTTTCCCCATATCGTTACTTCATGGCGTAGTTCTGGATTTAATGTAAAAATATATCTTATGATCTCAGGATCGCCGGTTCTTGCTGCGAAATGTAATGGTATAACGCCCTTTTCACTAGCTATATTTAATAGGTCCGGTCTTATGTTGTAAACCCATTTAATAACCTCTAGATTTTTGCCTCTGATTGCTGCGTGCAAAGAGGTTAAACCATCCTCACTTGTCGCATCTAAAAGATTTTGGTTTAATTTGTAGATTGCTTCGATGGCCTCAATCCTGCCGCTGCAAAGAGCGGAATGAAATGGTGTTATGCCGTCTTTTGTTGTTCGCTCAATTAAATTTGGATTTAACTCATTAACCAGTGCGATTTGAGAGGGAGTCCCATATAACGCTGCATGATGCAGGGCATTAAATCCTTTTTTATCTGTTGATGAAAGTAGAATAGAGAATTCTTTACAGTCATTTATAACCTCCCAACCTTCATATCCTTTTTCGTTATTTTTCAAGAATTTATGTTCTTCAAAGAAAAGATCTCTTAATTCGTTATAATGATCTAGATCTACTGAAGGTATTTTCTGATCTTTTGATTCAACGTCCGTTTGCATTTGCGGCTCTTGTGAAACATGCATATCTGAAGGATTTAATACTGAAATAGCTTGGCAGTTATTAGAAAAAGACACAGACATTTTGTTGCCTCCTTTGATTATTAGATCAAAAGAATATAGATTTTAAGTTTAAAAAAAAGTAATTTTTTTTAAAAAAATTTACTTTATGGAGAATTTGGTTCTTAAATAAAATACTAATTTTAAGTTAAAAGAACCAAATTCGCTTGTTTTTTTGATGAGATTATCTTGGAAAAATTTCTTTGCCCTCAAAGAAAAATGCAATTTCTTTTTTAGCATTTTCTTCGCTATCAGAACCATGAATGGCATTTTTTTCAACGCTTGCTGCAAAATCTTTTCTAACTGTGCCTTTTTCAGCTTTTGAAGGGTCTGTAGCTCCCATAATTTGTCTTGTTTTTGTTACAGCGTCTTGTCCATATAAAACAAAAACTAATACTGGTCCAGAAATCATAAATTTTACGAGGTCGTTATAAAAAGGTTTTGATTTATGGACTAAATAAAAGTCCTGAGCTTTTTCTTTAGATAAATGAACCATTTTTGCAGCGATGATTTTAAGGTTGTTTTTTTCAAAACGCTCTAAAATTTTACCTATTACATTTTTTTCTATTGCATCTGGTTTTATTATTGATAAGGTTTGTTGCATATTTTTCTCCGCATTTAAATATTGAAATCATATATTATATGAAAAAACAGTTTTTTTCTATGAGTTACGAAAATTATATAGATTTAAGGGATGTAAAAAAAGTTTTAATAATAAAACTGCGTCATTTGGGAGATGTCCTGCTATCAACTCCTGTTTTTAATAATCTGAAAAAAAATTCTATTTCTAAAGTCGACGCCTTTATTTATGAAGATTGTCTTGATGTGTTAAAGAATAATCCCGATATAGATGAAATTTTAACCTATGATAAAAATATAAAAAAACAATCGTTTTTTAATAGGTTGAAATATGAGTTTAAAATATTAAGAAAAATACGAAAAAACAAATATGATTTAGTGATAAATTTAACTGAAGGGGATAGAGGAGCTATAATAGCATTACTATCTAATGCTAGATATAAAGTTGGATTTGATCCAGAAAAAAAAGGGTTTTTTAAAAAAGAAAAAATATATTCGCATATAGTTAAAAATTCTAAGACTACCAGACATATGGCTGAAAAAAATTTGGATGCTTTAAGAAGAATTGGAATTTTCCCTAAAAATGAAGATAAGTATCTGAAATTTCTAGTTCCTCCTGAAGCTGTATCTAATATCCAAAATATTCTTAGTAAAAATGATTTTTCTCCAAATGATTATGTTTTAATACATCCAACTACAAGATGGAGATTTAAATGCTGGGACAAATTTGATCTTTTATTAGATCTTTTATTACAGCAAAAACAAAAAATTGTCATAGTAGGCGGCTGTGCTGACTATGAGATTGAGATGGTCGAAAAAATTATTGGAAAACATAAAAAAAATCCATCAGTTCTAAATTTGTCGGCCCAAGTCAATATTGATCAGCTAGCGGCTCTGATAAAACTGTCTAAACATTTTTATTGTTTGGATTCTTTTGCCTTTCATTTAGCCAATTCTCTGAACGCAAGCGTTACCGCTTTATTTGGGCCAACTTGTGATACCACATGGGGAAGTTGGAAAAATGAAAAAGCAAAAATTGTCAAATCTCAAATTTCATGCAGACCCTGTTCTCTTGATGGCTGCGGCGGAAGCAAGCAGAGCGAGTGTATGAAAGAGATAAATCTGACAGACCTTCTTTAGTTTGTTTTCGATCTCAATTTCGCAAGGCATTAAATTTCTTTTATAAAAAAAAGCAAATGAGTATATTTTTTTTTGATTTATTTAAATAGAACAGGAGCTTATGGCAATAAAACCAACATTATTTAATTTTGACTTTAGTGACTGTACCTGTAATTGTTTTTTCAACCCTGTTGTATATATAAATCATGATGGAGAAGTCGAGAAATTTGATACAAAAAAAAGTAAGGATTACAAAGCAGACTATCAGAAATCTTTTATTAGGTTAATTGAAAAAATAAAAAAAGTTGCTCCAGATTCTATTTGTGAAATTGATTCAAACGGGAAAACGAGATGTTATGATGCAACACCTCTAAAATTGAATAATAAAAAATTAACTTATAAGCTGATCAAAAAAATTAACAATGCTTATGCTAAAGGAAAACACTTTGTCTTGTTGACTCCTGAAGGGCTTGCCTGTTTAAATGAGGATGACAAGTGCGACTGTGCATCACAGACAAGTACAAAAGCTATAAGATCAGATTCACGGCTTGATCTAGAGACCGAAGAAATAGAAGTTGAAAACCAAGATTCTAATAATCAGGAGCAAACTAAAAAAGAAGAGCCGCTAAATAGTAATAATACATGCTTGCCTTTTTGAAATCAAAGAAATGCAATTTTGTTTAAAAAAACAAAAAAACATTTTTTTACATATGGAAGTCTTCGCCAAGATAATATTTTCTTGCGTCTTCATTCTTTATCAGCTCATCAACTTTGCCTGACATAGAGACCTTTCCATCCTGAACGATATAACTTCTATCTACTATAGAAAAGATCTCTCTTGCATTGTGATCGGTAATTAATACTCCAATAGATTTTTTCTTTAATAATTTGATTAGTTTTTTTACATCTCCGATAGCTAAAGGATCAATATTTGCAAAAGGCTCATCTAACAATAATAGAGAAGGCTCCCTAACTAAAGCTCTTGTAATTTCAAGTCTTCTTCTTTCCCCTCCGGATAGAGAAATAGCTTTTTTCTTTTTTAGATGGGTTAGATTTAATTCCTGCAAAAGAGAGATTAATCTTAATTGCATTTCTTTTTTGGAGATATCCAAGGTTTCAAGAATACATAAAATGTTTTCTTCAACTGTCAACTGACGGAAAACCGATGGTTCCTGGGCTAAATAACCCATGCCAATTTTTGCTCTTTTATTAATGGGAAGATCTGAGATATCCTGATCTTTGAAATAAACTTTTCCTCCATCAGCTTTTATAAGACCTATGGTCATGTAAAAAGCCGTTGTCTTTCCGGCTCCATTTGGACCTAAAAGACCGACAACCTCTTTTTCTTTTACTTCAAAAGAAAGACCGTTTACAACAGACTTGGAAGCATAAACTTTAACTAAGTTTTCAACTTTAAGTAATGTTTTTTTCTCATTCATAATTTAAATATTTTGAAAAGATTTCATGGATTAAATTTTCTTCTTCTAAATTAAAGGCAAATCTTACATCCCCAATGCCTTTAATATCATTTTTTTCTTTTTGATTTATTATAATTTCCTTGGCGCTTAGCCGAATCGAATTATCGGCCTGCCAGAATAAAACTTTTTTATTTTCATAGCTTAACAGTTTAATACGATGTTCATTTGGAAAATATTCGATTTTATCTGCAATGCCGTATCCGATTGAATTATTATCTTTTTTGTATATAAAATGCACATCATTTTCTAAGATGATATCTTGAATATTGTTATCGGAATCGTAAGATGATTTTGCTTTTTTTGAAGTGATAAATACATTCGGATCCTCGTATATCAGATCTTCATTTTGATTTTTTATATTAAAAGCAGAAATTATTTTTTTTTCATGATCGATTTCCAGAACTCCTTTTGAAGTCAGCTTCCCTTTGTTTTTAGCAAAAAAGTTAAGACTGGAATTTTTTCTGGCAATTATTTTTTTTAAATTATTTTCTTTAAATTTTTTAATAATTTCAATTTCTTCTGAATCTATAGTTCCAAATTCAGAATCGATAATTTTAACATTTCCTTTCAGTAATAAAGCATTCTCAAAGTTCTGCCAGAACAGCTTGTCAGATGAAAAACAGAAAATAGTGTTTTTTTTAAACATATTTCTGATTGTTCCAGATGGATTTTGAAGTATCAAATCGAGTGTTTTTAGATCTAGTTTTGCAGAGGTGGCAACTGCAGCATTATCTTCATAAGTAAATATGCAAAACTCATTTTTATGCGGAAACAAATATATGCTGGAATTGTTTTCTGTTTTTTTTAAAATTGCTTTTTCTGAGAAAATTTTTAATTTGTTCTCAAGCGTTATTGCAACATCTTTGTAAAATGTAATTGAATACAGATCTTGTAATTTAATGTTCTTAAGACATTTTTTTGTGTCTAAATGACATATCACTTCGCTTGATTTAATATAGAGATCTTTGCCTTTTATTTTATCTGTATAAGAAACATATTCTTTTGAATAAAACTTAATTTTTTGTGAAGAACTATCGAAATCCGCATTATCGCTCAAAAGTATACCTTCAGTATTAGTTATCAGCTTGACGCCATTTTTGAGCTTGAAGTCAAAAGTTTTTTCTTTTTTAAAGTTCGAAAAATCAGCGCTATTCGCATAAATTTTTCCAAAGCTGTGCTCTAAATAAAAACCTTCCTGAAAAGAGAGATTGTTTTTATCAAGAATGAAGCTGTTTGCTGAAATTTTATAATTTTCATCAGGTCCTTGTGCAAACAACAATAGAGGGATAAAAAATAATAGTATTTTTTTCATTTAAAGACCCTTATGTGGATTAAAAGAGCCTTCAAAAGATTTAACTTCAATAACAGGTTTTTTTTTATTCACGGAAAAAAACAATTCTTTTGCCATACCTGTAAAAAAAGGATTCCTTGAAACATAAGAGTCTATTGAATTTGTTATATTGTAAAATGATAAATCGATATTTTTTAAGTTTAATTTATGTGCAGGGAAATAATAAATCCCGCTTTGGGCTGAAATGTCTTTGATCTGCCCGGAATTTTGATCTTCTACGTTTTCATAACATAAAAATTTAATATTATTTAAATTTTCAATAAGCTCATATTTTTGATTTTTTTTGTTCAGAAAAATTTCAGATTCATTTGAAGAGACGATATAATGATTTCTGGAACTATTATCTATTATATATAAGTCCTTTTTTACATCTTTTCTAATTTGATGAGCTGTTTGAGATTTAAAGTCTCCATTTTTTTGAGTCATGGACTCAAATTCACTAAGATCTTTTTTTGTGATTATAAATAAATTAGTTAAAAAAAGAGAAATGGATATACCTAAAAAAATAATGGAGACGATAAAAGCTCTTTTTAACATAAAATTGGCTCTTTTTTTATTGCTCCATGAATTTTTTCGATATCTTTTAATAATACTTTTAACGATTCAAAATCCATTACAGTTGCGCTATCGCTTTTGGCTTCTTTTGGATTCGGATGGCATTCTATAAAAATCATTTCAGCGCCAACAACAACAGCAGCTTTAGCAAGATAGGGGATAAATTCCTTTTGGCCTCCAGAAGTGCTCTGATTGCCTCCGGGAAGCTGAATGCTGTGAGAGGCATCAAAACAAACCGGGAACCCGAAACCCCTCATAATAGGAATAGCTCTAAAATCTGTTACCAGATTGTTATAGCCGAAACTGGTTCCTCTATCAGTTAATATAATGTTTTTGTTTCCGGTAGATAATATTTTATCAATCACGTTCTTCATTTCCCATGGGGACATGAATTGTCCTTTTTTTACATTCACGGGTAATTTTGTTTTTCCGGCTTCAACAAGAAGATCTGTCTGTCTGCATAAAAATGCAGGGATCTGAATAATGTCTAATATATCTTTTGTCATGGCCGCATGCTCAGGCAGATGTATATCTGTTGTAATTGGAATGTCTAGTTTGTTTTTAACCTTTTTTAAAATATTTAACCCTTTTTCAATTCCCGGGCCTCTAAAGGAATTGATGGATGATCGATTAGCCTTGTCAAAACTTGCCTTATAGATAAAATTAAAATCAAATTCCTTAAATATTTCTTTTAGAGCATTGGCAGTATAAAGAGTGTGTTCCTCAGATTCCATAACACAAGGTCCGCAGATAAAAGTTAATTTTTCCTCTGATATTAAAAAATCTTTTATTTTAACTTTTTGCATAAAAATCTCCTAGCAGGTCCTGCATACTATATAAACCGGATTTTTTATTATAGATAAATTCAGCGGCATCAAGAGCGCCCTTAGCAAGGATTGATCTGGAAAGCGCTGAATGTTTAATTTCAAAAAGTTCATCATCTTTTCTGAAAGAAACCGTATGCTCGCCAACAATATTAGCTGCTCTGATACAATGGATGCCAATTTCTTTTTTTAGATTTTTTTTTAAATCCTTTTCTATACTCAATGCAGTGCCGGACGGTTTGTCTTTTTTGTGAATATGATGTTTTTCAATTATATCCACATAACTATCACAAAAAAATTCTGATGCTTTTTTGCAAAAAGATCTTAATAATGCGACTCCTATGCTGAAATTCGAGCTGTAAAAGATAGGTATTTTTTTTGAAGCCTCTTCTATTCTTTGCAGATCTTCTGTTGAGTATCCGGTTGTTCCGATAACTAAGGGTGTTTTGTATTTCAGAGCATAAAGAAGAAGGTCCTGCAGGACATCTTTAGATGAAAAGTCTATAACTATCTGAGAATTTTTGAAGAGATTATCAAAGTTCTCTTTGCTTGATGAAGATATCCCTCCAATAATCTCAAAATGACTGTTTTCCGAAGCTTTTTTTATCTCTTGGCCCATTCTTCCGGTAATCCCGACTAGACCAGTTAAAATTTTCATAAACATAAATTGTGCTTTTTGATATTATTTTATCAAAAATCAGTCTAAGGTGCAAAAACTTTAAAACAAACTTGCAAAATAGGCTGAAAAATTTTTATTATAAAGTTATATTGGACTGATAGCTCAATCGGATAGAGCACCCGCCTTCTAAGCGGGCGGTTGCAGGTTCGAGTCCTGCTCAGTCCGACATTTCAAGTCTTTGATAGATAATAATTCAAAAAGCAATATGATATTTCGGTGGTTTACTTGCATAAATACCTTGAAAATTAAGTTATTCATGATTGGTAAAAAAATTCTTTTTGAAATTCAGATCCTCAAAAAGATTGAATTGATTGCAAAGAATCATTTAGTCGGCTGTTAAAATTCTACTCATTTTTAATTCATTTTTAAGCAATGCATGTATTTAGAACTTTTGATTGGATTTCATTAATTCAAAATGGTAAATTTTTATTTTACAAACTTGATAAAAATTTATTTTGAATTAAGAGAGAAATCGATTGTTTTTTATGATGGGCAATTTTGTTAAGGCATTTTCTTTAAAACACTTTCTGAACATATTTATTACAATTGTCTATTTTTTTTTATCTTTTAGTCCTTTTTCTTTAACTGCAAATATACTAGAAAGCAATAACAGATTAAATAATACATCTGTTAATCAATCTTCAATCTTTAAAAATTTCGATGTTTTTGCCAATCTTATCGTATGGACCGCTAAAGAAGCTGGTTCGGATTGCTGGGCAGAAGTTATTGCTTCCGATAGCTTAGGAATTTCGAATAATATACAACAGGTTCATTTTGGATGGACTCCAGGTTTTAGAGTTGGCGGCGGTTATGGAAAGAAACACAATCATTGGGATTCACAGGCTTACTATACACGATTTCATACGCAAGGAGAAGATTCTATATCAAGTGGATTAGGAACTGTTCATTCAACGTTTTTAGGTAATTTTTATGTCAATAATGCGAGTGGAAAAGGTCTTTCTGGACCCGCTTATCAAAAAGCTAGCATTGACTGGTCGATACATTTCAATATGATTGATTGGGAGTTAGGTCGGAAATTTTGGATTAACAAACTACTTATTCTTCATCCATTTCTAGGAATAAAAGGCGGCCGGATAGATCAAATAATTAAGTCAAAATGGCAAAATCCAGATGTTCCTGATGCTGAATTTTTTAGAGTAGGCACAGAGGATATTAAAAATAACTATTGGGGCATAGGCCCCAGAGCAGGAATCAATACTAAATGGAATCTTTCAAATGTTCGTAGCCAATTTTATTTTTTTGGTGATTTTTCCGGAGCTATTATGTGGGGTCATTGGTCATTTGCCGATATCTTTCAAAATGATCGCCGGCAAGAAGTATTTGTTGATCTTCAGAATATCAGTGGCGGATCTTCAATGATGCAGACGTTTACTGGAATTGGCTGGGACGCTAACTTCGATAAAAATCGATATCGATTCTCAATAAAATTGGGATATGAAATGCAATTTTGGCTTGATCAGCTGCAATTTTATTCCTTTACAGGTGGAAGATTAGTGAATGAGCTGACATTGCAGGGAGGTACCCTTGAGTGCTACTTGGATTTCTAATGTAAGAATAAATCTCATCATAATATTGCTGATTTCTGTGTTTGTAAAACTGCATTCTGAGGAAAGCAGTCTAAAAAGACTGCCGGATATTTACAAATGCAGTCAAGAATCTTCTAAAAACTTGAGTGTTTCTGTAGATTTTCTTGCTTGGCTGCCTTCAGAAGAAGTTGCTTCTATCTGGGCTGATGTTATCTCAATTGGAAATAATACCAGTACTTGGGAAGCGCTGGGCTTTAATTTTAAATGGGATTATGGTTTTCGGATAGGGGCCGGATACGGCTTGCAGAATAATCAGTGGGACATGGCTCTATATTGGACTTGGTTTCATACAGATGCTAAGCATGAGATTCCATTTAAGCACAATGCTTCGATAAGTCCTGAATTCTTTGCTGCCTTTTTAAGCGGTGACACACCTCAAAGCATGAGCGCTAAATGGAGCCTCCTTCTTAACATTTTAGATTGGGAATTAGGACAAAATTTTTGGATTAGCAAAATGTTGCTTTTTCGACCTTTCTTGGGTATAAAATTCGGATGTATTAACCAATCTATCCACGCTCAGTACTACAATCTTTCTATTAACAAAGTTCTTACGAACAATTCCGGAAGCGAATTTTTGAAAAATAATTTTTGGGGAATAGGACCGTTAATAGGGATTAATACTAAGTGGATGCCCAAAAATTTCGCATCGATTTTTTTTAATTTCTTTGGAGATTTTTCTATAGCAACAATGTGGGGTACATGGGTTTGTAGCGATGTATATAAAAATACTGCTTTCAAAACATCTTCTGTGAACATGAAAAATTCGACCCTTGGAGCCTTGATGTTTCGGGGATTTATGGGAATCGAGTGGAATGTCAATTTTACAGGTAAGCCGCATTTTTCTGCAAAACTCGGATATGAAATGCAACTTTGGCTGAATCAACTTAGATTAGCAACCTTCCAGCTTCAACGTCTGCATGCCGACTTGTCATTGCAGGGAGTAACAGTCAATTGTCAATTCGATTTTTAAGGAGACCGAACCAAATGAGAAATCTTTGTGATAATTTCAAAGCTGCGATGGGAATAGCTTTTGTTATTTTCATGACAATGATGAGAAGCATTTATGCAGATTATGTGTTGCCAAATAATTCTACTCGACTTGATGACAGGAAGAAAACTATCGATTTTTTTGCTGAGGCCCTTTATTGGCATACCAGCGAAACATTAGACTGGGCATTTACACTAACATCGAATCATAATTCCATCCAAACTTCCTATAAAACATTCTCTTTTGATTGGTCTCCGGGATTTTGTATTGGTCTTGGATGCAATAAGGGGCGCGATCTTTGGGATATTCAAGCAAGCTATACTTATTTTCAATCTAAAGCAACAGATCAGGTAAGCGGATCAGTTACGCCTGCTTTTCTAGCAGCTAGACTTTCTCTTCTGGAGCCATTTTCTACCGGCAGAGCCAGCTTAAACCTTCATTATAACATGTTTGATTGGGACCTGGGCCGCAACTTGAAAGCTGGCAAAAATCTGCTTATACGCCCAGGAATAGGATTAAGGGGCGGATGGATTATTCAGTCCATAGATTCTTATTGGACAATTCCTAATTTTCTCGATTTTTTTTTATTTTCTGCTTCAGAAAATTTAAAGCAAAGTTTTAAAGGAGTAGGACCTAAAGGGGGGATAATTGGAAAATGGTGTTTTGGAAATATCCAAAGAAATACTTTTAGTTTGATCGGGCGTTTTGAGGCAGGGTTTCTTTGGGGACATTGGTCTATTCGGGATAAATATGTCGATAATTTATCTACAGTTATTTATGTCAAAACATCAGATCGTAATTTTGGAGCATTAGTGCTGCATGGTTTTCTAGGACTTGGATGGGATTGCAGTTTTGATTGCGATCGATTTGATTTCGGTCTAAAACTTGGTTATGAGATTGAGGATTGGCTTAATCACTGCCAAATATTTTCTGATGCTTCTGGTTCCCAAAACAATGATTTGATTTTGCAGGGACTCAATTTGGGTCTACATTTTGATTTCTAAAATAAATTTACTTATTTTTTATCTTTTTAAACATATTATTATAGCCTAAATTTTTTTCAGCTTTTGATCGTTAAAAAAAATGCTTTTATCTTGAAAATAATTTTATGTTTTTTAATAATTTCGCAACTTAAATTTTTAATACAAGGAGTAAAAAACTATGTCTACACCAATAAAAAATCAATCTTCCATCTTTGCCCAAAATTCACCTTTTGATCCCTATAAGCAAGAATCTAAAAAAAAAATAGAAGAAGAAATAATAATAATTGATTCATTGAAAAAAAAACTTTTTGAAGATCCTTCAGAAGTTAGACCAGATACACCCGATCCGATAGCAAGAATCAAGCAAGAAGGGGAACATAGAAGCAAATCAACTTTAGCAAAAGCTTTAAATGAGAGAAAAATAATAAGCGATTTAGGAGCTGAAAATAATAAAAGTATTTCAGTGATTAGAAAACTTAACAGAATGAAAACTGAAGAAAAAAGGCTTCAATGCACACTTAATGATTTTAATTCTTCATCGATAGAAAAGAAAAAAGTTTCACATCATTTAACCAAAGTTGAAAAAAGTAAGAAAAAATAAATATTAATTTTTTCATTCTAATTCCTATAAATACTATATAAGAAAATTAAACGAAAAAACTCTAAAACAAAAAAAAAGGAGCTAAAAAGCTCCTTTTATCATTTTAATAATGATAGTAATTTGTATTATTGTTCGATATTGCTGCTGCTGCTGCTTTTGCCTTCTTCGATGATCTCAAGGTTAACTCTGATACCATTTCTTGAAGCTACAGACATCAGTAATGTTCTGATAGCATTGATGGTCTTGCCTTTTTTTCCGATGATTTTTCCAATATCAGATTTTTCGACGGATAACTCAATAATCAAGGTGTGAGTTCCACCGATCTCATTGATACGTACTTTATTTGGATTATCAACTAAATTTTTCACTATGTATTCTACAAATTCTTTCATAGCTGTGCGTCCTTCTGTTAAGTTACAAAGAATAATTAACGTTTCTTTGAAAAGGTATTGTAAAACATAAAGATAAAAAAATAAAGAGATTTAAAAAAATAAATGAAAATTATTCTATCAAATTCAAATTTTTTTTTAGTTCATCGCTAAGCGGGGCGGTGATTTTCATTGGTTCTTTGGTGATGGGATGAGAAAACTCTAAAATATATGCATGAAGCTGGGGTGTCTGTATATCCAAAGTATTATTTATCGATTTCGACCCATATATCGGATCCCCTATGATTGGGCAATTTATGTGTTTTAAATGGACTCTTATCTGATGGGTTCTTCCTGTTTTGGGAAGAGCCAAAATTAATGAATACTTATCGTTGAAAGCCAACACCTTTATTTCAGTAACGGCTTCCTTTCCGTTTTCTATAACTGCCATTTCTTTTCTATTAATAGGGTTTCTTCCGATAGGTGCATTTATTACTTGATTTTGAGGTTTATTTACAGTGAGGGCCAGATATTTTTTCTGAATTTGCCTTAATTTAAACTGATCAATTAATATTTGATGGGCCCTTTGCGTTTTAGCTGCAAGGAGCACTCCCGTCGTATCCTTGTCCAATCGATGCACTATCCCAGGTCTTATATCATCACCAATACAAACCAGATCTTTGCAGTGATACAATAGAGCATTAACAAAAGTGTTAGACCAATTACCAATTGCGGGATGAACAACCATGTTCTTAGGCTTGTTGATAGCTAAAATATGTTCATCTTCATACAAGATGTCTAAAGGAATGTTCTCAGGATTAATGGAGCTGTCTTCAAGGGCCTGAAAAAATATTTCAATTTCATCGCCGACAGCCGGAGTAAATCTTTTTTTTACTCTTTGACCATTAACGAGAATGGAGCCGTTTTCCAGAAGAAATTGAAAATAAGTTCTTGATTTAGATTCAAATTTCTTTGCCAGCAGTTTGTCGATTCGGACAAGTTCGTCTTCCAGGGTAATTAAAAAATTATTTTGATCTAAAGTCATAATTTTAAATTAATTTCTTTTAATTATAACATAATAAAATTATGACTTTCAAGATTGATTATTGATTGTCTTCCCTTAATTTTTTTAAGGCAGCAACCATTCTTTCTGATTCACTTTTGATTTGTCGGACCATCTCATTAACCATATTGGCTAAAAATTTACCCTTAAACTCTAAATAAGATTTTTCATCTGTAAAGGTAAAATTTAAATATGAAAGTCCTTCACTTTCTTGAGGAGGAATTTTGGTTTCATTTGCCGGCGGAACATAACCTTCCGGTTTTGGACCATGTCCTGCTGGCGGTATACCTGATGGGCTCTGTGACATTTTTTCTCCTGATATACTTTTCAATTACCACAAACTAAAATTCTTAATCAATTAAAAATCACAGCTGCCGGCGGCTCTATAAAATGGAATAACGTCTCTTATGTTCTCTATTCCAGTTATGAACTGGATTAATCTTTCGAATCCGACACCGAATCCCGCATGAGGTACAGAGCCGTATTTTCTTAAATCCAAATACCAGCTATATGTATCAACATTAAGGTTCTTGTCCTTTATTTTCTGTAACAGCATATCATATGAATCCTCTCTTTGGGATCCACCGATGATCTCACCTATTTTGGGAACTAAGACGTCCATTGCTGCAACGGTTTTGCCGTCTTCATTGTCCTTCATATAAAATGCTTTTAGCTCTTTTGGATAATTGATAACGACAACAGGTTTTTTGAAGTATTCTTCACTTAAATATCTTTCATGTTCTGATTGTAAGTCAGATCCCCATTTAACATCATATTCAAAAGATTTTTTAGATTTTTCCAAAATTTTTATTGCATCAGTATATGTGACTATTTCAAAAGGCGTGTCAACTACCTGTCTTAATCTTTTAATCAGATCTTTTTCAACAAATTGATCGAAGAAACCGATATCATCTTCATTTTCTTCTAAAGCTGCTTTAGCCATGTACTTGATATAATCAGAGGCTAGCTTGATATCGTCCTGAAGGTCTCCAAAAGCAAATTCCGGCTCTAACATCCAGAATTCGGCCAAATGTCTTGATGTATGAGAGTTTTCAGCTCGAAATGCAGGAGAAAAGACATAAACATCCGACATGCCACAGGCAAAGGCTTCGGCATTTAATTGACCTGAAACGGTAAGATAAGCGGCTTTTTTGAAAAAATCTTCTTTTGGGTCTTTTCGCAAATCATCTAAAGTTGTCACTCTGAATAATTCGCCTGCTCCCTCAGTATCTGAAGCGGTTATAATAGGGGTCTGGATGCATAAAAAATCCCTTTCCTGAAAAAATTTATGAGAGTTGTACATAAGAGAGTTTCGTACTCTGGCTATAGCTCCTGTTGTATTAGTTCTGCATCTTAAATGTGCAATAGATCTTAAAAACTCAAAACTGTGTCTTTTTTTCTGAAGAGGGTAATCTTCTTTTGCAATAGAAATGATAGTAACTTTATCAATTTTCAATTCGTATTTCTGATTCTTACCAAGGCTTTCGACCACTGTTCCTTCCAAACATATAGAAGATCCTATTGTAAGTTCGTAGATTTTTCTAAAATCGGAATTTTCATTAGTTATTACGCCCTGTAAGTTTGCTAGAGAGGAACCATCATTTAATTCGATAAATGCAAAATTCTTTTGATCTCTTATGGTTTTAACCCATCCATAAACTTTTATTTTCTGATTAACAATTGATGGAGAAGATTTTAAAATGTGCTTAATTTTTATTCTCATAACTTACCTTGCAAATTCTTTTAATAAATTAATTTCTTTTTTCCAAAGATTCTCATCTGGAGTCTCTAAGATTTTTGGAATATTATAAAACCTATTGTCTTCCATTAAACATTTAAATGAATTCAGTCCGATTTTACCTTCTCCCAAATTAGCATGTCTATCTTTTTTTGATCCAAAATCTTCTTTTGAATCATTTAAATGAAAAGCTTTTAAATTTTTCATGCCGATATTTTTTGAGAAATCCTGAAATGTTTTTTCCCAGCCACTATTATCTTCTATGTCGTATCCGGCAGCAAAAATATGGCAAGTGTCAAGGCATACTCCTATGGGAATCTGATCAGCAACTGCTTCAATGATGCATCCTAAATGTTCGAATTTATATCCAATATTTGTTCCTTGTCCAGCTGTAGTCTCAAGGAGCAGAAGAGTTTTGCCTTTTTTTATTAGAGCTGATAAAGCTAAAAGAGATGATATAACAGTATTTAAGCATTTCTCTTCATCCGAATCAACATAAGCTCCAGGATGAAAAACTAAAAAATCTATGTCAAGCAGATGACATCTTGTAATTTCTTCTTCGAAAGCTTTTATCGACTGGTCTAATATCAATTTGTTTGATGAGCCTAAATTTATCAAATAACTGCTATGACTAAGTATTACTTTGATTTGAGTTTCTTTTCTTGCTTGCTTAAATTTTTCAATAGCTTCTTCGGATAGATTTTTTGATTTCCATTGTCTTTGATTAGCAGTAAATATTTGTATTGCATTAGCTCCTAGTTCTTTTCCGCGATATAAGGAATTCTGCAGTCCGCCTGCAATCGAGACGTGGCAGCCAACCAGGCTTTTGTTTTCCATTTTTTATCCAAATAAGATATTGTATTCTTAGTATTAAGATTTATCTAATAATATGTTTTAACATTTAATAAAGTAATATCGTAACATAAAAGGTGTTTTTATGACCATAGATGCAACAGCTTCCATTATAAGGTCTTTCAAAAATTTTTTTTTAGGAACTGTTTTTAGCAGAATATCAGGTTTTTTTCGAGACATTGCTTTAGCTTTTTTTTTCGGAGCATCTCCTTTTATTGCTTCTTTTATGGTAGCTTTCAGATTTGCGTATCTTTTCAGAAGATTATTTGGTGAAACTTCATTTCAAAATACTTTTATTCCACATTATGAATCACTTAAAATTGAAGATTCCAAAAAAGCATCAGTTTTTTACAGAGACCTGTTTTTTTCCCTGATTGCCATACTTGCAATTGTCATTTTTTTCAGCGAAATTATACTCTTTGTCATTTCGAAGTTTGTTGCGGAATCTTTAATTATAAATCTTACGCAGATCATGCTCTTCGGTTTATTTTTTATTTGTCTTTATGCGCTCAATAGTTCTTTTTTACAATGTCATAGCAGTTATTTTCTGGCTTCCGTCGCTCCGGTTGCATTTAATGTAATTTGGATCGTTACGATTTTTCTTTTCAGGAATATGGCGGGGGAGCGCTTTGTTTATGTCTTATCTATAGGGATAGTTTTAGCTTTTTTATTTCAATATCTGACAACAGCTTTTTCAAGTTATAAAATCATTTCAAATGATCTGACCAGTAAAGAAATGCTAAAACCTAAATTGTTTTCCGAAGACATCAAAAAACTGATAAAGCCAATTTTTTTATCAATAATTGGAATTGGCGCCGTTCAAATTAACAGCGCTTTAGATGCTCTTTTTGGCGCTTGGGCCCAAAAAGAGGGACCCGCGTACCTTTGGTATTCAATTAGACTATATCAGGTGCCCTTAGCTTTATTCGGCATAGCTCTTTCTGCGGCAATTTTACCGCCGCTCGTCAGGGCTTATAAAAATGAAGATTTAGCAAGCTTCAGCAAGTTCTTAAATATTGGCTTGACAAGAACATTTGCCCTTATGATGCCATGTACTATTGGAACTTTGATTCTTGGTCCCTCAGTTGTAAATCTAATTTATACAAGAGGGGCTTTTGGACTTAATGATCTAATAAATACTACATATTGTCTTTTTGGATACATATTGGGACTTAGTTTTTCTGCCTTTGTTATGATCCTATCTCAAGCATATTTTGCAAAAAAACAATATTTTATACCAATGATTGCTTCAGTTTTCTCAGTAGTTTTAAATGTTATTTTAAATTCAGTTTTCATCTTTATATTTGATATGAAATCAATCTCGATCGCCATAGCAACTTCAGTAAGTTCTGTTTTTAATTTCTACTTATTATGGCATTTCTTAAGAAAGCCTAATGAAAGTGTTTTTAGAAAAGAGCATTTATTAGGGTTTTTTAAGATTTCCATAACCTCAGTTATGGCAGGATTAATTACTATCTTGGCTGGAATTTTAGTTAAAGACCAGTCAATCATGTTTTTATTATCCAAAGATTATTTTTTCCCAGGTAATTTTATGAGCAAGCTTGGAAGTTTTTCGTTTCTAGGCTGCACTTATTTTTTGAGTATTCTTTCGATAGCTTATGCTTTCAAAATACAAGAAATTTTAGATTTGATTAAAAGAAAAAGACCAAACTTATAGGAAGTTTGGTCTTAATTTAAGATTAAATTTTTTTAGTTTGTGTGTGCTAGGAATTCACATACTAACGGAACATTAACAACTAAAGGAAGCGGTATTTGCTCCATTAAAGGGATAGAAGCTAGAGATCCTTCGCATTTATCTTCTGATAGTGTTAAATATTCTGGAAGTTCTCTTGCAGATTCTTGCGCTTCTTTTACAATTTTATTTTTCTTAGCTTTTTCTTTTACTGAAATTTTCATTCCCTGTTTTACCTGAAAAGATCTAATATCAACTTTTTTTCCATCAACTAAAACATGACCATGAGAAACAAGCTGCTGAGCACCAAAAATTGTTGGAGCGAATTTTAATCTGTAAACAATATTATCTAAGCGGCATTCCAATGCTTGTAAAAAATTGTGAGCAGTATTTCCTGATTGCTTTAAAGCTTTTTTATATATTAAAACAAGCTGTTTATTAGTAAGCATTCCATATATCGCTTTAATTTTCTGCTTTTCTTCTAATTGATATCCATAATCAGATTTTTTCTTTCTTTTTGCTCCGTGAACGCCAGCTGGATTTGGTTTATGTAAAAGTGGGTTGCGTGCGCGCCCAAAAATATTACATCCAAATTTTCTTGCAATTCTATTTTTAGGACCAGTATATCGTGACATCTTTTCTCCAAAATTTATTAAACTATTGAGTTAGTAGTATATATAATCTTTTGATTTTTGAGCAACTTTTATTGCACATTTACGCATTTATGCGCCTTAAATAATTAAACTGAGGGTAAAAAAATATAAAAATCCTTTTATATATTTGTAAAAAAAAATATTTATTAGTACTTTCTACAATTATTTTATTACAATTTTGAACTTCAATAAACGGAAAATGTTAATAATACAAGTATTTGTAAAGTTAATCCTTTGGAATACTCCAGCGTATCTTCAGAATTTCAAAAATTGTTTTTTCATTTTCATCGCTGATATAAGTAAGACCATTTTTAAGTCCTTTCTCGGCAAATAAAAAACTTTTATAGTTAAGACACACCCTTCCCAATAATCTTATCGCAATTCCCTGGAGTTTTAAAATATTTGCAAAATCAGAAAACATTTTTATAGATAAAGAGCAGCTGGAAATAACAAAAAAAATATTTTTATTGGGATTTTGATAGGAAATTTCAAATAACTTTTCAGATATATATTTAATATCAGGAATTATCAGATAAATATCGTTTTTGTTCATTGCATTGATGCATTTGCCGATAAAGCATTGGGAACATGTCTTGTTTTCATAATCATAAATGCACTCGCAAGTAAATCGCTTTTTAGGGCATGCGATTGGTTTTTGACAATAGCTAAAGCCCAAAATAAATAAGGTGTCTTTTGAAGAAAGACCGGCTTTGCCTTCTTCAAAATCATCAATGTTATATAAATATAAGTTGTCTTTAAGGATGCAAGGTGTTTTTTTGAGATAGGATCTTAAAATATTTTTTAAATGATAGAAAAAAAATTTAGAAAAATTTTTAAGTAGGCTTAGATCTTTATCCTGCTTTAATAGATATAATAATGCTTTAATCCGCAAAGGTCGTTGAAAAATAATATTTGAATCTAAATTTTTTTTTGAAGATTCTGTGGTTTTACGATTGCCAATTTCGAAATTATCTTCCCAAGCTTTTAAAGCGGCGTCAAAAGATGTAAATTTGTCCCAAAATTTCATTTAATCAATTTAGCATTTTATAAAATTTTTATCTATTGATAGAGGTAAAAAAATCATAAAACTGATGATTTTTTTTAAGGATTTGATAGTCAGATCTTTGAAGAAATTCAACTTTATCTTGAAGTTTTATTTAAATTTTTTTATATATGAAATTATAAAATATATATGTAGTAATATCTAAAAGCATTTATTTTTTTATAAAAAACAAATGCTAATAAATTGGATATTTCTTATTATCGTTATAAAGATTAAAAATTACCTTAGGGGTTGTTATGAATAAAAAAATTTTAGGTTCTTTGTTATTGTCAGTTTCATTACTTTTTTTTGCATCATGCCAAAAAGAAGTAGCTAAAAAAGCTAATAACATGAAATCTAACAATATGCAAAAGCCTACATTAAGAGAAATTAATGAAGAAAAATGTGCTCCAAAAGCAGATAAAAGCTGCCCATCTTGCACAGATAAATGCTGCAGTTCAAATGAAAAAACAGAAGAAGCAGTATCAACTTCTCAGCAAGCAGAGCAAAACAATGAACAAGAAGTTAGCGCTGATATTACAGCAGATGACTTAGTAACTGATGAAGATAATTCAGAAGTTAGTTCTTTTGAAAATAATACAATTGACACAGTTGAAGAAAACACAACTTCTCAAAATTAATAAAATTTATTTAATAAAGAAAGCTCTTTTTTAGAAGAGCTTTTTTTATTGATTCTAATTGTTTCTAATAAAATTCACATATATTCTTTTAAGGCATCATAAGGCTGTTGGTTCACAATATTTGTACGTCTGCCGATAAATTGGAATCTGCTGATATGCTGATACTATTATGAAGTAATGATATTAATTTTTTTATTATTAAAATAATAATTTTATTTTTGTAAATAATTTAATTAATTAATGTTTTTATATCGTTTAATTGAAGAAATTTTAAAAATATAGTATGATTTTATAAAAATAAATAAATAAGTTCTCTATCGTAAATTTTTTTGAAAGATATTAATAATTTTAAAGAAGGAAGTACTATGAAATTAAATCCAATAATGTCGTTTGTGCCTTTAACTAAACCCAATGGCGAGCCTATTTTAACTATTCCGCATGGCAAGAAAGAGAGTATTATGTACTATCCGCTTTCATTTAGATTTCACTTTCGGGGAAGGCCTCATCAAATTAAGCAAGTGATAATTACAAATAATAAAACTATATCTGCACTTGAGAGCCGTATGCATAAAGTGCATTGTGTTGGCATTAGAATTTGGGGAATTTCTGACCCAGATTTTATTGATGATCTTGCACATATCGGAGATATAGCTGATAAGTTAGCTCTTCCAGATGACAAGTTACTTCAGGTGGCAAACGAAATGATAGAAAAAAAAGAATATGAAGATGCCGGCATTTTATTGGAATCTGCTATTGAGTTAAAAAAATCCCAAAACATTGAGTGTCCTCCTCCTCCAGATATTAGATATTTTGTTTTACTTGGATTTTGTAGATTTAAACAGGGAAACGTTCAAGAGGCTTTGTCTTGGGTGGAAAAAGCTTTAGAATTTAATCCAAAGCACTTTGATTGCAATATTTTAATAGCATCGATATATAAATCTGTCTCAAATTTTGAAAGTGCTGAAATTCATTATAGAAGGGTATTAAACTGCCAAAATTATAAATCTTATGAGGCTTTAGCGGAATTTCTTGAGGAGCGTTTGAAATTTGATGAAGCGCGTAAAATTTCTTCAGAAGCTATTGCTCTTTTTCCTGATCAAAAAGCTAAAATGCAAACCGCTTTTCAAAGAATCGAAGAAAAAGAAAATGAAAAAAATGAATCACCTTTAACATTTTTTTGAACTTTGGTCGATATACATTAAAAAAACAGGAAAATGATATATCAGTTAAAGTAGATTTTAAAACTCTCTATTTTTTAGAAAATCTTTTTGAGACTGGATATATATAAGTGTATTTCCTCTTTTTACAAAATAAAAAGGGCATCTTTAACTAAAGATGCCCTTTTCTATAAAAAATTACATAATTTAGGAAATATATATTTGTTTAAAAGTTTATTCTTCTAAAGCAATTTTTTCATCCATAGTATTGATCATTTCTAAAAATTGATCTTTATTTGCAATAAGTTGTTCTCTTAATGAAAATTCTTCAAATTTTTTAGAACTTACAGTTTTCCCTTTGAAAAACCATTTGATCTCTGTGTCGTTATCAGTATATATGCGTTCTGACCCATGTTTTTTGTCTTGATCCCAATGTGTTTCAGAAGATAGTTTTCCATTATCGGAATAATGGCGTTCGATACCATGCTTTAATCCATTGAAATATGGTATCTCAGCGATTTTATTACCATTTTTGTATATAGTATGCATGCCGTCTAAATTTCCCTTTTTCCAGGTCATTGTCATTAATATTTGACCATCTGGTGAATAATTTATTTGATCTCCATGCAATTTGTAGTCTTGAAAGGACATTGTAGACTTTATTTGACCATTTGAATGGAATGTTGTTCTTGTTAATAATTTACCATTTTCAACTTGATCTTTATATTGCAACTCGCCGTTTCTATCTCTTTTGGTTCTAAAGCCGCTATTGTTTTCTATTGAGGCTTCTAATTCATTATTTGGTTTATAATACTTCCCATCAACAAGTAGATCATTTTCATATTGTTCAACAGATATTGGAACTCCAAAATTATCCCAAAGAGTGATTATTTTTTTGTTGTTTGGCTCATTTACAGATTCTTTAAAAGGTATTCCATTAATGTCATGCAATATTTCTTTTGTTAAAGTGCCATTTTCATAAATATAGACTTTTTCCATAATTGAAGAATTTGGATAAGTATATGTAGTTGCACCATGCAAGATACCATTAGCAAAAGAATTTGTTACAGTAACTCCATTGGTCAATTGGGCAATTGATGTTCCGTCTTTTCTTGACTGCCATTCATCTTTTGTCATGTCAAAACCATATTTATGAACAAATTTTTCTGCTACCACATTTGATTCATTATCTTTCTGACATGAAAAAAAAGTAAATGCCATGCCAAGTAAAACTAGCCTTTTTAATGATTTCATTTATATCCCTCCAAAAAAGTATTATCTTTTATATTATTTTTAAAGACTGCTATTTTTCAAGTTGTTTTATAATTTCTTTAGTAATTTGTGTATGCTCTGTTTCTATTTCTTCATTAGAAATAGTTCTGTTTTTATCCCTATAAATAAATCTAAAAGTTAGATTATTTTTGTTTTCGGGACTTTTAAAAATATCCAAAAGAAAAATGTTTTCTAAAATAGTTGATTTAAATTTTTCAACTATGTCAAAGATTTTTTGAGCTTCTTCTCTTTCATTTAAAGAAATCGTGAAATCCCTTTGAGAACAAGGCTGATCTGAAAAATTTGAAAACGATATTAAGTCTTTTGAGTGATCGATTAAGAAATTTATATTGATTTCAGAGAAAAAAACTCTTTTCTTGATATCAAATTGGTTTAATACATTAGGATGAACCTCGCCAATTACACCGAATTCCTGGTCCTCAATTAATAGAGCTGCCTGTTTGAATGGATAAAAATCTTTAAATGATGAATTTTTAAACTTGTATGATTTATTTAAAGCCGCAGAAAGTATGTTTTCGAGCATTCCCTTTAAATCATAAAAATTCACATCAAAATTTGATTTGTCCCAAAGGTGAGGATTTCTTTTTCCGGACAATATTGTTGAAAGCACGGATCTTTCAATATATTTATCATTCTCTTTAAAATGAATCTTTGAAATCTCATATGCCTGTATGTCAAAATTTTTTCTGGCATGATTAAATTGGACTACTTCCAAAAGCGATGGTAAAAGCGTAGGCCTAAGTATTGATTGATCTATGGATTTATAATGTTTAACGGATATGAGTGAATTTCTATCGAAATTAATTAATGCAGTTTCAGAAAGCTTGGGACTAATCAGGTCGCAGGTCTTAATTTCTTGAAGAGATGAGTTCCGTAAGTATGAATGAAGTCTTTTTTCGAATAAAAATGCTTTTGAATGAGTCACGCTGGAATTTCTGAAGTAAGGGTTTACTTTAGTCAGGTTGTTATAGCCATAAATTCTTGCTACTTCTTCAATTAAATCGATCTCTTCATTTATGTCATTTCTATATGTAGGGATTTCAATTAAGATTGCTTCATCATTCTTCTGTAAAATATTAAACTCAAGTCTATTGAATATTTCTTCAATTTCACTTTCGCTGATGTTTGTTCCTAATATTTTTTTAACTCGATTGAATCTCAGTGTTATTTTTTTTCTGTCAAAAGATGATTTTTTAACATCATTTTTTTTACTTATCGATACTTGCTTTTTTGATAGTTTGGCAATTAATTGTGCCGCATAGTCGATTGCAATTTGTACCATATTAGGGTCAATTGATTTTTCAAAACGCATTGAACTTTCTGTTTTCAGCCCTAATGACTTGGAGGTTTTCCTGATAGGTATAGGATCAAAAAAAGCTGATTCTATTATAATTCTTTTTGTGTTCTTATCTACTTCGGTAGATTTGCTGCCTATAATTCCAGCAATGGTGATAATCTTTTTTTCATCTTTGATAATAATTGCATTTTTAGGAATCAATCGTTCATTTTTATCTAAAGAAACAAATTTTATTTCATCAGGATTTGAGCAGATGCTAATTCTGTTTCCTTCAATCTTATCTAAATCATATGCATGAAGGGGCTGTCCAAATTTTAACATTACATAATTTAAAACATCGACAACATTATTAATTGATCTAAAGCCGCAGGCTTCAAGTTCGTTTTTAAGCCAGAAAGGGGAATCTTCGATAAGTATATTTTCAATAATTCTTGTGCAGTATCTAGAACATCTTTTATCTTCTAAAGAAATATCTATTTTGTTTTTTAGATCTGGATTCTCATTTAAATCTAAGCTTGGCATATTTATTTTATTTTTAGTAATTGCAGCAAGTTCCCTTGCAAGTCCAAGACCATTTAAAAGATGTCCTAAATTAGGCGTTAAGGAAATTTCAAAAATAGGAGTGCTGAGATAAGATAAATCAATTCCGAGGTTGAGATCGCAGTCCAGCTCAATTATTTTATCAGATTCCTCAAATAATCTTAGTTCTTTTGCCGAGCAAAGCATTCCCGAAGTTTCAATGTCTCTAATTTTGGTTTTTTTTATTTCAATGATGTTGTCATTTTCATCTTTTAATGTTGCTTTATCTTTTGCAAAAGCGGTAATTATGCCGCTTCGGCAATTTGAGGCGCCGCAGACAACCTGATGATTTTCTTTGCCGTCAAAAACTTGGGCAATGACCAATTTGTCTGCTTTTGGATGCTTTTGTACATCAACAACTTTAACTGATACAACTCCAGAAAAAGGTGGTGTTTCATTTTCAATTTTATCAACTTCGATACCTGCTAATGTCAAAAGATGAGAGATATCTTTGCAGCTTTTTGAAATATTTATAAAATCTTTAATTATGGATAGGGTAATTTTCATAGCAATAAATAAATAATAATTTTACCTAATTTATAACAAAAGGAATTTGCAGAAAAGATAAATTATCTTTAAACACTTTACACGGGATCATTTCCGCCTTTGCAGAAAGGATTGCATCTCACTATGCGCTTGATAATTAAAAAAAATGCTTTTAATATGCTATATTTCTGAAAGGCTTGCAGAGCATATTCAGAGCATGTCGGAGTAAAACGGCATCTGTGTTTTAAATGAGGACTAATAACAAGCTGGTAGGTTCGTATGAGAAATATAAAAATTTTTTTCATCTTAATAACTTTTTTAGGCATGATTAAATTATATCCAATAAGTAAGAATAATATGAATAAAAATGAAAACATAAAATTATTTTTAGAAGATTTCTATAATCAGATCAGCGTTAAAGAAGAGCAGCTTAATAAGGCAGCTTGGCTTTTAGAGACCACGGGTTCAAAAGATGCTGCTGATCTAGTGGCTTCTCTTAGCAATGAGTATAAACTGTTTTTTAGTAATGAGAATATTTATAAAAAATTAATTGAATACAGCAAAATAAAGTCTTTAGATAATCTTACAAAAAGACAAATTGATATTTTAATAGATTCCTTCAAAGCTAATATGATCCCGAAAGAACTTATGAAAGAAATTTCAATTAAGGAATCCGAGCTTTATCAGGCTTATGCGAATTTTCGGCCTATGATAGATAATAAAAAAGTTTCTGAAAATCAGATCAGGGAAATTTTAGAAAATGAAAAATCGATTGATATAAGAAAAAAGGCATGGGAAGCATCAAAAGAAGTAGGAGCTGCTTTAGCTCCTAAAATAATAGAGCTTGCAAAACTTAGAAATCAGGCTGCGAAACATGTCGGATATGATAATTATTTTGACATGATGTTAGATCTTAATGAGATAAATAAAGAAAAGCTTTTTCAAACTTTTGCAGATTTAAAGAAGCGAACAGATAAATCTTTTAATGAAACAATGATGCAGATCAATGAAGTTCTAGCAGAAAAATTCAGTGTCCCAGCTAATCAGTTAGGTCCTTGGGCATGGAAAGAACCTCATGGTCAGGAAGATCCTATTAAATCTTCTAAGCTTAATGATATTTTTTCTGACAAGGATATTTTGGCTATTGCTAAATCTTACTATGAAAAAATGGGTTTTGATATAGATACATTAATCAAGAATAGCGATCTTTATGAAAGAGAAGGTAAAAATCAGCATGCATTCTGCACAGATATCGATAGAAAAAAAGATGTCAGGACTTTAAATAACATAAAGCCAAATCCTCAATGGATGGAAACTTTGTTACATGAATTTGGACATGCTGTTTATGATTTAAATATTAACGAAAAACTTCCTTGGCTTCTTCGTCAGCCGGCTCACATTTTTGTTACTGAAGCAATAGCTCTTTTGATGGGAAGACAGCCCTATACTAAAGAGTTTTTAATGGACTTCTGTAATATTTCTGATGAAAAATTATTTCAAGATATTCATAACGGGGCAAAAAGAAGACAGCTAATTTTTTCCAGATTTGTTTTTTTAATGACTGAATTCGAAAGCAATCTGTATTCAGATCCAAACCAGGATTTAAACAAACTCTGGTGGGATCTTTATGAAAAATATTACAATCTTCCAAAACCTAAAAACAGAGAAGGTAAGGCTGACTGGGCAGCTAAATATCATATAGGTCTAGCTCCGGTTTATTATTATAACTACCTGCTCGGAGAGGTATTAGCTTCCATGCTCAATCAAAAACTTATAGGTCTTACAAAAGATAATATCATATGGAAAAAACAGGCAGCTGATTTTCTAACAAACAAAATGTTCAGAGTTGGCAGCAGTTATAGATGGGATGATCTGGTTGAACATGTAACTAACCAGAAATTTTCAATAGATTCTTGGGTAAATGAATGTAACAATTAAATGATATATATACATTTTTCCTTAGGTATTCATGCCAAACGAACATTTGACACATGTTGTTTGGCATCTTATTTTTTGTTCTAAATGCAAAAAATGAGTTACAGAAAAAAGTTTAGCGACATTAAAACCCTATGGTATATTCAACCGTAGTTAAAAGCCCAAACACAACAACACCCAAATCCGCATGCCCCAAAAATGGATGATGAGAAGATATGCTGACTATACCTACAGCTGTAGCTATAGCAGGCAAAAGATTGATGCTAAGCTGGGTAAACTGAACTTTTTTTCTTTCTTTTCCAAAAATCAATTCAATATTAGGATAAACACCGTAAAATCTTCCCCTCCACTGAAAAATGCTTCCTACTTCAGCTCCAATTCCAAAATAAGAGCAATTATCTTTTTTATATTTTAAATATTCATATTTTAAGGATGGCAAAAAGACCCCATTCTTTCCTCCTGCACCCATTAAGATTAAATGAAAATTAAAATTTAAATCATGTCCATTATACTTCTGAATGTTGTGAAAACGTCTTCCCACTCCAAAATTTTGAATTAAAAAAGAAGTTCCTGCTTTAGAATACCAATATGAAATAGGATCGTTATTTTTCGTTTCTTCAGATACTTTAGAATCTTCTACTTTAGAATCTTCTTTTGAAAGAGTCATATCATATTGAGCCACATTGTTTTCTTGATTCATGGATTCTTCAGAAAATATTGTGCTGATAATTAATGTCGCTATAGTTAAACATATTCTTTTCATATTATACCTATTAATAAAAGGTAAACAATTCTAAATAAGTAAGGTTTTAAAATAAATTAAATTATCTAATATTAAATTATTAATTTTTTTTTTACTTTTTAACTTTCTATTTGTTTTTAACTTTCTATTTGTTAAATTCTTTGTAGAATTTAGCGGGAGTGGTGGAATTGGTAGACACGCTACCTTGAGGTGGTAGTGAGGTAATTCTCCTGGGGGTTCGAGTCCCCCCTTTCGCAATTTAAAGCTTTCCTTTTAAGATTCCTATAAATATATATGCTAGTAAAAAATGATATAAGGATCTGAGTAAAAGTAAATGAGTATTTACTTATAAAAATCCTTTAATTAAAGTATAGATAAATTTATAAAATTACTTTTTTGAAAAGAACAATTTTCAAATTTACATTCAGAAAATATTTCACCTGAAAAATTTTTATCATCAAAATTTTTGCGATTGAATGTTTGATTCTCATAAGACTTTATTTATCAAGTCCTATTGTCTTATAGAAATTATTTAACTCTTCAAAAGCTTGTAACATTGTCAATTTTATATCACATTCAGCAGCAAGCGCGTTATATAAAGATGTCCATTCTAAAGGAGGAGACTCAAGAACCTGGGGTATTTTGTGAGTTTTTCGTGTTTTAAATACTTTTTGAATCACTAATTTAAAATTGCTTAAATTAATTTGTTTTAATTTTATTAGCAATATCATGTCTATCAAATCTTTTACCCTAGAATTCACCCTTTCTTTTCTAGGTAATGAATATGCATGCAATTTTTCTGCAAGCTGCTGTTCAACGGATATCATTTTTATCTTAGGAGTAGCGATGTCACAATATTTTAGCCAATCACAGCCATCTATATCTTCAATTTCATCTACAATAACGTCTGCTCCAATATCTAGCTGAAATCTGACAAAAAGACGTTTATCAATAAAAGATGAAATGGAATATCTAGCTCCACCATAAGGTGCGTTTTCTAATTCCATTTGGGCCTTACTTATTTCAAATGTAAAAAAATCATTTAAATCTATTTTGGATAATTGTCTTAGCTCTTCGATGATAATCTCTTCCATTGATGAATTAATATCATTAATTCTATGTAAGCATGTTAAATCAATATCTTTTGTAGCTCTAGAAGAAGAAAATCTAAGTTCCATGGCATATCCGCCTTTAAGAACAAAATTACTTGAATCATGATAAAAAATTCTAGCTAGCAATCTTTCAAAAGCTAATTTACGTCGAGTTCTTTGCAAATCTAGGTTATTTTTACTAGCAATATTTTTTTAATCTGCTTTCTAAACTTTTTCTAAAATCCGTTGGTGTTTTAAACATTGCTACCATTTAAGTAATTCCACAAGTTTTTTATATGTATTTAAATGAGTATTTTTAAGATTTATTAATTCATTTTTTAGAACGAGGCCTCTTTCAAGAGATTGCCCTGTTGCCTGAATGATAAAATTATCGGCCACAGTCCCTGAACCAATCACATCTATGATTGTTTTTATAGGAGTAGTTACCTTATAACCTTGTCGTATTTCAATATCAGATTCTTTTAAATTTTCATGATGTAAACAAAGAATTTTTGGTATTTCAATGCGTCTGCGGAAATTAATAGGTACAGTCATATGCATTTTGGAAGACATTACATCAGATAGCTCATAAATATCCAAAGCAGTTTCATGAGACCATACTCCTTGAGGAATATCTTTTTGATTTCGACTCCAGAGGTACCATAAAACTAATTCAGGTCGGTCGGTTATAGGGTAGCGAGCTAAACGGTAAATTCCTCTAGCTTCTTGTATCCATGCTCCTGAGGTTAAATTTAAATGAAAATTAGGACGAAAATATCCACATTTTACTGCCTGTTTAGCTGTAAAAAATCCCTGCTGGTGATCTGCAATTTCAAAAAGTTTATTTTTATTACTCATACACAAACGTTATAATTTTTATAATATTCGTGCAAATATTTTATTCAATTCAAGGATTTTGATTCAATTAATTATTTAATAGTTAATCATTTAGATATAATGAAATTTGTAGAAGAATTAATCAAGAATCGGAATAAATTCGGCTTTTTCGCAGGATTATTAAAAGTTGAATTACATTAATAATATCTTTAATACGATCTTTTTGAATCAAATTATCTGGTAATATGCCGCGATGTTTTAAATATCCTTCTTCAAAACTTTTAACACTAAACGGAAACTCTTGAAAATGTCTTATTATTATATCGAAATCTATAAGAGGACATTCTATATGTGCAAATTCCCAATCAAGAACCGTCAAACCTTTTTTTCTTCATTCCATCTCTAAATTGGTTCGATGTGAGTTCGCTAAAGGGTAAATTTAAGTCTATATTTAGAGTTTCCTAAAATAAAAAAAATTAATTACACATAATAGGAATCAAAACAACTGGAAATCCAACTTTTTTAATTGGAACTAATAAAATTCCATTTGCTACTTGGAATCCTTGTAAAGATCCGTCTGTTTGAAACCACGTAGCATATATATATTCTCCATTTGAACTTATTGAAATATCTATAAAATTCGCTGAATCTCCGGGAGTGCTGATATTAGGAGTGCCTTGAGGAGTTGATGTTGGGTCTGTCCATGTTAAACCATTATCAGCAGATATGGCAACTTGTATAAAAGAATTAGATAAAATATCAGTGCTTCGTCGCCATATGGCATAAACATATTTTCCGGTTGAATCAGTAACTATGTTTGGATTTCCTGAAGTTCCATCAATAGAGAAAAGTCTTGGTTGTGATAGATTAGGTGTGCCATCTAATGCCGGGGTTGAAGTCGGATAGTCCCAGTTTAGTCCATTATCAGAAGATACAGCTGTTTGTATTCTATTAATTGTTCCATCAAATCTTTCCCATATTGCATAAACATATTGTCCATCGCTGCAGGTAGTGATTTGAGGTCGATTTGCAAAACCACCAGGTTGTGATAGATTGGGTGTACCATCTGAAGCTGGAGTTGATGTTGGAGAGTTCCATGTTTGGCCATTGTCAGAAGAAACAGCCGCTTGTATTCTATTAAAAACCCCATCTAATCCACTCCAAACAGCGTAAACATATTTTCCATCATTAGCAGGATTGGTAGAATCTTTGTTAGTGATTATCTGAGGAAATATAGCCCCAGACGCAGATAAATCGGTAACTGCAGACCAGTTTTGGCCATTGTCAGAAGAATATTTTGTTTGAATTATACTACCGCTTGCTTGCCAAATAGCATAAACATATTGTCCACTATTACTGGTCACTATTTGAGAGGAACTCTGAATATTAGCTGTAGCAGATAAATCAGTAACTGCAGACCAGGTCTGACCATTGTCAGAAGAATATTTTGTTTGGATTGAACCGAACCTAAACCAGGTTGCATAAACATACACTCCATCACCGCTGGCTGTTATTTGTGGCTGACTAGAATTCTGGCCGGTTGCAGATAAATCAGTAGCTGCAGACCAGGTTTGCCCATAGTCAGATGAGTAAGCTGTTTGTGTGATCGTGTTTGTTCCATTGGACCTTGTCCATATAGCATAAACATACTGACCATTATCACTATTTGTTATTTGTGGTTCTTCAGTATTGCCGTCAGAGGCCCCTGTTCTCTGCTCTGAGAGATTTGGAGTGCCGTAAACGGTATTGGCCGGATTGGACCAGGTATCTCCAAAATCAGAGGAAATACAGACCTGTATTCTATTGACAGGACCTTCTAATCTACTCCAAATAGCATAGACATATTGTCCGCTGCTGTCCGTGCTGTCCGTAATGACTTTCTCGGAACCAGAAGGTATGTTAGTACCATTTCGGTCTGCTAAATTAGGTGATACATCAGGCGTTGTTGTTGGATAGGTAAAATCGGTTGTTGCAAAAATGTTTATTGATAAAATCATTAAAAAACTTAATTTTTTTAAAAATGAAAACACTAAAGACCCCTGATTAATTTAAGAAAAAAAAGATATTAATAATTTATTTAAAATTCAACTAAATTATTTTAATTTGTGATCTGTAAAGTTGTAATTTTTATTTATGCTTTTGCTTTTTGCATCCGATTTTTAA
The DNA here is from genome assembly GCA_041661445.1 of Parachlamydiales bacterium. Classification (GTDB taxonomy): domain Bacteria; phylum Chlamydiota; class Chlamydiia; order Chlamydiales; family SM23-39; genus JBAZUK01. Next base: position 247,951 of record JBAZUK010000001.1, read on the forward strand.
AAGGAGCTTTTATTTACTGCTTTATGCTGACAATGGTTATTAAGGCTATTGAGATAATTATAAAAAATAATTACAATCCTTTCGATTAAAAAACTCAGGAAATTATATGGCTGTTTTACCACTTTTATATATCCCATTTGAATATTCTATGAGAGCTTTTACAAACACTCATTTATATTTCATACCCGATGAGATAAGAGATAATGTTAAGAATTCCCCAGATCAAATGTGTAGCAGCTTGATTCATGGATTTGATACAACAGAATTACAGCCCTTTTTTGATAAAATTAAAATGAGAAAAGATTTGGTTGTTTCGGAAGAACTTAATTCAGGATTTTGTTCAGCTCTAGGTACGAATTTTTTTAAGGGAGATGCTGCAATAATGGTATCTCCTGGTTTTAATAATGAAGATAAAGAAGCATGTCATTGGCTATTAAAACACATAGCTTGCCATATTAAGAATAACGATTCTTTTACTATGCCTTGTGTCCCTGCTATATGCTCAATAGCTGCAGCTGTTTTTTCATCGCTTGTAATGTCCATATTTCCTGCATTGTTAGTTACATTTGCCGTAGGATTTATAGCTGATAGTTTATTTTCTCAATATTGCGAAATAAAAGCAGATGATTTGGCAATAGCAGAGGGGACAGATGAAGAGCTTATGGGTGGAAGACGATTTCTGAAGAGCTCACAACTTGTTAATTTAGAAGCTCGCACAACGTTTTGGAAAAAAATAAAATTTTCTTCTAGCGGGGATGATAGATTAGATTTTTTTCATCCCTCATTATCGAGTCGAATAAAAAAAATAGAAAGAGTTTTGCAAAAGAAAGATGTTCGGTTGTCTGAAAGAGAAGATATAAAAATAACAATCTTAAAAAACTATATTGCTAATGCAAACTCATCAGCCGAGAAAAAAGCAATGATTAGGAATGCAGAGATTATTATTGAAAAGGCTTTAGTTAGCTAAACTAGACAATATATATTAAAGAAGTTGGCATTAGTAGAAAGTAAACTTACCTTGGATTAAAGTTAATATTTGCTACGAATAAAACTAAAATGTATATAAATCATGTAAAGTATAACCGGCTTTCATATAAGATCATAAAAAAGAGCGTTTGTTTTTTCTTTTAATTCTAATGACACATCTATCTGCTCGATTAAAGAAAATGATTTTGCATAACAAAGCAGCAATAGCTTTTCAAAATCTTCGTTAGAAAAATTAAATGAAAAATCTTCGCTGTGATCTTCACAAAAACATTCTCCATTTTTAATGTTTAAAGCAGGTTTATCACAGTTTGAACAAGTAGGTTTTAAATTTATCAAGCCTTCTAATGATAAAAACTTGATTAGAAAGCTCAGGTATAAAGCATCAGGGTTTGTATCAATTTTTTTTAGATATGTTTTAAATAATAAATATATGCTTGAAGACTGTTTTTGGGGAAAATGGGAATCTAAAACAGCTTTTGTGATATAAGAAGCCGAATTTAGCATTTTTAGGTTTTTTCTTAAATGCAAATTAGCTTCAGATATATGAGCTTCTTGAAGAGAATATATATCGGAATTGGTTTTCTTGATAATAAGCTCGGAGATGGTAAATAAGGAACAGAGGTTGATCAAATTTAGATTTTTATTGCTTAAGCCATTTACTATCAGAGAAATTACACCGAGATTTTTGGTTAATACCTGCAGGATTTTAGATCTGTCTTTAAAAGGTGTGGATTTTAATGTAATTCCTTGAGTTTCAATCAGCATAAAATAACTTAATTAATATATGAAATGGGTTTATCTTAATTTATATTTTATTTTGGATTAAATCAAAAGTAGACTTATTAAAAAAAATGAGATATTTTTTTAAGTATTAAAATTTGCACCGGTAGCTCAACTGGATAGAGTACTTGGCTTCGGACCAAGTGGTTAGGGGTTCAAATCCCTTCCGGTGCGATTGTTTTTTCATTAATAATTTTTCATTAATAATTTATTTTAGAATTTATTCAATATCTTTGAGATGCAATTACAAAATGGGGCTTACATTAATTAAAATGTAATTGCCATTTTTCTATCTTCTGCTTATCCTTTTTCGAATCATTTTAAGGAAATGTTCTTCTATGAAAAAATTATTAATTATTTGCATGCTTCTGGGCTCATCTTTATTTGCCAATGAAGAATATTATTTAATGTTTGAAAAAGATTTTTCTTCATATACGGGAGCTGAGGATGTTTTAACTTTTCATGAAAGCATTGAATACCTGATGGGAAAAATGATCAGAATTCCGAAGAAGAGAAATGTAACCTGTTTTCTTTCCAGAGGCGCTGAAATGATATTTGTCTGGGGTCCTCTTTCAAGGTTTGAATTAGTAACTCAGCACGAAGTATTTGGTCATGGTTATAGAATAAGAGATATAAATTCAGGAATTGTTAAAGTTAAAAGATATATATTACAACCTTCATGGCCATATGGAGATGGGAGCGGCGCAACTTACTATAAGTTTCGTCCTGAGTTAACATCTTTTGGAGAAATGGCGATAAGTTTAGCAGGAGTAGATTCTACGGCAATTCTTGCAAACAGGCTTAAGATGAAATGGATATCTGATTTAAGATTGGATCCCAAGAAAGCATCTTTATATATTCAGGCCCAGCAGGATCTTACGGCATATGCTTATTCTATGGATGATGAAATTATTTTTAATGATGACGGACATGATATCGAATCTTATCTGTATTGGCTTAATAACACTTACTATGAGGATAACTTATCAAAAACTGATTTGAAAAGAGCTTGTCTTATAAATTTTTTAGACCCTATGACATATTACTGCATGTACTCTTATCTTAATTATCTTATATCAGGAAGAGATATTTCTATTCCGACGATTAAAATTAAAAATGTAAGATTTCTGCCAAATTTCAGGCTGGGTTTGGCCCCTTATGGAATTGAATATTATCTAGAAAACTTTATTTCTTATAAAAGTTGTCCGATTTACACATACCTAAAAATGGGTAAACATAATGGTGAAGCTTTTTGGGGGTTGGGATTGGAATATCCTAATGTTTATAAATTTAACAAAAACAAGTTTGGTTTTAGAGTTGATTTTTTTAGACAGCCTAAAATTTACTTGAATGGTGGATGGGTAGTATTTAATGAGATTTCTGTTGGATTTTCTAATGAAGAATTAAAAAAAATGATTAACGGCGTATCTTCTTATTTGATATACGAAAGGAAGCTTTTTGATAAGCTAGATATTTCCTTGCATAGCGAACTTGGGTATAAAACCAGTGGTTTTTTACCGGGTCAGTCTTTGAAAAACGCATGGATATTCAGATTAGGTTTGGGATTTAGCAGTTTTTAGATATTTGCTTTGAAAACAAATTTTGATTTTGATGTTTTTTTAATTTTATTTTCATATAATTCATTTTTGAGTATGTTATTTTTTTACGAAGTTTTTTAGTACGATTAAAAAGTAATAGGGAAAGGATCATAAGGAGTTTTATATGGTTGATAAATCAAAATTTGCTGCTGAAGGATATCAGGTAGAAATTACTGGTAAAAATCTTCAGGTAACAAAGGCTATGCAGAATTATGTTTTAGAAAAGATTTCTAAAATTCAAAGATTTACAAATAATATTTTAGAAATAATTGTGATACTGGAAGTTCAGAAACTGGCTCATAGTGTATCCATTGTTTTAAAATTTTATCATTATCGCATCCAGGTTCATGCAACAACAACTGATTTATATGCTGCTATAGACGGCGCATTCGACAAATTGTACAAATTGATACTAAAATATAAAAATAAACTGCAAAGCCATAGAAATAAAGATCTAACCTCGATTGATATGAAAGTGCATGTTTTAAGACCGATAGATGAAGTTGAAGATATCAATGACGATATTGAAGAAGAGAACTTAAGAGAAGATCTTGAGAATTATAAAATGCCTCAGGTTGTATCAAAAGAAGAAATGCCTTTAAAATTATTAACACAAGAAGAGGCTATAATGAAGTTGGAATTATCAGGTGAAGATTTTCTGATATACAAAAGCGAAGAAGACCAGAAATTAAAAGTAATTTATAAAAGAAAAGATGAAAATTTAGGTATTGTTGAAGTTGAAGGCTAATGACAAGCTTTACGATCCGATTAGAAAAACTTTTATAACAAAACTGCCGGAAGAGATTGTTAGACAAAAGCTTATCAATCATATGATTGATAAGCTTCATTATCCATCAGGCTTGCTTGCTGTAGAAAAAGATTTATCAACTCTGCCTCACTTGCAAAATAAAGAGTTCAAAATTAACAAGAGAAGAGCGGATATTATTTGTTTTGCTAAAAATATTCATCCCAACTATTTAATTTATCCCTTATTAATGATCGAATGCAAAGCCTGCTCCCTTACTAAAAAAACTATTGATCAGGTTCTGGGATATAATCATTTTGTTGAAGCTTTTTTTGTTGCTATTGCCAATAAATATAAGATCGTTACTTTCTGGTATAATTTAAAAGACCAAAGATATGATTCACTAGATTATTTACCGGATTATACTCAATTAATTCGCAGTGTGAAAAATGAAAAATGAAGAAATTCTTTTAGAAGATTTATTCAATATAGATCTCATGTGTATCTATGGAGACGTAGATTCGAAACATAACTTATTTTTAAAAGACTGGCTTAAAGAAAATGATCAAAGAAAACTATTTTTTGTAGAAGATGATGAAAAAAAATTTAAAAAAATAAAAAAAACGATAGATTTAGATTTTAACAATAAAAACGTTAAAACTATTTTCTTAGAAAAACCTTATAAGAAACTCTTAGAGATAGCCTGGGAAGGTGTCTATTTAAATCTCAAAATTGCAAAATTTTCCAGTGAAAAAAGAGATCAAAAATTTCAGGAAATATCAGATTTGTTGAATGAATATCATATTGGAGCAAACGTAACATCTTATGTTTATAGCGATTTCGGAATAAGTATTTTTGAAAATGTCTATAACAATTTATTTAAAACTAGCAGCTTTATATTATTTGAGAATCTTAAAGATCGATTCAAGAATATTCCTGCGGTAATTGTGGGAGCTGGACCTTCGTTAGATAAAAATATTCACTTATTAGATGATATGTATGACAAGGCATTAATTTTTGCCGGAGGGTCCGCAATAAATGTTTTTTCAAAAAAAAATATTAGATTTCATTTTTCTGCGCATGTAGACCAGGGCCTTTTTTTTAAAAGATTTAAAAATAATCATTTTTTTGAAAATCTATTTTTTTATCAAAATAGAGTTAACCATAACAATCTATCTTTAGTTCAGGCAAACAAAGTTCTTTTTCCTCCCTGCAGTTCATTTCCTTTAGAGAGCTGGATTTATGATAAATTAGATTTAACCCAGCCAAGTTATGAAACTGGTTGGAATGTCACTACTTTTTTGATTAGAATAGCTCAGCTGATGGGATGTAATCCAATTACTTTTGTGGGGCTCGATCTATCATTTAAAAAAAAGAAATATTCAAAAGGCGTTACGAAAGAAAAGGATTCCTATCAACTACATCAGGTAAAAGATATAAATAATAATACCGTTTTTACCCAAAAAGACTGGATTGTTGCAAAAAAATGGATAGAAGAATTTGCTTTGAATAATCCAAGAACTAAGTTTCTTAATGCAACCGAAGGGGGGCTTAAGATTGAAAATATTGCTGATATTAAGCTTTTGGATCTAATCGATATCTGTAAGAATTCATGCGATCTGGATGGATATGTGAAATCAGTTTATAATAATGAAAAAAAAATTAAGCTGGAAAAAGAGAAAGTTATTCAGGTTTTAAAAATTATTAATGACAGTCTTAAAAATTGTAATGATCTATGTGATATTATGTTAAATGAAAATCCATCTTTAGAGATTGATAGCAGCCTGCTCAGATTCCAAAAAGAAGTTTTTTATACACATTTGCTCGATCCTTTTTGGCAAATATGGAAACATGTGATTTTAAGAAATGTTGAAGATGATGAAGTGCATATTTTAATTAATAAATTAATATTTTTTAAAAATATTATCTCTGAGCATCTTAAAATTATGGAGAAATTCTTATGAAACCCATATATGAATTTAAGGATAATATTTTAATTATCGCCGATCCTGATTTAAACATTAATCTGACTTCAGATCTTCCAATGAAAAAACAGATATTATATTACGATGATAAAAAAATTTTAGCGGAGCTGCATTACCATAAAAACAGTTTGCATGGTTCTTCTATATATTATTCAAAAGATCATGACGTACTATCAAGCAGCTGGTTTTACCTTGGAAAAAGATATGGCAGGACATATCAGTATTATCTATCGAAAAAACCATATTCTGTTCTCTGTTACAATGAAGATTTGATGGATGGGATGCAAACCTATTATTATGAGAATGGTCAGATAAAAACCCTAATGAATTATAAAAAGGGTACTTTGCATGGAGAAGTCAAGCTGTTTTATGAAGATTCAAAAATGAAAAGATTTTTAATTTTTGATAACGGGAAAAAAACACAGGATAATATTTTTGATGAAAATGAAGTTCTGGTTGATGAAAAAAAATTTGAATTATGAAATATTATTATAAAAATTTGGATTTATTATCTAAAAGATTTCCTTTTATTTATATGTTATCGCTTTCGAATCAGAAAGTTCTGAAAAACAGTATTTTTTTTTCTGAAGAAAAAAACTATATAAACATTAATGATCTTGAAACTTTAGTTATTTATAAATGCAGGTTCGATAAAACTTTTTCTGATATAAAATGCTGGTTAAAAAAAAAGAGTTCAAAATTATTTATCCTAGAAGATTGTTTGGATGACTTAATTTGTTTTTTTCATTCAAAAGAGTCCTACGATCTATTAAAAAATGAAAAAGTCAATTTTGTTTTTTTAAAAAACATTAAAGAAGCTGTAGATCAAATTACGTCTAGCACTACAACAAAAAAAATAGATGTTTTGACATTTGTAGGAAAAAACCGAAAATATGAAAAAATCAAAAATGAAATCATTCAAAATAATTTAATTTCTTTTTTTTCCAATCAGGATAGTTTAAATTCTTTTAAAATTTTTAAAAATTTTTATTCAAATTTTGAAAAACTCCATAAATCTTTTTTGATTAATAGATTAAAGAACAAATTCAAGGATGTCCCTGCAATTATTACAGGAGCCGGACCTTCATTAAAATATTCTTTGGATAAGCTTAAAACATTACAAAACAAGGCGTTGATTATAGCAGGCGGGTCTTCTATTACCTGTCTTACCCAGGCAGGAATCTTGCCTCATATGGGAGTTGTAGTAGATCCTAATTTTGATGAATACATAAGAATAAAAGATAGTCTAGCTTTTCAGATACCCATAATTTATTCGACAAGGGTAAATAGAGGAGTTTTTCAGACTTTAAACGGACCTTTGGGCTATATAAAAGCAGCAGCCTGCAGTTTTTTTGAAATTTGGCTAGATAAGCAGTTAAATATTCCCGATAAGTATTTATTTAATAAATTGGAAGAAAAAGCTTTATCCGTTACGACTATTTGCATCAGGATAGCCAAACTTTTCGGATGCAATCCAATAATATTAGACGGCGTTGATTTAGCTTATTCTGAAGATAAGCTTTATGCTTTAGATATAATCGAAAATAATAATACCATTCAAAAAGATGAAGAGATAAAACAAAATATTGTTCGCATTAAGGATAAAAATGGAAGTTTCGTAAATTCTAATTTGAACTGGCAGATAGAAAGGTTCTGGTTTAATTATTTTGCTAAAAGCAATAAAAACAAAAAATTTTTAAATGCTACTAAATATGGATTAAAAATTGATGCATTTACGGATATGTGTATCGATGAAATTGAAAAAAAATATTTAAATAAGCAATTTGATTTAGCATCGCATTTGCATGTTTTGATGGAGCAAAATAAGATAATAAATCCCAAAAATCAATATGACGATTTGAAAAAAAATCTTAAAAAAAGTTTTGAAAATACTATTTCTCTTTTAAGCGATATAATCAAAAATAAACCTGAATATAAAGCAATTCTGGCCAAAGAAGACCTTTTCAAAGAAGATGCGTACCAGTTTTTTTTATTGAATGCCAGCCACACGCTTAATAAGTTTTATAAAGAAGAGTTAATTTACAAAAAATTAAAAGAATCAGCTGGTTTTTTTCTAAAGCAAATGAAAAAATAGTAAGTAAAAACAAGAAAATCAGAGCTTTTTATGTCGTTGAAAAGAATTTTATTATTTCCTTTGATAATATTAATATCCTGTTCTTCTTTGGAAAACACAAAGAAAAAAAAACTGAAGGTAGAAGAGATAACAAGATTAAATAATGATGTTTTTTTTGAATATGATTGTTTTCAAAAAAACTCCCCTGTATATCCTTTTGAAACTGAAAAATCACTGTTTTCTAAAATAACTAAAGAGTTCTTCAGGTGTAAGGGGAATCATTTAAATCCGGAAAGGATCGATGTTTCTGATAAAACTAAACTTTATACTGATTGCGATGGCATCTCAAAACATTCTCTTCCTTTAGTTCACGGCAAAGAGGGTGTATACACCGTTTTGATTGATGTCTTAAATTATATCCAGCAAAAGGTAAACAAAAAAGTAGTTATTACTTGCGGATCGCGCTGTCCAAAGCATAATACTTATGCGGACATATCAGGAGATTCAAAAAATTCTAAGCATATGATTGGAGCCGAGGTTGATTTTTATGTTTTAGGTTATGAACAAAAACCGGAAAAAATTATTGATATCATTCTTGAATTTTATGGAAAATCTTCAAAATATAAAAGCAGCGAAACCTCTTATATTTTCAAAAAAAATGAAGACGGGTCTTCTTGGAAAAATAAAGAAATTTCTATAAGTTTATGCAAGCATAATCAAAAAAGAGATTTTGATAACCGTCATCCTTATCCATACATTTCAATAGAAGTATTGTGGGATAGAATTACCGGTGAAAGAGTTGTTTGTAATTTGGAAAAAGCAAATAAATCTTATTTACAATAGAAAAAAAAGATTTTTTTTTGCAAAATAGATCCTTTATTATGCCGATGTGGCGAAGTTGGTAGACGCGGTAGATTCAAAATCTGCTTCTGCTTGCAGAGTGCTGGTTCGAGTCCAGTCATCGGCATTTCACCGGACAAAGTCTCTACAAAGATGTCTTGTCCGGTTTTTTTATTTTCTAAGTTATTGTTTTTCTGAAGGATAAGATCTAGTGCAGGATTCAATGGGGTGGTTCGATAACTTTCGTCTCTAAAATGCAGTTTTGCGGGGAATATCGAATCAAGAAGTTTCTGTTTGATTGCTATAGATGCTTGATCATAGAAGTTATGCAGGTTTTCTAAAAGAGGAATGCCATAACGACAGTATTTTATAAAATTAGTTTCTCCACTTTGTAGGATATCAATTTTTTTATTATTCTTCTGCAACCCACAGATAGCTCCCCAAAATGTTTTAACAACAACAGCTCCGATAGTCTTATCATGCAGACGAGCGACAAAGGCATAACTGGCCATTTTGCCGTCGTGACCAACTGTTTGTACGGCATGTTGACTGAAGCCCTGGTAGATTTGTTCTTCCAGTTCTTTTGTTAGAGACTCTTCTGTATAAACAATAGATTTGCTGGTAAGTTAAGAGGTTTCACTTTTATCGGTAGAAGAATCTCTTAAAATACCTTGAGTTTGTGTCTTGTTATCAAAATATTTAATAAAGAAGGTTTTGGTTAATTGTGGATTGAAATTGTTTTTGCGTACAAATTCTACTTCGAACCCGCATTTTTTATAGAACTCGGGAGCAGCAAAATCAGAGGTCACAAGATTGATGTTATTATAGCCTTTTCCTTGAAAATGTATTTCTAATGCTCTTATTAGTTTTGTACCATAGCCTTGACCACGATATTTTTCATCGACCCACAGATCTTCGACATAAATTTCTGCAAATGCTGTATAAGCTTCTAAAACTCCAACGACTTCATGGTCTTTGTTCTCAATTAAAATGAAGAATTTCTTGTAATTGCAAACGATTCCCTTGCTTATTTCATGCTTGATGTGTCCTTGTTCTCTTTTGTTTTGGAGATCCTTTGACAATGTATCTATAAATCTAATTCCTAGATCGTTAGAGGTGTTTTCATTATTTTCTGCATTCATAGACTATTACCTTATCATCCGTATTAGGTTTAGCTCCTGAGACAAAGGTCTTAATCATCTGCACAGATTTAAAGCCAGCTTCTTTAATTAGCGAGCATAGTTCATTTGGTTTGTATACCCTTACTTGAAGTTTCTCAATTTCTGTTTGAATAATTGTATGCTCATCTATCAGTTCATATTTGCAGAAGGTTGTAATAATGTTATTTTGAAGAGGAAGTGTTAACGTGTTAAGCATTATTATTTTTCCATCAGGTCTCTCTTGGATCTTTCCATTCCATATATTGCATAAAGGTGGTTCTGACGATGTTGTTTCTGCCTCAAAAACAAATATACCATCCTGTGAAAGGTGGTTATATGCTATCTTCAGAATTGTCTTTACTTCTTCCAAATTAGTGATGAGGCCAAAGGATCCACTTGGAATAAAGATAAGATTATACTTGATACTGTTATCGAGGTCTTGAAAAAAACCTTGCCAGACTAGAGGTTTTATACCCAAGCGAGATGATTTTTTATTTAGCTCATTTAGCATGAACTGACTGGCATCAAAACCCGCAATATCAAAGCCCATTTCTAAAAGGGGTAAAAGAAATCTGCCAGTACCACACATTGGTTCTAAGATAGGACCTGATGCGTTTTGTGCATACTTAGCATAGAACGCAAATGCATCTTCTGGAGGATTTGGTTTGTCGAGGTCGTAGTATTCGGTACACAGAGAGTAGTAGGTTGTTAGTTGTCGCTTGGATTTGATATGATTGTTATCATTTTGCATTGCTATCTTTTAATTTCTTACTAACTTTTTTATAATTTGATTTTACCATATAATAATATATCTAAACAATTTCACATTTTAACCGACCTCTAGGCGAAGATCAAGTAAATCCGGAAGTTTTCAGAGAAGAATTAGAAAAAATCAAAAATTGTCGATGGTTTGCCCTAAACCGGATCTGTTTGCCTACGAAGGTAAAAAAACATTCTAGAGCTATGGTAAGACAGGGAAGTATTGCTTTAATGTATGAAAAAATGGGCGGGGCAGGTATTTTATACAGGCAAACCATATTGCCGAGGCGTACAATCAGGCTATGAATAATTTCATAAGCTGCGATATTAAAAAACCTGAAGAAATTCTGATGGTGGGCGATACGCCGGAAATCGATATCCGCGTAGCTGGGCGCTTTAACATGCCCTCTGCTTTAATAACTCAAACAGGTATTATGGCAGATCGAAATGGATTAAAAAGATCATTAGAAGGTCTTGCTGTTGAGGATTTTTCGGATTATTTTATAAAGAGGCTATCTTGATGACATTTACACTTCATGCAAATCTAGCTAAAAAGATATATATAACAGATCTTCCGCTTTGTTTAGTTTTATTGGAAGATGAAAAGAATTATCCTTGGCTTATGCTTGTACCGCGTAAACCGAATATTTCCAGAACAATAGATTTATCGTTTTCCGATCAAATCCAGTTGATTAAAGAATTAGATTTTGTGCAGAGAATGATGTGGAAAGAATTTAATCCTACGCAGATTAATATTGCTGCAATTGGAAATAAAACATCCCAATTGCACATTCACGTGATTGCAAGATATTTAAATGATCCTGCTTGGCCTAATACTGTCTGGGATCATTCCGTTCGTTCAAAATATGATGATCAGTCCAAATATTCTATGACTGAAAGATTGAAGCATTTGTTATCTGAATATAGATAATAAAGAAATTTTTCTCAGCTAATTAATCGTGCTTAGATTCTGTTTTTTTAAGTAACTTGGTTTCTTAAAAAAAATCATGAAATTCAATGAATAAGTACAAGTTTTCAAATTAATCTTTCTATATTAATGGTTTTTTTATAATGTAAATAAAAAATATAAGATATTTTCTTGTCAGGGGTTATTGATATAGAACCAAGCATAAAAGAGAAGATTTATTTTATAATAAATCCAAAATCAGGCACTTCCAATAAAAAAAATATTGAGAAATTGATTCATCGTTTTGTAGATGTTTCGAAATATCATTATGAAATTGAATATACGCATGGCCCTAATCATGCAACCTCTTTAAGCGCTAAAGCGGTAGAATTAGGTTATAATATAATTGTTGGAGTTGGTGGAGATGGAACAATTAATGAAGTTGCTAAAGGTTTAATAAATACGACATCGATTTTAGGAATAATTCCATGTGGTTCGGGCAATGGGGTGGCTAACCATTTAAAAATCCCCAAAGATCCTATTCTTGCATTAAAATTGATCAATAGATCGACGTTTTCTATAATAGATACCGTAAATGTAAATGATAAATTTTTCTTAGGAATTGCTGGGATAGGCTTTGATGCTCATATAGCAGGGAAATTTGCTAATATGAAAAAAAGAGGTTTTTTATCTTATGCAAAACTGGTTTTATTGGAATTTTTTAAATATAAATCAAATAATTTTGAATTGATTATTGATGGAGATAGTATAAACAAAGAAGGATTTTTATTAAGTTTTGCTAAAAGCACACAATATGGAAATGATATAAAAATAGCGCCGCTTGCAAAAATTGATGACGGGCATTTGCAGATAGCAATTTTGAAATATCCGCCGTTTTATGCAATCTTGGATATAATTCTAAAGTTAAAAAACGGTTCAATTCATAAATCAAAATATTATGAAACCATTAAATGTAAGACTTTAATGGTAAAAAATTATAATACTCTTGCTCATTTAGATGGGGAACCGCATCATTTTGAGGGTCAGATGGATTTTAAAGTTTTTCCAAAATCCTTAAAAATAATCACGCCGCGGCATGTGATGAATTAATTTTTTTATTAAAGTAATTTATTTAATCTTAAAAAAACGCAGGTTCAAAAGGGATATTTTCTTTGTTTTTTCTAATTTTTTCTGCATAATATGAGAAGCTATTAGCTGCTTAGCTTGAGAAAATAAAATTTTTAGACTTATTCTTTTTTTTATAAATATTTAATGTTTTCTAATGCAGAAGCTGATTTTTTTTATTATAAAGATATTTAGGAGTTATTTTCATGAAGATTAAAAGATACATTTTGATATCAGCCTTGTTTCTTTTCAACTTTGCGTATGCTTGTACGGATTTTATTTTAGTGGATGAAGAAAAAAACATAGTTATCGGCAGGTCAATGGACTGCAGGCTCCCTCTTGATTATGAAATAGTAATAGTTCCTAAAAATCAAAAGAAAATCAGCCAGTTAGAAAATAACGAAAAGGGGATGAGCTGGACATCAAAATATGCTTATATAGGTATTACTATTTTAAATTCGGAACTTTTGGTAGATGGAATGAACGAAAAAGGTCTATCAATGGATGCCCTTTGGTTCGCAGATTCGAAATACCCGGCAAATATTACAAAGAATGAAAATACTCTCGCTCTCGAAGATATCAGTAATTGGATTTTAGGTTCTTTTGCAAACGTTGATGAAGTTAAAGAAGGTTTGAAAAAAGTTAATTTTTGGGTTCATTATATTAATCAGGCTCAAAATGTTCCCAAAATGCATTTTGCTTTTCATGATAAAGCCGGCAAAAGCATAGCTTTAGAATTTATTGATGGAAAAATGGAAGTTATTGATAACCCTGTCGGAGTATTGACAAACAGCCCAAAATTAGATTGGCAAATGAAAAATTTAGGAAATTATATTCATTTATCTGCCTATAACCGGGATGCGGTCCAAGTTAACGGGACTATAATTACTCCAGATGAGCAGGGAACAGGCCTTTTAGGGATGCCAGGAGATTGGACTTCACCTTCACGTTTTGTTAAAATCGCTTATATTAAGAGTTTTGCAAAACCTGCTAAAAATGCTTTGGAAAATACCAATTTGGCTTTTCATATTTTAAATGTTGTGGATATCCCATATGGACTTATTAGACCGGCAAAAGATAGAAAAGATCTAGAATATACTCAATGGATTTCAGTTAAAGATCTGTCAAATCTAAAACTTTTTTATAGAACATACAATGATATGAATGTTTATTCTATTGATTTTTTAACCGAGCTGAAAAAGCTTAAAGACCAGAAAATAAAGATTCCCATGAATGGAACAAAAAAAGTTTAGATTATAGAAAAAATCCGAATAAAAAATTATTTTTCTATAATTTTCGCTACATCCAAATAGAAATAAGGTTCCCAGGTTCCATTTGATATGTTGTAATAATAATATAAACCCTCGGATTTGTAAGCAAATAGGCCTATCGCAATTGACCCTATTGAAAAGGCAAGTGAAAGAAGTCTTTGTATGTTATCCTCGTTTTTTAAATTGTTTTTATAAGTAAAAATTCCTATTGCAATAGAACCTATCAATAAAATCAGATAGGCTAAACTTTTTATGTTATTTTTTTTATTTAGCTCTTTTCCTTTGGAAGTAAATACTATTCCGATGCTGCTGCTAATTGTGTTATTTACATTGTTATAAAGATTTTCAAGAGCCTGATTAAAATTTTTAGCTTCATATCCCCATGTGTAACCCGCTTCTATTGAATAATAAGCAGTTTTCAATAAAGTAAATGGAGTGCAGCAGATATTTGCGATTACATCAGCTAAATAATAAGCTCTGGCAGGCAAGGTATCAACCCAAGACTGAAAATATTTTTTATTATTAATTTCTTCAATAGATCGGCTTGTGTATTCATGCGCTTTTGTTAAAAATATTGTTGACATAAGTGCTCCAAGATTTATGCTAGAAATAATAAGAATAGAAATAGATTTTTTCAATTAAATTAAAAATGATAATTATAAAAATAATATATAAAAAAATGATGGATAATTTTTTTTATATTAGATAAAAAGTGATTTTTTTAAAAAAAATAAAAAATAATTTCTAAAGAAAGAATAATATTTTTTTTAAATCAATGATTTGTTTTTGGTGTTTTTTTCGATATTCGATTAAAATGTAATGTAAATCCATAGTAGATTTTAAGGAGACAAAATGGCTAGAAATAAAAAATCAATAGACGGTAATACAGCAGCGGCTCATATTGCATATGCTTTATCTGAAGTGTGCAGCATTTATCCAATTACTCCCTCGACTACTATGGCCGAACTTATAGATGAATGGGCCTCAAAAGATAAAAAAAATATTTTAGATAAAAAAGTCCAGGTCGTAGAAATGCAATCAGAGGCCGGAGCAGCGGGTGCCTTGCACGGTATTTTATCAACAGGCGCTTTAGGATCTACTTTTACAGCCTCTCAAGGTCTTCTACTTATGATCCCCAATATGTATAAAATAGCGGGGGAGTTACTGCCATGCGTGATACACGTTACAGCAAGAGCCTTAGCTTCTCAAGGTCTTTCAATTTTTGGGGACCATCAAGATGTTATGGCAACCAGGGCCAGCGGTTTTTGCATGCTCTGTTCATCATCGGTTCAAGAGGTCATGGATCTTGCTTTAGTTGCGCATTTGTCTGCCAATAAGGCATCCCTGCCTTTTTTACATTTTTTTGATGGATTTAGAACATCGCATGAAATACAGAAGATAGATCTAATTGATTATGAAGATATAAAAAAAATTGTAGATTATGAAGCGATAGAAAATTTTAGAAAAAGAGCTTTAAATCCCCATAAGCCATACATCAAGGGAACTGCGCAGAATCCTGATATTTATTTTCAGGAATTAGAAGCTCTAAATCCTTATTATTTAAAAGTGCCTTCAATAGTTGAAGAGCAGATGGATAAAGTTTATTCAATCACCAACAGAAGATACAATCTTTTTGATTATGTGGGAGATCCTCAAGCAGAAAGAATAATTGTTGTAATGGGGTCAGCTGCTGAAACTATAGAAGAGAGTATTGGTTATTTAAATAACAAAGGCGAAAAAGTAGGTCTTGTTAAAGTCAGGCTTTATAGACCATTTTCAAAAGAACACTTTTTAAAAACTGTTCCAGAAACTGTAAAGAAAATTGCTGTCCTTGACAGAACAAAAGAGAATGGATCGATCGGTGAGCCTCTTTATCTTGATGTTTGTTCGTGTTTTAAAGGAAGTGATAAAATAATTGTCGGAGGAAGATTCGGACTTGGTTCTAAAGAATTTACTCCATCATGTGCAAAAGCTGTTTATGACAACTTAAATAAAAAAGTTCCTAAGAACAATTTTACAGTCGGTATTGTAGACGATTTAACTCACACTTCGCTAGATGTTGAAAAAGAAATTATCACTGAACATAAAGATACTATCCGCTGTAAATTCTGGGGAGTTGGAGGAGATGGAACTATTGGGGCCAATAAAGATGCTATTAAAATTATCGGGGATAATACTGACAAATATGTACAAGGTTATTTTGCATATGATTCTAAAAAAACATCAGGTCTTACTATCTCACATTTGCGTTTCGGCAGCTCTCCTATTAAATCCACCTATCAGATAATTGAAGCTGATTATATTGCCTGTCACCATCCTTCATATATTTATAAATACGATGTTTTGAAAGGAATTAAAAATGGAGGAACATTTGTATTAAATTGTCCTTTTACAATAGATGAATTAGAAGAAAAGCTTCCCGCTGAGATGAAAAGGGAAATAGCTCAAAAGAATATAAGGTTTTACATAATACATGCTCATGAGATTGCAGAAAAATTAGGTCTTGGCATGAGAATAAATATGATAATGCAGACAGTTTTTTTCAAGCTGGCCAATATATTACCAATAGAAGCGGCAATAAAATTATTAAAAGAAGCTATTGAAAAAAGTTACGGTAAAAAGGGTCAGAGCGTCGTTAATATGAATAAAGATGCGGTTGATTCAGCATTAAATAATTTGATCGAAGTTAAATATTCTCCAACATGGAAGGATGCTGCTTTAAAAGAAAAACAGATAGACCTTTCCAAACCGGAATTTATTAGAAAAATTGCGGATGTTATGAATGTTCAGGAAGGAGATAGTATTCCAGTTAGTTCATTTACTCCCGGAGGATCTTTTCCTTTGGGCAGTGCTGCTTATGAAAAAAGAGGTCTTGCGACACATGTTTCCACCTGGCTTGAAGACAAATGCATCCAATGCAATCAATGTTCTTTTGTTTGTCCGCATGCGGCGATCAGACCGTTTTTACTAACAAAAGAAGAAGTTGATAATGCTCCTCTTGGCTTAAAAGTAATTAAACCTTTAGGCAAGGGAATGGAAAATCTATTTTTTTGTATAGCTATTACACCTTATGACTGCACAGGATGTGAAAATTGTGTAAATGTCTGTCCTTCACCAAAAGGTAAAGCTTTGGCAATGAAACCCTTTGATGATGTTAAGGATAATATGTCAAAGATCTGGGATTATCTGATTAAACTGCCTGAAAGAACGGGAGAGATGAGTAAATTCACTTTAAAAGGTTCTCAGTTTAAGAAACCTCTTTTTGAATTTTCCGGAGCCTGCGCAGGTTGTGGAGAAACCCCTTATGTAAAAATTTTAACACAGCTTTTTGGTGACAGGATGATTGTTGCCAATGCAACTGGCTGTTCATCGATCTGGGGAGCTTCAGTTCCTTCTTTTCCATATACTACAAATCAAAAAGGATATGGTCCTGCATGGGCCAATTCGTTGTTTGAAGACAATGCTGAATTTGGATTTGGTATGTACTTGGGTCAGAACTATAGAAGAGAAAAATTAAGGTCTTATGTTGAAAAAGCTATCGATGATGATATTGAAGCTAGTCTCAAAGACTTGTTTAAAACATGGCTTGAAAATTTCAATGAAGGTGAAAAAACACAAGAGCTTTTTGAATCTATAAAACCTATATTGGAAAAGGAAAAAGACAAATCTCCAAACCTCAGCTACATATACAATTCTCAGGATTTGCTTGTAAAGTCTTCAATCTGGATTGTCGGCGGCGATGGATGGGCATATGACATAGGTTTTGGCGGTTTAGATCATGTTATTGCTATGAACCAGGATGTAAATATATTGGTGTTGGATACAGAATTTTATTCTAATACCGGAATGCAGTCATCCAAATCAACTCCTCTTGGAGCTATTGCTAAATTTGCAGCAACTGGCAAAAGGACCCAGAAAAAAGATTTGGGCTTGATGGCGATGTCTTATGGCAACACTTATGTTGCATCCATCTCAATGGGAGCCGATAAAATTGGCGCTTTAAGAGCTTTTAAGGAAGCAGAAAGTCACAAGGGACCTTCTATAATAATTGCTTATGCATCCTGCATAGGACATGGACTAAAATGTGGCATGAGCGGATCTCAGAAGGAAGAGGAAGAAGCTGTTAAATCAGGATATTGGATTAATTATCGATTCGATCCAAGGCTGAAAGAAGAAAACAAAAATCCTTTTATTTTAGATTCAAAAGAGCCGAGCATGGATTTAGAGAAATTTTTAGAAAATCAAGTTAGATATGATTATCTAAAAAAAATAGATCCTGAGGCTTCAAAAATTTTAGGTGAAGAATTAAAGAAAAACTTAAAAAATAAATTAAAGTTTTATCAAAGAATGGCTTTGGATAATTAAAGAATTTAATTTACATTTTATGAGATTCTTTTTTTGAAAAATAAGGAAAAATCTTCTACCAATCTTCTACCAATATCTACCAATTTGGTAATTAGAAAATTTATATTTTAAGATCCCAAAAATGTAATCAGCTAATAATAAATGAATTGTAATTTTTTTATCGATTGATTTGGCTGGTATCATCCAGCATAAAAAGAAAAATTGATGTTTTTTAGGTTTCTATAGAAATTAAAAATTGGCAGTGTTGCAAATATAAAAAAGATATTTTATTAATTTTTTGTGAAATAGGAAATATTAAAATCAAAAAATAAAGTTGTTTAAGAATAAGTAGTTTCTGTTTCCAGCTTTTCTTCTTTAACATTTGCTTTTTCTTCAAAGGTTTTAGAAACTCTGTTTATTGCCATTATCCAAACAGGAACAGTTAAAATGAATATGACAAAGATATATGGAGATGCACCTATAGGAGATGCAAAAACCATAAGCAGTATCTGCATCATCAAGGAGCTGCCGGATTTTCCCAGTCTAGATCCAATTCCATCAATTACAGATTTGCCTTTTAGCTTTTCTTGAGGAGTAAGAGGAATAAAGGCCATTTCTTTTGTATCATCAAATATTGTATATTTCAAAGCCCTTGAAAAAATATTTTGAAGAGATCCGAAAAATACGGCTAAGGCAAGTGGAGAGATTCCAAGAAAAGTTATTGCAAGATTAGAGCTTAAAGAATGATTTTTTAAAAAAAGAAAGTAGAAAAAGCCAAGTCCCGTTAGAAGCAGAACAATTGGTGTAACCATTGCAGTGAATTTCCATCCAAGTCTTCTTATTAAATTTCCTGATATGAAAAAGGATGAAGTTGCGGCGATGATTCCGGTTAGATAAGTAATTTTGCTCGTGTAAGCAGTATATTCAGAAGAAGTTGGATAAAGTTCTTTCATTTGAGATTTCCATAATACTTCCGAGAAATTTATTAAGATGTTATAACATAAAACTATCAAGGCAATGTATAAAACATATTTTGATTTAAATGCATACATTACACTTTCTCTAAAAGATATTTTTTGTTTTCCCTTATTCTGAATATCGCTGCCCATTAAATATCTTTGTGGATAAATAGCTACGTGCATGTATCTGTATAAACCCATTATTAAAATTCCGCATACAAGGATGACTGAAATGAAAATGAATAAAGTTTGATCCCAAACAGTATGACAGCCGAAGAATTTTCCGATTCCAGTTACAGCTCCCTGATTAGATAACGCTTTATTTGCTAAATATTCACCTAAAAGTCCTGACACTATTCCGGCGAAGTTTCTAGAAGTCCCAAAAAAGGCATAATATCTTTTAGCCTCATTAATCGAGAGTACGTCAACAACAAAAATCCAAAGAAGAAGGGATAACATAATTGTAGACCAGGCTTCAGCCATAATATAAAAAAGTGAAAAATGCCAGTACCTGACTATTGCAATCATTCCCTTGAATCCATGGGGCATATGTAATGAGAGATAATCTGACATTGAATCTAATTGATATAAACCCGCATTAGGATTTAGAACAAATATGAAAATTGCAAAAAACACCAGAAATATGCTTATCATCACATAAAATATTTTTTCCCGATTAAATTTAGAGGATAGCTTTGTGAATAAGAACGTTAGAAGTATCGCCGATGGTAAAATTGCCCAAACTTTTAAAAATGGAATTACTTCTGCACCAGAATTTGGCGCTGTGATGATCAGGGTATCTTTTAATATTTTTAAAATGTGATAATTGAAAGAAATTAAAAAGAAAAGAAGCAACATTGGCACAAATTTTGATAGTTCATGCCGATGTATGGGCCATAAAAACGATCTTAGTTTGCTAAAACGATCGTCCATTTTGCCCCACTTTTTAATATGTTAGACCAAAATTCGGGTTTAATAAAGGCTCCTTCAGAAATGAATTGCTTTTTTTTTCCCGACTCCAAATATATCGTTTCTTGAATTATATGTCATTATAAAAATTTATTTTAAAATTAAAAAAAATAGTTTGTTGATTGATAATTACGAAAAAAAATAAATATTTGCTTAATAGTTCTACATAATTTTATTTTTTTAGATTTCAGCAAAAGCGGAAGGTTAAAAAATTATTCTAAAATAGAGTCAAGTGAGTATTGGAGTTCATTTTCGATATTTCTTTCATCTATATTTATTGTTTCATCTATCCTGAAAACTAAATTTTTTTTAGATATAAATTTACCTTTTAGCTGTGATGAGTCTTTTATGATTATTAATTCATTGGGCGTGAGGGCGCCGTTTTGATTTACAGAAATTATGAAAGGATTGTGATTTTTGTCAAAAATGGACCTTCCATCAAAAATATCATTAAAATTTTTATCCGGTATTAATTGTGAAAGTATAGTAGGAAAGATATCGATATGGGAGGAAATATCAAATCTTTTTTCATTTTGGTTAAGCAGTTTAAAAATTATTGGAACCTGGATCTGGTAATTATTTAAATGCGATGAATGGAATAAAGAACCGTCTTCAAAAAATTCTTCTCCATGATCTCCGGTAAAAACTATTATGCTGTCATCATATAAATTATTTGTTTTCAAAAAGGTTAAGAATTTTCCAAAAAGATGATCGATAAAGTTAATTGAATTTTTATATCTATTCTTAACAAGCTGCAGCTTCGTTTTATCCTGAGATAAAGTTATATAATTTATTTTGTCGCTGTAAGGAGAAAATTTTGCTTCAAAGTCTTTTGGCCAGCTGTACTCAGAATGGGTCGAATCTAAGAATGTAATAAAGACATTTGACTGCTTATCTTTGGTTTCAAGTATTTTTTTTGTAAGATTATCGATTACGATATTATCTCTGGTTGATGGATCGGATGAAATTAAAGAAAAGTCATTATAGCTATTAGCAAGAGAGTTATTCTCACCGAAAATGAGGTTATTCATATGAAAATAAGACATTTCCGCAGAGGTAAAAACATTAATTTTATAATCTAATTTTTTTAAAATGTTTAATGGGAGAGAGCCATGTTTTGAATTTTTATTGTTTTCTGACCAAAAAATTGGATGTTTTGAATGAAATATTGAATACCAAGAAATCTGTGAGGCATTCGCTGCTGAATATGATTTATTAAAGGATATATTTTGTTTTTCAAAGTCATAAATATTTGAAGCAATTTCTTTAGTGATAAAATCTTTTCTTAAGGTTTCTACAATAAATATATATATATTAGGTCTTTTCACATGTTCAAAATTTATTTTGTTAATTTTATCCAGAAGAGAATTTTCGCTTTTTAAAATTTTTATGTTTTTTGCCAGTACTATTTCTTTTTTTAAACTCGGTAAAAATGAATAGAATAAAGGAAGCTTTTGTTCATTTTTATAAATATATCTTAGGTTTTTTAAATTTGTTTCTTTACAGAACAACCCGAGACTTATCTGGAAAATCAAAAGAATAATTATACTAATTAAGAGATGTTTTAAAGATAGAGAAAGGGGTTTTTTTTGACTTAATTTCTTTGTATAACGATACAATAATACGCCTGTGAAAGGAATGGTTAGTAAGCCTATAAATACCAAAACAGACATCTGAAGGTTAAGATTTATCGCCCTAAAAGTAATTAAAATATTTTCTAAACCGCCTGATAAAAATATGTTTAAACCGAATAAAATGTTTTTATCCATCAGTCCAATTATTATAAAATTTGCAAAATAGGAAATTAATAAAAAAAATATTAAACTTATGAAAACTTTTTTTAAAAATTCAAATTTTATACAGCAATAAAAAGTCATGATAATTAATGTCAAAAAAAATGCTTGGATGAATGAATATATGCAAAAAGATATTGTGGCCCTGAAGGAACTTAAGAAAGTGATGGATAATAAGAAAATCAAGAAAAAAATATAATTTACATTAAAATTATTATTGATTTTATCTATAAAATATTTTTTAGATTTAATAAAAAAGTTTTTGAAGTTTAATAACATTAATTAACTAAGCTCTTTTAGATTTATGTTATTTGTTTTTTTTGTTTTTTACAATACTTCAATATGTTAAGATATTATTATAAACTGTTATAATCTATTTTGATAAAGGTTTGACTTTCATGAAAAATAAAATATTAAAAGTTATTTCAATTTTCTTTCTTTTTGTTTCGACAATCTGTTTTGCTAGTCCGACAAACTTAAAAAATCAAGAAGTTGTAACTGAAAAAATTTATAATACAGTTATTTTAGGCGGCGGCGTTGGAGCCTTGACTTCTGGAATATATCTTGCAAGGGCGGGATATGAGCCTCTTATAATCGAAGGCAAGGTGCCTGGCGGTCTTATAACTCAATCCCACATGGTTGAAAACTGGCCTGGGGAATTTAAAATATCTGGATTGGATTTAAGCGAAAAAATTAAAGATCAGGCTGAGAAAAACGGATGTGTTTTTTTATCTAAAGAAGTAATAGATGTAGATTTTTCTCAAAGACCTTTTGTGATAACACTGCAAGATATCAACGATAAAAAAATTCAAAAAATCAAGGCTAACTCCTGCATAGTTGCGATGGGGACATCTTCAAATTATTTAAATGTTGATGGAGAAAAAAAATACTGGGGAAAGGGTATATCGAATTGCGCAGTCTGCGATGGCTCTTTATATAAAAACAAAGATGTTGCGATTATTGGAGGCGGAGATAGCGCTATTGCTGAAGCAAACTATTTGTCCAATCTTGCTAAAAACGTTTATGTGATTGTAAGAAAAGATGTTCTAAAAGGAACAGATAGAGAAAAAATAAAAGAGTTCAAGGACAATGTTAAAGTATTGTTTAACTCCGAAGTTACATCGATCAAGGGAAATGAAAGTGTTACAGGGATAACAGTTTTTGATAAAAAACACAATCAGAGCAAGAGGGTAGATGTTGATGGTGTTTTTTTGGCATTAGGCTCAAAACCTAATACCAATCTGTTTAGAAACAAATTGAAAATGGATGAAAACGGCTATGTTTTAGTTGACTCATCTCAGAAAACATCTGTTGATGGCGTATTTGCTTTAGGTGATATAGTAGACCCGATATTTAAACAGGCAATTACTGCAGCAGGAGATGGGGCAAAAGCGGCAATTTCATGTCAAAAAAATCTTGAAAGCAATTTTGTTAATCCTTCTCATTTTGTAGCTTTAGCGGATAAAAATGTTTTTGAGAAAGCTAGTGCTATGCAAGCTGATCATTCAGCAGCTGGTCAAAATGGAACAGTTATTGAAATAAATAACATGAAACAGTTTGATGAAGAAATCTCATCTTCTAAAGTGCCTATAATAGTCGATTTTTATGCAACTTGGTGCGGACCTTGCAAAAAAATAGCTGCTGTCATCAAGAACCATTCCAAAGTTTTAGATGAAAAAGTAAAAATCCTTAAAGTTAATGTTGATCAAAACGAAGGATTATCTTTGAAATATAAGATTAAATCTATGCCGACAGTAATAATTTTTGATAACAAGAAAACTGTTTTATCTAAGAAAATCGGGGTCGGAGAAATATCGGATGTTTTTGCGAACTTGGAGAATATGAAAGATCAAAATGCTGCTGAGATAGAAACATATTTAAGAAATCTAAAATAGTTATTTATTAAATATTTGATCTATAGCACCTTCAAAGGGTTCCAAGATTTTTTCTTTTGAAGGCATATTTAATTCCTTATCATCTCCATCCTTTAAAGATAAAATTTCTAAGTGCTGATTCTTGAAAATTTCTTTTTTGTTTTTAAATTTTAAGGTTAATTTTTCATTTTCAGAGTGAATGAAAAATTCATAAGGAGTTCTAGATCCATTGTATCTGGTTGTAACGACATAGTTAAATTTCTGGGGTTCATATATAGATTCACCTGATAGAATTTCACCATAAAGGTTTTTTCCTATAATGTAATCGAGGATGCTAGGAAAAACGTTCATATGGGAGATGAGCTTTCTTTTAGGGATAACTCTATCATTTTTGCCCATTTTTAATAGAATTGGAATGTTGGTTTGGACTGCAGATAAATGCGAAGCATGAAAAAGGTGACCTTCTTCATAAAATTCTTCACCATGGTCCCCAACGACAATAATAATCGAATCATCCCAAAGATTCTTTTCTTTTAGTTTATCAAAAAAAGAGCTTAAAAGAGAATCTACGAAATTTATAGAGTTTTTATATCTGTTTATTATAAGTGAGATATTGTCTTTGGAAGCATAAGCATTCATATACTCAACATCAGCAATAGGCTTAAACTTTATTTCAAAATCTTTTGGCCAGCTATATAAAAAATGAGTTGAGTCAAGAAAGCCTATATATACATTCTGATCTGTTTCTAAAGCTTTTTCCATGGCAAAAATTGCGTTTTTATCGGAATCGCAAGGTTCAATCGGGCTATAATGCGGATATAAGTTAAAAGAATTCGTAAGATGATTGTTTTTGCCGAATAAAAGGTCCTTCATTGCATAATATTTTAGTTCAGGAGAAGAGAATACATTAATTTTATAACCCATTTTTTTTAGAATATTCAGTCCCACTGCGCCTGATTGCCAATTCTTATCTTTGTAATATTTCCAGAGATATGGAAAGTCAGAATAAAATAACGAGAACCACGAGATGGGAGTAGCATTGGCATTGGCCAGGGACTTTTCGAAACTGATATTTTCATTTTTAAATTTAAATAGATTGGGGGCTATATCTTTTGTAATAAAATCGTTTCTCAAGCTCTCTATTACGAAAATGTAAATATTTGGTTTTTTTTCGATCTGTGGATTCTTTTCATCAATAATTCTTAATACATCCTCTTCTTTCATAGGTTTTTTTAAAGTCATCGTCTGATCAATTGTTAAAATATTAGGCTGAACAAATGTTATTTTCCATGGCAACATTCTTGATAAACCCGCATAGAGATTTGGATTTATTGTAGAAGAAGCTTTGAAATCCCATATGAGCAGTGCAAGGGGAATGCAAAAAAATATCTGAATAAAATGATCATGATGTAAAGGTAGTTTTCTTTTCTTAGAAATTTTATCGCATATTTTATAAATCCCAAGTCCGATAAAAGGCAAAAACATTGCTATGATTCCAAATATTATCCATGCAAAAAAAGGTATTCCGGTAGCATGAAGCATTTCTATAAAATTTTCCAAGCTTTCATCTAAAACTAAATCCAAGCCTTCCCAAAACGACATATCCATTATTTTTAACATTACAAAATCAATAATATGGGATATAGAAAGAATGAAAAAAAGGCTTAGGAAGATTTTATAAACAAAACCAGGAAGTTTTTTCTTAATAAACCAGCCGGCTAGCGCTAAAATAAATATTTCCAGGATTGTCTGCCCATATGCATATATTAAAAAAAATGCTTTCGGATAAAGAGGGGAGGGTTTGATTTCCAGAACTTCTAATGAGGCAATAATAATGCTGATCACTAAAAAAATTCCAAAAAATATATAATTTATATCTATATGATTCTTTTTATCCATAATTTCTTTATATAAACCTTTTTATTTTTTTTTAATAAGCAAAATTATTTTTTTGTTTTACTAATAATTTTATCAATAGCCTATTTTTTTGAAGGAATCAAGAACAATTAGATAAGATTTAAAGTAGAACTATTATATCTTCATGAGATATATTGTATACTTTCATGGATGAAAAATTATGAAATGGATTAAAGATTTTAACCTCTTCTTATTCGATTTGGACGGTCTGTTGGTCAATACGGAAGTTATTCATTTTCAGGCTTACGTTAATATGCTTCGAAGAAGAGGATATAATTTAGATTGGACATTTTTAAGGTTCTGCGAAGTTGCTCATTTCGATGATGATAGTCTTAAAGAAGGAGTATATTCAAAATTCCCTAATCTGTATGAAGAAGAACCAAACTGGAATGTCTTAAAAAAAGAAAAAAACGATAACTATCTAGACCTTTTAAAATCCAGTAAGGTAGATCTTATGAAAGGCGTAGAAGCTTTATTAAACTGTTTGAAAAAGGAAAATAAAAAGCTTTGTGTTGTTACGAATTCCTCAAAACCAATGACAGATATGATCATTGCAAAACAACATTTACTTAAAACTATACCCCATTGGATAACAAGAGAAGATTATTTGCTCCCTAAACCTAATCCTGATGGATATCTTCATGCAATCAGCTTACATGGGGAAGCCGGAGACAGAATAATTGGATTTGAAGATTCTTTAAGAGGTCTTAGCGCTCTTCATCAAACCCCTGCACAATGTGTTTTGATAGGAAATATTACAGACCCTAAAAGCAAAGCAATGATCCCAAGTGATGCATTTCACTTTGAAACATTTGATGACATCCCCGATAAATTGTTATAATTAACTTTGAAAAGGAATAAACCCTGCGGTTCAGCCGGAGCCGAGGCCTTCCGTCTATCTTTAGCATTTAGTATTTTCTCAATGGAGTCCAAGGAGATTTTTTTAGATGATACGTCCAGCAGAGTTCCAACGATGTTCCTGACCATTTTATATAAAAAACCATCCGCCTCAAATTCCAAAATTATTTTATTTTCATTTTCTATGATATCTATTCTAAATATCGTTTTAATCGGTTTGTTTTTTGCGCATCCGGAATATTGCTTATTTGAAAAAGAAGAAAAATCATGCGTTCCAAGAAAATATGTAATAGCGTTTTTCATAATTGTTAAATCAAGATCTTTATTAGGCGTGTATGAATAGTATCTTGTAAATGGATTTTGTATCTTATCTAATGAAATGTGGTATTGATAAATTTTAGATGTTGCAGAATATCTGGCATGAAAACTTATTGGAACTTCTTCAATTTCCGTAACTTTAATATCCTCACTTAAAAGGCAATTGAGCGAATATAAAAATTTTTTTTGATCAAAGTCTTTTGAATATGTAAAATGAGCTACTTGTCCAATAGCATGAACGCAGGCATCTGTTCTTCCTGATGCTGTTATTATAATATCTTCTTTTAAAATAATCTTTACGGCTTGTTGAATTTCTTCTTGTATAGTCTTTCTTTCATTCTGGATCTGCCAGCCGAAATATCTGGTTCCGTCATATGCAATAGTTAGCTTATATTTTCTCATAAAACTAAAAAAACTGTGTTTGAAGATAATATATTATAACAAATTATTAATTATTAAGCACAATATTGAAAATAAAAGAATAAAATAGAAATAAAAAGCCCAAAGATATTAAATCTTCGGGCTAAATAAATAATTATGATAAATGTTTACTGACTAATTTTGTCATTTTGAACATATTGATTGGTTTTTTAGAACCAAAAACTTTTCCTAAAGCATCATCAGGAATAATGTTGCGTAGGTTTTTTGGGTCTTGTAATTTTTTCTTTTTGATATAAGCCCATAATTTTTTTGTTACTTCAGTTCTTGGCATTGGTCCTTTTCCAACCACTGCAGTAAGATCTTCGCTCACATTTAATGGTGCCATAAACTTTGACGGTGCTTTTCTTTTAGCCATATTTTTTTTCTCCTTTGAAAGTAAGTTTAACTAAAATATATTCTCTAAATTAACTTTTTTATCTCTATAGCTATATTATAGTCAAAAGAAATCTTTAATATTTTTTTTTAATATTTCTGAAAATTAATTGTTTTTTTTATAAAAAATTGCTTTAGGATATGTTTTGAAGGTGTTTTTTAAAAATTAAGACAGCAAGAAAAAAATCTTGCTGTCTTAAAAAAAATTAGATAGAAGTTTCTTCTTCTTGGAAGATTCTTGAAATTCCATATACTGCTAATGATACAATAACTCCCCCTGCAAATCCGATGCCTAGAGCTTTTTTGTTTTCACGGATATAGGTAATTGCAACAGAAGAATATTTTTTAGCAAAATCGATTCCATACTGGATGCCTTTTTTGCTAAAATCATATGCTGTTTTTACATATTCTTTTGAATTATTTAAATAATTTGGTAAATAATTTTGAAAGAATTCTTTAACTAGCAAAACTACTTTTTTTGCTAATTCATTAACATTGCCACTGGTTTTATTAAGAATGTTTTGTAGATTTTTAATAGTAGTAACACTACTATTATAAACAATATTTCCAGCATTTGTTGCTGCTGATTTCAATGCATCTAAAGACATTAATTACCTCCTAAAAATTATTGTAATTTATAATAAAAGTAGCAGATATTATATCTTGAGACCTATTTATGTAAAGAAAAGTTAGGCATTTCTAAATTTTTTTTTAATAAATTTAAAATTTAAGAAAAAAAATAATGCATAAGAAATTAAATGAACAAAAATTTGATTGATTAAAAAAGATCTGAAAAAAATGAAAAAATACGATTTTTGGCTTAAGAAACAGATATCGGATCATTATAACTGCAGATTTTTCTAAAAAGTTAAAAATCTGTAAAAAATAATTTTTGTTGATTTTTTGAAAAGATGGGCATTAAGTTTACTTGAATTAAATATATAAATAATTGGAAAATAGAATTTATGAATTATGAGGTTTTTTAAACACCAAAAATTTGAAAAAGCAAAAAAAATCAAAAAAGAGGTTATATGAAAAAAATGTTTATTTCATTAATTGCTTTATTAAGTTTTTTTTCTGTTAATTTTGTTATGGCAGAACAAAGAAAAGATCTTCTTACCCGCGAGTGCGAAAAGTTTATTGAAAAACAGATAGAAAGGGAAAAGAAACAAAAAGAAGAACAGCAGGAACATTCTGAAGATGATGTAGAAGATCAAGACGAAGAGTAATGTTTAACAAGCTTTAAAAAATATTTAAAGCTTTGGTTTAAAAGCTGCTTGGAAAGCATTTTAATAAAAAGAAATGCTGGCCTCGTAAATTTTATAATATTTTTAATTATCCGGTTTTTAAGGTGGAAAGATGGTTTATAATATCAGTGAAAAGATGTTGGAGTTCTCCAAAAGAATTGAAGATATGCAGAGGTATCTTTGACATCGATAATAAAAAAAATGAATTAAATCTTTTTGAAAGCCAGATGTCCAAGCCGAGTTTTTGGGATGATCAGGCCGAGGCTCAGAAAATTGTTCAAAAAGTTAATTCCCTTAAATCCTGGACTTCGCCGTTTGATGAAATAAAAATTAATTTTATCGCACTTAAAGAATTCATAGATGAAGCAACGGCTCAAAAAGATGAAACTTTATTAAATGAACTGACAGTTGAAATCGAAAATCTTGAAAAAAAATTAGGCGAGCTTGAAGTTAAAAAAATGCTTTCTTCAGAAATGGATGAAAAAAGCTGTTTCTTATCTATCAACGCAGGAGCAGGGGGAACTGAATCCTGTGATTGGGTATTGATACTTAGCAGAATGTATGAACGATATGCGGTAAGACACAATTGGAAAATATTTGTTATCGATAAAGTCATGGGTGAGGTTGCAGGAATAAAAAGCATCACAATGAAGTTTGAAGGGCAGTTTGCTTATGGTCTTTGCAAGTCCGAGAAAGGGGTTCATAGGCTTGTCCGGATCTCTCCTTTTGATGCCAATAAGAGAAGACATACAAGTTTTGCTTCAGTTGATGTAACTCCGATTATTGACGATAATATTGACATCGAGATAAGACCACAAGATATCAGGGTAGATACCTTCCGCTCTTCAGGAGCAGGAGGACAGCATGTTAACGTTACTGATTCTGCGGTAAGGATTACGCATATTCCTACAAATATTGCAGTTTCGTGTCAAAGCGAAAGATCTCAGGTGCAAAATAAACAGACTTGTATGGAAATGCTAAAATCGAAATTATATGAAATAGAAATTGCACAAAGAGAAGAAAAGGTAAACAAACTGGGCGGGGAAAAAAAGAAAATCGAATGGGGATCTCAGATTAGAAGTTATGTTTTTCAGCCCTATACTCTGGTAAAAGACTCAAGAACAAAATATGAAACTTTCAATGTAGCTGCTGTTTTAGATGGCGAAATTGATGGTTTTGTTAGTGCATATCTAAAGGAATTTTCATGATGGATAAATTAGATATCCGGTATACGGAATTAAAGGATTTTGAATATCTTTTGACCTGGCTCAATGACCCGGATAATAATAAATGGTTCCCTTTTTCAACAAGTCAGGAGATCGAAGAAAGTGCAAAAAACTGGATAAATTTTTCAAGGTACAAGTCAAGTTTAACGGGCGTTGTCGATAATAAGGTATGCGCCATTGGGACTTTATTTTTAATGCCATATAGAAAACTTATTCATCATTGTATGTTTTATATGATAGTGGATAAAAAATACCGAAATCACGGAATCGGGTCAACTATGCTGAAAAATTTAATAAACCTTGGTCAAAATTATTTTAAACTGGAGTCAATATTTACCGAGGTATTTGAAAACTCTCCGATGATCCCTCTTCTGGAAAAATTTAAATTCAATCAATTTGCAAAACAGGAAAATTTTATAAAAATAGATGATAATCATTATTTAGCGAGGATCCTTTTTGATATATGGTTCAAGTAAGAAATTTAAAAATCAGGCTGTCTGAACAAAGCGATGCTAAATATTTAACAAAATGGCTCTCTGATCCGGAGATTTTGAGATGGTTCCCGATGTGCAATGAGGCTGAGATAGAAGATGCCGTGAAAATCTGGATGAGCTATACAAAATATAAAGCTGTGATTACAGCAGTTTGCGATAATGTTCCCTGCGGTATAGCCAACTTGTATGTCCAATCATTAAAAAAGCTTTCGCATCAAAGCCTTTTTGCCATAATTGTAGCAAAAGAATATAGGGGAGCAGGTGTAGGGACTGCGCTTATCAAAGAATTGATTCGTATGGGTAAAGAGGATTTTAAATTGGAGCTGCTGCATCTTGAGGTTTATGAAGGAAATCCGGCTCAGAGGCTTTATGAAAGGCTGGGATTTAAGGAATACGGCGTCCATAAAAAATTTCTAAAAGATTTAGATGGCAGGTATTACAATAAAATTCTGATGCAGAAAAAACTTTAATGTAATGTATTTTCTGACATAAATTTTCACCAGTTTTTTAACTAAAAGATATGGATCTTAAAACTAAATTAGAAAACAGATTAAATTTAAAAGTAATTTTGAATTTTAAAGATTATAAATCTACTTATATAAAAATAGAAAAAAACAGATCCCAGATAAAAATTTTTTTGCATAGATTATTTGAAAATTCCCCAGAAGAAATAAATGAGGCCATTGTTAAATACTGCACGGAAAGACATACAGATGCCCATAGGATCCTTAAAACATATGCAAATGAATACTTTTCTAAAATAGACAATTCCCACAAGCTGGACAGACAAAAATTAATAACCTGCGGCACATGTTTTGATTTAAAACAGATTTATGATAATTTAAATATTTTCTATTTTGAGGATAAACTTAATTTAAATATTACATGGTTTGAAAAACCGAAGTATGTAAAATTCTCTCATTTTACTTTTGGTACTTATAATAAAACCTTGAAATTAATAAAAATAAATAAGCTTATGGATAATTTAAATTTTCCTTTTTATTTTATAAATTATATAGTCTATCATGAAATGCTACATAGCGTATGCGAAGAGAAAATAACTTTAAATGGACAAAGATTAATACATACAAAAGAGTTTAAAAGACTCGAGCAGAAGTTCGCTTATTATAAAGAAGCTTTAGCTTTTGAAAAAATATTTTTAAAAAAGGGCAGGAAGTATGTCAGGTCATAGTAAATGGGCAAATATAAAACACAGAAAAGAAAGGTCGGATAAAAAAAAGGGAAAGCTTTTTTCCAGGATTGCAAAAGAAATTATAACTGCTGTAAAACAAGGCGGAAGCGACCCTAAAAGCAACAGTAAGCTAAAAATTATTATTCAAAAAGCTAAAGATGCCAATTTACCAAATGATATTTTGGAAAGAAATATCAAGAAAGCCTCATCTAAGGAACAGGCAGATTATTTTGAAATGATGTATGAGCTTTATGGATATGGCGGTGTAGGTTTAATAGTCGAAATAATGACTGATAATAAAAATAGGATTTCTTCTGATATCCGAATTGCAACCAATAAATGCGGAGGGACTCTTGCAACTCCTGGAAGCGTAGCATTTAATTTCAAAAGAAAAGGAATTATCAAAGTTGAGAAAAAAAATGCTAATGAAGATGAGCTTTTTATGCTGGCATCTGAACTGGGAGCTGAAGATTTTCAGGTGGATGAAGAATATTTTACAATAAGTACTAAAGTTGAAGATTTACATAAAATTAAAGAAGGCATAAATCTTAATTGTGAAGCAACAATCGAGATGATTCCGAATAGTTTAATTGAATGTTCGGATGAAGATACTGATTCTAATATCAAACTGATTGAATATTTGGAAAATCTAGATGATGTTGACGTTGTATATCATAATATGTCGGTATAATTTGGTTTTTATGAAAAAAATATTTTTTCTTTTAATGTTTATATTTGCCTTAAAAGCAAGTGCTATTGAAAAAGTTGAGCTCGGCGTAGATGTTTTTTTCGCTTCCGATGCCTCAATAAAATTAAAAGATAAAAAAATAGCTCTTTTTATTAACCAGACAAGTGTTAATAAAGACCTCAAATCTACTTTTGATCTTTTCTTGGAAAATGCAAAGGATTTTAAAACAACAAAAATTTTTACGCCCGAACATGGGTTGAACGGCGCTTTTTATGCCGGTGAGAATGTAGATAATTCAAAAAGAGAAGATATTGAGGTTTTATCTTTGCACGGAAAATATAAAAGACCCTCTAAGGAAATGCTTAAAGATGTTAATGTGATTATTTGCGATATCCAGGAAATCGGATGCCGATCCTATACATATGCAACTACTTTATTTTACATCATGGAAGAAGCTGCTAAAAATGATATTGAAGTGATAATTTTTGACAGACCAAACCCTATAAACGGTATTATCTGCGACGGCCCTATGTTAGATGAAGAATATAGATCGTTTCTGGGATATGTTAATGTCCCTTATTGTCATGGAATGACAATAGGCGAGCTGGCATTGTATTTTAACTCTGAATATAAAACAAACTGCAAGCTTGAAGTAATATCCATGAAGGGCTGGAAAAGGGAAATGAGCTTTGAAGATACTGAGCTTAACTGGATTCCGACTTCTCCGAATATCCCGGAAGCCAGCACTGCCGCTTTTTATGCTACAACAGGAATCCTCGGTGAGTTAAAACTGGTCAATATCGGAGTAGGTTATACCCTGCCATTTAAAATCGTCGGGGCGCCTTGGATAGAGGGTGAAAAATTTTGTAAAAGTTTAAATGCTCAAAATCTTGTCGGAGTGAAATTTATCCCATATTTTTTCAAACCTTTTTACGGCCCATATAAAGATAAGAACTGTCAGGGTGTTAAGATATTAATAACTGATAAATTAAAATATAGGCCATCTGCCTGCGGATATCTAATCTTAGGAATGCTCAAATCTTTATATCCGAAAATGATAAAAGACAAATTAAAAAGCTTGTCGGAAGAAAAGATTTTGACTTTCTGCAAGGTCAACGGCAATAAAGAGATATATAATTTTCTTGTCAATGAACAATATCCTGCCTGGAAAATGATCGAATTTCAAGCTGACAAAGTTAAAGAATTTCAGAACATAAAGAAAAAATATCTTTTATATTAGAATTTTTTTTTATAATTAAATAACCAATAGTTTGTCTGCATTTCGAATCCAAGATAAATAAAAATAAATTTAAAAAAAATAAAAATGGAATTTTCTGGCAGTTTCTGTAATTAAAATACTAATATTTTTTTTTATTCTTTAAATAAAATTAATAATATTTATAATACTTCTTAATAAAAATTATCATGTTGTTGAGGGGATAAATGTCGAGTATTTCGGTTATAAGAAATAAGTTTCATCTAACATCAAATAATAATGGGTCTGTTTCAGTCCAGCAATCTATTGGCTCGGACCTTCAAGCTTTCAGTGACTTAAAAAACTCTAATGGGATGGTTAAAAATGACAGCGTGGTGGGATTTAAGGCAAAGTTTAGCGAAATAGCCGGTAAAATTAATTATCGGATTGCATCGGTCTTTGAATCTTTATTTCCTAAAGATTCCAAAGCAGAACTCCTTTTTGAAAAACTAAAAACATCCCATCAGCTTGTGATTGATGTAAAAGAGGGAAATATACTGCTTGAATATGAAGAAAAAGAAGATTCCTGTCAGTTCGGCATGGTAGCTCCTTTAGGAAAAGTTCAATTTTTTTCTTCATCAGACAAACAAGAGTTGAAAGAAAAAATTTACAAGTACCTGCAGGTTGTAGTTGATAGGCCATATGCCATATATGAAAATCAGATAAAAAATGCATGGGGAGAAGATCAGAAAGAATTTGAAACTTTTAAAAAGAGCTTAACGAACAAAGGTTTGTTAATTTTTGAAGATGATTCAGTGACATTTTATAAAGATAAAAATAAATCTTCCTTAGTAACTTTTGAAGGAGCGGATAAAGATCGAAAGCTGGACTTGTATCTAAAATGGCTTTATGAGTACGGACCTGATGAAGTAATTGCTGAAAATATTAACAAAAAAAAGCTCAGCACTTTTGAGAAAATGGTTTTAGGTTTTATCGGAACAACAGTATTAACCGGCGTCCTTATGGTTCCATATAAAGCGGCTATCGGAAGACTTGCTCTTTTCCGAAATTCAATTGGACAGAATAATGTTCTTTGCAATGTCGGATTAGTTGCAAGCAGTTTATTCGTCTTAAGGAATCCGAACAATAAAGAAATGTGTATAGGAATGGTTGCTCTTTCATGTTTACCGATTGCTAGAGGTGAAATTGTAGTAAAAAATCCTGTTCCTGACCAAAAAGTTCTAGTGAACCAGCCTTTTTCTTTAAACATTGATCTTAATTCAATTTTTACCCAGACAAATCCTGATTTAACTCTAGATTTATCTTTGAGTGTAAATAATAATGCTACTTTGCCCACCTGGATGAATCTCAAAGCGACCCCGGAGCTTGTTAGCTTATTGGGAAATTTCGCAGCAAGTGCGATTGATGTAGAAGGGAATAGAGCTTATCTTGCCGGAGATAGGCGAGGTGTTGGAATTGTTGATATCTCTTCTAAAAAACCTAATTTGCAGGGGATGATACCGGTTTTTGATTCTAATGGGGTAGATGCGGTAAATTATATAGTTTATATAACAGATTTAAAAAAGGGACTAGTGATTGCAGATGCATCGGATGCTAAAAATGCAACTGTTCTCAGTTCGATTTTGTCTAACGGAAATGGTGTTTGGGTCAGAGACAATATAGCTTATGTAGCAGATGAAGATTTTGCAGCACTGGATGTATCAGATTTAAAAAAACCGGTAGTTTTAGGGCTCATCAGCTCTCACGGCGCCCAGAAACCTTTCCTTCTTGATGACAAAGCTTATATTCCTTCTAAAGATGTAGGGTTGGATATTATAAAAATAACCGATCCGCAGGATCTCCAGCGTCTTGGGACTTTGATAGGCATCAGAGATATCAATAGCGTTTTTGTTGCAAAAAACTTAAGAGCTTATTTAACAGCCTTAAGCCATGGATTGATAGTTGCTGATGTGTCAAACCCTGCCAAACAGTTTGTCGTTTTGGAATACGGTTCGAATGTTTATAGCGCTGTTGTTTCTGGAAAGAAGGTATATCTAATTAAAA
The DNA here is from genome assembly GCA_041661445.1 of Parachlamydiales bacterium. Taxonomy (GTDB): domain Bacteria; phylum Chlamydiota; class Chlamydiia; order Chlamydiales; family SM23-39; genus JBAZUK01. Next base: position 284,133 of record JBAZUK010000001.1, read on the forward strand.
AAGATGGTTTAGAAATTTTAGATATTTCAGAGGATGATAAAGTAAAATCATTGGGAATGCTTGAAATGAATAACGGCTATGATCTTAAATTAAGAGGAGACCAAGCCTTTGTAGCAGATAATGTTAATGGACTTGATATTGTTGATATCTATAAATGGCATTTATCGGGCAGCCCATCCTGTTCTGATGGTTCTAAAACTTATCAGGTGAGCCTGCAGGTTAAAAATGATTTAGGTGAAAACGCAGTTAACTCTTTTGCAATTTCAATCCAAAATATAGATCCTTGGGTAGCTCATCCTATTGGTGACCAGCGTGTCCATATTGGAACCCAGTATAGTTTTCAGGTTCCCAAAAACACATTTGAAGGAGTTTGTTCAAAGAATTTTACTCTCAGCGCATTCCAAGAAGATGGAAAAGAATTACCTCCATGGCTTGAATTCGATCCGGTATTGAATATTCTAAAAGGGCGGCCGTCTAAGGAAGAGAGCATTGGAAAATTGCAAATAACTATCATGGCAACAGATGAAAACAAAAAAAGTGCTAAATGCAGTTTTGGGCTTGATGTTTTTAAAAACGGCATTCAAGTCAATGGATCTATTCCTGATCAAAATACCTTTGTCAAAGGATGTTTTAAATATACTTTTGATTCAAAATTATTTATTGATGGAGATGAAGCTTCTTTAACTTATTCTGCTGCAGACCCCGATGGAAATCCTTTGAGCTGGGTGAAGTTTAATGCCGAATCAAGGACTTTTTCGGGAAATCCTCAAAAAAAGAATTTAGGAAAAACATTAATCCGTTTATCTGCAAAAGATGACTACTCCCAGGCTTATGTTGATTTTGCAATAAAAGTTGCTGATAAAAAACCTCATCCGCCGGTAATAAACAAGGGCATAAAAAATAGAAAATCAAAAGTTGGGGATCTTTTAGAATTTAAAATAGATGATGATGCTTTTTCAGATCCTGATAATTACAAATTAACTTATAACGCTTTTTTAAAAGATAAAAAACCATTACCTGATTGGCTGCATTTTATTATTGACACATGCACCTTTGAAGGTAAATCAACAAAATCTGGAATTTTAGAAATAATTGTTACTGCAACAGATCCTTTTGGACAGGAGGCTGATACTTCTTTCTCAATAACAATAGAAAATAAAAAGTCTGCTGCTGGCGAGGATATTTCTTTGGTAGGCTCAGCATTTGTGGGGTTAGGTGCAGCTGTTTCAGCAATATTCTATCGAGATAATCTAAAAACCTGGGTAAATAGAAAAAAATGTCGGGTAGAAACAGGTGAGGATTTTAATTATGAAATTGAAAGGCTGAAAGCCGAAGATGTTGGATCTATCAAAGTATTCAAGACAAATGATAAAAAATCTAAAGCCCAAAGTATTTTGTCATTGTTCAGAAATGATTGGGAAGATGTAGATGAAGAAGAGTGGAGTGAATGGCTTGAGCATGAAGAATTTTCAAATCAATTTAGAACTAAAGAGAAAGTGACAGCCGATCGTATTGGAAAATATAAAATAACATTTTTTGATAAACATAAAAAACCTAAAGAAGAAATTATTTTAGATGTACAGGAACCTTCTATTCCATTTAACAGAGATTACAGAGATTATGGATCAACTGGAGATTCGATTTTGCTGACCAGATATGATAACAGCAATGCAAAGATGGTTACTTATGAAGATGATGAGGATGATCAGGTTTAGATATAAGCAAGCCTACTTGATAAGTAGGCTTTTCTTAAGATAGTTCAATATCAATTAATACCTTGTTTAATCCAAGCTGAATTGCGATTATTTCTAGCTTAAGAGATTAGAACGCTGATCTAATTCTATTTATAGCCCTATTTATATTTGGTACTTCAAAAGGTATGCTGTAAGTGATCAAAACTTCTGTTTCTTTATCTTCAGATAAAGGTTTATTTAAATGAGACGAGATAGCTATTTTATGATTGTTTGATAGAGTATATGTGAAATCCTGCTTGAAATAATTACCTTTCCAGTTAACAGATTTTGATTTTGGAAAAGGAGTAGCTTTTCTTGTATTATCGGAAAATTCATATGCAAAAGACATACCAAAATTATTATTTGCTCTTATTTTAAAAGCAGCGCCCAAAGCTATAGAGTCAGTAAATATTTCTTCATAGATAAGATTTCCAAGTTTTGTATAAATTGAGAAACTGTTAGAGGTGCTGGGATTATAGTTGAATGTTAATTTATAATTTCTCCAATTTCTGCCTTTATAATTCTCTGCTCGGCTTTTGTAAAGTCCGAGTTCCAAACCATTTTCAAGAGAGAATTTTTTTATTGGATAAGATGAAGACAAGCTTACTGAATCTAATTTATATCCGTCATGTTTTGTCAAAACTTTCATTTCTCTTCTATTTATTCCTAAAGAGTTCTTTAGGCTAAAAATAGGGTAATTAAATGAAAGCTGCATATTATTGTCTCTTTTCGCCTTGCCCTTTTTTAAAGAGTTTTCCAAATTCTTTCTTTCATAAAAATCTGATAGTTTGACTCCAAAATTGTTTTTTTCAAATTTAATAAATCCATCAATTTTAGATCTGTCAGAAACAAGCTTATTATCTTTATCATAAAGATCGCATACGAATAGAGGATTTAAGTGCAACAGCGCTAATTTGTAAGAAAAATTATCTATTTTCCCATCCATGTTGGCGAAGTGTGCATAGTTTCTTTTTGCCTTAGGATCTGCTGATTTTAGGTTGAGCGTACTTATGAAAGCTGATTTAACATCTAAAGAATTTGCTATGGCAGATTCGATATCTAAGTTGAGAGCTTTATTAGGATTTATAGTAGCGCGAAGTGAATAAACATGGTTGTTTTTCTTATCTGAAATTGTTGAGGGCTCTTCAAATTTGGAATATACATAATTTGCATATAAATTAATGAAATCACTAGGTTTTATACAAACAGTTGAAGCCATATTCTCTGATTTTTCAAGGTCTTTATTTTCTGTTTTTCCAAGAAGATAAAGGGCATTAAAATCAAAACTTTCCTGTTTTAGTTTTAGAAGAGCGCCTCGTTTTTCATAAGATTTTATCGTCAAAGGAGATAAATCATATTTCGAATCTCCTAATGTAACATCTAAAGACGGGTCCATAAAATTTAAAGAAAATTTTTCAACAGAGGCTTGAAATTTATTTACTTCCTCAGTCTGCTGAAAATAAGGAACTTTAATTAAGAAATTAATTTTTCTATCTTTATCTTTATTTAAAACATCAGTAGCTTCGGCCATAAGAAAATATTTTCCAATAGAATCCGCGCCATCAAAGTTATAACCAAGCGTTGTTTGTATTGGAAAAGTTGCTGGTGCCCGTGTTTCTTCTAATGGATTATTTTGCAGGTTATTAATTTCGGGTATATTTAATGCAACTTCAGAAGAAGTTTCTTCATTAGATGCAACTTGTGCATTTTCTGGATTTTCTTGTAAATCTTTAGTAGATGTTTCTGCATTTTCGCTTGCAGACTGTTCAGTGACTATTTCATCATTTTCTTTTACATTTTCTTCAGTAAAAGCAATTATTGGGAAAGATAAGACCGTTAAAATAAATATGATATTCTTTTTCAAACTATTTGCTTCCTTATTTTGAGATTAAAGATTGAATTTTTAACTCAAAATAATAAGCTTTTTAACATTTTGGAAAAAGAAATTTATCGAATTTCTGTTTCAGAGGAAACATTATATTTAAAATTATTTTATTGCTTCGGTTTGGTAGTAACCAATTTTTTTGTAATCTAAGTCTTTTATTTCCTTATACTTAAATTCTTTTTCAATTTTTCCTTCCTGGAGGATAGCTAATCTTTTCTTGTTCTCTTTTGAAATAGTTTCCTGAACAAAAGATATAAAATCTTCATAGGACAATGCTTTCAAAGCTTCGATTCTTTTTTCCAGCCATAAAAAATCTCCTTCATATTCGAACGCTAATTTATTCAATACGGAAGACATTTCTTCAAGATTATTATAAGGATTAGAAAGAGTCTCAATTATGTTTGATTTAATGTTTTCAAATCTCTCTTTAGGGAGCAAATCTTTTATTTGACTTAGATATGTTTCTAAAAACAGTTCAAAGCGGGACAGCAAATCTAGAACATCATGAGAATTTGACTGGACGGCAAATGTCTGAAATAATCTTTTTTCTATTTCAAGATCGTTTGAAACAGCTATATAGGCGGTTTTCTGTTCAGAACGCAGCTCGGTAAAAAAAGCTTCTCTTATTGCTTGGGCCAATATATTTTGGCAGGCCCTGTTCTTAAAAGAAAAACTTCCTTGGTCAATAGCTAAAATAACACCATTTCCCAGCTGAGGAATTTTCTGGTGGATAAAGTAAGGTCCGCTATCATCAGAAATTACAAAAATCTGATTTTTATAATGATCTTTAGGACTGAAAGAATTTTTGCATAAAACATCTTTGATATCAAACCATACGCTTTCAGTGTCTTTCAGGTTTATATTTCCAGATAAAAATCCTTCAACGTATGTGTTTTTAAAGAGATTCTGTTTAAATTCTATGAAATCTTTATAAGTTATGTTTTTGATGGCCTTAAGTTTTTCTGAGGGGATAGAAGATGATTCAGTTAAAATGTAGGATAAATAATTCTTAGCTTGGGAAATAGGTAAGACTTTCTGTTCATTTTCATAGTCCTTATTAATTGAACTGTAATAAATTTCAAAAAGATCTTTGGAGATATCCAGGCTGTTTATTGTCTTTAAAATTTCTTCCAGCAGAAGAGGTGCTTTTTCAGAAAAACCAAAAATTTCTATCTTAAAAGTGTTTTTATCTGAAGATATTTTTGAATTTAATCCAGCTGCCTGTGCCGAATAGAAAATTGGAGCTAAATTTTCATTTAGGGATTTTATATAGATGTCTTTTAGAACAATTGATTTCAAGTCATTATCAAAAGCTTTATCTTTGATCTTAAAATGCCAGGAAATTTGCGGAGTTTCGTATTTATCATCTTTTAAATAATAAATTTTTCCAAAATCATCATTTACCACAATAGCTGGATTTTTTTCATCGGAGTCACTGTCTTTGCTGGCAACAATTTGTAAATTAGTTGGAATGAAAAGATTTGGACTCGGCAATCTGATGTCCTGATTCAGTTTTCCTTTAGCAAGATTTGCCAATAAATCCTTATTAAGCTCTTTAATAGTATATTCAGCATCAGTCCATTTTTCTTTTCTGTCAGTTGCAACCTTCGTTTTTTCAGGATCGGCAATTAGAAAAAACTGACAGTTAGAATAAGTTAAAGTACTAAGGATGTCTAAAATTGTTTTTGGATTATATCTGGTAGCTAAAATTGTCTTTTGTGGATAAGTGGAAATATCCTCGTCTAGAAGGTTATAGCTATGGGTGCAGACAAATTCAAAAGGATCTTCATGGGCCTGATATTGATAATTGAGCCTTTCCATGGACTGCATTTCATTAAATAAATATGAAGGGATATTTGTGGATTTTAAATTATTCAGAGATTCAAAACATCTACTGATAACTTCATTAACTTTTTTTATCCCTAGGTCTGTAAGTTTAACGGAAATTGAAAATATACTGTTTTGGCATCCCATTTTTTCAAAAGAGATATTAACATCTTCTGCAAGATGTTCACTTTTGAGAACTTCAAGAAGAGAATTCTTTTGTCCTCTTTTTAAAGTATAGGCTATTAGTTTTGAAGATTTTGTATCATCATTTGAAAATTTGCCATTAAGCTCCCATTCCAAATCAAGTATCTGCAGATTTGAAATCGGCTTGACATAAACGATTTTACCCAGATTGTTTTTAGAAAAAAGATTTTCTTTTATGTTCTGCTGGTCTTTTCCTATGTTGGGAATTTGAGAAAATTTTTCAGTGACCATTTTGATCATTTCATCAATTTCTAGATTGGAATAGACTGTTAAAGCCATCAAATTAGCACTATAATTGCTTTGAAACCATTTTCTTAATTCAGATGGTGGGATGGATCCTAATGTTTTAGCATTTCCTGTGGAGAATTTTGCATTAGGATGAGAGGGATTTCCGATTTCTTTGGAAATTGAGTAAACCCTGCGATAATCATTTTCCAGATTTTTAGAGTGTTCCTGGTCAACTGCATAAAGTTCTTTTGCGATATGCGAGGTTTCCATTAAAGGATCTTTAAAAAAATGAGATAATCTGTCTAAAGCTTCATCAAAAGCTTTGTGATTTATCGAAAACATATATACAGTTCTGTCAGGAGCTGTAAAAGCATTTGGCGTGCCGCTATTGTCCATTATAAATTTAAAATAATCAGATTCCTTAGGATATTTTTTTGAACCTTTAAAAAGCATATGTTCGCAAAAATGCGCCATGCCAGGATATTCTTTCGGATCATCCCAGGAGCCGGCTAATACTGATATTGCCGCTGCAGATTGTTCAGCCTTTTTATCAGATATAAGATATACTTTTAAACCGTTGGAAAGTCTAAGTTTTAAAAATTTTCGATCTTTCAGGGAAGGGTTCAATATTGTAAGATCTGACTGATCTTCAATAATTTGATATTGCTTTTCCTGGGCAGATATGCTGAAAACTGAAAATGTGAATAATAAAAAATATGTTAAAAAAAATTTCACGGCTTATTTTTCCTTACTAATTCTTGCATATTCTTCTTTTACAATATTATGAATATATTTTGCTCTATTTTTTCTTTTATTTATTTTGTTCGCATCTTCTGATCCAGGGACATTGTCCATGTCTATTTCTTCTAAGAAACTTAGTGCAATAAATCCTCTGTTGACCTCTCTTTTTTCACCCATTTCGATTTGAATTTTTTCCGGAGGCGGCAGGATATCATAAGTTGATAATGCAAGAGGAAAGAAATGAGACTTGTTTTTTGATTTTTTACACATCAAATAAAACATTTCCAAGCTTTGGGGATCAAATGGTGCAACTTCAATTATTCCTTTTTCATTTTTTCTGTCTCTACCCCCGCTAGGTGCAACATAAATTGTTTTACCTCCCTGCGATAAAAGACTGCTCATTAAAGACATAACTTTTTTGTTGTGAATTTGTTTTTTGTGTTTTAAAGAAAGGTCAATATCAATATATCTTTTAGAGTAAATGCATAACAGATTGCATCCCATGCTGAAAGGAATTGCAAGAAAATCATTCGTGACTCTATCTCCTGCAACATAAATGACATCTTTTGCTATATCATAATACTTTTCTTCAAGCATTATATAAATTAGCATTGGGTCAACCTCGGATTGATGGTTAGCCAATAAAATTACGTTTTCTTTGTTTTCTATATATTTTTTAATTTTTTCCAAATTGTTAAGACCATACAGTTTTGATTTTTCTAAATCTACTAAAGGTTTTAAAAAATCAATGGAAAATTTTTGATAATTGAAGGGGTGCGTAATTTTTTGATGGAAAGGTAAAAATTTAAAAGGGGAGGCGATCTCCTTGAACAAAAGGTCTATCAAAGTATCAAAAATTGAGTCAAGATCATCTTGGGAGATTAGCTCTTTGGTAGCATTTTTATAACTAAAATAAAAATCCGATAAATTATCAAAATACTTCTTGGATATTTTTTTTTCTTCAAAAAGATTTTGAAGTCTTTTAATAAAATTACTGTTAGACATTGATTTTTTTCCCATCAACAAAAAAATGAAAATCGTTTAAATGCAATGTGTCTTTAATTTTAAATTCCAATAAGCACTTGGCATTGGATGCAAGTTTAAAAAAATATTCCTTGTCAGTCATTTTTAAATAATTATCAACGTCTGGGTGAGTTGTGATTTTAATATCCTTATTTTGAGAGTTGTGCAGCTCTTTTTTTAAGGCTCTTTCGATTTCTATAGAAGTTGATTCGAAGTTTTTGATATTACCATTCCCTGAGCAGTAAGGACATGGATCAAAAATGGTCTGAATTAAGGATTCTCTTGATCTCTGTCTTGTCATTTCGATTAATCCGAATTCGCTCATTCCAAGGATAGTGCATTTGACAGGATCATCTTTCATGCATTCTTTGAGTTTTTCTAAAATTCTTCTCTGGTTTTTTCTAAGTCTCATGTCAATAAAGTCGCAAATAATCAAACCGCCGACGTTTCTAAGTCTTAGCTGTCTTGAAATTTCTTCAACTGCTTCAAGATTTATTCTTACTAAAGTTTCTTCAACATCTTTAACCTGTTCAGAAGAGCTTCTGCCGGAATTTACATCGATTGTGTACATCGCCTCAGTTTTGTCAAAATAAAGATAGCCGCCGGATGGAAGCCATACTTTTCTTTTAAGGGCTTTCTCAATTTCTCTTTCAACATTGTTTTTCTCAAAAAGCGGGGTCCTTTCTTTGTAATGCTCGATAATCAATTTGTGTTCTTTTTCATAATTCTTATATAAGTTTAAACATTTTTGATAAGCGGAAAAATCATCAACGATGATTTTATCATATTTTTTATCAATTGCTGTAAGTATTGCCTTTTTTAATAAGGTCCATTCTTCAAATAAAAGCTTTGGTCCTTTGGCTGCATGGAATTTATTTACAATATCTTCCCAAACTTTTAATAGCTCATTAGCTTCATCGATCAGCATATCAGTAGTAGCGTTTGCGCTTGCGGTCCTGCAAATCAGTCCCATGTCTTTAGGCATTTCAAATGATTTAATTAATTTTTTTAATTTATCTCTTAAAACTTTGTTTTCAATTTTTCTGGAAACGCCTTTATGTGAGGTATTTGTTAGAAGAACCAAATATCTTCCGGGTATAGAAAGGTTTGAAGTTAATCTTGCTCCTTTAGTGCCGATTGATTCTTTTACTACCTGCACTAATACAGGCTGATCAATTTTTAATAAATCGGAAATATTTCCTTTTGGTTTTTTTTCTTCATTTTCATCTTCAATGTCAAAGTCCATATCAAACATTTCTTCGAACTTCTTTTTGTTTTCAAGAATGTCATTGATATGAATAAAGCCGTTTTCTTTTTCTGCAATATCAATAAATGCTGACTGGATGTTATGCAAAATGTTTTTAACCTGGCCTCTATAAATATTTCCGGTGATCTGTCTTGTTTTTTTTCTTTCTATAATTAAATCCTGGAGAATGCCAAAACGCATGTATGCATATCGAATTTCTTTTGATTCGACGTTAATTAGAATTTCTTTCATTGTTACACCACTATATCTCTTTTATAAAATAATAATTGAAATCGAAAACTTTTACCAGTTTAAAAAAAATTATTGAAGATAAGATTTAATTGATAAAATTATATTGTTTTTTACAAACTCATGCGTTTCGATAATTGCACTTATTATTCCTTTTATCGAAGAATAACCATGACATTTGATTACAATTTTATCCAATCCTACAAGAATGGCGCCTGGATATTCGCCAAAATACAATCTTTTTTTTAGGTTTTGCAAGATGTTAAAAATCTCTTCCCGTTTTTCTTCCTTTGCAATGTTCTGATAGATTTTATCTAAAACAAAACTAGCCAGTCCTTCAGATGTTTTTAAAAATACATTCCCTGTAAAACCATCGGTTACAATAACGTCCGCATTTCCTTCAAAAACTTCTTTACCTTCAACATTTCCGACAAAATTAAAAAAATCATCAAATTTTGTTAGTTGGCTATATGCATTTTGATGATGAGAGGTGCCTTTCTGCTGTTCTGTCCCAATATTTAAAATTCCAACCTTAGGCTTATTAATATTTAAAGATTTTTGAAATGCAGCGCCTAACATTGCATATTGCACGAGGTTATCGGCATCAAAAGAAATATTTGCCCCGACGTCTAAGATTGCCGTTAAATTTTTTTTTGTGGGGATTAAGGCCAGCAGCGCAGGTCTTGAAATGGATTTCAATTTATTTAATATTACATTTGCCCCTGTTGTCAAAGCGCCGGTATTGCCGCATGAGATGAAAGCATCAATTTTGTTGTCTTTTAGATATCTTAAGCCTTCAAAAATAGTAGATTTTTTTTTTCTTCTAATAGCTAAAAGAGGATTTTCATCCATCGAAATAGAATGTTCTGTATAAACAACATCTAAGGAAATATTGTTTTCTTTTTCAATATCAGTAAATTTTGAACTCAGATCATTTGTGGCAAAAAAAACAAAATTTATATTTTCAGAATAATTATTTTTAAAATTTATAATGCTTCTTAAAATTTCATCGGGTTTATTTTCGCCACCCATTAGATCTATGCCAATATGAATTGGCAATTCATTATTTTTCTGATTGTTCATTAGTTATTATTGCTCTGTTTGAATAAAAACCGCATTCTGGACAAACTCTGTGAGGCATTTTAGGTTTTCCGCAATTTGAACATTTTGAAAAGCACTTTGCTTTTAGGGCGCTATGTGCGGATCTTGAACCTTTCTTAGCATTAGATGTTCTGTTTCTTGGTACTGCCATTTTACTTCTCCTTTAAATTTGCAAATGGAAAATTTTGATTTTTTTGATTCAAAAAATTATTTAAGCTCTGTCTTTTTGAACATTTATCTTTACATTCTACATAAGATGGGATTTCTAAAAAACAAGCATTTCTTACTTCTTGTTTGAAATCATAAGAATTATCAATGTTAGAAAGCTTTTCAGTGATATAAAAATTTTTAATAATAATTTCTTTTTCGAACAATTCATTGCAAAAACTGCAAGGCAATGAAACGTAAAATTTTATGTCTAAATTAATAATCAAAGTATCTTCAGTAAGATAAGCTTTGCCTTCGATAAGAATTGGTTTAGTGAAAATCAAGTCTTTTTCATTAATCAACTCTAATGCTTCAGCTTCAATCTTTTCATTGATCGACATAGAATTGTTTTTTAAAAATTCTATATTAATTTCTGTTCTGCCGGACATTTAAAATTCCAATTATTTGTTAAATAAGTTTATAACTTTAAGCATTTTAATAACAATAAATTTCATTTCTCGATTGAAAGATTATTAATTTTAAATATCCTTATAACAAAATTTGCATAATTTATTTGACACTCTTTTAAATTATTAATTAAAAACAACCCGTTCTAAGAAAAATTTAACTGTCTGTTTTCTAATTATAAAATTCGGGATCTGATTCAAGGTCTAAAAACAAAAACCTAAAAAAATATTTTAGGTTTTTGTTTTTTTTTATCAGCTGTTTTTTTAGATTACCATATGAGCATCTTTTACAGGTGTGAATACTTTTTTTACAGGTGTGAATACCTTTTCTTTTATTTCGTTAATTATTGGCAGACTTTTTAGTTCTAAAGGGACCCATACTTTTTCTTTTAATGAAACGTAGCTGATTCCAAGTAGGTGGATTCCGATACCTGATAGCAACCCTCTGTTTCCGCCAACGATTGCCAATGCGGCGGTAGTTGTTAGAATATAACCTGCTAAATAGGTGTAAACAATATTTTTATCAGCAACAGCCAAATTGAATGTGTCAGATGTGACTTTTGGGATCTCTATAAGCAGAGAAGCGCCTAAAGTAATTCCCTCGTAAAATGATTTTACAAATGAAACTGTTTTTTGAAAAGTGGTTGGTTTTTCTGCAGGTATTACTGCAGGTGTGCTTTTAGATGGTTCTGTTTTTGGTGCATTAGATCGATGAATCATTTTATGTGCGATAGCACATAAATCAAATCCAGCTGTAATTAGGAAAATTGATCCAAGTGTAAAGATAATTAGCGCAACTTTTCCAATTTTTTTTAAAATTGAGTCAGCCTGCTTGGGTAATATACTTTTAGTGTAATCAAAACTTAATAAATTACTTGAGATATTTTTAACGCTCATATAGCCTCCTGCTAGTAAAATATGAAAGTTTTAAACTACGTAAACTTTTTTTTCAATAATTTTCTTTTAATTTAAAGAAATAATGATAGAAAATGATAATTTTAATTTATTTTTATCAATTAAATATTTTATTTGATAATAAAAACAATAAATTAATTTATTTTTTTAGTAATAAAAGAAATCTATTTCCCTGTTTTTCAAAATTTTCATAAAATATTATCTAGTGTGAATATTTTTAAAGATGTTTAGAGGCGTGTATCAGGAAAAAAAACTTTTTAGGATTCAGCATAATACATTGAGCCCATTTCTTTAATCTAATTTTGTAATAGATAAAATTTGTTTTGCTGCAACTTGACTGGGACTTGGGGTTTTCAAAAGATTAATAAGGTTCTGGCATTGAATTTTACAACTTCTTTGAAGATCTTCATTATATAGAAGCTTTTTTGTCTGGTTGTATAAGCTATCAATGCTTAAGTTGGGTCCATATAATTCTACAAAAACTTCTTGGTTAAGCAGGATATTAACAATGCAGTAAAACGGAAGATTTATCCTTAGAATGTTTTTTGCGATGAAAAGATCGAGGGGCTTTATTAGAAAATTGACAATTGTAGGGATTTTATGAAGTGCCAGCTCAATATTTATTGTGCCGGAAGTTGCCAGTGCAATTTTTAGTTTGTTCATATAAAAGTAGTTCTTATCGCTATTGAAAAAAATGAAGTTGTCTGTATCAAAATTTTGTTTTTTTATAATCTCATCGATTAATTGCCGGTCAGTTACGGATATGGCGAATTTTAAATTATTATCTTCTTTTAAAAGTTTTTTTACAGCTGCAAGCTGTATAGGGAAATTTCTTTCGATTTCTTTTTTTCTGGAGCCGGGAAAAATTCCAATAAGCTCTTTTTGGCGATCATCATCAATTTTTGAAGAATTGATAATTTCAAATGCAAGAGGATGTCCAATATATTTTACTTCCAGATTAGTATTTGAATAGTATTTTTTTTCAAATGGGAAAATTGTTAATAAAAGATCTAAATATTTTGCCATGGAAAGAGCTCTTTTTTTTCTCCATGCCCAGATGGTAGGACTGATGAAATGCACAAGTTTGTTTTTGTAACCATTTTTTCTAAGTGATTTTTCTAATCTTAGATTAAAATCCGGATAGTCGATGAAAATGCATGCTTTAGGGTTTAATTTTAAAATTGTTTTTTTTAGGAAAAAAAAGTTTTTTATCAGTTTAGGCAAAAATGAGATAACATCTATAAAACCCATCACCCGGAATTCTTCCATGTTCATTAATACATCGATTTTTTCTTTTCGCATGAAAGGGCCTGCTACAGCCAAGATTTTTACGGATGGGTTTAATAACAGAATTTCTTTTATTAAGCTCTGTCCGTATCTATCAGCGCTATTTTCGCCGGCAAAAATAAATAAATCAAAGCTATCCATATGATTTTTTGAAAAAATTTCTTTTTTTATTATGGGATTCAACAAATTTTTCATTCCATAAAGTATAGATTTTCAGTAAATCAGGATTTTGAGAGCTGCGTAAATTAAAAAAATCTAATGCTAATTTAAAAAGAGGATCTTTTGGGATTTTAATATGCTGATAAGAGGGTTTTATAAGGGGCATTATTCGAAATTGATTCGCTAATATTGAAGATACATCTGTTTTTAGTTTTTTAGGAATTTGAAAAAAGGGAAAGAAAATTTTATCAAGAGTATTTCTTGTCTCTTGCAATATTATTCCAAGATGTATGGGTATATTTTTCTCAATAAAATTTTTTGTTAGATTTGATTCCAAAATAAAAAAAATAAGTACTGATATTAATATGGCTCGATCCAGGGTCTGTAAATGATTTTTTCTGTTATAAAGATCAACAATGTCCAATAGCTCGTAGACCTTATTATTTTTTTGCAGAAATGCAGCAAGGCCAGGGGATAGAATATTCAAAATCTCATATTTTGTAAGTAATTGAAAAAATCTTTTTGCCGATCCGGATTCTAGCATTCTTAGCAGTTCTTCGAAAATTCTATTAGGAGAGCTTTTTATTATTTCATTTTTACATTTCAGCATTGCATTGAAGGTTTCTTCTTCTATAAGGAAATCAAATCTTGCCTTAAATTTAACAAGCCTTATCATTCTTACCGGATCTTGAATAAATCTTGTGACAGGATCGCCGATAGTCCTCAATATTTTTTTTTCAATATCTGTATAACCATCAACGTAATCGATTATTGTTTGAACTTCAGGATCGTAAAAAAGACCGTTTATAGTGAAATCTCTTCTTAGGACATCTTTTTCGGGTGACCCCCAAACATTATCCCTTAAAATTAAAGTAGCTTCTTCTGTTTCTCCTGCTCTAAAGGTAGAAACCTCAAGAATTTTTTTACCGAATCTTACATGGGCCAACCGGAATCTTCTTCCTATCAGGATGCAATTTTTTTTGAACAGATTTTTAATGTCTTCTGGTTTTGCTGATGTTGAAATATCAAAATCTTTCGGTCTTACGCCCAACAGCAAATCTCTTACGCTGCCTCCGACTAAAAAAGCTATAAAACCACTGCTTCGCAATTTCTCAATAATGTAATAGGCTTGTTTATCAATCTTGTAGGCTGGGATTTTATGTTCGTCAATAGAATAAACTTTTGGAGGGCGCACTTGATTTATTGGTAGGTTTAGGGTTATTAAAATAGTTCTTTTTTTAATCCATGCTAATTTAAATGAATTTAATTAGTCAATATGGAAAAAGCATATGTAAATTATTAATGATTTAATCTTATGAAATTTTATTTTTCAAATCTTATCTATTCATAGTAAACTGGTCCATTAAACAACATGCTGTCTATTGTACAACGTGATAAGTTTTTTTTTAAATTATTATGCATGAAAAAAATATTTGATTAAATTTTCAATCGTTCTAGTTTTGATTTTTTAGTCGGAGTATATAAATGTTCATTTGCCGATAAGAGTTTAAATGAAATATTTTACAATATAAATATACAAAATTATATTAATTAATATAATTAAATTTTTATTTAATAATAAATATTTTTTTAAATTACAAAATCTATAATAATTTAATCTTATATAATATATAATTATTTACATGATTAATGATTTATACTCATTTAAAATTGGCTGAAAAAACCTATGAAAGCTGAAAACATTACAAAGATATCAAATTTTCAAACACATTAAGTGTAAGTCTAATAAAAAAAATTTGCAATTTTTAAGGAAAGATTAAACATGAGTTGTCCAGTAAGAAAAAACTTAAGCGATATTGGTTATTATACCGATGTGATAGAAATATTATCTCATGCTGAAGAAGGGGATAAGATAAGTTGGTTTAATCAAGTTCCTTATGTCTATAAAAAAGAAAATGTTGTTAGTCAGTTTTTTGGGAAAATTAATCAAAATTTAGGCGATGTCTTTGGAAGAATTGAGCAAGGATGCTTGAGATCCTTGAATAGTTCTGCGAATGGAGTAGATGATTCAGTAGAAGCTAGAAAATTTACTATATCTTTAATAGATTTTATGAATAAAAATACTCAATCTAACGAGAAATTTAATATTGACCAGATACAAAAAATTGTTAGGGTATTTCACTCTTTAGCTAATGAATATTTTCGTAAACAAGAAGCCGGTCAGGTAAAAGGTCTGTTCGGGGGTGATATAGATTATTTATCTGCCGTCGAAAATTATAAAAATGCAGCTAACAGTCTATTTCAATTTTTTTTAGAAAAAACCCCTCTTGAAACACCTTCTCAATCAGAATCATCCTCTTCAGCATCTTCACCAACTGGAAAATCTGATGATCAAAGCAGATCTCCGGATGTTCCTCTTTCTCCGCCTGTGCCTCCTCCATTTTCTGCATTCCAATTTAGACCAATTTCAAGATCTTCGAATTCTAGCGAATTAGTTGCTTCCTCATCTTCTAACCTTTCTATATCAGCTAATCTTCTAGCTCAGATATCTTCAGGCCCTAAATTAAAACCAAGAACTAAGGAAGAATCTCCCCCTAAAAACGTAGATCCGCAGGTTGCTTTAATAGCGCAATTACAAAATAGGACTAGAAATTTAAAAGCTTCTGTAAATATTGAAGCTCGGATTGAAAAAAGCAAAGCTGAGAGGAGACAAGAACCCAAAGAGCTGTCTGCAGGTGAAGCTTTAATGGAACAAATACGAAAGACGACAAAAGAACGGCTTAGAAAGATAACAACATCTTCTGCTTCTCTTTCGAAAGGTAAAAATGATATGAAAGAAACTGACACACAAAAACAAAGACCTGAGAATAAAGCTAAATCTCAGATTTTATCAGGTCAAGATAAAGAAAATGATTCGGATGATGATTCTGGATTTGTAAGCGCTACGGAAGATTTTGACAATTAAAAAATAAATAACTTTTGTCTACTTATATGAAATAAAAGTTTTTTTATATTTTAAAGTTCAGGTAAAACTTTTTTAAAAAAAGCCTTAGAAAAATATCTTTTTTTTCTCCATAATAAAATCTTATGAAAATACTTAAATTCGGACATGTTTTAGGAGGGGCTTTTTTAGTTGCCGGCACATCAATTGGCGCAGGCATGCTGGCGCTTCCTGTTATCAGCTCTTTAGGAGGTTTTTTTCCTTCTTTATTCATCTACCTCTTTTCCTGGATAATAATGACTATTACCGGATTATTATTTTTAGAGATTTCATTAGACATGAACAAGGATTCAAATATCATATCCATGGCTGATAGATTTCTTGGCAAAAGCGGAAAGGTTTTTAGCTGGATCATTTATTTGTTTTTGTTCTATTGCCTTGAGGTTGCTTATATTTCAAACGGCGGAGAATTGGTAAATAATGTATTTAATACACTTTCATTGAATAGCTGCATATTTATCTTTACGCTTTTGTTTGGATTTTTTGTGTATGTGGGGACATGGGCGGTTGACAGGATAAATATTGTTCTGATATTTGGGCTTGCCGTTTCCTATTTTCTTTTTGTTTTTTTAGGAATAAAACATGTTGATGTTTCCAATCTTTTTGTTTTTAACTCCAAATATGCAATTTATTCATTTCCAATCATTTTGATTTCCTTTGGATATCAGGGAATGATTCCATCTTTAACTTATTACATGAAGAAAGATTATAAAAAAGTCCGTATGTCGATTCTGCTTGGGACAAGTATTGCATTTTTTATATATCTTTTATGGGAATTTCTGATTCTTGGAATAATTCCGATAGAAGGAAAAAACGGATTAAAGGAAGCTTTGCTGCAGAACAAAGATGCAATTGAACCTTTGAGATATTATACAAAAATTAAATCGGTTTATTACATAGGAAGATTTTTTGGATTTTTTGCTATTACAACTTCATTTTTAGGCGTATCTCTCGGCCTTTTTGATTTTATTGCAGATGGATTTAAAATTCATAAAAAAGGAATGAATAAAATACTTATCGCCCTGATTACCTTTTTGCCTCCTTTAACTATTACTTATTTGAATCCTCATATTTTTATTACTGCTTTAAATTATGCCGGTGGAGTCGGGGGAGCTTTGCTTTTAATATTTTTGCCAGCTTTATTTGTTTTCTCAAAAAGATATATAAAAAAAGAAAAATCAACTTTTCAGGTTTTTGGCGGCAAACCTTTATTAATATTTATCTTTGTTTTTGTTTTTTTTCTTATCCTGATGCAGATATT
Organism: Parachlamydiales bacterium; assembly: GCA_041661445.1. GTDB lineage: Bacteria > Chlamydiota > Chlamydiia > Chlamydiales > SM23-39 > JBAZUK01. The sequence continues at coordinate 301,568 of JBAZUK010000001.1, forward strand.
TCAGCAGATAATTAATTTTGCAGCTTGAAGATTTATCTTATTTCATATATTTATAAATTTATGAAAAAAGATATTGATAAGCCTTTAGTTTTAATTACTGCATTTATTTTCAGTATTATTTTATTTATAATTTTTTCAATAGACCTATTCTACCCTAAAAAATTAGATACTGAAAATGCCCTTAGGTTCGGAAATAATAATTCATCGATCAAAATAGTGGTTTTTGAGGATTTCAAATGTAAATACTGCAAGGACTATATTAATAAGATTTTCCCTCAGATTGAGACTTACATAAATGATAATAAAATTTCATATAGCATTGTCCCTCTTGCATATATCTATGGCTCCCAGCCGATAGCAAGCGCTGCAATTTCTGTCTATGAACTTAATAAATCTAAATTTTTTGAGTTCTTAAGAATAATTTCAGATAAAAAAACTTTTTTAGATTCAAAACAGGATTTAATGGATGTTGCCAGGAATCTGGATGGAATCAATTTAAATATTTATAAGGATTTTATCGATAAGGACGTTTTTAAAGAATACCTTAAGAACAATCTGCTCTATGCAAAAAAAACAATGAAAGGCCAGATTGAGGTTCCTTCAATTTATTTGAATGGCAAGAAAGTATCAATGCATAAGCTCAAGCTTTTAATTGATGCTAAATTGAAAAAGGATTCCAATTAATGAAAAAAATAATTAAGAATTACGGCCTTTATTTTGCCTGGATGATTTCATTAGTTGCTACATTAGGCAGTTTGTTCGCATCTGAGGTTTTAGGGTTAAAGCCTTGTCCTTTCTGCTGGTACCAAAGAGTGTTTATGTTTCCGCTGGCAATAATTTTAGGATTGGCAGCCTATCATAGAAATAAGAGTATTATATCATACATTATCCTGCTGCCAGTAATAGGAGCTTTTATCGCTCTAATTCAATCCTTGGTTTCATTTTTTCATCTTTCAGCCTCTTTTTGCGGGAATGAATGTATCCAGGGCAATGTTAAGTTATTTGGATTTTTAGATTTATCAATCCTTAGTTTTTTAGGATTCGCGGCAATATTTCTTTTGCTTCTATATACGAAAAAATTTGAGTTTGAGAAAACAAAAAAAAGAAAAAAATAAAAAGCTTATTTTAAATTTTTTTTAATATTCTAATTTTTTCTAATTTTTTAATTTTTAAAAATTAAAAAAATTGCTTTAATTTTACTTTAATTTTTTAATTAAAAAGGATGATTGGTAATGTTTAAAAAAATATTCATTTGCGCTGTTTTCTTATTTAGCTGTTTAAATGCTGCAATAAATTGGAGCGATCCAATAAACCTCTCGCCAAATTATAATTCGTCTAATATAAAAATTGCGATTAATAATCTAACCGGTGAAGCTAGCGCCGTATGGCAGCTATTTGATGGTCAAACAACTATTATTCAATATTCTTATAGTTCAAATTCCTTGCAGAATTGGTCAGAGCCGGTTAATTTAACACTAGCTACTGAAAAAGCTGAGATGCCGAAAATAGTAATCACCTCTGCAGGGACTGTTGTTGTAGTTTTTAGAAAGTTTGATGATGATAATGGTTATTACAGAATAGTTCAGACCAATTCATCTGATAATATAAATTGGTCGAATCAAGTTTATATATCTGAGGCTATGGGACATGGCAATAATGTTGAAATTGGTCTAATACCATCCGATGATGCAGTTGTAGTATATGTTGTTGATAATCAAATTAGACTGACCCAGAGCTCAAATAATTTTCAAGATTGGTCTGCTGCTGTTGTTTTGTCAGAAGAAAATTTAATTGCATCAGATCCTTTTATTCAAATTAATAGCGCGGGTGAAGCAATTGTTATTTGGAAAGAATTTAATTGGATTAATAATTATATTGTAGAATCTAATAGTTCAAATAATATCACCAATTGGACTACTCCCATTAATTTATCAGGGGAAAATTTAGATGTTTTGGAGCACAAAATTATCCCCAATGGTTCTGATGTAATAATAGTCTTCTCTAAATTTAATGGATTTCATTTGATTATTAACGAAGTTCATAGTTTTAATAATCTGAATAACTGGTCATCTCCTATTAATTTATCTGATCCCGATTATGATTCTTGCTGTCCTGGTATTATTTCAATAAGCGGGGAAGCTTTGGTTGTTTGGAAGATATCTAATGCAATTGGCGATAATCTGCAAATAACTCAAAGTTCAAACGGATTGCAAAATTGGACTGTTCCAAAAAATTTAGACAATTTGGAAGGTGTTTTTTACACCCCTACAATTTGCTTAATAAATAATACTGAAGCATTACTAGCCTGGAGAAAAGCTGAAGAAAATAATCTAATCGTGCAATGTTCTTATAGTTCAGATGGATTGCAAAATTGGTCAAATCCAATAAACTTATCAGATTCAGGAACTGATAGTTTTGAAAATAATTTGAGCTCAGATAATAATGCAAATATTATTGCATATTGGATTAAATATATTAATTCTAAATTAATTTTTCAGCTAAGACATTCAATGTAAAAAAACATATTTTTTTTATCAAAATATAGCTAGGAGATCAATTGGAATAATAAGATCTTCTAATAAGTTATATGAAAAATAGATGTTAGTTACAGCCTCTTTGAAAGCTCTAATGCTTGGAATTTAGCTAAAGCATATCGGGGGTTAGAAATGTAACATTTTAATATTTGAAAGGACAACTTGTAGAAATTTCACATATATGGATAAAAATTAAATAAAAAGCTTCGCTTTTTGTAAATCTAGGTTTTTTTGTTCTAGATGTCATAGCAGAATTCCAACTATTGAAGTATAACTATAACTAAGACTTTACTAAGGTAAATTTCTAATTAAAATTAATTTTATAGATAAATATTTTAATTTTTTTTATATGTAAATATAACAGGTTAAAAGATGTATAATAAATTATTAATTATTTTTTTATTAACTATTACTATTTGTTTTTCTGGTGAAATAAAGCGCAGGTCTTTAGTTTTTACAAATAATTTTAAGGAATTTTTAAAAGATATCATAACTAAAAGAATTGATTTTATAGGATTTTCTTCATTTGATAATGCTGAATTTATAAGATCAAAAGTATATTCGGAAATTCAATCGAACGTTTATTTGGAATTTTGATATGAGAGCACTAAAGTTTTTGTTCATCATAATTCCTTGTTTTTTAAGCGCTAATCCAACAGGAGAGGATGTTGTCCACGGAAGTGCAGTTTTTTCAAGAGAAGATAACAGCCTAATAATAAATCAGAAAACAGATAAGACAATAATTAACTGGAACGATTTTTCAATAAGCGGAAATGAAATAACAAGATTTGTTCAGCCATCAAAAACTTCAACAGCATTAAACCGAGTAATAGGGAATGAGATTTCAAAAATATATGGAAATCTAGAGAGTAATGGCAAGATTTATTTAATAAATCAAAAGGGCATTTTAATAGGTCCAAATGGAAAAATAAACACCAATGGGTTTGTAGCATCAACACTTGATCTAGAAGATAGCGAATTTATTAATGGAAAAGATCTGCATTTTGTATCAGATTTGCAATCATTCATTCAAAACTTTGGAACAATAGAAGGTTTGGATGGCGAAGTAATCTTAATAGCTCCGTTTATAGAAAACCAAGGAACTATCAAAGCAAAAAATGAGAAAGCGGCACTGCTTGCATCAAATGATGTTTTATTAAAAGAAGAAGGATCTAATTTTTTGGTTAAAAGCGACTGTTTTATTGATAACAAGGGAACAATAGAAGCTGTAGAAATAGAGCTAAAAGCATCAAATGGCAATATCTATTCACTTGCGATTAATCAAGAAGGAATAATTAAAGCTCGAGGCATTGAAGAAAAAAAAGGAAGAGTTTTCTTGATTGCTGATGGAAAAATGGAAGTGGCCGGAAAAATCACTTCAAAAAGCGATAATGGTGGAGTAATTCATATACTAGCTGATGAAATATATATCAAGGAAGGAGCGACAATTGATTCATCATCGGATAATAATGGAGGAGAGATTTTAATCGGTGGAGATTTTCAAGGTAATAACCCGCAAATAAAAAATGCTAAAATCCTGCAAACTGCTAAAACCGCTACAATTGAAGCAAGCGCTTTCAAGAAAGGCAATGGCGGAAAAATAATTTTTTGGTCAGATGATCTTAATTTATATGAAGGAAATACTTTTGCAAAAGGTGGAGAGATATCAGGGAATGGAGGATTTGTTGAGGTCTCATGTAAAAAAGATCTTGAGTTTAGAGGAATGGTAAGCACTTTAGCCAGCAATGGAAAAACTGGATCTCTTTTGTTAGATCCTTCTGATATTACAATTAGCACAACATCTCCAAGTTCTCCCGCTTTTATTCCACCTATATATGACCCAGCTACGAGCCCTGCTAATCTATGGGTAACGGATCTTAATAATGCATTAGTAGGAAATGATGTTACAATACAAACAACGAGTGGCACAGGCGGTTCAGGGATAATATCAATACAGAATAATGTTGGAATATCTTGGAGCACTAATCATAGCTTAACTATTTTAGCTGATAAAAATATATTATTTCAACCAGGGGGAGCTCCAACAATTACTCATAATGCTGCTAGTGGTCAGCTTACTTTAACGGCAAATGGAACTGGAAGCGGCGGATATCATGGAATTAATTTGCAAACTTTAAAAATTAATTCGACTTCCAGCGATATTATTTCAATAAATGGTACTGGAGGAACTTCTGGAAGTAATTATGGACTTTCTTTTACAAATACTACAATTTCAGCCGCCGGTGATATACAAATAACCGGAATTGGAAACTCAATCAGCAGCAATTCTCAGGGAATACATTTTGTCACTTCTTCCATCAGCTCTACATCAGGATCTATCACTTTTAATGGCACATCTGGTCCTGGAACTACAACTTGTTATGGTATTGCTATATATCAAAGTAATCCTGGTTTTATTACAAATGGAGGGGTTTACGCCAATGGTACAATAACGATTAATGGAATATCTCATGGAAGTGGAACATCTGGATATGGGTCATATATTTATGATTCTATAGTGCAATCTACTGGAGGAGGAAATATTTCTGTTACAGGAACCGGTTCGGGAACAACAGGAGCTGGAATATATATAGATGTTTCTTCAACAAATATTTCAACGGCAGGAACTATGTCTTTTACAGGAACTGGTTCGGGAACTGAAAACGGCATACATTTTTTGAATGGAACCATTCAAGGAAGTGATAATTCAGATATAATTCTTACTGGAAGTGCACCCGTTGGAAATGACATTAATCTTTTGAGTTCATCAAAAATTATTAATTCAACAGGATCGATTTCGTTATTTAATGATACTTATTCATATGGATCAGCTACTAATTTTCAAACATCAGGAGCCTTAAATATTTCGCCTCTATTATCTTCAGATTCAATAGGTGTCGGAGATTCGGCAGCAGGAACACTTACTATTTCAAATGCAACGTTACAATTAATATCTACAAATGTCGGTTCTGTTAATGTTGGATATCCAAATGGCACACATACATCTCAGGTAGGAGGAATTACAACGGCACTATCAAAAGATTTAACGGTATATGGACAAATAATATCTACGGTTGGAAACATTAACATTGGAACTAAAACTTTAAATCTAGATATAGGATCTGCTTCTGCAGGAAGTTGCACTATCAATAATCATGCATATACTATAGCATTAGGCACTTTTAATATTAATGGGCTAACAGCATTTGATCATGTTTTAAACATGTCAAATGGAGGAAATAATACTTGGATAATTACTGCAGCGAATTCTGGTAGTATTTCTTCTACATCATATACTGGAAATATTAATTTTATTGGAATGAGGAATCTTGAAGGCGGAAGCGGAAATGACATATTTAACATTCAGACGGGTGGAAGCATAAATAGTTTAACTTTTGCAAGCGGAACAACAAAAGAGTTAAATTACTCAGGTTATGGCTCTGCGATATCGGTTAATTTACAGACTCCAGATGCTACAGGAATAACGACAATAACAGATATAGCAAATATTACAGATATTGTCGGAGATGCAACCTTATTTGGATCAATAACAGGACAAAACAGCGGAACAACAACATGGACGATAAATGGATCCAACCAGGGAAATGTCAGCAACAGTGGTGGGTTAAATAGTGATTTTTCAAATATCAATACATTGATAGGCGGAAGCGGAAATGACATATTTGACATTCAGACAGCCGGAAGCATAAATAGTTTAACTTTTGGAAGCGGGATAACAAAGGAGTTAAATTACTCAGGTTATGGCTCTGCGATATCGATTAATTTACAGACGCCAAATGCGACGGGAATAACGACAATAACAGATATAGCAAATATCACTGATATTGTCGGAGATACAACCTTATTTGGATCAATAACAGGACAAAACAGCGGAACAACAACATGGACGATAAATGGATCCAACCAGGGAAATATCAGCAACAGTGGTGGGTTAAATAGTGATTTTTCAAATATCAATACATTGATAGGCGGAAGCGGAAATGATATATTTGACATTCAGACAGGTGGAAGCATAAATAGTTTAACTTTTGGAAGCGGAACAACAAAAGAATTAAATTACTCAGGTTATGGCTCTGCGATATCGATTAATTTACAGACACCAGATGCAACGGGAATAACGACAATAACAGATATAGCAAATATCACAGATATTGTTGGAGATGCAACCTTATTTGGAACGATAACAGGACAAAATAGCGGAACAACAACATGGACGATAAATGGATCCAACCAGGGAAACATCAGCAACAGCGGAGGATTAAATAGTGATTTTTCAAATATCAATACACTGATAGGCGGAAGCGGGGACGATATTTTTAATGTTGAATCTACAGGAAGTTTAAATAGTATTACTCTTGGAACAGGAACTAATAGTTTAAATATGATGACAGGAGCTGGAACGATTAGTACGGTAAATGGAGGTGGCACTGATAGTTATGACTTGATGGGCGGAACTATAACAAACTTAATTGCGGGACCTGGAAATGATAACTTTACGATGGCTGGAACAAATATAGGAGGTTTATTAGATGGTGGATCTGGAAATAATACATTAATAATTCCTAGTTCAAATAATACCTGGAATATAACTGGAAATAATTCAGGAAATATTTTGAGCGGAATAGCTGGGAATTTTAATTTTATTCAAATCCAGAATTTAGTTGGCGGAAGCGGGAATGACATATTTGACATTCAAACAACCGGAAGCATAAATAGTTTAACTTTTGGAAGCGGAACAACAAAAGAATTAAATTACTCAGGTTATGGCTCTGCGATATCGATTAATTTACAGACACCAGATGCGACGGGAATAACGACAATAACAGATATAGCAAATATCACAGATATTGTTGGAGATGCAACCTTATTTGGATCGATAACAGGACAAAATAGCGGAACAACAACATGGACGATAAATGGATCCAACCAGGGAAACATCAGCAACAGCGGAGGATTAAATAGTGATTTTTCAAATATCAATACACTGATAGGCGGAAGCGGGGACGATATTTTTAATGTTGAATCTACAGGAAGTTTAAATAGCATTACCCTTGGAACAGGAACTAATAGTTTAAATATGATGACAGGAGCAGGAACGATTAGTACGGTAAATGGAGGTGGTACTGATAGTTATGACCTGATGGGCGGAACAATAACAAACTTAATTGCTGGCCCTGGAAATGATAACTTTACGATGGCTGGAACAACTATAGGAGGTTTATTAGATGGGGGATCTGGAAATAATACATTAATAATACCTAGTTCAAATAATACCTGGAATATAACTGGAAATAATTCAGGAAATATTTTGAGCGGAATAGCCGGGAATTTTAATTTTATTCAAATTCAGAATTTAGTTGGTGGAATAGGTGATGATACTTTTCAGCTTTCAGGAGGAACTATTTCTACGATCAATGGCGGATCATCAGGAAATAATACCCTTATAGCGGATAATATAAATAACATTTGGAATATTTTAGATAATAATAAAGGTAATATAAATAATTCGATTTCTTTTGAGAATATTCAAAATTTAACAGGAGGAAATCAAAGTGATATTTTTATTTTAACAAATCAAAAAGGAATATCAGGAATTATTGATGGAGGCAATTCTCCTATACCCATTAATACTTTAGATTATTCAAATTATACAACACCTGTTCGGGTGAATTTAATAGCCGGAACAGCAACAAATATTGGTCATATAATCAATATTCAAGCTTTTATTCTGCCTTCAATTTTTATTAAAAAATATTTTACGATATTGGAAATAAGTTATGACTTAAATAATATTTATCTAGATAAATATGACTATGTATTTGATAACCATAAAAGATTTTATATCAAGTTAAACACGATATTATCTAACAAACTTTTTTTAAATCACCTTATCAATTCAATGTTAAAAAAATAGCTAAATCTAGATAGAGAGTATCCAAAAACTCAAGTCCATTTTTTGATTTTATAAAATTTTTTTTGTTTTTTCATTTTTAGTTTTTATTTTTTACAGTTGATAAAAATATGCATTTTATTAAAATGCAAAAAAAGGGATTTAAATTAAAAAAAGGAAAAATCATGAACAAATTAAATGTAAAAGCTTTTAGTTTAACCTGCGCTATTACATGGAGCTTAGCTTTGCTTGTTTTAGCCTGGATTTCGGCTTTTGGCTGGGGAATTCGCGATGTCAGCATGCTAGCCGGATTATATTTAGGTTATAAAGCAACTTTTTTTGGCGGCATTATCGGAGCTCTATGGGGATTTTTTGATGCAGGCATCGGGGGATTTATTTTTTCATCAATTTATAATTACTTTTTAAAAAAATTTTCAAAAATAAAAGCCGGCTAAAAAATTAGATAATGATTTATTTGATTATTTTTTTGTTTCAAAAGTTTTTTGATCTGCTTAAGATAAGAAGGTATTTTTTTTTCTGCTTTTTTTGTGATGTTAGCTTTCCCGCTATGTTTTTTTACTTTTTTTTATAAAAAACATAAAAAAACTTTTCAAGAACGCTTTTTATTAATAAAGTTATAAAAAAGAAAGCGGAGGTGTTTATGTCTAAATTATATTTTCGTTACGGAACAGTAGGTTCTGCAAAAACTTTAAATTTATTAGCTGTTGCCCATAATTATAGAAGACAGGGGAAAGAAGTCTGTCTGATTAAACCTGAGCTTGATACCAGATTTGGTAAAAAAAAGATCAAATCCAGAGCCGGACTGGAAAAGGAAGCCGATCTATTAGTTAAACCGGATACTGTACTGAATTACGATCAGTTTCTAAATATAAGCTGCATATTAGTCGATGAAGCGCAGTTTTTATCTGAGTTCGTCATCAATCAATTTAGAGATATTACAGTTAATCTTCATATACCTATAATTTGCTATGGTCTTCGAACTGATTTTAAATCCCGGTTATTTGAAGGATCCAGAAGGTTGATGGAACTTGCTGATTCAATAGAAGAAGTTAAATGTACCTGTCAATTCTGCAATAAAAAATCTGTAATGAATTTAAAGCATGTCAATGGGCTGGCAACTGTAGAAGGAGCTTCTGTGCAGCTTGGCTGCGAAGAGTTGTTTTATCCGGTATGTTTCAGCTGCTATAAAAAGCAGATAGATGATGCAAAAAAAGTTAAATTGACTGAAAGCGTACTAACGAAATAATTTTAGAAATTAAACTGAGCTTTGGTTTAAGTCTATAAATAGTTTGATGCAAAGATGATATTTTTATTCTAGCGGTAGATTATTGATCTTTAAAAAGTCATTTTTCCAGTAATAATTATCAAGCAGTCCATCGGTATTTCTTTTTGTGAGAAGATACATCAGATACAAGGCTTCAATGGATGCCAGACCATGTTTTGGATCCGGGCACATTGTTTGTTTTCTGGGATATGCCGTGACATATTTTGGAGGAATGCTTCTGCATTCGATATTTTCAGGGATAATTTTAAGAATTTTTTGTAAATATCCCCAGGTTGAATCAATTAATAAAATTCCTTTGTTATTATCTTTTTCATCTAAAACTGGAGCGTCAACTTTTAATAAAACATAATTTGTTAGATCAAGTCCATCTTTTAAGGGATATGTATGAAAAATCATATCTTCTCTGTTTTCGATGCCTCGAAGCGAGCATTTCTTCAGGTTTTCTTTTCTATGTCTGATTATTATTGTAGGAAGCATAATTTTTATTAAAACAATCTGATAAAATTAATTGAACAATTCATATAAATTTAAAGTAATTATAAGAAAGATCTAATTAAATAAAAATCTTAAAAACTGATCATATTCTGCTTAAAGTGTTTTTAAAAAAATTATTGTAATTTATTTAAAAAAAATATTTACTGTTTTTTCGTTTTAACAAAAATGGTAAAAATATGAATATTTTAAAAAAATTATTTTTTTCTATATTTTTTTCTATAAATCTTTTTGCAACGCTTGATTTTACAAACCCGACTTCAACTCCGGCCGGAACACCAGATTTAGTTCCAGGTGGCTCTATTCAAAAGATGGTTACGGATACTACAGGACAATATGTTTATGCAATTTGGTCAAAATTTGATGGGCTAGTAACTAGAATTCAAGTTGCAATTTCTTCGGATTATGGAGTTAATTGGACTTATCCGGTTTCGACCCAGTGGGGCACTCCAAACTTATCGGAGCCCGGAACTTCGTTTGGTGAAGATGCTAAAAATCCTGAAATAGCAACGGATGATTCAGGACAATATGTTTATGCTATCTGGGGTAGAAATAATGGAACGGATTATATAGTTCAAATGGCCTACTCAGATGATTATGGTGTAAATTGGTCTAACGTCACAGATCTTGCAGATGTTGGAACAATAGTATATAATTCCGGTTTAGCACCGAAGATATCAACCGATAGCTCCGGACAGTATGTTTATGCTGTCTGGACAGAAGATTCGGGTGCATCAGGATCAGTTGAATCTGCATATTCAAATGATTTTGGACAATCCTGGACAAATGTCTTGGTGTCCAATGCTGAGGAACCAGGTGAGGTCCAATTATCAGCAAATAGTACTGGACAATATGTTTATGCTATTTGGAAAGATTACATATCTCCAAGTTATGATTTAAAGTCAGCTTATTCCAATGATTTTGGCCAGTCTTGGACTCCGGTTCCTAATTTAGTAACAGCTAATTCAAATATATCAAATTATAAAATAATCAATAGCGATTCCGGACAATATGTTTATGCGATCTGGCTGGCAAGCGATGGTATAGTTTCAAGAGCTCAGGTTGGTATTTCTTCTAATTATGGTGTTTCTTGGTCAAGTCCTTTATCTACTCCTGCAACTGATGGCTCGCCGAACCTCTCTCAGCCAAGGACGGGCTCATCTGATGGAGCTGCAGGCTATATAGGAATAACAGCTAGCAGCAGCGGCCAAAAAATTTATGCTATCTGGGCTAGATATGATGGAACAATAAGCAGGGTACAGGTAGCAATTTCTTCGAACTATGGAAATACCTGGATCAATCCTACCGCCACAACAGCATCTGACGGCTCTCCGAATTTATCCGAGCCTAGACTTGGATCTTCAGATGGAGATAGCGCAAATTGTCAAATAGCAACGAATTCTACTGGAACTAACGTTTATGCTGTATGGTCAAGAACTAACGTTTCACTTAAGAAGCCGGCTCAACTGGCCATGTCATCAGATTCTGGGATCACATGGACCGATCCTACTACGACCCCTCCAGGCACAACTCCTCCGGATCTATCTCTGGTGTCGGTATATAGTATCGTTGGGGTTTCTACCAATTTTTCCGGTGAGTATGTTTATACTATCTGGAATGATCCTTACGGTCCGCTCCAGGTTGCCAACGGTCTTTTTTCTGTATCGCCATTTAGAATTGCATTTCCCATTTCTTTAATGCCTATAAAAAATTAAAAAAATATCCTTCCTGTTAGTATAAAATAATGGGAAGGATTTTCTATAAAGGATTACAAATATTAAGCATTTAAGAATTTTAAGAACTTATTTTTTGTCAGCAAAGATCCTTCCAGGATATGATTTTTAACAGCTCTTTTGGAATTTCAAATAAAAATCTGGATGGATTGGAGGCTTTTGGAGAGGCTGTTCTTCTTCTGGATCGTGACATTGAAAGTGTTAAATATTTTTTCGCTCTTGTGATCCCTACATATAAAAGCCTTCTTTCTTCTTCAATGGAAGTGAGCATTTTTTCATGAGGTATAATATGATCTTCAAGCCCGATAAGAAAGCAGGCTTCAAACTCTAAGCCTTTTGAACTGTGGAAGGTCATTAATTGGATCCTATCGTCATTTGAGCTTCTTTTTTTATTAATGTTGTCTTTGAAAAGAAGGGAGTTTGCTATAAAATCCCTAAGACTCGGCTCGCTCTCGCTTTCTTCATAAGCAGTGATAGCGTTCAAACAGTCCATGGCATTTTCCCATTTTATCTGTCTTGCTTTTTCACTTTTAACATCCTCTTCAATTGCTTTTTTGTAATTTATGCTATGGATCAACCATTCAAAAGCCTGACTTAGTTTTTCATTTGAAAATTTAAATTTGGCTTTTTCAATAACTTCCATAAAACTGTTGATAGAATGCAGGACTTTCGGCTGCAGATTTAGTTCATTTATTAAATTTTCATCGTTCTGATAGATTTTCTGCAGAATATTCCAGATTGTAGTTTGATCTTTTTTGCTGTAATTGTTTAAGGCTTCAATGGTCTTATCTGAAATTCCTCTTCTTGGAACATTTATTATTCTAAGCAGGGCTTCTTGATCTTTTGAATTAGATATTAATCTTAAATAGGCAAGAAGATCTTTTATTTCGCTTCTTGAAGCAAAATCGAGCCCACCATAAATATCATAAGGGATGGATCTTACATAGGAATCATCTTTTTTCCAGACAGCATTTAACAGGGCCATTTCGACATTTCTGGATAACGAGTTTGATCTGTATAAGATTGCTATATCACTCCATTTAAGATTGTTTTTGGTCTTTAAAGCTATAGCCCTTTCAATTACGGCCTTAGCTTCCTCTTCTTCATTGGGAGTATGGAATAAAACAATTTTTTCATCGGATAAATTTTGAGAAAAAAGACTTTTCTCATATCTTGATTTATTATTTTTTATTAAAGCATTTGCAGCATGTAGGATAATTGAAGTTGATCTGTAATTTTGTTCAAGCTTGACGGTGTGGTCTGCTTTAAACTCTAAAATGTGCTTGATGCAAGATCCTCTAAAACCATAAATTGACTGATCGTCATCTCCTACCACAAATAAATTATTGGATTTCTGGCTCAGCTTTTCAGCAATCTGATACTGAATATTATTTGTGTCCTGATATTCATCTATTAAAATGTATTTATAAATTTCCTGGTATTTTTTAAGTATCTGGGGACTTTTATTAAAAAGATCATCTGTTAAAGTCAGGATTGAATCTAAGTCCATTGCGTTATAGGTTTTTAAGGAAGCTGCAAGCTTCGGATAAATTTCCTGATAGAGATTTTTGCTTTCAATATCGTCAAAAGCATATTCTTCCAAGTTTAGGTTCTTGTTTTTGATTTCACTGATTTTTTCTAAAATAGTAGAGCTTGCCGGAGTTTTTTTCTCATCATGATGATCATCTTTTAGAACTTGCGACAAAAGCCTTTGCATATCTTTATTATCATAAATTGAGAAGTTCTTGCTGTAACCTAAATGTTCAGCTTCTTTTCTTAAAATCATCAGACAAAAACTGTGGAAGGTAGATAAAACAACATCTTTAGCTGCTTTAGATCCGATCAGGCTGTTTAACCTCTCTTTCATCTCATTTGCAGCTTTATTAGTAAAAGTAAGCCCCAAGATTGATTTGGGATCTACTTTTGCATTCTTGATCAAATGAGCTATTCTATGGGTGATTACTTTCGTTTTACCGGACCCGGCGCCTGCTAAAACAAGTATTCGTCCATTAACTAAATTTACAGCTTCTAGTTGGTTTTTGTTTAACATAAAACTTTGGAGTTTTTAGAGATGATTTTTAATAAATTATCATTTTATAAAATCTTGTAATTCTTTTCTCTGTTTTTGTTCTTCTTTAATCTGAGCATAAACACTTTTAATTGTATCAATTTTGAATTCATCCAGATTTTTTTGTTCTTGAACTTCTTCAAATAAGTTCTCAAGCTGCTGCAATAATGAATTAATATCATTCTTTGAAGCTGCAAATAGGCCGTTGGGAAATTTTCCTGTAGATTCAAGGGCTTTGATTCCATAAAAGAAATTTGAACTGACAAAATATAGATCAAAAGAAGTGGTAGCTAGTTCCTTAAGAATAACATCTATCTTTAAAAAAAAATCCTCAAAGCTCGAGAGCTGCATTTTTTTTAGAAGATCTTCAAAATCAGATGCTAATTTATCAAGTTGATCATTGTTTACGTTATAAAAATTAATAGCTGATGAATTAAAATTTCTATATGTTTTATATAAAGATTCAACTGATCTGATTAATGACTCTAAGTTTTCATAATCGGCAAGTAGATAATTAAGGTCCAAACTTAAATCTAAAACTTTTTGTTCTACGCATTTTTTATCTAAAATACCATTGGAGATTGCCCAATGGAATTTATCCAGCTTATCAAATTCTTCCAAAGCGGCCATTGATGCTAAATTATTAAATTCATTTACGAAGCTTCGATTTTCTTCTAAAAGTTTTTCTAAATGTGTTTTAATTTTTTTTAAATTATTTGGTTCTGGTCGATGAAGAACATCTAAGTAGTAGAGGTTTTCTTGTTCTAAAAATTCTAGATGCTGCTGCGCTTTATCATTTTCATTTTGAACTTTTTTCTTTAATTTCTCAAAATCCCTCATCAATCTTTCATAGCCTTCCTTAAAAAAAGAGGCTTTTAATTTTTTTAATAATGAATGAAGTGTTTCATGAGAAGATTTTAAAGCTTCATCTGATATTGGACCGATTGCAAACTCAGTCTTTTTAGATTCTTTAATTGCAGAAATGCAAATTGTCATTTCTTCTGATAACGACCTTAGTTGAGAGATCAATAGGTGATGATTTTGAATTGTTTCATCTATGTCATCTAATGACGATATGCTTAAATCCTGAAAAAATTCTAAGCTTTCATCTATGCATCTATGTTTATTATCATAGCCAGGCTGTCTGATATTTTTTCTGTTATTTAAATGACTTTCATTTTTTCCTGAACCTGCTATCGGAGATGTTAGGTAATAGGTTTTTTTTGCTAGATGTCTATGGGAAGAATTTGAAAAAGAGGGGATTGAGCTTAATGCGATCTCATGAGTTTTTTTATCGGTGGCGGAGGCTTTGGGGAATGAAGAAATACTCTCGGGTATGTTAAGAGATGTTGTTTGGTTAGAAACAGATGATGCAAAAGACATTTTTTCCTCTTTATTATTTAAAAAAGAAAAACATATTATTTTTGAAATGATTTTTTTTCTAGAAAATTGAGTCTATTAGAGAAATAAAATTATTTGTTTATAAATAAATTGTTTTTTGAAGAATCCTTAGCTCAGATTAGGAAGATTTGATAAGTGGAGTTTTGGAATATGTGGTTTTTTTGCTTTCTGCGAGCTGCCGGATTGTACAGGGGAGCTATTTTCCTTTGAGCTTTCCAACACGGGAAGACTTGGATAATGAGATATTCCAGGAGAACTCTTATCGAAAGCATCTCTTAAAATTTCTCTGCTTCTTAAACATTCTTTTATTGAAGTATAGATATTTTCAATTTTAGCTATTAGATCTCTGTCTTTATAGTCTTCAGTGTCTGCAAATAAATCTAAAAGTTGAGTGTCAATTATTTTTAAAGTATTTTTGAGATTCGTGATTTTTTCAAATTGCGAAGAAGTTAAGAATATTAAAGGATTGTGTTCAAGATCATGGATTTCCTGTTTTAATTTTAGCATTCTACTGCGCGCTTCATGATTTTTTGCTTGAAAAAGTTTATAGCTTTTTTCAAATGAAGGGAGATTTAGCTGAGATAATAATGAGTTTAACTGATCGAAATACTGTTTTAATTTCTCAGTAGGCATGTCTTGTATCTGCTCAATTCTAAGAGAATAGAAATTAATCATAGAATTTAAAAAAATATCAAGATCGCTTTGTAAAGTTGTTAAAAATGAAAATAGGTTTACTGTCTCTTCTACCAAAGAATTTATTTTTACCGAGCCGTCTATACGAGGCAAGCTCATGCAGAATTGCAGTGTGGCTGCATCAGTTACCGGTGTTCTTGTTTGTTCGGGTACTTTTAAATAAATGGAAGCTGCCTGAGATGTTCTTTCATCTATTTGCGAGCTTGTAGCCGAAACAGTAATCGGCGGTATAGTTTTTTGGTTTTTATATCTTGAGGGACTTGAGCAATTTGAAAAAGATGTCCTAATCGGTGGATAGTTAAATGTGTTTAATCGATCTGACGCTGATGGTCTGTAGAGAGTTTCTTTTTTGTAGTGTCTTATGGGAGTTGACATTTTTTTTCCTGATTTTTATTGTTTTATCAAAAAAATTATGAATTATAAATTTATATAATTATTATATTATAATTTTATATTTAAATCCAAATGTAATTATAGATTAAATTAATTTATAATAAAAGTTACCTTTTATGTGCTAATTTTGTGATTTTTTTGCTGCCGATCAAAATATTTGGTGTCTTGAGAATTATAAGGGTATTTTTCTGCTGAAATTCAACTTAATTAAAAAAACAATGTCGTAAATAAAAAATTTGAGGTGACTAAATTTTTTAAATATTGTTATGGCGGGCATTAGCAAGTCTGAGCTCATTCATCGCATCAGCGAGTCTTTCATTATCTGACAACGAAGCTTTATTGGATAAAATTTTCTGTAATTCCCTATCGGCTTTTGAACTTAGCGGGTCATCTGCATAATTGTAAGGAAGCGGTTGCGCTGGGTTACATTCAACCTTATCAGCAATTCTGGCTATTTCATCTTTTTTGTCTTGTGATTCAGAATCTTTTGAGATAGCGGAACTTCTTTTTGAACGTGATGGGCCTGGTAAATCTTCTACATCAAATACAGCAGGGACGATTTTCAGAACCCCGCCTGGCAGTCTCTCTTTTTTTTTCATTCTTGTTTTAGCTTCTTTCTCGGCCTGGGCAGGAGAATAATTTAAATAATACGATATTATTGGATCAGATTTGGTATTTCCTGTGTCAGGTAAAGAATCTGTAGTTGATAACTGGGTTATTATTCTTTTAAACAAAGATTCTATTTTTTGAATTAGACTCGATTGATCTATATCTTTTAGCTTAATATATGTATCTTGAAAGATTATTTGGATTTTTTCTAAATTTTCTTTCGCTGCAAATAATTCCTGCTTTTCAAAATCATTAAAAAATTCTACTTTAGTTAAAAGATATCCGATGATTTTAAAAGTCTCTAAAAACATGTTATTTAATTCATTGTAATCAAATAATATAATCTGCCTGACCGAAGATAGAGACGATTCATTCAATCCGTTTAATAATGACAATAAGGATTTATAATAAGTTAACATCTCAGCTATAGATTGCAAGCTGTCTGAATCGCATAATCTGCTGAATTTTGGTTCTGCAAGAATCTTGGAATCAGCTAATTCTTTGATAAAATCAGAAAACATAGAAAAATCTTTTTTAAGCTTATCTTCTTTTCCATCGAGCTCCAAGAGAAGTTGTCTTAATCCTTTAAGATTAGGCCGATCATTCGGATTGGGACGGTAAAAGGGTGGAAAAAAAGGAACTGGAGATGTCCTGGTGGTAGGCGGCTGGCTGACTGCAGGTCTTATATTTAAGTGCATCGCATTTTCAACGATTGCCGGCAGCTGGGTTCTTCCTGGATGAGAAGATCCTGGTGCTGATAGAGGAATTCTTCTTCTTTGAACAATAGGCGCTAAGCTTCTGACATTTCTGGATTGTTCGGCATCAGGACCAATTTTACGTGACATCATAAATTATTTTATCCTTATTAAATTATTAGTTTATTATTTTGGGTTTTCAAAAAAATAAGAATTGAATTTAGTATAATAAAAGCTTTTTGTTAACGAACTATATGTATAATAACATTTTTATTAATAAATAACAATAAAGTAAAATTTTTATTATAATTAAAATTAATTATATGTAATTTAAAATTATTTATTTATTGAAGATATTAAAGAAACAAAATCTTGTTCGATATAAGAATATTTTAGATCTTTTTTTAAGTCCTTAGATAAAATATTTATTTCTAAATTGCTTAGCAATAGATGTTTATTTATTCTAAAAACTTCTCTGATGATCCTTTTGAATCTGTTTCTTATATAAGCTTTGCCCATTTTTGAAGGGACGGTAATTCCAAGTTTGGGGGCAGTTAAAAGAGAATTGAACCTATAATCAATAGATATATAGGTTCCTTTAAGCTTTACTTTGGATAGTTGCAGAGCTTTGTATTCAAATGACTTAAGAATTCTTAATTTTTTTGGAAAGGAAAAATTAGGCTGTAAGCACTTTCTTTTTAATTTTTCTTCTTCTTTTAAGAATTTTTCTTCCATTTTTGGTTTTCATCCTTACTCTAAAGCCACACATTTTTTTTCTTTTTCTCTTGGATGGCTGATATGTACGTTTCATGATTTACTCACATTGTTTTTTTTAAAGTTAAATAATAGACAAAATAAATAAAATCTTCAAGAAGATTGAAAAGAATTTGGGAATTAAATAAAATGAGTAACTTATTTTAAACGAGGATATTTATGAAAACAAATGCATCTGTAAAGGCCGATCCTTCCAAAGGCGACAAGTTGGTTAGAAGAAAAGGCAGACTATATGTAATTAACAAAAAAGATCCAAATAGAAAACAAAGACAAAAAGGACCAGCACGTAAAAAATAATTTTGAGGTATTATGGCTAAAAAATCATCTGTTGAAAAACAAAAGAAAAAAGAAAGACTTGTAGCTTTAAAAAAGCACAAAAGAGAAGAGTTAAAAAAAGTAATCATCGATATGACTAAATCCGATGAAGATAGAATGGCTGCTGTTTATGCATTAAATAAAATGCCTAGAAACTCATCAAAAATCAGACTTAGAAATCGTTGTATCAGAACCGGAAGATGCAGAGGATACTTAAGAAAATTTAAGTTATCAAGACTTTGCTTTAGGGAAATGGCTTCAAGCGGTCAGATACCTGGATTGTTCAAAGCTAGCTGGTAGGCTGCTTTTAATTATTGAAATAAAAAGAAATATCTTTTCCTCTAAAAGTTATCCTGGTGTTGGTTTAACCCAAAACTTAAATGAAAAATAATTCCTTTTTGTAATGTATCTTGCTGTTAAAATAGCAGCAAGATGCAAAGTTCTTCAAATCAAAATTATTTAATTTTTTTAAAATTTTTTATTTATAGATTGGATGGTAGATGTTTAAATCTGGGCTATAGGCTGTTTTAAAATATTTGAAATTGATGAAATGTTTTTAAGATTCTCCCAGTTATCCATTGTTTCATTCCAAACTAAAGTTTCATCAAAGATTTTTGCGTTTTTATAGTCATCGATTAATTTATTTAGACTGATAGGGCCTACTTGTTTTTTATCTTCATTTAAAAAATACCAAAAGTTTGTGTCAGTAATAACAGGTTTGGCCTCTTTGGCTTTTTTAATTATCCTGATGGGCCTCATGAAAAAGATTATTATTACTCCGATGATTCCCAACAAAACCCCAAGATAGAACCATGTAGTCCTGTTTCTATTTTTTTTCTGAGCAATTCTGGAACAGGTTATGCCAAAAAAAAGCCAAAAGAGCAAAATTATTATTGAATTCATAATTTTTTATTAAAATGTTTTTTTCTTTATTGTATATTTTGATTGATTTTATTATAAATGAAAAGAATTTTATCCTAAATAAAATTTAAGTATTTATAAGGTGTACAAAGAGGTCGAAATGAATGAAAAATTCAAAGAAATGGACGTAAAAGAATTAAACCTTCCCGAAACAATCTTTGCAAGAGACATTGAAAGCAAAGTATTTCAGGGAATTGCAGCCCAATGCATTTCAAAAATAGAGGGTGTTCAGCTTGTTAGCAAGGGATTGATTGATTCATTGCTTGGAAGAGATTCAATAGAGAATTTTTCAGGAATTTTCGTTGAACAGGACCTTAAACAGCATGCAGTGTCAATAAAAGTTGAAGTTAATGTCAAATTTGGCGTTTCAATACCTCAAAAAGCTGAAGAAATCCAATCAACAATTATTAAAGCCATCAGTCAATTCAGCGGTCTGCATGTAAATTCGATTCATGTGATTTTTAAAAGTTTAATAATGGAACCTAAAGAAAAAGAAGCAAAGCCTTCTTTACCAAAAAATTTAAAAGATAAATGTTTTAAGGAAGAGTACGAAGGTTTTTAGTGATGAGAACGGTAAATTTATTAGCATCAGCCATGCATCTGCTTATTGTTCTTGCGATGTTTGCTATCGGCTTTTTTTTAGTTATGATTTATCTCTCTCCACACTTCTGTAACTTTTTTTTAGATCTTTTATTGAATGATTCAGTGATGTTTTTAAAAATCGGACTTACTATCGGCTTATTTACCGTAATTTCTTTTGTGACATTTTATTATATTCATAAGGGTCAGTATATAAAATTTTATATTAAGCAAAACAAATATCAAGTAAATATAGATATAATAAAAAGTTATCTTCAGAATTATTTGAAAGTTATGTATCCAGATAAAAAAAATGAACTCGATGTTTATGTTATTTTGAAAGATAAACTTGAGATTGTCATTGATATGGAATCATTAAATGGGCAAAAAGAGTTTATCATGGATTTAGAGCCTGTTATTAAAAATCTTTTATCTGAAAAGTTAAACTATCAAAAAGATTTTATTCTGACCCTGAAAAATAAAAATTAATTAAATTTGCTTCTTTTCTAAATATTGTTTCTTTTCATTCATACCTATTCCAAAAAAAATATTTTTTTCATTTTGTTTAACTAATCTTTACATCTTATTTAATTTTTAACTTAAAAAAGATTTGTTTTTAATTTTTTTTTTGTTAATAAGAAAGATGAAGTAAAAACTTTTTTTTAATTATTTTTTTGTAAATAGATTAATAAAGGAATTTAATTGGAAGCCTGTCATCATGAACAACATTTAAAAGAAGATCATCATGAAATGATGATCGTAGATTTTAAGAAAAGATTCTGGGTTTCTTTAATTTTAACGATCCCCATTCTTATATTATCTCCAATGATTCAAAGTCTTCTTTTTTTCACAATTAAATTTAATTTCGATCTGTATTTATTGTTTTTTCTTTCATCTGTCCTATTTTTTTATGGAGGCTATCCTTTTTTAAAAGGCATGTATAGGGAGGTCTCACAAAAACAGCTTGGAATGATGACCCTGATCGGACTTGCCATCAGTGTAGCTTATTTATATTCAGCTGCAGGAATTTTTTTTATCAAGAAAGACATGTTTTTTTGGGAAATAGCTACATTGATCGATATCATGCTAATAGGTCATATCATTGAGATGAAATCAGTTATCGGAGCATCAAGGTCTTTAGAATTATTAGTCAAAATGATGCCATCTAGAGCCTTTTTGATAAAAGATGCTAAAATAGAAGAGGTCGAGATTGATCAATTAAAAATCAACGATGTTGTTTTAGTTAAGCCGGGAAACCAGCTCCCGGTCGATGGAATTGTTGTTGATGGGATAAGTTATGTTGATGAAGCTTTTTTAACCGGTGAATCAAAACCTGTAAAAAAAGAAAAAGAAAATAAGGTTGTTGCGGGATCAATAAACGGTAATGGCTCATTAAAAATTAAAACTCTAAAACTTGGAAAAGATTCGTATTTATCAAAAGTAATTAGTTTGGTCAGGGATGCCCAAAAAACAAAATCCAGATCCCAGAAACTTGCTGACAGAGCGGCAAAATGGCTGACAATCATAGCTGTCTCAGTTGGATTGATCACTTTTATAGGATGGATCTTGGCAGGTCAAAATATCGGGTTCGGATTGGAGAGGATGGTAAGCGTTATGGTTATTTCCTGTCCGCATGCCTTAGGTCTTGCGATCCCGCTCGTTGTTTCAATATCCACCTCTATATGCGCAAGACAAGGTCTTTTGATAAGAAATAGAGAAGCTTTTGAAAATGCCAGGAAGATTACTACAGTAGTCTTTGATAAAACAGGCACATTGACCAAGGGGAACTTCGGTGTTAGAAAATATCAATCTTTATTAAAAGATTATTCAGATGAAAAAATTTTAAAGTTGTCAGCAACTCTCGAGCAGCAATCAGAACATCCGATCGCTAAAGGAATTTTAGATGAGGCCAAGAAAAAGAAAATAGATATTTTGCCTCTTAAAAATTTTAAGGCAATTAGCGGTGAAGGAATTGAAGGTGAAGTTGATACAAAATTCGTTCAGGTTGTCAGCTTTGGATATCTGAAAAAAAATAATATTTCTATGGATAAAAATCATTCCAATGCAGCAGAGACTGTTGTATATGTATTGATAGATCATAAGTTAGCCGGATATATTTCTTTAGCTGATGAGATCAGAGAAGAGAGCTATCAGATTATCAAAAAGCTAAAAATGATGAATATTAAAACTGTCATGATTACGGGCGATAATGATGCGGTCGCAAAAGCTGTAAGTAAGGAACTAGGTCTTGATAGTTATTATGCCAACAGCCAGCCCCATCAAAAACTCGAGATAGTTAAAGATCTGCAGAAAAAAAATGAATTTGTTGCCATGACAGGTGATGGAATAAATGATGCACCGGCGCTCGCCCAGGCTGATATCGGCATAGCTATCGGATCAGGAACAGATGTAGCAGCAGAGACAGCCGATATTATCCTGGTTAAAAGCAATCCCTTGGACATTTTAGCGCTTATTTTATTTGGAAGGGCTACATATAACAAGATGATACAGAATTTGCTTTGGGCTATCGGTTACAATGCATTTGCAATTCCTCTTGCAGCCGGTGCTTTATATTCTTATGGAATACTTATTTCCCCTGCAATTGGGGCTGTGTTAATGAGTTTAAGTACAATTATAGTTGCTTTTAATGCCAGGTTGTTAAAAGCGGATAAGTCATTAAAATTAATTAAAAAACATGAAAAAGGAGAAATTTTATGATGTTTTTTTCATTTGGTATTGCCTATTCATTAGAGCTGATAGCTTTAGTTTTTGGCGTAGGTCTGTTTATCTTTTTAAAAACACACCAGAATAAATTAAGAAAAGGGCTTTTGCTTTTTGTTGCATGGCTTGTAATTGTTATTTCATCACTTTCAATAATCTGCACCACAGTTCATACAATTAAATTTTGGAGCGGCGGTTATTACAAATCAATGATGATGATGCATAAGCATATGATGGAAAAAGGAAAAGACATGATGGAAAAAAGTAAAGATATGATGAAATCCGATAATGGTAATTACTAATCATTAATTTCCTAAAAATCATTTGAGTATCTATAAGTTCTTATAGGTACTCATTTTTTGGATAAATAAAGGATAAAATTATGGAAGAAATGAATGCTATCAAAATGCTGCTTGATGAACATGTAACGATTATGAGGATGATAGGCTTACTGGAAAATTTAGCTAAGAATATTAAAAAATTTGAAAAAACAAATTTGGATTTTTACAAAACCGTTGTTGATTTTTTCAAGACCTATGCCGATAGATGCCATCATGGAAAAGAAGAAAAGATTTTTTTCAATAAATTAAAAAGCAAACCTTTAAATGAAAATGAAAAAAAAATCCTTTACGAACTGATCGAAGAACATAAAGCTGCAAGAAAATTTGTATCTGAAATAGATAAATTAAAAGAATCCAAAGATTTTATTAAATTATCTGAGGTTATTAATAACTTGGTCAATCTGTATAAGATGCATATCAATAAAGAAAACACCATGTTTTTCTACCCAACTTTTAAGTATTTTTCTGAAGATGAAAAAAAAGCTCTTTTAAATGAATTTATGGAAGAAGATCGAAAAGTCATCAATGAAAAATATCAGAAAATTGTTTTTCAGTTATCCGATTACTTAAAAAACTAAAGTTTTTTTTATCTTTAAAAATCAATTTTTAATGCTATAAAAAAAGGTTTGGATGAATTTGCTGAATGCAAAAATATTGCCAATTCACCTACAGGAAAATAAAATCAAATCATCTTAATTAAAAACTTTCAATAGACTTCTTTATTAGTTTAGTAAAATAGAGATAAATTTTTAACAATGTTCTGGTTTCAAAAATTTTTTATTTTTTATTTTTTTTTTAAATCTATTTTTTTTGGCAAGCGAAAACCTATATCGATATTTCTCGATAATTTTTATTGACAAACTTTATTTTTAATTTTAAATGTAAACTAAACAAGGAGATAAATATGAATGTTTTTAAAAATTTATATCAGGATGCTGATTGGAAAATCGAAAAGCATGTTCCAGTAATTGAAATCTTAAATCCTCCCAAGAAAAAAGAAAATATTCAAATCATGGTCAGTATCGGCAAAGCAGTTCCTCATCCGAACACAACTGCGCATCATATCCGATATATTGAATTATATTTTCAACCTAAAGATGAAAAATTTCCCTATCAGATAGCAAGGGTAGAATTTAATGCCCATGGCGAAGCCGTTGAAGGTGCTGATAAAAGCTCTATTTATACTGATCCTTTGGCAACGGTTAATTTCAAAACTGAAAAAGAAGGAACTATTTATGCTTCTTCATATTGCAACATTCATGGTCTTTGGGAAAGCGCGCTTGAATTAAGATTTAAGTAAGAAATTATTTTTGCAGTAATGTTTTATTAAACTTAAAAAAACGAAATTGTCTTAGGAACAAATATGAAAAAGGTTACTTTTAAAAAAAAACCGATAACCTTAGTCGGCAGAAATATAAAAATTAATAACTATGCTCCGGATTTCAAAGTTTTTGGAAAAGATTTGGAAGAAGCATCTTTATCTGATTTCAAAGATAAAATAAAAATTATTCACTCTTTTCCTTCTTTGGATACCCAGGTATGTGATCTGCAGGTTAAGGAATTTAATAAAAGGGCTAAAAAATTAACAGATGATGTTGTAGTTGTTTCAATCAGCAAGGATCTGCCTTTTGCTCAGAAAAGATTCTGCGAAACATTTAATATAGAAAACATAAAAGTTTTTTCTGATTACAGAACATCTTCTTTCGGAATAAATTATGGTCTTTTGATAAAAGAACTCAATTTGCTGGCAAGATCAGCTCTGATTTTAGACAAAAATAATGTTATAAGATATATCCAGATAGTTGATGAAATCACAGATTCTATCAACTATGATGATCTTTTAAAAAATTTAGATCAGGTTGTAAAAAAACCAAAAGTTTTACCACAAGACATTGTGCCTCTTGTTAAATGCATGGCCTGCGAAGGCAAGGCGGCAAAAATTTCTAAAGATAAAATTAATGAAGCGCTATCCGAATTAAATAACTGGCAGCTTGTTGAAGATAAGAAATTAATTAAGGAATTTAAGTTTAAAGATTTTTTAGAAGCTAAATATTTTTTAGACCTTCTATCGATTATCGCTGATGAAGAAAATCATCATCCAGTATTTACATTAAATTATAATAAATTGAAAGTCAGCTTATCTACACATGCTATTGATGCGATAAGTGAAAATGATCTGGCAATGGCAAAAATTATTAATGAAATCAAGATGTAGATATGAGCAATTTTAATATGGAAGATTTTTCAATACTAATCGGGGGGAAGGCTGGCGAGGGAATTGATAATTCCAGCAGCCTGATAGCCAGCATCCTGAATAAATTAGGTTACTATATCTATGTTTATAGAGATTACCCTTCAATTATTAGAGGCGGTCATACTTTTTCTATAATCCGAGCCTCTGTCAATAAAGTAAATGCACATAGTAATAAGATAGATTTTCTTTTAGCTTTGAATCAGGATGCGCTAGATTTTCATAAAGATAAGTTAACAGATTCTGCGATAACCGTTTTTGATTCTTCAAAAATTAAGTCTGATGGAATTGCAATTGATTGCTTAAAAATAATCAAGGAAGAAAAAGCTATTGAACTAATGAAAAATACTATAATAATCGCTGCTTTTTTTAAGATTATCGGCATAAATTTTGAAATAATTGAAAATGTTTTAAAGGAAAAAGAGTTAAAGGAACTTGAACTCAATTTGCTCGTTGCTAAAAGAGGTTATGCTGAAGTACAAAAAATGTTGGATCTAAAAACTATTTCATCTATTCAAAGACCTATTGTCTCAGGCAATGATGCAGTTGCTTTAGGATTGATCAATGCAGGTCTGGATGCTTATCTTTCCTATCCCATGACGCCGACATCTAATATTTTGCATTTTATGGCCCAGTTAGCTGAAAAATTCGGTTTAAAGGTCATTCATCCTGAAAGTGAACTCGCAGTGATTCTGATGGCCCTTGGTTTTGCTTCTATGGGCTGCAAAGCTGCTATCGGCACATCCGGAGGCGGATTTTGTTTAATGACTGAAGGCCTTAGCTTTTCAGCAATAGCCGAACTTCCGATAGTGATAGTTATGGGTCAAAGGCCCGGTCCTGCAACCGGTCTTCCAACCTATACGGGACAAAGCGAGCTTAATTTTGTTTTAAATGCAGGCCATGGAGATTTTTTAAGATTTGTCGTAGCTCCCGGGGATTCTGAAGAAGCTTTCTACTTTTCATCTTTAGCAATGAACTTAGCATGGAAATATCAGATACCATCGATCATCTTAACTGACAAGCTGCTATCAGAAGGATATCACAGTTTTGATACAAAATGCATAAGCGAAATCAAAGAAGAAAAAGTTCCGCTTTCGGATGAGAAAAATAACTACAAAAGATATTTAGATACTAAAAACGGTATTTCTCCATTATCTTTTCCTCCCATGAAAGATAATGTGATAAAGATCAATAGTTATGAGCATGATGAGTCAGGAATTACTATTGAAGATGCCAAAATTACAAAAGACATGCAGGAAAAGCGTTTTAAAAAACAAAAATATTTAGAAGATGAACTTGAAAATTATCCAACAATTGCCACATATGGAAATAATAAATCAAAAACAGCGCTGATCTGTTTTGGATCAAATAAAGGAGTATGCATTGAAATAGCCAAGAAGCTGGATCTTTTTGTAATCCAGATAGCTATATTTAGCCCTTTTCCGATAAAAAAATTAAAGGAAGCTGTTAAAGATTTGGAAAAGATTATCTGTGTTGAGAATAACTTCAATGGCCAGATGGCTAACATTATCCGCTCCTATGGTGTTATTCCCCATTTTAAAATATTGAAATATGACGGACGGCCTTTTACTACGGAAGGATTAGAAGATGAATTGAAAAAGGTGATGAAATGAATCAACTTGATTTAAAAACGAATACAACAAACACCTGGTGTCCCGGATGCGGAAATTTTTCAATTTTAAATGCGATAAGAGATGTTTTGATCACTTTGGTAAATGAAGGAACGCCAATTGAAAATTTTATGCTGGTTTCCGGTATTGGCTGTCATGCAAAAATTGTTGATTATATTAATGTAAACAGCTTTTACTCACTTCATGGTAGGGCAATCCCGGCTGCTGAAGGGATCAAGCTTGCCAATCCCAATTTAAAAGTAATTGTTTTTGCAGGAGATGGTGATGCATATGGAGAGGGAATGGAGCATTTGATTTTTGCTGCCAAAAGAAATATCGATATCACAACGATAATTCATAACAATAGGGTCTACGGACTTACAACAGGGCAATTTACTCCGACATCTCCTCTTGGATATGTCGGTAAGTCCACTCCCCAGGGATCCTGGGAAAGACCTATTAATCCTTTGGATTTAATGCTCTCTAGCGGAGCGACATTTATTGCTAGGGCTGCATCTCATGGGATAGATTTTTTAAAAAAAGTTCTTAAGGAAGCTATCCTGCATAAGGGTTTTTCCATGATAGATGTGCTTCAGGTATGTGTGACTTATTACAACATGTATGAATATTATACTAAAAGGGTTTATGAGCTGAGAGATCATGATCCATCGAACTTTGATAAGGCCCTTAATAAAATACGTGAGTGGAACTATTCAGATGATTCTAAAATACCTCTTGGTATTTTTTTCAAAACAAGTATGCCTTCATTTGAAGAGAAATACATAAATTTCAAGAAAAAAGAAATGGATAGAACTTCAGAAATAGATAATGTTTTAAAAAGTAAATATTAACTGAAAACCTTAGGAGTTAAAAGTTTATGAAACCTAAAATCATGGTGCTTTACTATAGCATGTTTTCTAACACATATCTTATGGCCAAAGCTATATCCAAAGAGATTGAAAAAGAAGGCGGAATTGCTCTTCTTAGAACGGTTAAGGAACTTATCCCTGAGGAAGTTATTCAAAAAGATAAAAGAATGAAAAATGCCAAGGAAATGCAAAAAGATGTCTTAATCGCAAAAATAGAAGAACTGGAAGGAATCGATGGAATAATAATCGGATCTCCAACCCGTTTTGGAAATATGTGTTCGCAGCTTAGAAATTTTTGGGACCAGACTGGCTCTCTTTGGATGAAAGGCTCTCTGATTGATAAACCAGCAGGGGTATTTTGCTGTACGGCTTCAATGCATGGAGGACAGGAGACTACCTTGATTTCCATGATGTTCACACTTATTCATCATGGAATGATGATACTAGGTGTGCCCTATAGTGTGAAAGAGTTAGTTGAAACTAAACGCGGGGGAACACCTTATGGACCTACAGCAGTAGTCGGAGTTGAAGCCAACGAGCCTCCAACTGAAAGTGATTTAAAGATAGCTGCTTATCTTGGAAAAAGAATAGTTGAAGTTTCAAGGAAATTAATTAGAAAATGAGATTTTTTTAACAATAATTTTGATCAGTTTTAAAAAACGAATATTAGAAATAAAACTGATGAATTTTAAGAAAATAGAAAAGATTTAATTTTTTTATAAAAAACAGGAGGAATAATGCAAAAATATATATGTAATGTATGCGGTTGGATCTATGATCCCGAAAAAGGATTGCCTGAAAGGGGAATTAACCCGGGAACCAAATTCGAGGATTTGCCAGGCGATTTTACCTGTCCTGAATGCGGTGTTGGAAAAGATCAGTTCTCACCATTATAAAAATATATGGAAAATGAAAACTGTCAGGTTGTTTTAAACAAGTGCTCGTATGGTCTATACGTTGTGACCTCGCATTTGGATGGTAAAATCAATGGACAGATTTCAGATGCGCTAATGCAGGTAACCGCATGTCCTCCAAAAGTGGCTTTGAGCATCAATAAAAATGAACTTACACATGATTATATTTTAAAAAGCAGAGTATTTGGTGTTTCAGTGTTAGAGAAAAAAGCAGATTTATCAATCATTAAAAACTTTGGATTTCAGACAGGAAGAAAAATCAATAAGTTTGAAAAGATAAAATATGTTCTGGGAAAAACCAATTCACCGCTTTTGATCGAGAGTATTGCTGCAACCTTTGAAGTGGAAGTATTCGAAGATGTAGATGTTGGAACTCATAGGTTATTTATCGGCGATGTGATCTTTGCAAAAATGATAGAGAATACTGAGGTATTAACCTATGAATATTACAGAAAAAGATTAAAGTCTGAAATCCATCCAAATTCTCCTTCATATTTAGAAGAAAAAAAATAATTTTTTCTTTTAGCTTCGAATTAAGAAAAAAATACGATAACAATGGAATTAAATTTTTTTTTATCGATAATAAAAAAAAAGGGCTCTGCTTATGAATAAAGGCATAATAACTGCAATCAGAGGAAGTGTTGTCGATGTTTGTTTTTCTAAAAAAATTCCGAGGATCAATAGCGAACTTAAGATAGAAATAGAGAATAATAAGAATGTCTTTTTAGAAGTAGTCATGCATCTTGGCAATAATCAGGTCAGATGTATTGCTTTAACATCGAATGAAGGCTTAGCTAAGGGAAATGAAGTTATTGACATGGAAAACCCTATAGAAGTACCTATTGGAAAAGAATTGCTAGGAAGAGTTTTTAATCTTTTCGGAGAAACAATTGACGATCTGCCAAAAATTACTACAAGTTCAAAAAAAAGTATTTATCAAAATCCTATAACCTTAGCCCAAAGAGAAACAAAACAGGAGATTTTTGAAACGGGAATTAAGGCAATTGATTTGCTCTCTCCTATCGAAAAGGGAGGAAAAGCCGGGCTTTTTGGGGGAGCCGGAGTTGGAAAAACAGTTTTAGTTACAGAAATGATTCATAATATGGCTAACCAATACAAAGGTGTCAGCATTTTTTGCGGTATTGGAGAGAGAAACCGGGAAGGGGAGGAGATTTATTCTCAGATCAAAGAACTTAACATGGCTGAAAAAACAATTTTGCTTTTTGGACAGATGAATGAACAGCCGGGAAACAGATTTCGTATTGGACATGCAGCTTTGACGATGGCAGAATATTTTAGAGATGTAGAACATCAAAATATTTTATTGTTGATCGATAATATTTTTAGATTTATACAGGCAGGATCAGAGGTCTCCGGTTTATTGGGACATATTCCTTCCAGGGTCGGATATCAGCCAACCCTGGCAAGCGAGCTTGCTGAGCTTGAAGATAGAATATGTTCTACCAAGTTTGCATCAATTACATCTGTTCAGGCTGTATATGTGCCCGCTGATGATTTTACTGACCCCGCAGCTGTTCATACTTTCGGTCATTTGTCATCTAGTATTTTACTTTCAAGAAAGAAAGCAAGTCAGGGATTTTATCCTGCAATTGATCCGCTTTTATCTCAATCTAAAATGTTAAATGAGACGATAGTAGGAGAAAGACATTATCGGATTGCACAGAAGGTTAGAGGGACTTTAGCAGAATATGAAGAGCTTAAAGATATAATTGCTATGCTCGGAATTGAAGAGCTTTCCAACGAAGATCAAAAAAAAGTTAATAGGGCAAGAAGAATGGAAAGATTTTTAACCCAGCCCTTTTTTTTAACCGAAAAATTTACAAACATTCCAGGTAAAACCTTAACAATTGATGATACGTTGAATGGGTTTGAGAAAATATTGAATGATGAGTTTTTTGATTATCCCGAAAAGTCATTGTATATGATTGGAAAAATAGAAGAAGCTAAAAAATGATGACACTAAAAATTTTTACACCTTCGAAGGTTCTAAAAGAGATTTCCGTAAAAAAAATTATTGGTGAAGATACCAATGGTTCTTTTTGTCTGCTGCCAAGACATATTGATTGTGTAAGGATTTTGGTTCCTGGTCTTTTAATGTATGTTTCCGATGGACCTGACAAATATGTTGGCATAGATGAGGGCGTTTTAGTTAAATGCAAAGATGAAGTTAGAATTTCAGTTAAAAATGCAGTTTATGGAATAGAACTTGGAAAAATTAAAGAAAAATTGGATACAGATCTCAAAAAAATAGATGAAAATGAAAAAAAAGTAAGAAGCATACTAATGGAGATAGAAGTTGATTTTATAAAAAAATATGTTGAGACGACAAAAACATGAGTGAAAAGGACTTTAAAAAAATTTTAGAGAAAAAAGAAAAAGACAAACTGATGGCTAAACAGAGAAAAAACAGAATGTGGCTAAGCCTTGGAATGCTGGGAATTGTGGGTTGGTCCATAGTTATTCCTGCTTTTATCGGCATCGGCATTGGCATTTGGATAGATAAAAAATTTATAACACAATTTTCTTGGACTTTGATGCTTATGTTTTTGGGATTAATTATAGGATGTGCCAATGTTTGGTATTGGATATCAAAAGAAAGAAAATCAATAGAAAAGGATAAAAAATGACTTTTATTTATGATCTTGCTTCAGCTCTTTTTGGATTTTTTGTGGGATTTTTATATTTTGGAAGTTTGCTTCTGCAGGTAAAAAAACTTTATAAATTTAAATCTTCTTTCATGCTGATCTTCGGATTTATTATCCGTTATGTTCTTTCAGGAATATCTATTTTTCTGATTCTGAAATTTGCTCAGCCAAGACAGATAATTTTATTTTTTTTGGCTTTTCTGATAGTCATGATAAGCATGATCCTGTATCAATATTTAAAAAAAAGAAAAAAAAGCTATGAAAATTAATCCTGATGAAATTATTTTTTTCTCATTTTATTTCATAAAAATAAATGCGACTATTTTATTTACATGGCTAGTAATGATTTTTCTGGTATTGATGTTTGGAATTGTCACAAGAAAACTTAAAGTCGAAAAAAATATTTCCCGATGGCAATTATTTTTAGAAGCTTTGACAGAATATGTGCAAAATGAAATAAAACAGATTACAAACCAGAAAAAAGGAATCTATCTATATTTTCTGGGTTCATTGTTTTTATTTATATCAATGTCGAACCTATTGGTAATAATACCGGGATATTTTCCTCCTACAAGTTCCTTTTCTACCACTTTAGGCCTTGCGATCTGTGTGTTTTTAGCAGTGCCGATTTTTGGCATAAAAGAAAGAGGAATTAAAAATTATTTAAAGCATTATATTGACCCATCAATATTGATGCTCCCTTTCCATCTTATGGGGGAACTTAGCAGAACGTTTGCTCTGGCAGTACGTCTTTTTGGAAATATCATGAGCGGAGTTCTGGTGGTAGGAGTCCTATTATCAATTGCGCCATTTTTTTTTCCGATATTGTTACAATTGCTAGGTTTGCTGATAGGTCAGATACAAGCTTATATTTTTTCCGTTCTGGCTGCTGTATATATTGCCGGCGGGATGGAAGCAACAAACAACTAATCATAAAGGAGATATTATGAACAGTATAGATATCATTGCAATGACCTCGATAATTACCGGAGGTTTGACCATGTGTATAGGAGTCGTCGGACCTGCAATTGCAGAAGGTATTTCTATATCAAAGGCATTGCAATCAGTGGCCCAACAGCCGGATGAATCAAACACTCTTGTAAGAACATTGTTTGTGGGCCTTGCCATGATCGAATCGCTAGCAATTTTCTGTTTGGTAATTGCAATTGTTTTAATATTCACAAATCCATTTTGGAATTATGTTATTGCACACGCAGGAAAATAAAAATGAAAGTTGATTTATTTACGTTAATAGCCCAAATAGTAAACTTTTTGATATTGTGTTTTCTTCTGTATTTTTTTCTGTTCAAGAAAATAATCAAAGTTATGGATGAAAGAAAAAAAATGGTTGAATCCAATATAAACGAAGCCAGCGAAATGAAAAAAAATGCTCAAATGGCTGAAAAAGATTATCTTCAGAAACAGCAAGATTTAGAGAATTTAAAAAATCAGATTATTGAAAAAACAAAAAATGAAACCAAAAAGCAGCAAGAAGATCTGGTTAACAATTCAAAAAAAGATGTTGAGCAGCAGAAAATAAAATGGAATGAAGATATTTTAAGGCAAAAAGAAAATTTTTTGAGTGATCTTAGAAGTGAGATAATTAAAAAATTTATTGATCTTTCATCTAAAATCTTGGTAGATCTCTCAAGTCAATCTTTACAATCTGTGATAATAGAACATTTTTTAGAAAATCTAAAAAAAGAAAAAATCGATATTCAGGAAAAAAATGTTGTTTTGGAATCATCTTGGGAATTAAATGATGATGATAAACAAAAAATTTCGGATCGTCTTAAAAAGATTTTTAATAAGGATTTATTAATTAAATATGTTGTAAACCAGGATTTAGTTTTAGGCCTCAATTTTCAGATAAATGGTAAAAGTATTAAATGGAATCTTCAGAATTATTTAAATAATTTTGAAGATGATCTTTCACAATTTTTTACAAAAATTTAAGTTTGAAAGTATGGATAATAAAGATTTAAAAAAGGTTTTTGATAATACTCTAAACGCACTCGATCAAGAGCTGAAAAAAGAAAAAATATTATCAGCTCCCCAGGAAGTTGGTATTGTCAAATCTGTCGATAAGGGAATAGCAAAAATAACGGGACTGGATAATGTTGAACTATCGGAATTGGTGAAATTTAAAAATAATAAGTTTGGGATAGTTTTTAATCTTGAGCCCGATGAGATCGGAATTGTTCTTTTGGATAAGACTGAAGAGATTCAGGAAGGTGATGAAGTTCTAAGAACAAAAAGGATAATGAGCTGCCCTGTCGGGGAAACTCTGCTCGGCAGGGTTGTCGATCCTGTCGGAAGAGCGCTTGATGAGAAAGGTCCTTTAAAAACAAATCTGAATTGGCCAATCGAAAGAGAAGCTCCAAGAATAATGGACAGATCTCCTGTTACTGTTCCTCTGCAGACAGGCGTTTTGGTCATAGATTCACTTATTCCAATTGGCAGAGGTCAAAGAGAGCTGATCATCGGCGATAGACAAACCGGTAAGACAACAATTGCGCTTGATACAATTATAAATCAGAAAGATCAGGATGTAATATGCATTTATTGTGCTATAGGTCAAAAGAGCTCTTCCGTGAAAAAAGTTGTTTTGGAATTGCAAAATCATGGAATGTTAAATAAATGCATCATTGTCGTCGCTACAGGTGAGGATTCTCCGGGGTTGAATTATATTGCCCCCTATTCTGCTACAACGATGGGAGAGTATTTTAGAGATCAGGGAAAGGATGTGCTTGTTGTTTATGATGATCTGACAAGGCATGCCTGGTCTTATAGAGAAATTTCTTTGCTGTTAAGAAGGCCTCCCGCAAGAGAAGCTTATCCGGGGGATATTTTTTATATCCATGCAAGATTGCTTGAAAGAGCCACTCACTTGAAAGATAAATTTAAAGGCGGGTCCTTGACAGCGTTGCCAATCATTGAAACCGAAGCTCAAAATATCGCAGCATATATTCCGACAAATCTGATCTCTATAACCGATGGTCAGATTTACCTCTCTCCTTCTCTTTTTCAGGAAGGTCAGCTCCCTGCAATAGATGTTGGCAAATCGGTCTCCAGAGTAGGGGGAAAAACGCAGCTTTTAGCTTATAGATCGATAGTCAAGGATTTAAGACTTACCTACTCACAGTTTCAAGAACTGGAAATATTCTCCCGTTTTGGCACGCACCTCGAAGAAGAAACTCAAAAGATTCTCGAAAGAGGATATCGCGTAAGAGAGGTATTAAAACAGATGGAATACCATCCAAAACCGGTATTTGGACAGATTGTGATTTTACAGGCTTTAATGCACGGGTTGTTTGATGATATTAAATTGGAAAACATCTCTAAAGTTAAAGAAAAAATTATTAATCATGCCTTAAAAGGAATACCAGAAATTTCGGATAAAGTTATAAAAAATAATGAATTATCGGAAGAAGATCTTTCTAATATTTTATCTTTTGTCAAAGAAGTTCTTAAGGAAAAATAGACATGAGTTCTCTTGAAGGGATAAAAACGAAAATAAAAACAACTAAAGAACTTCTAGCTATAGTTAGAACTATGAAAGCTCTGGCTGCTTCATCAATACGCCGCTATCAAATAGCTTATGAATCCTCGAAAGAATATCTTGAAACCATAAGCATGGGATTCCAGATTGTTATTAAGAACAATCATCAGCATTTTATTAAAACAGATGAAGAAAAAAAAATTGGTGCAATAATTTTTGGGTCTGATCTTGGAATGTGCGGAAAATTTAATGATCAAATATCCAGCTTTTCCAAAAATTTTATGAATGAAGAACTAAAAATTTCAATAGACAATCAGAAACTAATAACTATCGGGGAACATATAACAAATAACTTTTTAGATCGTCAAATAGAAAAAAAATTATTGTTTCCAATTTCTTTGGATGGAATTGAAAAAATATTAAGTTCTGTTCTAATTACTGTAGAGGATTGGATGCTAAACCAAAATATACACCAGATAATATTGTTCTATAATAAGCCTCATGGAGAAAGTTCATATGTTTCTTCTATTAATAAAATTCTGCCGTTAAATGTTAAATGGTTGGAAGATTTAGGCAAGACTTTATGGAAAAGCAATAATTTGCCAACTTTTTTTGTTGATTCCAAAGAGCTTTTTTCCGATTTGATCAAAGAATATATTTATATTTCATTACATCAAGCTTTTGTAGAATCTTTATTGAGCGAAAATATTTCACGTTTATCTGCAATGAGATATGCAGAAAATAATATTCAGGAAAAAATAGAAGAATTGAATCTTTCTTATAATCAGCTTTGGCAAAGCAGCATTACTGAAGAAATTTTAGAGATTGTTGAAGGATATGAATCAATAGAACAAAATAAAGAAATTTAAACAAAAGATATAAAATGAATATAACCACAGGATCAATAATCGCATTAGTGATTTTATCAGCAGTTCATCTTTGTTTTATAAAAAATGAATTTGAAGTATGGAGAAAAAAACTTTTTGCTTTTTCTAGCGGTATATCAGTTGCTTATGTATTTATTGATCTCTTGCCAAAATTGTCAAGAGGAGAGACTATTTGGAGCGAATCAAATCCCAACCTTCCATTTTTAGAAAAACATGTTTATTTTTTAGCATTGCTCGGCTTTTTGTTTTTCTTAGGAATAGATTTTATTCGTACCAATCGTAAAAAAATATCATTCTGGATTCCAGCATCATCATATCTGATTTATAATGTCTTGATAGGTTATGCAATTTCCAATCCTGAAGATCCGGAAATACAGCCATTTGTGTTATTTACAATTGCAATAGCTTTGCATCTAAAAGTAAGAGATCATATCCTTAGAACAAAAGATAATTACAGTTTTAAAAATCTCGCAAGATTTTTGTTAGCCCTAGGTTTAGTGGCAGGGTGGATTCTTGGTCTAGTGATTAAATTAGATTATGCTGCTATTGCATTAATCATTGCTTTTATCGGTGGCGGTATGATGGTCAACATACTTCACTTTGAAACCAAGAGTTTTTTTAGGTCGAAACACTTTCTTTATTTTATTTTGGGAAGTTTGCTTTATTCAATTTTACTGCTTTTTTTGGGATAGTTTTTTGCATAAATCCTAAAAATTAAATCAGGATATCTTAAAATCAAATTCCCGATAAGTGATGTTAAATTTATCAAGAGCTCTAATTGATTTTTTAATTTATGATAAAAAAAACAATTTTCATTTATTTTTCAGATGACAAAAATATTTTCTTTGGATTTAATTATGATAAAATAATTTTTTTATAAATTTTTAAATGAGGAACTTATATGGAAGAAAATAACAAAGAATCAATGAAAAAAAAGATGAAACAGCACGAAGGATATTGCTGTGATGATTGGAGAAGCTGGGGGTCTTGGTTCAGCTGGGGTTCGCCTGTAGGACTTAGTATTGGTTTTTCTCTAGTTTTAACATCTATCGGACTATTTCTTTATTTTTTACACCTTAGCGGACTAATCGGTCAGTAGTTTGTTTTTTGATTTAGAATCCTTTGAAGGGTTTTAAATCAAAAGAGTCATTTGTTTTTATTTAAAAACTCTAGAATGTTTTTTATATCTGAAGAGGATAGGATTTTGAGCTTTTCAAGATCTTCTTCTTTGGCGTTTTTAAGATTTTCAATGCTTTTGAAAACTTTCAGGAGCTCTTTTGTTTTTTTAGGACCAATTTTAGGTATTTGAACAAGCTTGGTAGATATTATTTTTTTAGACCTTGTTTTTTTATGAAAAGATATTGCGATTCTATGGGCTTCATCTCTGATTTTCTGAAGAATGAACAGAATAGGAGAGGCGGAATCGATTACTATAGGATCCTTTTTATAGGGAACAAATACTTTTTCATGGGTGAGTGATTTTGTGTGTTTGGCCATTTCTTTTGATATCGCTAATATATCAACAGAGGCAATGTTTAGATTTTCAAAGATCTCAAGGGCAGCATTTAGCTGGGCTTTTGCTCCATCGACTATTAACAGATCCGGAAGATTTGTAATTTTTGAAAAGTGTCTGTAAAGAGCTTCCTTAAGAGAGGGGACATCGCCTTGGGAAGCTGTACTTATTTTAAATAGCTTCATTTTGGATTTGTCTTTTTCTCCATTTATAAAGGTTGTCATTGCAGCAACGTTAGATGTTTGGGAAATGTTGGAAACGTCAAAACAGATGATGTGGCTTGGATAGTTTGTAAGATTAAATGTTTTCTGAAGTTCCAATAACTGTTTTTCTTTTGCGCATTTTTGATCTTTTTCCTGAATCAGGATGCTTTTAGCATTTTCATTGGCTAAATTGATCAAATCTGTTTTTTTGCCTTTTTGCGGACAGCTGATCTTTATGCTCTGATTTGCCAATAATTCCTTCAGGTTGTCTAGATCATCTAATTCAAGTGGAATTAAGACCTCTTTGGGAGTTGAATTTGTCTGGTAATGCTGCAGGATAAAAGATTCGATGATTTCTTCATCTGTTGAAGCAATTTCAAAAAAAGAGAAATGTTCGGATGAGGTGAGTCTTCCTTTTTGAAAAATTAGCTTAACGATTATTGAATTAAATCCATCTCTATAAAGGCCGATGACATCGCAGTTTTTTTGAGATAATATATCCACAAACTGCTCTACCAAAAGCTCTTTGATCTGATTGATTAAATTTAGATATTCATTTGCTTTTTCAAATTCTAAAGCATCCGAAGCTTTTTGCATTTTGTTTTTTAATTCATTTATTATTGTTGAATCCTTTCCTTTGAGAAACAAAAGGATTTTATGGACCATCAAATCATATTCTTCTTTTGTGCATTTGTCTACGCATGGGGCAATACATTTTCTTATATCATACAATATGCAGGGTCTTGTTCGATTTGCCAATTCTAAATCAGAACACTGCCTTAGGGGAAAAAGCTTTAAAAGAAGATCTTTTATTGATCTTGCTGCATATGCATTTGTGTAAGGGCCGAAATAATGATTATTATCATTTGGAGTTGATTTCAATCTTACTAGTTTGATCATCGGCCATTTGTGCGAAGTATTTATCATTATCGAGACATATGTTTTATCATCTTTGAGCAGAATGTTGTATTTCGGGTGATGCTTTTTAATTAAATTATTTTCCAGTATCAAAGCTTCTTTATTATTTGATACGATTATTGTTTCAATAGAACTTATCTGAGCAACTAGAAAAGGGACGGACGCTCGGAGATCCTTTAAAAAGAAATATTGTTTTAATCTGTTTCTTAAGTTTTTAGCTTTACCGATATAAAGGATTTTATCATTTATATCCTTCATGATATAAACGCCGCATTTTGTTGGAAATTTTGATAATGAATTTATATCAAATGTCATTTGTCCAAATTTTGTTTTAAATAACTTATTGTCTGCAGCGCCTGCATCGGGGTTAAATTATTTACATCCAGCTGCTTTATCTCATTTACCACATTTTGGATTTTTTCGTTTATCTCATTGTTTAAATCAAAAAGCACAAACTGGTCCTGTTTTTTTTCTTTTTTTGAAGGCGGGTTTTTATTTGCATTTGTTGCGTTCATCTCCAAATTAAGAAGCCTCTCTTCAGCTTTTTTTATTACTTCATAAGGCATATTGGCAAGTTTCGCAACATGTATTCCATAACTTTTATCAGCAGAGCCTTTTATTATTTTTCTTAAAAATACTACTTTTGAATCACTCTCTTTTACGGCCACTGTATAATTTACAACGCCTTTAAGTTCTTTTTCCAATTGGGTCAGCTCGAAATAATGAGTCGCAAATAAGGTTTTTGCTTTTTTTTGTTCCTGAGTTAATAAGTACTCAGCAACTGCCCAAGCAATTGATATACCGTCATAAGTGGAAGTGCCTCTTCCGATTTCATCTAGTATTATTAATGATTTTTTTGTGGCATTGTTCAAAATGTTTGCAGTTTCGCTCATCTCCACCATAAAAGTAGATTGACCTCTTGCCAGATCATCAGATGCTCCCACTCTTGAAAATACTTTGTCCACGATGCCGATCTTGGCGCTTTGAGCAGGTATGTAAGATCCTAACTGAGCCATTATTACAAGAAGCGCAACTTGACGTATATATGTTGATTTACCCGCCATATTAGGTCCGGTTATCAGCATAAGCTGAGTGTCAGTGTTATTCAGATAACAGTCATTTGCTATAAATTCACCGCAGGCCTTTGCAGATTCAATTACAGGATGCCTTCCTTTAATTATTTGAATAACATCGCTAGGGTCTATTATCGGTTTTGTATAATTGTAAGCTTTTGCAGCAAGCCCAAATGAGAGCAGGACATCGATAATTGCAATAGAATCAGAAATGTTTTCTATATCTTTAGAATAAGTTAAAATTTTTTGTCTTAAATCATTAAAAAGCTCAGCTTCCAGTTTTTTAATATTTTCTTCGGCGCTAAGAGCTTTTTCTTCATATTCTTTTAATTTTTCTGTTACATATCTTTCGCAGTTGACAAGAGTCTGCCTTCTAATAAAGTCAACAGGTGCTTTATCGCTCTGACCTTTGGAGATTTCAATGAAATAGCCAAATACCTTGTTGTATTTGACTTTCAGTGTTCTAATGTTTGTTATTTCTTTAAGTTCTTCTTGGTATTTGTTTAACCAATCTACTGAATTGTCGTTAATTTGTGTCAGTTCATCTAATTTTAGATTATAACCTTTCTTAAAAATATTCCCATCGCTCAGACGGATAGGGGGCAGTTCGACTAAAGCCTTCTCTAAAAGATCCAGTAATGGAGATATGTCAGACAAGTTCTGTGAATTTTCCTTGATTAATTTTGAATTTAGATTCTCAAGCAGTTTTTTAATCGGAGGGACTGAACTTAAAGACATTCTTAGAGAAGTCAGGTCTCTGGGAGATGCGCTTTGATTGATGATTTTTATGAGAAGTCTTTGCAGGTCACGAATATTGCCAAGATGAGTTTGGACATTTAAGAAAACTTCAAAGTTTTTAAGGATCTCTTCAATTGAACTCTGTCTTTCAACGATTTTATCAATATTCAGAAGAGGATTTTTTATCCACTTTTTTAAAAGTCTCCCTCCCATAGGCGTTGATGTTTTATCCAGAAGATTAATCAGAGTATTGTTTTTATTTAAATCATTATTCGTCTCTAATATTTCCAGGTTTTTTAAGGTTGAATAATCAATTTGCATGTAAGAAGATAGGCTTTCAGTTTTTATGGTTTTGATATGCTCAAGATTGAAGCATAAATCCTCGGAAAGATAGGAAATTAAAGCTCCTGCGGCATTCACAGCGGAAGTATAGCCTTTCATTCCAAATACATCTAAATTAGATGTGTTGAAATGATTTATGAGCTTATCATATGCAAACTCATATTCAAAGTACCATTCATCTTTTTCATTAATCAAATAATTAAATTCATTTTTTAGCCTTTCAAAAAGATCTGAATTGAGGGTTTTAAATTTTCTGGACAATAACAGCTCAGATGGCTTTAATTTAAAAATTTCATTTATCAATTCTTTTTCGTCTTCAATTTCTATTACATAAAATTCAGAGGTCGACAGATCTAAAACAGCAAGTCCGTAAGTTCTTGATATCTGGGATAATGAAACAAAAAAATTATTTGTTTTATCTTTTAAGACATTTGAGCCGATTATGGCTCCCGGAGACAATATCTTCACGATTTGTCTGTCTACCAGACCTTTAACCTGGCTTGGGTCCTGCATCTGTTCAGCTATGGCAACTTTATAACCTTTTGCGATAAGACGGTCCAAATAGACCTCATAGGCATGGAAGGGGACTCCGCACATAAGAGAATCCTGCCTTTTTGTTAAAGTCAGATCCAGTTCCTTTGAAATGATCTTTGCATCATCGTTAAAAGCTTCATAAAAATCACCTAAGCGAAATAATAAAAGGGCGTCAGGAGCTGAATCTTTTAAAGATTTCCATTGTTTCATCATCGGGGTTAATTCATCCATAACTTTACCTAATAATTTTTTGACATACCATTTTTTACTATTTTATAGATCAAATGAAAAAAGAGCTATTTTTCTTTTTTAAAAAAAATGCTAAATTAGAAATTATGAAAACTTATACAAAAGAAAGCTTAGAACTGCTTCGCTCCAGAATTGATCTAATTGAGGTGCTCTCACCTTATGTTAATTTTTCAAGAAGCGGTGTTTATTTCAAGGCATGCTGTCCTTTTCATGAGGAAAAAACTCCTTCATTTACAGTTCAGAGAACAGATACGCATTACCATTGTTTTGGATGTTCTGCTCATGGAGATGCTATTTCCTTTCTAATGAATCATCAAAAAATGACTTTTACTGAAGCGGTTGAACATCTGGCTGATAAATTCAATGTAAGCTTAGATGTTAGCGAAGATAAAAAGATTGAAGAGGGACCTTCAAAAAAAGTTTTAAAAGAAGTTTTGGAAACAGCTAACAGGTTTTATCACTATTTACTTTTGCATTCCCAGGAAGGGAATGAAGCATTGAAATATTTGTATGAAAGGGGAATAGATATAGATTTTATCAAAACATTTCAGATAGGTCTATCTTCAAAAAATCCATCTCTATTTCAAAACTTCATGAAAGAAAAAAAAATTACAAGTGATCTGCTCCATGAGGCAGGATTAATCAAAAATGCAGATAGCCCAAGAGATTTTTTTTCAGACAGGATTATGTTTCCAATCAGAGATCCGCTCGGTTCAGTTATCGGATTTTCTGCAAGAAAATATAAAGAAGAAACATTTGGCCCGAAATACGTAAACACAGCTGAAACCCATCTGTTTAAAAAATCTAAAATATTGTTCGGATTGAATTATTCAAGAAAAAATATTGCAAAACAGAGAAAAGTAATAATTGTCGAAGGGCAGATCGATGCGCTAAGACTTATTCATTTTGGGTTTACCATAACAGTAGCATCACAGGGAACGGCATTTACTGAAAATCATATGCAAGAGCTGATCAATCTTGGGGTTAATCAAGTCTATCTGGTCTTTGATTCAGATACAGCAGGAGTGGAAGCTGCAGTAAAAACAGGGGATCTTTTCCAAAAAAATGCTATAGAAACTTATGTTGTATCTCTGCCTCCAAGTATAGATCCGGATAAAATGTTGATCGAATACGGACCTAAGTATTTTGAAAAAACACTTTCGGAAAGCAAGGACTATCTAACTTTTCTAGTAGATTACTATTCAAAAAAAATCAATATAAAATCACCTGCCGGAAAAAATGAATTGGTGTTGGCGATAACATCCAAGATTAAGAATTGGGATCATCCTCTCATGGTGCATGAAAGTTTGCGAAAACTAGCTTCTTTAATGCAAGTTCCAGAAATGATTATTTCTGATAAAAATGAAATAAGTCAAAGCATTCATATAAAACAATATGGTTCTCTGTCTTCTCCTTCTGACATTGACCCTGATCTGATTTTAGAGACAGATCTATTAAGGATACTTTTTTCTCAGGGTTCATCAGATCTGGATTTGGTGCAGATAGCCAGCAATAATTTGAGCGAAGTGCATTTCAAGGTAAGGGTTTGCAAAAAT
Organism: Parachlamydiales bacterium; assembly: GCA_041661445.1. Taxonomy (GTDB): domain Bacteria; phylum Chlamydiota; class Chlamydiia; order Chlamydiales; family SM23-39; genus JBAZUK01. The sequence continues at coordinate 344,900 of JBAZUK010000001.1, forward strand.
CTTTATGCAAAGTATCTTATTTCCTGCCAAAAAAAGGAAGGAATTGATCTGCTTTCCTTAGCTATTGACCTAGAAAATCCCGAAGAGAGAATTTTTATGTCAAAAATGCTTGAAAAGAAAATTAATAATGAAAAATTGAAAGAAAATTTTATAAAAGCCGTTCAGCAGATACTAGATAGGTTCTGGATGGAAAAAAGAGAAGAGATAAAATTAAAAATCCAAAGCGGAACGCTTAGCGATGATGAAGTTTTGGATTATGCTAAAAAGTTCGATGAGATTAAAAACAACAGACCAAAAGTAATTCTTTAAGTAGCTTAAAAATAATAATTTTAAAGATTTGACAAAAATAATTTTCAAAAACTTTTTACAATCTGGGCGCTTAAATTATGGTTTATGTATTTCTTTGCAAATTCTCCATCATATCGTATTGAAGCTGAAATATTATCATTTATAAATAGTTTTGAAATTGCAAGAGAAGGGGAGAATATGTTCCTGTTATATTTTATGCCGGAAACAACAAAATTACCGCTCTGATCAACTAAATTTGAAGAATAATGTCTTCCGTCAAATCTTGTTTCCTGAACATAACTTAATTTTAAATCAGCGATCAGATCTTTTCTGCATAAAAAGCATTTATTGAAATGGGATCCTATTTCAGATCTCAATAGATGATAATTTGATTTTTTTACATGCAGATTTAAGCTGTCGGCATTGGTTTCTGTAAATCCATTTTCTCTCATATAGAAATAATCAAGAGATACAAAAGGAAGAATTGAAAAAGCATTGCATCTATTAAAAATAAGACCTCCATCAAAATGAAGATCTAAATCTTTTCCATGATGATGGTTTTTAGCAATTCAAGAAACTCTTGTGAACTCAATTTTTCTTTTCTTATCATCAGTTTTCATTAGTAATTAATAGAACTTCTTTTGTGATGATTCTTGAATATACCCTTGTATCATATCGAAAGATAGTTATTCCTTTGATATTAAATGGAGGTTTAGTGAGATCAAGCGGTCTATATTTTCCTCTATTTATTTGGGAATTACACTCAAATAGATCATTAGCAATGTCATTAGTGATCAAGCAGTATTTAAATTTATGAAGTTGTTTTAAGAATAGATTTATATCTTCAATTGTAAGATGCTGCAGAACATCTTTGCATAAAAGAAGATCAGATGGAGGTAAATCATAATTTATGATATCAGCAGCCATGAATTTAATGTTGGGTTGGGTAAATTGAGATATATTGTTTTCGATAACATTTTTAACTACATCTATCCCAATATATTGAACATCATTCCATTTAATGGATTTTGAGAAAGTCCAATCTCCACAGCCTGCATCAACAATAGTTTTGATCTGATGCGATTTTATGAACTGTTCTAAAAAATCAATATAGAAAAGATTGTTTTGATAAGTTGAACCTTCTCCGGAATAATTATGGCCTTCATCATCCTTTCCCCAAGCCCCTCTTTCATAGATTCTACTGAAGACATTCTCAGAGCTTTCTCCTGCATAAACTTGCTCAGTTAAAAAAAATGATTTAAATAGTAGTAATAGAAATATAAAAAATTCATATAGTTTCATAAAAATCCTTCAATAAATTTTAAATGTTATAATTTATTTTAAAAATTTATTGAAAGGTGTTTTTTTGATTTGAGAACTGTAAAGATAAGATCACTCTTATTTTTTCAGGTTAAAGAATTCAATTTTTTGAAGGGATAAAAAAAATCAGATAATAAAATTTAAATAATCTTCTTTTGTAATGCATTCGTATGAACTTTCAGGGTAAGTTTCAATCCAAAGTTCTGGAGGTTTGGAGCTGAATTTATTCAAATTTGGTTATAAAACTGTCCAAATTCTTATTAATTTAGACAATAAAACAGTCAAATTTATTTAAATTTGGCTGTTTTAAGCATTTTTAAAATTAAATTTATGAAATAAGTTTCAATTCTTAACATAAAATAAGAAAGAAATTATTTTCTTAAGAATTCAGCATTTCAAAAATTGTAGCATCGATTTTATCAAGAGATATCCTTTTTTGTATCATGGAATCTCTTTCTCTTATTGTAACTGTTCTATCTTCTAAGGTTTGGTAATCGATTGTTATGCAATAAGGGGTTCCAAGTTCATCTTGTCTTCTATATCTTCTTCCTATGGCCCCAGCTTCATCGTATTCCGAAACAAATTTGGTTTTTAATGAATCGAAGAGATTTGCTGCAATTGAAACAAGTTCAGGCTTTTTCATAAGAGGAAAAACAGCAACTTTTACTGGAGCGATGTTTTTGGGAAAATGCATGACAGTTCTAGTCTCGCCGTTTTCAAGAGTTTGGACTTCATAGGCATCGCAAAGAAGCGCTAGAATAGTTCTATCAACCCCAAATGTGGGTTCAATAACATGGGGAATAAATCTTTTATTATTTATGTTATCGATATATTCCATAGAGGTTTTTGAGAATTTTTCATGTTGGGTAAGATCGAAGTTTCCTCTATAGGCCAATCCATAAAGTTCGCTTTTGCCAAAAGGAAAATCATAGGTTATGTCTATGGTTTTTTTAGAATAATGAGAAAGTTTTTCCTTAGGATGTTCGTATTCTTTTAATTTTGCTTTGTCCAGACCAATTAACGAGCACCATGATCTCATATCCTCAAGCCAGGCTTCAAAAGAATTTTCCCACATATATTCTTCAATAAAATATTCAATTTCCATTTGTTCAAATTCGATTACCCTGAAAAGAAAATTTCCGGGGGTTATCTCATTTCGAAATGCTTTTCCTATCTGACCGATCCCAAAAGGAATTTTTACTCTCATCGTATCTACAATATTTTTATAATCTAAAAAAATAGCCTGGGCGGTTTCTGGCCTTAAATATGAAAAATTATGTGTTGCATCAGTTTTGCTCATTTCTGTTTTGAACATCAGATTGAAATGCTTGACTTCAGTAAAATTCTTTTTGCCGCATTTAGGACATATGATGTTGTTTTCTTTTAAAAAGTCATTTAGCTGATTTAAGGATAATCCTTCAACATCCTGATTTGTCTGTTCCTCGATTATTTTATCAACCCTGAACCTTGACTTGCAGTCTTTGCAGTCAACCAATGCATCATTAAAACCTTCAACATGTCCGGAGGCCTGCCATGTCAGAGGGTGAAGAAGTATCGGACCATCGATTCCAACCATATCGGATCTGGTCTGAATAAATTTTTTCCACCAAAGATCTTTTATGGTCTTTTTCATTTCTGCGCCATAAGGACCATATGAATATGTATTTGCAAAACCACCATATATTTCGGAACCCGGATATATAAAACCTCGGCGTTTGCAAAGAGATACTATTGGTTTTAAAGAGTCTTGTTGGTCTTGCTGCATAAAATGCCCTTTTAATTAACATGTAAAAATTTAAATTTTATAATGAAACAAGTCTTTTTCTCAAGATGCTTTATTTTTGTGAAGATATTTTTTTAGAAAAATCATGAGTTAAAATTATATTTGATGTTTTTTGCTCTGAAAAAGGAAAATGCAGTCAGTATAAGGTTAGATGTTTCATGTTAATTACCTTATTACGTTATTTTTTACTTTGGTATATAGATATATAAATGTATAATTCAATGCCAAAATAATTATTAAATTAACTATTAGGAGAGAAATATGACATCAACATCTGGAGTTCAAGATTCATCACAATATTCGGTTCAATCACAAAAAAAATTTGATAGCAGTGTTCAAAAAATTATCCATTATACAAAAGAAAACTTGCCTGAACTAGCTTGTAAGGTAGCTTATGTTGCAGGAGTTGTTTTATTTGCCATTGGTCTTATGAAATCTTCAGTAGCTTTAATGGTTGTTGGAGGAGCTTTTTTCGGTACTGCTATAATAAGCACAATGATTCATAGGTACATAAAAGAGCTTGCGATAGATAAACATGCTAAAGAGCTCTTTGATGCGGCAGAAAAACTTAGTGGAATGAGCGCACTTGATGGAAATGACTACACATTTATTAGCATTGTATACCAAGATGCTAAAAGGCAAGTAGAAAAAGATCTGGAAGAAGCAGCTCCGCAAGACCTGATAAAATATATAACAAGGTTATCCAAAGCTTGTCCTAATCAAGATTTTAAAATTGATTCTAATGATGAGCGATATAAGATAGAATATGATGAAGCGCAGCCTGTTCTTGACGCGAGAAAATTTGTTCAGAAAATAATATATTCTAAAATTGATAAGCTTAAAGAAAATTATAAAACAGAGATACATGATACATCCAGTGATATTGAGCGGTCCTTTTTTGGGGAAAAAACAATAATTGATCAAAAGGAGTTTAAAAAAGCAGTGCTTGATGCTGCTTCTGATTTAGCAAATCGACCAAAATATAAAGTTTTACATAAAAATCTCAATGACGTAGTAATGGATTTACACGTCGAATTACGAACTTTTGATTCAGTTAAAAATTATTTTTCAAGTCTGGTTTGTTGAATTACTTGATAATGGATTTTATAGCATCAGATTGGAAAGGATTTTACAAGAAATACGTACATAAATGATTTTTTTGAAAATAAATAATTTTTTTTATTAAATTAACTGTTAGGAGAAAAATATGACATCAACATCTGGAGTTCAAGGTTCATCACAATATCCGGCTCAATTACAAAGTTCGAGACAAAGTCCGGATCAATCACAAAAAAAATGTGATAGCAGAGTTCAAAAAATTATCCATTATACAAAAGAAAACTTGCCTGAACTAGCTTGTAAGGTAGCTTATGTTGCAGGTGTTGTTTTATTTGCCATAGGTCTTATGAAATCTTCAGTAGCTTTAATGACAGTAGGAGGAGCTTTTTTCGGTACGGCAATAATAAGCACAATGATTCATAGATACATAAAAGAGCGCGCGATAGATAAACATGCTAAAGTACTTTTTGATGCGGCAGAAGCTTTTAGTAAAGTTAACGAATTTGGAGGAGAGACCTACACACTTGCTAGCTATGAATACCAAAGAGCTAAAAAGCAGGTAGAAAAAGATCTGGAAGAAGCAGCTCCGCGAGACCTGATAAAATATATAACAAGGTTATCAAAAGCTTGTCCTAATCAAGATTTTGAAATTGATCCGGATGATGATCATCCATATGGGATAGGATCTTTTGAAACGCAGCCTGTTCTTGACGCGGAAAGTTTTGTTGAGGAAATAATATATTCTAAAATTAAAAAGCTTGAAAAAGATTATAAAACAGAGATTGGTGATACATCCGGTGATATTGAGAAGCGCTTTTTTGAAAAAAAAATAATAATTGATCGAGAGGAGTTTAAAAAAGCTGTGTTTGATGCTGCTTCTGATTTAGCAAATCGACCAAAATATAAAGTTTTACATAAAAATCTCAAAGAAGTAGTAGAGGATTTACGCGAAGATTTACTAACTTTTGATTCAGTTAATAATTATTCAGATAGGGCTAATCTATTTAACCACTTGATAATAGATTTTATAGCATAAGATCTGGAAGAAATTGACAAGAAATATTTACATAAATAATTTTTTTTTTATTAAATTAACTATTAGGAGAGAAATATGGCAGTAACACCTGGAGTACAAGATTCATCACAATATTCGGCTCAATTACAAAGTTCGAGACAAAGTCCGGATCAATCACAAAAAAAATGTGATAGTAGAGTTCAAAAAATTATCCATTATACGAAAGAAAACTTGCCTGAACTAGCTTGTAAGGTAGCTTATGTTGTAGGTGTTGTTTTATTTGCCATAGGTCTTATGAAATCTTCAGTAGCTTTAATGACAGTCGGAGGAGCTTTTTTCGGTACGGCAATAATAAGCACAATGATTCATAGATACATAAAAGCGCATGCGATAGATAAACATGCTAAAGAGCTCTTTGATGCCACAGAAGCTTTTAGTAAAATTAACGAATATGATAGTGAAAACTATAATCAAGCAGAAAATAATTATAGAAGAGCTAGGACGATGGTAGAAAAAGATCTAGTATCAGCAGCTCCGCGAGACCTGATAAAATATATAACAAGGTTATCCAAAGCTTGTCCTAATAAAGATTTTGAAATTAATGCAGCAGATAATCGATATGACATTCCATGCAGTGAAAATCGTCACTGTCTTCAGTCTAGGAATTTTGTTCAGAAAATAATATATTCTAAACTTGATAGACTTATAGAAGATTATAATAGAGATATGCACGAGTTGGTTAATGCGATTGATGATTCCTTTTTTGAAGATAAAAATGCACACGCTGATGTTATGAGAGTTGATCCTAATAAGCTTAAGATAGCTCTAAGACAAGCTGCTGCTGATCTGGCAAATAGCTCACAATATAAAGTTTTGGATCAAAGCTTTGAAAAAATATTAAAAGATATATGTAATGATTTACTAACTTTTGATGCAGTTAAAAATTATGGGACAGAAGGATTTTATTTCTTATTTAATATTTACGCCTAAATTACATACAAAATCCTAAAAGAATTTAGACGATACAGATAAAAAATGCTAAAACACAAACCTTCATTCACAAATTGAAGGTTTGTGTTTTTTGTTCTGAATAAATCTTTTTATCATATTGTTGCTTTATTTTTTCATAAGCTATATTTTATAATTAATAAGAGATTGTTTTTATGAATAATTCACCAATGTTTTCGGTTGTAGTTATACTTAATGATTTTTATCATCTGGCTAATTTGACGTTGACTAGCATATTCAATCAAATAGAAAAAGATTTTGAAATTATTGTTATAGAAACAGCTAGCTCTAAAAAAGATCTTATAATGTTAAGACCTTATATTGATAAGATTAAAGTTTTGAAGCATTCTGATGAACCTTCTCTTGCATTTCTTATGAATACTGCGTTAAGTTTCTGCAACGGAAAATATGTAAATTTTTTATTTTCCGGAGACACTTTTATTTCCAAGTTTTCCTTGGGTTATCTGAGAAATTTTATAAAAGAAAAAAAATATCCTGATCTGATATGCACATCTTTTTTGCAAAGAGATGACTTTTCTCCACCACAGGCAGTGAATTTTACTATAGATATTTTCCGGAAGGGGAATATCTATATGAATGTTCAATCATGCTGGTTTTTATTAGAAGTTTTAAATGAATTTAATGAATTTGATACAAAATATAAATATCAGATGGTTGTTGATATGATCAGTAAAATTTTCATGGATAAAAATAGAACTATTGCTTTTTCCAATAGGGTTTTAGTTGATCATGAAATTAAAAAAACACCTTCGAGTGTACTTTTTATCAAAGCATTTGAAAATTTAAAAATTGTTTATAAAAATTTTGGGTTGCTAAAGACCATTTACTGGTGGATCGTTCATGATCATTTCAGGATGTTTAAATTATTTTTTTACTCAATTAAACAAGCTTTCTGGTCGCCATGACCAATCATTAATTATCTATAAAATTTTATTTATTAATTTCTTATGCATAAAATATCTATGTAATTGCAATTGATTCATGAATGTCTTATAATTTTAGCATTAATGAAAAAAATCAAATATGTTTTTCTTAAGCCTATCAGATAATGAAATAAAGAAATTTTTATTAGATAATAATTTCAAGCCTTTTAATTTTAATCAGATAAATGATTGGATCTATCAAAAGGATATAGCTTCTTTTGATGAAATGTCAAATTTGAGCTTTGATCTAAGAAAAAAATTAACTCAGAATTTTGAGCTGTTTTCTATTAAATTAAAAAATGTTTTTACATCAAGCGACAACGAAACCATAAAATATCTTTTTGAATTAAATGATGGATATTTTATTGAATCTGTTTTGATTTTAAGCGAAAAAAGAACAACTCTTTGTCTGTCGACTCAGGTCGGCTGCCCGATCGGCTGCAGTTTTTGTTCCTCGGGAAAAAACGGTTTCTTTAGAAATTTAAAGTTATATGAAATTATTGAACAGATTTTATTTGTTAAAAGTCTCTTTAAGCAAAAGCCTACAAATATTGTTTTTATGGGGATGGGTGAACCGCTTTTAAATTTCGATGTCTTAATAGATGCTATAAAAATAATTACAAGTGAAAAACATTTTAACATCTCAAGCAGAAAAGTTACAATCTCAACAGTGGGTATAATAGAAAACATCAAAAAACTACAGAATCAGAGTCTCAAGGTAAATTTGGCAATATCTTTGCATGCTGCTGATGATAAAATAAGAAATCAGCTTATTCCTTTTTCAAAAAATTACAAAATCGAAGATCTAATTGAAACTGTAGTTTCATATTTCGAAACAACCAAACGAGATATCTCTATCGAGTATATCTTAATTGACGGAGTTAATGATTCTATCGAAGATGCAGAAAAATTAGCTTACTTGTTAATAAGGGTACAGGGATCAATAAATTTAATCCCTTATAATCCAATTAAAGATTGTGATTATAAAAGATCAAATCCACAAAATGTTCAAAAATTTAAATCTTATCTTTTAAGTCAAAAATGCAATGTAAGCCAAAGATATACCAAAGGCGATGATATCTCTGCTGCATGCGGACAGCTTGCCTTTACCCAAATGGGACATAATTAATCCTTTTTCTTAAATTTATTTTCTTCAGACATTGTTTATGAGAAAAAATCATTGCTAAAAGAATAATTAGCTCCTCCGCCTACTCGATTTTATGCTAAGTTGTAAATATAAAAATTGCAATAATCGAATGACATTTTTCTTTTTTTTAAAAAAAATCAGAGATTATAAAAATTTATATAATAATCAAAAGCGGACGATTTTTTTAGATAGATTTTGGATAGCATTTTTAATAGCTTGCTAAAATTTAATAAATTAAATTAAACTCTAAAAAAAGCTATCTTTAAGGAAGTTTAATGAATTTAGCGAATTATGTAACTTTGCTTAGAATAATAGTTATTCCACTTTTCCCGCTTGTGTATTTAAAATATGAATTCTTTAAAATAAATATTCTTTGGGTGCCTTATATACTTTTATTTATTTTACTTTTTTGTGAACTCACTGATTTAGTTGATGGTTTTTTAGCCAGAAGAAAGAATCAGGTCACAGAAATCGGCAAACTAATAGATCCGATGGCCGACAGCATTACAAATATTACTGTTTTTTTTACGTTTACCCAGGGTTGGGTAGGTGTTCCCGTTCTTTTGGTTTTTGTTTTTTTATATAGAGAGTTTTTTATTACTACACTAAGATCAATTTGCGCACTTAACGGATATGCGCTGGCTGCAAGAACAAGCGGTAAGATCAAAACCCTTCTTCAGGCTGTTGTAACTATTTCAATCGTTATTCTTTTAATTCCATATACCTTGGGATTGATATCTCTTGAAACCCTTAGATGGACAAGTCTGGCTTTGGTTGGAACTGCTGCGACATATAGCATAATCAGCGCAATCGATTATATCTATGCAAATAAAAATTATTTAAAAAAGTTTTTTGTCTGATTTAACATTTTATAGATTTCTAAGTATTGTTTTGCAGTTTTTCCCCAGGAAAAATCTAATTTCATGTTCTTTTGGACAAGAAGATTAAACTCGGAATTATGTTCTTCTTTAAATTTCAGGGCCCTATTTATGGCAGAAACAAATTCCTTAGCAGAAAATTCATCGAATGAAAATCCATTTCTTTTCTCTTCTGGAATAGTACTGTCATTTAAATCAAATACGGTGTCGGCCAACCCTCCTGTTTTTCTAACAATAGGGATAGTTCCATACCTGAATCCGATCATTTGAGTTAGCCCGCATGGTTCAAACAAAGAAGGGATTACAATAAAATCAGCAGCTGAGAATATTATATGCGACAGCTTCTCGTTAAATTCAAAGTTCAAAGAGATGTTCCTGTTGTTTTTTAGATTGTCTTTTAGATCAAAAAACATTTTTCTTGTAGGTTCATCAAAAAAAGTGCCTAACAAGACAAACTGAACTTTTTTATTTTTCATTTGCAATATTGCATGTTTAAGAAGTTCGGGTCCTTTTTGAGGAACTAATCTTCCAACTGAACAAATTAATGGATAATCATTTTTTTCTAAGTTCAAAAGCTCCTGCAGATGTTTTCTGTTACTTTTTTTGGCTTCTACAAGAGGTTGCGCTGCATCATCTGCTGAATATTTCTGAAAAATGAATTTGTCACTTGAAGGATTCCAAAATTCTTCATCAATTCCATTTATCAGACCCTTAATCTTTTTTTTGTGTTTCTCTATGGTGGAAAGTAGGTTTTCCGAATATTTTTTGGTTAAAATTTCTTTGGCATAATTTTCAGAAACAGGTATAACAAAATCTGAATATACAATGCCGCCTTTGAGCAAATTCAAATCATTGGGATTTACAGGATCCTTTAGTCTGTCTTCTTTAAAAAAATAATTTCCATCGATATCTAAATTATTAAGGTCTTGAACCTGACATAGACCTTGATATTGCATGCTGTGGATAGATAGTACTATTGAATTAATGATAGGATTTTCTTTAGAATAGATTTCTTTATAGATTGGTGCAATAAAAGATGTCGGCCAGTCGTGCAGGTGCAGTATATCAATTTTTGTGTTCCTCTGTTTTAAATAATCTAAAGCTGTTTTGGAAAAATACAAAAAACGCAATACGTCATCTTTATAGCCATAGATGGCCCTATCAAAATAATTTTGATCGTCTTCTATCAAAAAAAATTTCACCTTATTGAAGATGGCAGAGTAAATTTTATTTGAATGCCAGACACCCTTTTCGAAAATTTTAAAATTTTTTTCTATTAACTTTAGATTTTTTAATTGCTCTGTCTTTAAATTTTTATATTTTGGCAGAAATACTTCTACATCAGAACCTTCTTTTGAAAGAGCAAGTGTTAGACCTCCAACGACATCACCCAGCCCCCCTACTTTCGCTAGAGGATTATATTCTGATGCAACATGAACTATTTTCATTGAATTCTCCTTAACTTTTTTTTAGCAAAACGAAATATTTTTTGCATTTAAAATCGTCTGCTTGAAAATAAATGTATATTTAACATATATTTATTATGTTTTTAAATTGGGGTGTCGCCAAGCGGTAAGGCAGCGGTTTTTGGTACCGCCACGCGGAGGTTCGAATCCTTCCACCCCAAATGATATTCCAAAGAATTATGCTCATTATGAGCAAGCCATCTTAATTGATGGAGAGATAGGCGGTTAAAAGTAACTGTATATCCTATCTCTTGGAATAATGTCTTAATATAATTTGTTTTTTATAAACAAATTATATTTTTTCTTTGGATATCAAAAAAAATTTTAAAACTGAAAGGTTTTATTACTTTTACTAAAAATGCTTAATATAAAAACTTTATTGCTGACATAAGAATGTCTAAAGAAAAAATTTTAGCAGTTAGTAATAATTTTTGGTTGACTGCCAGGTTTGTAAATAAAAGTCCTACCGTGTGACACGCGGAATGTAATGCCTATAAGAGAAGTCTTAAAGGAAAAATGCTTAAGTAAACTAAGCAGCCCATAAGCTTTATGCAAGGAATGTCGCTTAAAAAAAGTACGAAAAAAACATAGGATATATATATGCAACTTTCTATTTTCAAGAGAGAAAAAAAACAGATAAATAACTTACGCCTTTTAAATAACGTTCCTGCTGTTTTATATGCAAAAGGCATACAAAATGAAAACATTTATTTGAAAAAAGATGAGCTTAAGAAAACTTTTGCAACTATAAAACCGGGTGAATTGCCAACAACAATTTTTACTTTAAAAAGTGAAAAAGAAACTTTTAAAGCGGTAGTTAAAGATATTTCATATTTCGTAACTACTTATGAAGTTCAACATATAGATTTTATGAAACTTGATGAAAAATTAAAAATTTCAATAAATGTGCCTGTTAGAAGTATCGGCATGGCCGAATCAAAAGGTGTCAAATTAGGCGGCAACTTTAGACAGGTTATGAGAAGCATTAAAGTTAAATGTTTGCCAAAAGATCTTCCAAAAGAATTTGTTATCGATGTATCGCAAATGGATGTTGGCGAACTAAAAAGATTAGGCGATATCTCTATGCCAAAGGGTGTTGATCATGTTAATAAAAATATGCAAGAGGTAATTATTTCAATTTCAAAACGATAATATGACTGTTTATTTAATTGTTGGTCTTGGCAATCCAGGAATGTTATATGAAAATACCAGGCATAATTTTGGTTTCAGAATTATTAAGAGACTGGCAGGAAAATATAATTTGGATTTTAAAAAACAAATAAAGCTTCAAGCTATGGAAGCCATAGGGAAAATATTAGATTGTGAAGTGCATTTGTTAATGCCCCTTACCTATATGAACCTAAGCGGCCAAGCTGTTAAGAAAGCTGTTGATTACTACAAAATAGATATTAAAAATATCTTGATTGTAGTTGATGACGCTGACATTGATTTTGAAGAATTCAGATTAAAAGATAGAGGAAAATCAGGCGGTCATAAAGGACTTGAAAGTATTGAACAGCATTTAGGTACTCAAAATTATGCAAGATTGAGAGTGGGTATAGGCCGAGAAACAAAAGAATTAAAAGAATTTGTTTTAGATAAGTTTACAAAAGAAGAAAAAGAAAAACTTTTGGGAATTGAAGAAAAGGCAATATCTCATATTGAGTTATGGCTTGAAAAAGGTACACAAATTGCTGCAAATGTTGCAAATACTAGAATAAAAAAGCTACAAAAAAATAATGAGGAATAAAAATGGATAAACAAAAAAGTCGTCTATATGAAGGGATGTATATTTTAAATTCAAACCTTTCTGAAGATGCTAGAAAAAACGCTTTGAATAAAATTAAAAGTTCTATCGAAGAAAAAAAAGGTGAAATTCATAAAATCCATGATATGGGAAAAAGAAAACTTGCTTATGAAATAAACAAGAAAAGAGAAGGATATTATTATCTGATATATTTTTCTATACCAACTAATTACATTCAGGATTTATGGAATGAATATCACCTGAATGAAGACCTAATTAGGTTTAGCACCATGAGAACCGATTGCGTTTTAGAAACTCTAGAATTTAAACCTATCGAAATACAAATTTAAGAGGATGAAAAATATGATTAATGAAGAAAATGTAAAAACTATTCCGCTAGCAGCAAAAAGAAAAAAAAGCTGTCCTTTTGTTGCAGCTAAATTTACTGGTGTAGATTACAAAGATGTTGAAAATTTAAAAAAATTTATCACAGAAAGAGGAAAGATTTTACCAAGAAGAGTGACTGGCATATCTTTTTATTTCCAAAAAGAATTAAAAAATGCAATCAAAAAAGCTAGACATATGGCTCTATTACCATTTGTTTCAGAAGAATAAGGAGAATTTATGAAATCGAAGCAGAAATTATTACTTCTTCAAGATCGTGAAGATGTAGGAAGAACCGGCGAAGTTGTTAGTGTTAAATTGGGATATGCTAGAAATTTTTTAGTACCAAAAAAAATTGCTATTATTGCCGATGCCAATACTTTGAGAATGCAAGATAAACTTCAAAAAGAAAGAGCCATCATAACAGCTCAAGACAGAAAAGAGTCTGAAGAATTAGCAAAAATTATTGAGCCAATGATTCTTTCAATTACTGTTAAAGTTGATCCAGAAGGCAAAATGTATGGATCGGTATCTCAGCAAGATATTATTGATTTATTTGCCAAAGAAAAAATTGATCTTACAAAGAAAAATATTGCTATTAAAAAACACATCAAGGAAATAGGAGAGATCCAGGTTCCAATTAAACTAAAAGAAGATGTTGAAACAAAAGTAACACTTAAAATAATTCCTGAAAAAGTTGAAATGCCTAAAGAAGAAAAACATAAAAGATCAGAAGAGAAAGCTAAAAAAGAAGGTTCTGAGGAAGTAGAAAAAGAAGCGGTAAAAACTCAGACCAAAGATAAGAAAGGAAAAAGAAAAGAAGAAAAAACTGAAGAATAAAGTGAATGATTTAACTTATTATTCGCCTGCTAAGGTAAACCTTTTTTTCAAGGTGTTAAATAAACGAAGCGATGGATATCATGATATTGCATCGCTTTATCAAACGGTTAATCTCTTTGATATTATCTCTATCAAAAAATCAAAAAAAGACTCATTTACCTGCCTAAGTAAAATTATTGATCTTAAATGGGATGATGGCAATCTGATAAAAAAAGCTCTTTTGCTTTTTCGGGAAAAAACCAGAATCAATCATAGTGTAGAAATCATTTTAAATAAAAATATCCCGATAGAGGCAGGTCTCGGCGGCGGCAGCTCAAATGCTGCAACTATGTTATTTGCATTAAATGAGTTGTTTGATAACCCACTAAATGTTTCTGAGCTTAAAAGCATTTCAAGTAAAATTGGAGCAGATGTCGCATTTTTTTTTTCAAGCGGCAAGGCTTTTTGCAGAGGGATAGGGGATGTTTTTGAGGAAATAAAACCAGAAGGAAGAATAGATTTTTATATAGCTAAGCCTAGTTTTGGCATGTCTACAAAAAAAGTTTATCAAAACGTCAAGCTTGGGCTACTCATAAAACAAGATTCAAATAATTTACGCGAGTTGGTTTATAATAATAAAATTAGTTATTTTAATGATTTAGAAGTGTCGGCTTTTGAACTTGAGCCAAGATTAAGTGAAGTTAAAAATCAATTGATGAAGATGGGCTTTGATAGAGTTGTTATGACCGGAAGTGGCTCGAGTTTTTTATGTTTCGGGGAAGTTCCTATAATAGAAAATAAAGAAATTAACTTTTATAAAGTTTTTAATATCCAAAGAAATCCTAAAAATTGGTATTCTTTAGCTTGAGAATGAGTTAGGGGTATTATGAAACCATCTATTCAAGAGAAAATGATAATTATAACTGGGGCCAGTGGTTTTATAGGCTCTTGTGTTTTACGTTATTTAAATGATAAAGGATATTCCAGCTTTTTACTCGTAGATGATTTAAAAAACTGTAAATGGAAGAATTTAGTCGGTAAAAAATTTATAGATATCATCCCCAAAGAAGAGCTTTTTAAGTTTCTAGAAGGCAGGGAAAATGAAATTGAGGCAATAATTCATCTAGGGGCATGTTCTTCAAC
Source organism: Parachlamydiales bacterium (assembly GCA_041661445.1). GTDB lineage: Bacteria > Chlamydiota > Chlamydiia > Chlamydiales > SM23-39 > JBAZUK01. Next base: position 359,901 of record JBAZUK010000001.1, read on the forward strand.
AATCTGCAGCGATGAAAATTATCTTTTTGAAAACAATTACAGATTTTCTAAAAAATTGGCCGAATATGCAGTTCCAAACAATATAAGATTTATCTATGCTTCGTCGGCAGCAACTTATGGGAATGGTGATCAGGGGTTTGTCGATGATGAAAACAATCTTGAAAAATTGAAACCTATAAATATGTATGCATATTCAAAACATCTTTTTGACCTTTGGGCTAAGAGAAATGGTTATTTAGATAAAATTGTTGGTTTAAAATATTTTAATGTTTTTGGCCCCAATGAATATCATAAAGGCCCAATGGCATCAATGATATTAAAAATGCTAACAAAAATTAAAAAAGACGGCAGTATTTCGCTTTTTGAGTCCAATGATCTTAAAAACTTTAAGAACGGAGAACAGAAAAGAGATTTTATTTATGTTAAAGATGCGGCTTACATGACAGCCCTTTTATTAGAAAAGCCATATAATGATGTTTGTGGTATTTTCAATATTGGAACAGGAAACGCATCTACTTGGAATGAACTTGCCTTGGCCTTATTTAAATCTCTTAACATGAAACCCAATATAGAATATGTTCCGATGCCGAATGAATTAGTTGGTCAGTATCAGAATTATACCCAGGCCGATATGACAAAATATAAAAAAACATTTAAAAGTCTTAAGCTGACAAATATTCAAGATGCAGTTAAGGATTACGTTCAAAATTATTTGCTTATAGATAAAAGATGGTAAAATTAACAGGAACTTTTTCTAAACTCCAAAAAATCAACGCTCTAGTGATAGGCGATTTCATGTTAGATCGCTATACCTATGGAGATATCAATAGAATTTCTCCTGAAGCACCGGTTTCTGTCTTGAAAGTTGCAGATGAGAAAATGCAGCCGGGAGGTGCCGGAAACGTTGTTTTGAATTTACTTTCTTTAGGCTCGAATGTTACAGCAATCGGAAGAGTCGGCGATGATATAGAAGGAGAAATTTTATTAAAAATATTAAAACAGAAAAAAGCATCTGTTGAGAATATTTTTATTCAAAAAAATTACAAGACCCCTTTGAAAAACAGATATATTGCGGCAAATCAGCAAATACTAAGAGTGGATTTTGAAAATGTTATTTCTTTAGATGATGATTTAGAAAAAAAGATAATAAAAAAAATACCTGAAATTCTTTCTGCCGTTCAAGTTGTTGCCATATCTGATTATGCAAAAGGGTTTCTATCAGATAGATTAATCAGATTTGTTATAGATGCTGCAAAAAAAAGAAATGTTCCTGTAATAATCGATCCTAAGGGAAATGATTTTAATAAATACAAATTCGCAGATATCATTAAACCGAATCTTAAAGAAGCTTATGCAGCAGCAAAACTTGGAGAAAAAGAAGATCTGGATAAAGTTGCTAAAATAATTCTTAAGAAAACAAAAATCAGCAATCTTCTGATCACAAGATCGCAGCATGGGATATCACTTTTTTCAGAAGATAATAAAAGGAAAGATTTTCCGGTAAGTTCCAAAGAAGTCAAGGATGTTACCGGAGCTGGCGATACTGTATTAGCTATGCTCTGCATCGCTGTGGCAAATAAATTGGAATTGGAGCATGCATGTCAGTTATCAAATATTGCCGCTTCAATTGCAATTGAACATATCGGATGTCATCAGATTACTTTAAATGAATTTGCGAAAAGGCTTCTTGAACATGATATAGAAAATAAGATATTTGATTTTTCACACCTGTTTGCACTTAAAAAAGTTCTGGAAAATAAGAAATTCTCCTTATTAGCTCTGAGCTCAAGGCCTGGTTTGAATACGGCTGTTTTTAGAGCTATTAAAAACCTTTCAGTAGATCAAAGTGTGATTATCTATATCTTAGATCCAAAACCTGATGATGACTTTGTTGAACTGTTATCATCTCTTAATGAAGTTGATTTTATAATTTTAAAAAATGAAAATCTTAACGATCTGTTAAATGAAATTATCCCCGAACATATATATGTAATGAAAAAAGATAAGCCTTTGAAGCTGAAAAATCATAAAGATTTGGTTTTAGAAAAATTTAATGAACCTGCTTTAAATTAACTGAGACAAAAATATTTTTGCAGGAAAAATAACAGGATTATGTTATTTTAGTCGCGACTATTTTAATATACTATTTAAAACGGTCATATTTAAATGGCTTATTATTAGTATTATATGATTTTTAAAATTTATTTTTTTAAATTATGTTTATAAAATTATTTTGAAAAACATTATTAAGTTTTGATGTTTAATTTTATAAAATCATCTTAGTATTTTTAGATGAGAAAGCATTTATTTTGTTTCACAAATAATTGCTCCGCCAAGACAGACCTTATCTTGATAGAATACGATCGACTGCCCTTCGGTAACAGCTCTTTGAGGATTTTTAAAAGAAACATGGATTAGATCATTTTCAATTTTTTCAATAATGCAATCCTGATCTTCCTGTCGATATCTTATTTTAGCCTTGCAGTGATAGGGGAGATCTAATTTTTCATCTTCGTTGACCCAGGTAAGATTCTTAGCAGCTAATCCAATTGAATATAAGCTGGGGTGATCCTGTCCCTGAACAACAAACAGTATGTTGTTTTTAAGATCTTTTTTAGCAACAAACCAGGCCTCTCCTGGACCGCCGATCTGAAGACCTTGCCTTTGGCCGATTGTATAGAAACTCAGGCCCTGATGCTGACCTACAATCTTTCCTTCAAGGGTCTGAATGTCTCCAGTCTTATAGCTAATAAATTTTGAGATAAAATCCTTAAATTTTCTTTTGCCGATAAAACAAATTCCTGTCGAATCTTTTTTATCATGAGTTACAAGGTTTAGTTCTTTCGCTATTTTTCTAACTTCCGGTTTGTTCAAATGCCCAATAGGAAATAATACTTTATCCAAAATCGAAGACTTAAGAGTGTACAGAAAGTAGCTTTGGTCTTTATTCAGGTCAATAGCTTTTATGAGGTGATTTGTATTATTTATGTTCTCAATTTGCGCATAATGTCCAGTCGCTAAAAAATCAGCGCCAAGAGAAAGGGCCTTTTTCAAAAAAAGGTTAAATTTTATTTCTTTGTTACAAAGGATGTCGGGATTGGGAGTAATTCCCAGCTTATATTCATCAAGGCATTTGGAAAAAACGTCATCAAAGTATTCTTTTTCGAAGTTGATAGTATAATAATCTATTCCGATTTTTTCACAAACTTTGACAACATCTTCGAAATCTTTTTTAGCCGTGCAATGCTCGTCTTCGTCCTGCCAGTTTTTCATGAACAGGCCAAAAACATTATAGCCCATCTGTTTTAAAAGATAAGCGGCAACGGAGGAGTCAACTCCTCCGGACATTCCAACAGCTACAGTTGTTTTCATAAGTTTCTAAGTCTTTCGATTCTATCATCAAGAGGGGGATGTGTAGCAAACAGATTTGCCATGCCCTTTGAATTATTGGAAATCTTAAAAGCCTGAAAGGCCGGATGAGCCTTTTGACTATCTTTAATTTCATAAAAAGCTTTTAAAGAGTTAAGGGCTTTTATCATTTTTTCTTTTCCAAGAACATTTGCAGAGCCTTCATCGGCGCGGTATTCTCTTTTGCGTGAGAAAAATGCAAGGGGGATTGAGCCTAATATCATAAAAACAAATTGGAATATCTGTATTAAAAAATAATTTGCTGCAAAAGAACTGCTTGATGATCTGTTTTTTTCTTTTCCCATGGAAGAGATGAAAAAAGCTAAAATTCTAGCCAGAAACATGACAAAAGCGTTCACAACACCCTGAAGCAGGGTCATAGTGATCATATCACCGTTTTTTATGTGAGACAATTCATGGCCGATTATCGCATCGATTTCATCTTGCGACATATTCCTGATTAATCCGGATGATAAGGCTAATAAAGATCTTTTTTTGCTAGGCCCTGTCGCAAAAGCGTTAACTTCATTTGAGGAATAGATGCCTACTTGGGGAGTATACTGCAAACCAGCATCAGCAGCAATTTTTTCAACCCTTCTTAGAATTAATTTTAAATTAGCATCTCCAGTGTTTTCGTCTATTAGTTGAACACCCATCAACCATTTGGCTAGTATCCTTGAGAGTCCAAGTGAGATCAAAGCTCCTGTAAAGCCCCATAATAAACAAATTATTGCAAGCGAGCGGACATCCAATCCATAACCGGTCAGGTAAGGATTTATTTTAAAAACCGATAGCAAAAAAGTTATTGTTGAGATGACAAGTATATTTATTAAAATAAATAAAAAAATTCTTTTGATGAAATTCATTTTTTCCACAGCGCCATAGAGATCAACGCTGCCTCCATTTAGGTTTTTTCAATATATATTTTAATTTGTATTTATAAGCCTGTCAAGAGCATAAAGAATATAAAATATTTTCTTTACGGGAGCAGATATTAAAATTTCTAAGAAAAGTCTTCTTTTTTGAAAGTACAAAAAAAATATTTTTTTTATCATTTTTTTTATTTTCTTATTTGGAAAATCTTTTTATAAGATTGTTTAAGTTTTAATTTTAAAGATTCTGTTAAAAAATTAAAATATTTTCATCAATGAGGTGTTAAAAAAAATCATTTTTTTTATTTTTTTTCTGAAGTTTTAAAATTAAAAAAAAACAGCAAAATCCACATCGTAATTGTTTTTTTTAATTCATCTGAAATACAAAAGTATTTGCATAATATTTTGTAATATGTCATGAAATAAATTGTGTTTTTTTAAAAAAGAGAAATTAGTGGTTAAGATATCTTTAAAAAAAATTAAGAAGAAAAAAAATAAAGAGTACTGTTTTAATAATATAAAAAAACATCTGCAAAAAAATAATGCATGTTATGTGCTTATAACCTGTACAGACCCGTCGATAGATGGAAAAATGCAAGTAGAGCTGAATTATTCAGGAGATGAAAATTTAGCCGCATACTTAGTAGATGGTGCAAGATCAATGTTTGATAGTGGAATAAATAAAGTGAAAGATGGTTTTTGATATGATTCAAGATTTAAAAACATGGTATAAAAAAAATAGCAAAGAAATACTCTCAGATTATTTTACTTTTTTAAAATTCAAAACTATCAGTGCAAAGAAAAATAATCCTGAAATGATATCCTGTTGCAAGTGGTTGAGCGAATATTTAAAAAAAATTGGCTTGAAAGCTGAAATAATTAATACGCCGGTTTATCCACTTGTGTATGGGGAAATGATTCTGGATAAAAAACTTCCGACTCTAATGATTTATGGTCACTATGATGTACAGCCCATCGATCCGATTGAACAATGGAAAACAGAGCCGTTTGAACCGACAATAGTTGATGGAGAAGTATATGCCAGGGGAGCTTCAGACAACAAGGGACAAATTTTTTATTCTATGGTAGCTCTGCGCTCTCTTATGGAATTAAACAAGAAGCTTAAAGTAAATATTAAATTCTGCATTGAAGGCGATGAGGAGAGCTCAAGCAAAGGTTTATTCTCTGCGCTGGACTCTTTGAAAGATAAATTAAAATCGGATTATCTGTTGGTCGTTGATTTTGGTATTCCGAAAAAAGATGAACCGGCTATTACTTTGGGAATCCGCGGTCTAACAACATTATCTTTAGAATTTACGGGATCATCAAATGATCTGCATTCCGGAGAACATGGGGGATTAGCATATAATCCTCTCAGAGCAGTCTGTGAATTATTAGGTAATTTAATTGATGAAAATGGTAAAGTTAGAATTGAACATTTTTATGATGATGTTGAAAAACTGGAAAAAGAAGAAATTCGATCATATAATTTAGATTTTGATGTGGATGCTTATAAAATGGCTTATGGAATGAAAGATATTGGCGGGGAAAAGGAATTCAAGGGACTTGTTGCGAATTGGTTTAGACCGACTGTTGAGATCAATGGAATCAGCGGCGGTTATTTTAATGAAGGATTTAAAACTGTAATACCATCAAAGGTTCAGGTTAAACTATCGGCAAGATTAGTCCCTAACCAGGATCCAAACAAAATTGCTAAATTAATTAAAGATTTTCTAGAAAAGAAATGTCCAAAAGCAATAGAAATAAAAGTAAAGCAAGAAGGTGGAGGAAAAGCCCTTCGTTCAAAAAATGAATCTAAAATAGCGGTTGCGGCATCAAAGGCATATGAAGAAGTTTATTGCAAACCCTGTAAAAAGATCTTGGCTGGAGGATCGGTACCTGTTGTGGCCGAAATTGTGCAGAAGATCAAATGCGAGCCGGTAATGATGGGAACAAGCCTTCCAGATGATAATATCCACGCTCCCAATGAGCATTTTGGACTTGATAGGTTCGAGATGGGTTTTCTAACAGTCGCAAGAACAATCTCCTTGCTTGGTGAAGAAAAATAAAAAAACCAATGATAAAATATGTCAAATATATTAAAAAATATCTTTTTTAAAGAAGATAACTTAGAAGATCACGTAAAATTTTGGGCTTTGCTAGGACCTTTTTTTCTTTTCTTAACCATTTCGCTTGCTACCTTTGACTTTGCAATTTTATCTTTAATTTGGCTTTTTATATGCTACAGGTTCAGTTTCAAAGGTCTTTTTTTGTCTTTGATTTCATTAGGAGCTTATTCTGTTTTCACACAATTCAACATAGAAGAGAATCATCTTTGGAACCTAGGATTGGAATTTTCAATTGGACTTAGTTTAATTATTTCAACAATTGGGTTTGATGAGATTACATGTTTGCTTATTGATAAAAATGATAAAAATCTAAATACAGAAATAGAAAAAAAACAAAAAAATATTAATGAGCTAGTTAAAAATTTTGAGCAGAATATCGCTGCTTTGAAAAAGGAAATTGATATCAAAAATAAAAATATCAATTTAAAAGAAGAAGAAAATGAGAACTTAAAAAAAGACCTTCAGGAAAACTTATTGAAAAAAGATTATTTATTTAATGAGCTTGATCAAAAGATAAATGAAATTGAAGAGCTTAAGATAGTTCAAGATGAGCTTTATGAAAAAATAGCATTTTTAAAAGATGAGGAGTTTTTGCAGGAAAAAAATAAATCTCTTCAAAATGATATAGAAGCTATAAACATTATGTCTCAAAAACAAAATGAAGATATCAATAAATTAAAAAATGAATTGCTTCAAAAAAATGATGCTGTTGTCTCACTTGAATCAAAAATTGAAGAACTAAAATCAAAACTTGTGAGTTTGGATGATATTTCAAATGTTTTAAAAGAAAAAGAAAATGAAATTCAGCTTTTAAAAGAAAAAAATCAATTTGTTAACGATAGTTCAAAAGACAGCGAAATACTGCTGTTGACTCAGAAAAACCGGGATTTGCAAAAAGAAATTGAAAATATTAAAGAGTCGTTTCACTTAGAAAAAGCATCAAGAGAAAAGAGCCTTTTAGAATTAAATGAGAAAAATCAGATAGTCGCTATATTAGAATCTAAATTATCCATAGCAAATCTACAAGTATCCAAGGCTGATGAAATTTCAAACGTGCTAAAACAAAAAGATGCTGAAATCCAGACTTTGAAAGAGAAAATAAAACAACAAAGCCAGAATCTGAAAATAAACAATGATTCCAAGGTGAAGAAAACAAACGTATCTCAAGATACTTTAAATGATTTTCAGGAGCTTTCTTCATTATACAAGCAGCTAAAAAATCAATTTGTTGAAAAACAAAATATTTTGCATCAAACAAGACAGGAGCTATTTTTTGTTAAAGAAAAATTAACAGCTGCAGAGAAAGATCAGAATCATGATTTTGAAGATTTGAATGAGTCTGAAAAAATAATTTTAAAAGATTTGAACATCACTGAGCTTGAACTTGAAAAATATATTATGGAAAATGCCCATTTGGAAAATCTAATAAATACATTAATGGCAAAAAAAGAAAGAAAAACCAGCAAAAAAACTGACAAAGAAGCTCTTAATAAACCTGATGTGGAGTCTGTTAATTTAGACCAAGCTTAATATTTCATAACCGTCTTCAGTAATCAAGATGGTATGTTCCCATTGTGCTGAAGGTTTTCCGTCTTTTGTTCTAGCTGTCCATTTATCTGTAGAATCAATAACAGCATCCCTCACTCCGGCATTGATCATTGGTTCAATTGTAAAGGTCATTCCCGGAACGAATGGAATCTGAACATTATTAAAACTATGAGGGATCTGAGGCGGTTCATGAAAAGTAACTCCAACTCCATGACCTACAAATTGATTAACAACTGAACAATGATTTTTTTTTGCGATTTTTTCTATTATATTTCCAATTTCAAATACTCTTACGCCTGGTTTTAATATCTCGATAGATTGCATTAAGCATTCGTAAGACGTATTAACAACATTTAGCTTTTCTTCTGTAGTATTTCCTATTATAACCATTCTTGAAGTATCGCCATAATAGCCATCCAAAATAGAGGTGACATCAATATTTAAAATATCCCCATCTTTCAAAATTTCTTTTTTGCTTGGGATGCCGTGGCAGATTACATCATTTAATGATGTGCAGATGCTTTTGGGGTAAGGGGGATAGCCGTAATTTAACGGTGCGGCAATTGCGCCGGATTTTTCATGAAGCTCTTTGGCAAGATCATCCAAATCTGCTGTAGAAACTCCTTTTTTTGCTACTAGGCATAACTCATCTAGTATTTTTGCTGCTAATCTGCTTGCGTTTCTAATTCCTTCGATTTGTCTTTGGGTCTTGATAATGATTCCATATTCCTGCAAATATGCTTTGGGTAAGTTATTAATTGATTTTTCATGTGGATAATGACATTTTTTGAATTTTTTTCCGCTTCCGCACCAGCAAAGATCATTTCTAGATATCATATAAGGTCTTACTATTATTTTTTTATTTATGATGACACAACAGGATTATTTATTACAATTTCAAAAAACGATCATAAATCAATTTTAGTCCCATTTTCTAAAAACTCATTTAAAAATTAGTAAAAGATTTCATTTAAAAAAAGTCCGTGGGCCGGAGCTGTCATCCCTGATAGTTTCCTGTCTTTAGAAAGTAGTATTTTTTTTATTGAGCCAGCATCTATTTTGTTTAACCCGGCATATACTAATGTTCCGACCATTATCCTTGCCATTTTATATAAGAAGTTATCTCCGGTGATCGAAATAATGATGTGCTCGTCTTTCTTTTCAATGCTTATATCAAAAATTGTTCTGATTGAGTCTGTCTGTTTTCGGTTTGTAAAAGAAGAGTAGTCTTTGGTACCAATTAAAAATTCAGCCGCTGCTTTCATTTTTTCTATATCCAGGTTTTGATGAATATTCCATGAATAAAACCTTAAATGGGGGAAGTTAAATGAACTTTGGCGGATGTAATAGCAATACTGCTTTTTTTTACAATCGGTACTTGGATGAAAATTTGGCTCTGCTTTTTCTATTTTTAATATTCGGATATCTTTTGGCAGCATGCAGTTCAATTTGTGTTTTAAGATGCCTAGATCTACTTCTTTTTCCAAAAAGAAATTAACAACCTGATTTTTAGCATGAACATTTTTATCAGTCCTGGAAGCAGCCTGCAGCTTTAAACTTTTTTGGAAAATTTTTTTTAAAGCATTTTCCAGTTCTTCTTCAATTGAAGGACCATGTTTTGTTTTTTGCCAGCCATAATAATCGGTTCCATCGTAGGTCAGATTTATTTTGATGTTATTCATATTGAAATATATGCAATGAGTTGTATTTTAATGTTTTAACAAATGATTTTTTTAAAATATGAAGAATGAAATTATAATGATAAACCTTTATTAATTCCAATAAATCGTTTGCTTATGATCATGTATTTCTTCAAAAAAGATCTTATTTTAAATAAACTAAAATTATTATTTCAACAGCATGAAATCTTTAAATCCTGATAAGAACATTTGGATTGAAATCATTACCAGAATAAATCCCATCAGTCGCTCTATTGCAACTATCCCTCTTTCACCAAGTTTCGAGCTTATGTAAGGGGAAGAGAGCAGGATTAAAAAAGTAGCCAGCCAGGCAATTATAATCGCTCCTACCATGATAATATTGGAAATTTGCTGGGAATAGAGCATTACAGCTGCCAGCACTGCTGGTCCTGCAATTAACGGGATGGCTAAAGGAACGATAAAGGGTTCGGTGATTTTTATAAGTTCCTGTTCAACTTCACGTTTTTCTTTTTCTGGTGGAAAGAGCATTTTTAAAGACAGCAAAAACAATACCACTCCTCCGGCGATCCGAACTGTTTCCTGCTTGATATCTAGAAAGTTCAGAAGATATTGACCTATATAATTAAATAAAATAATGATGAATAAAGCTATAAGTAATTCTCTTATAACAATCTGAGTTTGTCTTCTTTTTGGAATTCCTTTTAAAAGGGAAATAAATAGGGAGATATTTCCGAAGGCATTTAAAAGGATAAATAATGAGAGCGCTATTGAAAAGAGCGTTGTTAGGTTATTGACCATATTTTTTAACTTTCAGTTTTTATTTTTCATCTTATTTATTTTGGCTATTTTAGCAAAGCAGAATCGCCCTGGATAATCTGCCACAGTCGTTTCATAAATTTTTTTTGGCTTCCATCTAAGTTATACAATATTACAAAACAGTCATAATTATTTTTAAAGGCGGCTTTTGTCCAATTAGCTGATCCGCAGACGAATGTATTATTATCTAAAAGAATGTATTTATGATGGCATAGCTTTGAGTCCTGATTGAAGTAGATTTCAATATTATTATTTTTTAGGTTTTCGATAGCTTTTTTGCTGGCACCGTTTTTTGATTGAAAATCTATAGCAACTTTTACATTTAGCCCTCTTTTCTTAGCTTCTATTAAAGATTCTGTTAAAGCAGGATGGGTGAAAGTAAACATTGCTACTTCAATAGAAGATTTTGCTGAACCGATCAATTCTCTGAGCCTGTTTATGGCTTTGTCCTGAGAGTCCGGCAATAACCAGACATCTATTTTCTGATCACCAACATAAGATGTGATGAATCCTGGTGATAATGGTGATTTTTGCGATAAAAAATCTGCGATTTGAGAACTAAAAAATCCAATAATCAGATTGTCATGCATCCTTAATGAAGAAGTTGTCATATTTGCAGAACCGATAAATACTATCGAATTATCGATAACAAGTATTTTTTGATGCATCAGACCTCTGGATCTGATTTTGAAAAGTTGATCGGGTTTTATTTCGATCTGATTGGTTGTTGTTTTATCAGTAAAAACTTTTAAACTTATATTTTCTAAAGATTTCTTTTTTAGAAGACTTAATATATTTTCATCAGTTAAACCAAACATAACCAGATGAATGCTTTTTTTTGCATTTTTTAAAGCATGAATACAGGTTACCTTAAGATCTTGCCGCATTTGATTTGAATAAAATACCGGGTTCCGACCTTCTTTTGGCAAGTTGGCCGAAATAGAAGAAACTACAAAAACAACATATATAGCTAAAATTATAAAAAGGAAAAATAAAAATAACTTTTTTGAATTAAGCTTCAATAAATTATCTTAAAAAACTATACAGTTTTTCCTTGTTTGCGCATGTCTCTTACAACAGCAGCAAGGCCCTTTTTGTCTATGATTTTTAGTGCAGCAGGAGTCAATTTGAGCGTTACAAATCTGTTTTCTTCAGCTAACCAAAGTCTTTTTTTGAAAAGGTTTGGAAGAAATCTTCTTTTTGTTTTGCCTGTTATATTAAGACCGATACCTTTATTTTTTTTAGCGATACCTCTTGTGCAGTAAGTTCTTCCCTTTTGCGGTTTCTTATCTGTTACGATGCAAACTCTAGACATATTTTTCCTCGATAATATTTTTATGAAAATAATAACAAGATAAAAAATATATTTCAAGTTCTAGAACGATTATTCATTAAACTATTAGATTTTCAAAATTTTTTATTGTTGTTTTTTAGTTCAGATGTTTTTTCTTATAAGAAAAGTTTTATAATTTTTTTTTCTAAAATATTAAAGTTATATGCTTTTTATTTACCTCTGTATAAAAATTTTTAAATTGATGTGACATTTCAATTTAACGAATGGTGGGTTTTCTAAAAAAAGCGCTTACAAACACATAAAAAAAATTTGAAATAAATAAGAAATAATTTAAAATTTTTGCAAAAAAAATAAGGATAAAATATGTCATCTGTAACTAACAATCATATAGAAATATCTATAAATCCAACGATAAATGGGTTAGATAAAAAAACCGCGGAAGTTAAGAAAAATGATGCAATTAATAAATCAGAAAAGAAAAGAACTCAATTACCTAATTTTTATAAGGCTATGTGGTCATTGATGGCTGTAAGCGCTTTGGTTTTTGGAGTAGGATGTTATTTAAAAACAAGTGATCATGCTAAAACGGCTCTAATCGGCAGAACCCTATATTGGGGAGGTTTGCTCAGCTCTGTTTTTTTCATAGCTGCCGGAGGGTTATATTTATGTTTTTCTTCTGACAATAGTATCTCAAAACAAAATCAGCATCAGATAAAAGAAGATGCAGTTATGTTAAAAGTTTGATAGTTTTTTAATTTCAAAGATTTATTGAATTATTTTTAGCTTGTTCAGGTAAATTTTAATATTTAAAGAATATTAAGCTGAGCCTGTTTGATTAATTTTTTGAAATATCAGGTGAAGCTCTTTTTAAAGTCTCTTTAAAACCTTTTAGAGCTTGAGGATGATGATTTTCTTTTTCTAATAATTCCTCTAAATTTTTTAAGTATTTCCATGAGTTAAGGTAGTCAAGTCTCTCAAATGAAATAATGGCTAAGTAATAACTGACGATCGGATCGGATTTATCCAGATCAAAACAGTTTTGTAAATATTTTAACGCTTCTTTTTCCCGTCCTAACTGCAAATAGGTGTTTGCAAGCTGAAAAATCCCGCCCCTGAATTTTGGGAATTTTTCAACGATCTTTTTCAAAGAAGCCTGTTTTTCGATGATTGACTCTCTATCTCCATCAATAGGTAAAAAAATCGCTTTCAGAGATTCAACATCTGTTTTGCCATTAATAAAATCTTCAATCACATTGTCTTTTGAGATTGAATATTCGGATTTGAAATCTTTTAATGGCAGTAATAATTTTTTTCCCTCATCAATTTTTCCAACAAACAATAAATTATATCCTAATAATTGATTCAGGTTGGAATCATCAGGCAGATATTTAGAAGCTTTTTCATATAAGCTGACTGCTTCTTCGTATTTTTCATTTCCCCAGCAGACTGAAGCCTGGTTAATGAAAGCAAGACCGACAACTTCCTTAATATTTCTTAATTGCAGTTTCTTCGTTTCAATTCCCAGATATATCTCAGATGGAAAATCACAGCCTCTGGCTGTCGTTTCAATATTTATTATTTTTCCCTTTTTATCGTTGTATCTTACAAAAATGTGTCCCGGGGGAGTAATTATTTCCAGCTCAAGACCAAGTCTTTGCGCAAGAGATAAATACAAAATCGATACGCCCAGGCAAACTCCTCTTCTTGTATCCATTACTGTGGACAAAAATGTAAAGGTATCAATTTCCTTTGCATGAATGGAATGAGGCGGGAATCTAAATTTTTTCTCATAAAAAATGAAGTAATTGATAGCATTGATTTTATCTATATCAGATGGGTTCTCTGGCAGTTTTGCCATGATCTGAAGCGCCATTAAGTCTAAGCAGGATTCAAAATATCTGATTTTGTAAACAGCTTCTTTTTCGTAGCCCATTTCTTCTAGAAACAAAGCTCTTGAAAGATCTATTTGATCATTTTGAAGTTTTTGCATTTCCCTGTTGTCCCAGATTTCATATCCCTTTAATTTTCGGTTTTTCAAGGATTTTCCCAAGCTTTCTAAAAAATTTAATTTTTCATCATCCAAAAAATCTGGGGGTATGGCACTTTGTTTATTGACTAAGTTGATCATCAAGTTGATATCTAGGCTTGGTAAAACCAAAGGATTCTTAACTTTTTCCTGCTGCAGAAGATTCCATGCTCTTCTTAAAGCTTGCTTTCCTTCTTTTGATTCAGGATATAATTTATAAAATGCAAAATTCTGGATTACAGATTTCTGATCTAAATTTTTATATAATTGTGTAATTTTTGATTTTTCAAAATTCTCTATTCCCGGAAGGGGTTTCAAAGACGATAGAGATGTGTATAAAAAAAATGAAAATAAAAAAACAAGAGATTTTTTCATATGCCAACCTATAAATCAGATGATAAAAGGAAAATGATTTGACGTAAAGAGTTTATCTTGTCGTTTTAAAAATTAACTTTTTATGTACATTAAAAAGATTGAAAAAATTTGATTGGGAAAAAATATATTCAAAATCTATTTCTTATATTAGCTATTTATATATTCTCTAAGAGATTTTTCAATAATTTGATAGCCATTTTTTTTTGCTTCAGCCAGAGCTTCTTCGGTATCGCAGTCATTTAATACATAATTAGACTCTTGGAATGAGTCTAAAATCTTTTTTACTATTCCTTCATATCCGTTTTTGGAAGCTTGCACTAATGCGCCTCCCCAGCCATTTCTATCTATAGGAATTCTTACATATACGGTAAAAGTCATAAGTCGATAAATGAAAAAACTTTCTGTAAAACTTGAAGTGAATCTGTCATTTGGAGTAGAGGCTGTTTTTATTAATGCTTCAGCTAAAATTTGAGGAGTAGTGTTAGGTATAAAAGTGCTTGTTGAGAATGTTTCAAGCATCCTTGAATTTTTAGAATCTACAGCATCCATGAACATTTTCTCAATATCATCTTTCGATGCTTTTCCAAGTTTTGAAACTAATTCTGAATTAAATTTTTGTGATTTTTTGTGATATTTTGATTTTTCAAATGCATCAAATATTGATGCATCTTGAAGATCAAAAGCAATATTAAGAGCATTACTGATTGCTACTGTTGGAATTTCCTGAGAAGAATTTAACAAGGATTCTATGGAAGTCATATGCTGATATAATACATTCAAAAGAAGAAGCGTTGATAGATCATCTGGGCTAATAAATTCAGATAATCTTGAATTCAGGACCATTGGCAGATAATCGGTGTATTTTGAAAGGAATTTTAAAAAATTTATAAAGTCGTTTTTGTGATTTTCGTCTATTTTAAAATTTTTATCACACAGCAGCTTTCCAAAGGTATTAAAATCATCTTGAAGTATTGAACAGACGAGAAGAATCAATTTTGGCTCTGATCTTGAACATTCTAGGGGTTCTTTCTTAAATTCTTTAGAATTTATAAATCTTTTTACGGCCTCATCAACAAATGTTTTTTGATCACATTTTATAGCCTCGAAGAAAATAGAATATAAGTTAGGCCCCCTATCGTCTGACCATATTGGAATTTCAGGTAAAACAGGAGCATCTAGAAAAGAAATGGCAAGTTGAATGAGATTTCTTTCTAAGGCCTCAATAATTTTGAAGTAAAAGACTTCTTTTGACTTTAATGTTTTTAACCAAAAGTATTTTAAATGCTCTTTTCTTACTGTTTCGGTATCTTCTCTATGGTCTTTTATTCTATCTGATGAGATAGGCGTTGTGGTAGAGGGGTTGAGGAGAGAGGTGATTTGCCTTGTTATTTTTTGAACGACTTGCCTTACTTCTAAAACTTTGTCTTCGAAGATTGGCTCTAACTTTTGCACAAGATTTTTTTCTGCTTTAACATTTTCTTTAGTTTTAGTGGGTGCTTTATTTTGATCTGATGGGATAGAAGCCTTAGCAGAAGACTGGAAAGGATAGGTAGTTTGATTTGTTATTATTTGAGCGGCTCGTTGTGCTTTTAATGCTTCAGTATCGATTGTTTCTAAATTTTGTCCGGTAGATAGCATATTTAGAGAATAGGGATTTATGATTTGGTTATCTTGGATTCTAATAGTCATGAAAACTCTTTCTATTAATAATTTATTTTATTAAATTATATGTTTTTTTATATTAAAAAGAATTGTTAAATTTTATTTTATTATAATTAAAAAATAATATTTATAGATAAGAAAAGCTAATAACTGGATTATAAAAACTTATGTTTAATTTTTTGCTTTTTTTTAATATTTGAAACTGATCTCAATATTTTTGTATATTAAATTTTCTTCTAAATATGCTGTTTAACTAAAGATAACTTATTTTTATTGTTACTTGTCATGTATAAATTTTTCAATGGCAGTAGCGATTTCCTGATGCTCATTTTCAGTAGCTTGGGTAGTAGCTGGAAACAAACAGTCATTTAATGGAATTTCTGGTGCTATTGGTAAATCTAAAATAATGTTGACGATTTTTTCGTGGCCGTTTTTTGAAGCCTGTATTAACGCTCCTCCCCAGCCATCTTTTCCATTCGGAATCTTTATGTTCTTTGTAAATTTAAGTGTTTGCGAGAAAAAATGCGTTACGAAATTTAAAGTAAATTTGCACTTTGGTGAAGTCGAAGCGATTTTTATTAGCGCGTCTGCAAGGATTTTGGGCGATAAAACCATATTTGGAAATAATAATAATTCATGGATTATCCAGATGTTCCCATTTTCTACTGCCTCTGAAAACTTTTCCTCGAGTTGCTCATTAGTGGCTTTCTGCAGAAAATCGTTTAATCCTTTTCTTTTTTTTTCAATTATTTCATTAAACTGCGATTCGAATATGGTTAAGAGCTTCTCTACAGGTAAATCAAGGGCATAAAAATAAAAATTGCAGAGCATATCCTCTGGAATTGTAAAAGAGGATGAATTTAGCATTAGGAAAACAGAGTATAGGTGAGAATTAAATATGTTAATAAACAACATATCAATAAAATCTTCAAAAGAAATTAATTTCATTATTCCGGAATTTAATACTAAAGACAGGTCTTCACAATATTTAGATAAGAATTTTAAGCATATTTTTAAATCTTCTATATCAAATTTTTCTTCTTTAAACTTTTCAGATTTTAATAATTTAGATAGAGTTTCTTCTTTTTTCAAAATTATCGCACAGATAAAAAGTATCAATTTGGGTTGTTGTTCATCAGATTGTAAAGTGTCCGTAATGAATTCCTCAGAAATTAAAAACTTTTCAGCCAATTCAACGACAAATTCTTTTTGGTCATATCTGATTGCATTTAGGAGAAGAAAATAAATTGTGGGACCGCTTTCATTTGAAAATACAAGCATTTTATCGATGATTGGCGCTTCAAGTAAATCCAAACAAAGAGAACTGTTTTTTTTAAAAGCATCCATGAAATAACCATATAAGGTATTAGCATCAGATATTTCATTTAACCAGTCTCTTAAAATATGTTCCGAATTATTTGGATTGCTTTTAATGCCCTCTTCGGGAGTTTGGGGGGATTTCAATTCATTATTTTCCTCCTGCACCTCCTCCGGCTCTTCGACTTCTATTATTGTATCGAATGTTGGTGTAAATAATGCTTGATGTCTTGTATTATTTACTGGATTGACAGACATGAAAAACTCTTAATTTTTTTAAGGATTTTAGAGTTTTTAATATTTAAAAAAAAATATTAAAATTTTTTGTATTGATATTAAAAAACATCAAAAGTTCTAATTAATATGGAAAGCAGGATTTTTATAAAAAATTAAGACAGGATTTCTTTTAGATCATCATTAAGCTTTGTATGGTTCATTATTTGTTCAAAAGTAGGCTTAAATCTGTAAGTCCAGTTAATCGGATTTGTTGTTCCGGGAACATTTATTCTCTCATCTTCTAAATTTTCCCAGACTAATTCCGGGTAAAGGGCTAGATATTCCTGCAAAAGATTCACATGAAAAATTGAAGAATTATGATGAACATCGTATAAAATTTCTTTCCTTTGAGAATAAGATAAGTCAGGAGCGTAAGACCAATTTTTGAGCTTCGCAAGTTTATTTGCTTCTTCAGGATAATTTTTCCACCATAGAGCAAAGGTATTTGAATCATGGGTGGATAGGCTTATCAAACTCAAAGGATTGTATTTATTCAGTCTTAAGAAATTTAAATGAGTTTTCTGCCATGGAACAATTTTTGTGCCGCAGATGCCTAAATTTCTTAATGTTTTATAGACAATTTTGGGAATTAACCCAAGATCTTCGGCAATGGGAAGGAGAGCAGAGAAATTCAACATCATTAAGAGATGGTCTATTCCATGTCTTTCCCATTCGGAAGGGTTTTGAGGTAAAAACCTGCCCTCCGTAGCTGTTTCATTGACATGCATCGCCCAGATTCTGAAAAAACCGACGACATGATCGATTCTATACATGTGATATATGCTTGTTATTGAGTCCAAACGTCTTTTGAACCAGTGATAATCGCTTTTTTTCAATTCATCCCAGTTGTAAAGAGGAAAACCCCATCTTTGTCCGAAAAAGTTATAATTATCAGGCGGAGCTCCTGCAACAAAATTGGTATCAAAAAAAGATCTGTTATACCAGACATCACAGCTGTTTTTGCTTAAAAGAATGGGTACATCGCCAAAAATAAGGATATTGTGTTCATCTGCATATTTTTTAACTTCTGTAAGCTGGCTGAAACAGAAATACTGCAGGGCAAAATAAAACTGAATTTTGTTTTGATATTTTTCTATATATTTGGATTTGCTTTGAGGATTAATGTTTTGAAGTTCAAGCGGCCATTGGTCCCAATTTTTATAATTTTGTTCTTCTTCAATGGCTCTGAAAAGGCCGTATTCTTCAAGCCAAGGGTTGTTTTTTATAAAGAGATGGAAGTTGCTATCTTTTATTAAATCGTCGTAAATGAATAGATAATATTGATATAAAAAATCTAATTTTAAATTTTTTAATTGAAGATAGTGATATTTGTTATAGGAATTAAAAATTTTAAATTCATTTAGTTTTTCTTTAAGAGGGATGTTTTCATTTACTTTATCAAGAGCATATAAAGAAATGTGAATTGGATTTAAAGCGCAGGAACTTATTGCATTGTATGGGGAAGGATCCTGGCCTGTTTCGTTTAGGGGAAGAAGCTGAATGACATCGAATCCGATATTTTTACACCAATCAATTACTTTTTTAAGATCTAAAAACTCTCCAATTCCTGAACTGTTTTCACATCTTAATGAAAAAAGCGGAATTACAATTCCATGATGATGGAATATCCCTATTTTATCCCAATGTTTTGCTGCAGGTGTCTGAGGAAGGTATTTTTTTAAGGCATCTATTTCTTTCATAATAATGGCGAAGCTTGTCCTTTCGAAACTGAATCATGATATAAAAAAACAAGATCTACGAAAGTTTTAAGATAATTATAAATTGCTTCGTTATCAGTGCTTAATAGGTTCAGAAAATTAAAAATTGCCAGTGTATTTGCTTTTTCATAATAGCCGAATGTTGCGATAATTGGATATTTATCATTCTCTTTCAAGCCATTTAGCAGGATATTCTCTCTAAACTTTCCTGCGGGAAGCTGAACGGCAGATGAGAAAATTATCAAGTTTTCAGCACTTTCATCCAATTCTAATTGAACTGATATTGTATCATCAAATAATATGCTGCAGGATTGATTGGAATCTATTCTCAATTCGATATCTAATTTATTTGATAAATAATTTAGAAGCTCTTCATATTTATCAATCATTTTCTTCCTCTTCTTCTAATTTCTCTTCTAATCCCTCTAAAGTTTGAATGAAGGCGCTTAAAGCTTCCTGACGATGTTTTTCCGACTTATATAATTTTAGCGAGGTTTGTCTGATAGCATCTCTCATCTGAGTGTAAACGATTATCTGGGCAAGTGTTTCAGATGAAATGCCCATGTATCTGCTAAGAAATAAAATTTTTTCAGATGAAAAATATTTTTCTTTTAGAAGATTAATAAATAATTTTGAAAGATTTTCGAAGTTAACGTTGGGAGGTTTTATAAGTCCGAAATGATCGAATTGAGTTGAAACAAGATTAGTTCTGGAATTAAAAAAATTATAAACCCCTAATATTGCCTGCAATAATTGTGTATCTTCAATTAGTCTGATCAGTTCAGGCCTCGTGATGGATGGTCCTTTTGCTTTCAGATCTGCCCCAAGGGAATGAAACAAAAATCGCATAATGAGTTTCATGTCCACATAATTAAATTTAGAAGAAAGCTCATCAAATAAAGTATGAGGAGTTCTTGGATTGCCCGTTATGTCCCTGTACATATCGCGAAGCGCTGATGGTGAGCCTAGTCCTGATTTAGAAAACAATTCTGCCTGGAAATTAATGTTTCTTCCGGCAACTATTTCTCTTTTGTAAGTAGCATTTAAAAATTCTTTTGCCCTGGCAACTTTGACGCCAAGTTTTCCCTGAGTGGTCTGAAGTAAAAAATCAAGAGCATCATCAGCTAAAGTATAATCCGGATAAAAACTTAAAACTTTTCTTAAGATATCTTCTACGCTGTCTTCATCAGAAATCGAATCCCTTAAAATTAATAGGGTTTTGATCTTCAGTTCATAATTTTTCTTATTAAATCTAAAAGCGGTATCTTCAATGTTCCTAGTTTCTTCTATTATTTCAACTTCTTCATCTGAAAACTGGCTTTTTGAAAGAGATTTTTTTGAGATCCTTTGGTCTTCCAACGGCTTGAAAAGACGTCTCATGGCAACAATATTAAAGCCCGAATCTTCAAAGGATCTTAAGGCCCTGTCGGAAGCAACCTGTCTTGCGGTTCTTTGCTGGGATTTGATCTGCTGCGCAATTTGAGTGCGCTTTGCCTGGATTCTGTTTATATCCATAATTTTATGATAATTTTATTCTTCCAAGTGGTTGTATTCTGATTTCAGGTACAATTTCCTGATAAGACACAACAGGCAGATCAGGGAATTCTCCTTCTATTAATTTTCTTGCAAATCTTCTTACATCAATTGCAGTGAGCAAAACAGGGGATTGCCCTCCAGGAGGGGTAGGAACTATTGTGTTTCGCATCGAATGAAGGATCATTTGAACTGAATCTGGATCTAAAGCCAGATAAGAACCTGCAGAAGTCTGCTTTATAGCGCCTCTGATCATGTCCTCAATTTCCGGATCTAATAGGTAAACTGATAAAATTGTCTGACCCTGGGAATACTTGTATGAAATGAATCTTTTTAAAGAAGACCTGATATATTCAGTTAGAAGTACAGTGTCTTTTTCTGTTTGCGCCCATTCGCTTAAAGCTTCTAAAATTGTTCTTAAATCTTTTATTGAAATTTGTTCCTGGACAAGCCGTTTTATAATATCGGTCAATTTTTGCAAAGGAACCAATCTGGTTACTTCTTTTGTCAAGTCAGGATAGGATTTTTCAACAAATTCTAAAATAGCTCTAATTTCTTGTATTCCAAGGAACTCGGAAGAATATTGTCTATAGAATTTAGACAAATGCAGAATTACAACCTCAAGTGTCGTCCAATATTTAATCTTAGCTTTTTGCAGGATGTCTTTATATTTTTCATCTACCCATAAAGTTGGAAGTCCAAGAATGCTTTTTGTTTTTGTATAAGGCAAATTGTATCTTTTCAAAGTTTCTTCATTTTCATTTGTTAAAAGAGATTTAACTAATACTTTTCCTTTAACTAAAGGTACTTCGTTTAAGAAAATCAGATATTCATCAGGGCCTAGTGTTGGAGAATCTGTTCTGACATGCACACCCGGAAACTTGACACCTAAATCCTGATAAAGGGCATGGCGCATTTTGGGAATCATTTTATCTATGAAAGTAAGTCCCTGCTTATCTTTTGTTATTAAAGAAGACAGATCTTTTCCAACTTCCAAAATTACAGGTAGGGTAAGAGCATAACTCTCCTGTCCACCGGAAACTACTGCATGCCCTTCTACGTCTTCGACAGTTTCGCCTGTTGCGAGCTTTTCCTTGGCTTTTTTTTGTGATAGAAAAACGACAACACCGATAACGCCGCTAACGATTGAAATCATTAAAAATGGAATAGCAGGGAATCCCGGAACCCAGGCCATTAAAAAAAGCATACCGGCGCCGATTAAAAAGGCTTTAGGTTGATTAAGAAGCTGCTCAGCGATGTCTTTTCCAAGATTGGCATCTTTCTTATCAGAAGTAACCCGCGTTGTAACGATACCGGCAGTGATGGCAATCATGATTGAAGGTATTTGAGATACTAGACCGTCGCCGATGGACAACAGGGCGTAAAGTTTTGCAGAGGCAGCCAGCGTCATGCCATGCATCGCAACGCCGATAATAAGTCCGCCTATGATATTAACTAAGGTTATGACTATTCCAGCTATTGCATCTCCTTTAACAAACTTCATTGCACCGTCCATCGCTCCATAAAGATGGCTTTCCTTGTTTAGGGATAATCTTAGCATTCGGGCCTGATTGCTATCGATAATGCCGGATCTTAGATCTGCGTCAATACTCATCTGTTTTCCAGGCATAGCATCCAATGTAAATCTGGCTGCAACTTCAGATACCCTTTCAGCTCCTTTAACGACAACAATGAATTGGACTATGGTAATAATTAAAAAAATGACACCGCCGACAACATAGTTCCCTCCCACTACAAAGTGACCGAAAGTAAAAATAATTTTTCCGGCATTAGCATGTAGCAGAATCTGTCTTGTTGATGAAATGTTCACTGCAAGACGATATAAGGTTGTTAATAATAAAAGAGATGGGAAGACTGATAAATGGACTGCTTTTTGTATATATAAGGAAACAAAAAGTATTGTAATAGTTGCAGTTAGGTTGAAAGAAATTAAAATGTCAATTACATGAGGAGAAACTGGAAAGATAAGCATCATTATGATGCTTATGACAAATATTGCAAGTAATAGATCGCTAGATCTTGTTATTGTGCTTAAAGCTCTGGTCCCGCCTAAAATTCTAGTTAAATTTTCTAATATTTTGTTCATTGAAATAATCCTATATTAACATCTGGCATTTCTTCCATTGTTTCTATCCATTTTAATATTGTAGCGATAGCCTTGTACGTTTCTTTTGGAATATAATCTCCAATTTTGCCAATTGCAAACAACTGTCTTGCTAATTCTACATTTCTCATAACTGGTATATGATTATCAATACCTATTTTTATTATTTGTTCAGCCATCGTTCCCTGTCCCATTATTAAAATTGTCGGAACGGGATCTTTTTCCTCTTCAAAGCCTAAAGCTACGGCAATATGGGTCGGGTTTGTAATAATTGCACGTGCCCGTTTTGCAGCTGAAGGTCCTTCTGAATAAGCTATTTCTCTAAATTGTTCTCTTCTTTTTCCTTTGATCTGAGGGTCACCTTCAGTATCTTTGAATTCCTGTTTTAATTCAAATCTTTCCATCATCATTTCTTTAGCAAATTGTCTTTTTTGGAAAGCTAAATCAAAAAGAGCGACAACAAGAAAAAAAATACCGACCTGAATAGCTACCTTTTTTAAAAAACTCTCGATAATTACAGCGCTTGCAATCGCAGGAAATTTTACAGACATGATGACCTCGGGGATCATGTTCTTTATAATTATATAAATGATTATCCCTGCTCCAATAATTTTAGCGCAGGATTTGAGCAGTTCGACCAAAACCTTTAACTTGAATTTCTGTTTTATGCCTTCAACCGGGTTTAATTTTTTTAAATCAAATTTCATTGCCTCAAAAGAAAACATCGGGCCTATTATCAAAAAGTTTGCCAATACTCCGACAACTGCAACAATAATTACTATGGGAAAACTGCTAATTAGGATTACGTTTATGGCCTCGATCAATAATGCAACAGCTTTATATTGAAGGTTTCCGCCGCTTGCGATAGTTTTCAAGCAGGTAACCAGATATCCAGCGAGATATTTATATAGATATGAAGAGGCCATCAGGGTTCCAAAGATTGCGACGACGAAGGTGAATGCTGATGGAAAATCTTGAGATTTTGCAACCTGTCCTTTTTTTCTAGCGTCTCTAAGTTTCTTAGGGGTGGCTTTCTCGGTTTTTTCTGCCATGGTTAGTTAACTGGTTATCAGATTATATTTTTTATAATACTGTTATTGCATCTCCATTTATTACTATATTAAATAAAGCATTTTATAGGAAACTTCTTGTGTTTTTTTTTCTTGTTTTTTTTATTGTGAATATCTCATTAAATTTTTTTACTAAAGATATTTAATAAAGTTTTCTCAAGGATAAAATAAACCTATTAAGAGTATTAACCGTTCGAATTTGAATATAGCCGAATGACAAAAGTGCTGTTGATGGAACATATATCACTTCGACGATCTTGTATATTTTGTTAAAAAAATATCGGAAACATATCTACTAATGAAAATTCCAGGCTCAATACTAAAAATTATATACAATTTTTTTGTTAATATCTCAGTTTTGCAACATTTCTAAAAAAAGAAGAAAATGAAAATCTTTTGACAAAGGAAGATTGTGAAATTGCCTTTTTATTGCACCGTTTTGCTTAGCTAAGTCAGATAGAATCTAGCCTGTATCTAAAATTCAGGAGTTGGTTTTAGGAATTTAGAGAGCTAAGTAAAGAAAATATATAATTTTTTTTCATAAAAAAATCAAATATAACAATCTTATTTTTAAATATTTATGTCTCTCTTGCGCCTGTTTTTCGTTATTGTTTTAAGTTAATATGATTTATTAATTTAAATAATTAAATTATTGATAATTAATAAAATTAATTTGAATTAAAATCATAATTATAATATAAAAGTAATTATGAGAAAGAGATTAAAAATATATATTATTTTTTTTGTTTCAATAGTAATCATTTTGGGTTCGGTTTTTTTAGTTCAGGAACTTCCAAAGGAAAATAACATCTTTCAAAAGGCATATATTCGATTTAGATTTAATATCGGTCCTCATAGGGATTATTATTATAGGGACTATTATTATCGTGATTACTATTACAACTATGGGTATGCAAGAGTCGAACTTGAAGTACAAAATGAGTTCAATAAGCATGTAAATAATGTTCAATTGGACGGATATTTAATTATTGGCGATACATTTAAAAATTTATCCAGATCGAAAATTTTTTCGTTAAGACCGGGTAATCATACTATTTCATGGACTGTAAGTTCAAGCTTTTGGCCTGGGTATAAAACTTATAGAAAAAACATAAGAATATTCCGTGGCGACAACTATGTTTATATCATGATAAAAGGTGATAAAATTTATATAGATTAAAACCTATGCTATATTCGTTGCCTAGGTTTCGAAAAAGGGAGAAGGCAGTTTGTTTTTCTCCCTTGATTTTTTTTAATTATTAAAATCTTTTTTATTAGTTTTTTTTGAAAAAATTCCTGAAAAAATTTGATTTATAAATGAAAAAAAATTAAAATTAATATAAAAATCAGTTTTGATTTTTCAATAACTAATGGTGAAATAATGAAAATTCTTGGATTAGCCCGCTAATAATTAATATTAGTACAATAATTTGTCCCATTTCATTTTTGAAATGAATTTTTATTAATTTTACTTTTAGGTCTTAATTATATGAATAAAATACTGTTAAAAATAAAAAATATTAACAAAGCTTATCCTTTTTTAAAAAAGAATCTGAAGAAAGTACTTTTAGATATCAATTTTGAAATTTATCAAGGTGAAATAATCAGTCTTCTTGGTGTAAATGGTGCTGGGAAAACAACCTTATCATCTATCATCGCAAGCCTTATTCCTCCATCGGGCGGGGATATCTTATGGGAAGATTCTACAATCTATGAAAATCTTTTGGCATATCGTAGAATTATAGGTTTTTGTCCTCAAAACCAGAACCTTGATCCCAGTTTGACTCTAGAGCAGAATTTAATTTTTCAAGGAAGATATTACGGTCTTTCGAAAGAAGAGATAAAAAATAGGACTGAATATCTGCTTAAGATATTTGATTTGGAAGAATACGCCAAATTAAAAGTTGATGTTTTATCCGGCGGTTATAAACAGAGATTTTCGATTGCAAGAACTCTTGTCCACAATCCAAAACTTGTTATATTGGATGAGCCTACAGTAGGTCTAGATCCGCAAGTGCGACATAAATTATGGGATTATATCTTATTTTTAAAAAACGAGGGCATTTCGGTTCTGTTGACAACTCATTATTTAGACGAGGCAGAAGTATTATCTGATAGGGTCTGTGTTATTGATCAGGGAAAAATAAAAATTCTTGATACTCCTGAAAAACTCATAAAGGATCTGATGAAGAATAATCTCGAAGAAGTTTTTCTGCATTTATTGAAAAAAGAGGAGGCTTTATGATCTCGAATATGAGATGTTTTTTAGAAATTATTCGAAAGGAAATCTATCTTTTTTTTAAAGAATTTATAAGCAGATTTATAGATATCTCAATAATTCTTGCTACTAATGTTATTGTTTTCGGATATTTAATGGCAGGAGTGGGAATAAAAGTTAACTATGGATCGATCATCTTAGTTGGTGCAATAGCGAGCTTTGGGCTTTTTGAAACTATTGGAAAAGCAACTTATCTTGCTCAAGACGTGACAGATAAAAAAATTTCAAATTTTTTAATATTGCCAATTTCATCTTCTTATGTTTTCATAGCTATCGCAATTTCCTGGGCTATTTGTACAAGTATGCTCTCACTTTGTCTTTTCCCTATAGGGAAACTGATTCTCTGGAATAATTTAGATCTCTCTAACTTTTCTTTTTTTAAATTTATTTTAATTTTTTCAACCGGAAATTTATTTTACGGCTTTTTTTCATTATGGATCTCATCGTTAGTTATGAATTTGAGAAATGTTTCCTGGCTTTGGTGCAGAATTATAAACCCGCTTTTTATGTTCTGCGGGTACTATTATTCTTGGAGAGCAGTTTATAATTTATCCCATCTGATAGCTTATTTTCATTTTGTAAATCCGCTTTTATATATACTTGAAGCAACCAAGGCATCTGTCTTGGGTCAAGGGGAATATTTGCCGTTTTGGATTTGCTGTTGTATGTTATGGTTATTTATAGGCATTTTTGCTTTTGATGCGGTCCGAAGATTTAGAAAAAGACTTGATTTTATTTAAAATAAAAAAAGATTTTTATGAAAATATTGGAGAAGAAATGATGGAAAATGAAGTCTTTGAAAATGAAGTTTATCTGAAACAAAATTTTTCCAAGCAAATCTTAGTGTATAAGAGCTATATAAACTGTAGATTTGAAAATTGTGATTTTTCTAACACGGATCTATCGAACTTTCAATTTGCAAATTCAGTTTTTTATCAATGTAATTTTAGCTTGACCAATATTGAAAAAACACGTTTTCAGGATGTGATTTTCAATGAAAGCAAATTTGTCGGGATTAATTTTTTTAAAGCGGATAAATTTTTATTGTCATTTCAATTTAAAAAATGTTTGATCGACACTTGCAATTTTTCTGATCTGATGTTAAAAAACACATCTTTTTATGAATCTATCTTAAGAAGTTGTGATTTTAAAAATAGCGATCTTGCTAATGCAGATTTCAGAAAAACGGATTTAAATGGGGCATTGTTTCATAACGCTAATTTATCTAAAGCTGATTTTACCGAAGCGATCAACTATTCTATCGATCCATTAAACAACAAACTGCAAAAAGCAAAATTTTCAATACCTGAGGTTTATTCATTATTATCTTCTTTTAACATAATAATTGAATAAGCCTTTGGGTATTAAGCAAAATGACTTAACCTTTTAGATTAATCTGCTTACTTGCGCACTAATGCGGTTCTTATAATTTTCTATATTAAATTTATTTTTTCTGTTGACCATAACGTTACGTAATACTTTATTATTAGGTGAATTTAAAAAAATTAAAGAAATATTGATGGTTTACACAGTAAAAAAGCTATCTGAGATTTCAAAAGTAAGTATCAGAACGTTGCATTTTTATGATGACATCGGTCTTTTAAAGCCTTCGTATATCGGATCTAACGGATATAGATATTATGAGGAAAAGCAACTTCTGCTTCTGCAGCAAATTTTGTTTTTTAAAGAATTGGGCCTTGAGCTTAAAGAGATCCATAAAATTGTATCTAGAAAAGATTTTGATAAGCTTCTTGCTTTAACATCTCATAGGAATGTTCTGAAAAATGAATTACTCAGAATAAAAAAGATTATCGCAACTATTGATAAAACAGTTAAACATTTGAAAGGAGTAAAAAAAATGAAAGATGATGAGATGTATTTAGGTTTTAATAAAGAAAAACAAAGGGAGTATGAAAAATATTTAGTTAACCGTTTCGGAGAAAAGGTGAATAACGATATTCACGAATCAAATCAAAAAATGAAGAAATGGACAAAGGAAGAGTTAAAAGAAAATCAAAAAGAGTTTAGCGATATTTGCTCTGAATTGGTTTTATTGTTAAATAACAATTTCAAAGCAGAATCGAAAGAAGTGCAAAATATCATCTTACGACATTATGAATGGTTAAAAAAATATTGGACGCCTAGTAGAGAATCCTATATAGGTCTTGGAAAATGTTATATTGAATATGAATGGAAGACGGCTTTTAAAGTTGATCCAGAACATCCCAGACTAGCAAAGTTTTTAGCGGACGGTATGAAAATTTTTGCAGAAAAAAATCTCTAATAAGACAAGAATTTAATATTTAGAAATTAGAGTCTGACAAATCTATTTTAAAAGGATTGTATTTTTATGGGAAATAGGAATTTAAATGTTTATGATGTAGAACCGGATGATTTTATAACAGATGTTATCTCATGCGCCTGCATTATTAAATTTAATAATAGAATCCTTTTCTTAAAAAAAGCACCTAAGAAATGGTCTGAAAATTTGTGGGGGATCCCTTGCGGAAAAGTTAAAGTTGGGGAAGATATTTTTGAAGCAGTGGTCCGTGAAATAAAAGAAGAAACGGGGTTTAAAATTCAAAGCGAATCATTAAAATATTTAGGCAGATTATTCATCATTCAAAATGATCTAATTCATAATGTCCATAATGTTTTCAGCTGTGATTTATCTGAGGAAGCACCCGTTTGTTTATCTGATGAACATTCCGATTATAGATGGC
This sequence comes from Parachlamydiales bacterium, assembly GCA_041661445.1. Lineage (GTDB taxonomy): Bacteria > Chlamydiota > Chlamydiia > Chlamydiales > SM23-39 > JBAZUK01. Next base: position 388,732 of record JBAZUK010000001.1, read on the forward strand.
TGAATAAAAATGAAATAGCAAGTTATCCATTAATACCAAATCAGGATAAAGTACTCTTAAAATTTAAAGCTTTTGAATCCTAAAGATATTTTCCATCTGCTGGTTTTAATCAGAAATCTTGTATGATAACCAAAAGACTAAGGCATTAGCTTTTCTTATATTGATGAAGTAGAAGAATTTTTAGGAGCAGAAAAAAGACTTTGCTCCCATTCAGGAGTTGCTACATATCCCTGCACTCTGATTTTCATTTCCCTGTCCCAGTTATCAGGAATTCCATTAGAAGTTTCTTTTCTGCTTTCGATTTTCACATTGCAGCTAAGTCTTGCAAAACAGCCGCCTTCCTGCAACGATTGCGTTAATTTTTTGAATATTTCGATAAGCTCGGACAAATATGCTGATTTATCGAAACCGACTAAAAAAATTCTTTCGATTTTATGGTTAAGCTCATAATAACATTGGAATTCATCATTTTCTAATTTGTAAGGTATTGAAAGAATTTTTAGAGTTATTTTTTGGATTTTATAGTTCTCTTGTGTTAATTTTTCAGCTCCTGAAATAATGTATGAAACTACACTTTGTGAATGTAAAACTGTTGGTGAGGTCATAATTTTCTTGGCTTGATGAAATTTTACAAAATGATTGCAAAATTTTGGAATAAATCTAGTTTTTTTGTTTTTTAATTTTGATTTAAGCTGAGAATAAATTTACTAAAATAAAAAATATACAAGGTTTTCTAAGAGAGATTTGAATCCAAGTTACTTTTTAGTTTGAATAAAATTAGGGTTAGCTCTAAAATTGTTGTCTACCAAATGAATTTTTATGACATTACAATTAAGACAGAAAAAGATTTATAAAACCAAACTTGCCTTAGCACAGGTTTTTATTGAAAAGATGAAGACTGAAAAATTTGATGCAATATCAATAAAAGATATTTGTGCTCAAGCTGAGATTTGTGAAGCTACCTTTTTTAATTATTTTCCTCAAAAAACAGATGTCATTGCTTATTTGTTAAAGGTTAAGCTATTTAAAATCTATTGGACAATAAGTAATCTTCAGAGGAACCTTCACTTTACAAAAATCATTGAAAAGGTGTTTGAACTTTTTGCAAATGAAATTTATCATCCTTATATTTTCCGAGAAGTAATTTTAATTATTGGGACTATTCATAAACAGATAAATACAATTGCAATTTCACCTGAAGAGCTGCAGTATATTTATCCCGAATGTCCGGATATAGAAAACGTACATATAACTTCTTTGCCGGAATTTTTTGAAGGAAAGATTGTTTTAGCCATCAAGCAAAATCTTATATCGAAAGATATCTGCGCAAAAACACTTGTGCAATTTTTAATGACCATATTAAAAGGGGTTCCGCTATCTATTCCTAATTCGGAATTTAATAATATAGCAGAAATTTATCAGAAACATCTTTCGCTTTTATGGAAAATTTTTCAACTATGAGTATTTTATGAAATATATTTTATTTGCTTCTTTTTTTATTATTTATAGTGTTTTTGGCGAAACACTGTCACTTGATCTGCATGAGACTATTTCCAGAGCAATCAAGGAGAGTGAAGATTATAAAATTCAAGAAAATGAAATCATAAAATCTGATTATAAAACAAAAGAAATTAGCTCAATATTGTATCCACAGATAACAGGTGAAGTGACTTATATAGATAATTTGAGAGTTCCTGATCTTCCTACAACAAGATTTATGAAAGACTTTAATTTAGATGGTGGAATCAACGTAAATCAAATCATTACAACTTTTGGCAGAATCTCTTCTTCTATCTCGGCAATGAAAAAAATGAATAGCATGAACAAATATCGAAAAGATAGCATTAAAGATGAAGTGATTTTCAACGCCAAACTATTATATTTCAATGCATATTTTGCCAAACAGGTCTTGAAAATTACGCAGGAGTCTTATGAAAATACCCGTAAAAATAAAGAAATACTGGAAAATAGGACTGAAATGGGAAGAATATCTAAAAGGGATAATATTAAAATATCAGCTGATATGGCTGCCAGAATTCCTATGATCGCCAATGCTGAATCAACATATGTTACAGCTTTAGACTCATTAAGAAAATCTATAGGGGCCGATGCTGATTGTGAAATTGAGCTTAGAGAAGGGTACCGGAAAAATTATGACAACTTTAATTTGTCAACAGCTCTTGCAAGCTTGGGACATAACCAGCCGATTTTAAAATCCCTGCAACAATCCATCAGAGCCCAAGAAGATCTTATCAGAAGCAAAAGAGCTGAATATTTTCCTACCTTATCAGCTTTTTTCCGCTATAACTATAAAGGATCAAGCGAGGATTATTTTATCGGAAACAATACTTTGTTCAACTATACCTCTGTCGGTATTAACCTGCAAATTCCGCTTTTTTATGGTTTCAGAACAAACTCGAAAATAAAACAAAGTGTTGCTGACAAAGACAATGCAATTTTGACTTATCAGAAAACCAAGAAAAACCTAGAGCTTGAGCTTGATAAAGCCATTACCGAATATAATGAACTTATAAAAACGCTTCCAGCCAACCAAGAGGCAATTGACTTAGCGGAAGAGTCTTTTAAACTAAGTCAAAATTTATTTTCATCGGGTCAGCTTTCTGTAACAGATTTAAATGATGCCGAGATGATGCTTACCACTCAGAAATTAAAAAAAGAAACTAATCTATTTAAACTGCAGGTTGCATTAGCAAAAATAGAACGCTTGGCCTGCATAGGAAATTTCAATGAGTAAAAAATCATTTATATACTATTTTGTCACTGTTTTGATTTTTGTTAGTTTAGTAATGCTTAAACAAAACTCGATTACAGAAAAAAATAAAAAAGAAGCTGTCAGCTATTATTCATCCTGGAAAACCGATGGAAAACCGGTAATGGTTCAGGAAGTTAAAAAAAATGATATGGAAAACAGCCTCAAAATGACTCTTGTTTCCGAGTCTGAAAATATCTATACCGGATACGTTCCAAAAGCTTTTTTGAAAAATATATCTGTGCAGAGCCCTGTGGTTATTCATATCAAAGATAAAAAAATTCCCTGCAGAATTTTAGAAATAGGTCTTATTATGCAATTAGATACAGGAATGTATCCCGTTAAAATCTTTTGTCCGAAAAAATTATCTGAAAAAAACAATAAATATCTAGCTGAAGTTTTTGTTTCTAGCTTAAAAAGTGTTGTTATCTTGCCTCATGGCTCGATCAACATGGAAAATAATAATTCCTTTGTCTGGATGATTAAAGATGGAAAGGCGCATAAACAATTCATCACTTTAGAGGAAAGAAACAATAAAGGTGTTGTGGCAAAAGGGATCGAAGAAAAAAATCTTATAATAATTCAAGGTTCTGCCGCCATTAAAGAGAGTGATGCTGTAAAATTAAACTATGGAAATTAACTATGATTGAATTTTTTATTAAACGTCCAGTAACAACTGTAATGTTTATTTTAGTTTTTGTAGTGCTTGGAATTTTTTCTTTTTTTAATTTAAAAATTGAGAAACAGCCTAAAATTGATTTTCCGATCGCAACTATTTCAGTGGTTTATCCGGGCGCAACTCCTATCGAAATTGAAACTTCTATAACAAACAAAATTGAAAATGCTGTTTCAGAACTTTCTGAAGTTAAAAAGATCAGAAGCTATTCATATGATAATTTCGGATATGTTTTTGTCGAATTTTTGCTTACATCGAATATCAATAATAAGGTAATGGAATTAAAAGATAAGGTTGACGCTCTTCTCAATTCATTGCCGGAAGGAATGAAAAAACCTGTTGTTGCTAAATTTGATCCTTTTACCGAATCAGTAGTAAACCTTGTTATTTCCAGCGATACTTTGTCTAAGAAAGATCTTTATGATTTAGCTGATACAACCTTAAAAGATCAAATTCTTTCAATCAAAGGTGTTGCCAACATAGAAATTTTTGGCGGTGAGCAAAGACAGATCAATGTTTCTTTAGATCCGATGCTTATGAGGCAGCATTATGTTGCCTTCGAAGATGTTCTTTCCATTATGAAAATGAAAAATAAAAACATTCCGGGCGGATCTTTAGAAAATGGCGATAAGTCCTTTAATCTGCGTTTTATAGGCGAATATGAAAACGTTGAGGACATTGAAAATACATTTATTACCACACGAAATGGCGATAGTATTCAATTAAAAGAGATAGCGACAATAGAAGACGGTATAAAAAAAGTTGATAAAATTGCAAGATTTAATGGAAAAAATGTTATTGGCATTTCAGTAAAAAAGGCATCTGATAGTAATGCCGTTGATATTTCTAAACAGATCCACAATAATTTTTCTAAGCTTCAAACTTCTCTTCCCAAAGATGTTAAATTAGAGTTAGCAAGCGACTCAACAAAAGTGATTGTATCTGAAAATAATAATACAATAGTAACTATTATCGAAGGAATGCTGCTTACTGTTGCTATTCTTTATTTGTTTACCGGCAGCATCCGTCTGACATTTATTTCTTCAATTACGATTCCGATTTCACTAGTTTCGTCATTTTTTCTAATGGATCTTTCAAAGTTCTCGATTAATTTTTTAACTCTTTTAGCTATTGCCACTTCTATTGGAACACTAGTTGCCAATACAATAGTAATCATTGAAAATTTTTGGAAACATCTTGCAGCAGGCGAGCAGCCTTTTGAAGCTGCTGTTAAGGGAACCAAAGAGGTGAGTATAGCAATTTTAGCTTCAACAGGAACCAATCTTGTTGTGTTTGCACCTATAGCTTTTATGGGGGGGATCGTCGGGATGTTCATGATCTCATTCGGGCTTACTGTAATTTATGTTACGATTTTTTCTCTTATAGTTTCTTTTGCTTTAACTCCAATGTTATGCTATACCATTTTAAAAAATCATAAACACTCTTCGAACAAGCTTACCCGCAGTGTCGATCTTTGTATCGACTTTTGTATCCGGAAATATCGAACATTATTCGATCACACATTTCGTTTTCCAAAAACTGTCTGCATTCTAATTATTTTTGCAGTCATTTCTATTAAATTCATTACACCATATATCTCCAGCAGTTTTATGCCGTCCTCCGATCGGAATATAATAATGATAGATATAGATCTGCCGCAGGGTTCTTTGATCGAAAAAACACTCAAAACAACTGAGGTTATTGAAAAAAGAATTGCAAGCATCCCTGAAGTAGTGTCATATTTTTCATCTATTGGAAAATCAGGTGTTGAAAGATCTTCTATTGTTGTGAATCTTCTGCCTGCTGAAAAAAGAAAAAAAAGCGATGTTCAGATAATAGAAGAGCTTGTGCCTTTCTTTTCAGAATTTTTAGATGCTGAAGTTTTAGTTAGCAGGGGTGACAGAAAAGGATTTGATGCTGGAGATATAACGATAAATATCAAAGGGTCGGATTACGAGAAGATGGTTGATTTAATGCAAAAAGTAAAGGAAAAAATGATTGATTCCAATTATTTTCGGTTAGTTTCTTCCACCTATAAAACTCCCAAAAATGAAGTGAAATTTGTTCCTGATCAAAAACAGCTTATGACTTACGGTTTAAAAGAAATGCAAATTGGAGGATTGATCCGTTCAGCAATTTATGGAGATAGTTCCAACATTTTTAAACAAAATGGAAAAGAATACGATATATTAATCAAATTGGATGAAAAATACTCTAAAGAATATAATGACATGCAATATGTTGATGTTATTTCTAGAAAAGGTCTCCTTCCGATTTTAACAGTCGGAGTACTCAAAGAACAAAAATCTATTCCAATACTGGAACATGAAAATAAAAAAAGGGTACTTAAATTAAATGGTTTTTTAGCAAAATCTAATTCAGGTCATGTAACAAGAGTTCTTCAGAAAGCTTTTTCGGAAATCGAGTCAGATGGTGATTTGAAATATGAATTTTCCGGTATGGCCGAAAGTCAAAAAGAATCCGGAAAAGAAATTGGCAAAGCTTTTATTTTAGCTGTAATTTTAACTTATATGCTGCTTGCAGCCATTATGAACTCTTTCATTTATCCGATCTCAATCATTCTTTCGATCGTTACTTCATTCATCGGTGTTTACTATACTCTGTTTTTTTTAGAAGAATCAATTAATTTATCTTCTATGTTAGGTATGGTAATGCTAGTCGGTCTTGTAGTTAACAATTCCATTCTTCTTTTAGACGACGCTATTCAAAAGATAAATCAGAATATTCCTTTAAAAGAAGCTATCTGGTCGGCAGCTTCATCAAGATTTAGAGTGATCTTGATGACCTCTTTGGCTATTGTTTTGGGCGTTCTTCCTCAAGTATGGGATATCATGCCTTTTAAATCTTCAATGGGGGCGGTGATGCTGGGCGGAATAATTGGCTCGTTAATTTTCTGTTTTATTTTTACACCGATTGCTTTTTATTACATTGAGAAATTGCGGATAAAATTTTCTAAAAAGTAGATGGCTGGACGGGATATGTTTTTAGGTCTTTTTGTTTGAATATTGCATGTCAGGACCTCAAAAAAAATCGAAAATATCAAAATAAACATATCTAAGTAAAATTTTTTACATACAATAAAATAAAATTGTTTTTATATTTATTTAAATAATTATTTATGTTTTGCAACATATTAATTTATAGTAATAAAGATCAAATTATCTTCAACAAAAGCTTAAAAAAATGTATACTTTTATCTAAAGAATAGACCTTATTATTGGTTTAAAACTTTAAAAAACAATGGAAATTCTTATATTTTTTGTTTATAAAACAGGAAAGTCATCATAAGTTTAGAGAATAGAAAAAATATGACAAGATGGGTTTTCCCAAGTGTTTTAAGATGATGAATTTTAAAAATCCATAATGGTTTTAGAAATTCAAAGAATAATAAAATAAGTTCTGCTAAGAGACAATATATGTCCAAGAGTTCAACAAAAGAATCAAAAAAAGTGTGAATAAAATGTTTAAGGGAATTGTTTTTGCGATTGCCGCCTGTTTTATATGGGGACTGATCTATGTCGTTCCTCAATTCATGAATGGCTTTACCTCTATAGAGGTAGTGCTCGGAAGATATTCGATGTATGGTCTTATCTCATCTTTAATTTTTTTAAAATCGAAAATCAAGGGAACCTGCAGCTATCCCAGAGCTATCTGGATAAAGGCTCTGTTCTTTTCACTAATCATAACGATCGGCTATTATACCTTTGTAGTTCTTTCACTGCGTTTCTCAAGTCCTGCCATTTGTACGCTTGTCTTAGGCATAAGTCCAATTGCAATCGCATTTTACGGTAATTGGAAGCAAAAAGAGACATCTTTTAAAAGCTTGATTATTCCATCTTTTCTTATTTTGATAGGACTTTTGATTATAAATAGCGAATACTTTGAAAAAAGCGACTCTCTTTATTCATATATTTTAGGAATAGTTTGCTGTATTTTGGCATTAATAGCATGGAGCTGGTATGTCGTTGCCAATTCTCGATTTTTAAAACAGCACCCCGAGATACGCTCAAGCGATTGGTCAACTCTTGTTGGACTCTCAACATTATTCTGGGTGTTTGTCTTTATAATATTTTTAACTATGTTTTTTAAAAATCAGTTCCATTTCAACAAATTTTTTGTTCCAGGTCCCGATCTTACTCATTTTCTTATTGGAAGTATTCTTTTGGGCCTTCTCTGTTCCTGGGTGGGAGCTTATTTATGGAATAAAGCAAGCTTGCTTTTGCCTGTATCGTTAGCAGGACAACTTACAATTTTTGAAACTATATTCGGTATTTTATTTGTCTATATAATCGAACGACATAGACCTCCTATTGTAGAAAGCTTAGGCGTGATAGTCCTGATAGCAGCCATCGTTTATGGAGTAAGAGGGTTTTATAAAAACAAAACTTTTGATAATCAATTGACACCAGATTAATTTAGAATTACTGAATTTTTTTTTGTTTTTCAGTTAATTCATATGATCTTTTCCTTCATTTAAATTATCCAGCCAGCTTTTAAGCTGGGTTTCGTTTGATACATTATTATCGAATATATCTAAGACTAAATTGTGAAGAACAATAGCATTGAAGGGTTTATCATAAGAAATTGTCTGTTTTTGATAAGGCATCTTAATCAAAAGCGGAACTAAGGAATTTTTTCTCTCAGCTGCATTTTTTTTATCATTTTCAGATATAGATATGAGCTCGGGAAATGAATTCCAAAGACTTGGCCTGAACCAGTGATCGGATGTTAAGATTAAAGTTGAACTGTCCCACATGTCGGATTCTATCAAAATATTTTGGATATTTTCTATGGTTTTATCAACGAGCATTAATTGATCGGAATAAGAATTAAGTGTGGTAGATATTTTCTTAGTGTTTCTATCAAAGATGATAGGGGGATGAGGAATGGAAAAATGAAGAAAACAAAAATTGATTTTAGGATCTGTTAACACCTCTTTGGCCGATGCAGATATTTCTTTAAAAAGAATAGATCCCTTTTTCAGCACGATTTTATTTATATGCTCCTGAAGTTTGGGAATTTTTTGAAAACTTAATTTATTGATGGGTCTTAAAAGATAAAACAGATTTAAGTCTGTATATATTTGTCTGATGGCTTTAAAAACCATTTTTTTATCAGAATAATATTCCGTCCTGACGATATGTTTTTCAAAAACCCTATCATAGGGTAAGAACCAGCCAACAACTGAAGAGTTTATTTTTTTTGAATTTAGCTTAGAAAAAATCGATGCTTCTTCGCCCCAGAGAACTGATGGTTTATTGTAAAATTCCAATTTTATTTTATTGTGTCCTGTGATCTTAAAATTCTTTGTAACATATCCATTTATATATGAAGATAATGACAAAGGAGTATTTTCTGCGATTTGATGAACTGCAGAAGCGGAAAAATAGTTTTCCTTGAATTTATCGATTGTTGGCAAATAGATATTTTTATCTCTTTTTTCAAAAGTCAGATATTGATCCCATTCATCGAATATAATCCAAATCACTTTCGGTCTGTTATTTTCAAAAACAGTTTTAGTGCTTTTTGAAGAATAAAAAATACCTGTTGAAATTTTTGATAGAATCAAACATGAAAAAGGAAAAAAAATAACGAAAAAAATAGCTACTGTTTTAATTGCTCTTTTTAGATTGACAAAAGATAAGGCAATTAAGGTTGCTATTAATGCTATTATTGAAAAAGTCAGGGTTAAATAAATCCAGGCGGGCATCTCGGAAGAGATAATTTTTATTAAAGCCCTAAAGAAGAGGGCAAAAGATAAAAAAAAAATAAAGTATGTGGCAAACCTAAAAAATTTATTTTTTGAAGCAAGGGTTTTTTGGATCAGGAAATAATAAAAAAACGAGCTGATCAATATTGTGGCAAAAATGGTGTAAATAAAAATTTTAAGTTTATCGGTATGCAAAGAAGAATTGTAATTGGCAAGAGTGTTAAGCCAAGGACCGCAAATAATTACTATAGATAGGGACAATGAAGCTATAAAATTCTGAAACTTATTCTTCACTTTTTTTTCTCATGAAAAAAATTGATCTTGATGCATTAATTTTTTGCTCTTTTATTATATTAAAAAAAACTTCAAAAGTTTTTTTAAAGTTATTAATGCTAATATCCTGATGAAGATTTTCTCTTCCTCTGACTATTTTTTTGAACATCGGGTCTTGTGGGTCAATATACTCGATAATAAGACCATCTTTTGTTAGAAGATTTGCAATGGAGGCAATTTCTAAAAGAGGGATCCTGTCTGTTACCTGAAGATGATGGATCAAAGCTAACATAAATACTAAATCTGAATAATTTTCAGCTCTTTTGAGAAAAGATTGATATTCGGAATTTTTCCATCCAAGAAACGGGGTTGGTTTTGAGATGCTGACAACAAGCGGTAATATATTCAAATTCTCGTTTTTAGCAAGGTTATAAAGCTTATCGATAACGATAGGGTCATTATCTATCGAGATTACTTTTGAACCGTGTTTGGCGGCAATTAAACTGAAATGACCGGTGTTGCATCCGATATCTAAGACTTTTTTTGGTTTAAGAGATATTAAAACATCTGAAATAAAGGATTCTTTTATTAGGAAATCTTCTTTATCATAATGCTTTTGCGTATCCATGTATTTCGACCAAGATGAAGAAGCAGTTGTTTTAGGCTTTAAAGACATCAATCTTTTCTTAGTTTTTTTAATAAGCCTTAGCAAAATGAATTTTGAAAGATTGGGGTTTATGAGTCTCTTTGATTTATAATGCTGCGGCTTGGTGAATCTTGATAAAAATAGAGGTAGTCTAATAAGAGAATAGGCTATCGGACGAAAAAAACCTGTATGAGGTAAACAATCATCTATTTCTAATCCGTCGGGATTGCTTAAAAAAGTTTTATGAACTGGAATTTTTGCAAATTTGTAAACATACAAAGGAAGCAGATAAGTTTTTACAAATTGGGAATATGCTAGCCATATCGGGTCTTGAGGATCTCTTTTTTCAAATGATAAAAGATCAACAAAAACAGGTTTAGCATTTTCAAATATAGTGTTATAAGGAGTTGCATCTTTTAACCCTAAATTATCATCGATAATCTTTTCAAAAAGCAGCAAAGTCAAAGCTGCGCTATCAAAAAGCATGCTCGAAGACCATTCATATGGATAGTTGACAAAGTCGATAATTTTGTGTTCTAGAATAATATCCGATTTGATTTTCTCAAAAATTTTTAAAAACGTCTCATCTTTTAAAAGAAGATCCAGGTCATTTTTTTGCATTTTTTTGAAATTCGATATATATCCCTGGGAAATAAGCTCAGTTAAGCTTCTGCAAGAGATGGTCTGTTCAAACTCATTTTGATAGGAAGGATTAATAAATCTGAATATTTTATTTTTGTGTTTAAATAAACTGCCGGCCGGATCTCTAAAAGACACGAATTCATCATTCATCTTTTTTTATCTTTTTTGATTTTATAAAAGAAAATAATTTTTTTAAAAAGTTTTTAAAATAAAAAGCAAAACCCAGACAAAAAGCTGTGATTATCTGCCAAAGCAGCATGCCTGTTCCAGGATCGGCATAGGCTAAAAGAAAACTAAAATATCTCATAATTTAATTCCAAAGATCAATAAATAATCATGGTATAAAAATAAAAATAAAAAAACAATAAATACTAAAAAAATACTAAAACAAAATCATTATTGTTATTGTAGTTTTTCTCTAACTGAAAAAATATCAATTAAATCAAGGTGCTCCCATCCTCTTTTCATAAGCCTAATATCTTTGCTATTATTCATGCATTTTGCTCATTAGTGTTTTGATGGAATAATTTTGTTTAGATTATTTCTCCTTCTAAATTTATAACGATTTTTTTTATGGCGATATTTTTACCTGATTCAATTACTGCCTGCTGAACAATTTTATAAAGACTGGAGCAGCAAGGTACGCTCATAATAGCGACAGTTAATGAAAAGATAATATTGTTCTTAAGTAATTCGGCAAGTTTTGCAACATATGGAGAAGTATCATCCAATTTTGGACAGGCTATTGCGATTTTTTTGCCTTTTAAGAGTTCATTGTGGAAATTTCCTAAAGTAAAAGCCGTACAATCAGAAGAGATAAGCAAATCGCATTCATTGAAATATGGGGCATATGGTGAAATCAAGTGCAATTGTATCGGCCATTGGGTCAATTCACCTTGTACTGCTGCATTGTCTTTAAGATCTGCTGGAATAGTTTTTTTTCTTTTAATTTCCCTGGCAGCAGAACCTGGGCAGCCGCAGGCGAGGGGAGGAAGTTTTGCAATCTTTTCTGCGCCATGGACATTGGAGGCGGCTTCTTTGCCTCTGATTTTTAAAACATGTTTATACGCTTCTGCAGAATTGTATTCTGGAGCATCTTTTTCAACAATATGGAGGGCATCAACAGGGCACACGTCTAGGCAGGCTCCTAATCCATCGCAAAAAATTTCTTTTACTAAAACAGCTTTATTTTCTTTATCCAAGATCAAAGCTCCTTCAGCACATGCTGTAGTGCAAAGACCGCAGCCATTGCATTTATCTCTATCAATTTCGATAATTTTTCTTTTTGACATAATTCACTCTTTTTTTAGTTATTTTTAATAGATAATAAAGATAAATAAATATTTATTCTTTGACTTAAGTCAAAAAATAATAACTTTAAGAAATTTCTTTTTGAAGACCTGTTAAATCTATGATTTCAATAGTCTTGCCGCTGACCTTGATCAGGTTGGATTTTTTGAGCTGATTAAGATTGCGGGAAAGAGTTTCACTGATAGTCCCCAATTGACGGGCCAGTTCACTTTTTTTAATTTTTAGAATTATGATTTTTTTTTGACTGCTTTGGTATTCCTGCAAAAGAAATTTTATTAAGCGTTCTTTCACGCCGCTCATAATAAGAGCTTCCATTCTTTTGTTTAGAGCTACACATTTGGCAGCTAAAAGTTTGATAAAGAATTGTGCAAGGGCAGGATCAGAGTTGATTTTTTTTAAGATTGTTTTTTTTGAAAAAAAATACAATGTTGTCGGCTTGAGCGTTTCAGCATAAACCTGATATCTGTCTGAAACAAAAATAATGGCTTCTCCAAAAAAATCTTCCCTATGAAGCCGTCCTACTTCGATTTCCTTGCCGGCATTGTCCATTTTGTAGATGCGCACTTCGCCGGATAGAATATAATAAAATCCATTTGCCTGATCCCCAGTACTAAACAGCAATGTATTTGGAGGGAAATTTTTTATTTTTGCTAATTTTTTAATTTCCGTAATAGGCAAACTATTTTCTCCTGCTTGTAAATGTTTAAGCTAAATTTAAGTTCAGTAAAGCGGTTCACTGAATTTTATTAATAATATGGTGGTTTCGATTGTCAAAATAATCATAAAAGTTGTTTTCAAAGCTCTGCTTAAAAATTAAATTTATCTAATTACTATTTTGAAGAGAAGCACAAATCTGCTCGTTAGTTTTATTTGTGATCTCTAGATATGAGATGCTTTTAGGATCTCTTTTAGATAATGAAAATGAATAGCCTTTATCATAATAAGAAAATAAAATGCGGCAGGCTTCACTATAATTTTCATCGTCAATAAAACAGCAGGCTGTTTTGGCTGCCAGGATTCCAAGCTTTTTTTCAATTTTCTTTATTGCGTTCTTTAAATCTTCTTTTTTGTGTTTTTTATATTGTAATACGCATTTCGTTATTCTGCTATCAAGTATGTCCTGTAAAACTATAACGGAACATTTTTTCATCTGATCATAAAAATCATTTGGAATATAGATAGTTCCGATAAAGCGGCTTTCGTCTTCTACAAAAATCCAATCTTTATCAAGAGAAAAAAGAGAAAACGCCAATAAATTTTCAAAATGTTCCTGTGTAGGTTGCTTTTTTTCAAATCCTCCAAAAACAGAGCCTTTGTGATTTGCCAGATCTTCTAAATCGATCGAGTTATTTAACTGTTTGATTATTTCTGTTTTTCCGATTCCGGTAAATCCGCCGATGACTTTTAAGTTATATTCCTTTTTAAACTGCAGGATCGCCCAGCCACGAAAAGATTTGTATCCTCCTTTTAGTATCTGAATATCATAATCAAAAAGTCTTAAAAGCCATGCAACCGAATAGCTTCGCATTCCTCCTCTTGCGCAATATATTACTAGAGGTTTTCCAACTATTGGTTTGAATTGCTCTATAAGCTTGGGAAGATTGACAAATCCCAAACCTTTTTCAATGGCTTCTTTTTTGCCTTGCTGCTTATAAGTTGTACCTATTATTTTTCTCTCTTCATCGGAAAACAGCGGAATGTTAATAGAGGTAGGAATATGACCTTTTGAATACTCAAAAGGAGACCTGACATCTACGATAGTATAATCATGGAAGTTTTTTATTAATAAATCTGGATTCATGGCAGTCAAATATAACTTTAATATGATCGCAACTCTATTATTTTGAGAAGAGGTCTTGTTTTGCTTAAATTATTATGTTTTGCTGATATTTTTTACATAAAATTTATAGAAAAAAGCTATTAAATCAGTAAAACAAATGTTATTTTTCACGAAGATAAAAAAATAAAATTATTTCTAACAATCAACTTTATTTTTTCATATCTTCAAAGAAAAAAATATGATTTTCAAAATTTAAGTATAATAAATTATTTTACAACCTGAATTGCTTGTCCGCCAGACCATTCTTTTAGAAAAGCTTCTTTTGTAACAGTAATTTCCCAGCCATGATAAGGATCCCGCAATCTTATCTGACTAAGATCGTCAGAGATATGATCGACAACTATGACATGCCCTCCTAACTTTCCATTAACATCCACAATAGCTGAACCGTTTTTAGCAAGCAGGGCTTTAAGATCAGATAAATGATGAGTTGAGCTGACAATTGTTTTTAAGCCGGCTTTTGTAATGTCTCTTGTCTGGTTTTCGGTAGAGCCGAGATTTCGAAGTCTTAATTCACGTATGTCAGGCAGCTTCCCGTTATCTTTCATAAGCATGGCAGCTGCAGCTGCTGTACACCCGCGCGTAGCCTGCTGCTGAATGATAGCTTTCCCGTGTTTAGTATATTTAGCGTATACTCCAGGTCCGATTTTCTTTTCTTTGATAATGTTTAGTTTTTCTATAATTTCATTATCACAAAAAAGTTCACCTGTTCCATGTACGCTTTCAATTTTTCCATCGATCATCATGATCGTGTCGTGTATTGAAATAGGAGGGGTTGTTCTATTCTGAGGCTTTGACATTTCAAGCTTAACATGGGTCTTAAGATTATTATTAACATGTGAATTAGTATTATGTTTAGTGTGAAATAGGTTTATTAAAGAAGGCAGAGTTAAAATAGCGCCAGTTAGTGCAAGCCCTACAGCAAATTTTATGTTGATAGGGGCTGTATATGGAAGGGAAGTCATTAAACCGATGCCCAACACTAAGCTACCTGATTTTAAGACTTTCAGGGTTGTCGGATGAGTATTAATCCAATTATCTAAATTTTTAAACCCGGTATAGTTATAGTTTTTCTGGAATAATAAAATATTTCCTTGTTCTATTGACAAAATTTCCCTCTTTTTTTGAGAAAAACTTTACTTTGATCAGCTTAAAAATTCAATTAAATTAATGTGTTTATTGCTTTAAACTTTTTTCAGGTTAAATCTATAGATTTTTTTTGATATGAAGAGAGACATAAATGATAAATTTCATTAATCACGGCATCAATTTTTTCTTTTGAAAGTTTTAAAAAATAAAGCTGTTCTTTTTTATTTAAAAGTTCTTTGCAAAGAACGATTCCTTTTTCTAATAATCTTTTCTTATGAAAATTTGTTAAAGTACTTAGACATGTAATAGGATGAAGTCCCGATCGGTCAATTTTATTTTCTAAACTATCATGCTCTGGATAACTCCACCCAATGGCTTTCATTCCAGTACATTTTACATAGCGGATGGCATCACTGCTAAATTTTGTGTTTGTCACAATCCAGGCTTCATTATTTTTTTTTATTTTTTGAGGATCTCTTTTCCAAGATTTTTCAATATCTAAAAATCGCGCATAAACATAAAGAGCAACTTTTACATCGGATTTTATTCCCGGCTGATTGTGAAATTTACACTCAATGATTGAATGCAGATCATTTTTTTCAGCTTCAACATCGATTTCATGAGAAACGCAGAATCCTTGAACAATATTGTTCAGTTTAATTTTAAATCCCTCTTCGATTAGCAAATCTCCAACAAGTTTTTCAAAAGGATGTCCGCTAGGCCCAAGTTCCATTAAAGCTTTTTTCAGGGAATAACGGGCGGCAAGAGGATACTTTTGCTTTCGTAGAAGTGAAAATGCATGTCGATAAATCTGCGAGGTGTTCATTCCGGGTCTAAGTGATTTTTTTACTTTTTTTACTATGATTTCGCTAATCTCAGGTGATGCATCGACTTTTTTAAGGGAAGTCCGAAGTTTTTCCTCCGAAAACGGTTCGGTTTCACCGGAAGATTTTTTTATTAAAATGTTATTTCGTAAATCGCCCATAATTATTTTTCCACATAATAAACTTGTTTATACCTTATTGTTGACTAAAATTAAATACCCTAAGATTTTAATACTTATTTTTTGCCAATTAAATAAATCAGATAAAATTCCCAACTTTTTGATATGTCTCACGTTTTTCTCTAAGCTTTTTGATTGATATGTTTGACATGTTCCACGATCTTTCTTTTATCAAATTTTTCTTCTATGTATAGAGATTTTAAACATAAAAGAGACAAAGAAATTTCTAAAAGTGTACTGGATTTTATTCGATGATATTGGTGAAATTTATAATTTATTGCATCTTTTTTTCATTCTAAAAGTTATTTTGATAAAGATCAAAAAAAACAAAAGTATAAAAACATCACGTACTGCATAAGTATAAAAAAATTAATTTCTTATTTAAAAGAAATACCATCTATGAGTCTACAAAATAATAACAAATCTCTAAACTTCAACAAGCTATTAAAAATGTTGAAAACATATATGCGCATTATGCCGTTTTAAATCTCGAATTTACTCATAAAACTAACAAAGAATATTTAGTTTGTTAAAATTACTAACTGAAGCCTTAAAAGTTTATATGAACCAATCAGCAGACAAATAAATTTCTTACAAATAGCCAATAAAGTAAATTTCTAAAGAAATATTTGTGTCAAATTTTTAGCTCAACTCATCGATTTAAAAAAAAATTAGGTAAACCAAGATAAAAACCAGATAAAACAATAACTCCTCCAACTAAATACCAAAGAGGATTTTCAGGAAGAGAAACTACTTCAAAAATGACCGTAAATACCTTTCGAGTTACCTCAGCGATTTTTGAGATAAGCTCCGAAGTTTTTTCAAGGATTTTACGAATTATTTTTGAGCTAAAATAATTGTCAGGTGATATGAGTGAATGTCCGATAAATACAAGAGTACCTAAAAAAAGTGAATAAGGAAAAGGATTGAATGCACATATACCATAAAGCAGAGCACCTGCTAAATCTCTTGAAATAACATTTTTATCGGGATTTTGAACAAAACAGACATTATTAATTGTACGAATAGTGAGTTCAAAAGAAGCAATTGAACATATAGCAGCCCCACTTGCTAAACCCGAATTTTTCATTACAAAATTATTAATATCACCTAATATTGAAGACATAAAAACCTCGTTTTTTGGGTAAAGTAAATATCAAAAGGAGGTTTATGAGTCAATGAATTTAAAAAAAAATGCGGAAATAAATTTTATTCCAATCCAACGCATCAGATCCAATTTGTATACAACATTTACTTTTAGCCCAATTTTCACCAAAACTATATAATCTTTTTGCTACACCCATTTTTCTATATTTACCTATAACCAACGGGCTTACTTTTGCCTTAGGTACATACTCAAATCTTAAAGACACAGTTATCTAATTGCTTCGAAATCTTTTCTACAAATATATGTAACATCTTAAAAAAAATTATCATAAATAGATCTCGGCACACATTTTAAAACCCATGCAACAAGTCTTCAGCGAGCTGTTATATAAGCATGAGCTTTTTTCTTCATTATTTTTTGATAAATCTGTTTTGCTGCCACATCAACAGGAACTACCCAAAATAAATCTCCTTTGGCCATGTGTGTATCTACAAATCAGATGGAATAAAGCTAAATGCTAAATTTTCTAAAGTTCTACTTGCAAGTGTGCTCATTTTTTTTCCTTTTAATTATTTAAAATTAGTTTTTAAATTCTTCATAAATAAATTACTTTTATAATTTGATTGTAGATATCAAAGCTGAATGATCAGATATAGCTTCTTGGGGCTTATCGGTATCGAAGGTTGCAATTTTACGGGTTTTAACTGAAGTTGCATTTGAATCAAAAAGAGATAAGAAATAATCTAAGATCAAATGTTGCGGTTTTACATCTTTTTTATGATGCCAGTTGCGATCAACTAAATATTCCGTTTCACAAGTTGCATCTTGTGATAATGATTCTGATCTGTTGTTATTATAATAATCTTTGCCTTCAGCAAATAATAGCCCCTTTTGATACTGATCACTATTCCAATTAATATTGAAATCTCCTGATACATACGTTGGTTTTTTATTATCAGAAGATCTCTGTTTTGATGCTAAACGAATTCTTTGCTGTTCTTCTTCTCTAACATGAGATTCTTGATTAGTTGGATTTAAATCATCATGAGATGGGCTTAAATGAGTAGTGACAAAATTAGCATTGTTTGTTGAAAAAATAAAAAAACATTTATTTGCCATGCTTTCAGTTCCTGAAATGTCTGAAAAACTATGAACTTGAGGATTTTCTAAAGCGGTTTTTGAAGCAACAAATAGACCGCTATTGTTTTGCAAAATAAATGGAGTTGATCCTATATTAAAATAGAAATCTCCATATTTATTTGAAAGCTCATTATAAAGCTTAAATGCATCTTTAATATCACTTACTTCTTGTAAACAAACTAAATCAGGATCATTTTGTTTAATCATTTCAGCTATTTTTGAAACTCTCTCATCATTTGGAATAACTGTACCTCCGAATAATTTAGAAAAACCTCCTGCTGTTAAGCAACAATTTAATTGAAGTAAAGAACAGAGTTTATCTAAAGGTTTTAAATTAGCTTCATTTTTCAAATGAATGTAAGGAGTTGTAGATAATAAAAATGCTGAAAAATGACAAACTTGACCAAGTATTAAACCGCCTAGAGCAAATGGTAAAAGACCTAATGTTGTAAAAACAGATTTTGTTGTTGATAGTACTTTTTGAGTAGTTGAAGTCTGATCATTGTTATTATTACTGATGGTATTTAGCCATACATCTGTTATCTTCCAATGAGGATTAACAAAAAATCTAGCTGCAGAATAAAAAGAGCTTGCTAATATATCTCTAATTTTAGAAATAGTTTCAGTTAAATTTTTAAAGTTTTCTTTTCCTTTTATATCATGTTTATAAGCAATTTTTTCAATATGTGGAGCAACTTGACAAAAACGAACCTTAATAGATTGTTCTAATGAAGTTGCCATGTTGTATAAGCCAAAATGTAAGTTTTAATATTAACTCTTAAAATTTTTGCATATTTTAGGGGTTTTTTAAAGTTTGGTTTTTCCTTACTATTAAGATATGCCTTAAGAGCTTTAATTGCTATTTCTTCGCTAAGATATCGAAAGGAATCAATAATAGTTCTTTCTCTATCAAATATTTTTAGATAAATTGATCCCATTTTGATTTTAGTAACTCCTAAAGCATTTTAGATAATCCAAATAAAATTGTTATTAAATAAAATTTGCCCAAATTTGGAGAAATTATAGATATCAAAATTCAGGGAAAATATGGAGTTAGATATTCTGTAAATGGTAAATTAATAGGTTTTTTAGAACCATAGGTTGATGATATGAGAAAAAATAATTATGAATTATTAATAGTTAGTTCTCCTGAAAGGGAAAAAGTGTATTGTGAAATTTATTATGAAGGACGAATTTTGGGAGAAATCTCTCAAGAAGAGAATAAATTATTATTAGAAATATATTCTTATCCAATTAATAATAAATGGCGGCAAGTTTCTTTAGAAGAATTTCAGGAAATCCTAGAGTTAGGTAAAAAGCATTTATTGGGTAAACTAAGAGGATAATAGAAAGTAGTTTAAAAGATCCTAATAATAAGAATTACAAACCTTCGAGGAAAGAATTTAAAATTTACGATAAGAGGATTTATAGAGGCCCAATTTTGCAAAACATGCTGAAAACATACTGTGGAGGCTAAAATAAAGAGTGGGGCAGGCAGGGCTTGAACCCGCGACAAACGAATTATGAGACCCATTCCCTGTGTAACTCTGAACGAAAGAGAGTTAATCAGAAAGAGGTTTTCCTATCAAGGATTTTAAGATGAAATCCAGATTGATTCTAAAATATTCTGTTAATTTCCGAGCAATTGCGGGAAAAATGCGGAAAAATTTGCATAGGGATACTATATTAAAAAAAGATTATTTTTATCCCTAGGGTTCCAGTGAGCGTAAAATTTTTCTCTCTAGGATTTCAATTGCTTCTTTTGCTCTTTTGGAAAATTCTTCCAGACCATGATTTCGTTCTATACATACTGCTCCTTCAATAATATCATTTTTTTCTAGAGGTTTACGTTTTCTAGTATGAGGATCGATTTCTCTACCAAGAACTTCCCCAGTTAGTTCAATCATGAGTTCTGCGAAGCTGCCATGAGATGTTTTGTGCCTAGGAAGGCGGCAGCTTTTTATTTTAGCTTGATCGTTAAGATCAAGTTTGTCTTGAAATGTCTCTATGACTGCGTCGATTAAATGGATGAGATCGGCTTTATAGTAAAGTTTTTTTGTCCTATTTTTTAATTCGATTTGAACTTTGGGTTCTAATTGAGCAATTATGCGTAACCGTATTTCTAGGGCAGTCGCAGCGCCTGCAGCAGTATCGATTTTCGATTGGATATTGTTGAGAGTACAAATAAGGGGTTCGATTAGCACGTGCATTTTCATTTTTTTGGTTGGATGATATTATTCATTATTCCTCTCTTTTTACTTAAAAAAACTTAATTGAATTGGTTAAAAGTGTTGGGCAACCAGGACTTGAACCCGGGACCGACGAGTTATGAGGGAGGGGGAACCCAATTCTACCAAAACCATCCAGCTTTAATGAGCATGATTATAAACGAGATAAGTTGAAAAGTCTAATGGTTTTTGATGGTAAGATGGTTTGATAGGACTCTCAGTGCACCGTTATTGCACCTCAAAAGTTTATTAATTTCTTTTAAATTATTGATTTTTTTTGCTACCGTCGTTTAAAAGGAGTAATTTATGGATCATAAAACACACATAGATGTATTAAAGGAAAAAATCAGGCTATTTTGTGAAAAAAGAGATTAGGACCAATTCCATAACGCCAAAGAATTGGCAATAGGTATTATTACAGAAGCTTCAGAATTACTCGATCATTTTAGATTTAAATCAATAGAAGAAGTTGATGAAATGTTTAAAAAAGAATCTAAAAAATAAGAAGTAACTGAAAAATTTGCAAATGTATTATTTTTTTTATTTAGGTTAGCTCAAAGGTATGATGTAGATTTAACTACTGCATTACATAACAAAATGAAAAAAAATAATAAAAAAATATCCTGTAAACTTAGCCAAAGGTAGTAAAAGGTAGTAATAAGAAATACACGGAATACCAAAATTGTAATTTATAAAATATTTTAAATAAATTTTAGATTTGCTAAGTATTCTAATTAAAAAAGTGTTTGTAAAAAATCTTTCGTTTCATCGTCAATCTTGTACTTGATTTTTGAAAGTATGCTAAGATTGCCTAAATCATACATTTTGTGATGGTTCGGGCATAAAACTACCATATTTGAGGGTTTATCTACGCCAGTTTCTAGTGAATGAATGGGCTTAATATGGGCAACCTCAGAATAGTTACTCCCATCTTTTTTCTTGAATGTAAAACCACAAATTTGACACTTGTTATTATATTTTTCTTTCATGTTTTTCACCACTGCCAAATTTCTTTTGATTCTTTTCACTTTAGTTTCTACGACATCTGGTTTCTCATTACTTAATCTTTGTTCAAACTCTTTTAAAATGATGTTTGAATTACCTTTTAAAAAGATTCTATCTATTTTTTCTAAATCCTCTTCATTCAATGTTTCTTTTTGAGATAATTCATCGAGAGTAATAGCATTTTTTGTCTGAATTCCAGATGAATATGAATCAAAAAAAGAG
This sequence comes from Parachlamydiales bacterium, assembly GCA_041661445.1. Classification (GTDB taxonomy): domain Bacteria; phylum Chlamydiota; class Chlamydiia; order Chlamydiales; family SM23-39; genus JBAZUK01. The sequence goes on from JBAZUK010000001.1 coordinate 410,416, forward strand.
ACAATACTACCATATTTATTGATAATATTATTCAAGCCCAATTCATTTATTGGCGTAAACCCTTGCACAATCATTTTTTCTTTATATTCTGATAAGTTAATAATTCTAGACAATGGAATAGAAATAGGTCTTATTTCATCTAAAAAAAACATATATTCCCAAGTGTCGTTTTTTTTAGGAACATTTCCCCAGAGATGTGTAGCTAATTCTTGAGATTGTTTTTTTAATATACACTTACCTACATAAACAAATTCACCTTTTGCATAAAAGGCAACATAATCTCCAATTTTCATTTTTTTCCATGAAGGCATTTTTGCTTTTTGATTACCCCAAACATATAATTTCTTTTTATGTTTAAAGATGTTTTTTTCATCTTCTGATAAAAATTGATGTATTTCTTCAATAGGATAACCACTTTCAAGAGTAGCTAAAAAATTTTCTCGACTAGTTTCATTGCTTCTTGGAGCAAAGAACAACCATGTATTATTTAGATTGTTTTCTTTATTTTGCTTCATGTTATTAATATTTGTGTTTTTTTTGTTTTTTTAATTATATATAATATAGTAATTATCAACAAATAAACTAATTATTTTAATATAATAATTAGTTTATGGTTTTAAAATCGTCAAATTAAACAAAATTAAATTTTGAGATGAAAATGGTAAAAAAAATCTTTTTGAAAAGTTTTGACATATTGATCTCTGGTTAAAGTTTATTGTACCAGATTTACTTAAGGGAATGGGGCAGGCAGGGCTTGAACCCGCGACAAACGGATTATGAGTCCGCTGCTCTAACCAGCTGAGCTACTGCCCCGGTTATAGAAAACAAAATAATAATAAAAAGATTAACTAAAAATCAAGATTATTTCAAAATATATATTAAAAAAATAATACGTGACTTATATGAAATCTATTAAATTTGAATATACTAGTTTTGATGGTGAAACAAAAATTTATGAAGTCGAGCCAAAAGAGATAAAGTTTTTTATTGACAAAAGTACTTCTGAAGGAGATTGGTATATAGAAGGAATTGATTTAAGAAGCAGAAATAAGCAGCTTTTTTTATTAAATAATATCAAAAGGATCATTGATGAAAAAGTTCAAAGGTTTTTTTGTGTAACAGTATATGTTATGGATAATCAAAATCGCTTTTTAATGATGTTTCATAAGAAACTTAATAAGTGGGTTCCTCCTGGGGGTAAAGTTGATAATCATGAAACTCCAGATGAAGCTGCTCAAAGAGAATGTTTTGAAGAGACCGGATGCGAAATTGAACTAATCGGGCCTAAAACTGAAGTAGAGGGAGGCTTGATGAAACCTTTCGGTTCTCAGCTAAATGTTATTGTACCCAATTCTAGAGAGCATGTTGATTTAATATATCTGGGAAAGCCCAAAAACATTGATTTGAAAATTTCAGAAAGAGAGGCTAGTGACATCGGGTGGTTTTCGTATGATGAAGTTACAAGGCTAAGTACTTTTCCATCAGTAATAAAGTGGTGTGAATATTTTTTAAACTATAGGTGAATTTAGTATGATGATTCATTTTTTTGTGTGCTGATAAAACAAAAGGTAAATAATTTCCTGTGTAAATTATTTCAATGTCTTGATGAATAATTTTTTATTCATTCCATTGGTGGAGAATTTTTTTTAATAAGATTTAAATTCATAAGCCTTGATTGTGGCATTAATTGTTTCAATTTGATTAAATATCCACGGATTTATCAAAAAACATGGAGTTTGACCCCATGTTTTAAGCTAAAAATGAATAAAGTCAATTTTTTTCAAATTTATAATTAGATGTTTGTTGAAAAATAATTTTTTAAGCAAAAATTTTTTATATAAATTTAAAAAAATCAGTAAATTTCATTTTCTTTTAGCAAAGCTTCAAGAGAGGCGATAGCATTTAATAAATCCCTTCTGTTCGCTTTTGAAGGATGTTTTTGCAAGTCCAAAACGTATCTATCAAATTCAGTAAAAACTTTAGATATGGTTTTATCTGTTTCAGGTTTATGAAAAATACCCTTTTTATGCTTATCTAGATATTTCATTTCTTTTGAAGCATTAATCAATATTTCCATTTTCTGACTAAGGTCTTCTATATCAGCGCCTCCATCTACTTCCTTTTTGAAGTCGAGCAATATGTTTCTGTAATATTTGAGCGGATCTTGCCCTGGGGTTGATGAAAAACTAGGTGAAAGATTCATGTTGGTTTCTCCTTTTTCTTCATATTATCAAAAATTTTTAATTTCGAAAGAAAAAAATAAAAAAAGAACTTTTTTTTGGTTTTTAAAGAAAATAATTGATTTTTATAGTTTTTAAGATATATAGAAAAACTTAATACACATAATGGTTAGGATATGAATAAAAAATTTTTTTCTTTAATTTTTCTTTTATTAAGCACTATAGCTTTTGCAACTGATAATGCTGATAATAAAAACGTTGTAAATCAAGATAAGAATATAGCTGATGCCGAAGATGGAGATGTTGCTGCAGTTTTATGCAGAACAGATAATATTCCGATTGAATCTATTGACGGGGCTGACGATCAGTATTTTGAAGGTTATCTTCAGGCTTTAGTAGACATGCATTTCTATGAATATAGAGTTGTTGTAATAGTTAAAGAAAGAAATGTTTGGCTTGCCAATATTCCAAAGAACGCCTTAATTGCTAAAAGTATTACAAGTTTTTTAAAGGATGTGCCGGGTGTTAAAAGAGTTGCTGTAATTGATGGCGTGCCTCCTGAAGAAATGGTTAAAAGAGAAAAATATGTCAATAGGCCGAAAGTTTGCGGAATTTGGTTCCCACAAACAACAGTGTTATTCCAGCCGATGATAGCAAATCCTAGACAGGTAATATATTCAATAGGATATAGAGGCGGGGATAGAGTAGCAGGGAAAAGGGCTGTTGAAATTTCTTTAGGTGATGATTTCCCTATTTTCAGATGGCTTGATATTTTCAGATGGCATGGAGATTTGCAAATTGGAGTAGAGGCTGGAATCTGGTCGGTTTTCAATATGGATCCAAAACCAAATCTTGGCGGGGGAACAGCACTTTTCAATACTGATTTTTATGTAGGTATACCTTTAGTATATGCAGTAAATAAATGGGCTTGGAGATTCAGAGTATATCATATTTCTTCACACCTAGGTGATGAGTTTATGGTAAATCATCCTGGTTTTCTAAGAAAAAATCCAAGTTTTGAAGCATTCGATGCCTTCTTATCATTCCAGGCATTTAATTCTTTTCGACTTTATGGCGGACCTGGTTATATAATCCACAGCGATCATTCTTTCCGGATGAAGCATTTTTATGTTGAATATGGATTTGAAGGATCTTTTTTAGGCACAAAGATTCCATATCATAATCTTTATGGTACCTTTTTCTATGCAACATATTGGCGTAACTGGCAATTAAATCATTTCGATATCGACGGAACTTATTTACTTGGATATGAGTGGTCGAAAATCCAAGGTGTTGGTCGAAAAATCAGGATTTTTGCCGAGTATCACCATGGATTTTCCCCAGATGGTCAGTTCATGAATGAAAGAACTGATTACTGGGGCATCAGATTGGCTTGGGGCTTTTAGTATTTTGTACAAAAGCCATCTTTGTATATAGGGCCGTCTTTCCCAATTGGAAGGCTGCCTTCAAAAAAATCTTTGTAGATTTTAAGACCCTGTTCGGCTTTTTGAATGCAGTAAAAACAATTGGATACCCATTCGGACCCTTTGATGGTTTTGGTTTTAAAGTTAATTTTGAATCTTGAGGAAATCTTCTGTTTCCAATATTCGGGTTTGCCGAACAGAAGGATAGGATTGGCCGGAGATGATCCGGTTTTTCTTTTTACTTCTTCCAGCGCATATTCAAAATCAGCGCCAATTCCGCCCATTAAAAAAATTGGAAAATCCAGATAGAACTCTGCTTGGCGTTCAACCAAGCGATCTAATCTGTAAGTCATTTTAGCATCTATGTATTTATTTACCGCCTGTTCATGAATAGCAGGCAGATCAGTTGCTCTAAAATCTACTATATTTGCGCAGGATAAAATATTTAACTTTTTAGCGACCCTGTTTCCAACTTCCATTGCTCCGCTGCCGCCTCCAGTAACCAAAGCCAGAGGAGTCTGTTTACACAAAAGAGGATGAGTTACCTCATCTCTAAGCTTAAGGATTCCATTCAAAAGTTTTTCCAATTCTCTTGCAAAATTGCCGGCAATCAAATTAGATCCGTAAACACCGAAAAACGTCGCTTTTCTAAAAGTTTCAATCAGGTCAAGTGGCACAAACATTCCGGCATCTTTATTCGGTTTTACAATATATCTGAGAATTTTTTTTGTTGATTTGTCTATCCAGTTTACCGGTATCGCAAATTTTGCAAGATCCAGTAAAAAAGCTCGATCTTCATGAGAAAAATAATTGTCGTTTGATCTTGAAGGATATTGATAATATATACCTTTTACCTGCTCTTGAATGTTATCAGATAAAAGCATTTTTTTTAGCATGGGCGAAGGAAAATGACGTGTTAACAAGATTCCCTGGGATGTAATAAGTCCGTCTTCAATTGCTTTTAAGAATGGGTAAGATGCCTGCTGTTTGATATATTCACTGACCAAAAGGGCTTGTCTTTGAGGCTCTTCCAATCCTGGAAAAACATGTTTTTTCGGATCTCTTACGATCCAGTCGCTTTCTTTTAATCCATCCATCTGTGTTCCTTTTACAATAAAAACTGCAGCGAGCTTATTTATGGGTTTAGGTGCAGTATCTAGTGCTTTGAAAAGCTGTCTGGGATCTTCTAACTTTTCCTGAAGCTGATCTCTATCTTCGAAAAAGACATATTCTCTATGAGGTTCTAGCGTATAAAATTCCAGAGGAATTTCATTCAATTCTTCTGAGGATGAACCATAAGCCTCATAAATATCACCTGATGCCAGAGTGCTTGGTTCCAAAATACATGCTGAGGTATGGAAAAAGTTTTTGGGAAGATATTTTTCACATACCTTGGCAAATACGGTTCGAATATATAAAGGCTGAGTTTTAACTAGTAATAGTTCATTTTTTTTCACGGTTGTTTTAGCTTCCGGTTCGAATTTCTGATAAAGCTTTAGAAGATCTCTGGTAGGATAATTTTTATGTTTTAATATTTTAGCAAGAGCCGGAATAAAATTTTTTATTTCTTTTATATAAGTAACTTTTCCTTTTTTAATCGGAACAAATGCAATTGTATGCCCTTCAATTTTTTCTAATAGCAGTTCTTCTTTATTATGACCAAAAGACAAAAGCGGTTTGCCGAAACGATCTTTTCTTGAGAACATCCTTGTTAAATAACTTGGGTCTCTAACTTTTCTTGATTCTACCTCAGCAAAAAGTTTTCCGATATAATCTTTTAAAGACAGTGAATTTAACATTAAATCTCCGATAGGCGTATGAGAAAATAATTCTAAGGAAACTTCGGCGCAATTGTTCTTCTTATCTAAAAAAATTTTCTTATCCAAAGAATCAACGCCTAACTGTGCAAGAGTGCTTTTTATGTTAAAAATAATATTTTTTTCTTCGATTTCGTATCCCATAAAAGCATCTGAAATATGTTCTATTTTTACGATAACATTTAATTTTTTATCATTGGTTTTTTTGATTTTCGCAATATAACCGTCAGGTGTAATTAAATCAAAATGAGAGGAGGCAAGATAACTTTCCATAAACATAATCCTTTTTTTTAGTATCTTATTAAAAAATTCATTTTAATTCGAGTGAATCTCTTGTTATAAAACTTTCAACAGGATAAACTTTCAATTTTAGGTGAGTTATGGAAAATGAAATTATTAACAGAAGTTTTGGAACACATGATGGGTCTTTTCATGCTGATGAAGTAACTGCTTGCGCTTTACTATTGTTATATAATTTGATTGATAAAGATAAGATATATCGAACAAGAGATATGGATTTGTTGAATAGATGCCAATATGTTTGCGATGTTGGAGGAATCTACGATCCTAAAATAAAAAGATTTGATCATCATCAGAAAGAATACACAGGTGAATTATCGTCTGCAGGCATGGTCCTTAATTATTTGAAAAACCAGGGCATGATGGAAGTAAGTTTATATGAACATCTAAATAATACGTTAGTCAGATATATCGATGCCCATGATATCGGGAAATCCGAAGGAAAAAATTATTCCTTTTCGCATGTCATAGCAAATTTTCTTCCTATAGACTATAACGCTTCGATCAAAGAAAAGAACGAATCTTTTTTTCAGGCAGTAGATTTTACTTACCTGCATCTGAAAAGAATGGAAGAAAGATTTTATTACTCTAGAAAATGCATGGATAGAGTAAAAAAAGCTATGGAGTCAAAAGATAAATATTTGATTTTTGATGAATCGATACCATGGATAGAATCGTTTTTTGAATTAGGAGGAGAATCTCATCCCGCTTTGTTTGTTGTGATGCCTTCGCAATCCCATTGGAAATTAAGAGGAATTCCTCCGGATTCGGCAAATCGGATGAAAGTAAGACTTCCTTTGCCTTTTGAATGGGCAGGACTTCATGCCGATGATTTAAAAAAAGTTTCTAATATCGAAGGTGCAATTTTCTGCCATAAAGGAAGATTTATTTCTATTTGGAAGACTAAGGAAGATGCGATGAAAGCATTAAAATATGTTTTAAAAAAAGCAGGAGTTGAGCATGGAAACAATATTTGAAAAAATAATCGCTAGGAAACTTCCTGCAACTATAGTTTATGAAGATGATAATGTTATTGCCATTAATGATATACATCCCGCAGCGCCTGTACATATTCTTATTGTCTCAAAAAAAGTTATTCCTTCTATTCAAGAATTGAAAAGCGAGGATTTAGGGATAGTAAATAAAATGATCCAGGTTGCTCAAAAAATTGCGAAAGATAAAAAAATTGAAAAGGGTTATCGTCTATTAACCAATGTTGGAACCCCGGCAGGCCAAACAATTTTTCATCTGCACTTTCATCTTATAGGCGGAAGAGATCTGCGGGATCTAGGATAATTTTAAAACGAAAAGTCTTTTCCTTTTGCAGATCGAACAAAATCTATTTGATAAAATAAAAAAAACTCTTTGATGATAGAATCATAATAAGATATATTGAAAATCAAAGGTATGGGCTTATGAGAATTTGTTTTTTTATATCTATCATGTTACTGAGTTTTTCAATCTTTTCAAATGAAAGTTCTCTCTTGGAAACCATCAATTCACATATTATTATTGAGGATTACGAAACTGCTTTAAAAGAAGCTAAAAATGCTTGTGAGAAGTATAAAAGTTCTCTGAAATTAAAACTTAAATATATCGAATGTCTGGCTTTAAATGATTTTGAAATGGATGCAATTAAAGAGATTAAAAATGTTACAGATAAGGATAATCAGTTTTATGAGACTTTAGAGAACTTGAGCTGGTCGATATTATCTAAGGCAAGCGATTCGTTAGGATATACAACAAGGCTTACAGCATTAATTGGAGTGCATCTGACTCAAGATGTTAGGGCTGTTAATATTTTGAATAAGCATTTGCTGGACAGTAATGCGATAATTAGATCGGTTGTCCTGCAGCTTTCAAGTTCTTATTTAGACAAACCTCTTAGAGATACTGTAAAAAAACTCTTTAATGAAGAAAAAATTTGGCTGGTAAAATTAGAGGTTATCAAAGCTATCGGAAAAATGAAAATTTATGAAAAAGTCGAAAACTTAAAAGATATTATCGGTTCTGAAAAAACAACTTTTGAAGAAAAAGAAATGGCAACAGCCTCTTTAGTTAATTTAACAGAAAACATAGATCTGAAAGAAATCCAGATTCTAGCGAAAAGTTCTAAAGCTGGTCTAAGAAAGCTGGCTTGCGATCTTGTAATATATTTTAATGTTTCAGATGCAATGCAATTAATAATAGATTTGGCTAAAGATCCAATAACAGATGTCAGGATATCAGCATTAAATGCCATATCGCTTAATTTTTTAAATAGCATAGAAGAGAAAAACTTAAAAAATATATTGCAAAAAGCAGCTGAAGATTCAAATCCTTGTGTTGCTATAACAGCAGGTTATATTGCTGCATTAAAAAATTTTGGCTTTGGCGAATCTATATTAAAAAAACATATTTACAGTAATGATCTCGAAAATGCCAGATTTGCTGCTTGCGTCCTGTCTCATCTTCCAGATAGATGTAATAACTTAAAGAAACAGATATTATCAAAGCATAAGGATTTATATGTTAAGGCAAATTTAGCCTTAGGTCTGATTGCTGAAAGAAAATTGTTGAAAGAATCAACTGAGGTTCTTTTTGGATTTTTAAATTTAGAAAAAGATAAAATAATGTGGGAAGAGAAAAAAAATCCGTTATTTCAAGTGCTTTTTCCAAGCTATATACGTCATTTAGATCAGATTCCTAGATATCCCGAAGCTATAGATCAGATGACAAGACTCCATATTTTATCACTTCTTGCGATTGTTGATGATAAAAAAGCATGTGATGGGATTAAGAATTTTTTGAAACAAAAAGGATGGGGGATAACAGGATTTGCTTCAGCCACCCTCCTAAAAGAAGGCGATGAGGATTCATTAAATATTGTTAAGCAGCTTTTAAATGAAGAAGATCAAGATGTAAAAGTTCAGGCGGCATTAGTACTGGCTCTTCTCGGCAGAGAAGAGAGTGTAATAACAACTTTAGAAGAAGCTTATTATAAAGCGGATTATAATATGAAGGTTCAAATTCTAGAAGCTGTAGGCCATATCGGTAGTAAGAAATCCATTGGTTTTTTAGTAAATATATTAGATGAGCCTTATCAGAATTTGAGGGCAGTTGCTGCTTCTTCAATAATAAGATGTATTAATAGTTAATAAAAGAATTTCTTTATCCCAGGTTAATTCAGGAATAATCTTTTTCACTATACAGTAAAATTTTGGAAGTTGGGTGGATTAAAAAAAAATAAATTAAAGTAAATAACGGAAATCTACAATTTATTTTAAAAATTAAAAATTAATTTTGAAATGTCGGAAATCGAGTTGTCATCGACTTCTCTAAAAGACAAGCCTGATTTTTTTCGTTCCTGTTTAATTTGATCATTAAAAACAAAATAGTAATCCTGGCCGCTTAAGATAGAGGCCATGCGTTTGGAAAAGGATAAAGTGAAAGCTTTTCCGATATCACCGAGCCTTTTATTGCCATAAGGATTAGAAATTACATAAAAAAGTTCAGCTGCTTTTAGCTTTGCTTTTAAAACTTCTTTTTCATAAATGTTATGAGCTGTTTTTTGGAGCTTATGTTTAAGGTTGATGTCATCGGTGTTAGTTTGATTGATTTCTTGAGCTTCTCTATAAAATTTTTTTTGGGATTCAATCCTAACTTTAAAATGTGCGATTGCATTTAATGATAGTTTGACTTCCATTGGTCTGCATTTGAATTCAGTTAAGAATTTTTTAATATTTTCAACAGGCTGCTGATTAAGAACTTGAATTTCATTAATAACTTTTTGATAAAACGATGCGGTTATTAAGCAGTTTTGCTGTCTAAAATAAAATTTTGAATAAGTGAATCCAAAAATAGGAATAATTATTGCTGAAAGAAATTGAAAAAGACCTAATGATGTTACTGAAGAACCGAAAAAATATGCCAGATACACTGAAAATATACAGATAGCCACTATATTTATTAGACAAGCCATTTTGTAAATTCTAGCCTTAAATTTGTTAGATGAATAAATTTTAGTAGGATCCTCTAAAAGAATTGGATGCAAATTAATTTTTTGAACGGTCATTTTTTTTTACCTTTTTCGAGCAGAATTATAAAAACTTTGAAATTATAAATTTTTTTGAGCTTTTAAAACCAATTAAAAAAAAGATTTTTTGCATCAAGTTATTGACATTAAAGATAAAAAGGTGTTTTACTATATATCAATTATATTTATATCTTGAAAGATGACTAAAGAAGAAACAATAAAAATAGATGGAACTGTTGAAGAACTACTTCCGAACATGAGTTTTAGGGTGGTTTTGGAAAATGGTATGACTGTTTTTGCGCATTTATGTGGAAAAATGAGAATGAGAAATATCAGGGTATATGTTGGAGATAAAGTTACAGTAGAAATGTCGCCTTATGACTTGAGTAAAGCTAGAATTGTTTATCGTCACAAATAATTTATTGATTTTATTGTTATAACTTACTAAACTTATGTGTTTTTAAAGTTTAAAAATGTTTTTTTTCGAGAAGCCCAGATAGCTCAGTGGTAGAGCACTTGCATGGTAAGCAAGCGGCCGTAGGTTCAATTCCTATTCTGGGCAAAAGGGTAAAAAAACGATATTAAAATTACTGCAGCCTATGGAGGAAAATTAAGATGGCAAAAGAAGCTTTTAAAAGATCAAAACCACACGTAAATATTGGAACAATTGGGCACGTCGATCACGGCAAGACCACACTTACTGCAGCTATTACTAAAGTATTAGCTGAAGCAGGCGGAGCGAAATATAGAGATTATGCATCAATTGACAATACTCCCGAAGAAAAAGCGCGTGGAATTACAATCAATTCAACTCACGTAGAATACGAAACAGATAAAAGACACTATGCTCACGTTGACTGCCCGGGTCACGCTGACTATGTTAAAAACATGATTACAGGTGCTGCTCAGATGGACGGCGCTATTCTGGTCGTCGCTGCAACTGACGGACCTATGCCTCAAACTAAAGAACACATTCTATTGGCTCGTCAGGTAGGGGTGCCATCTATTGTTGTTTTCTTAAACAAAATGGATCAGATTGGAAAAGGCGATGAAGAACTTGTTGAATTAGTCGAAATGGAATTGCATGAACTTTTATCTTCTAAAGGTTATAATGATGTTCCGATTATTAGAGGTTCTGCATTAAAAGCTCTTGAAGGAGATCCTCAATATGTTCAATCAATAAAAGAATTGATTAAAGCTATTGATGAAAAAATTCCTGAGCCAGTTAGAGAAATTGACAAACCTTTCTTAATGCCGATTGAAGACGTGTTCTCTATTTCAGGAAGAGGAACTGTAGTTACAGGAAGAGTTGAAAGAGGAATTATCAGAATAAACGACAAACTTCAGTTAGTTGGTTTAAGAGAAACAAGAGAAACAGTTGCAACTGGTCTTGAAATGTTCAATAAATTATTAGAAGAAGCTAGAGCCGGAGAAAACGTTGGAGTTTTATTAAGAAGCATCGATAAAAAAGATGTTGAAAGAGGAATGGTTTTAGCTGCTCCTGGAACATGTACTCCGCATAAAAAATTCAAAGGCGCTATTTACGTTTTAACAAAAGAAGAAGGTGGAAGACATAAACCTTTCTTTACAGGTTATCGTCCGCAGTTTTTCTTTAGAACAACTGATGTAACAGGTTCGGTTACACTTCCTGAGGGCACTGAAATGGTTATGCCAGGGGATAATGTTGAAATTCAAGCAGAATTATTGAGTCCTGTTGCGATGGAAGAAGGTATGCGTTTTGCTATCCGTGAGGGTGGAAGAACAATTGGAGCTGGAACTGTATCAAAGATAATTGAATAAGGTGATTTAACGTCGCTCTGGGGTGTGTAGCTTAGCTGGTAGAGCGGCGGCCTCCAAAGCCGCAGGTCGGGGGTTCGATCCCCTCCGCACTCGATTATATGTTTTGAAAATGAAGGAAAAAAATGGTTGTTAATCCAAACATTAGTAATACAGGCTCAAAGAAAAAAAATAATTTTTTTAGAGATGTTCAGTCTGAATTAAAAAAAATTACTTGGACAACAAAGCAAGAATTGGTTGCTTGTACTAAAATTGTTCTTGGAGCGACGGTTGTTTTTTCTTTTGTAATATATGCAGCTGATTTGTTTGTCAGAAATGCATTAAGTTTAATTAATTTAATTTTTCGTTGGATAGCTTAAATGAAATGGTATGTTCTTCAGGTTTTTTCAGGGCATGAAAAAAAAGTAAAAAAAGCAATTGAAGATAATTTAAAATCTACTGGAATGCAAGAATTTATAAGTGAAGTTTTGATTCCAACTGAAAATGTACAGGAAGTTAAAAAGGGACAGCATAAAATTTCCGAAAAGAAATTATGGCCTGGGTACATTTTAATAAAAATGAATTTGACAGACGAGTCCTGGGCATATGTTAAAAACCAGGCAAGCGTGTTAGATTTCTTGGGCGGAGATAAGCCTAGTTCATTAACAGATACTGAAGTTCAGGAAATTTTATTAGAGCTTGAAGAAAAGAAAAAAGGCGTTGTTCAGAAACATAAGTTTGAAGTTGGTGACAACGTTAAAATTACTGAAGGTGTATTTGTTAACTTCATAGGAACAGTTGTTGAAGTAAATCATGAAAAAGGAAAACTAAGCGTACTAGTTTCGATTTTTGGACGAGATACGCGAGTAGATGATTTAGAGTTTTGGCAAGTTGAACATGTGCCTCAAGATGAAAAAAAATAATAAGAGGATATAATGGCAAAGAAAAAAGTTGTTAAGATAATAAAGTTGCAAATAGAAGCTGGAAAAGCGAATCCAGGACCACCAATAGGACCTGCTCTTGGTTCAGCTGGTCTAAATATTATGTCTTTTTGTAAAGATTTCAATGCAAGAACGCAAAAAATGACAGGGGATGTTTTACCTGTAATTATTGAAGTGTATCAGGACAGAACTTTTTCTTTTACTACATTACAGCCCCCAGTATCAAAATTGATAATGCAGGAATTGAAAATAGAATCAGGATCAAAATTGCCTAATAGAGATAAAGTTGGAAAACTAAACCGAGCTCAAATAAAAAACATTGTATTAAGAAAAAAACCTGATATGAGAGCAGGAAGTGATGAAGCTGCAGAGCGGATGGTTGAAGGTACTGCTAGATCAATGGGAGTAGAAGTAGAAGGATAAAGATATGAAAAAAACAAAAAGATCAAAAAAAATTTCAGAAATTGTAGAGACTTTAGATAAAGTTTATACAATAGAACAAGCTATAGAATATTTACAAAAATGTCCAAAGCCAAAGTTTGATGAATCTTTAGAAATTTCATTGAAATTGGGAATTGATCCTAAGAAATCTGACCAGCAAGTTAGAGGTACTGTTTCTTTACCTTTTGGTTCAGGTCGATCTGTTAAGGTTTTAGTTTTTGCAAAAGCAGAAAAAGCAAAAGAAGCTTTAGAGGCGGGAGCAGATTATGCCGGGGCTGATGAATATGTTGAAAAAGTAAAAAATGGCTGGATGGAGTTTAACGCTGTTATTTCAACTCCGGATATGATGAGAGAAGTTGGAAAATTAGGTAAAATTTTAGGTCCGAGATCATTGATGCCGACTCCAAAGGCCGGAAACGTAACAGCCGATGTTGCAAAAGCAGTAAAAGAGATCAAGGCCGGAAAGGTTGAATTTAAAATAGATAAGAATGGTGTTATTAATACAATTTTTGGTAAAATTTCTTTTGATCCAAAGAATTTAATCGAAAATTTAAGAATATTACTATCTGCAATAACAAAAGCAAAACCATCTTCAAGTAAAGGAAATTATTTTAAAAGCTTAGTTATATCATCGACAATGGGACCTGGAATAAGAATTGATTTACAAACATTAAGTATTAGTTAAAAGGTGAGATATGAGAGAAGAAAAGAAACTTCTTTTAGATGAAATTAAACAAAAAGTTGAAGCATCAAATGCTTTTTTAGTTGCTAAATATGAAAGTTTGGACTCGCAAGAAATCTACTCTTTTAGAGATGCTTTAGCAAAAAAATCATCTGAAATGGAAGTTGTTAAGAAAAGAGTTTTTTTAAAAGCTTTAGAAGAGTGTGGATATTCTTATAAAGTTGAAAATCTTAATGGACACATTGCTGTAATATTTATTAAAGGCGATTTAGTAGATGCTGCAAAAGTTGTCTTTGAATTTGCTGAAACAACTAATAAACTGGATGTGATAAGCGGAGAAATAGATAGAAAATCATATAACAAAGAAGACGTATTAACATTATCGAAACTACCATCTTTGAATGTATTAAGAGCACAATTCCTAGGTTTACTAGAAGCTCCTATGGTTCAAACTGTGTCTGTTATTGATAGTCTTCTTACTAGTGTGATTTTTACATTAGAAGAAAAGAAAAAATTAGAAGAAAAAAAATAAAGGGGTAATATCGTGGCCACTGTAAGTATAGATCAAATAGTAGAAACATTAAGCAATCTTCCTGTGATTGAATTGGCAAAATTAAAATCTGCCTTGGAAGAAAAATGGGGTGTTAAAGCTCAAGCAGCAACTGTAGTAGCAGCGCCTGTAGCAGCTCAAGCAACAGAAGCTAAAGAAGAATCAACTGAATTCAAAGTTACTTTGGACGAAGTTCCTGCTGATAAGAAAATCGCAGTAATTAAAGTTATTAGAGAGATAACTGGACTTGGTTTAAAAGAAGCTAAAGATCTAGTTGATGCTGCTCCAAAAGTTATAAAAGAAACTGCTCCAAAATCTGAAGCTGAAGATATTGTAAAAAAATTGCAAGCAGCTGGTGGCAAAGCTACCTTAAAAGGACTTTAATACATTTTTATAAAAGTATCAGAGCAAAAGAAAATATTTTTTTTTGCTCTATGCCATTATTGATACAAAGCAAAAATTGATCCTCAATTTATAATATTTTTTAAGGAGTTAAAAAAGATGCTGAAAAAACCGCCAGAGCGGGTAAGCTTTAGAAAAAGTAAAGAAATTATCGATCTTCCGAATTTGATTGAGATTCAGATAAAATCATATAAGCAATTTCTTCAAGCTGACAAGTTGCCCCATGAAAGAGAAAAGGTAGGTTTGGAAGAAGTTTTTCAAGAAGTTTTTCCAATAAAATCCTATGATGAAAAAACAATTTTGGAATTTCTTTCATATAACTTAGGCGTCCCAAAATATAATCCTGAAGAGTGCATTAGAAGAGGAATTACTTATAATTCTACCTTAAAAGTTAAGTTCAAACTGACTGACGAGACTGGAATTAAAGAAGAAGAAGTTTATATGGGAACACTTCCTTTAATGACTGACAAGGGAACTTTTGTTGTAAATGGTGCTGAACGTGTTGTTGTATCGCAGTTGCATAGATCTCCTGGTATAGCTTTTGAAAAAGAAAGACATCCAAAAGGAACCATTTTATATTCATTCAGAATCATTCCATATAGAGGAAGTTGGTTAGAAGCATCATTTGACAACAATGATCTTGTTTATATATTTGTCGATAGAAAAAAAAGAAGAAAAAAAGTTCTTGCGACATCATTCATCAGAACTTTAGGCTACTCAACCGATGCAGACATTATTGAAGAATTTTTTAATACAAGAAAAGTTAAAATTAAACAGGAAAGCGATTTTATTAAGTTAGTTGGAAAAGTGCTAGCTGAAGATGTTATTGATGAAGCAACCGGTTTAGTGTTCGGAAAAGCAGCTGAAAAATTAACTACAGCAATGCTAAAAAGAATGCTGGATGAAAAAATACAAACAATTAAGATTGCTGAAGATGCTGATGAGTCTCATCCAATTATTAAAATGCTTTCTAAAGACACTACTGATTCCTATGAGTCAGCTTTAAAAGATTTCTATAGAAAAATCAGACCTGGCGAACCTGCAACTTTATCAAATGCCAGATCTGCAATAATGAGAATGTTCTTTGATCCGAAAAGATATAATTTAGGAAGAGTTGGAAGATATAAATTAAATCGAAAACTAGGTGTTGAAGTATCTGATCAGACATTAGAAACTGTAACTCTTAGAAAAGAAGATGTTATTGAAGCTATGAAATATCTGATTCGTTTAAGAAAAGGCAGTGAAGATGCTAACGTTGACGATATCGATCATTTAGGAAATAGAAGAGTTAGATCTGTTGGAGAACTTGTTCAGAACCAATGTAGAATTGGTCTTGCAAGAATGGAAAAAATTGTAAAAGAAAGAATGAATTTATTTGATTTTTCTTCTGATACGATGACACCTGGAAAAATTGTATCTGCAAAAGGATTGGCTGGAGTTCTAAAAGATTTCTTTGGAAGATCACAGTTGTCTCAATTTATGGATCAAACTAATCCAATATCTGAACTTACACATAAAAGAAGACTTTCATGCTTGGGCCCAGGAGGCTTGAATAGAGAAAGAGCCGGATTTGAAGTTCGTGACGTTCATTCATCGCATTATGGAAGAATTTGTCCAATTGAAACTCCTGAAGGTCCGAATATCGGACTTATAACTTCAATGTCTACCTATGCAAAAATTAACGAATTCGGTTTCATTGAAACTCCTTATAGAATCATTAAAGACAACGTCGTTACCGATGAAATTGAATATATGACTGCTGACTTTGAAGAAGAATGTGTTGTTGCTCAGGCATCAGCTCCTTTGGATGAGTTTAATATGTTCGTAGATCCGATCTGCTGGGTAAGAACAAAAGGTGAATCTTTAGAAGTTGATTCAAAACTGGCTACGCATATGGACGTATCTCCAAAGCAATTAGTTTCAGTTGTTGCCGGATTGATTCCTTTTCTTGAGCACGACGATGCAAACAGAGCTCTTATGGGTTCTAACATGCAAAGGCAGGCTGTGCCTCTATTGATACCTGATGCTCCATTAGTCGGAACAGGTCTTGAAGCTAAAAGTGCCAGGGACTCAGGTGCTGTAGTTGTTGCTGAAGAAGATGGAGTTATTGAGTATGTGGATGGTTTCAAAATTATTATAGCTCCCAAAGATAATCCGATTAATAAGAAAACATATCTGCTTGGAAAATTCCTGAGGTCAAATTCGGGAACATGCCTTAATCAGACTCCAATATGTTCTGTAGGAGATGTAATAAAAGCCGGCGATGTCATTGCTGACGGATCAGCTACTGAATTAGGGGAACTGGCATTAGGAAAGAATGTACTGGTTGCATTCATGCCTTGGTGCGGATATAACTATGAAGATGCTATTATTATTTCTGAAAAATTAATAAAGAAAGATACTTATACATCGATTCATCTGGAAGAATTTGAATTAACAGCCCGAGACACAAAATTAGGAAAAGAAGAGATTACCAGAGATATTCCTAATGTTTCTGAAGAAGCTTTGGCAGATTTGAAAGAAGACGGGATAATCAGAATTGGAGCTGAAGTTAAAGCTGGAGATATTTTAGTTGGTAAAATTACTCCTAAGACTGAGACAGAGCTTTCTCCCGAAGAAAGGCTTTTAAGAGCGATTTTTGGTGAAAAAGCAGCTGATGTCAAAGATGCATCTTTGACAGTACCTCCTGGAACGGAAGGAACTGTAATGGATGTGAAAGTTTTTTCAAGAAGAGATAAATTATCCAAAACCGATGATGAACTTGTTGAAGAAGCTTCTAGATTAAAAGATGTTCATTCCGAATATAAAACTAAAGAGCTTGAACTTCAAATGGAATTCCATGAGAAACTTGGGGCTTTTTTATTAAATGAAAATTGTCCAGCACCAATTCTTCATAGAAAAACAGGTGAAATAATTATCGATAAAGATCAAGTTATGACTCAAGATCTATTAGAAAAAATAGAAAACGAAAAACTTGAAGATCTGATCATGGAAGATAATGATATTTTCAATGAAATCAAAAAGACTATCAGAGAATATGAAAGAGATTTGGAAACATTGCAGAGCCAGTATAAGTTAGAAATTGAATTTTTGAAAAAAGGTGATGTTGATTTAGATCCTGGAATAATTAGACAGGTAAAAGTTTATGTTGCAACTAAAAGAAAACTGCAAGTTGGCGATAAAATGGCAGGAAGGCACGGAAACAAAGGGGTGGTCGCTAAGATTGTTCCTGAAGCTGACATGCCGTATCTTGCAGACGGAAATACTGTTGAGATGATTTTAAATCCACTTGGAGTGCCTTCTAGGATGAACATGGGACAGCTTTTGGAAACTCACTTAGGTTATGCTGCTAGAAAGGCAGGCATATATATTAAAACACCTGTTTTCGAAGGTTTTCCTGAAGCTAAAATTTGGGAAATGATGAAAGAGCAGGATTTGTCTGAAGATGGAAAATTTGTTCTTTATGACGGCAGAACTGGTGTTAGATTCGATAACAGAGTTGTTGTCGGATATATATACATGCTTAAATTGTCTCACCTGGTTGCAGATAAAATTCACGCTCGCGCTATTGGACCTTATTCTTTGGTTACACAGCAGCCTTTAGGCGGTAAAGCGCAGATGGGGGGACAAAGATTCGGGGAAATGGAAGTGTGGGCTCTTGAAGCTTATGGAGCAGCTCACTTACTACAGGAAATGCTAACAGTTAAGTCAGACGATGTTGAAGGACGTACAAGGATATATGAATCGATTGTAAAAGGAGACAATTCCTTAGTTGCAGGAACACCTGAGTCGTTTAATGTATTAATGAAAGAAATGCAAGGACTTTGCCTAGATGTTAGAGCAGAGTCTATTGAACAATAAAAAGTTAATTTTTGGGAGATGCCGATGTCAAACAACGAGGGTTTTAGAGATTCTCATTTTGATAAGTTAACAATTAAAGTAGCTTCAGAAGATGTTATAAGAAACGTCTGGTCAAGAGGTGAAATAAAAAAACCGGAAACTATCAACTATAGAACATTTAAGCCTGAAAAAGGCGGTCTTTTTTGCGAGAAAATTTTTGGTCCTACAAAAGATTGGGAATGTGCCTGCGGTAAATATAAGAAGATAAAGCATAAAGGTATAATCTGCGACAGATGCGGTGTGGAAGTTACTTTATCTAAGGTTAGAAGACAAAGAATGGCTCATATAGATCTTGCCGTTCCTGTCGTTCATATATGGTTCTTTAAAACTTTGCCATCTAAAATAGGAAATATTTTAGGACTTTCTGTATCTGAACTTGAAAGAGTTATTTATTATGAAGAATATATAGTTATTGATCCTAAAGAAACCGAACTTCAACCAAAACAACTTTTGAACGATAATGAATTTAGGGAAGCTCAAGAAAAGTGGGGTCCACATGGATTCGTTGCGAAAATGGGTGGAGAAGCTATTTTCGATTTACTTAAAAACGAAGATTTAAGCGCTTTGGTTCTAGATCTTAAAGACAAGCTAAGAAAGACAAAATCAATGCAGGCAAGAGTAAAAATTGCTAAAAGACTAAAAATTGTAGAAGGATTAGTATTGTCACCAAATACCCCTCAATGGATGGTCCTATCCTGCGTTCCTGTAATTCCCCCTGACCTAAGACCTTTGGTTCCGTTAGACGGCGGAAGATTTGCTACTTCGGATTTAAATGATTTATACAGAAGGGTAATTAACAGAAATAATCGATTAAAATCTATTTTAAAACTTAAAACTCCTGACGTTATTATCCGAAACGAAAAAAGAATGCTGCAGGAAGCTGTTGATGCATTGTTTGACAACGGCCGTCATGGACATCCTGTAATGGGAGCTGGTAATAGACCGTTAAAATCTTTAGCTGAGATGTTGAAAGGAAAGCAGGGAAGATTCAGACAAAACCTACTTGGAAAAAGAGTTGACTATTCCGGACGTTCGGTAATTGTTATCGGTGCTGAATTGAAATTTAATCAATGCGGTATCCCAAAACAGATGGCCTTAGAATTATTTGAACCTTTTATAGTAAAAAGGCTAAAAGAATTAAATTATGTATATACAATTAGATCGGCAAAGAAATTAATTCAAAAGCAATCCCCTGAGGTTTGGGACGTTCTCGAAGAAATAATAAAAGGTCACCCAGTATTGTTAAACAGAGCTCCGACACTTCATAGATTAGGTATTCAGGCGTTTGAGCCGGTATTAATTGAAGGAAAAGCCCTTCGAATACATCCATTAGTTACACCAGCGTTCAACGCTGACTTCGACGGTGACCAGATGGCTGTACACGTACCTCTTTCAATAGAAGCGCAGTTGGAAGCTAAACTTCTTATGATGGCACCTGATAATATATTCCTGCCTTCTTCCGGAAAGCCGGTAGCTTTGCCTACTCAAGATATGATTTTGGGACTTTATTATTTAATGTTGGATGCTACCCAGGACCCAGAAAAGCATGGAAAAAAGATAAAGATATTCCGAAACTCTGCTGAAGTATTATTGGCTTTGGGAGCAGGAACAAGCTATAACAGATTTGAAAAACATGAACCCAATTCCCGAAAAGATACTGATGAAAGAGGAAGAGGAATTTATATCCATGAAAGAATAAAAGTTTTAATTGAAGGTGGTATTGTTGATACTACTCCTGGAAGAGTATTGTTTAATACAATAGTACCTGTAATGCTTGGATTCCAAAACTATGCCTTAAGAAAGAAAAGACTTTCCGAGCTTGTATTGGAATGTCACAAAAAGGTCGGACTTGAAGCTACAGTTCAATTTTTGGACGACATGAAAAACTTAGGATTTGCTGAAGCTACTAAAGCAGCTCTTTCAATGGGCGTGATAGATGTTAAAGTTCCTAAAACCAAGAAAAAATTAGTTGAGAATACTTATAAAAAAGTAGAAAAAGTAAAAAAACAATATGAAGACGGTATTATCACCGAAGGTGAAAAACACTCTAAGATCATAAGTTTATGGACCGAAGTTTCAGATATCTTATCTGAAGAATTATATAAATTGATTACAGAAACCCGTGACGGAGAATTGAATCCTTTATTCTTGATGATGGATTCAGGAGCTAGAGGAAACAGATCTCAGGTTAAGCAGCTCGGTGCTATGAGAGGTCTTATGGCGAAACCTTCAGGGGAAATCATCGAGTCACCTATTATTTCAAACTTTAGGGAAGGCTTGACCGTTCTTGAATATTTCATATCTACTCACGGAGCTAGAAAAGGTCTAGCGGATACTGCCTTGAAGACTGCCGATTCGGGTTATTTAACAAGACGTTTGGTAGACGTTGCTCAAGATGCAATTATTACCGAAGATGACTGTGGAACCCTAAATGGAATAGAAATTGCGCCTATAAAGCAAGGTCAAGAAGAGTTATTGCCTTTAAAAGACAGACTATTCGGTAGAACAGTTTGCGATGATATTTATCAGCCCGGAGATTCGACAAAACTGCTTGCAAAAGCAGGGGATGTTATCAATGCTATTCAAGCTGAGATTATCGATGATGCAGGTATTGAAAAAGTTAAGATCAGATCTCCTTTGACTTGTGAGTCAAAAAGAGGAATATGTTCAAAATGTTATGGCAACAACTTAGCTACCGGAAGATTGGTAGGTATGGGAGAAGCAATTGGAATTATTGCTGCCCAGTCTATCGGAGAACCGGGAACTCAGTTAACCATGAGAACTTTCCACATTGGAGGTATTGCTTCTGCAATGTTAAGTCCTCAGCTCATAACTGATAATGTCGGCGTTATGGTATATAAAGACCTAAGAGTTGTTCAAAACGAAGAAGGTCACTGGCTGGTTTTAAATAAAAATGGAACTATTAACATTGTTAAAGATGAAGGCAGGTCTATTGAAGAATATAAAAAACTTCTACAAACAAAATCTATTGAACCGCTTCAGATATTCAATGTCGAGCTTGGAACAAAAATATTATTTGCTGATGGTACAAAAGTAGAAAAGAAAGTTCAAATCGGTGAATGGGAACAACATAGTACGCCTGTAATTTGCGAAAAAGAAGGGTATGCAAAATTTGAAGATTTGGTTGAAGGTATTTCTACTCAGAAAGAGCTTAATAAACAGACTAGCCAAGTTGAGCTAAGAGTAAAACAGCATAGAGGTGAAATGCACCCTCAGATTTCAATATTTTCAGATGCTGAAAATAAAGAACTGATCGGTACATATGCTATTCCTGTAGGAGCATTAATATTAGTTAAAGAAAAAGATTTCGTAAAATCCGGACAGATTTTAGCTAAATTGCCAAGAGGATCAATTAAAACAAAAGATATCACCGGCGGTCTTCCAAGGGTCGCTGAATTGTTTGAAGCAAGAAGACCTAAAGAAGCTGCAGAAATAGCAAAAATCGATGGTGTTGTTGACTTTAAAGGAGTTCAGAAAAATAAAAGAATTCTTGTTGTTAGAGATGATGAAACCGGAATGGAAGAAGAACATTTAATTCCTCTTTCAAAGCATTTGATCGTACAGAAGGGCGATATGGTTGTAAAAGGCCAACAGCTTACAGAGGGATTGATTGTATCTCAGGAAATTCTTGAAATCTGCGGTGTTCGCGAACTGCAAAAATATTTAGTAAATGAAGTGCAAGGCGTATATCGTCTTCAAGGTGTTGATATCAATGACAAGCACGTTGAAATTATTGTCAGACAGATGCTTCAAAAAATAAAAGTAACAGATCCGGGAGATACTGTATTTTTATATGGTGAAGATATTGATAAAAAGACCTTCCATGAAGTTAATAGAAAAACAATTGATGAAGGCGGTAAACCGGCTCAAGCTATGCCTGTATTATTGGGTATTACAAAAGCTTCGCTCGGTTCTGAATCATTTGTTTCAGCTGCTTCTTTCCAGGAGACAACTAAGGTATTAACAGGAGCTGCTACAGACGGTGCTGTTGATTTCTTAAGGGATTTCAAATCGAACCTTATCATGGGACATATAATTCCAGGCGGTACCGGATTCCAATACCATAAAAAAGTAGCTAAATTTATGGAAAAAGGTCAGGAAGAAGAGCTTTTTTATTTCGATGATGATTTAAAAAGTCTGGAAAAAGAAATTTCCATATCATAAATTTCGTAATAATCAATTTTTAAAGGTCTGAAGTATACTTGTATATTTCGGACTTTTTTTATTGAAGAAAAATAGCTTTGGCTTTTTTTTGAGCCAAATGTTCCTTGAAAAGGAATTTAGATGTTTTTTGTCTCTTAATTAATTTAATTATCTTAAAATAAACGATTTAAATCAGACTTTTCTGCAGTTGACTTACTTTTGGTCTTGACTTTAGCTGTATGAAAATAATGAAAAAATTTTAAAAAGCAGCTATTTTTATGCTAAAATAATTTTGGAGTTAGAGACCTTTAATTGTTCTAGCTAAAATTTTTTTATCGCTATTGATCCAATTAACAAAAAAAAATCTAAAATTAAGCCTGAAGAAAAACTAGTTTAATCTGCGGGCAGATCTAAGTGGATATGTGTTATTAGGATCTCCGTTCCAGTTTTTATCAGAAAGATTGCTGATTCTGATCCAAGGCTGGTTTTCAGCTACTGTTGAGTGGATAAATTGATTGTTTCCTATATACATACCAACATGACGGATTTTATTTTCGTCACGACCGAAGAAAATAAGATCTTCCTGTTTCATTTTGGAGATTTCGACGGGTTTAAAACCTTTCCATGAATGCTGATCTTTTGAATCTCTTGGCAATTGAATGCCTTTTTGCTTAAATAAGAATTGTATGAATCCTGAACAATCAAATCCATTAAGGCTTGACCTGCCTCCCCAAAAATAAGGAAGGCCTAAAAATTTTTTACTGAATTCAATAAGACCCTTTGTCGGCTGGTCACTTAAATCGGTATCACCTCGCTGAACAAAAGCCTTTTTGCCGCTAAGCAGAGCTATTTTAATCCAACGATCATTTTCTTGATTTAAAACGTTTAAAGGACTTCCAAATGGCAAACTCATAATAGGTCCGCGTTCAGTGTCAGCACTGCTATAAATATGAGCTTGCAGACGAGTGGTTATGATGATGGATGGGGAGTTAGCAAAAGCATCGATAGGGTAGCTGCTTAAAACTTTTTCTTTATTTTCAATCCAGCCTGAATATCCATCATCTTTCATTTGAATTTTTGTCCATTTCTCTTTACCTTCGTCAATTACTGATACTGCTTCTCCATAACAAGCTTGAGATATAATGCTGGAATCAGGGGAATCTTTTTCTCTCATTATGACTACTGATTGGCTTATATAAAACAAAGATTGAATAGCCATTATTTTACCCTTTAAAAAATAAATTGAAATTCTAGCAAAACGTATTAAAAAACTATAATTTTTTTTGTATTAAATCTTTTAATTTATTTAGATCTTGCTCAAACAATCTAATGCCTTCTGATAATTTTTCATTAGCCATAGCATTATTATTAAGCAGGTATCTGAAATGTTTTTCATCAAGATTAATTTTTTCTATGGGTAGGTTTTTTGAATTGGAAGAATCAAGTTTTTGAGTTATTTCCGTATTGCCTTTTTTTAATTCTTCTAATAGAGATGGGGATATTGTTAATAAATCGCAGCCGGCTAGCTCAATTATCTCATTAACATTTCTAAAACTTGCTCCCATGATCTGGGTTTCAAATCCAAATTTTTTATAGTAATTATAAATATTCTTAACTGAAATTACTCCCGGGTCATCACATCCGTTGAAATCCCTGGTTTCATTTTTTTTATACCAATCTAAAATTCTTCCCACAAATGGCGAAATTAATGTGGCTTTAACTTCTGCGGCAGCAATTGCCTGCGGAAGAGAAAATAATAAAGTCATATTGCAGCAGATATTTTCTTTTTGAAGAATTTCACATGCTTTTAATCCTTCCCATGTAGAAGCAAGTTTTATTAAAATCCGGTCTTTTGGAATTTTATGTTTTTCGAATAAGGAAATTATTACTCTTGCGATTTCAACACTTTTTTCTACATCAAAAGAATATTTTGCATCAACCTCAATAGACACTCTGCCGGGAACAAGTTTTAAAATTTCTAATCCAAAATTGACAAAGAGTTTTATTATTATCAGATCTTCAATATTTTTAGGATTTTTATTTTTTGCAAAAGCAATTGCTTCATCGAGCAGAGAAGCATAATTTTCCTTTAAAGAGGATTTCAGGATTAAAGAAGGATTTGTGGTCGCGTCTTGAGGTTTGTATTGTGATATTAGCTCAAAATCTGAGGTGTCTGCAACAACCGTTGTGAATTTTTTTAACTGTTCTAAAGAAGAAGTGGTCTCCAAGACTGTCATTATTTTTCCTTATTTTTCAAATGTTATTTATTATCGCTTGAGCTATGCCCTTGATGTCTTGAAGTTAAATAAATACCTGTTCCTGCTATAAGAACTGTAATTGTCGCTATAGCCCATGGCTGCCAGTTTCTTTTTTTAAAAGTTGTTTGTTCAGGAGAAAGTTTTGGGACTTCTTGGGCTTCAGCCAATAAATTAGAAAAAACAAAGCTAAAAAAAATTGATAATGTAATTAATTTTTTCATTTTTAACATTCCTTTATGTTTTTATACGCCATTTCCAGCAGTAGTATTTGAAAGTATTTTCCTAAGTTTGGAAATTTTTTATCTAGATATTTTTCAAAAGAACTAATGTTTTTTTGCTTTTCCCTTAAACTCAGTTGTTTAGAAGATTTTATTAAATCATTAAAATTTTGAATTAATTCATCTTTTTTTGTTTTGTCCTCAATTAGAGAGAATATATCATCAACTATTTGAAATGATAAAAAAATATTCATAAAACTTTTATAGTTTTCAATCATCTCATTTTTTTTACAAGCTCCGGTCATTATGAATGCAAGACTGTCTTTTATAAAGATCATCTGAAGCATGTCAAAATCAATGGAATTAGAATTTTTATCGATTCTGCAAATGCAGGCAAGACCCTGTTTTAAATTAATTTTATCCAAAATTTCAAATTTTGTATTTAAATCGGCAATATGATTGTTTTTGGCGGCTTCAGTGTATTCGTCTAAAGATAGTTTAGTATGCTCAATAGCTAAATTTATTGATGGTCTGATCAATGTTTTTTGATTCTTTACAAAAGAAATTTTAATATATTTGCCATATTCCTTCGGATTTACTATCTGCCATGAACCAGGGCAAATAAAAAAAGCAGTCTTTTCTTCAGCATATGAGAATTGAATGAAAATAAATGAAATCAGCAGTAAAATTATTTTTTTCATTCTGAGTGAGAGGAAGAGGATTCTATTAATATTGCTGCTACAGCGATCCCTGCGATTATCAGCACTCCCCAAAACACCATGGATATTGCAGTGGCGTGATAAGAGCTTGCGGCAGAAGCTTCGGCATTAATCCTGTCCGATTTTTCACTTTGCGCATAAACTTGGGTGGAAAATAAAGAAAAACAAATAATTAAAGTCGCTGTAATAAATTTTTTTATCATATATATAAAACCATTTTAATATTTTAGATATAAGTTTTACCTATAAATTGTTATTTCTTGCAAATTTATTTTTTAAAATCTTTGTTTTTCATAAATCTTTATTGAGATATTTTAAACGATCTTAAATTTTTTGAATTTTTATTACCCGAAAAATTCCGTTAGGTTTATTATTTTTTTATGTAGACCTAAAGGAGTAAAGTATGGAACTTGATAATGGAGAGAATAAAATTCAAAAAATTTGTGATTTCATTAAAAATGAAACTTTGTCTCCAGCAAGAGAGCAGGCAAAAGAAATAATCGAAAATGCTCACATAGAGGCTGAAGAAATTCTAAAAAAAGCTCATAAAGAAAAAGAAAGATTGATAAATGAAGAAAAGAAAGAAATTCAACGGCAAAAAAAAATATTTGAATCATCTTTATCTTTATCTTCAAGACAAGCTATTGATGAACTGAAACAGAAAATTGAGAATGAACTTTTTTCTAAAAATATAAAAGAAGTAATCGTGAAAGCAACACGAGATCCTCAAATTATTGCCAGCTTGATAAATGCTATTATTAAAGCACTAGAAACCGAAGGAATAGATACTGACATCAGCGCTTATATACCAGATAATGTTGATGCAAGAGCAATAAATGCTTTTTTACTTCAGGAAGCAATAAATAAATTAAAAGATAAAAACTTATTGATCGGTGAATTTGCGGGAGGAGTGCAGGTAAAACTGCATGACATGCAATTAACAATAGATATATCAGACAAAGCTTTGAAAGATTTATTGTCTGAATATATCAGGGCCGATTTTCGTAAATTAATATTCAGCGAATAATTTTATGGGAATATATTTTTATCTTGGAAATGCTTTTCCAAGATTATCGCTTAGGGCAAAACCAGATATCAGCTTTGAAGAATTGAAAGTAATGTTTGAAATCAATTTGAGTAAGGCAGATTTAAAAAAGGTAAAAATATTTAGGACCTATATCGATATTACAAATTTAAGACTTCTCTGGCTTGGAAAAGAGATCGATCCTCATGGTAATTATAATGAGCGAGAACTGGAGGACAATATTTTAACAAAAACCAATCTTCCATATTTTGTATTTGAATTTTTAGACAGATATGAAAATAAGGAAGACAGACTAAAGTATTTTTCTTTTTTAACAGTAAATTTTTTAAACCGCGTTATTAAAAAAAACAAAGGTTTTTTAAATTTTTATTTTGATTTTGAAAAAAAATCACGGTTGATTTTAACTGCTCTTAGAGCAAAAAAATTAAAAAGAGATATTTCTTTTGAACTTCAATTTGAAGATTTGACAGATGATTTTGTAGCTTATATTTTATCTCAAAAAGATTCAGACAATATAGAGCCCCCAAAAGAATATCTGCAAATTAAAAACATATATATAAAAAACATCAATGAACCTAATAAAATGTTATATGAGCTTTTGGAATACAAATTTAATTTAATAGAAGAATTTTCAAAAGACAAACCTTTTACAATCGATCAGATATTGTCATATGCTGCATTGCTTATGATTGCAGAAGATTTTAATAAATTAAGCATTGATGAGGGAAAACAAATAATCGAAAAATTATAAGGATAAAAGATGGAAAGTAAAGCAACAGGAACTGTTATTAGAGCTTTTGGCAATTTGCTACATGTACTTTTCGAAGGCAACATTAAGCAAGGCGAAGTCTCTTATGTAAAAGTACAAGACAAGTTATTTGCTTCAGAAGTAATTGAAATTGCTGGAAATGAGGCAAAAATTCAGGTGTTTGAAGACACTCAGGGAATCAAGGCAAATACGAAGGTGGAATTTAGCAAACATCTTTTAGAGGCTGAATTAGGCCCCGGTCTTTTAACATCAATTTTCGATGGACTTCAAAACCCATTGGAAAAAATTGCTGAAAAAGCTGGTCTGTTTTTGTCCAGAGGGCTTTACATTAATGCTTTGGACAGAAATAAAAAGTGGGAATTTACACCAAAAGCAAAAGTTGGCGATGTTGTTCAAAGAGGAGATTTTTTAGGGGAAGTAAAAGAGAGTCATTTTAATCATCAGATAATGGTCCCATTTATATATAGGCAGACTTTTACAATAACTTATATGATTGAAAGCGGTTCATATACAATTGATACCGTCATAGCAAAGGCTAGGAATGATAATGGCAAGGAATATGAATTCACCATGTTGCAGAAATGGCCGGTTAAAACAGCCCTTTCTCAGGGAAAAAGACAGTCTCCTCAAAAGATGATGGCAACAGGGATGAGAATATTAGATACCCCATTTCCGATTTTAAAAGGCGGTACGTTTTGTTCTCCCGGACCTTTCGGTGCAGGTAAAACTGTTTTGCAGCACCACCTGGCAAAATACTCCGCAGCAGATATTGTAATCATTGCTGCATGTGGGGAGCGAGCCGGAGAAGTTGTTGAGGTGTTAAAAGAATTTCCAAGGCTAATAGACAACAAAACTAAAAAACCTCTTATTAATAGAACAGTAATTATCTGCAATACTTCCTCTATGCCTGTTGCGGCAAGAGAAGCTTCTGTATATATGGCAGTAACCATAGCGGAATACTATCGCCAGATGGGGCTTGATATATTAGTTTTAGCCGATTCAACATCAAGATGGGCACAGGCTATGAGAGAGATGTCCGGAAGACTTGAAGAAATTCCTGGAGAAGAAGCTTTTCCGGCTTATTTATCTTCAAGGATTGCCGCCTTTTATGAAAGGGCGGGAGAGATTTTACTTAAAAACGGCAAAACCGGGTCTCTGACTATCGGAGGAGCTGTTTCTCCAGCCGGAGGTAACTTCGAAGAACCTGTTACTCAGGCAACATTAAACGTCGTAGGAGCTTTTTGGGGATTATCAAGAGAAAGATCTGATGCGAGAAGATATCCTGCAATAGATCCATTAATTTCCTGGAGTAAATATTTGAAGAAAGCTTCAAAGGAATTGAATGAATATAGTAACGGATGGTATGAAAAAGTATTAAAGTCTCAGGAAATGTTAAGAGCGGGCAATGAGATATTAAAACGCATGGAAGTTGTTGGCGAAGAAGGAATTTCTTTGGAAGATATGGTCACATTCCTCAAATCTGAATTATATGAAAACTGCTATCTGCAGCAAAATTCTTTTGATCCGGTTGATACATATTGTCCAATTAACAGGTCTGCTCAGATGTTCGATCTTCTGCATAAAATTTTTGATAAACAGTTTAAATTTGATTCTCATGATCAGGCTAGATCTTTGTTTTTAGATATTCAAAATGATCTGAAGAACTTAAATTTTATAGAATTCGAATCTTCTGAGTTCATAGCTCAATTAAATAAAATAAACGAAAAATTAAAAATCTAAAGGTTGGCTTATGCTTAAAATATATGATCGCATTATTGATATGAAAGGAAATTTGATTTCCGTTAAGGCAACTCAAGTGTCTTTAGGTGAACTTGCAATAATTTATAAATCTGATGGTACTTCTACTTTCGGCACAGTATTGAGATTTGATGAAGATCTCGTTACTTTACAAGTGTTTGAGAATGTAAGGGGGATATCGACTGGTGATAAGGTAAGTTTTTTAAATAGACAGATGCAGCTTAATTTTTCAGATTCATTATTAGGAAGATGTCTTTCCGGCAGCGGAAAACCCATTGATGGGGGGCCTGAGATACTAGGAGATAAAATTGATATTAATACACCATCTTTCAATCCTACTAAAAGAATAGTTCCAAGAGATATTATTCGAACAAATATACCCATGATAGATGTCTTTAATTGTCTTGTCAAATCACAAAAAATACCAATTTTTTCGACTGCAGGCGAACCTTATAACCCTCTTCTTATGAGAATTGCGAATCAGACGGATGCTGATATTGTAATTATTGGAGGTATGGGGCTTAGGTTTGATGATTATCAGGCGTTTTTAAGCAATGCTGAAAAATCTGCAAGTATCGATAAAACCGTTTTATTTGTTCATCTGGCCACAGATCCTGCCGTTGAGTGTATTTTAGTTCCTGATATGGCTTTGGCTAGTGCAGAAAAATTTGCAGTAGAAGGTAATAATGTTTTAGTTCTTTTAACTGACATGACTGCATTTGCAGATTCTTTAAAAGAAATATCGATAACAATGGACCAGATCCCATCGAATAGGGGATATCCGGGATCTTTATATTCAGACTTGGCATCTAGATATGAAAAGGCTGTAGATATAGATAAGAGCGGATCCATAACAATTGTTTCAGTTACAACTATGCCCGGCGGCGATGTAACACATCCTATTCCGGACAATACAGGATATATAACTGAAGGACAGTTCTATCTTCAAAACTCTCAAATAAATCCTTTCGGATCTCTTTCCCGTTTGAAGCAGAACGTTATTGGAAAAGTTACCAGGGAAGATCATGGAGAAATTGCAAATACTACTATTAGGCTGTATGCAGATTCGAAAAAAGCAAGAGAAAGACAGAGTATGGGATTTAAACTCTCAAACTGGGATGAAAAACTTTTGAAATATTCATATCTTTTTGAGAGTAGGCTCATGGATCTTGAAGTTAATATTTCTTTAGAAGAAGCATTAGATGTTTGCTGGTCTACTCTAGCTGAATGTTTCCGCCAGGAAGAGGTTGCCATGAAAAAGAATCTTGTTGATAAATACTGGCCAAGGGAAAAAACCTATGACTGATATAAAAATGACAAAAAATGGATTGCGTTTGCAGCAGCATCTGCTCAAGCAGCTTCAGACATATTTACCTACTTTGCAATTAAAGAAATCTCTTTTGCTTTCTCAAATGACTCTGGTAAAAAACCGGGTTGCAAGACTTTCAGAAGATTATAAGATGAAAAAAGATGAAGTATTAGGATTTTCTTCTCTGTTATCTTCAAAACATGATATTGATCCATTAAAGTTTGTTCAGATTAAACAGGTTCAAAAATCATATGAAAATATTGCAGGAGTTGAAATGCCCAACTTTGAAAGAATTATTTTCGCAGAAGGTTCTTATGGTCTATTTGATACGCCTATCTGGTTTGATTCTGCTATAGAAAAGTTAAAATCTATGATTACTGAAAAAGAAAGAGTTGCTATCGAAGAGGAAAAAAAAAGATCTATTGAAAAAGAATTAAAAGATGTGTCCATCAGGGTTAACCTTTTTGAAAAAATATTGATTCCCAGAACTAAAGAGAATATAAAAAAGATCAAAATATTTTTAGGTGACCAGGAACTTGCTGCTATCTCTCAGGCAAAGATAGCAAAACAAAAAAAGGCAAGAAAAAATGATTAAAAATTTAAAAAAAGTTTTAATTTATGGTATAAAGCAGCAGGTAGATATTTTTTTCAAGTCTGCTCAGGAAAATGGTTTTATCGAATTTATCGGTTCGTCTAAAAAATTAAAAAGGATATCCGAGCCATTAAAAGAATATATATCGGCAATAAAAGTTTTAAAAAAACAACCAAAGCAGGTTCAGATAGAAGAAAAAATTGCGCCGCATCTTCTGATAAAAAACATTTTACATCTCAATCAATCTCTTGAAAAGCTGTTTGAAGAAAAGAGACTTGTTTCATCTGAAATTATTCGAATAGCGCCTTTTGGACATTTTTCTAAAGAAGATATGTTAAATCTGGAAAAGGAAATTCATAGATATTTTCAGTTTTTTACGCTTAAAAAATCCAATAAGGAAAAATTAAAAATTCCTGAAGAACTGATCTATATAAATAGCGCTTATGATCTTGATTATTTTATCGCGATTAATCAGGCAAGAAAATCCTATCCAAAAATGATAGAGACTTTTATTGATTTGCCTTTAGATGTCTTAATTGAAAAAAAAGATGTTATAGAAAAACAGATTCAAAAAATTCAAAAAGAGCTAAAACATCTAGCTTCCTATCTTAATTATTTATCAAAAGAAATGATTAATGAATTAAATGTTTTTAATCTTCAGTCTGCTGAAGCAGATGCAATGTACCCCATCGATGCATCTTTTTTTGCGATTCAGGCATGGGTTGCAGAAAATAAATTTGAAAAGTTAAAGCAGATCACAAAAAGTTTAAATGTTGCTTTTGTTGAGATAGCTATTGAAAAAAATGATAGAGTACCTACTTGTTTAGAGAATAAAGACAGTGCCAGGATCGGAGAAGATTTAATTACGATTTATGATATTCCCTCTATTACAGACAAAGACCCCTCTATGTGGGTGCTAATTTTCTTTTCAATTTTTTTTGGAGTAATTGTTTCCGATGCAGGCTATGGTCTTTTATATCTGTTGATAGGCCTGTTTATGAAATTTAAATTCAAAAATCCAAAATATTTCTTAAAACGTTTTATTAAACTAATAATGATTTTATCTACAAGCTGCATAATCTGGGGTACATTGATCGGATCTTTCTTCGGGCTTGGATTGGAATTGGATAGCCCTAAATATAAGTATTCTGTATTGAATCAGATAATTGATAAAAAGGCTGCATATCATATGCAGCAAAAAGATGATGTATATGAGGAATGGACAGTAAAATATCCAAAAGCAAAATCGACTAAAAATCCACAAGATTTTTTAAGGGCTGCATATAATGATAAAGAGCCCGGGGAAGAAAAATATGAAGCTTATGATGAATTTAAAAATAATGTTTTGATGGAATTCGCATTATTAATTGGAGTGGTCCATATTATCTTGTCTTTCATAAGATATATTAAACGAAATCTATCTGGAATTGGTTGGATTATATTCTTAATTGGCGGGTATATGTATTTTCCATCGCTTATGAATGCAACTTCATTTTTAAATTTTTTCAATATATTAGATAAACAAGTTGCAACTCATATAGGAAAGATATTATTTTTCTCTGGAATCTCATTTTCAGTTGTAACGGCATTGATTCAAAAAAGAGTGCATGGTGCTGAAGAAATTACAAAATCAATATCGATTTTTGCCGATATTTTATCTTATCTTCGTTTATATGCACTAGGTCTTGCCGGGGCTATAACTTCTATGACAGTTAATAATTTCGCTGCTTCTGCCGGAATCTTTTTTGGATTTTTCTTAGTCGTTTTTGGACATGCGATAAATGTCTTATTATCAATTATGGGTGGGGTTATACATGGTCTTCGTCTTAATTTTATTGAATGGTATCATTATTCGTTTGAGGGAGACGGAAAGGCATTTAACCCATTAAAATTAATTAAATAAAAAAATAAGGAGTTTATTATGGATTTTGCAATGGTAGGACCTGGAATAGTTCTAGGCTTCGGATGTTTGGGAAGTTCTATCGGATGCGGTATTGCCGGAATGGCATCGCATGGTGTTATGACACACGTTGATGAAGGACATGGAAAATTTATCGCGCTTTCTGCGATGCCGTCTTCTCAATCAATTTATGCATTTGTGTTGATGCTGTTGATGAAAAATTCAATTGTTACAGGAACATTAAGTCCATTATCAGCTATAGGCATCGGCTTTTTTGTCGGCCTAGCGATCATGGTTTCTTCAATACTTCAGGGCATGGCAGCTGCTACAGCGATACAAGCATCAGCTAAACAGCCAGCTATCTATGGTAAAACATGGGCAGCAGTTGGTATCATCGAATCATTTTCATTATTCGCATTCGTTTTTGCCCTTTTATTATTATAAAAAGAATAAAAGATGAGAAGAGAAAGAGATAGCTTAGGTGAAGTGTTAGTCGAAGAGGAGAAATTTTGGGGAGCTAGCACTCAAAGGGCACTTAATAATTTTTATATTGGAAATGAAAAAATTCCATTAGAAATAATTTATGCCCTTGCGATCATAAAAAAGGCTTCTGCTATAGCAAATTATAAATTAAATCAGTTAGCAAAAGAAAAGAAAGATTTAATTGTATTTGCTGCAGATGAAATCCTTGCTAAAAAATATGATGAGCACTTTCCTTTGCATATTTGGCAGACCGGTTCGGGTACTTCAACCAATATGAATGTCAATGAGGTTATTTGCAATATTGCATCATTTAAATTGAATAAAATTCTAGGGAGTAAAGATCCTATTCACCCTAACGATGATGTGAACATGAGCCAATCGACAAATGATACTTTTCCCAGCGCTTTGAATATTTCGGCATATCTATTGATAAAAAATCGTTTATTAGACTCATTGGAGCAGCTAAAAACAGGATTCGATGAGAAAGTTATAGAGTTTAATGAAATAATAAAAGTTGGAAGGACCCATTTGATGGATGCCATTCCAATGACTTTAGGTCAGGAATTTTCAGCTTTTTCTTCAACTGTGTCGGAGGGGATCGAAAACATAAAATCTTCCCTAGAGAAACTTGCTTTTCTGCCTTTAGGAGCCACTGCTGTCGGAACCGGATTAAACACTCATAAAAAATTTTCAAAAGTTGTAATTGAAGAAATTAGCTCTCTTACTAAAGAAAAATTTCATAAAGCAGATAATTTCTTTCATTCATTATCTTTTGCCGATCCCGTTTGTTCGATGAGCTCAGCATTAAAAAATTTAGCGTCTTCCCTGTTTAAAATAGCAAACGATTTAAGTTTGCTATCCTCCGGTCCCAGATGCGGTATTGGAGAAATTATACTGCCTCCGATCGAGCCGGGCTCTTCCATTATGCCGGGAAAGATAAATCCTTCCATGTGCGAAGCAATGAAGATGGTATCAATGCAGGTAGTTTCAAATGATAGTATGATCTCTTCATCTAACTCTTTGGGTAATTTTCAATTGAATGTCTTTAGACCGCTTCAGGGTTATGCATTAATTCAGTCAGTTAACCTTTTGGCTGATATGAGCGACATGTTTTTAAAGCACTGTTTAAAAGGTTTAAAAGCGAATCTCATTAAAATAAAAGAGCATTTAGATAAAAATTTAATGGTTGCAACTGTTTTAAATAAGTCAATCGGATATGAAAATGCTTCAAAAATTGTTCTCAAAGCATATCAGGAAGATATTACTCTCAAACAAGCTGCGAAAGAGCTGAATTTAGTAGATGAGAAAAAGTTTGATGAAATTGTAAATCTAAAAAATCTCTTAAGTCCGCATGATTGATTAGTAAAATCTAAAAAATTGCTATAAAAACACAAGTTTTTTTATAAGCAATTTTTCTTGAAGAAAAAATAAATTGTAAATATAGTTTTTTGTGCAGGCAACAAATAATATCTTTGCTTGAAACCAAAACGACTTGTTTAATGTTTTGGATACCCAAAATTAATTATTTAATAGGAAAAAATGAAAAAAAAGAAAAATCCCTGGTTTATAACACTCATTGGAGCTTTATACTTTTTTTATACTTATTTTCACACAAATCTAATGACTTCGTTCAATGTATCCTTATCGGAATATTTTAATACATCTCCTTCTGATATCGGAATATTATCTTCGTGGTTTTTTTATTCGAATATTTTATTTATCCTCCCTGCGGGAATTATTTTAGACAGGTTCTCAATCAGGACTTTAATGGGCATTAATATGTTAATAGCTGTTTTAGGTACTGTGCTTTTTGCTTTTGCAGATTCTTTTTTCATGATTGCTATAAGCAGATTTTTGCCGGGAATCGCTACAGCATTCGGACTTATCATATGCTTGAAATTAGCAGCTCTTTGGCTGCCGGATGATAAAATGGGTCTAGCGACATCTCTGATTGTCTCAATCGGAATGCTAGGAGCAATTGTTGCTCAGGCGCCGATGGTAGTTTTGATTGAATTATTTAGTTGGCAAGCCGCTCTTTTGATTTCTGCAATTTTTGGACTTATTATTGCAATTATTTTGTGGTTTAATATCATAGATCCGAGAAATGATGTAAAAACTATTAAAAGCATTTCAATTAACAAGTCATTATTGATGTCGATAAAAGAAAAACAAAATTGGTTCTGCGGCTTGTTTATAGGTTTATTAAATCTTCCAATAGCTATTTTCGGAGCGGCTTTTGGATCGATTTATTTAATGCAGGCATATAATTATAGTTCAGTGCAGAGCGGATCTATTGTTTCCATGCTTTTTATCGGCATGATAATAGGAGCGCCTCTTTTTGGGTGGGTATCCGATGTTATAAGATCTAAAAAAATTCCCATGTTATTTGGGGCAGCAGTATCTTTGATCTTGATAATGTTTATTCTCTATGCGCCAATTTATAACAATATTATCTCGCATATTATGTTTTTTCTTTTAGGATTGAGCTGTTCATCCCAATTGCTCGCTTATCCTATTGTTACAGAGAATAACCCTATTGAAATTAGCGGTGTGGCCCTGGGATTAGCAACATTAATAATAGTTGGCGGGGGATATGGATTGGGCATTCCCGTTGTAGGCAAAATATTAGATTTATTTGGAAATGGAAAAATAATAAATGGCATATTTACTTATTCATTAGCAGGTTATCAAAGAGCTTTTATAATTATTCCCATAGGAATAATTATATCTATTCTTTTATTGTTTTTTATCAAAGAAAAGAAAAAAGTCTAAATTCATTTATGAATTTATTGTTAGCCCTATTTTAGTGAGCAAAAATCTTATTACTAGAATAGGATGTAAAAAAAGATTTTTTAATAAAGCCGGATAAGTAACTGAAGAAAGCTTTTTTGTAATTAAAAATTTTTCATTTTTTAAAGAATCACTTATCCATAATGGATAAGGCGGAGGAATTAGTTTCGGTAGCTTATTTACTTCAAAAAAACTTATTTCGCGAGTCTCATCAGATAAACTGGCTTCGCCTGAAATTATTTGACATTCATATAAGTGAGTATATCTTGCCAGCTTGTTTATCGGTGTATATTCTCCTACTTTTTTTGTAATCCTGGTTTTATATCCTGTTTCTTCTAATATTTCTCTAATAACAGCTTCTGTTGATGTTTCATTGTCCTCAATTCCTCCTCCCGGAAGTACCCAAACCGGCACATCCCTTC
The DNA here is from genome assembly GCA_041661445.1 of Parachlamydiales bacterium. Lineage (GTDB taxonomy): Bacteria > Chlamydiota > Chlamydiia > Chlamydiales > SM23-39 > JBAZUK01. The sequence continues at coordinate 447,271 of JBAZUK010000001.1, forward strand.
TTTTGATAAGAAGAATTTTTTTTCGATCATTAGAAAATATTATACCTATTACAGATTCATCATTTTTTTTCATAAAACTCAAGCAAAGTTTGATATTTGTATAAAAAAATGCTATCTTTTTATTTTCATAAAAGCAAGAAAGGTTTGAGTTTTTGAAAAATAAATATTTTTTTTTATTAATATTTTTGTTTTTTGTTTCTTGTTATAAAAATCACTTGTATGTTCAGCATGACAGGATTGATGTTTCTTATTTAGCCTCAACATATGTAGATTCTCCTGATTACAGGCAAAAAAATCCTCCCAATGGTCAGAGGATATCTATTGCCTGGGATTTTCCTCTCAGTTTGTATAGAGAAAATTTAACATTAGTTTTAACTGTTAGATTCTGGGATAACAGGCAGGATGTTTTTGTATATAAGATACCGAGAAAAAGAGGATATACTTATTATAAGTTTTATGACGATTCAAATGATAAAGAAAAGAGAATCTTAACCTATAAAGTTGATATCATCAATGAAGATGGTGTTTTAGTTGATCAATGGAAGCATCATTTTTGGAAAGAGCTTATCGAGATCAATAAAGATGAAAATGAAAAAAGACAAAATGACTTAAATCATATTCAGGATGAAGAAATTAATATCAATTCCGATGAATCGCAGATTTATTAAGCATTTCATCAGCCTCCAGAAGCAACTTGCCGGTTGTTTCAAAATCAATGCAGGGGTCAGTAATTGACAGGCCGAATCTTAATTTTAATAGATCTGTTTTTTGATTCCCTTCGAATAAATTGCTCTCGAGCATAAGCCCGATAATCGGATATTGATTTTTAATTATGGAGTTTATTGAATGCCGAAAGGCAGTAATTTGATTTCTGTGATCGCTTTGAGAATTTCCATGAGAACAGTCAATTACTATCGGAGTGGCAATTTCATTGAAATTCATTTTTTTTACGGCATCTTCCAGGGAACTGTCATCATAGTTGACTTTTGTTTTCGATCCTCTTAATACAATATGCGAAAAGTTATTGCCTTTTGATAAAATATTGCAAATTTTACCATTTTCATCTATCGAAACAAAGCTTTGAGGGCTCTTTGCGACCGTTGTCGCATTTATCGGAATTTCCAGATCTCCGTCTAAGCTGTTTTTAAAACCTACTGGAATAGATAAAGAAGATGCATAATGACGATGCAGGCTGGAAGCTGATGTTCTTGCTCCAATAAATCCCCAAGTAATCAAGTCATCGAAATAACTGCTTATATTTGGATCTACAAATTCGGTGCAGATTGGAACTTTTAATTTGGTTATTTCGATTAATAATCTCCTTACTTTTTTTATGCCTTCTTCGATATCGCAGCTACTGTTGAGCTCAGGATCATAGAGAAATCCTCTCCAGCTGTTTTTGGATCTGGCTTTTTCAAAAAAGACTCTCATTATTATAAAAATATTTTTTAAGTTTTTTTGTAAGTTCCTTAATTTTTTTGCATAAATAATTGCTGAGTTCTCATCATGAATGGAACATGGCCCAGCAAAAACAATAACTTTATTGTCGTTTTTTAAAAAAATATTTTTAGCTGTTTTTAATGAGGAATTTAAAAAATTAATATCTTGATTAGATAAGGAAATTAAATTTTTTAAGGATTTATAAGAAGGTAATGATTTTAATTCCATTATTTTTCGGATTTAAATATTTAAAATATAAATTTTTTAATTATTATAACATGGAATAAAATGTTTGTGAACAAAAGGTTTAAGAATCAAGATTCAAATGAAGTATTACTGAAAATTTAAAAACTTTTTTCTATTTTTTTTATAAAGGATTTTATAGTTTTTTTCGCTCTTTTTTTCGTTACTGCCTTAAATTTAAAGTAAAAATTTTCGAATATAGAATATTTATTGAAATCAATTATATAAGCAGTATAAAAATATTAAATAATGTAAGATATTTTTGTTAAAATTTTACCCCTTTTTTAAGATGAATGTATTAGAATTTTTGAATAAAGCTGATTTTTATCTGTGGAATACAGTTTTGATTTATCTCCTTCTTGGAGTAGGGATCTTTTTAACTATTAAGTTAAAAGGAATGCAAGTCAGATATCTTTGGCTGTCTTTAAGAATGGCTTTTACTAGACAAGATAAAAAAGCTCAAGGCGATATCAGTCAGTTTCAGTCTTTAATGACTGCTCTGGCTGCAACAATTGGCATTGGCAGTATAGCCGGAATGGCTACAGCCATTATTTCCGGAGGCTTTGGAGCTATTTTCTGGATGTGGGTTGTTGCATTTATCGGGATGGTGACTAAATATGCCGAAGCTATTTTAGCAGTTAAGTTCAGAATAGTTGATAAAAGAAACCAGATGGCCGGCGGACCGATGTATTACATTGGTAGCGGTCTTAACTTGAAATGGTTAGGAGGTCTATTTGCCCTATTTGGTATTTTTGCAGCTTTCGGCGGTGGAAATCTGATCCAATCTCAATCGATTTCTGATGCGATGTCTGAATTAATCAATATACCTCCTTACATTACAGGAATTATTGTTGCCGTCCTCTCAGGGTTTGTAATCTTAGGCGGTATAAAAAGTTTAGGAAGCGTTAATGCTTATCTGGTGCCTATTATGGCTCTTATTTATATTATCGGAGGTCTTATTATCATCTTTTTGCGCTATGATCATATTTTAAGCGGCCTGGCTTTAATATTTAGAAGCGCATTGTCTCCGAAGGCAGCTCTTGGGGGGTTGCTTGGAACCTCGGTAATGAGTGCAATGCAGATGGGTATAGCAAGAGGCATATCATCTAATGAAGCCGGCTTAGGAAGTTCTCCGATAGCTTCTGCTGCTGCTAAAACTGATCTGCCCGGAAGACAGGCCTTGATTTCGATGTCCGGAGTTTTTTTATCCAGTTTTGTCGTTTGCACTATTACAGTACTGGTTTTATGTGTAACAGATGTTGTCGGATTAAGAACTGGTTCAGGAGAATTATTAAATGGATCTCCTTTAGTTATGAGAGCGTTTTCTTCAGTGATTCCTTATGGAGAATATATCGTTGCCATAGGTCTGGTCCTATTCGGGTTTTCTACGATCCTCGGTTGGGCTTATTATGGAGAGAAATGCTTCGAGTACATATTTAAGGAAAAATATATAATTTATTTTAGGATTTTTTTTATTTTTATTACTTTTCTAGGAGCAATTTCCAGCATACAAATAGTTTGGCCAATTGCCGATATCATGAATGGCTTGATGGCATTTCCTAATCTAGTTGGTCTTCTTTTGCTTTCAGGTGTTGTAGTTAAAGAAAGCGAGATATTTTTTGAAGTATTAAAAAGAGAAAAGCTGGATAAAAAATCAAAGCGTTAAATGCTTTTTTATAAACTTTTTCTATTCAATTAGCTGTCCATCAGTAGGATTGTCAAGATATTCTGCCTCAATAGTTCTTTTTTTAGAGTATGGATCTTTTGATACCGGTTTAAAAGAAGAAGTTTCGACTTCACTTGGGCGGATTAAAAAGCTGATCGGTGAGGGGTCTTGTTCATAAGAAACAGTATTATCACTATTTTCTGCAAAATGTTTTTTTACTACGTGTTCTGTTTTATTTTGCGCGGATTCTTCAGAAGATAGATCAGCGCTGCTGCTTTCTGTCAGCATTGGTGTTACTCTCTGTTCCGGCAAGGGTCTTTTTTCTTCGTCCTCAAGTAGGGATGCCATTAAAAATTTAAGATCCCAGGAAGACCTTGATTTTCTTAAATCATTCATTTCAGACATTCTTATAGATTCACTTTTTGGGGGAGTGGAAACTGGTCTTGGATTAGTAATTGATGACATGTTTTTTTCCTTTGTGATAAAAATTTAATTTAAAATGTTAATTTTAATAAATTAATTTGATAATTATTACAACTAATTATAATTAATCTTGGGTTTAAGTTAAATAATAAAGATAAAGTTAATATAATAAAAATAAATTTAAAAAAATGGGTCAGGTTTTTAATAGACTAACGTAATAAGAATTAATAGAATGCAGTAAAAATCAGAAATTAACTTAATTAAAAGAAGAAATCTTATACAAGGTCTCTTTAAGTTTCTGATTAGCTTCTTCAAAAGATTTCTTTAAATCGTCAATGACATTTTTTGGGGCTTTTGATAGAAAGCCTTCGTTTGAAAGTCTTGATTTGCAGGAATTTATGTCGTTTTCTAGCTTAATTTTTAATTTTTCTAGTCTCAAGAGCTCTTTTTGAATTAAATCCTTTGACAAGGGGACTAAAAATTTTAAATCTTTATGAATAGATGTAGAGCCAATTATGTTATCTATTTCTTTTGTAGAATATATGAAATTTTCAACTTTTGAAAGAGGTTTAATAATATGTTCATTCATCTTTATTAACTTAACTAGATCGGTTTCCTTTTTAAAATATATGTATACGTCAGTTTTGTCACCTAGAGGAAAGTTCATCTCAGACCTAATATTCCTAATTAGATAAAGAATTTCTTTTATCGAATCAAAGTCTTCTTCAGCCTTTGTGTTGGGTTCCTTTAATTTTTTTGGATAGTTGGATACTATGCAGGCTTCTTTAGAAATAGCTTCGATAAATTCTTTTGTATAAAGATCTTGGCCCGGATGAATTTTTAGATTTGGATATCTATCTTTTATAATTGAGAAAATTTCTTCAGTGATAAAAGGTACTATCGGATGCATTAAACGAATGGATGAAAATAATACAAATAATAGTATTTTCTGTTTATTGGACCTTAGATCTTTTTTTATCAAACCAAAAATATAAGGTTTGGCCATTTCAAGATAATAAGCGCAGAAATCATCCCAGAAAAACTGATAGGGCAGTGTGGCCGCTTTGTCAAATTGTTTGGTCTCTAGAAAATTGGTCTGATCAGTGATAGTTTTGTTTAATCTGGATAATATCCAAAGATCTTCTAAAGTAAGTTTTTCAGTATCCAAACCATTTTCAATGTCTTCAGAAGTCAGTTCAGGTAAGTTTTTTTCCGGATTAGCTTCCATGCTTTGAACGATAAATCTGGTAGCATTCCAAAGTTTGTTCGCAAAATTTTTAAACTCATCAAATTTTCTTACATCCAGATCAATCTGCTTGGATTGTGTTACAGAAGATGTTAAGGCTATTCTCATGGCATCCGTGCCATATTCATCAATTATTTCCAAAGGATCGATTACATTCCCTTTAGATTTGGACATTTTTTCCCATTTACAGGAAATTTCTTTTGGGATCGGTTCTCCCAAATCATATTTTTTTGTTTCGCTGCGAGGTATATAGGTAATAGATCCGTCTTCATCCTTTTTGTAATAAGACTTGCCGTAAATAAGTCCATGTATAAAAGCTTCGTGAAAAGGAACCTTTTTCATTACATATTCGCCCATCATTATCATTCTGGCTACCCAGAAAAACAAAATGTCATGACCGGTGATCAGGATTGAAGTGGGATAAAAAGCTTTAAGCTCATCAGTTTCTTGCGGCCATCCGAGCGCGCTAAAAGGCCAAAGCGATGATGAAAACCAGGTGTCTAAGACATCTTCATCCTGAAACCATTTGTCCTTTTCTTTTTCAACTTCAGGGGGAATGCCTTCTTTATCGTAGCAAATCATTACATCCGGATCTTCTCTATTATACCAGATTGGAATTTGATGGCCCCACCAAAGCTGACGGGAAATACACCAGTCTCTTAAATTGTCGATCCAATAAAAATAGGTGTTTTCAAAACTTTTAGGGATAAGATTTATTCTGTTTTCTTTAATGGCGCTCATCAATTTGTTTTTAAATGGACTCATTCTGATGAACCACTGTTTAGATAGGTAAGGCTCTATTTTCGCTTTAGATCGATAGGATATTCCGATTCTTAACTTGTAAGGTTCTATTTTTTCAACCAGACCAAGCTTTTTCATTTTTTCTACAATTAAACCCCTAGCTTTTTGCATGCTAAGGCCAAAAAATTCTTTCCCATTCTCATTTATTCGGCCGTCATTTGTCATGATGTTGATTATCGGCAGCTTATGTCTCATTGCAACGTCATAGTCATTAAAATCATGTGCAGGTGTTATTTTTACAGCGCCTGTTCCAAAGGCAGGATCTACAAATCTATCTGAAATAATTGGAATTTCTCTATTTATAAAAGGTACAATTGCTGTTTTGCCGATATAAGAAAAATATCTAGGATCTTTATCAGAAACCGCAATAGCTGTATCGCCCAGCATTGTTTCCGGTCTTGTCGTCGCTATTGTAATAAAACCACTTTTATCGGAAAGAGGATATCTAAAGAACCAAAGATGGGAATCTATGTCTTCATGCTCAACTTCATCATCTGCCAAAGCTGTCTGGGTGATCGGATCCCAGTTAACTAAATAGTCTCCTCTATAAATTAAGCCTTCATCAAACATTTTTTTGAATATGACCCTAACAGCTCTATTGCTCTTTTCGTCCATAGTAAATCTTAGCCGAGACCAATCGCATGAACAGCCAAGTTTTTTTAACTGACTCAAAATGATATTTTCTTTTTCGTTTTTCCATTTCCAGATATGAGATACAAATTCTTCTCTTGTAAAATCTTTTCTTCGTTTTTTTAAAGTTGCAATAAGATGTTTTTCTACTACCGTTTGCGTTGAGATCCCGGCATGGTCTGTCCCAGGAACCCAAAGGGTTTCAAATCCCTGCATTCTTTTAAAACGGATAAGTATGTCCTGCAGGGTTTCGTCCATCGCATGGCCCATATGCAGAACACCGGTAACGTTAGGAGGAGGGATGACTATACAAAAGTGAGGTTTGCTATTGGTCGGATTAGCTTTAAAAAAAAAGTTTTTTTCCCAAAATGAATACCATTTATCCTCAACATTTTTCGGTGTATAAACTTTATCTAATTCTTTCATAAACTAATCTTGGTTAAAAAATACTAATATAAGCATATAAGGTAACATATCGCTTAAGGATTGTCAAAAAATTGAAATAAAAATTGTAATAAATTTTAGGCTTGAAGCGCTGCGAAACATTTAAAGGAGTTTAAATATCTCTTTAGAAATTTTATTCATTTAATGTTTGCAAAGATTATTAATGATAATCGAAAGTTTCGAACATTAAGGTTATTAAGACTGTTTTTTTTGATTTTTAGCATTTATAATTGATTTTTTTCTTGTCGCGCTGAAATTAAATAGAAATTAATAATCATTATTTAAATTTATAGGATAAAAATTTTACTTAAATATTATTGTTATTATTTATAATAACTTTAGATTAAAACTTGCATTTAAATAATAATGCTTTATTATTTTTTAATGATTATTTTTTTTGAGAATGAAGTGTGAGAAAGATTTATAAGTGGGATTCAGAACATTTAAAAAAACAATCTATTTCTATTGGTTATATTGATTTTGACTCTCATTCTTTTAATTTTTTGGAAAATTTGCATTTTGATGAATTAGAAATTTATAAAAAAATCATTTCACAGAAAAGAAAACGTGAGTATATTTTGGGACGTTATTGCATAAAGTCAATTTTATCCCAGTATTATAAAGAAGATTTAAATGAAATTGCCGTTCTAAATGGTGTTTTTGGACAACCTATAATTTTTCCTAATTCTCATAATTTAGGAGTGTCTTTAAGTCATTGCGAAAATAGTGCCATAGCTATCGTTTTTCCTGAAGCTTTTCCCATAGGAATAGATTTAGAAAATATTAATTTATCATTTTCAAAATCAATAAGCGCAGAATTGCTAAAGCAAGAAATTAATATTTTGGAAAACTTCGCTGCTAAAAGAATAGATAAAAAATCAGAGCTGGTTTTTGATGAATTTGTGGCTTCATTAATCAGCCAACAAGAAGATTTTCTTTCGAATAAAGAATTATTAACGATCGCTTTTTGGTCAATTAAAGAATCACTATCAAAAGCTCTTAAATGTGGTTTTACTGTCCCGTTATCTGTTTTAGAAATCGAATCGATTCAATATTTAAAAGGTTGTATTTATTATTCTTTTAAAAATTTTTCTCAATACGCGGGAATATCTTTTTGTATGAATCGGTATATTATTTCAATATGTTATCCAAAAAAAATTGATGAAATGAAGGGTTTATGGAACTGTTTTATATCATAAGTGGAAAGTTTATTAATATATTTTTAATCGTTATCTCGAATATAGATCTAAACAAAAAAATGATGAAATTTTTATAGAGAGAACAATCTGCTAAAAAAAATATTGGATGGTATGATTTTGAAAAATAATAATATAATTTATGATGGAAAACAGGTGAATGAGGAATCTTTAATACTTGAAAAATTTTCATATCAAGTTTCAGTAAATTCTCATGAAAAAGCTATCATCTTCGGTGATGATTTTTTAACATATCAAGAATTAGATGATTTATCTAATTCCTTGGCAAGCTATTTATTGAAAAATGGAAAAGGATTGCAAAGCAAAATATGTGTTTTTATTCCAAAAAGAATTGATCTGGTTGTGGTTTTACTAGGAATATTAAAAGCTGGTTCAGTTTATGTGCCGATAGATTCAGAAACTCCTAGAACAATCGTAGATCATATTTTGAATAATTGTGATTGCAATTTATTGATCACATCAAAAGAAACGCACGAACTAATTAAGGATTTAAAGATCGATATTATAAATCTAGATGAAATTGAATCAAAAAAATGTTCATCTCCACAGATAAAAATTAATAAAGATGATTTAGCTTATATTATTTATACTTCCGGTTCTACAGGACTACCTAAAGGAGTAGAAATAACACATGTCTCTTTAGCTAATCGCCTCGCTTGGCAGCAAGGAAATTATCATCTGAGTTCAGATGATGTAGTTTTGCATAAAACTTCAATAGGTTTTGATGTCTCAATGTGGGAGTTATTATGGAGCATTGTTGTTGGTGCAAAATTAGTAGTTTGTCCACAAAATGTTTATAAAGAACCTGAAAAGTTATTAAGCGAAATTATTAAGAATAATGTGACTGTAATTCATTTTGTTCCATCAGCTTTTCGAATATTTATTGAAATTTGTGGTTGCTTAGAACATTCAAAATTAAGATTGATCATATGTAGTGGGGAAGAGTTAACACATTCTATTTGTAAATTGTTTTTTAAATACAATAATAGCAATAAAATAAAGTTAGAAAATTTGTATGGTCCGACGGAGGCTACAATTGATGTAACTTTCTTTAGCGTGGACAAGTTATACGATGTAATACCCATAGGAATTCCAATATCGAATACCCAAATATATATACTGGATGAATCTTCTCACAAAGTTTTAGATGGAAATATCGGTGAGATATTTATTAGTGGAGTCGGTGTTGCTAGAGGTTATGTGAATAATAGCGTTTTGACTGAAAAAGCTTTTTTATCGGATCCATTTAAAAACGATGGATCAAAAATGTATAGAACAGGTGATCTAGGTTGTTTCTTGAGTGATGGAAATATTAGATATATCGGAAGGAAAGACAATCAAATCAAAATAAGGGGTTTTCGAGTTGAATTAGAGGGCATCGAAAATATGTTAATGAAAAACCTTCCCGTTTCCCAAGTCGTGGTAGTTTGTAAAAATGATCCTGATAATGAATATGAAAAATTTTTAGTTGCTTATTATTCTACTAGTGATCAGTTTATTATTCTGGAACAAAAAAAAGTAAGGGTGTTTTTAGAAACTATTCTTCCTTTTTACATGATACCATCAATGTTTATAAAATTAGATGAAATTCCTTTGAAATCTAACGGAAAGATTGATAGAGCTTTTTTAACAAACACAGAAAATAAAAAACACGATGATGAAAAAGATGATTATATTGAAAAAATAATAAGCGATATTTGGTGCGAAGTATTAAAATTAAAAAAAATCGGTTTACATGATAATTTTTTTGATTTAGGTGGCCATTCAATTTTAGCATTAAAAATAATTGCTCGAATAAACAAACAGCTTAAAATTAAGTTATCTTTTACAGAATTTTTTGACAATCTAACGATAGTTAAATTAAGCGAATCGGTGCGGAAATTTAAAACTATAAATTCTGAAAAAAGTCACAATCATGACGTTATTAGCCAAGTATCAATGTTTCACTTATCTAAAATGCAAAAAAGAATTTGGTTTATAGAGCAGATTTTTCCAAATTCTGTTTCATATTTATATCCTTTAATACTTTCTTTTAAAGGATCTTTAAACATGCAAATATTAAAAAAAGCACTCGATATTCTATATAGAAAACATGCAGCTTTACGAGTAAAATTAGTTAAGCAAGCTGAGGTAATTTATCAAAAAATATCTAAAGAAGATGATGATTTTAATCTGAAGATTTTTGATTTAGAGAAATTAGACCAGGAAACTAAATCGATAAAAATTAAAGAAATTGAGAACTCTGAAGCGAATACAGCATTTTCTATTTATGATGAGGTTCTTAGTAGAGGAAGTCTAATTAAAATTAATAATAATGAATATCATCTCTGCTTAGTATTTCATCATATGATATTTGATGATTGGTCAAAAGATATTTTTTTACAGAACTTATCTAAGATATATAGTTATTGTTGTGATAAAAATGAGAAAGAAATTGAATTGTTCTTAAATCATAAAGACTATCTTCAGGAAGATGTTCATGATGATATTTTAAAAAAGGAAACGCTGGAAAACTGGAAGAATTATCTGCAAGGGTTCTCAAATCAACCTACTTTAGGTTTTTATGAAAAAGAAAGAAAAAATAATATAAGCGGCTGTTATTATGGCAAGAAGTTTTCTTGTCAAAATTTGTTGTCTATTGCTAGATCTCACAATACAACTCTTTATGTAGTCTTGTTGAGTGCTTTCAAAAAACTATTGTCTAAACTTAATAATTCTTCAGATATAATTATTGGGATTACTTCTTCAACCAGAAATATAGATACAGAACGATCAATCGGATTTTATGTTAATACCTTGCCTCTGAGAACAAAAATATCAAATTCAGATTCATTGGATGATATTATTCAAAAAATCAAGAAAAGCATTTTATTTGTTCAAGATAACAATACTGTGGCTTTTGATGAGATTGTTGAATATTTGAATATACCTCGAGTTGCAAATAAAACCCCATTTTTTCAAATTATGATTAATTTTTGGGAAGAAAATGTGGATTATATTAAATTTCCTGAAAATATCCGAATGCAAATTCATCCATATGTTAATAAAAATTCAAAATTTGATTTGGAATTACAAATAAGTTTTAATAAAGATGTTTTAAATATAATATATGAATATTCAGAATCTATCTATTCTCTAGAAGAGGTTGAATCAATTGCATTTCAATATGAAAATTTTTTACGTTCAGCAACCAAGAATTTGCTACATCAAAGAAGTCCAGTATCAAATTCATCGATTAAAGATCATTATAAAAAAGAATTAGTAACTATTTGGTCAGAAGTATTGAATTCAGAAAACATAACTGAAGAAGATAATTTTTTTGATGTTGGAGGAAATTCTTTTAAACTTACCATTGTTAAGCAATTAATAAAAGAAAGATTAAACAAATCAGTTTCAATAGTTGATCTATTTAATTATCAGAATATCAAAGCTTTAATAAATTATTTTATGGAAAAATAAGGAAAAAAAATGTTTACAGAAGATTCAAAAGATAATATTGCCATAGTTGGTGTCGCTTGCAAGGTGCCTGGAGCTAAAAATGCAACGGAATTTTGGAATAATTTAAAAAATGGAGTAGAATCCATTCAATTTTTTTCAGATGATGAATTAATAATATCCGGGGTTGATAAGGATTTATATAATGATCCAAATTATATAAGAGCTAGAGGGATCCTAGGTGATGCAGAATATTTCGATTCATCTTTTTTTGGATTTTCTCCGAGAGAGGCTGAAATTACAGATCCTCAACAAAGGATTTTTTTAGAGTGTGCTTGGGAAGCTTTGGAAGATTCGGGTTATGATTTTCAAAATAATGAAAATTTTAAAGTAGGGGTTTTTGGCGGAGCCGGAACTCCGTGGCATTTAATTAAAGTGGCAAATAATGAAAGGATATTTGAGAACTTTGATAGTGTTTCAATTTTTACTAGTAATGAAAATGATTATATAGCAACAAGAACTTCTTATAAATTAGGATTAAATGGACCGAGTATTAATTTACAGTCTGCATGCTCGACTTCATTAGCTGCCGTGGTTTTAGCAAGCAATAGTTTACTGACTAATCAATGTGATATTGCATTGGCAGGTGGAGTTTCTATTAGATGTCCTGAAAAAATCGGATATTTATATCAACCAGGAAGTTTAGATTCAGCAGATGGCCATTGCAGGACATTTAGTGCAGAAGCAAGTGGGACTGTTTTTAGTCATGGAGCTGGGATTGTTGTTTTGAAAAGATTATCGGAGGCTATAAAGGCCGGAGACAATATTTATGGAATTATAAAGGGTATGGCTATAAATAATGATGGAAATAGAAAGGTAGGTTTCTCTGCTCCTAGCATTAAAGGTCAAAAAGATGTAGAAATACAAGCTATAAAAAATGCTAATATTGATCCAGAAACAATAAGTTATGTTGAAGCTCATGGGACAGGAACGAAACTCGGAGATCCTATTGAATTTGATGCTTTGTCCAAAGCATTTAGGACTTTCACTGAAAAAAAACAATTCTGTGGTTTGGGTTCAGTAAAAACAAATATTGGTCATACTGATGCTGCTGCTGGAGTTATAAGTCTAATTAAGGTTTTACTTTGTATAAAACATAACTTTATTCCAAAAGCTTTGCATTTTACAAGTTCCAATCCTGAAATAGATTTTTATAATAGCCCTTTTTTTATACAGGAAAATTTAACTGAAATTCAAAGAAAAGAAGGTTTGCCATTTAGATCTATGATTAATTCTTTTGGTGTTGGTGGTACAAATGTTAGCATGATTATTGAAGAACATAATAGTCCCGTTTCGCATTCCAGTAAAGAAATGGAAAGACTTTTTGTTATTTCTGCCAAAACTTCTTCAGCATTAGATAAGATGCAATCCAATCTTTTTGAATTTTTAAATAAGAATCAAACATATAATCTTGATTATCTATCTCATACCTTGCAATTTGGAAGAAAGTTATTTAAACATAGAAAACTATTTGTTGCTAAAAACATGGATTCATTATTGAATTGCTTAAAAGATGGAAAAGAATATGTTTTTTCTTCAGAGAGTGATCAAACAAAAGAATCAATTGTGTTTTTATTTCCCGGACAAGGAACCCAATATGTTAACATGGCATTTAAACTTTATAATGAAAATGACTTTTTTAAAAAAAATGTAGACGATTGTTTCTTTTTTTTAAAAAAAGAATATTCTCTTGATATAAAAGCCAAATTATTTTGCGAAGATCTTCTATCAAATGAACATAAGGGTGATATCCAAGATATCTTATTGTCTCAAACATCTCTATTTATAGTCGAATATTCTCTTGCCAAATTGTTAAATTCCCTTAGTGTATTTGCAGATTTTATGATTGGTCACAGTCTTGGCGAATATACTGCAGCTTGCTTAGCTGGGGTCTTTTCCAAAGAAGAGGCTCTATCAATGCTAATAAAAAGATCCGAGTTACTGATCGAATTTTCTCAAGAAGGAGCGATGCTTGCAGTATTATTACCAGAAAGTAATTTACTTCCGTTACTCGATGAAGATATCGAAATAGCAGTTGTTAGTGATAATGCTTCAACAGTAGTTTCAGGTCCACGAGAAAAAATCTTGAATTTTCATAAAAAATTGAAAAAAATGTCTATTGCATCCAAACTGTTATCTACAAAATATGCTTTTCATTCTTCTATGATGGATAAGGTTATTAATCCATTACGGGAATTTTATTCTAAAATATCATTTTCGAAACCCAACATTCCAATACTATCAGCAATAACAGGTAATTGGTTAAGCGATGAAGAAGTAATGGATCCTAATTATTGGGCAATGCATTTACGTGAAAAAGTAAATTTTTCTAAAGCATTAGAAGAAATGATTTCAAATCAAAAAAGTTCGGTTTTTGTTGAAATTGGTCCAGGTAATTCATTGAAATCATCAATAAAAAAAGGCTTTAATAATTGCGTAGTTTCTACATTAGGGGATTCTGTTAACACAAATTATAAAGATATAATTTACTCGATTGGAAAATTATGGGCTGCCGGGGCTTCTTTATTGTGTAAAGATAATATGAGAAAAGTTTCTTTGCCTACTTATCCATTTGAAAAAGAAAAATTTCTGTTAAAGATACCTAAAAAAGTTGATTTATCTACAAAAAAAAATAGTTCAAATTTATTTCATACTACATCTTGGAAAAGATTACCTTCTCTTGCTTTATTCGAAAATAAAAATGAATATACGTGGATTGTTTTTGTAGATAAAAATCTATTGAGCAGATTTATAATTGAAGAATTGTCAAAACATAATATTAAGCCATTAGTTGTTAACAAAGGTATTAAATTTTCTAATATTGACGAAAATAATTTTACAATTAACTCACAGAATGGTTCTGATTATCAACAACTATTTGAAAGTCTGGGAAGCCGCATTAATAATGGAATTAGAATAATATATTTGTGGAATTCTTCAGCTATTGAAAAAATTGATTCTTCTAATATTCATGAAATCTCAACAGGTATATTTGATGAATTGTTATTATTAGAGCAAGCAATGATTCAAAAAAATTTATTAAATAATTTAAAAATATCAGTTATTACTAGTGGTTTATTTGATGTGGCAGGCGAGGGAGTTCATTCTCCTGTAAGTGCACTTGCATTGGGGCCTTGTAAAGTGTTTATGAGAGAACACAAACAAGCAAAGTGCCAAATTTTAGATTTGCCGATAAATTTTGACTTTTCTTCGGCATTAATAAATTCAATACTGTCAGATTGTTCGACATATTCAGATGATGAAGTTCTTGCATATAGAGGCGAATATAAATGGGGAATGTTTTTTGCACCCTTAGATAAAAAGCCTTCTCAAAAAATTTTGAAGGAGAAGGGCGTTTATATAATTACCGGAGGATTAGGGGGCATTGGTTTAACTATAGCAGAACATTTATATAATTCAGTAAGAGCAAAATTGGTTTTGATTTATAGTTCGCCCTTACCTGATAGGAGTGATTGGATAAAACTGATAAATACAGATAATTTTGATAATAGATTAAAGGAAAAAATTAGATGGATTATGAAGTTAGAGAACATGGGGGCAGATATTTTACTTTTTGAGGGTAATGTTTGTGATATTCAATCAATGAATAACATGATAGAACTTGCTTTAAATAAATTTGGTGAGGTAAACGGTCTTTTCCACTCAGCGGGAATAGCTGGTGATGGAGTGATTTCTCTAAAAAATATTGAAAAAAGTCATAAAGTTATTTCTCCAAAAGTTCAAGGTACAGTTATCCTTGATGAAGTAACAAGCAAAATACCTTTAGATTTTTTTGTTTTATTTTCCTCTATCACTTCATACGTTGGCGAAGCAGGTCAAGTAGACTATTGTTCAGCGAATGCTTTTTTGAATGCTTTTGCAGGATATAGAAAATTCAAAAAAAGAATGGGAAAAACTCTATCTATTAATTGGGGAAAATGGACTGGAATAGGAATGGCTGTAAAGCATACGGGTGAGACATATAACTCGACTGAAATTTTAAATGATAACGTAGAATATGAAATAATAGAAGAAAAAATGCTAGATGCTGAAGAGGATTGGATTGTCGCTGAACATAAACTTTTAGGATCGCCTACATTAGTTGGAACTGCTTATATAAACATATTAAACAATGTTTTTCGAAAAAAATGTAATGAACACCAAAATCTCGTTATAACAGATATGATTTTTTTATCTCCTCTTATTTTTAATTCTTCAAAAAAGATATCATTGAACCTAATACTAAACAAAGCAATGAATTTTAAATTTATTTCTCAACAATTGAACCAACCGAACAAGGAAACGATTCGAGGAAATATAGGTTTTTCTCAAAAAAAAGAACAATTAACTGATTTAAATCTTGAGGAAATAAAAAATAAGCTTGTTAGAATAAATTTAGATGAAAAAGAATGGTCTAACGTTAAATTATCAGGAGAGTCATTTTTAGACTTTGGATCAAGATGGCAATTGATAAAAGAAATTTTTGCTGGCAATAATGAATGGTTGGCATTACTTAAGCTATCCCAGACTGATGATCTTAATAATTTTCCTCTTCATCCAGCTATGCTTGATGTTGCAACAGCTTTTTGCATTAAATATGTATCTTCCTTTAATTATCTTCCAATTTCTTATGGCAAAATTCAAATTCAAGAAGCATGTCTTTCTTCGAGTGTTTTTAGTTATGTGAAACTGAAGCAAAATTCAGATCTTGAATTTGTAATTTTCGATGTGGTGATAATGGATGAAACAGGACACATATTACTCATAATTGAAGATTATATGCTTAAACGTGTTACTGAAAAATCAATTAATTTCATTCCAAAAGCTAATAAGCCAATTCAAATTAATGATTTATATGATATATCTCCTCAGGAAGGTGCTAGAGCATTAATAGAAGCTCTTGAGTTTTCTGTTGCTGATCTCGTTGTATATCATGGTGATATAGATTCACTTATTGCCGAATCCTTTAATGAGACCATAACAGAAGAAAAACCATTATTATATACCAGAAAAAATGTGGAAATCGAATATGTTGAACCTAACAACGAAATTGAAGAAACTATAAAGGACATTTGGCAGCTAATATTAGGAATTGATAAAATTGGCATAAAAGATAATTTCATTGATCTTGGTGGAAATTCGTTAATAGCAATACAAATAGTATCTAAAATTAACAAAGCTTTTAATTGGGACTATACAATTAATAAATTTTACAATGATTTAACTATTTTTAATATAGCTGAAAGGATTGTTAAAGATTTATATGCAGCAGCAGAAGAATTTGGAATAGAAAGTGGAGTGAAAAATTTATGAATATAAATATAGAACAATTCAGGAAATTGGCTTTAGAGATAGAAAAAAGAAAAAAACAAAAACAAATTTATCTTAAGAAGAACGGATTTTCATCAGGAGATCTTTCTTCTGCTCAAAAAAGAATGTTTTTTCTTACAAAGTTATTACCAGACAACTCATTGTATAATGTACCACTTGCTATTCATATTGAATCTGATTTTGTTTTTGATGTTAGTTTATTGGAATCAAGTTTAAACCACATTATAAATCAGCATGAAATTTTAAGAACAGTTTTTGATAGTAAAAATTTAAAACAAATAATTTTAGATGAACAATTTGTGAAAGTACAATATATAGATTTAATAAATGAAAAAGACAATTATGAGATAGCAAGAAAATTTATTGTTTCTGAAAACAAAAAAGAATTTGATTTAGAAATGGGACCTTTGCTTAGATTTTCAGTACTACATCTATCGGAAAAGAAATATATTTTTGTGATAATAATTCATCATTTGATATCAGATGGATGGTCTAATAATTTAATTTTTAAAGAAATTGCTCAGGTTTATGCAAGTTTAGTTCAAAATTCCAAAATAGTTTTTAAAGAACATCTTTTTCAATACTTAGATTATGTGGAGTGGGAAAAAGAAAACTTAAAAAATGAAAACATTACCAAACAAATGGATTACTGGAAAAACAAATTGAAAGGAGATTTACATTCTCCTGACATTATACCAGATTTTACTAGCAATAATAAAATTTCCTATTCCGGAAAGATCGAAACTATGATACTGGACTGTCAATTTGTCAATATGTTAAAAGAAATTAGTCAAGAGCAGAAAATTACTCTCTTTGAATTGCTGTTGTCAACATTTTTTTTCCTTATTCATATTTATACAAATCAAAACGATATAATTATTGGAACTACAACTGTTAATCGTAAGCTAGAACAATTTCAGGAAATGTTTGGTTTATTTACTAATACTGCATTATATAGAGGGGAGTTTGATGGTAATGATTTAATCGAAAAAATTATAAAAAAAATAGCTCAAATAAATAGAGAAGCATTAAATCATCAAGATCTTCCTTTTGATTTATTGATAAAAGAATTAAATCCTATAAGATTAGTTGATGAAACTCCTTTAATATCTGTTTTTTTTGCTTATCAGAATTTTCCAAAAATGTTTGATTATGAAGGGATAAAAGCCTCTCCTTTTAAAGTAGATTATGGAACATCTCGATTTGATATTGATATGACCATTGAAGAAGTAAAAGACGAACTTTTTGTTACAATAAATTATAGATCTGATTTGTTTCATGAAAATACAATAAAATCGATGTTATCTTATTATAAAAAAATATTACATCAGTTGAAAAATTCAATATACATCCCTTTAAAAAATCTGACTATTGATCATCATATAGATGATAAATCTATAAAAAAAGAGGTTTTTATAGATTTTGTTTCAAGATTTGAAAAACAGGCTCGAGAAATTCCCGATGAGATCGCTGTTGAATTTGAAAATAATTTTTTAACTTACAGAGATCTTAATTCAAAAGCCAATCAGTTTGCGAGATATTTGCAGAAATATATTACAAATAAATCTGAACCTATAGCTTTATTAATGGATCATGATGTTTGGGCAATTATCGCGATTCTAAGTATTATGAAATGTAGAGCATGTTATACACCAATTGATAAAACTACGCCAGAGAAAAGGATTTACGATATTTTAGATAATGCTCAAATTAAAATAGTTATTACAGATCATTTAAATATTAACGGGATGATAAATATTAATCCAAAAAATTGTGTAGATAACTTTATTGAGAATGAAAAGGTAAATTTAAATGAAAAAAATAGCCAAGATGATTTAGCTTACATCATTTATACTTCTGGTTCAACAGGGACTCCAAAAGGTGTATGCGTTGAGCATGCTCAATTATCTTCCTATATAGACTCGATTTGGGATTGTTCCGATCTTTCTAATAATGAGAGTTTCGCTGTTTTTACATCTTTTTCAACTGATATGGGGCATACAATGATTTTCCCTCCTCTCGCTTATGGAAAAAAAGTCGTTATAATTCCTAGTAATGTTATGTCCGATTTAGATAAATTATTTTCTATTTTCCAAAATAATTCTATCGATTGTTTAAAATTGACTCCATCGCATATGTCTATTCTTTTGAGTTATAAAAATATTGAGAGTATTTTACCCAAAAAAAAATTAATTTTTGCTGGAGAGCCGCTTAAATGGGAGCTGATAAAAAAAGTTCGAAAGTTTTTTAAAGGAGAAATTTTTAATTATTATGGACCTACAGAAACTACTGTAACAGCTTTGATTTATAAAGTACCCGAATATAAAAATAATGAAATTTATGTTCCGATAGGCTATCCCCTATCAAACACAAAAATTTATATAACAAAAGATTTAATTCCAGTCCCAAAAGGAATTGTTGGCGAATTATTTATTTCAGGTAATGGTGTCTCAAGAGGATATCTAGATAATAAAAATTTAAATAATGAACGTTTTATCTTTTTGAATATGCAAAAAACGTATAGAACAGGAGACCTCGTTAGATATAGATATGATAATTCCATTGAATTTATCGGAAGAAATGATAGACAAATCAAATCTTTTGGTCATAGGATCGAACTAGGCGATATAGAAGCAAATTTATTGTCTATAGCAGGAATACAAAATGCCATTGCAATAAATAGTGCTAATGGAATAATAGCTTATATTGTCCAGAATAATAATCTGACCTCTTCAGAAATAATGAATTTATTATCTAAAAAATTACCTCATCACATGCTTCCTCAAAAAACAGTATTATTAGATAAAATTCCACAAACTATTGGAGGGAAAATTGATTATAAATCATTGCCGATGATAGAAATAAAAGATAGAGAGGATATTTCACCTAGATATCAAACTGAACTATTAGTAATGCAGATTTGGGAAGAAATTTTAGATTGTTCCAGGATTAGCATTAAGGATAATTTTTTTGACTTGGGAGGACACTCGATACATGCTTTAAAACTTATAAAAAAATTAGAAGAAACCTTTAATAATAAATTTCATTTATCGATTGTTTTTGAAAATAATACCATCGAAAAGCTTGCTGCTTTTATAAGCAACACCACTCAAACACCAAATGAGACTTCAATAATTGAAATAAAACATAGTAAAGAACCGACTGTCCAGTTTTTCTTTGTCCATCCTGCAGGGGGAAGCGCTTTTTGTTATTATGAATTAGCTCGTGAGCTTCCTGAGAATTATCAATTTTTCGCTATACAATCAAATTATATATATAATGATGATGTTTCCTATGAGAGTATAGAAAGCATGGCAACCTTGTATTTTGATCAGATTATCGAAGAAATTAATGAAAATTGTTTAATAGTTTTCGGTGGTTGGTCTATGGGGGGATTGATTGCTTTTGAAATGAACGAGTTATTTATCAAGAAACACCCAAATATTAATAGTTCTTTGATTATTATTGATAATATTATATCTGATAAAAAAGAAAATAAAGCTAAAAATAAAAATTTTATTTTAGGATTTATTAGAAAAATAGAAACTATTTCTGGAATAAAATTTTGTGAAGATGATTGGAATAAGAAAACACACTTGGAACAAATAAAAATAGCTTTAGAGTTTTTTAAGACAGCTCATATTATTCCAGATAATTTGAGTGAAGTTGATTTTGAAAAATTCTTAAATATATATGAAAAACATGTTATTGCATCAGAAAAATATCAACTCCGAGAAAGTAAGTTAGAAAATGTTTTTATAATTAAGGCAAAAGAACAATTTCAAGAAATTACAGATGAATATTTAGGTTGGGGAAACTTTTTTAGAAATAAACCTTTAACAACTATTGTTCCAGGTAATCATTTAACAATGATGACGAAAAATAATATAAAGAATATTTCAAATGAAGTAGAGATCTGGATCAAACAAATTAGTAAAATTTAAAAATGGTTATAATATAGAGAATAAAATTATTTCATAATTTTTTTAAACATTGAATAAAATCGATTTGCATGTTTAGAATCTAACTCTTAAATTTAAAAACAACAAAATAGGATGAGTTATGAGCGTTAACATAAGTTCCAAATATGGCACAAAAAGTTTTTCGGAAGTACAAATAGGTTCTTTTAATTTTTCAGGCTGTCTCGATATAAAAAAATGTACTACAGCAACCTTAAAGGTAAATGGGTTACTTAAAATGAGTGATTCTCAATCTCGTAAAGTAACAGTTTTTGGAATGTTACAAATGGAGCAATCGACTGTTGAAGAAGATTTAAGTGTAACAGGCGCTATTCAGGCAACAGACAGTGTTGTTAACGGTTTGCTAAGTATTATTACTTCCTCAAATCAAATTAGTCTGAAGAATTTAAAAACTAAAAACATTATTATAAAAAAAACAAATATCAATAAACCTCTAACTGTTTTTTTAAAAGGGTCGACTATTGTAGATGGAAGTATAACACTTGAAGCATCAAGTGACAAGGTAGTCGTCTCTACTGAATCGTTGCTTACAGGAAATGTTTTTGGGGGATCATTACAACATGAATAATTCTAGTAAAACAAAATTTTTTTTTAAAAAAACGTTATTTATTTTTATTTTTCTTTTACCTATTTTTTGTATAGCTGATGAAAATTCTCTTTATTTAGATAATTGGAAAACAATTATTGAAGGAACGGAAGACTTAGATCAATCTGATGGAAAGGATTGGAAACTTTCTAATGAAATTAAAACTTTCAATGAATTTGAAGGAAAAAAAATTTTGTCATTTATTCGAGAAGGAGATTATACACATGCGGGAGAAGAAGAAGCGCTTGATTTAATTATGGCTTTATTTCCAAAAGATAAAAATAGAAAGATTTTAGATGTAGCTTGTGGACTAGGGGCTTCAGCAGCCTATTTTCACAAAAATGATTGGGGTAATGTTACCGGATTTGATATCGAAGAAGAGGCCATTCAATATGCTAAGAAAACGTATGGGAATATAAGCTTTTTTATCTCGGATGTTGCAAATGTTTCTGAAAAAATAAAAAATCCTGATTTCGATTTAATTTGTATTGTAAATTCTTTAGTCTGTTTTCCAGATCAATTGCAATCCCTAAAAGAATTGAGAAAACTTTCAAAATCTACTACCAAGCTTATTATTTTTGACTACACAGATTTAACAACAGGTAAAGATAATTTATTAGTTGGTATGGGAAAAAGGGCATCTTTTCTTCCAATTAGAATTAAGGATTTTGAAACTTTGGTTGATAGGGCTGGTTGGAAAATTACAAAATATGTTAACTTGGATAGCAAATTTGAAATATGGTATAAAAATTTTTTAGATCTCGTTGAATCAAAAAGATTTGAAATAGATGAAAAATTTGGAAAAAATTCTACAAATTATGTTAGAGGTAAATACGATTTGATTTATTATGGATTGAAGCAAAAATGGCTTGGTGGTTGTTTAATAGTTTTATCTTTAAAAGATGAGGAGTAATTAATGCAAACAATATTTAATTTTTTAGTTCACACGCCTATATATGTATATTTTATTTTAATTTATTTGATAAGTGTTGGAATCCGATCCTCAAAAGATAGAATTGTATCTTTTTATAGAAGTTCTATTATCTTATGTGTGTTTTTTTATTTATTCATTC
The DNA here is from genome assembly GCA_041661445.1 of Parachlamydiales bacterium. Taxonomy (GTDB): domain Bacteria; phylum Chlamydiota; class Chlamydiia; order Chlamydiales; family SM23-39; genus JBAZUK01. The sequence goes on from JBAZUK010000001.1 coordinate 469,846, forward strand.
AAGGAATGGGAAGGCTTCAACTAAATGATAATTATTATTATTTAACTCTTTTTGTTCTTGTTTTTTCAGGCTTTTTTGGTTGGAAGCAAGTTGCAAATAAGAAAATAATTGTTGATAAAAAAAAGATGTTGATGGCTCTTCCAGGATCATATGCAACGATAATTTTAGTTTTTATTGTTTTTGCTACTAAATATTATTTGGGATATAAAAACTCTCAAGATCATTCATTTATTTTAAGTTCTAGTGCAAAATTATTAACGATAATCTCATCAGGATTTTCTTTTGGTTTTATGACAGGAAGATTTGTTAATTACCTCTATAGATTTAAAGTTAGTGAACATAAAAATTTGTCTAAAAATGATAGTGTATCATAAGTTATTAAAAAACTTTATGAGAGAGAAGAAAAATATCATTTTTTTAGTTAGTGATAATAATAATTTAGTTGAATGACTTTTGTTAGAAATTATTTTTAGATTTTTTTGTAATGAAATTTGAAAATTTGAAATTAGTAACATAATGTCATCATCATGAAATGAATCTCTGTCATAATCAATTCTAAAAGAAATTAAATCGTTATTTAATATATTTATTGAAAAAATAATACTATAAGGAATTTTAGTAATAGAGGGATTTAATAAAGAAAAAGAATTGCTGATTTTCATATCTTCAAGTGAAGAAATTACAAAAAGAATATTAAATAAAGGAGTTTTGTGAATTTCTCGCCATTTTTGGTCCGTATTTTTCACAATTTCTTGAAAAGGTAAATTTGCATGGGGAAGAATTTGTTGATAATTTTTTATAACATTTAATAAAACATCTTCAAAACAATCATTTTCTAAAATCTTTGAACGTAATACTAGAACTCCACCAAAATATCCAATTAATTTTTTTATTTCTTCTAAATTATCCCTATTAAAAATAGGTAATCCGACACACACTTCTTTTTGATTAAATAAATCAAGAAACAACTTAAGCAAGACTGAAAGAAAAAAAAATTTATATTTATCTATTCCATTGATACACCTCAATTGAGGTGAATCATATAAATAATTTTTAAATTTTGGAATCCTAATTTTTTTAGCTATAAATTTAGAAAAATATGGATATTGATAGCCTGAGATATCACTGATTCGCTTTGAAAAATTAATATTTTGATTTGATCCCAAAAGGTATTTCTTCCAAAAGTATATATGTTCTTGTTTGTTCTTGAATAAATACAGTGAAGATTGATGAGCTTCAGTTATTTGACTGCGCTGAATGATTTTTTTTATCAGAATACTTTTATCATCTCTGCCTTTAGAAATAAGTTCATAATAATACATAACTTCGTTTATGAGAATTGTGAATGAGGGATAACCATCTGAAATTATATGGTGCATAACCATGGTAAGTATTGATTTATTATTAACCTGGATTAGGCTAACTCTGAACAAAGGCCATTTGTAAATTATAAAAGGTCTATTAATATAATCAGATACTAACCGTTGGGTATTATGATAGTTTAATGAAGAGTCATTTGAGTTAGTAATATCCAATTCAAAGAAGACTTCGGGGAGTATGCACAATGTTGGATCTTCAAATTCATCAATATATATAAAAGAGCGAAGAATTTCTTGAGTTTCAATAACTTTTTCAAATGCATATTTTAAAAAAATCTCATCAAGTCTTCTTTCAAAAATTATTGCAATATTTTCATTAAAGGCTTCGCTATCAGGGCAAAATCTTGATAGAAAAAAAAAACGTTCCTCTGATGGAGTCAGAGTACAAATTTTATTTTCTGGTATTGAATTATCTTTAGTCAACTTTTTTATCATTTAGTTTTAAATTATTAATTTTTGCTGGAATCATTCACTGACTTTAATAATATTGAAGCTAACTGAATTTTTTTTTCATCAGAATCGATTCCTTGAGATGATTTTAGAAAGTCTAATAATGAAATATTAATATTTAGGTTAATCGATAATTTATCAGAGCTTGAGCAGTCTATTAAGGAACCTAAAGCATATCTAAACTTTACTAAATTTTTAAATAATTCAAGTTTTTCTAAATCTTCTGAAGTAAGTTCTCTTTTAAGGTAATTTTTTAGAAGTATTTCTTCATTATTTTTATTAAAACACCAAAAAATTGCAACAGTAGCGATATCATAATACGGATCTGATTCAGAGATTGTTGAGTCTATAACAAAAAAATTATTTTCATGAAAAATTAGATTGCCGGGATGTAGTTCACAATGGCATATCTTTTTTTCAAAATTAATTTTTGTTTTTTTTGAATTACAATAATTCAACGTTTTTAAAATAATCTTGCGAGTTTCCTCGTCAATAGATTTATTCAGAACTTTGTTAGCATCTCTTGCAATATCATCAAAAATATTTTTTTTTGCTATACTTGGATCGATTGGGATTGAATGAATTTTCTCTAAAATTTGAGAAAGCTTTAAGTATAAATCATTGCTTTTTCTGAAACTAATTGTTATGGGATCTGGTTTAATATAGCTCATAATTAATAAATCATTTTTTTGATCAGAATAATATAATTTCGGTCCAATTCCATTATCAGAAAGAATTCTTGCAGATTTTTCTTCTTCAAGAAAAGAAATATTATATGGTTTAACAAACTTTGCTACGTAAGCATTTTGTGGAGTAATAATTTTAAAAATTCTTGATCCTGAATCCCCACCTGATAAATATTCTGTGCTAAGAACATTGCTGTTTCCTAATTTTTCTCTAATTATTCCACAGGCAAAATTGATTTCTTGTGAATTATCTATTTTGCTTGTATCTACAAAACTTACTATTAGAAGAAAGGATAAAAATAAAAATAAACAACGAAAAACTTTCATTTAAAAAAACCTTTAAATTACATATGTTAATAAAGATAAAAAATATTCTTACAAATTTTTGTAAGATAACAATCTTAGGACAATATTATTAAGATTTCAACAAGAAAAAAAATGATGTTAAATCGATCAAGAAAAATAATATTTCTGGGAAAATAATAATTCTTTATTTTGTTTTATTCATGGTTTTGATAAATTCTTGAATTTAAAATTTTTATTTAAAAATAGGTGTTAATCATGAGTAGTTCTATAGCTTCAACAAGTCAATTGGATTCTATTGATTTGTTAACCAATTATTTTACAGCAGCACCAAGAGATTTATTTAAGGGGTTTCACCACCTGATTTTCTGGAATAAGCAGTATACCGGCAGAGAAAATCATTTCTCAAAAACCACTCTAGGAGCGTTTTCAAACGTATTTGAAGCTTTTAATCTCGTTGATTTTGTTGATAATGCTAATAAATTAAGAAGGTATTTATTAGGTAAAGATATAAGAGACATCAAGGATGCGGCATTGTTGCTAAGTGATACTTCAGGCAGTTTTTGCGATTCAGTTTCTTGGCTAAGCGCTATGATGGGAATTATTTCAATCAGTTCTTATGCAACTAGCTGGATAACATCGGTCAGCGGATCTTCTCTCATGTTTGGTTTTGCAGTAAGATCGATAGAAATTTTAGGGGATTTAAAAAACATTTCAAGAGCTGATGAAAGAAGAGTTCAATTCTTGATGCTTGTCAAAAACGTAGCTTTATTTGCTATTGGAGTTTTGGTTTTTTCATGCGGATGGTATTCTACGGCATTATCTTCTGTAAAAATAACGCTTTGCTCTTCAGCAGTTTTGATTTCTAGTTTAGCAATACATTTTATTAGAAGTAAAAATTATTAAGGGATATTTTTAAGTTTTTTTTAATGACTTTTGAATTTTCTTGAACAAGAAGATATCTTTAGTTAAATGTTTTTTTTCAAAATGAAAGGCTTTTCTTAAAATGTTTTTGTTTTGCGATGTTATGTAATATGAAAAAAGACAATTAGAAAATGGATGGAAATTATCTTCTACCCCTGAGAAAAACGTTTTAGCTATTTCTAAACCTTCCTCATGATAGAGCAAAATTCCAAACAGAAAATATAAAGGGGAGTTAGCATAAATTTTTTCCTCATCGGGATACTGATTTAAAATTTCTGCAGCCTGAGGGAAGAAATTCTCTAATAAATATGATCTGATTAATTCAGAATCGATTAAAATTTTATGTTCTTTGTCAAAATGTAATTTTGATAAAATTTCATGACAATCAAGAATAACTTTATGTTTCTTGTTTTCTATTAACTTTTCTAAGATGAAGATCAAGATTCTGGTCTCATTAAAAGAAGGTTCTTTTCTAATTTCAGACAAAAATAAATATAAAATCTTTTCATAAGGTTGATTTAACAGCATTTTTATGAGCTCATAGGATTTTATTGATAATTTTTCTTTGTTTTTCTCAAGTTCTATTGAGGCTTTTTCAAGTTCGTTTAATTCAAGTAAAGAAAAAATCGCGTTTTCTATGTTTATTTCATCCAGATAAGGTTTTTGAAGGATTTCAATTAACGTTCCGGGCTTGTTTAACATATATGCCAGTTTTATGCTTAAGCAGGGGATGAAATCCGTTGAATTTTCGATAAAATAAATGTTCTCAATGTTTTTGTTAAGACTTTCAATTAGATTTTTTAAATCGATGTTTAGAAAAATATTTGGCAAAAACCTTAGGGCAATTAGGATTATTCTTAAAGCAGCTTCTCTGTTCTGTTCGGAACTTTGAATCATTCTATAGATAATATATTCTTTTATGATCGGTTTTAAATGATGCTTAAAAAACTTTCTGATCATTAATTCCAGGCATTTGGCTTCTTCCTCAAAATCGTTTTTCTCTAAATAAACTAATGATTTTCCTAAATATTCTAATGGGCCGTAAGCAGTAGAATGCAATTTTTGAAATTCATCCAGCGTTAAATCGAACAACTGATTTTTTTTAGACTTGCTTTTTATTGTTTTTGATTTTCCCAATAATGAAATTCCGGTTCTAAAGATTGCTTCTAAAGCTTCTTTTCTGCCAGGAAATGAAAAAGCTATTTTTTGATATTCTTTTATTGCGCTGTCATACTCTTCTTTGGCATAAAAGGCATCAGCAATTGCAAGGCAGTTTACCATTAGGTTATAAGATGATGTATATATTCTTAGATTTTCGATCTTAAAGAAAGTGTCCTGATAGGCAATAGCGAAAAAATTTCCTCTCAGTGGTAGATGATTGATATGAGAAAAAATTAGCTCCTTATTTAAATAGAAATTCAATTTGTCTTCAGCTTTTTCAATTGTGATATGATTAAATTCATCAGGAGCAATATTGATTTTTTCATTAAATATCAATACGTTTGATCTTGTGATTTGAGTATCTTTTTTATTTAAATTCAGCCAAATATTATAGCCTTCATCAATAGAAAATTTTTTTTGTTTTTTTAAAAGGTTAAACAGAAAGCCGATCCCTTCTGAATTCTTCAAAAGAGAAACGTCTGCTTCTATTCTTATATTATTTGAAAATTCAAGGTTAGATACCATAAGTGTCATCCAGTTTGAAAAATCCAAGTCAATCGATATTGCGCTATGTTTTGCATGAAAGATATTTTCGTTGAACTGCCAGTCGTTTTTGTTATTTATATCTAGGTTGGCGGTTAATATCCATTCAGCTTTACCATCTATATAATCTTTTAAATCCCCTATGAGGTCTTCAACATTTTGATATCTTTGATCCTCTTTTGGTGAGAGGCACTTCATGCAGATGTCAGAGAGTTTTTGAGGTATATCCCTATAAGGAGCTTTTTCTATCGGGCTTATGATTTTTTCTAGATGCATAGTTTTTTTTAATGTTTTTGCATCTCTTCTTTTAAAGGGGGTGTCCAGAGTTAGTATCTGGTATAAGATCACTCCCAAAGAATATATGTCAGATAAAATAGAAGCGGGTTTGCCTAAAACTCTTTCCGGCGACATGTAAGTAATTGTGCCGGCTGTTTTTCCGATCTGTGTTAATTCTTGATCTTCTTTACTTATGCAAAGAGTGTCGTATAATTCATTTTCATCAATAAATTTTGCTATTCCCCAGTCTAGTATTAAAACTTCTCCAAATCTTCCGATTATAATGTTATCAGGCTTAAGATCGCGGTGTAAAATATTTTTTGAATGAATATACGCAACTGCTTCACAAACATTTAAAAAGAATCTTATCATAGTTGGAATTGAACTGCCGATTGGGTGGGTAGGCTCAAATTTTGTGGTTTTTATGATTTCCTTTAGGTTTTTGCCCTCAACATAAGGCATTGTATAATACGGCTCTTCGAGGTTAATGTCATAAATCGGGATTATTGAAGGATGACAGAGCGTGGATGATATCTTGGCCTCTCTTAAAAAACGTTTTTTTATCTGATCGTTTCCCTTTAGATCGTCACGTATTTTTTTTATAGCCACATGCCTTTTAGCTTCCGTGTCATAAGCTAAAAAAACTTCGCCCATTCCTCCTCGGCCCAAGCTTTTCTCGATTTTGTATCTTTGGTTCATATAATTCCATTTGAAATTTTTAAGTTTAAATGCCGAAACCCATTCAAAGTCAAGATAATTTTATAAATTTCTTTTTAAGAATATTAAAATCATCTTTTGTATTTTTTTTTAATTAATATATAAATTTCAAATTATTTTAATTAAAAACAATAAATATTATTATAATATATAATATTTATATATTTATTTATATAAAAATTATAAATTAATCATTAAAATAATATTTATGTCTTTTTTATAAAAATATATGATTTTATTTTAAAAAAACTCAAGTGCAGGATAAACTTTTTCATAAGAACAATAAATGTTTTTTTTAAAATTTTCAAGAAAGAAAAAACAATTAAACTAAACATTGTTTTTTTTAATTTTTAAGGCATAAAGATGAATCAGAAAAAAGTAATTTTAACAGGAGATAGACCAACAGGACCTTTGCATTTAGGACATTTCGTTGGATCTTTATCAAATCGTGTAAAAATGCAAGATGAATATAAGCAGTATGTTTTGATTGCAGACATGCAGGCATTAACTGACCATGCTTCTCAGCCGGAGCTGATAAGAAAAAGTATTTTAGAAGTAGCTTTTGATTATCTCTCAGTTGGGATCGATCCTAATAAATCCACTATTTTATTACAGTCATTGATACCGCAGATTTCTGAATTAACAATGTATTTTTTAAATTTGGTCACATGGAATAGATTAAAACATAATCCGACGGTCAAACAAGAAATCATGCAGAAAAATTTTCAAGAAAACGTACCGGCAGGATTTATGATCTATCCGGTCTCTCAGGCAGCGGATATTACTATATTCAAAGCTAATGCTGTGCCGGTCGGAGCTGATCAGCTTCCTATGATAGAGCAGACCAATGAAATTGTTCGAAAATTTAACCGCATGTACAATAAAGAGATATTAATTGAGGCGGAAGGAATTGTTCCTGAAATATCCAGGCTTGTTGGAATAGACGGCAATGCTAAAATGGGAAAATCATTGAACAATGCCATATATCTTTCCGATGATGCAGATATTTTAAAGAAGAAAGTAATGTCAATGTATACAGACCCCAATCACTTAAAAGTAGAAGACCCTGGAAAAGTAGAAGGCAATCCTGTTTTTATATATCTGGATGTTTTTGATCCTGATAAAGAAAATGTAAGAAAAATGAAAGAGCATTATTCGAAAGGTGGACTTGGCGATGTTGTTGTTAAAAGAAGACTTCTTGAAGTACTTAATAGTTTTTTAGATCCCATAAGGAAAAAAAGAAAGGAATTTGAAAAAGATCCCCAATATGTCTTGGATCTTATCTTTAAAGGCTCTGTCGAAGCTCAGAAAGTTGCAATCAATACTTTAAGAGAAGTAAAAAATGCTATGGGCATGTATTAAAGAAAAGTAGCATCTGATTTTTATAAAAGATGCTACTAACAATTTAACGTTTTTTATTTTCTTTGTCTTCTTCTTCAATTTCAAGGTTCTTATCTTCTTCTGTATCCTCTTCTTCAACATCTTTAGGTCCGAAAAATTCTCTAAAAAATACATAAATACCTCCAATAGTAAACAAAACAGGTAGAATTATATCCCATTTTATTTGAAATTGAACTGTAATATATACTCCTAAAAAAACTATGAGAGAGACGAACATATCAAATCTTCTGCCGAGCAAATATTGTCTTAATGCGATTGGAAGACCAATCGCAAGCATTATTCCCGGCCACCAGTACTTGATATAAGAGATGATTCCAATGCCTATTAAGAACAAAGCAAAAGATAAACTGTGAGCTTTTTTTCTAGACATGATCGGTTTTGCCATAAAATCTCCTAAAATATTTAGTTTATGCCTAAAGTTGAGTCTAAAACAGTTTTTTAAAAAAGCCAAGAACTAATTAGCTGTTCTAACTCCAAAGTTGTAATATCACAATTCTTGGTCAATTATTCTTTAAAATTTTCAGGTAATATTTGAATAATTATTTTAAATGGGAGTCGGGAGACGCATTCAGAACTATTGATTGGATGGTTTTTGACCATAAATGAAATAGAGTTATTTAAGATAAGAAAGTAAATATTATTTTTGTCTTTTTATTATTTTATAATCATGGATTACTTCATTTAAATCTGTATCTAAGATAGCTCTTTGAGTCTTGCTGCTTATTATTTTATGATCTTTTTTATAATGTTTTTCTGTATTTTCCTCGATTTCTTCTATTATATGTAGGGTTCTTTTTTGATAAGTATTACGTATAAAAGCAACTAAGAAATTGCCTAAATGTATAGTTGATAAAGGTAATTCAATAAGATATCTTTTGGGAGATGATCCTCCATGAAACCGAGAATAGTCAGAAAAAATTTTATTTGAACATATCTTTATCCGGGGTAAGGGAATTATATTTAAAAGAGCTATAGATAACTTCATAAAGAAGAACCATAGATGTTTTGGAATATTAAGTATAAATTGAAATAAAATCATTTTTTTAATTGTATTTTTAATAATTTATTTTATGTTTTTTGCTATAAAAAGACTAGATCCAAAGTTATATGCATTCAGGACTTTTGACTTGGCTGGTTTTTATTTTGCATAGAAAAATTGTATTCATCAATCACGGAATTTTTCATCTTTTCAAGTAGTGGAATAAGATTTTTTTGTAGGTAAGTTATAAGATCTAACCAAACCTGATAATCGCGTGGGCTAAGATTTTCTAATGTCATTCTATTTGGGCTTACACCGATTGCTTTTTGATCATCCATAATTAAAAGCAAGGAGCATTGATCGTAGTCTGTTTTATTAGGATGAGCTATATATGTATTTCCCACCCTTATTAGAAAGTTGTGAAAATCTAAAAGAGTTTTTGAAGCTTCTTTTAGATCACGTTCTATTTCTAATTTGAAATAACGAAACCCCGAGTCGTTCCAGCATTTTCGATAAAGGATAGTCAACGCATGAAAATGTTCGAACTCATGAGAAGGGTTTTGAATGTGATTTTTGATGGAATTTCGAATTTTAGACAAATCATTAAAAATGCAATATATGCCTATAAATTGCTTGGTTTTTGGAGAATCATAAGAAATTAATTTATGAGTTTTTCCGTTTATTTCAATGACGGAAGGAAGTTGTATTTTATCACCTTTAGCTAGATTTATTATTGGCATGATATTTTTTGTCCTTTTATTTTTTTAGCCACTTCGCATATGCTCATCTTTGCTGCGTGAAAAGACTGCTGAACTAAACTTAGAACACAAATATCAAATTAAGTCTTACCTTTAATATGGTACTAAAATTGGTTTCTAAAGTGCGAGTATTATTTGAGGATTCGAAGTTGATGAAAAATGTAAACTTTTGAGTTTTGTATTTCAGAACTTAGAATTAGCCAGTAAAACACTGCTTATAGATACTTATGAACCTTTTACAGCTATGATGAAGCACAAACAGTTTCCAACGAAATGGATTCTTTAAAAAAAACTTATCTTTTTTTGCTTGATTTACCGGATATAATTTCAATGGTTAAATTTTCAAAAGCAGTTTCATGCAATTCTAATAAATCGACAGTAATAAATAAATTATTTTAAAGATAAATGAGGTTTTAAGTATCTCGCAGTGTAGGAAATTTTGTTTTTTATAATTTCTTCAGGCGATCCGGCAGCAACTATTTTTCCGCCTTTTTCTCCTGCATCAGGACCAATATCAATTATATAATCTGCATTTGCGATGACATCCAGATTGTGTTCAATGATGATAAGCGTATTGTTTTTGTCAGCCAATGCATGGAATATTTTAAGTAAGTTTTCAATGTCGATAAAATGCAGTCCGACAGTAGGCTCATCAAATATATACAATGTTCTGTTAGACCTTCTTTTTGATAATTCCTTAGCCAGTTTTAATCTTTGAGCTTCTCCTCCGGACAAAGTATTCAACTCTTGGCCAAGTTTTAAATAATTTAATCCGACATCTTTTAAAACATTTAGTTTTTTTAAGATTTTTGGAAAAGGTTCAAAAAATAATATTGCTTCATCGATAGTTAAATCCAGTATATGACCTATGTGCTTGTTTTTATAGGTGACTTCAAGTGAGATCGGATTTAACCTATATCCATGGCAGGCTTCGCATATAATGCTAAGAGGAGGAAGATATTGAAGATTGATTTTTTTATGACCTATGCCAAAACAGGTTTTACACATTCCTGATATATGATTGTAACTGAAATGTCTTGGTTTTAACCCTTTTGTCTTTGCTAGTAATAGATCCGCATATAAGGCTCTGATCAGTGGCATAGCTTCTGAATAAGTACCAACATCCGCCCTGATTGTTTGACCTATTGGGCTTTGATCAAGCGTAATTAATGAATCGAAATTTTTAAGTCCTGTTACTTTTGCATGATCAAGCTCAATTGAATCTAATCTTTTTTTCATTGCAGAGGACGCGGCTTCTTTAATGATTTCCGATGCTAAGGTGGATTTTCCGCTGCCGGAGACTCCGGTTATGCAAGTGATTGCGTTTATCGGTATTTCAACATTGATATTTTTTAAATTATGAAGATTTGCATTTATGATTTTTAAAGGTCTCTCTGAGATGTTTCTTCTTTTTTTGGGGATATCTATGCTTTTTTTCCTGCTTAGATATTGACCGGTCAAAGAATCAGGATTGCTTATAATCTCATCATAACTTCCTCTGGCTAATATCTGACCGCCGTGAACTCCGGCTTTGGGTCCGAAATCAAGAATATAATCCGCCTGCTTTATTATCATTTCATCATGTTCGACTACAATCAAGGTGTTTCCAAGTTCTTTTAATTTATTTAAAGCTCTTGCAAGCAGGTAGGTATTATGCGGATGAAGACCTACTGTCGGTTCATCCAGAATATATATGCAGGAGCTTAGATACGATCCTAACTGTTTGGCCAGTCTGATTCTTTGCATTTCGCCACCGCTAAGAGTAGGCGCTGCTCTATCTAAAGAGATATAATCAAGACCTATTTCAATTAAAAAACCAAGAGAGAGTTTTATATGATTTAAAGTGTCTAAAAGAATTTTTTTGTTACTTTCATCGAGCTTGATCGAATCTATAAACTTATAAGCACTTTCAATAGAAAGAGAACAAAAATCTGTAATGGACAAATTATTGATTTTTACATTTCTTGCCAATGGGTTTAATCTTTTCCCGTTGCAGGCCGGACATATTCTCTGATCCATTAAAGGAATTAAATATTCTTTTATTTGTCTAGTTGAGTGTTTTGCAAGTTCTGCGATTGTTTCATTTAAGCCCCTCCATCTGTAAGAGGCTTTTTTTACCTTATAGCTTATCTTGGAGCCGTTTAACAGAATTCCAAGGGTTTCTTCAGATAAATATTTAATTTTTTCATCAATATCGATTTTGATGTTTTTAAAATAACTTCGAAGAAATTCGATTTCATCATCATTAAAAAAAATGTAAAAAACATCTATAATAGTAGCATTTTTAGCTTCGATCTTGGACAGTAAATCAGTTCCATATAAATAACCAAGTCCCTGGCATTCCAAACACATTCCTTTTTCTGAATTAAACGAGAAGGTCTGGGTTGTAATTGCAGGATAAGGTATGCCGCTTTTTTCAGAGGAGAAAGATAGATTGAAAAAGAGATCTTCTTTTTCTTTTGCAATTACAATTTTTCCATCTGAGAATTTTTTTGCAATATTAATAGCTTCAAGAAGTCTTGGTTTTATGTTTTTTGATACTTTAAGCCTGTCAACAACTAGGAAAATCTCATTTTTTATGCTCGAATCAAAAGTAATTTCTTCATCTAAATTATAATAGTTTTTGTTCAATCGGATTCTTAGAAAACCAAGTTTTGTCAATCTTGTTTTTAATTCGCTGAAATTATCATTTGATTTTAATTCTATTGGAGCTAAAACCTGTATTTTCTCGTCTTCTTTGAGCGATAAAATGTTATCAAGGATATATTCCGGACTAATGTTTTTTATTCTTTCATTTGTCTGAGGACAGTAAGCTTCTCCTATATGTGAATATATAATTCTTAAGTAATCAAAAATTTCTGTAATTGTTCCAACAGTAGATCTTGGGTTAAGCAGATGCGCTTTTTGTTCTATCGAGATTGGGGGAAAAATATTTTCAATTTTTTCAACGGAAGGTCTTTGGGCTTTTGTTAGGAACTGTCTTGAGAAAGTGTCTAATGATTCCATATATCTGATTTGACCTTCCTGATATATGGTATCAAAAGCAAGAGAAGTTTTTCCGGAGCCGGATGGGCCTGTGAAAATTGTCATTTTACCATGCGGAATTTCAGCTGATATGTTTTTTAAATTGTTCTGTGTGGCATTTCGAATAATTAAATTTTTAAGCAAATCTTTTGATTTTGGGGAAGGTTTTGATTTTAATTTCTCTTCGACCATGGCTTTTTTTAAAGCAAGACCTGTATTGTTTCCCGTTTTTATTATTTCCTCTACTCTTCCCTGGAATAGAATTTCACCGCCTTCTTTTCCGCCTTTAGGCCCCAGATCAATGACCCAATCAGCTGTTTTAACCAGATCCATATTGTGCTCAACGATAATTACCGTGTTGTTCTGATCAACTAGTTTTTGCAGGATCTGAATCAGCTTTTCAATGTCATAAAAATGTAATCCGGTAGTTGGCTCGTCCAATATATAAACTGTGTGGCCTTTGGTTGGTCTGATTAATTCTTTGGCCAGCTTAATCCTTTGAGCTTCTCCACCCGATAAGGTAGTAGCGCTTTGTCCAATCGGCAGATATCCAAGACCTACTGCATTTAAGAGATCGAGCTTATGCTTGATATGAGGGATGGCTTCAAAAAAAGAAGAAGCCTCATTGATGTCCATCTCTAAAACATCAAAGATATTTTTGTCTTTGTAATAAATTGATAAAATTTCCGGCGAAAATCTTTTTCCATGACATTGCATGCATGTGCTTGAGGCATCTTCCATGAAGTCCATATCTATTTTAACAAAACCGAGCCCCTTGCAATATGAGCAGGTCCCTTCTTTAACATTAAAAGAAAAATGGGATGGTAAAAATCCCTTCATTTTGCTCTCGGGTAAAGTTGAAAATAATTCTCTTATATCATCGAAAAGTTTAGTGTAGGTTGCTGGATTAGATCTTATAGTTCGGCCGATAGGAGATTGGTCAACAAAAATGATTTTATCAACTTTTTCTATTCCCAGTATTTTTTCATATTCACCGCAATCTTGGCTGGTTTTGGTTAAAAAATTAGAAATTGCAGGAAATAAGGTGTCTGAGATAAGAGAAGATTTCCCTGAACCGGAAACTCCTGTGATGCAGGTCAAAGTGTTTAAATAAATCGATAGATCTATATTTTTTAGATTGTTGTGACGGCATTTTGTTAATGTAATTTTATCATCAGATGAGATTTTTCTTTTTGGGTAATCGGGAATTTTTCTTTTATATGATAAATACTGGCCGGTTAAGGAATTTTTAGCTTTTATTATGTCCTCAACTTTTCCAACAGCAATGATTTCGCCGCCTTCTTTTCCAGCTTTCGGTCCAATGTCCACGATGGTGTCGGCTGCAAGAATAGTATCTTTGTCATGTTCAACTACAATTACGGTGTTTTTTGCATTTTTCAAAGCAATTAAAGTGGCAATTAATTTGTTGTGATCAAATGGATGCAGCCCGATAGAAGGTTCATCTAAAACATATGTCGTGCCGCTAAGATTTGATCCTATTTGAGCGGCTAGTCTGACCCTTTGTGATTCGCCGCCGCTAAGCGTTGGAGACATTCGATCGATCGTCAGATAATGCAAACCGACATTAATCAGAAAATTTAATTTTTTTGTTATTTCAAAAACCAGATCTTTTGAAATAAAATTTTCATCCGAGGTTAATTTTAGATTTTTAAAAAAATCTAGGGCTTCAACAATAGTTAAGGCTGAAACTTCCTGGATTTTTTTATCATTTATCGTAGTATTGGCGGGGTATGGATTGATCCTGGCTCCCTTACAGTTATCGCAAAGCATTTTTGTCATTAATGCCTGCATGTGCTTTCTATAAATATCGCTAGTTGCAATATTCAATCTTTTATGAGCCTCATTGATAACCCCTTTCCATGAGACGAATTCCACCCAGCTGCTGTTTTTTTTGGGATGGACAAATTTCATTTTCAGCCATTTTTCATCGGTGCCGTATAAAAAAACTTTCTTAGCTTTATCCGGGAGGTTTTTCCAAGGTGTTTTGGTTGAAAATTTATAGATTTTGGCTAAATTATCGTAAATGTTTTTATACCTCACGGTATTATAATGTCCTGCTATAGAGCAGCAATCTTCTGAGATGCTCAGATCCGAATTTATGATTTTTTCAAGATCAAACTCATACACATAAGCCAATCCCTGACATTTTTTACACATCCCATCGGGATGATTGAATGAAAAATCCTGCGGTTTCAATGCATTGTAGGAAAGACCTGACTTGGGACTGAAAGCATATTCAGAAAAAAGTTTTTCCTCGCCGTTGTCGGGGTCTAAAATTATTAACGTTCCTTTTGACAGGTCCATTGCTAAAGCAATGGCTTCATTTAATCGGGAAGAATCATTTTTGTCTGTTTTGATCCGGTCGACGACTATTTCCAGATCATGCTCTTTTTTTGGATCAAATGCCTGATTTTCGGAAAGATCATAGATTTTTTGATCGACCCTTATTTTTGTGAATCCTTTTTTTTGAATCTCGGAAAGCTCATCTTTGAGAGAACTTTTTTTGTTTTTTATGTAGGGACTCAAAATAATAATTTTTTTGTCCATATATAAGTTTTCAATAGAAGATAATATTTTTTCTCTGCTTTGAGGTTTGACGATTTCATTACTGATAGGACAATGAGGTATTCCTATTTTTGAATATAATACTCTCAAGTAATCATAAATCCCTGTTATAGTACCGACAGTAGACCTGGGCGTTTTCAAAACAGTTTTTTGTTCGATCGCTATAGTAGGTGAAAGTCCCTGGATGACTTCAGCATCGGGTTTGCTTGTCTCCTCGACAAATCTTTTTAAGGAAGAGGGCAGTGTTTCGATATATCTTCTTTGACCTTCCAAAAAAATTGTGTCAAATGCTAAAGACGACTTTCCCGATCCCGAAACCCCCGTGAATACTATTAATTCGTATGGATTTAAGGTTAGATCAACATTTTTAAGGTTATGTACTTTAACCTTTTTTAAAACAATTTGACGATTATTCAATTTTCTTATAATTGTAAAGTAAGTATTTAATATATAGAATAGTATATCTTTTTGAGAATAAACAAAAAATTAAAAAATTTATGAACATACATACTAAAATTATTTGTACTATCGGTCCTGCAACAAAATCAAAAGAAATGATTTTAAAATTGATCAATTCAGGAATGAATGTTGCAAGAATAAATTTTTCTCATGGAACTAAAGAAGAGCATCTTATAACTATAAAATATTTAAAGGAAGCGAGAGAAGAAACAAAAAAACCGCTTGCAATCCTTTTGGATACAAAAGGTCCTGAAATTCGAATCGGCAAACTGAAAAATGATATTTTGAATATTCAGGCAAAACAAAGAATCAAGCTCATCCAAAGCAATCCTATTGATGAATACGATGTGCCGATTACTCCATTTGATGTAATAAAAGTATTAAAACCTTCACAGAAAATGCTTTTCGATGATGGATACTTAATTGGAAGTGTTGTCGAAGTCCATAAGGATTATGCAATTGTTGAAATCCAAAATAATGGAATTTTAAAAAATAGAAAAAATGTAAATATTCCCGGTGTGAAGCTTCCTTTGCCTGCAGTAACTTTGCAGGATATTGAAGATTTGAATTTTGGATGCGAAAATGATATTGATATCGTAGCAGCTTCTTTTGTCAGGTCTGCAGAACATGTATTGGAAATAAAAAAAATTTTAGAAAAGAATCAAAAAAGCGATATTCTTGTAATTGCGAAAATTGAAAGCAGCGAGGGTATTGAAAATTTTGACGAGATTGTCGAAGTTGCTGATGGAATCATGGTAGCAAGAGGGGATTTAGGTGTTGATGTTGACCTTTCTTTAGTACCCAAACTTCAAAAGTCAATGGTAGTCAAATGCTATGAAGCCTCAAAACCGGTGGTAATCGCTACTCAGATGCTAGAGTCAATGATCAATAATCCAAGGCCGACAAGAGCAGAAGTATCGGATGTAGCAAATGCTATTTATGAAAGCGCATCTTGTGTAATGCTATCAGGAGAAACAGCGTCTGGAAAATATCCTATCGAAACTGTTATGCAAATGAAGGAAATAATTAAGCAGACTGAAGATGATTTTGATTATAAAGGTTTTTTTTATAAAGAAGCGCATGTTGAATATGAAGATGTTTCTTCATCGGTGGCTGTTGCCGCTGTAAAAACAGCCTATAGTTCCGGAGCAAAAACAATTTTTGCAATAACTAGAACCGGCTTTACAACTCGAATGCTAACAAGATTAAGACCTAAGTTTCCAATAATAGCTTTGACCAAAAGTGAAAAAAAATATCATCAGCTCTCATTTTTCTGGGGTGTAATTCCTATTTTTTCAAAAAATTGGGAAAACGAAAGACAGGCATTTGATATAATGAGCAGATTCGCAATGGAAAATGATATCATAAGTTTTGGTGATTTTGTTGTTATAGTTTCCTCATTTCCTTTTGATAAAAGAGGAATTACAAACTTAATGTTAGTTGAAAGTATAGGAAATATTTTGGTCAGAGGTAAGAGCGGATTCGGAGATAAAACTGAAGGTAAAATTGCTATTATAATGAGCTTAAATGGAGATAGTCTGGAAAAAGCCAAAAACAAAATACTGGTTATTTCAAAATGTGATGTTAGATATCTTCCTTTATTTAAAGCGGCAAAGGGAGTAATCCTCCAAAATAGAATGGCTGATGACTCTTCAGAAAAAAGTGCGATCTCGATGGCTCAAAATCTTAATTTGCCGATAATTGTCGGTGCAAAGCATGCTATTGATATTTTAATTGACGATGAGCTTATTTGGCTTGATCCTAAAAAAGCTCTTGTTTTCAAGAGTTAATCAGATTGGAAATTAGATTAACAGATGCTATGGCAGCGGTTTCCGCTCTTAAAATATTACCATTTAACTTAACGGCTATAGCTTTTAAATTCTGTTTTATATAATTTACATCTTCTTTTGAGAAACCTTTTTCAGGGCCAATAATAATAAATATGTCTTTATCAGTTTTTTCATATTGATTGATCAATCTTTTGGCGTTTGCATCCACATCGCCGTAATAAAAAATGCCATCTGTATTTTCGATTTCATTTAGTGAATCAAAAACCTTTATAGTAGGCAGATATAGGCTTCCGCATTGTTTTATTGCAGATATCAATATTAAATTCATTCTATCTAATTTGTTTTGAGAAAGATTTATTTCATCTGAATTTTTTGAATTAAAAAACCAAAATTCAGAGCAGCCAAGTTCGGTGCACTTCTCTAAAATCAATTCCAGTTTTTGAGATCTTAGTAGAGCTTGTATGAGAACTATTTTCTGTTTTTTTCTTTCCTCGAAAAAAACATTTTCTATGGATGCTTTTACAGCATCTTTTTTTATATCAGTTATTCTGGCTATAGCCAAATTACCGCTTCCATTAATCACTTCGATCAGATCATCAATATTTTTTCGCATAATGGTTCGGATATGTACAGCTTCGCTGCCATCTACTGAAATCCGAGAATTTTTCTTAAGATCCTGATTGGTATAATATCTATCTTTAGGCATATGTTATATAATAAGAAATTTGTGAAAAAAAATAAATTATTAATCTCAGAAACTAATGTATTCAGTTTCAGATATTCCACTCATCAAAATTCTCTAACAAAGCTGGTTCATCTAACATTTCGGGTTCACCTGATTG
Source organism: Parachlamydiales bacterium (assembly GCA_041661445.1). Taxonomy (GTDB): domain Bacteria; phylum Chlamydiota; class Chlamydiia; order Chlamydiales; family SM23-39; genus JBAZUK01. Next base: position 488,124 of record JBAZUK010000001.1, read on the forward strand.
TGTTGATTCCATGGCAGTAATTATGTCTTCTCTTTTATCTGAGATCTTTTCTCTGGTATCTAATACAGAGTTATCTTCAAAGATTTTTTCAGGATCTGCTCCAGATTCAAAAATTTCACAGGCATTATAAAAATGTACACCGCAATTATAACTGTCTTTTTGTATTTCTCTAGTATTTTGAAGTAATTTCCAACCATTAAGACTTTTATCTTGAATATCACTATTAACTGCCATATCCGATAATATTCCATAAATTTTACTCCAAGATTCACTGATAGTATCACAGGTAGTTGGATAAGATATTTTTCTATTCTTTAAATCACTTATGGTTTGACCTTTAGGATCGAAAAAGACCATTTGTCTTTTTTTAAAATTTATTCCTAAAAATATTATATGATCTCTAAATAATCCTTTAGTTATTATTGGTAGTATTAAAGATTTGCCTTCATTTTTTGCTTGTTTGAAAGTTGAGCTTTCTATTCCAAATGATAGTTTTGATTTTTTTTTTGCTCTGCCGCTTATGAAATTTAAAGTATTAAGTCCTAGCGTCTTATATTTACTAATGTTTTCGCGCTCTTTTTTGGATAATTTTGACTCAGGATTTATTTTTAACTTTCTGCCTGGCAATATGCTAAATAAACTTTTTTGTAATAGTTTTGCAGTTTCATATAAAATATAGGCAAGACCGCAAGTAAAAAAATAAATGGAATATTTTAGTATTTTTTGTTTGGTGGAAAGAGCAGAGGGAAGAAGCGATAGGTTATCAGTTATAGGAGTTATTAAATAATTTTTATTATTAATTGCTGATATTGTCATTTTATTACCATTAATGTTTAAATTATAACTTATAATTATAATACATTTTATAATAATAATAAATATAAAATTAATGTTGTTGTGGTTTGTTTAATTAATTTATGGACTTAGAGAAGAAAAGTAATAATAATTTTTTTATTTGAACGAATAATCTTTAATCTTAAACATTATAATAATTTCTTTAGAATAATTTAAAATTATTTTTATCATGAAGGCTGGTTCAAAGATTTTCTGCAGATGGCTGCTTCAAATACTTTGGGCAGGTCATTTAAATCTTGTGCTGGAATTTTACTAGAAGCAATTGTTTTTAGTTTGGCTATGCTAAGTACTTCAAAAGCACTTAAACTTAAATAATGCTTATCTATCTTTTTGAAGGGAGTGAAATTATATACCAGTTTAAACCTGTAATCATTTAATAAAGCTTCTTTATAATTTTTGTAATAGATGATCTCATCGCAGTCGATCAAGGAGTGATTTTCAAATTCCTTTGGACATAAGATAGATATAAAATCTCTTGAATAAATTGTTTTTAAGACAGAAAGGTGTTTAATGATTTTCTCAAATTCATTTTTTTCCTTTGGCAAAATAATACAGATACAGTCATGTCTGAATCTCTTATATAAAATTTTTGGTGTCTGTTGTTTCCAGCGGTTGTGCTGCCACAGCCATTCTGAGGGTCTTTGCTTTATGCTTTTCTGCAGCAAAGTCAATATTTCATTCATTAGTCTTTTTACTTCTACATCCGGGCTTTCATTCATATTTGGGTAGATTGGATCTGAATAATGGATTATATACTTTCCTCTTTCTCTTCTGGTGGTAGCAAAAATTATTGGGGAATTGGTCTTATAGGATAATAATGCAGGCGCAGTAGATGTCCAGGCCCTTCTTCCGAAAAAAGGGTGATAATAATTGCTCTCCGGCATTCCCTGATCGCCGACTATACCTAAGAAAGTTCCTTTTTTAAGATTTTTTAAACCTTCCCTTAAAGCGTTTTTAGGAGTTATTATCTTTCCTCCGAATTTTTCTCTAATCTGAATAACCCACTTATATAAAAATTTATTTTTTATTGGTCTTCCAATTGCAATTCCCTGCATTCTCGAAGTTCCGTCTAAAAATAATACTTCCCAATTGGATTGATGGGCGCAAAAAAATATGATTCCTTTTTTTTGATTGTAGATTTCTTCAGCAACTTTGGGATTTTCGCACTCAATGATTTTACTAAGATTTTTTTTTGCATATAATTTAGGATATTCTAGAATGTTTATTGCCAAGTTCTGAAAAGAACCGATAGCAATTTTTTTTATTTCCTTATTAGTTAATTTAAGATCGGTTGCCAATGCTAAATTGCTAAGAGTTTTTTTTCTGTAATTTTGCATTGTATAATAAGCCAGAAATCCAATTATTTTTCCAATTTTATGGATCGCATTAAAAGACAAGAATATCAGAGGAAGTGTCAGAATTCTTATAAGATAATATTCAAGTCTTTGTTTTAACATTTTTTAAACACTGATTGTTTGTATTAACTTATCGATTTGTTTTTCAATAGTTAAATCTTTTATGCTATCACGGATCTTTATAGCCCGATCCTTGCTTTTTTTAGTTTTCATAGCATTTTTTAGTTCATTACTAAAGATAGCCAGATTCATTATATCTGTGACTTTTCCATTTTGAGCATTTAAGATTTCTTTTGCACCATTAAATTCAGATGTAATAACAAAAACGCCCATCGCCAGAGCTTCAATTGCAACATTCGAGAAAGGATCGTAAAACGAAGGGAGAACTAAAGCGTCTGCTATCTGATAAAAATCGCGAACAGAATCCTGTTTGCCAAAAAAACTTACTTGTTTTTCAAGGCCCAGGGATTTTGACAATCTTTTATATTTAACTATTTTTTTGTCTTTTCCGATCACACTTAGGTGAAATTTTTCATTTTTTAATAAAGATAAGGCATTTAAAAGAGGGATCAATCCCTTTCTTTTATAATCGTTGCCGATAAAAAGAAAATGAAAGTTATCAGGGTTTAAGTGGTGTTTTTCTAAAAGAAGCGGTTTTTTTACATCCCATATGTCAAAGTCAGCTTTCAATTCATCAAACTCGACTCCGTTGTGAATAACTTCGATTTTACTATCCAGAATCTTGTAGTTATTGATTAATTCATCCTTGACCATATAGGAATTAACAATAATTTTTTTCAGATTTTTTTGATGGAAGCCGGATTTTTCGATGCTTAGATTTATTGCATTGCCGGGATTGAATCTGTTCATAAACAATTTAAATTTGCTTTCGAAGAATTTTTTTTGCTTTAGAAAAGTTAAATGCAGGCCTATTCCTAATCGAATGTGAGTATAATTTGAGCTTCTGTCAAAAGACAAAATAATTTTAGGATTATTTTTCTTTATCCATTTTTTACATAACAGATCAAAAATTTTTAGTTTCAGAAAGTTAAATATTTTGTGATTTTTTAAAATAACAACCTTAAGATCATGGTTTTTAAAATCGTCAGATATTTTTGTAGTTAAAATCGTTATTTTGAAGCCTTTATCAATGAGCGATTTTATTATGAAAAAAGAATGCTTTTCAAGCCCGCCGAATTTTGTAATATGAAACTTTGTTAAAACTATTTCAGTCATTAGTAGGGAACTATAACTACCTGGTTGTTCTCAAGAGTTATTTTTAAGTATAAGGGTTGATTAGGAGATTGCCATAACCTGAATTTTTTCATGTAATTTCTCCATCTATAGCTTATATATTCTTCCGGCATCAAATAATCGAACTCGGGCTGCCCGGAATCATTTTCTTCAGATAGGATTTTTTTAATAAATGATTTTTCTAACTGATTGGGCACAACGGCTTGGGTGTGCCATTTTAAGAAATCTCTTTCTTCTTTGCTTTCTACGAGAATAACAATATGAATTCTATCTTTTATTGAATCCATGAATGCCTGACTTCCGCCTAATCCATATAATGGAATGTTGATCATATACAGACCATTAACTTTTTTTATAAATTCGTTGGTCGCGATTGTTATCGTTTTGGGGTTCAGTTTGTCCAGGGTTCTTGGAGGGAAAAATAGTTCTACAGGTATTGAATAGTTAATCGGAATGAAATCTTTTTTGATAAAATCAATTCGAAGCGTTTTGGCATTTGGATCATCTATCTCCAATAATGACGAAGAGAGCTTTGGAATGGAAATTTTTTTCCAGGAATTAGGAACATAATAAGTAACTACATCTCTAGTTCCTCTTTTTTTAATAGAATCAATAGCATCAAGTTCTTTTTCGGAAATGTTGCTTAGATTAAATGTAAGTTTTAAGCCTCTTAATTTTAATTCTTTAACAATTTCTTCCGGTCCGCTAACGGTTATATACAATTTATATGGCCAGATATCTACATATTGATAACTTTTTGGAGAATCTCCGATTGGTTCTGAAATTAATACAGGTATTTTTTCTTTCATTAACTTTGAGATGTTAATAATCAGTTTTTGAGATTCAAGCTTTTTAATGGACCTTTCAATATTTAAATTAGGATTTTTTGAAAAGAGATTGTCTTTTGTTACTACAATCTCAAACATCCCATCATTGGCATCTTTAAGATCTATAACAATTTCAAGGTCCTTATTTGTGATCTTATCAATGACATTATTAATTCCGCTGATCGTCAAATCTAAGGTCTCTTCCAAAGTTCCGTCGCTTTGAATTCCTTTAATGGTTTTTTCAAAAGGTAAGTTTATAACCCTGATAGGTACATGTGAAATTGTTCTGGTTGTTGATAATGAGTTATAAACAAAAAACCATATAATAAAAGCTAAAATTGTCGAGAGTAATTTTCTCTGCCAGTTCTCTACAAATATTTTTCTTAACAAACTTATCATTTTTTTAACCAATCGCGAAAATTATATTTTTTTTGAAATGGTATCTTATTTGGAGGATTAAAAATACTTCTTATAATTCCCTTAAATCGATCAATTTTTATCCCGCCAGTCATGATTCCATCCCTTGCAATCGAAACTCTGCCTGTCTCTTCCGATACTACAATTACAAGCGCATCCGTTTGATTAGAAAGGCCGAGAGAAGCTCTATGTCTTGTCCCCATGGATTTTGTCAGCTGCTGGGTCATATCTTCTATTAAAGGTAGAATGCAGGCAGCGGACAGAATGGTTTTTTCCCTTATTATTACCGCTCCGTCATGCAATGGTGTTGTTGTTGCAAATATTGTTTCTAACAGTTCAGATGAAAAAACGGCATTTAATCTAACACCTTTTTGAGCGTAATCTTCTAGAGAATCTTCATTTTCCAGTGCAATCAAAGCTCCAATTCTTTTTTCGGCCAAACGAAAGGTAGAGTTTGCAAGATGGTCTAAAAACTTATCTAATTCGGTAATTTCTTTAAAATTTTTTCCTTTTAAACTTAATCTTGATAGAGCAACCCTAAGCTCGGGCTGAAAAATAACCAAAAAGGCGAAAACAGCGATACTGCCAAGCTGTATCATTATTTTATGAATAACTGGAAGATTCAGATAAGTGATAATCACAAAAACAAAAATGAAAGCCAAGACCCCCCAAACCAGGTCCATTGACTTTGTATTCCAAAAGAAAGAAAGCAAATAATTTAAAGAAATTGCAATAATTAATATTTCAAAAATATGAGTTGTGAAAAATAAATAGCTCATAATTATCTGTTGAGTACCTAGCTTTTACAAAAAATAATGCCAAAAATATAATATAAGATCAAATATAATCAACAAATTATTTTTTATTCAAAAAAGGAAAACCAACAACACTTTTATAGCATAAAATTAAATGTTTAACGCCATTCATAGCCCTGTGGGGCGAAGCTTCTTTTGGTAAGTTTTGGGTTAAGGCAATTTTGTCTTTTGAGAAACCTGTTTCCCAAGGAAAAAACTCATGATTATTTGCTGCTTTTTTTAAAGACAGGGCCCAGTACATTGACGAAAAGTCAAGCCAGTGATAAGGCCAATTTAATAAGTCCTGCATGTCGGAATCGATCAGTTGAGAAAAAAAACATCTGTCAAAAGAAGGATTCTGGCAAATGAACACAGAATTGTCCTTTTGTATATTGTTTTTTTTATAGGAATGAATAATTTCTGCGGCAACAACTTTTTCTTCTTTTCCTCTTTTCACTTCTTCATAAGTGAATCCGTTTACTTCCAGGCTTTTTAAATTACTCATTTCCCAAACAGATTCCGGCTGGGCTACAATTGTGCTGTAACTATCCAGTTCATCACCTGATAACAAATCGATTATTTTATATGCTATTTCTATGATTCTGTTATGTTTGGAATTAAGACCGTTGGTTTCTGTATCTAAAAAAATACCTAACATATTTTTTACCTTGTAAATATATTTTTAAAATTTATAGGTATTAATATTCAACTAAAAATTAGATTTTGCGCAACCAGCCGTTTTTTTTATAGCAAGAACCAACTTTATTAAAAATAGTAAATTTTTTTTTATAAAGATTTTTTGTATGATCTTTGATATATTTGTAAAAAAGGTTAAAAAATGAGCATAGCTAGGCAAAAGTTTAGAGAAATTGTTTTGCAGATTCTTTATTCAACTATTTTTTCTCCTGAAGATGATGGTATTGTTGATTTGATGATGGAGCAAATCAAAACTTCAAAAAAAAATATTTTATCAGCTATTGATTATGTGAAAAAAATACAGGCAAATCTAGACCTGCTTGATACGGATATAAAAAATGCTGCAAATTCTTATGAGATCGATCGAATTTCCAAAGTTGAGCTTTGCATTTTACGCTTGGGATTATATGAAATGATCTATGATGAGAGCATCCCCCCCAAAGTAGCGATTTCCGAAGCGATCAGATTAACTAAAAAATTTGCTAATTATCATAGTGTTAGTTTTGTCAATGCAATTTTAGATTCTGTCTATAAAAAAAATGAACTTGCTAAAAAATAGAACATTAAAAGAATTAACGACTTTCAAGATCGGCGGTTGCGCAAAATATTTTTTTGCTCCGCAGACTTTTGATGAAATGAAAGAAGCCTTAAAATTTGCCAATGAGAGTAATTTAAAGTTTTTTATCCTGGGAAAGGGATCCAATATTCTGTTTGACGATGACGGTTTTAATGGAATAGTGATTCAAAATAATATCAGTTTTTTTAAAATTTCTAAAAATAATGTTTTTGTCGGTGGCGGTTACAGCTTTCCAAATTTAGGTCTAAAAACAGCTTCCTTGAATTTATCAGGTCTTGAGTTCGCTTTGGGCATTCCAGGTTCTGTCGGCGGGGCAGTTTATATGAATGCATCATCATTTGATCGATCAGTTTCTGATGTTTTAAAAAAAGTTGTGGTTTTAGACGAGTTTGGAAAGGTTCAGGTAATCGATAAAAAAAACATTGAGTTCGCATATCGTTTTTCAAGTTTTCAAAAAACCCGATCAGTTATATTAAGCGCCCAATTTGAACTACAAAATGATAACAATGTAAAAGAAAAGCAATCAGAAATGCTGCAAAAAAAAATAAGAACGCAACCCATGAATGAAAAAAATGCGGGCTGTGTTTTTAAAAACCCAAAGGGATATTCTGCAGGCAGACTGATAGAAGAGTGCGGATTAAAAAATTATTCGGTAGGCGGAGCTCGGGTTTCTTCGCTTCATGCAAACTTTATTATAAATGCAAATAATGCAACAGCTCAAGATGTTATTAAATTAATATCTGATATAAAAGGTGTTGTTAAAAAAGAAAAGAACATTTTATTGGAAGAAGAGATAAAAATTATAAAATGCTGACAAACGAATTTAAAGCAGATTTGCATATACATAGTTATTTTTCAGACGGAACTTGTTCGCCTGAGGAAATTTTGTTTTTAGCGAAAGAAAAAAATATCTCGGTAGTTTCTATTACAGATCATGATACCATTGAAGAATATTCTTCAGAACTTTTCGAGCTTTCCAGAAAATTAAATATCAGATTAATCCCGGGTGTAGAAATTTCATCCGAGCTGTTTGATGCAAGTGTTGATATTTTAGGTTATGATTTTGATCTGGACTCTCCTAGTCTGAAACAATTTTTAAAGGAAGTGCAGGATAAAAGACGGCTTAGAAATATTGAAATTTTAAGAAAACTAAAAGAAAATAAAGTTGATATTTCCGAAAATGAACTTTATGAGTTTGCACACAGAAAGAAAATTTCAAACTCAACTGTCGGCCGGGCGCATATGGCTCAATTGATGGTTGAAAAGAAATATGTTAAAAATATTCAAGATGCCTTTGATAATTTACTTAAGGATGAAGGTCCTTGCTATGTAAGTAAATTCAAGTTTCCTTCTCAAACGGTAATTGATGAAATCCATAAAGCAAATGGAAAAGCTTTTATCGCTCATCCCTGCATAATAAAAAGCAGCAAGGTCTTAAAAAAATTACTCACGTTGCCTTTTGACGGCCTGGAAGCTTTTTATGCCAGATTAACTCTTTCCCAGGTCAATATCTGGCTGAGGATTGCAGAAAACAAGAATTGGTTAGTCTCCGGCGGTTCAGATTTTCATGGTGACATAAAACCTTATATTACCCTTGGATGCTCTTGGATCGATGAGCAGAGATTTAATAAACTTATTTCAAGGTAAATCTATTAATTTTGAAATAGTAAAGTATGAATGACGTCATTTTAAAAAAAATCTATTCATTGCTGCCTGATAACATTTGCAGCAGCACCCAAAAATTATCATTAGATAATATCCTGCAGATAAGTAAATATTTCGATAGCCCGCATGAAAAATTTAAAAGCATCCACGTAGCTGGGACAAATGGAAAAGGATCAGTGACAACAAAAATTGCAAAAGCCCTAACTATTTCAGGATATAAAACCGCTTTATTTACTTCACCTCACATATCTTGTTATTCTGAAAGAATTGTAGTGGACGAAAAAAAAATATCTCTTGAAGAAGCTTATAGAATTTTAAAAGAAATTTCAGCCGTTCAAAAAAAACTAAATATTCACTTAAATTTTTTTGAGATAACCACTCTTTTATCTTTTATATATTTTGCAAATGAAAAAGTCGATTTTGCTGTTATAGAGGTAGGTCTTGGCGGAAGATATGACGCTACAAATATAATTAAGCCGATCTTATCCATCATTACTTCTATCAGTTTGGACCATACCGGCCTGTTGGGTAACTCTTTAGACAGTATTGCTTTAGAAAAAGCCCAGATCATCAAATCCGGCATCCCTGTTGTTATTGGATCAAAAGCCAATTTGATGCCGATTGTTAAAAAGGCAAAAGAAGAAAAAAGCCCATTGTATATTGCAGAAAAGATCGATGGCTTTTTTGATGATCAGAACAATGAAATAGTAAAAATGTCACTAGATATAATAAATAAATTTTACAAAATTAAAGAAAATGCTGTGAAAATTGCTATTTTAACCCGGCCTGAGGCCAGGTTTCAAGTTTTTACAAGTTTATTGCCGGGTACAGTAATTTTTGATGCTGCGCATAATACTGACGGCTTTTGCGAGCTAAAAAAAGCGATAGATCAATTCTTTCCAGGGAGAAAAATAAGAGTTGTTCTAGGGTTTTCTAAAGATAAGGACATATATGGCTGTTTAAAAATTTTAATAACTTTTGCAAATTTTGTTCATATAATTAATGCAAAATATTTAAAATCCGCTCCTACATCAGTCATCAGCGATAATTTTCTTAAACTTAATTTTAAGAATTTCAAGGAAGAAAAGGACATTCCATCATGCATAAACGATGCAAAAGATCTTGCAGTAATTAACAATGAGATCATTTTGGTCTGCGGCAGCTTTTATATTTTAGACTTGATCAAAAAAAGTTTTAAAATTTAATTCTTACTATATAAATGATTTTAAAAAGAAATTTTTCTTTCAATCCAAAAAAATGACGGTGCTTTTTCTTTATTTAACCACTTGTGATAACAAACACTGTAAGATGTCCTGTCCAGCGAAACAAAAAAATCAATTAGCTCTTTTTCTTCTTCTGCACCTTCTTTATGGCCTGGATAGCTTATAATGCTGATAGCCCCATCTTCAGCGAGCAGCTGCATTGCAGATTTAATGCTGTTAAGTGTTGAATTTTTTTTGGTAGTAAGAGTTTTATCGCCTTTTGGGAGATATCCTAAATTATATATAAAAAGGTTGATTGGAGTTTTGATAAATTTTGAAAAATCTTCATGCGACTCATTAAGAAAAATAATTTTTTCTAAAAACTGCGGTTCAGTATTTTCTTTTAGCAGCACATAAGTGTTTTCGATTGCTTTTTTTTGTATGTCAAAACAGAACAGATGACCATTTAACGGTTTGAGTAAAATATTTAATAAAACAAGAGAGTCATAACCATTGCCGCAGGTGGCGTCGACAGCTATATGATCTTTTTTCAAAAAATTTTTCCAATATTCATGAGAAATCTTGAGGTGAGGGGAGAACCTATATAAATTATTTTTCATAAAAATTAAACTTTTTAAAGAATTCTACCATAGAATAAAATTTTAAAAATTATATTTTTGTTAAATAAATTTGTTTAGGCTTAGATAAAAATTATTTTTGTTGAAGACAAATAATTTCTTTTAATAAACTTTACCATTATAAAGCGGGATATTAGCTCAGTTGGTTAGAGCGCCACGTTGACATCGTGGAGGTCAGCTGTTCGAGTCAGCTATATCCCAGTTGAAGGATATAAATATAATTTTTTATAAGCGTTTTTTTAGAAGATAAAATCTTATCTTTTAAAGAATTATTGAATTATTTATACTAAAATGCTTTGCAAAACATATGATTGATTGATATATTTTTTGCATAGAATATATATAAAATTTTAACTTAGGGTTTTGTTTGAGGATTAATAGACAGATACGAGCAGCTAAAATAAGGGTTATTTCTAGCGAAGGGACGCAGTTAGGCATAATGCTTCTTAAAGATGCATTGACTCTTGCTGAAGAAGAAGGTTTGGATTTAGTGGAAATTGCTGCAAATGCCGAGCCTCCGGTTTGTAAGATAATTGATTTTAATAAATTCAGATATCAGCAGGTGAAAAAGGAAAAAGAGAGTAAAAAAGCGCAGCACCAGGTGAAAGTTAAAGAAGTAAAATTTAAACCGAACATTGATGAACACGATTTTTTAACAAAAGAAAAGCATTCGAAAGAGTTTTTGGAAAAAGGATTTAAAGTAAAAATAACATGTGTTTTTAGGGGCAGAGAACTGCTTCATACCGAATTAGGAGAGAAAGTAGTTCAAAGACTGATTGAGGATTTAAAAGATATTTCAATAGTAGAAACCCCTTCAAAATTATTTGGAAAAAGTATATCAACTGTTTTAGCTCCGGTGAGCAAAAAACGATAAGGAGAGAAAAGTGACAAAGATCAAAACAAAAAAAAGCGTGGTAGCACGTTTTAAAAAGACAGGAACTGGAAAGTTGAAAAGAACCCGTCCAGGCAGAAGACATTTGCTTGCAAAAAAATCATCAAAGAGAAAAAGAAAATTAAGATCACAGGCTTTGGTTGATAAAGGACAATTAAAAACTTATTCAAGATTGATGGGACTTATTTAAAAATTTAATAAATTGGAGATAATACAATGACAAGATCTACATGTGCAGTTGCTTCAAGAAAAAGAAGAAAACGCATATTAAAATTAGCTAAAGGATTTTATGGAGATAGAAAAAATCACGTTCGTCTAACAAAAGATGCTGTGATGAAAGCTTTATCTTTTAAATATATCCACAGAAAAAAGAAAAAAGCTGATTTTAAAAAGCTATGGGTTATCAGAATCAACAGTGCGGCCAGAATGAATGGTATCAGCTACAGCAGATTGATCTGCGGAATGAAAAAAGCAAATTGCATTGTTAATAGAAAAGTATTAGCTGAATTGGCTTTAAATGATTTGAACACATTTAATGAGATTGCATCTCAAGCAAAAAAAGCATTAACAGTTTAAGAATCTATGTTGAATTCAAAAATTAATGATATTAGAGAAAAATTTTTACATGAATTCAAAATAGCTAAAGATGCTAAACAAATAGAAAATCTGAAAATTAAATATCTTGGCAAGAAAGGTCTTGTTCAGGAATTAATGCTTTTTTTAAAAGATGCAACTTCAGAAGAAAGACCTCTTCTTGGAAAATTGATCAACGATCTGAAGCAGGAAATTACTTCTCATTTGGAAAATTCTATAAAAAGAATTGCCTTAGAAGAAGAAAACAGCAAAGTTCAAAATGAATATCTAGATGTTACTCTTCCGGGAAGAAAGCATTTCTGGGGGAAATCTCACCCTGTATCTTTAGTTTTAAATAAAATGATAGATATCGCAAATTCAATGGGATTTTCAACTGAAACTGGTCCTGAAGTGGAAAGTGATTTTTACAATTTTGAAGCGTTGAATTTTTCTAAGGACCATCCTGCTAGAGATATGCAGGATACGTTTTATATTACAGATGATCTTCTTTTGAGAACTCATACCAGCAATATTCAAGTAAGAGTAATGGAGAAATTTAAACCTCCTATTAGATGTCTAGCTCCCGGTAAATGTTTTAGAAATGAAAACATATCATCCAGATCTCATGTTTTTTTTCACCAGATTGAACTTTTTTACATAGATGAACATGTAACTTTTTCCGATCTATTTGCTACTCTTGATGAATTTTGGTTCAAATTGTTTAACAAGAAAGTTGAAACAAGGTACAGACCTAGTTATTTTCCTTTCGTAGAACCTGGTGTTGAAGCTGATATAAAATGTTTTATCTGTTCAGGACAAGGATGCAAAGTTTGTAAAAATTCAGGTTGGCTAGAAGTTGTTGGAGCGGGAATGATTCATCCTAATGTTTTAAAAGCAGGCGGCATCGATCCTGAAAAATATTCCGGATACGCTGCAGGACTTGGTGTAGAAAGACTTGCTATGCTGATGTATGGAATAAATGATATTCGAATGTTTACTGAAAATGATATGAGGTTCTTAGAACAATTTAGCTTGTAATTATCTTAAAGTTTTATATAATATAATATATCTTTTTTGGAAGAGTGGTAGAGCGGCTGATTGCGTCTGTCTTGAAAACAGAATTGCCAGCGATGGCAACGGGGGTTCGAATCCCTCCTCTTCCGATTTTCAGTTTTTTGATCCACACATACGCCTAAACAATAATTAATTGATCGTTAAATAAATTTTCATCTTATGCATTAGCAAAAATAAAATAAGCTATATTCGAAACTTTGAGGCCGTTTCTGGCATTTACATTTCATGCCAGAAATTATACTGTGAAGAAAAATTTTATTCAAAAATTTTTTAGTGAAATTAAAAAAATATTTAGGGATTGCCAGATCTTTTGGGGATGGTCGTCTTATGCAACAAAATCCAAGAAAAGTATAAATTAATTTTTTAAATGTTATTAAATATTTATACTATTAATGATTAATAAAATAATTATTTATTTTAAAGGTTAAATTATGTATAATTTATCTAGTTTTATATCGAAGAAACTTTGAAATTCGGCAACAATTTGGCAACTTTATTCTTTCATAAGAAGAAAATAATCATTTTTTTAACGGATTTCTTAGATTTTATATATATATTTTTGATTAGGAGTTAATTATGTCTTATTATTTGTCAAAATATTTTCAATGGACCCCATCAATTTTTTATGGATTTGGTGCAATCTATCAATTTATTGGACCTACTTTAAATCGTAAAAGAGATGGAGAAACTCAATCATTAATATTTTTTTTACCAGATCTTTATGATAAAGTTAAAGATTTAAGTAAAAATATTTTTATCTATCGAGTAGAAAAATTTGACCCTGCTGCTAATGTAGGAACTAGTATTTGTGCAAACATTTATTGTGATAATGATTTTTTTTCTCTTGATCCAAATTTATTGAATTTTAACTTAAAACATGAAGCTTCACATATTTATCATAATGATAATTTATTAACATCCGGAGCAGCCTTTCTTGCTAGTACTGTTGCTGCATTCGCTGTCCCATATTTAAAATCCTGTGTTGTGTCCCGTTCGCCATGGTGGGCAGCTACTCCAACTTCTATTGCAATGGCTGCCATCCCTTCTTATGCAGGATTTTTGACTAGAAAAGCTTTTATAAAACATACAGAGTATAGAGCTGATAACTTTGCATTAACCAACTCAACACCTGAAGAATTACTTGCTGGAAAAAGAATGTTTAGCACTTTTGTTGAGCTGAATAAAGAACTCTCAAAAAAATACCCCCAACTGTTTAATAGTGAAGGAAATTTTATCAGTTTAGTAAATGATCATCCGCCTTATACTGAACGTCTGAAAATGATCCAAGATGAACTTGAGAAAAGACATATAGGTGACGAGCAAAATACACTGGAGAAATCCGAAAAAGATCAAGAAATGAGAGATTATCTGTTAAACTTTTATCAAACACAGGGTATAAAATTAGAAGATTAAAAATCTTTTTAACAATTTTTTATCATAGGTATTGAAAAGTTAATAACGAGCGAGGATAAAAGATTGACTCCCTTAACATGTCTTCTTTTGGCAAGCGAATAGTGCCAGCAGATGATTTCATTTTCCTTCGTATGTGTCTGATCTTCAATTGTATCATCGAGGGTTAGAATCCCTCCCACTTTTTAGTACTATTTTTATGCAGCAAAAAAGAGCTAATCTTGAAAATGTTGTTTTATGTCATGAAGATTTCCAGGAAAATGTTTTATTCGAGAAAAAATAGCTAGAATTGATTGGTCAGATACTATTACAAACTTTATTAATATATATTTAATTTATATATTTTTTTTAACGAATAACTGTTTTATGATCAAAAACGTTAAAATAATGTTAAAAAAAATGATTTTAACGTTTATGTTTACAAAATAGTATTAATTATGATATTATAAAAATAAATTAATGGGCTTCATATGGTTAAAATTTTAAGCATTTATAACAAAATTGATGCTCTTCGTGCCAGATATTTCCAAGCTGCTGCCGGCAAAGATGAATTGCTTAAAATTATTTCCGAAGCAGAAGTCGCTGAACATGTATACAATTCTAATGCTATTGAAAACAGTACTTTAACTTTAGAAGAAACGGACAAAATTTTAAATCAAATTGATTGTGACAGATTCATCTCTATAAGAGAAATGTTTGAAGCAAAAAACTTGGCAAGAGTTGTTTTATATCTTGATAAGAAAGCAAAAGAACAGGAATTGAATCTTAATGCTATGCTTTTTTTACACAAAATACTGCTCTCTAACATCAATGATGATATAGCTGGAAGATTTAGAAAGGATAATGAATTTGTACGTGTGGGAAGTCATATTGCACCTAATCCCAAGGAAGTGATTAGCCGCCTTGAAGAAATGCTGATTGAATATAATTCAACCCACTCTGAAAACATTATTAAACGTATAGCTAAATTGCATTTAGCTTTTGAATACATACATCCTTTTTGCGACGGTAATGGACGAATTGGCAGAGTTATCAATAATTATCTTTTGATAAGAGAGGGGTATGTTCCCATTAATATTAAATTTATTGATAGAAAAAATTATTACCAGGCTTTTAATGAATTCGATTGGAATAATAAAACGGCTATTATGGAAAATATCGTTGGCAAAGCCCTTACCAATAGTTATTACAAAAGATTAGCATATCTGGAAGGATATGAAATAGTTTCTCTTTCGGAATATTCAAAAAGGAAAAAACTATCTTATCCCAATTTGATTAATAAAGCGAAAAGACAAACAATTGAGGCTTTTTTAGAAAAGGGAGAATGGAAAATTGCTATTTCGACGGCCAATGAGAAAACTTTATGACCTAAAAGTAAATGAGTTTTAATGATCAATCTAACAATGATAATTTTCTAAAGATATTAAAAACTGTTTCTTACTGTTTTTTGCTGATTTATAATTTTATACAAATTTCATTTTTTCACACATTAAGTGTTTTTTTTCTTGGTGTTTGTTTTAATATAAAGAGCTGGGTGCGGATATAGTGAAGGGTGGAGCGAAACGACGTGAATTGATTGTGACTTTTTGCATTGAAATTAAAAAGTGGTTCTTAGATTAAAAATAATCTACTTGATGATTTTTTTTTCTTAAATCTTGTCTTTTAAGAAAAACAATTTAAAATTAATGAGAAAGAAAAAAAAGGTTATTTGTTATGAAAAATTCCTCCAATGCTCCCTATTCAAACTTTGCTCTTCCTTATTCTCTTACAAGTGAAGCATATTTTAGTGAAAAAATGGCTGATTTGATATTGAATATTACATCTTCTTCAGGTTTGAAAATTAAACATATAATCGATCTTGCATGTGGGGTTGGCACTGCGTGTTTATATTTTTCAAATAAAGGGTATGAAGTTATGGGAGTTGACATTTCCAAGAATATGCTTGATGAGGCCGAAAAAAAAGCAAAAAAAATGGGATATAATATTGATTGGGTTCAGCAAAATATGAAAGATCTCTCTGTTATTAGAAAAGCAGATCTAGTGACTTGTATGTATGATAGTATTAATTTTATGCAAAATAATGATGAATTATTCCATGTGTTTAAAAAAGTGTTTGATTCAATCAATCATAAGGGATTATTTGTTTTTGATATGTATACCATTTTGGGGCTAGGAACTTGTTGGGGAAATCAAGATCAGATTCATACGGACATACCTGGGCATTTTATTGCTACAAAAACTACCTGGGATTCAAAAACAAAAATTGCAACTAAGACATTTCACGGTTTTATGCAAATAAATGAAGATTGGAAAAGATGGGAAGAAAAACATGTAATGTCAGCTTTTCAATTAGATGAGATAAAAGATGGGCTAACCCAAAGCGGATTTTCAAGTATTTCTATATATGGTATAGATGGTTTTCATTTATCGGATGTATCTGATTCAACGAAAAGAATTCTGATTGTAGCGGGAAAAGGCAAATAAATATTTAGCTTCTTTTTTTCAGAGCTTCGTTATATGTAGCATAAAGCACGCCGCCGATTACTAATATGCTTCCGAATAATACATTAGAAGTAGGATGTTCATTAAATATTAAAATACTAAAAAAGCATGAAAAAATTAATTCAGAATATCTCAATGGTGCAAGTGAAAGAATAGTTGTTGCAGACAAAGACATAAAAGAAAAAACTTGGATAAATGTAGCGCTAGCTCCCAACAAAAATAATAAAAAAAGATCATGAAAATTTGGGGTCACCCAAGTGAAAATTGACATAAATCCTGTTAAAATAGTAGTCCCAAGATTGAAATAAAATAATAAAGTATACGGTTTTTCTAAAATGAGTAATTTTTTGTTTATTATATCTAAATAAGTAAACAAGAAGGCACTTGCAAGCGGAACGAGTGTAATAAAAGAAAAAAAGTCTTTTTTTTCTGGATTTAGTACTATTACAATACCAATGAATCCTAAAATGTTTGTAAGAAGTCTTTGATAGGTTAACTTTTCTTTTAATAATAGTACTGCCATCGGGAGAAAAAAAAGAGGTTGGGAAAATGAAAGCACAGTAACTTCTGGTAAGGAAAAAAGGGTCGTTGCATAACAAGATAAAGTAATTGCTGTAACACCAAGAATAATTCTATTAAAATGAATTTTAATATTTTGAGTTTTTAATGAACTGACTTTTGAAAATATTAATGGAGAAATAAAAATTAATCCAAACAAAGAACGGAAAAAAACAATCTGGAAAGGGGGTAAATGATATCCTGTGCTTTTCATTAAAATATCATTCAAATTACTTGTTAAACAACATAATATTGTCCAAAAAGATCCTTGTAAATAACCTTTTTGAGTTATCCATCTTGTCTTATTTTGATCAAACTCTTGCATATTTCTTTCCACAAGTCAGTTGCAAAATGTTTGATAGATTTTCGAAGTCTTGAGGTATTCTAATTGAAGCATCTTGGCTATAATCATTTTCTAAAATTAATAACCCATTATATTTTTTTTGATAAAGATTTTCTAATGTGGTTTTTAAGTTAGTATTACCTTCTCCTAAACGAGCATTACCCATAATGTTATTTAGACCATCTTTTATATGAATTTGATTTGTTAATTTAAAATGAAGTTTATCAATTATTTGATTAATTGAATGATTCCATAGAATTGGATTTTGTGTATCAAGAAGTAGACGTAGATTATTTCTATTTACATCATTTATTAAAAATTCATTTTCATCAGCCCCAAGAGTGTTTTCAGTTACAATTGTAAGGTTTTTTTTTATTACATAATCGCAGGCATATTTTAAAATTTCGGCGGTTTTATTTCTTCCTTCGATATTTTTAATTTCACTTTTATTGAAACTTGGAAAATAAAGAATTGGGACTTCTAAAGCCTCTGCTGCATCAACAGCAGAGTTTATGATTTCTTTTAGATAGTCATCAATTTTTCCATTTTTATCTACTAACAAACCGAAAATTTCTAAAGAATTTAATGCTATAGCGGTAATAAAAACATTAAATCTGTTTACCATTTCTTTGTACTTTTTAATTGCTTCTTTTTTGCCTAGATAATATTGCTCATCAGGCAATCCAGCATTAATATGTATATAAGAAAATCCTAAAGTGTGAGCTCGTTTCAAAGACTCTGGTCCGCAAGGGCAATCAAGAGTCCATTGAGTAACACCTATTTTCATTGTAACATATCTCCAATCTATTCAAAGCTTCAGATAAACACGATTTATCTAAGTCAATTAAATTTTCCACGAATACACAACTTCCTATCTTACATGGAATGACCAAATTTAAATTCCCCCCCCTATGAGCAATAATTGAAGAAAGTGAGGCCCATAAGTGTTCAAGATTCAAAACAGGATCAAAGATCGGAAGTTTCAATGTCGTGAAAAGATTTAGTATTTCTTCTAAAGTTTGTTGATCGATTAATCCCTTTAAATAACTTATTTGGCAAGATATAGCCATATCTATCGCGACAGCTTCACCATGTAAAACTTGATAATTTGATGATTGTTCTATGTATTGACTAAATGAATGGCCAAAATCAACAGCTCTTTTGTAAGTATTATGTTCATATAGGTTATCTGAAAGCTCTTCTAACATACTCACAATAGAACGTCGGATTATTTCGTCATTAATATTTTCAGGCTGCTGAAGGCATGAAGATTGCAGTTTCACGCCGAAGTCTAACCATAATTTAAATAATTTACCATCTGCTATAAGACCCATCTTAAGACTTTCGGCAATACCGCAATTGATGTATCTTAATGGTAATGTAGCTAAAAATGTTGAATCTATTATTGAAGCTTCTGGTGGATAAAAGGTTCCTAATAAATTTTTCTTTTTTCCTAAATTTATTCCATTTTTAGTTGCTATCCCAGCATCAATAAGACCAACAAAAGTTGTTGGTATCTTAATGTGGGGAACTCCACGTCTGAATAAAGCGGCTACAAGCCCGCAAATATCTAAACAAGTGCCTCCACCAACTGCAACAATGGGATGGTCTCTTTTAAGTTCAATATTATTTGCATGTTCACAAATAGATATAACTGTTTGCAAATTTTTGTTTTCTTCTCCAGATTTTGTGACATAGAGTTGTGAATCAAAAATGTTTTTTCTGTTTTGTAAAAAAACTGAAATTTTTTTTCCATATAATTTCCATATTTTTTCAC
This sequence comes from Parachlamydiales bacterium, assembly GCA_041661445.1. Lineage (GTDB taxonomy): Bacteria > Chlamydiota > Chlamydiia > Chlamydiales > SM23-39 > JBAZUK01. The sequence continues at coordinate 507,533 of JBAZUK010000001.1, forward strand.
TTAAAATAAATAAAGGTGATTTTCCCCTTAATAGATTATCTAATGCGAAGTTTTTTTCATTGAAAATATCTTTTGTTAAAATAATATTATGCTTTCGAAACAGCATTGTAGAGAGCATTAAATTTTCCGGTTTTTTTTTTAAATTTGAATGACTGAAGGGAGTATTGCTTTTATCATTATTGTTTTTAAGCATCTTTATTTGCTGGATAAAAGCATTTTGTGTCATAAATTCCAATACCTTAAATTTTTCAATTTTTCATATACAAAGATTATATTTTATAAAACTATAAAAATTAAAAAGATTTTAATGTTAAAAAATAAATAACGCCAACTTTTTTTAATTTTTTTTTAATTTTTTTCTTTTTAGTTTTTTTTCCTATCAGCTACTTAATATTAAAAATTTTTTGATGCTCTAATACGGGGAATCTCTTTCGAAGAATTTTAAGATACTCTAAATCTATTTCCGCTAAAACTACCCCTTCTTCTTCTTCAAGCGACGCGAGTACTTTGCCCCAAGGATCAACAATCATGCTATGACCAAAGGATTGAAATCCTGTTGGATGTATTCCAGTTTGGTTAGAAGCTATAACATAACATTGATTTTCAATAGCCCTTGCTTTAATTAAACATTCCCAATGTATTTTTCCAGTAGTATTTGTAAAAGCAGAAGAAATGCTAATAATGTTTACCCCATTCTGAACCTGAGCTCTAAATAATTCAGGAAATCTTAAATCATAGCATATAGATAAACCTAATTTACCAAATGGAGATTCAATGCAAATAATTTTTTTTCCGGAAGTGATAGCCTCAGATTCTTGGTATTGTTCGTTCTCATCAACAAAGACATCGAATAGGTGCATTTTATCATAACGAGAGACAATTTCGCCTTTTTCATTCCAAACGATGGAGCTTGAGAATGTTTTTCCATTCTCCTCATCTATTATTGGAATTGTTCCACCGATTAACCAAACATTATGATTTTTTGCTAATTTCGACATGAAATCTTGAATTGGTCCATTTTGATATTTTTCGCTGACAAGAAACTTGTCTTTTTCATTTTTTCCGAAGAAAGCTGCATTTTCTGGTAATACTATCAATTGAGCGCCCTTTTTGGCGCTATCTTGTACTAATTGAGCTACTCTTGCCAAATTAACTTTAACTGAATCACCTGAATTCATTTGTATTGCAGCAACAAGATTCATAGAAAATCCCTGTTAATTTTCTTTTTTCCAAATTGTATATCCATAATTAATATATTTGTCTTGATTTGCGAAATTAAATAAGAGTAGGGGCTTTTCTAAATGAGCTGTGGATAGTTTTTTGCAATAAATTGATAAAGCCGCAATCATTTCTATTCTACTTGATTCAACATGCCAAATACCAAGGGATGGGCATAATAACAATTCATCAATAACGCTGTTTTGAGCTGTTTGAATGCATGCTTCTATAACTGAGTGTAAAATAAATATCACATTTTCGTTATTTAAAAAATTTGATGATGGGTTTATCCCTCTTATAAAAAGAGTTTTTTTCATTCCATTATTAAACACATATGCTTGAATATTACCGATAACACGGTTTTCTTTAGTTACAAGATTAAAATGAAAATGATCTTCTCTTTTAAATAAATTTAAATCAATTGCAGTACAAATTCCAGATGAGGCTTTTGCAAAAAAAGAAACAAAGTTTTTTGATGGATAAATTTTTAAGATTTCCAGACCATTTTCGGTTTTGTTTTTAAAATAATAACACATTTCGATTGGATCCCAATCTTTACCATTAAAATTAATTTTTAAGTCATTAATATGAAAAGAATAATCTATTAATTGAGAAAAATAAGATTTTAATGATTCAAGGTCCATATTCACAGGTCTAAAAAAGTAATAGATTATTTCATGAAAAATATCTTCCGGATTTGCATTATTAAAAATTATATTTTGATTTTTTAGTTTTTCCAAAAATATTTTAATTACTTGATTTTGATCAATCAATTTATTAGGAAGGATATAAAAATATAAACTTTTTATTGTACTTATAAATTCATTGACTAAATTTTCCTCATTAAAATGTTCATAAAAAAATTTAAAAAAACAGGTGGTAGATAGTCCTTTTTTTGCTGCATTTAAAAAAATAATATGAGTCTTTTCATCAATACTATTTTGTGAATTTAAAATGTCTGCAAGACAACTTATTATATTGGAAAAATCGTTAGGAGCATTATGCAATAATATTTTTAAGAACTTTTTGATATACTCTTTGTTGTTTTCTTTTTCATTTAACAGAATGTTTTCTAATTTAATGAGCATTTTTTTATGAAAAAGGAGAATTTGACGATAGTCAGTAATAATGCCCCAATCACATAGTTTTTTTAATATTGAAGCTTCTTTACATCTTAAAATGTCAACAACATGCTGATGTCCCAACAAAGACCATAAAAATTGAAAAAATTCATTTTTTGGCAAATTTAGTGTAGCTGTTTTTTTGTTAGGGAGAAGATCGATTAAAAAACAAACATCTTTTGAATCCATCGCAAAAAGAGATAAAGTTTCTTTAAATTCATCAATTATCGTCTCTAAGGAAATATTTTGTTTTGGATTATTGATGTCAGGTTTAAATAATCCAAGAACCTCATCTTTTTCTAAACTTTGAATTTGAATTGTTTCATCCAAAATACGATCAATGCTGATGTCAAAATTGTTATCTTTTTTTTCATAATCTTGTTTGTCGTAAATTTTATTTGGTACTTTTTCAGTTGGATTTAAAGATTGATTAAAATTGCTTTCTTTATGTTCATTTTCTAGATCACGGAGATTAAGAACTATAAAACCTTTATTATGATTTAAAACACTTATATCATCTGTTGAATTCAACTTGTTTGATTCTAGAGAACAATATCCAATAGATTTACCATTCAAAATTAAAAAACCGCTCTTATTTAACTGGTTATTATTTTGATTCAAAAATGTATCAGTAATAAAAGCTGCTTTTTGATCTTCTAAATTAAATAATTTATTGAGCCTGAGATAATAAAAAATACAACCCAAAGTTTGTTTCGAATGGTTTTGTAGAGTACTAATAGAAAAAAATATTACCCACTTTGATTTAGCTTTAGTGATCTGTAAAATATCAGAAATTAAATTGGAAGGTAGAACTCTTCTTAAAGGGCCCTCTATTTCATTCGATGTTAAATATAAATATTGAAGATTATTTTCAGTTTCATTTACCACAAATTCTCTTATTTTCTCAATATGATAAGAAGCATTATCTCCAAGATGAAAGGTTATACAATTAATATGTTTGTTCTTAAAAAAAGCTAAATCATATTTTTTAAATAATTCAGTTAAGTCTAAAATTTTAATAGGGAATCTTATGTCTGGTGTTAAGGAACCAAATAATGAAAAAGCTGTTTCTGATGATAAAAGCTCTATTTTATTAATTTTTTTTAGTCGATTAAAAGCTAAGATTATATTTATAATATTTTTTGACAAAGAGACAAGTTCAGCAAAATTTGTTCCATTTATGCCGATTCTAATCTCAAAAGTTGAATTTGTTAAGGTTTCAACTTTTTTCATGAAATGAAAATGTCTATTAAAGCCATTTTTATTAATTGATTCCAGAGTTTTTAAGGATTCTAAATAAGAGATGTTTTTTTCTTTTGATTCATTATTTAAATTCTTCTTTTTTAAAAAAAAATCGGCATCAATTTCTAAAAACATTTTTGATTTTAAAAAACCACGGATCTTATCAATCAAATCAGTGTAAAATAACATAAAATCAAAATTATTGTTTTTAACTAAGAAATTACTATTGGTTTTTAGAATATTTAAAAATTCTTCATCTCTCTTCATTAATGATAAAAAAACATTTTTATCATCTAACAAATAACATTCATCCACAACAATTTCGATGTATTTGTTAATCAATAATCTTTCTGAAGTTGCGATTTGTTCTCTTAGGCGTAATATTCCTGAAATATAAACCCGTTTATTAGTTAGAAAGTTAATAATTTGTCGATTTAGTATGTTTTTTTGGATTATAGCTTGTATATATCCAAATTGATCTTGCAATAATAAAAAGATAACATTTCCAATATTTCTACAAGAATTAACATATCCAGTAAAAAAAACTTTTTGATTGAGTTTTTTTTTATAGTTTTTTTCAAAACTAACAATGTTATGAGAAATGTTTTTCATAATTTTTTATCTTTAAAAAGCAACGTTAGACGCTTCTTGTGTAGTTCTTAAAAGTTCAGGACTATTTTCCATTACTTTTTTCAATGCACGAACAATATCATACATGCTTTCTTCATCATCTAATAATAGCGAATGATGTAATGTTAAGTAAGTTGATCTAGCTACCTCTCCATTTGGTAAAGAAAACCTTTTAGGATCCAAAGCATTTCTTGTTTCTGAATTTTTCACGCGAGATGAGCGAGTAGGACAGTATAATGGGTGATTATTCAATGGTTTGTAAATTGGATTTATATTAGCATTAAGCTCAAGACTAAGAGCTCGAGAAATTGAATCAATTGAATTATTTGCAAAGTCTTTTAGGTTGCATTTGAAAACATAATTATAATAAGTCGGAAAAGTGACCTTTTTGTCAAATTCTAAGGGTTCTATGCCAATTTCTTTTAATAGTTTTGATAAAAGATTAGCTCTTTCTTGACGAATCATATTTTCTTCATCTAAGGATTTTAATCCCCCTAGCAAAATTGCAGACTGAAATTCAGATAAACACATATTATGTCCTTGGATTTCTCCAACTTCAATTAATTCCAATCTTCCGATTTCGGGATTATTTCTAAACAATCTTCCATCGCTTCGTAATTGTTCAATCAAAGAGGCTAATTTTGAGTCATTAGTAATTACAGCTCCACCTTCACCACTTGTTAACAATTTAGATTGTTGCATACTAAAACACCCAACATGACCAAATGTTCCAACACGTTTGTTATCCCAGCAAGTTCCATGAGCTTGAGCGCAATCTTCTATAATTGGGATATTCATTTCCTTAGATAAATTTAAAAATTCATCTAAGTAGCCGACAGATCCGTAAAGATGGACTAACATGATAGCTTTTGTTTTTGGAGTGATTGCTTTGCGTGCTTGTTCTAAGGACATCGTTAATGTCTTACTATCAACATCAACTAATATTGGAATAGCTTCTAAGGTAGTAACAACCGAAGCGCATGCAACCCATGTAACACCAGGAACTAAAACCTCATCTCCAGGACCAACACCTAAAGCTAATAAAGCTAATAATAATGCGCTCGTTCCATTAATTGTTGGAATACAATATTTAGCACCATTATATTCTGCAAATGCTTCAGCAAATTTTCTTTCATGACAAACTTTACCTGTATATGCTCCACTAATAGCCCAACGTCCTGAATGTAATGCCTGTAATAATTCTTTTTCCATGGCTAATGTTGCTTTTGGCCATTTTGGCCATGTTTTTTTTCGTATAGGCTCACCACCTAAAATAGCCAGAGATTCCTTACATGCATTATTCATAAATTATTACTCCTGTTGTTATCAAAATTTGTTGTTTGAAGCTCAAGGGTGGATGTCATAAACAATTGGGTCTATGTGAGTAGTATTATCACATTTACAACATACCTGTTGATTATTTCTATTTCCCTTTTCTAATTCGTTTCTAACATTAACAGCTAAAGGAGAATTCCATATTTCTTCAACTGAGTTGTTAAAAATATTTCCCAAAATCAAAGTTTTATCAGCATCCTCATAGCATAAAATTATATCACCATTCACACCAATAATTAACATGGTTGATGGGGCAAAACAGGGAATAGATAAAGTTGATGTTTTTTTTAAAACTTTACCACCCCTATTTGTTAAATTAAGATCTATAGGCTTTAAAACAATTTGGCCTTCTCTTTGAGGATAGATTTTTCCACTATGTGAAGTTATTACAATTTTTGAAACTCCCAAAGCTATTAATTTGTTAAATGTTTCATCGGTCAATAAATCTCCATTAGTAAAAATTACTTGGTGAGCATTAGGTAGGATTTCTTTAGCACAGATAATCATTTCATCCAAATTCGGATGTAAAAGAGGTTCATTAAAAAAATGAAAAGACAATCTTCCTGAAAACTCAGCTTTTTTTAAAGAATTCATTATATGTTGAAAATTTTCAACGTTCATAAATACTGGAGGTTTTCTATATTCAGGAATTCCTTGTGGGCAATATGGACATTGTCTGTTACAATGAGAATTAATTTCAATTTCAACCATTTTAAAAGGGGCAATAAATTTTGTCATTCTTACTTCCTAAGTTTAGCATTCTAAATAAAATAAGTTATAAAAAAATAAAAAGCAAAGAAGTTCCTAAAATTTTCTAAAAATTTTTTCTGCACAAAGTTAAAATGGACTTATATCTAGTTTTTGTGATGCTCATGTTTATACTTATATTGTTATATAGTTGGTTGCTCTTGAGAATAAGGGACCTCTAGAGTTCTTAATAATTTTAATTAATAACTGATTGTCAGCTAGGTAAACTCTAAACTCACATTCATTAGATATTTATTAATGAAAATCGTAAGATAATATATCAAATTTTATAAATGAATAACACCACCAAGGGAATTATTAATGGAGATAGAAATAGTTGAGTATAATCCTAAGTGGATAAAAATTTATAAAAAAGAAGCTAACACAATTCAAGATGTTTTAGGAGATAATTGCTTAGCTATTTATCATTTTGGTTCAACTTCAGTTCCCAATCTAAAAGCAAAAGCTAAAGTCGATATTTTAGCAGTTGTTAAAAACTTGTCATTAATCAACAATGCTGGATTAGAAAAAATCGGGTTTGAAAATAGGGGAGAGGTCATTAAAATGGGAAGATATTTCTGTAAAAAAACGCCGAGAATTCATTTACATATTTTTGAAGAAAACAATCCAAATATCGAAAAGAATTTAAAATTTAGAGATTGGCTTAGAACTCATGAAGATGATCGAAATGAATATGCAAAACTAAAAATTGATTTAGCAAAAATTTACGATGATGGAATGGAATATTGCGAGGCTAAAACAGATTTCATAAATAAAATTTTAGATAAAATTGACGATGTTATTAAAAATAATCAGGAAAAATTTAAGCTTGTTAGGAAATTAAATCTGCCGATTAATCAATATGCAATTACAGGAAGCGGTCCTCTTGGAGTAAGAAAATTAAAAAAGATTAATGATATTGATATGATTGTATCTGATTCCCTATGGAACGATTTAATTTTAAAATATCCGGTTATAGAGCAAAACAACATTAAAAAAATTTGCATTCCTAATCAGGGAATTGAAATATTTTGCGAAGCTTCATTTAATTCACCATTGAAAGGAAAAGATGAGCCTACAGTAATTCAAAGAATAAAGAGCGCTGAAATAATTGATGGTTTGCCTTTTGAATCAATAGAGTATACTTTGCATTATAAATATAAGATGCGCAGAGAAAAAGATTTAAAAGATATTAAAATAATTGAAGAATGGCAGGCGATGCAAAAATTAGAAGAAAAAAACATCTCGTAACTTCTGAAAAAATTATTCACATCATGTTTTAATGATTTTAAAAAATTGTAAATGACATAATGATAATTTCTTCTTTTTGCCAAATTGTTTTTTTATACATCTTCCAACCCAGTTCTTGGTAGAAATTAAGATTTTTTTCTTCTGTTTGCAGATACAGAATAGAAATATTTAGTTTTTTAGCTTCTGATAACGCTTTTTGCACAAGCGCCTTACCAATTCCCTGCTTTCGATAATCTTTATCAACATACAATGCCGCAAGCCAGGGTGTTAAAGTAGGTTCTGCTTTACAATCATGTGCTAAAAGGCTGGCCATTCCAACAATTGTTCTATTAATTAACGCAACGAATGTAGAAGGTATTTGCTTTGTTAAGGCAGTTTGTTCGTATTTTTTTTCGATATCTTGAAGATCTAGTTTAGTTTTATGACCCCATTCGGAATAGTTCCATTTTGCTAAAATAGGTATCATGTTTTTATGGTTTTTTAAATAATCAATTTTCATAAAAAGTTTTTTGGATAAATACTGCAGCTTAAAAGAATAGTACAAATTTAATTAAAAATCTAATGTTTCTTAGCTTTCATTTTATCTTAATATGATGAGCATATTTTTGATAAAACTGATGTAAGAACCATTAGATCTTTTTTATTTTAATGATGTCTTCCATGATGATCTCTTGATCGCCAATGATTATCTCTATATCCGCGATAATATCTGCGATGATATCGATGATTGTGACGACGCCATTGAACGTATTCAATTTCAGAGTTGAACCATACTCCATAATACCATCCCGGACCGCCCCAAACAATATCATCTTCATAATATGGATCGCCTACCTGAACTTCAAGTCTTGTTGCATTAGCATCTAATTCAGGAAGTATTGAGAAAACACTCAATGCTAAGACTAGATATAATGAATATTTTTTCATAAAAACCTTTTAGCTTCTTTTTTAATTATTGCACAACTGTTTTACGAGTCGGCTTTCATTGTTAATTTATAATTGCATTGTTAGTCCTAAGAGACCTATAAGAATTAAATAAATAGCAACTATATAGTTCAATATTGCAGGGAAAATTAAGATCAAAATTCCTGCAAAGATAGTAATTATTGGGCTAATTATTGGATGAAACATACTATTTTTCCTTGTTTAATGGTTTTAAAAGCTAGATCATATTTGGTTAAAAAAAAATATGAACTTTTCTTTTTTTTCTCGCTTTTTAGCTCAATATATATTTTTAATAATTTTAATCAATATTTATTTGTATTTTAATGACAAATAGTTAATTTTATTACAATTAAATTGACTTTTGATTGTGTTTTAATTGATTTTAATAACTAAAGAATAGTAGCGATTGATGTTCTAAAAAAGAAGGGATATTATAAAAAAAGACAAAAAAAATAGCCGAAAAACGGTTAAGCTTTTCGGCTATGCAATTTTTAACAAAAAAATACTAAATTAGAAATCTAATCTAGCAGTAATGTTTAAACCATGGAACATTAAGTTACCTGGTTTTGTAACATTTAAATTTTTTAGTTGTTCAATATGTCTTGCAGCATTTTGATCGAAGAATAATTGAGCTTCATAACCTAACATTAGGTCGAAATGCCAATTGTTTCTGTCAAAATATGTTCCATATCCTAAACCAACCATAGCTTCTAAAGCTGAATTTATAACACCATAAGACTCACTTCCGCTACCGAAAGATGCTGATGTGTCAGAAATTAATGGTTCATTCCAAGAAATTTTATGGAATTTTTGATAAAATACGCTTGCTGCGCCATTACCAAAAAGTCTAAAACCTTCTCCAAGATTCCAGCTTGAGCAAATACCAACTCTAGGTCCAATTAACCATGAATCAGATTTGAAGTCGCCTGAAATTGTTGTAGCCGCAGCTGTAGCAATTTCTTCTTGGTTGATTTTCTGATCAATCCAACCAGCTTTAAAGCCGTAGTTGCATCTGAAAGAAAGTTTTGTTCCATTCCAAAATGCACGACCAAGGTTGAAATCAAATGTATTGAAATCTAAATTCCATTTATTTTTGATTTCATCAACTGGGTTTGGATTTGTTTGGGTTAGTAACCAAAAGCCAGCAACAGGAGATACGTTATCTCCTAATTTTGCATTGTGATGCATTTCTGAGTTGATTCTTGTATATTCTACAAAACCATCCCATTTGTCATATTGGAAATTGTATCCAAGACCTACTTTAAAAGCAGGTTTCCATTCAAAGTCCATTTTATGATAACTTGTTGCACCATCAGCATTTGTTGTTGCAGCAAATTCCATTTGTTCTTGAATTGGTTGTACCCACAAAAAAGTACCTGTTACATAAAAATCCCAGCAATTGCAAACGTCAATTGCAGCAGACTGATTGTATGCAGGTGTTGTTGGTTCTCCAGGAACTTCACAGCATGGAGCACAAGGTTCACATGGTTTGCATTCACATGGATCGCAACATTGCGGAGCAGGTGTTGGTTCACAAGTATTGTTGTTGTCATAGGCATTAGCTGTTGAAATTGCTAAAGCGCCTAGTAGAATGGGCAAAAGTTTTTTCATTATATTCATTGTTTTCTCCTTTTGAGTTAAAGCCCTTATAATATATGCAAATTACAAGATGCATATATTTTTTTCATAACTAATCTTATAACCGATTTATGGTTGATTTATCAATAGAATTTTTTCAATTAGTTAAGTTTATCAAATTTTATCTTGTTTTTTTAAACCGAATTAACTCTGATAATTGATGAAAAATTCTTAATTATTTTTTTTGCTTTAATTTATTTTAATAAGAATTTTTTTTTTGTTTTATAAATAGAAATTTAAATTAAAAAAAATATGTTTTTTATTTTTTTTCGATTTTTTTTTTTATTTTTTTAAGATTAAAACTCAGATCGTCATATATAGAACTTAAAATAGAATTTCTTAAAAAGTTTCAGATGATTTTATGTTTTTGACGGATACAAAAGATAAAACCTAAATCTTATTTATGTTTTTAAAACGATTTAAGTTTTATCAAAATGATTTTATTAAACAATCTGGAGAAGATGAATATCAAATGAGATATCTTTTCCCGCTAATGGATGATTTGCATCAAATGTTACATTCTTATCATTAATATCAACTACTTTTACGATCATTACCTGTCCATCCGGCTGCTGAATTTGAAGCTGTTGATCTTTTTCGATGCTGAGATTTGCAGGAAGCTGGCTTTTGTCAATAGTAGTTATCAGCTCTTTAAGATAAGGGCCGAATGCATCATTTGCCTGAAGGTTGATAGTTTTTTTTTCTCCTTCTTTCATGCCGACCAAAGCTTTTTCAAAAGCGGGGATAATCTGTCCGTCACCGATAGTGAATACCAATGGATCTTTTTGTATAGTGGAATCAAAAATTATAAAATTTTCTGTTCTCGCTTTATAATGAACTTTAACCGTATCACCAAATTTTACTTCATCTGACATTTTATATGCTCCCCGAAATTTAAAACTATTTACCTTTCATTTAGTGAAGCTCGAATAATATGTCAACGATTATTTAAAAAAAAATTGAAAACTATTTTCTAATCAATTAAATCTAAAACTAATGAAGAAAGAAGATCTTTTTATGAAAAAATTTTTCCTGCTAATTTTTATTTTTTGTTTTGGCTGCCATATTCCAAGCAAGGTTGCGATGGAAGGGAGCGGCGGGAGAACCGCATATAATATGGAGATGCAGAAAACTAATGCAGAAGAGATGCTTTTGAATTTGGTAAGACTTAGGTATTCTGATTCTCCTGTTTTTTTAGAAGTGTCATCGGTTACATCTACATTCACTTTTAAAAATTCAATCGCTGCCAATGTAAATATACCCGGCTTTAATCAGACAAATCCCATGCAGCTGGGAGGGGAGACTTTATGGCAGACGCAGCCTACAATCCAGTATATACCTTTAGAAGGTCAAGAATTTAACAATAAATTAATGGAGCCTCTTAGTGTACATATAATTCAGAAATTAATTTATTCGGGATGGGACATCGATCGTATATTTTTGCTCACGCTACACTCATTTAATGAGTTCCAAAATTTTCCAGCCAGAGAGATTTGCAATGAGAAGAAAAGAATGAGTAATTTTGAGAACTTTTTTTATTTATCGAATTTAATGAGAAAACTGCAAAAGGATGGACAGCTGCAAATTGGCATCAGAGAAATAAAAGAAAATGACTGTTATAAAAAAATATTGCAGTTTGCTTTTCCAACAAACCATGAATTGGCAAAAGAAATTGCTGCGATCTTAAATTGTAAAGAACCGGTTAACGGAAAATATGTAATTAATATCGATGAAGGTTTTGATGAAAAAGGAAATGTGGGGATTTTGCCCAGATCTCTTTTGTCCTGCATGTATTATTTAAGCAACAATGTTCTTGTCCCTGAAGACGACGTCAGGCAGAAAACTGTTAAAGATTGCAGAACTGATAAAAGTGAAAAGACAAAAAAACGATATAAAGAGCTTTTGATTATCAAGAATTGTAATACGCTGCCGAAAAACTATTATATTGCAGTAAAATATCGCAACAGCTGGTTTTATATTAGCGATAATGATATCAACTCTAAAAAAACTTTTATGTTATTATTAGAACTTTTTAACATTCAATCAGGCAAAAGGGAAAATACAGGACCTATTTTAACTTTGCCAATAGGAGTAGGTTAATGAATCAGATAGATTTTATCTCAGTTTTATTTTCGAGCGTAATATATTTGATGCTTTATTTTGTTTGGTACTCGAATTTTCTTTTTGGAAAGGTTTATCATAATATAACTAGAAAAATTAACGGCAAATCACTTTACTTTTATTTCTTTATCTTTTTATTTTTTCTAGTAGTTTCATATTTCATTGCATTGCTTGAAGTTATTATGAAAGTTACAACTTTCTGGGATGGGGTTTTCTTAGGATTTTTAATCTGGGTCGGTTTTGTTTTGACCCATGAAGCTATTAATTTAATTACATACAAAAAAAACTGGAAGTTGTTTTTTTTAGACAACCTTTTATACCTTTTAGGATTAATGACAGTAGCCGGAATAATTGCCGGTTAATCGATTTTTACTTCTGCACAAACAGGAAGATGATCAGAGGCTGTCTTTGCTTTATCAAAAATGATTCCTCTTATAATTTTGATCGTATTTTCTGTTAGAATATGGTCAATTTTTTCTTTCGGCTTATCCGCAGGATAGGTAAAAAGAGTTTTTGTCGTTAAAAACAGTTTAACGGCAAAAGCATCCTGAAATCCCATGTTCAATAGCATTTTTAAAGTTTTTTCATTTTTTAAATTCCAATTTTTCCTGTCTACAAACCAAGGAGCATCCTGCTGGCTTAAGCCTTTTTTTGATTTGTCATAATAAGAGATCGTATTGAAGTCTCCAGCAACGATTTTTGGATTTGTTGAATGATCTAGCCATAAATTTTTTATGAGCTTAATCTGTTCTTCTCTTAAGAGCTGGCTCCAGGGATCTAAATGAAGATTTACCACTTCAAGTTTTTTTCCATTAAGATCGATTGTACACTTTTGTGCACCATGGGGATCGAATAGCCATTTAATATAAAATGGAATTTCCTTAGAATAATCGAAAATTACTAGTTCATTAGTTTCAATCGGATATTTGGAAAGAATGCAGATTCCATAATCGAGTTTTCCGCAAACAAAATTATAGAAGATATGAAGCTTTCTTTTAAGTGTTGGGGCTTCTGCAATATATTTATAACCTGCTTTTTTTGCTATAAAGTTTGCCTCGTCAATAAAAAAAGATCTCTTCGAGTGAAAATCAACTTCTTGTAAGAGAATTATATCGGCATCTAGATTTTTAATGACCGAAGCTAGCGAATTTAATCTTTTTATGTAACTGGCTTCATCTATTTCTTTTGTTTTAATATCAAGTCCGATTCCAAAATGAATGTTGTAAGAGGCGATCTTTAAATTTTTGGAAGCTTGGTTTTTTATGCTGTTTATTGACAGTTCGGCTATGGGAGGATTTGATTTTTTATTTAATTTTGGATTGTCATTCCACCATAAGAATAATAAAAAAATTAAGAAGGAAACTACGATGATTAAAAAAAATATCAGAATGAATATTATGCTTTTTTTCATTAAATCCTCTTAGGGTCATAATACTTTTAGTAATAAAACTGAAAAAAAAATGCAATAAAGATTTTTAAAAAACGAAAATTTTATTGACATAGATTTTTTTTATCTTTAGAAAGAAATATATATGTAAATGGTACCAAAAATGGAAAATAATCTAAAAAATAATAAGTATTTAATTATAACTTCTTCAGGCGGAGCGGGACTTTTGCAAGCTACAAAAGCGCTTTCTCAAAAAATTGCTCAAGAAAATCCTGATTCTAATATTATTATTCAAGATGTAATGATTCACTGGTTAAAAGGTTTTGTCGGCAAATTTTGTATCAGCACATGGAATAGTTCTCAAAGAAAAGGACGTGTAAAGACGCTAAAAGCATTGGTTCTAGGTCTTAGGCTTGCTGAATTTATTTTTTGGCCCATATTTTTTTATCAAACTTTGTCAATTTTAATAAAAAAAGATATAGATTTTATTATCGATACCCAGCCGTTATGCACTTCAGCAGTGTTAAAAGCTATTAGAATCTTTAATAGATTTTTTAAAAAGGATTTATATCTCAAAAAAGTTTTTGTTGACCTTCCCACCGTAAAATGTACTCATTATTATAATAATATTAAAAGACTTTCCAAAAAAGATAAGAGCCTGATATTTATTTCAACGATTAAACCTCTTTTGGAAAAAAATCAGACTGAAGAAGATTTTTGGAAAAAATATTGTAAAATTTCAATAGAGAAAGTCTGTTATGATTCCTATCCGATAAGATTGGCCTTTCATGATTATATAAATAAAGATTTTGTATTAGGGGATTATGGATTGAAAATAAAAACAGAAAATGCGCAGGAGCTTGAATGTATAAAAAACATTATCAATAAAAGTGACGCTTCATACAAAGTAGCAGGTTTAAACCTTGAATTCACAATCAAGCAATCAGATTTTGTCAGCACGATTCTTTTAGGATCGCAGCCTTCTTATGATGCAGTTTTTGCTTACATAAAGAACTTCATCGATTTTTTAAAAAACAATCCGGCAACAAATAAAAAGTTTTATTTTTTTTGTTACTGCTCTGCTTTTAAAGACGGAATCATTCAAAAAGTCTGGAATTTAATTTCAAATGACGCGAAATACCCCAAAAATTTAACAATAATTCCAATGTCATTTCAGCAAGAGGATGTTATCGCTTCATTATTTTACAGAAGCGTTTTTACAATTACCAGAAGCGGAGGGCAAACTGCTGTAGAGCTTATGCGAACCTCAAAAGCAAAGTTTTGCGTTCACTCTGAATATAAATTTTCACCTAAAGAACCATATAATGAAAACAAGCTTTTAAAAGGAATTCCTGCATGGGAATCTGCCAGCGCCAGTTACATGAAAGAAAAAATGAATGCATCCTTAGTTAATCCGGATACATTCATTGAAGAATACAAAAAGGTTTTTCTTTAAGTGGTGTTTTAGGTTTTTAATACTTTATTAAAAACTTTAACAACCCTTCCCAGTCTTTATTTTTCAAAAAAGGCGAAATCTTATCAGAAGGGACGTTAACTTCTTTGGAAAAATCTTCCAAGTACATTTTCAATTGATTTTTCAAGTCGTAAGTATCCATTGTTATGGCAAAGTCTTTGACAAAAGATGTTCTTTTAAAATAATCATCAAAGGCTACGCCCATAAAAGCTTTTAGATCAGAATGAGAAAAGATATAACCGATAAATTTTAATGGATGCAGATATCTTATTTCATCGCCATACTTCATCAATCTTTTTTCATGGTACATTAATAGAGTTACCTTTCCGTAAGTTCCCAATGAGGTAACAATATCAGTAATTTTTCTTTCATCTTCTGCAGTTCGGGGTAGCTCAGCATAAGGAAGTACTTTTGCATCTTTTGGAGGAATTTTTATTAATCCGGCGATCATTTTATTTCTTGAGCATTTTAAATGATATGCGACTGAATTAATAGTTTTTTGATCAACTATTTCAGTTTTTGGCATTTCTTGAATGTTTGTGTCTATAAATAACATAAAACCCCCTAATTTTTTTTTAACTAGACTGCTAACTTTATCTTAATATATCATTTAAAAAAAAGCATAAAGTAAAAAAAATATTTTAATGAAAGCAATACTCAAACTGTTAAAAACTATTTTTGTTTTAATCGCGCTTGTCCTTTGTATTAAAGGTTATAATCTTTTTACAGATGGATTTCGAATCGATAAAATTTACCCAAAATTTAACGAAAAGATCCAAGCTTTTCCTTTAGATGAGATTGATGAAGTTTTCAATCAAAATTATAAGTATCTTTCCAAGGGATGTCAAACATATGTTTTTGAAAGTGAAGACGGCAATTATGTAATAAAGTTTATCAGATATCACAGATATCAGCTCCCGCTTTGGCTTCAAGTGATCAATTATAATCAGAGTTATAAAAACAAAAGAGAGTTTTATAAAACAAAACTGTTGAAAGATTCTTTGAATAGTTACCAGATCGCAAATAACCATTTAAAAAATGAGACTGCCGCTATTTATGTACATTTAGAAAAAACAAATTTTTTAAATAAAAAAATTCAAATAGCAGATAGATTGCATAGAAAATATTTTATTGATCTAGATAATATGGGTTTTGTTGTTCAAAAAAAAGTTTGCAGTTTTAAAAATATTCTCAATAAGTATAAAAAAGATGAAAAGGAACTAAAAATTTTAACCCGCTCTTTTCTTTACACCACAAAAGACATCTATGAAAAAGGCTTCATAAACGACGATTATAACTGTATCAAAAATTCGGGTTTCATCGACAACAAAGTTATTCATTCGGATTTAGGGAGTTTTTTAAGAAAAGACAAGCTGAATGAAAAAGAGATATTTGAAAAGGAATTCATGAGATATGTAAGGCATTTTAAAAAATGGGCGGAAACAAATGCGCCGTTTTTAATCACTTATGTAGATGAAGAGATAAAAAAAATGTCTGATGACCTATAATTTTGTTATGAATATATCTAAATTGATTATTAAATTTTCTTTAGTGCTCATAATTTTGGCTGTTGTCATTAAATCTTGGGTTTTTTTTACCTTTAGTTTCCGAATAGATAAAATTGAGCCAAATGAATTTTTTCAGAATCATTGGAATGTGAAGTTGAAGGTCAATCCTCAGATAAAGGGTGTTCTTGATCAAAAATATAAATTATTCAATAAGGGCAGGCAATCATTTGTTTTTATTAGCGATGATAATAAATATGTTATTAAGCTGATTCGGTTTCATAGATATTCTGATCCTTTTTTTGTAAAATTTTTGGATTCATTGAAAATATCAAATAATCACATGAATAAACTAAAAAATGAAATAAATACATCATACCAGGAAACAATGAACAGCTATAAAATAGCTTACGAACAACTCTCAGATGAAACCGCAACCATTTATGTGCATTTGGATAAAACCCGGGTTTTTGACAAAAAATTACAAGTAGTTGATAGATTGGGTCAAAACCATTATCTGGATTTGGATAAATTAGGTTTTGTGATCCAAAAAAAGGCCGAGCCGTTTGATTTAAAAATCCAAAAAACACAAGACGATCGCAAAGCCACTAGAAAACTAATAGAATCTTTTTTTTATAACCTGAGCTCTATTTATAAAAAAAATGTATTTAACAATGATAGACATCTGGTTCAGAACTTAGGTATTATCGATGATCAAATTGTTGAAATAGACATAGGAAGATTTGCAATAGATGAGAGGTTGGAGCAAAGAGATTTTTTACAGAAAGAGTCAGCTCATTATACTTATTATTTAAGAAAATGGATTTTAAAAAATATTCCTGAACATGTACAGTTTTTCGATCGGGAACTTATTAAATTAATTGAATCAACAGGAGGCTATCATGATTAAAAAAATCACTTTTTTCATACTGGTGATTTTCTTTACCTGGATCTCAATTGTAAGGACCGATGGCTTTTCTACAAAACAGATAACGCGTTTTGATGATGGAAACAAACAATTAAATATTGATTTTTCAGGCAATATGTCTGAAGTAAAATCTATTTTATCCCAAAACTTTCATTATCTGACAAGAGGCAGAGAATGCTTTATTTTTGAAAGTGAAGATAAAAAATATGTAATAAAATTTTTTGATGCCACAAGATATAACTCAAAAATATTTTTCCCTTCCATCCCTCTTCCAAAGTTTTTGGACGCTTTGCGGCAAAAACATTATAATAGAAGAATAACAAAACTTGAGTTTAATCTAACATCCGCCAAGCTTGCTTTTGAAAACCTCAAAGACGAATCTGCTTTAGTTTATGTAAATACCAGCAAAACAGATATTTTTCAAAACGATCTGGTTATTACCAATAAATGCAAAAAATCATTTTCACTGGATTTAAATGATATCTTTTTCATTTTACAAAAAAAATGTGATATTTTTTATGAATCTTATGAGAAATCTCAGGATGACAAACACAAAATAGAATTATTATATTCTTTTTTAGAGATGGTTGACACGAGGACAAAAAAAAATATTATTGATGACGATTTAGGAACAAAGAGAAGAAACTGGGGCTTGTACAATGATAAAGCTGTGACTATAGATATTGGTCGATGGTATTTTGATGAAAAATTAAAAACACCCAAGGGTTATAAAAAAGAAATGCTCAAAGCTACCAAGATCTTAAGGAGATATCTGGAAAAAAATGACGTTGAGAAATTAATTATTGTTAATGAGCTTCTTGATAAATATTTTAATGATTTTGAAAAAAGTTATCAGGCTAATTCTTAGAAAATCTTTATTGCCTTTATAAATTTTTTTAGACAAAACCTGCACTATAAAAAAGGCAAAAGCATCTTTATAGATGCAGGATTTGCAATTATAACAATAATTGATGTTCTAAAGTATTGAATCTAACATCCCATCAATAAATCCATCAGATAGATTTTTTAGTATTTTACTAGAATAAGGTACATATTTAGTTAAAGGTATTTCATCAATAATGTTTCCAATAATATTTGAAGCTGCCTGTTTTTTTTCATTTGCTGAAGTGTTTGCAAATTGATTAACGAATTGCAGAGAAAGATTGGTAACTGTTGCTAAATCCTTTGCCTGGATTCCATCTGAAAATGCATCTTTTAAATTTTTTACGAAATCTACTATGTCATTATCAGTTATGGATCCTGATCTTGGTGCTGTAACAATATCTGAACTTTGGTTAGACGGCATGATTACTTCAATAAAAGATTCCATTACAACTTTAAATACGGGATCGAAAATATTATCGGGCAAATATGGTGTGTCGGTAAGGTCGATTATATTGTTTACTATCGCGATTGCCCCGGCTTTTTTCTCTTCAGCACTCAATGAATAATAATGATTTAAATACTCAAGGGAAAGTTTCATTATTTGCGCTATGTCATTCCATTGGAAGCCATCAGCAAAAATTGAAACAATTGTTAAGGCGCACTCTTTATAATCGGCATCTGTTGGCTTTGACAAAAGATTAAAAGGTTTAGATTCCTGATTTACTTGGGTGGCTGCCACAAGAGCATAATGAAAATTTGTGCTATTTAAGTTTTCTTGAGGTTGATAATCTAGACTCATAATAAGTTCCTTAATTTTTTTTGATAAAATATGATAGAATTAAAAAAAAATATTTACAAATCTTATTTTAGGATCGTTTTGACTTGCTCGTCTGATATTTCTGTAAAATCAAGATAAAACTGTCCAACAGCATAAAATGCATTAGATATTATTGGACATATTAATTCATTGACTAAAGGTTTGATCTCCTCGATAACTTCAAAAGGAGCTACCGGAGAGCAAAGTATGATTTTTTTAGCTTTTCTAGCTTTAATTGCCTCTATTGCCGCAATTATAGAAGCTCCGGTAGCTATTCCGTCATCTACTAAAATTATAGTTTTGTCTTTAAGATTAAGGTTTGAATTTTCTTTGTTATACAGCTTTTTTTTCTCCAATATTCTTTTTTTAGTTAAACTAATTTGATTCTGAAGTAAGTCATCTGCAATATTAAGTTCTTTTAAAATTTTTTCATTTAAATAAATAATATCTTCGCAGACAGCGCCAATGGCCAGTTCATCTGATGATAAAGAGGGGATCTTCTTTGAAATAATTATATCCAGTGGAATGTTTAACTTCTTTGCTATGATATCACCAATTACAACGCCCCCTCTGGGCAATGCCAGGACTATTGAAGCAGGGTCTTTTTTGTATTTTTGCAGATAAGTCAAGAGTTGTTCTGCAGCGTCTTCTCTATTTTTATACATCATCTGGATCCAGAATATGTTTTTTAACTTTTATAAAAGATTTTCTTCAAATTACTTAAGGTTCTTCTATATTCTATTACATATTATTTACTAAATATTTTTGGAAAGAAAAAAAATATTTATTTTTTTTCTTGATATTAGATCCGGATTTTTCCATTTTGGAATTAGAAAAGCGGATGAGTTATGTTAAAAAAAATTAAGAACTTATTTATAAAAAAAATTTTCCGCCCCAGATTTGCTATTTTAAGCCAAAAAAAATCTTTTGTTGTCAATATAACAAAGCTATTTTATATAGCATTTCATAATTTCTACAGACATAATTCGTCTTTAAGGGCTTCTGCCCTGACATATTTTTCATTAATGGCAATAGTTCCTTTTTTTGCCTTGATATTTGTGGTCGCTAAAAATGTCGGCTACCAGGAAAATGTGGCAAATGAACTTTTGATAAGATTTGAAGAATACAAAGAAATGATTCTAAAAATATTTGAATTTGCAGATAATTTAATTTATGCAGCTAAAAGTTCTTTAATTGCGCTTATCGGTATTATTTTTCTTTTCTGGAGTTTTATAAAGGTTTTTTCAAACCTTGAAATTTCTTTAAATGAAATTTGGCGAAATAGAATTTTAAGGAATTTTAAAAGACGTCTTAGCAACTATTTGGCTTTTATGTTTGTTATGCCGATTTTTTTGGTGTTTTTTATCTCTCTTAAAATTTATATATTCAAATTTTTTCCTAAAGATGTGATCAGCAACCATGTTTACACAAGATTTTTTTTAAATATTTCGTCCTATCTTCTGGTCTTGAGTCTTTTTACATTCTTATATAGTTTTCTTCCAAACATAAAAGTAAGATTTAAATATGCCTTTATTTCAGCTCTATTCACATCTCTTATCTATCAAATAATCCAGTTGATGTATGTAAGTTCTCAAATTGGAATTACAAAATTAAATGCAATTTATGGAAGCTTTGCAGCGCTTCCGTTGTTTTTGATCTGGCTGCAGTTCAGTTGGATGATTTTTTTATTTGGTGCGGAAATTAATTATGCCATGCAAAACCTGAATAAAATCAAATTTAAAGATCTTGAGCAAAAATAAATTAGACTCTTCCATAGATATCATCAAGCCTTATTATGTCATCTTCGCCAAGATAAGACCCATTTTGAACTTCCAGAATTATAATTGTCTGATCGCTTTCATTTTCTATCCTGTGAATTGCTTCCTTAGGAATGAAAATGTGTTCGTTCTCATTATACTTTTTTCGAAGATCATTAACTGTGATAACAGGACTTCCCTTTATGACAATCCAGTGCTCAGATCTTTTTAAATGTTTTTGAAGAGATATTTTAGAATTAGCCTTGACTTCGATCCATTTTACCTGGCAGTTTTCTTTAATTTTTAAGCTTTGAAAGCTCCCCCAGGGTTTTTTGTATAATATATTTTCTGTGTTCTGAGCCATTTGATATCCAATTATTTTTTGCAATCATACAAAAAATCATTAAAATTTCATATCAAAAATCTTGAAACATAGCTTTTTATTTTTGTTAATTGGATCTTTAAGCAGTCAAGTAATCAATGATGGTCTTAGAGATCTTTTTGATAATAGATGTTTTAAAGCAGTTTGAAAAGCTTATGTTCTTCGACGACCCGTTTTGTTGCCCAAGTATCTAATTGTCAGTATTATATGTTTTAATTAATGTTTTCTAGTTTTGTGAAATTATAATTTTAATTAATGTAATTAATTTAATTAATATATAAAAACTAATTAATGCATTATAATAATATGTATAATAAATTTAAATAATAGTTATATATAAGGATAATTATGAGTTCTATAACAAAATTAAGTATGCAAATATCAGATCCAGTTTTTGAAAGACGAGTTTTTGAGTTTGACAGATCGGTGCGTCTATATCGATCAGCTATGGAATATAAAGATGAAGGCAAGTTGTTCTGTGCAATTAAAACAGCTTTTAAAATGCCGAATGTAACATTAAAAAAATTGTTCTTTGTGAATTTAATTGAACCGGATAGAAATTTATATATATCGCTAGCCAAATGCCATTTAGCGATGGATTATATAAGAGACGGAAATTCGAAAAGAGCTTTGGAAATTATAGAGTCGTTATCGGATGAAAACTTAAAGGAAATGTCTTTAGATATTATTGGAATGGCTTCTCTTAAAACAAAGGTATTTAGAGTAACAATGCCGATTCTGGCTATGGCTATCGGAGCTATTGGAATTTACAGCACATTCAATGCTGGCTCAAGTGATGGGCAGTAATTGATTGAAATTTACTAATATTTGATTTGTCTATTCATAAAGTTTTCTACTAAATTCACATGCAATTGCGTCTGTTTTTTTACTTGGGTTTATAAGATCATTTGATTATTTTTGTTATTTGAATATTTTTTTTTGTAAAAAAATATATTTAATAGAAAGAAATAAACCTCCAGGATTAAAGGTTAATTAGATCAATCGAATTTACCAACTAATCAGAACAATAAAAGATGTTTTTTCCAAAGCCCATACAAAAATTGGTTTTTTTAATTTATATTGATCAGGATAAAATATTATCTTTTAAAACACTTATTATAAGATAGATAACTAATAAATTGCACAATAACATGATAAATGTTATTATGCAATTAAAAAGTTATTGTTTATGAAGCATGTGATTGAAGATCTTAAGAAATTTCTTTTCGAAGCTTGGGGTTTTGAAGTAAACCCTAAGCGTATAGAGTCTAAAAATAATCTTCCGGTTTTTTTAAAGAATTTATACTTTTTATATTCTGTTGATATTTTTGATAGATCTTATCTTTTAGCTGTCGCTAGAAATCCGGAAGATGCTATGCCATCGCAAGTCTCAAAACACGTTGTGCAAATTGAGAAAATTTTTAACATGAGCTGTATTTATGTTGCAAAAGCTCTTCCTGCATATATTCGCCAGAGACTTGTGTCTTTTAGAGTTCGTTTTATAATTCCAAATACACAAATGTATTTTCCTGATTTAGGGCTATATTATCGTAAAATTTCATCAAAAACTAATATTGTTCCGCAATCTTTATTACCATCTGCCCAAGCAGTTGTAATATATGCATTGCTTCATGGCTGCAGAGAATTTACACCTTCTGAATTAGCTAAAAAGCTTAGTTATTCTAGAATGACCATGACAAGATCCTTAAATGAATTGGAAGCGGCAGGCCTTGGCAAGACTGTTCGAAAAGGAAA
This sequence comes from Parachlamydiales bacterium, assembly GCA_041661445.1. Classification (GTDB taxonomy): domain Bacteria; phylum Chlamydiota; class Chlamydiia; order Chlamydiales; family SM23-39; genus JBAZUK01. Next base: position 530,671 of record JBAZUK010000001.1, read on the forward strand.
AGAACGATGTTTTCATTTTCTGACCGAAAAAGATATTTTATGGAAACAGGCAATGCCTTTTCTAAACACCCCAATTAAAGAAATACTTTGGATTCAAATAAGCAATTCTACCTTTAAAAAAATTATGACCTTGGCAGTGATTGCAGGGATTAGCGCTCTATCTTTGCACTCTGATCTCAATGCTCCTGCATGTCCTGTTTTTGCTGTTTTTCAAAATACTTGGAAAACTTTAATTAAATCAGAAGCAATTAAACAGCTTCCAATCTCAGAAGGCGCAAGTATGCAGATAGAGATTTGGAATTACGATCCCCAGCTTTTCGATAAAGATAATATTGTAGATCCGCTCTCTTTGTATCTTAGTTTGAAAGACAATGAAGATGAAAGAGTACAAAAGGCTGTAATGAACTTTATGGAGAAAATGAAGTGGTAAAAGGATTGGAAATATTTAAAGAGCATTTTTCTGCTTATAATAAGTGTTATACCCTCATTGGAGGAGTTGCTTGTATGTTGTCTATGGAAAATGCAGGTCTTCAATTTCGAGCTACAAAAGATTTAGATATTGTTTTATGTGTTGAATCGCTTGAAGAAAAATTTGTAAAAGTTTTCTGGAGTTTTATAAAAGATGGTGATTATCAAATTCGCCAGAGAAGCAATGGGAAAAAAATATTCTATCGATTTTGTAATCCCGCTAAATCCACTTATCCTGAAATTCTCGAATTGTTTTCTAGAAAACCTAATGCAATTTATTTAAAAAATGATAGTCATTTAACACCGATTCCTGTTAGTGAAGAAATTTCTAGCCTTTCGGCAATTTTACTAAATGAGGATTATTATAAATTCATTCATGAGGGAAAATATGAGATTGAAGGATTATCAATCGTTAATCCGACTCATCTTATTCCTTTAAAAGCTAGGGCTTTTTTAGACCTTCTGTCACAATCTCAAACTGGAACTCATGTTGATGAAAAAGATATTCGGAAACACAGAAACGATGTTTTTAGATTATATCAATTACTTACTGAAAATTCGCATGTTCATTTGCCTGAATCTATCCAGCAGGATATGAAGAAATTTTTTGTTGAACTGAAAAATAATTCTTCAATCGATCTAATGAGTTTGGGTTTAAAGAACATTAAATTGAATGATGTCTTAATAACTTTAGCTAATATATATGGTGTTTATTCTGAAAAGATTACGTGAAATTATCATAATTCTAAATTGCCATTGCATGATGAAAAACCAATGTTTTTTCTGTAAAACTTGATCACCATACTCCTTTAGATCAAAAATTTTTTAATTTTTGATACGCATAGATTTTCTTGTTTTTTTATTGAATATATTTGTTATTTCTAAGATTCTTTTTTTAGGAATAAAAATATGAAAATTGTTTTTCTTTGGATTTTTGATCTGATCATTGAGTTTTTCATAGCTTTGATCACTTTTTTTTTGTCTCCAATATTTGCAAGATCGGATCTTCAGTGGTCTTTAAATAAGAAACAAAAACCTATACTTCTAATACATGGGTACATGCACCATTCATTTGTTTGGTTCTATCATGGGAAAAAACTAAATGAGAAAGGTTTTGGTCCTATTTTCACTTTAAATTTAAAAAACACCTTTAATTCTATTAACGACCATGCGTTAGCCTTGGATAAAAAAGTAAATCAAATACTTACTAAAACTAAAAGTAAGGATTTGATATTGATTGGCCATTCGATGGGAGGGGTTATAGCAAGTTATTATGCCTTAAATATTGCCGAAAAAAACACTGTCAGCGATGTAATAACTATCGGATCTCCTTTGAAAGGAACAATTATGGCAAGATTTGGTATAGGAGACAGTGCAAAAGAAATGAGAAGTGATTCTACTTTTATAAAAGATCTTAAAGAAAAAATAAAAAATGAAAAAGAGATTAATTTTTATCATATAGCGACCAAAACCGATCAGCTAATAATTCCTTATAATTCTGCTGTTATCGGTAATAAAAAGCATTATATTATAAATGGTTTGGGGCATGGAGCATTGCTTTATTCAAGAAAAGTAAATGATAAAATTTCATTTTGGTTATCAAAAATCTTGTCCTAGATATACATGATTTCTGCAGGATTCAGAAGTTTTTTTCAAAAAAAATTGAAATTCTTTAGCAAAATAGATATAGATAAATTAATTAATGAGGTTGTTTTATGAGATTAATTAATTGCTTATCCATTTTTTTTGCATTTAATTTATTTGCAGATATTCAAATCGTTCCTGTTCCTTCTGAACCGCAGCCTGAAAATGTTAAAATTTATATTGTTTTTCCTGAAGATGGAGATGTGGAAAATGAAAGTGACCCCTGGATTCAATTAAGATTGAGAGGTTATCCTCTTGGCAATATGACAGAAACTGATAGAGCAAATGAAATAATGAATTATAATTTTGGTCAAAGCATTCATATCTTGATCGATAATAATGAATATTTTGCAAGGACTGGTCCTTCGATTGCTCCTTTTGATGAAGAAGGAAATTACTATGAGTCCATGTATAAATTCACAATTCCATACAACCTATCCAAAGGCAAACATTATATTAGGGTCTTTCCCACAAGATCATTTGGAGAGAGCTTAAAAGAAGAAGGCTGTTTTGCCTCCGCTTATTTTTACATAAAAGATAAGCTCAATAATCAAAATATGTCTTTAAAAGGCCCTTACGTTACTTATAATGAACCATCTTCTTATTTAACTTATAAAGAAAATCAGCCGGTATTATTAGATTTTTATTTATCGAACTGCGTTTTATCCTCAGATGGCTTTAAAGTAAAAATAACCATTGACCAAACCAGCAGGATTCTAACAAACTGGAGCCCTTACTATATTTTAGGATTGACTAAAGGAAAGCATAATCTCAGGCTGCAGCTACTCGATGATAAAAATGAGCCGGTCAAAGGATTTTTTAATGATACTGCAAGAGTAATCACAATTAGATAAATCATTCTTAATGAAGAAGCGCTTTTTGTATTTCCTGAAAAAGAAGATCTCTTTTTTCTTGATCATTTCCGATAAGAATATAACCTAAAGTTTTTTCATCGTTTATATCAATTGATGAAGAAACAAGCTCAAAGGATTTAAATTTTAATTTGTTGATGGCTAAAATTACATCTTCCTTGTTTTTGTTGATATTGGTTTTTATCATAACAAAGTAATGTCTGCTTTCCTGCTCAGTGATAATCAAAAAGTTGTTCTTTTCATAATTCTTTTTTCTTACTTCAACAAGCATATTGAAGAATTTTTTCAAAATATTAGCTTCCAGAATGCTTTGCATAATTCCGGGACGAATCGAATAAAAGAAGTTTTCCAATAAAAACTCAGAAGATTTTTTCTGATTCGGCATTAGGGCTTTCAAAGATTCAAGCGCTTCGCATTGCTTAGATAACATTCCGCCATTGAAATCCCTAAATTCTCCAATTACCTTACCAAGCTCTTTTACCACTGACTGGCGAGCTTTTCTTAAATCCAAAGAGTAATCGCGTCTTAAAAAGGAAGTTTTAGGTAAAGAAACTCTAAAAATATTTACCTCTTTTGGGTACTTATTTTTCAAAAGACCGATAACTTTTGATTCGTCTAAAGAGAATTTTAAAAAGGTTTGAGAATATGAAAACAGATCTTTTATCGAATGAATCCCATCTTTTACAAGTCTAAGTAAAATTACGAAGAAAAACATCTCTTTTGATGATTGCTTTTCATATGAAATTATTATCTGAGGAATATCTTTAACATATTTCAGCTGTTTGCTCAGGACGATGATGTTTCTCAATATTTCCTCTTCATTTCTCGGAAGAAAAATCGGGTTGATCAAATTGTTCATTTTCTCTTTAAACTCATCGGGAAGCTTTTTCTTAAGTTCTATGATTTCACTTAATGAAAAATTCCCATTGTTTTTTTCAATCTCAAGATAAAAAGAAATGCTTTTGTCATCTTTTTGATCAATCATATATGAATTATTAACATATGAAAAATCTTTGATTATCTGTGTAATTGATTCCAAAACATAATTTCTTTCGAAGTATTCATTTTCATTTAAATGGTTCATTACTATTAAAACCCCAAGGACAGGTTTCTGATTTCCAATTAAAGTTGTTCTAATCAGCTTAATGCTCACAATTCTTTTTTTTGTAGTTACATTAGCATCGAGCGTTTCAATTGACTTTTTGAAAAAATATTCATATGCAAGTATTTTGCTTAGATGTTTAGGTTTTCTCAAGGTGCTGAAATTGCCTCTGAAAATTAAGCTTTTATTATGCAGTGAATTGAAAATGTCCCTATCGAAAGTCTGTGGCTTTTTGTACATTAAAAAAGCTAGATTTTCCTGAATTTCATTTAATTTTTTTTCTTCGGATAGTTTTAGAACAAAGTTTCCCATCTGATCAAATGCGCAGTTTTTGTCGAGGGGATTTTTTAAAAGAGAGCTTAGGTTTTCCTTGATCATCAAAGACTTTTGTTCATTAGAGAGTTTGTTTACTGAAATGATTTGCCTTGCATGATAGACGGATAAAATTATCAGTTTTATTTCATTGATGAAGCTAGATAAGTTTTTTTTAATGAGGTTCAATTCTTTTTCCGAGGAAATGTTTATGAAATACTCAGATAGATAAAAACTTTTGTTTGTAAAATTCTTAAACTTAAACTGCAGGGATCTATGACTGCTGATATCGATAGTCTTTCCGGGGACAAGCCACTTGTTAAGCATATCAATGTTAAATTTGTTGATCCCCTGCATAAGATCAGATAAGCAAAGGATTGAAAAAGAGAAACAAAAGGGTACTTTGTTTAGAATCTCAGTGTGAGAAATAATTGGAAGATATTGAAAAATTTTTAAAAAAGTTGATTTTAAAGATTCTTGAGAAGTTTGGTTGTTTAAATCATTCAGGATATCTTTTGGTATAAAAGAGAATAGTAATTTCTCCATAGAAGAAACGAAACCTTGAAAATTGGAAGGATCATAATTAACAGGAATAAGAAATTCCGCTTCGATTTTAAATAATTGCTCTGCAGAGAAATTTTCTTTACTAATATCTAAATTCATAAAATTACCTTTCACTCATCTTGACTTCATCAAATATCAGATCTCCTACCGAATTATTGTATAATCCGGTAATGCGTTTCTTAGTTAAAAGAGTATAGTTGTAAAAATAAAGAGGAGCAATCGGCATTGCATCCAATAATAAGCTTTCGGCTATTTCAATTAATTCTGATCTTTTTTTTACATCGGAGGTTTTTTTTGCATAATCTAATATTTTAATATATTTTTTATCTTCCCAGCTGGAATAGTTTTTGGGATGAAACTTATATTTAAACCTCTCAAAAATACTAATCGGGTCGTTATATTTCATAATCAATCTGGCAAGTCCGATCTGATAATCATGTGATTGGAATTTTGAAAGAGCTATTTTATCTTCGCATATATTTAATTTAATTTGTATATCAAAAGCCTTTTCCCACATTTGCTTTAAGGACTCAGCTTCTTTTTTATGAATAATGTAAGAGCCTGAGGTAAGAGAGATATTCAGATTTTCCTTTGAGATATTTAATTCTTCAAGGCCTTTGTTGAAATATTTCAAAGCTAGTTTTTTGTCATTACTTTTAATCAATTCGCTGTTTTGAGCAGAACTTATAGGAAAAGGAAGGCATCTGGTCGCAATTTTTTCATCTAGCTGAGTTATATTTTGCACAATTGATTTTCTGTCGATTGCCAAAGAGAAAGCTTTTCTTAGATTTGGATTGCTGAAAGGGAATATATCTACATTAAAGGTTAGAAAGCTAAATCCTAAAATGGGAACAACCTTTACATCATTTCTTAGTAATACTTTTCCCAGAATATCTACTGTAAGGGGAGATAAAAAAGAACTTAAAAAATCCACTTCATTATTTTCATACATTTGAAATGCGGTGTTTTCATTAGGAATAACATAAAAATGTATAAGGTCAATATCAATGCTTTTGCTGTTATAGAAATAAGGATTTTTTTCTAAGATGAGCTGATTGTTTCTTAGCCATTTTTTTAATTTATATGGTCCGCTGTATATTAATTCCACCTCTTCATTCAGGTTATCTTTTTTTTCGATAATATTAGAAGGCATCGGGAAATAAGTAGGCAGGGATGTTAAAAATAAAAAATAAGGTGAAGGATTTTCAAGCTCGACTACCAGGGTTTTGGCATCGGTAGCATTTATTTTTACTTCATCAATGCCGACTATGGCTTTTTTTGCATTTTCCGCATTTTTAATATCGTATAAAAGTTCACATGAGGGAGAAGGAAAAGCCGGGGATAGTATTGTTTTCCATGATTTTTCAAAATCATAAGCCGTTATTGCTGAACCATCGGACCAAAAAGCATCTTTTAAATGAAAAGTGTATTTTTTTTTGTCTTTTGAAATATGATAGGATTTTGCTAATGAGCAGACAAGAGTATTGTCTGAATTGTAATGCATTAATCCCCGGTATAATAAAAATAATAACTGGGTTGAGATATAATCGCTTGTTTTTCTGGTATCTAAACTTCTAGGTTCTGAATAAATGCAGGTTTTTAATATGGACTTTTCATTTTTTAATTCTTTAGATGAAACTGAAAAAATAAAAAACATTAAAATTATTATTAAATTTATTCTTTTCATGTAACAATCCTTAATATTTTGAAGCTTCAAATATATTTTAAGGATTATTTTAAATCAAAATTTAATAATTCTTTAAATTTTTTTAAATAAACACAAGATTTTGGTTCTTCAGTTTTTTATCTGATTTTTGTAATATTTCTCTAAAAATTATGTGAAAAGAATAAACTCATAGATTAACATTTTTGACGATTTTTAACTGATAGATGTTTTAGTTTAATTAGCACATTGGAGGTTTTTTTTGAGTTTTCAAATTAAAAATATTTCTTTTGAAAAAGCGCAAATTAATCTGGCTTCTCAAGATGCTGGCAGTGCGATTGAAGGCATTTATTCAAAATGGGAAGTTTCAAGTTTAAAAAAAAATGATAAAATAACTCTTTTTGTTACAGCGTTTTTTGCAAATAACAATCAAGGAGTGTTTAAACAAGGCTCTGATTTGTATTACAATATAACAGAGCTGGATAGCTCTTTCGGAAAAAAAACCTTGAAGAAGAATACAGTATCCGTAGTCACATTGAATTTGGAAGATCCTCAGGGATATTGTTTTTCATCAAAAAATATTGTCCGGTGGCCTAAATCAGAAACATCTGAAAAGCTCGCATTGGCAAATGTCATTGATTTAATACAAAAAATATTACAAGATCATTTGGAAAAACATAGCGATACTGTTAAATAACAGTTATATTGTTATTCTTTGAAAAACTTATGAATATTATTTACAAATAAATATATTAGCTTCACTAAAATCCTTCAAAAAGAATTAGAAATTCAATATTAACTTGATCTGTTATTGAATTTATTTCGATAGAATTTTTTTTATAAGATCAATTAAAACAGATTCAGAATCAAAATTTTCAAATGGAACGTAACGTTCTAAATTTTGAAAATTATTCAAACCTATTTGATAGTTAAAATCATCTCCATCTACTTTCAGATTCCTCGGGTTTTTTTTAGATAAATCATCAATTTGATAATAAGATGTCTTGTCTCTTCCTGAAAAGACACTACTTATTTGCCTGAAAGTTTGATTAGGGTTAGCATTAGGTGAGACCTCTGTATTCAAGACAGTAACATGATAAAACTTATCATTGACCTGCCATTTTGATAACCAAAGCGTGGCATATCTGCTTTTTAGCGTTGCTGTTCGGCCTATTTCGACCTTTGCGAATGAATGTTTTATTAAACGGCATTGAATCTCTAATGTCATATTAATTTTGTGTTTTTTCTAGGTTTAATGAAAGAAGTCCTTAACTTTTTTAAGATTTTATAAATTTATCATAAAAAACCAATAAGAAACAGGTTTTTGTAAGGATAAGTTTTTAATAAATTATTACTATAAGTAAAAAAAAATATATAATTTTTAAAAAAAATATTTTAATAAATTCTAATTTTGTGATATATGTTTTTGCGTTTTAAGAAAATATTAAGATAAAGAGTAATGCTAAAAAATTTTAAGTCGAGAGAAAGATAAAATTTTTTATAAGATTAACAATTTAAAAACGAGGATAATTTTATGACAACAACAAAGATAAATTTTACAAGTTTTCATGATGCTAACTTTTATTGTCAGGGTAATACAACAACAACATTACATTTTAAAAGTGCAAGATATGCTCAATGGAATGTAAAAGGTGCTAAAGATAAACAGTTTTTAGTAGTAGTAGAAGATTCAAAGGAAAGTAAGTCCTATAAAATATTTATTGGCGCTACTGAAAAAAAACTACAAGCTGATAGTTCTTACAAATTTATGGTAACTAAATCTGGCGATCCTAGACAAGTAGCTGAATTAAAAAAATATTGCGGCATTGCAGAAGATTGCTTTTCTTCTAATTTTGAAAGTAAGACAGCTCTTAAAAATGTAGCAAAAAAAGATGTTTTACCAGTTATACAGGATTATCTTAAAACTTCAGATGAGCTTGAGCTTGACGAAACAGAAGTTACATCACCAGCAAAAGCAGCAGTAACAGAGGTAACTAAAGAGTCGTCAGAAAAAATTACCGAAGTTGCTGCAAAATCTACTGAAAAGGTAGCTGAAGCTACAACGGTGGCATTGAGTGGCTTAGAAATTTCTGAAGAAATACTACAATCTTTAAATGATGAGCAAGTAAGTGAAGAAGAAGAAATTCCTATGCCATCTGGATTTTTCACTACCTGGGTAGATGCATTATCTCAAGGATGGGAAACTTTAACTCAAGGAGTCGCAAGTTTTTTATCAAGCATAAATCCATTTAAACCAGCAACAGTTGAAGAAGATAAAAAAGACGTTGTTAATCAATAATCTTTAATCAAATTATATGAAAAAAACGCCTATCTTATTAGTTAGGCGTTCTTTTTTTTGTTTTCTAACGTAATTGTCACAATATTAAATATTTATACCTTGATTGACATTTCAGTCAAAATTGATTTTTTTTATTTTTCTTTCCGCTGTTAATTATTAATTCTTAGTTATTTTTAGTTATAAATTATTAAATTAACTTAATTAATTATGTAATTATATTGAATAATAATTATTAATTTAATATTAGTTAGTTTAATAAAACAAATAGAAAAAATAACAATGAGGGTAAAGCCTTGAAACAGAGAATAGCAGATACAATAGACTTAACTATAAGCGATGCCTTAGCTAATTTGAACGCTCTAGCTAATATCAAAATTGATATAAATGAACCAATCGGCCTGGTAAAAAAGCATAAGATAGTTGTTCAGGATGAAGAATTAAGCTATCGGACAATTAATTGGTTTATTCAAGAAGATGCGGAAGAGCTGATTGAAAATGTTAAAGATACTTACAAAGTCCTTCTGGAATATCTTAAAGATATATATGAAAAGGATTTCATTGTTTGGGACGATCCTAAATGTAAAAAGGGTTTTCAGGCTATTATGGTAATGGCAGCAGAAGCTGCAAATAAAATAGATCAGTATATCTCGCTTCTTCCAAAGCAGCCAGGAATAGAAAAAATAAATGATTGTGAGGAATTCAAGCTTTTAAAAGAGTTTTATCTTGAGAAAATAATGAAAAAATTCAAGGAGTCTTTAGAAGGGACCAATGCTTGGGATGAAGAGTGGAAAGAAAACGAAAAGGCATTTTTATTAGATATAGAAAAAAGCGGGCTTAAAGACTTTGAGGTATTGAAAAATGATGAGGATTATGAACTTTTTTATTTAGTAGATGAAGAAGATAAATCTTATTTTGATCAGGAACTCATCAGGAATATAAAACTTTTCTGTGATTATGATCAGAAGAGCTTAAAAAACATTGAGGAAGATCCTCTTTTAAAAATTAGGGTTCTTTTAGATAAGGATTTTCAGATATCCTCAAAACAGATATTGGACAGATCTTCTAATTTTATCGATAAATTCTATAAAGAAAAAGTTCATGCGAAAATTGATAATGAACTGATTTCTTTAGTTAATAAGGCTTTATTTGCCTTAATGCTGGCCTCAAATCCTAAAAATCTAATAACAAATAGCTTTTTTAAAAACTCGATCGAATATTTTCACGATTTCCAGAAATTTTTAAGAGAAATAGTGCAATCAGATGAATATCAAAAAATTATTGCCTACTCTCTTGAGGATGAAAAAACAAAAATTATAAAAGAACTTATCCAGATCCTTTGCAGAAACTTATATTTAAGATTAGGAGGCATAAAACAGGAAATGATAGGTTTTATTCATTTGCTTATCAATAAGGGCGATGAACTTAGAAAGTATAAATATCCCAAAGAAGCAACTTTTTGGACCACTGTTTTAGAAAATGACGAGAGCATGAGGCTAATATTAAATTTCTACCCTAACGGTCCTCTTATGAAGCTTTTAGATGCTATAAGACAAAACGAAGAAAATATCGTTGGCTTTGATTCTATTCTTCAAGATAATGTTCCAATGAAATTTTTTGAAATTGATCATGTAAACAACAAATTGATGATTTTAAAAGTCCCTTCTCCGACCCTGCAGGATACTTTGCTCACAGCCCAGATAACAGAAGAATTTAAAGCGTTTTTAAGATCATTTAATGAAAATGAAAAATATCTTTTTATCAACTTACAGGATCAGAATTCTTTCAAGGAATCTGCTAGATGCAAAGCTCTTGATGTAATACAAAAACGATCTGATTTTAAGAATAATATTGCAATAGTAAACATGAATAAATATTCAGATTTTTATCATCAGTCTGGAGTTTATATGAATTTAAATAACGCTCTTGAGTTTAAAAAAGAATTAAAAAAGGAACTTTATAAATATGAAAATTCATATCTTTTCAGTTTAAAAGATCTAAGTGTTTTTATTGATGATGCAATAGATTTGGTTCATAAATATTTTTTTACCAAAAAAGATGTGTTAACAAGAAAAAACAGACTTGATTTTATAGAGATATTTTATAATTTTTTGATTTTGAAATTGGTAGAAATATATAACCCGAAAGTAATGAGCTTTACTTGCAAAGACTCAATAGATTTAGGTGCGGCATCATCAGCTTCATTCTATGCTTTTTTGAAATTTATCAAGGAAGAGAGTTTTATTAAAGAAAGTGAAGATTATTTCAGATGGCTTGTTTATTCAAACGCCTTGCTTGTAAGAGAGAGAGCTATAAATTCAAAATGTTTAATTAGAACAGTATCTTCTTTAAACTTGATGGATTTAGAGTTTTTAAGTTACAAAGATAAATTAATCAAGGAAATGTCAGCAATTTATGATCCGTCTTTTATAAAATCTATAAAAGTTGTTGAACATTAAGCTTTTTTATTTAAAAGAGCCCCTAAAAAAAACTTACGTTTTTTTAGGGGTTTTGTTATTTATTTAGATTTTTTAACTTCTTTTGTTTTTGGTTTTGAACCGCAGCAGCAGCAGCAAGATGAACGTGTTTGTTTTTCTTCTTTTTGAGCTTGAGGCATGCTTTTTTTGTCTTTAGTATCTATTTTTTTATCTTGTTTTTTGATGTCCATATAAAATCCTTTTTTTAGTTTTTGTTAAATTTAAGACAAGTGTTAGTTTAAAAATTAATTTATAAAGCCGAATGATATCGTTCAATATATAACATTCTTTCGCATTCAAATAAACATAAACTAATATTTTTCGTGTTTTAGAATGTGATTTTAAATATATGAAATAGATGATAAAATGTTCAATTTACGGTGTTTTTAAGATGTAGTTATGAGAAAAGATAGTTTTATATTAAAAAAGGGTAAAGAAAAATCTTTACTTCAGAGGCATCCCTGGATTTTTTCCGGAGCAATTGAATTTTCTCCTGAGAATTATGTAAATGGTTCTATATACAAAATATATTCCTATGATGATGTCTTGCTAGGATATGGATATGCAAATAGTGAAACCAGCATTTCTATTAGAATGCTTTGTTTTTCCAATGCAGATCCTTTTGATGCAATTGCTCATAATATCAAAAATGCCATAGCTTTTAGAAAAGCTTTATTTGATGAGAATATCACTAATGCTTATAGACTCATAAATTCAGAAGGGGATCTGCTGCCAGGACTAATTGTTGATTATTACAATGGACATCTGGTAATCCAGGTCCAGACCCTTGGTATGGAAAAATTAAAATCGTTCATTATTGATACCTTATTGTCAGAGCTACCTAAAACAAAGTCTATTTATGAAAAGTCTTTGTCTGCATCTAGGACTGAAGAAGGTTTAACTCCTTTTGAAGATCATCTTTTCGGAGAAAATACAGGGGATATTACCGTAATTGAAAATGGGATAAAGTTTTATGTGAATTATGCAACCGGGCAAAAAACCGGATTTTTTTTAGATCAAAGAGAAATGAGGGCTTTTGTCGGCTCGGTTTCAACTAACAAAAAAGTATTGAATTGTTTTTCATATACCGGCGGATTTTCAATCTATGCTCTAAAAAATGATGCAAAACTGGTTGATAGCGTTGAAATTTCTAAAACGGCAAATGATTGTGCTAAAAACAATTTAAAATTAAATAATTTAGATGATCAAAGGTTTTTCACAGAAGATGTTTTTTCTTTTTTACAAAGAGAAGATCTGAATTACGATTTAATAATTTTAGACCCTCCTGCATTTGCGAAGAAAAGAAAGGATGTTCAAAATGCATCAGGTGCTTATAAAAAACTTCATTCTTTAGTATTTCAAAAAGCAAAACCAAAAACTGTTTTAGTTACCTCCTCCTGCTCTTATTATTTTGATTTTGAACTATTCAAAAAAACAATTTTTTTTGCCGCATATGAAGCGAAAAGAGATATCAAGATTATCGGATTTCACCGTCTGGCTTCAGACCATCCGATAAATATCTACCATCCTCAAATGGACTATTTAAAAAGTCTGGTCTTATATATTGAATGATCAGACTTTATATTCTAAATAGCTTGTATTTAAAGCGATTTGGACTATTCAAATATGGTTTTATTTTCAGGAAATTTATAATAAATATTTATAGATTAAATCTATTCTTTTTTATCTTCCAAACTCTCGTTATAGAGTTTTACGATATCATGCAGAGATTCGATTTTTTTGAGCAGGTAAGCAAAGTTTCTTTTGAAATTTTCACTATTTAATATTTTTTCTTTATTTGAAGAATCTTCTGCTTTTTCGATAAGCCTATCTATCCTTCCTAAAGAGGTGGTGATCTCCGACATCTCTTTTTCGAAGAAGCCTTTAAAGGCTACAGATGAATCTAACGATTCTAAAATGTTAGCTCTTTTAGTTCTTAGTCTCTGCCAGCCTTTTGAATATTGGAAGAGAACCCCATAATTATTTATGTCATTAAAAACGGTGTTGGCTTTATTAAGAATGGCATTTAGCTGCAAGTACATCTCATCGCCGTTAATAATTTTTCCAAGGCCTGTTGTTTTATCATTTAACTTCGAAGATAGATTTTTCACATTTTCTAAAATTTCTTTTCCATCTGAATTTATGGATTGGGAGGCCAATGTAAGATTATCCACCATCAGATTGAATTTTTCGAAGCTTCCGTTGTCATCAATAATTTTAATTGCCTTATTTATTCCATCCCAGCTGTTTGAAAAAGAATGGATGGACTCATTGAGTGAAGTAACAATTTTTTGATTGTCTATATCTTGGATAAAGTTTGAAAAGGATGAGAGCAGCGTAGATAAATTATTTGAGTTTTTAGCAAACCAATCATTAAAGTTATCAATAGCCTTTTCAGCTTTGTCCGATAGCTGGGCTATCTGTTCGGCAGTATTTTCAAAAGAATCGATTGACTTGGCATAAATCGTCTCGTTTGTAATAAACCGAGAATCTTTAGTTGAGCCTTTAGGGATGATGCCGACCGATTTTTCTCCCATAAGTCCTGTAGTCTGAATTGAAACAACATCTGTATCTAAAACTTCAACAGAGGAATCAACCTTTAGTTTGAGTTCATAACAATAAATTCTGCCGTCTTCATCATTTCTATCGGATCTGGCATTTTTTACAATTTCAATATCAAGCACTTCGCCGACAGGTTTTCCTGCAAAATTAACTCTTGTACCGATATTTATGCCGGCTATGTTGGAAAATCTGACATTCAAGGTTTTTTTGCCGTCACCTATTGAGGGCTGCATAAATAGTATCGACCCGATAATTATCATTATTGCTACTAGCGTAAAAGCTCCAATGAGTACGTTTTTTAATTTGTCAGTCATTATTTCTCCTATCTGCCTCTTTCAAAATTTGTTAGGGTCTTCCTTAAATAAGCAATATCAGGATCGTCAATTTTAATAAACACTTCAGGTGTTTCTGTGTAAATTATTTTACCTTCCCTGTGCATTGCGAGTCTGTCTGCTATGTACCAGGCAGAATGTATATCGTGGGTGACGATGATCGATGTGCCGTTTAGCTCATTTTGTGTTTTAATGATAAGCTCATTTATTTGATGTGATGTGATCGGATCCAGACCGGTTGTCGGTTCGTCGTATAGAAGAATTTTAGGTCTGTATGCAATCAGCCTTGCCAGCGCAGCTCTTTTTTTCATGCCTCCGGACAAAGAAGAGGGCATTTTTTCCTCAAGCCCTTCCAATCCTACCATTTTAAGTGCATTTGCCACTTTTTCTTTAATTTCTTTTTTGTTTAATTTTCTTTTAAGGATCGGATCTTCATTATGATTCAGATAAAAGCTTGTATTGGCCTCAAGGTTCATCGAATCAAATAATGCAGCTCCCTGAAAAAGCATGCCCATGTTTTTGATGTAATGGTATAGATCGCCAGGGGGTAATGCTGATATGTTAACGCCGTCAATTTCAACAAAACCGCTATCTGGTTTTTCAATTCCTATAATATGTTTTAATAAAACCGATTTACCGACCCCGGACCTTCCGAGGATTACCAGGATCTCGCCTTGCTTAACTTCTAGGTTCAGGTTCTGCAGCACAACGTTATTGCCGAACTTTTTGCATAAATCCTTAATTTTTATCATAGGTGCCAATCATATTTAATTTTCAAATGCAGTGCGTTTAAAGCTATTGTCAGCAGAAAATCTGAGATAAGTATGGATACGTAGCTGATAACTACGCTGTTGGTAGTAGATTTTCCAACTCCTTCTGCTCCGCCTTTGGTCTTCATTCCTTTAAAACAGCTGATGGTAATCAGCAAAAGACCAAAGCAGATCGATTTAACAAGTCCTGTAAAAATATCAAATGAAGTTATATGTAAGGGCATAGAGGAAAAATAAATAACGGCGCTTAAATGGAAAAAATATACTGAGATCAAATATCCGCCTGCTATTCCCATTAATATACTGAAAGATGTGAGCAGGGGAACCATGATTATTCCCGCAAAAAATCTTGGTGCTATCAGATAGCTGTTAGGGTTTACTGCCATGGATTTTATTGCATCGATCTGTTCGGTTACTTTCATTGTTCCAATCTCAGCGCACATGGCGGCGCCGACTCTTCCAGTAACCATAAAAGCGGTTAATACAGGGCCTAGTTCCGTGATCATCGCTTTTGCTACCATTACTCCGGTGATATTGGCAAGACCCTTAGAACTGAGCTGATAAATCGATTGGGCTGCAAGCACAATTCCGGTTGAGAAGCCTGTTATCGCAACAACTCCTAAAGATAATACGCCAATTGCAAAAAGCTGGTCTCTTAAAAGAGACCATTTGGGAAATTTTTTAAAAGATGATTTTAAAACATCTTTAATTAAAAGAATGTATTCTCCAACACCGGCAAAAAAAGTAAATAAGGTATCTTTTAAAAGTAAGTACATAATTTTTTAATATCTTCTTTTAAACCGGACTATAAAAAAAGTAAAATTACAAATCAAAAGAAAAATTATTAAAAAATAATATTTATTTTAGCTTTCTTTTTGTAATAATCTTCCTGCATTCTCTTCTATTCTTACTATCAAGGATTCAGTTGAGTTCATTGCCTGAGCAAGTCTTTGAGCTGCAGTTTCAGATATTCTGGTTGCTTGCGAATAAAGCGTTACGTTCCCTTCTTTGATAGAGGACCAGATTGTAGCTCCTTCAGGGAAAACTTTAGAAACTGAGCTTAACATATTGGCAATATCAGCCTGTCCATTGTTTGATAATGCAGCCACCGCTGCTGTTGAAACAAATGTTACAAGAGCAGACCATCCATGAGGAATGGCTTTTGATTTTTGAGCTTTTGCAGTATTTTCGTTTTGCTCTGAAGATCTTTTCATTTCTTCATAAATTTCAAATGTCTTTGAAGAAGATGCCTTGTTAAGCGCCCTTATTGATTCAACTGCGGTTTCAGCAAGCGCCATCTGCAGATTAGGAGTGCCAGCCGATCTTGAGTTGTTGCTGTTGATTTTTTGCAGGGTCTGAAAAATGTTATAACATAGTTTGTGATGGTTTTGCTGCATGTCTGTCAGAGAATGAAGTTCTAAATAAGATTTATCCAGATTATGCTGACCAAGGTTTAAGTTGCCTTCTGTCAGGGTTTGCTCTGCCTGAAGATCAAAATATTGTTTTTCATAAAAATCTTTTGAGATACTTGTTGCTCCTGACGCTAATTCCAGAGCAGTATTTACAACTTTTAAGCCTTGCGACCATTCAAGTAATGCGCCTATTAAAGGCGATGTTGCAATACTTGATACGACTCCCATAACCGCATTGGTTAAAGATGCTGTAATTTGAATATTGTCAGCAATTTTTTGCTTTTGAGAGGAATCGCTTGCAAAAAAAGAAGCTATTTTCTCAAATCCACCGACTTTTGGAAGAACTTCATTGATAAGTAAATTTGATATGCCGGATGAGATCAGTAGATAAGACCAGATAGATGAAACTGATGAATATAAAGCTGTGCCTGCTGCAGTTGCACTTAAAGCGGTGATAGCCTGTGGAGAAATAAGTATCGATCCTATTGTGATTGCGGTAGCAGAGGTAGCGATATTTAGAAGATGTTTGCACATATCGGCATTTTCTTTTTTGGAAAGCTGCTCTAAGAGCTGCTGCAGTTTTTTTTGATCTTCTTCAGATAATTGCACAATTGCAGTATTTTGGACTTTTATGTTTTTGACAAGTATGTTCACCATGCCTTGTAATATTACTTCGTTTCGCTCGATTGCTTTTGCAATTTCTAAACCTAAGGCTTTTGATTCATCTGCTTTTTTTGATGTTTGAGCTTTTGCTTCCTGAACTTTTCTGCTATCTGCAGTTTCTGTAACGGCTCTATCTTCAGCATTTGTTATTGACGGTAGGATAGGATTAGAAGAGGATAGCATCTGAGCAGGATCGAATTTACTGATCTTTTCTTGAGCAGTATCTAGACTGGATTGATTGATTTTGTTTAATGCAAATGATGTTGAATAATCTGTATCTAAATTTTGAATCTGCGGAGTATATGCGGCCTGAACTCGTTTTGATCTTTCAACTGCATCTATTTCTTCAATAGTGTCTACTTTAATATTCCCCATATATCTCTTCTTTTTTAGTTGTTGTAGTTTTGTTCTTTTAAAATTAAAATTTTATCTTTTAAGATAATATCATTGCAATTTTTTTCAGAAAGAAGAAGGTAATCTAAAGCTTTTATTCTATCATTTATTGAAAGATGGCATTCAGCTAAATGAAAATAAATATGCGGATTTTGAGGGTCGATGACCGAAGCGATATTGTAGCAAGATATTGCCTGCTGATAATTGTTCTCTAATTGGTATATGGCAGATAAAGAAAACCAAAGCTCCCAAACAAAAGGATTTTTCAATGTAAGGTCAACAAAAATCTTTTTTGCTTCCTTATATAATCCATTTTCATATAGCTTTTTTGCTTTTGAATACTCTTCTACATAATTAGTCAGCATGTATTTTTCTTCTATCTGATATTATTTGCTTTTTCTTTTAATTTTTCATCTAAATCTGCAAAAGTTTTTGCAATTCTGTTCATTAATTCTAGCAAATTCAATATAGGCTGAATTAAAAGCAGAGGTTCTTGGTTCTTGTTCTTTAATTCAGTTTGAATTCCTTCCAACCTGGCTCTGAATGCCTCAACTTCATTTTTTGTCTCAAATTTGTATACTTTTTGACCTGTCAAAATTCCTTCGTCATGAAGATGATCTATTAATTCCTGAAATTCGCTTCCTTCAAAATCAATGAAAGTAATTTTCTTATCTGTTTCAACATTGTTTGCGCGTACGTTAAATTCATTTACCAAAGCAGTAACAGAATTAAATTTTTCAGAAGTTTCATGCATTCTTGCTAGCAGGTTTCTGGCTTTGTTATCTAAGTGTTCATTTACCCGATTATTATATTTTAATGCTTCAAAAGCGGGATTTAAGTTTCTAAACCCTTTTATTTCTTCAACTTTTGTTTCTGCCATATTTTTAATATCTCCCTATAAAAATTTTCAGGTATGTTTATAAAAATATAAAGATAAATTGAATAAAAATCTATAGATTGTTTTTTTTAATAAAAAATCGTTTTATAAAATAATAGATGTTAAATATTTATAAATTATCAAAACATTATATTAAAATAATTTATTTATATATTTAATAATTTCTTCTCCACTTCAAAGAAAACTTGCCTTGCTCTTCTTGCTGCTGGGTTTCTGCCTGAAAGATGAAACCGCGTTTTAAATCAACTTCGACAATAATATTTGAACTTCCCTGATCTTCCCCCTGGGAGAATGAAACTACAACACCATTTGTTATATATTTGCCGAATTTTAGCCCAGCCTGTTCAGCTGCATTGGTGTCGGCTACATCTATTCTATCAAGACCAAGAGAGGAAATATCTTCAGCATGCGCTGCCGATGATGTATCTAGATTTTGGGTCATTCTCGCAACAAGATCAATTTTTTGGGATTCAGACAAGACAGACAATTCCTGTCCGAAAACAAGCAATGACATGATTGAGCTTGCAGGAAGCGGAGGCTCTGAAGTGAAAAATAATTTTGGGCTGTCCAAAGGGCCCTGCATATTTGCTAAAATGTCAACGCCTTGCTGATTTAATTTGGCCTGTACATTTAAAATCGGCATTTCATTTGGCTGACCGCTGAAATTTAAGTTTCCCTTAGTCAAAACAAAATGTTTGCTTGAGAATCTATAATCGCCTTTTATCAGATCCAAAGAACCGATAGTCTGGAAATTCATATAAGTGCCGCCGATTTTAAAATAGCCCATCCAAGAGGAACTAAGGCCCCGGCCGGTAATGGATATGGGAGATGTTGCATCAATATCAAAATTCAAGTGAATTGGATAAATTGCAGTCTCTGGTTTTGCTTCTTTTGGAATTTCCTGATATTGATTTGTAATAAAAATCGGGTTTAATGTTGGAATGGAAATTGGAAATTTTTCAGGAATTGTCATTGTCATATTGTTGATTTTTACACTTCCTGTCGCTGCAGATGAGAACCTATTGCCGGTTATCGATAGATTTGCAGTTGCCTTGGCTGCTATTATATTTGAATCAACACATTGAAAATCGCTAATCTGGGTTTTAAAAGTAAAAGGGAAATGATCTTTTTCTGATATTGAAAAAATGCCGCTGGCAGATAATTTCCCCTGCATTGTATCGTTCCCATTTAAATACTCTAAGGTAATTTTTTCGTTTTTCATAATAAAATTAGCGGAAATATCTTTTATCAGCGTTCCTGTATAATAGTTTTCATAATAACCGTTTTTGTAATTGCAAAAACCTTTGATCTTTAAATCTTTCAACTTATTCGAAAGATGGATTTGAGATTCCAGATCGCCTTCAAGTCTTTGCGGACCTATGTTTACAAAATCAAGGACTTCATCAACCTTGCCATTATATTTTATATCTAAATTCAGCTTTTTTGAATCATCGGGCTTTACATTAAGTTTTACTAGATCAAATTTCAAAGGGATCTTGCCTGTAAGAGATATTAATTCATAATTTCTGATTTTTAGATCACTTTCAAAATTGAAGTAATTATTTTTGATGTTGGAATTTAGCTTGCCGGATGCTGTTAAAGGAAGTTCATCTCCTAAAGATGTTATTGTTAAACTTTCCAGATCGGCCAAGAGCGAGCTTTTTATTTCCTTGTCTTTTTCAAGTTCAAAATTTAAGCTGACAAATCCGGTAATGTCTAGATCTAGAGGATTTATAGATAAGAAATCTAATGGGAAATGCTTGAGATTCACTTTTGCTTTTGATTTTTTATTTGTAAAGTCTATATCTGCAGAAATAGATGAGTCAAAAAGTTCTATGGAAAGATCAGTTAATAAAAATTTATCTTCTGAGATTTCCATTATAATTGGTTTGGGCGAGATGAAATTGTGGGTAAATAAAAAACCATGGATGTCCTGCATGTTCAAAACAAATTCTTTTTTATTGATTCTAAAAAATCCCGAAGTTTCAATTTCAAGCGGACTTTTTAATTCTCCTTGTAGATATAATTTATAAGGCCAGTTTTGATCTTTTGTAGAGGTTTCAAAACTGAGATTTTTTAAAGAGAGTTCATGGAAAATTATATCATTAAAATTTAGTTTGATCTCAAATGTGATATCTGAAAATGGATTGTCAATGCTGATAAAACTTTTAGAAGATGCAGAATAAATATTTTTTAATGTTAAATCTGTTGCATCAATTTCCAAAGTCAAATTCTGAATAAAATTTTCTTCAGGTTTTTGTTTGAATTCAAAAGCAATGTCAGCTATGCCATTAAAAGCTGTGTTCGGATAGAATTTTTGGATCTGAAGAAAATCATTAAAGTGCGCTTTTCCGGAGCCTTTGATTAACAAATCTGGCGTAATGGATAAGTCGGCAGACAGCTTAGATGAGGGGGAGTTTATATCTAGTTTTGAAATGTCCATTATAGAATTTTCTAATTTAAGAGCGCTTGAAACTGCAAATTTTTGGTCAAATGCAAAAAATGAGGAAGTTAGATTGCCATTGAATACTTTGTTTAAATAGGAACCATCAATAGTCCCATCAAATTCTGTAAACGGGATCTTTTTGAAAGAGAAATTCTTGAAATTAAATTTTGTTAAGAATTTTTCTTTTTCTAACGAAGAATTAATGATTAATGATCCTAAGAGATCAGAATTTTTTAATTTTTTAAAATCGTTAATTCTGAAAGTCAGATTGGATTTTTCCAAATTAAGATCATTATTTATTAAGGCATCCAAATATAATTGAAAAATATCGTTTTTTAAATATGCATTTGAAATATTTATCCTAAGATCATCATGGTTAGAAAAATTAAAAAAATACATGGATTTTTTATCAAATAAAAATATGGGTTTCTTTAGTTTTTCATTTTCAATCTTATAAAGATTCCCTGTTGCCTTTCCTAATATTTTAGGAAGACTTATTTTTTCTTTTACGGAACTCAGATAGTTAATCAGACTGACCTTAGTTTCAATTGCGAAATCAAATGAAAGATTAAAATCATTTTGATAAAAGGGCTCAAAGATTTTTGTAGATAAAATATAACCATTTGATTTGAGCTGAACTAATTTTGTTAATTTGTCAGCTTTTAAAGAAATATTCAGATTGGATTTTTCATAACCTTCGCGCGAGATTCTGAGGTTGGAAGATATTTTATTTCCAGATTTGGCTATTTTAGCATCTCCTGAAATATTTAATGCGATTATAGAATCGAAAGCTTTTATGTTTAACCTTTTTAGCTGCAGTTTATCAAAGGTAATTTTAAAAGGAGGGGATATCCAAATGTTTTTTTCTTTTGGAATTTCCTGCACATTATCTTTTGTCAAGCTGTCCAATTGGGTATTTAAAAGGGCATAAAAGTTAATAGTGTCTGCCTGAAATGTTTTAAATTCCAACTTGTTTCTTAACAGAGGAAGTATTTTAATCCTAAATTCCAGCTTCTCGATTGCAATCGTATTATTATCATATTCGATTGAGACATTTTTAAGATCATATTGAAAGGGCAGTATTCCATTGATCTTGTCAATCTTTATATCTATTTTCTGTTTTTTGAAATATTGTGTAATAATAGCTTTGATTTTGTTTTTCCCGGCATTCGTCTGAAAAGAGATCATTGCAGTTGAAATTGCTGTAAAAAATATTATTAAAATCCAGACTGTAATGTAATAAATGATTGTATGTCTTTTTTTCTTCATAAACATTAAAAAGTTTGTCCTATGTTTACATAAATTTTGTATCTTGGATCAATGTTTTTTCTTCTATCCAATGGGAAGCCTACATCTAGCCTGATAGGTCCAAAAAATGAATAGTAGCGAACTCCGATTCCAACTGATTTAAACCATTTTTCTTCAAAAGCAGGAAACTGTTTTAAAGAAACAATGCCAAGATCTGTAAAGGGGACCAGGCCAATGGTTTTTGTGATCTTAAATCTAGGTTCAATGGAAACATAGATGGCAGATTTGCCTCCGATAGGTTCTCTTTTTTCATTCAGAGGGCTTACCGTTCTATATTTATATCCTCTTAAATCATCATCAGATCCGCCTAAAAACAGCTTTGTCAGCGGCATATTAAAAACACTGCTTCCTATCATATTTCCTAATTGGGTACGCACAGCTAAAACAAAGATTTCGGACTTGCCAAATGGTAGATATATGTTATATGTAAATGTCTGCTTAAAAAAGAAATCAGCTTCATTGATTACATTTTGATATGGTGATGCATAATAGATAAAAGTATTGCCCTTTGTCGGATTTAATAAATTATTGGCATTTGAATATTTTAAATAAAAGGGAACCCCTAAAAGTAAAAAATCCCCATTATTTCCGCTATGGGTAATTTCATCATATTCAACTTTAAAGCCTAAAGAGACTAATAGATTTTTGGAAATCAGCCTATCGATTCTATTTATCATTGAATATGTAAAAGCCAGATAAACATAAGGTATTTTTTCTCTTTGTGCAGCAAGCCTTAATACATAATTCTGATCCGTTTTTAAAAAATCAGTTATTTTGTAGGTAGCTATTCCAAAAAATATTCTTTGAGCAACTTCTGCTTCTAAGGCAAGTAATTCGCCTCTCGATCTAAAATTTCGATTTCCCCATGCAATTGATGCTCCGAACCCGTCTACGGTTGCATAGCTAATTGCAGGCGAGAAGTATTTATGTAAAGCTTCAGCTAGCTTTATATTGATTCCAAGCTGATCATCTTTATCTACGGTCTGGTCATTTAAAATTGCAACAGAACTGAATAAATTCGTTTTTAATAAAGCTCTTTGTGTTTCAATGATTTTTCTTACGTCGTATGTTTGATTTTTATTCCATTTGATTTTCTTGAAAATCACACTTTGATCAATATCTTTAAGTCCGCTGATCTTTATGTTTCCGAACTTGCTGAAAGGCCCAGTTTGTACACAAAAATCTAAATAAGCTGTTTTTTCGCTCAGATCTATTTTAGTTTCCAGCTTTTCTATTTTTGATAGGGGATAGCCGTTGGAAGACAACAAAAATAACAATTTGTCTTGATTTGAGATAATGTTTTCAGTGACTACCGGATCTGAAACTCTAAGATCTAAATCATTCAAGGTAACGTTTGCTATTTCTAATTTCTTTTTTTCTATGCAGTCGCTATATAGGTTAATTTCTTTTATGGTGTATCTCGTCCCAGGAGTTATAAAAACATTAACTTTAATCAGCTTTTCTGTTTCTTCTAAATCAACTTTTACTTCAGCATCATAATAACCTAGGGAATGTAGAATTTTTTTAATTTCGGCAATATCGGAATTTGCTCGATATCTTAATGCATTTGAAGTTTTTGGAGGCCTTTTTTGCAAAATAATCAGGTTAGAGACTTTTTCTATGGCATCTAAAGTGTTTTTATCTCCTATTCCAAAAAAAACTACAGAATATTCCAGGCTGAAAGCATAGATTGGAATAAGAAAAAGCAAAAACAAATATTTTTTAAAAAAAAGCATCAAAATTTTTACATATAGGTGTTTAAAAGTGATTTTGCTAGATATTTCAATGATCGTCAATATTTTTTTATATAAAATAATAACAAAGAGCATTAGTTAAAATCTTTTCCAAATATTTTCGATGTCTTTTGCTATTTATTTTTTGATTGATTATAATTTTTTCAATTATAATAACTTAAAATGATCTCTTGGATACTGCAGCAAGAATATTGGCTAAGAAAGAAATAATATGAGAAATGAAAGTAATCAAAACGATCTAATAGACCTGATCATCTCAAAAATTTTAACAACTAAGTAGAAATATATGAGCATAAGTAGTCCTTGTTTTTTTTCAGATTTTAGAAGAGTTGCAGTTTATGAAACTCAATATGTCGATGCTAAGCCTTTTGTAAAGAAAAAAATCCAGCTGATAGACCTAAATACGCAAGAGCGTTATAAAAACGATCCTGCTTATGATGCAGTTGCAAAAATCACTCTTGTTTTTCTTTTAAACCCAATTGTCATGTTTTCAAAAATGGCCTTCAATGTTGGTCAGATCGGATATGACTTTACTAAATCATTTTTTTTCAGCAGTTTGAATATGTTCGATGATTTTTGGCATGGAAGAATTATTAAAATTTTTGAAGAATACGTTGTTTCTAAAATTATACTTTTTGAGTATTTAGCTGAAGATATAATAAATATCGTAAAAGCACCCTTTTTCGCTGTTGCGATTCAGTTTGCCTGCCTGTTTGCAGTTATTTCGCCTAACAATGCTAAAAAAATGATTGCAAAAATAGAAAAAGGCTGGAATTTGGGACTGGATGTAAAACATGATTTTAGGCACATGGAAGAATTCAAAGACAGAAAGCTGCTAAGCTTTATCGGGAACCTGTTCAATAAAAGAAATGAAATTAGTTTTTATATGGCTCCTTGTTTTCAGCCCATCGGTATGTTAAGTGATAAAAATATCAAAGTTATCTAATCAACATCTGTTATTTTTCTAACTTCTAGATTCGATTCGGAAATAAGAACCTTTTTTCCATTGATTTCTATCAGATAGAGCATCGATTTTGGACTAATAACTCTTGTTTCTATAATTTTTATGTTTTTTGTAAGGTTCGCTTGACTTGTTCTTAAGCCGGATAGTTTTCTAAATAACCAGAAAACCAGAAAGATCATTGCTAGTAAAGCTATCAGGATAAAAATCATTCTCAAAAAAGCAGGCTTATAATCCATCTGATTGGTACTTTGTAATAAATTTTCATTGTTATCCTGGAAAATTGAGTTTTCATTTTTTGCAGCATTTTCGTTTCCATAAATTTTTATATCAAATAATGTGAAGGAAAATAGAAAAAAGAAAATCAAAAATATTTTTTTCATAAACAAGTCCTTATCAAAGGTAATTTTTTAACAATATGATATATTTTATTGAATTTTATTTAACATAAAAAAAACCTGAGATTTTTAAACCTCAGGTTTTTTTTAGAATTAAAAATTATTTTCTAAAATTATTATTCTTATATTGCTGAATAAGCATAAAAGCCGATAACTGCTGTAGCTAGGGCTGCGCCTGCTAATGCAATAGCATTTTTATTTGACATAAAAATATTTTTTACTTTTACAATTCCAGCAGCTTCTTTTGAGATTTCACTAGTAGCTTCAGCTGCTTTTGATTCTTCTTTAGCTTCTGTTTTAACTTCTGTAGCTTTTTTTGGCCAAACATAATTAATTCCTTTATTAATTAAATCTGCTATAAAAGCTAAAGGAATTAAAATAATAGCTGTAATTACTTTTACTATTTTCATTGCTGTTTTATCTTCTTTCCAGAAAGCAACTTTGTCAACAAATGGAAAATTAGATTTTGATTGTATTGGTTGTGTCATATATTACCTCGTTTTTTTTAGGCTTTTTAAATTTTTTGAGAACTTTTATACTCTTTTAACCGATATATTTCAAGGAGCTTCTAATAAATTTTAAAGTCCTTCTGATTTTTCTGTAGATTTGCTATCAAGGGCCATTCCCATGGCATGAAGACCATTATCCACAAAGATAGTGTCTCCGGTAATGCCGGATGCCAAATCAGATAATAGAAAAACTGAACAGGCTGCTACTTCTTCAGCGTATAAATCTTTTTGAATAGGAGCATTGGCTTTCGAATATTTGATCATGTCATCAATCATACCAATTGCTTTTGCTGCTCGGCTTTTTAAAGGTCCTGCAGAAATGCAGTTTACTCGAATTTTATATTTTCTCCCGGCTTCATAAGCAAGCGTTCTTACATCGCTTTCTAATGCAGCTTTTGCACTGCTCATACCGCCGCCATATCCAGGAATTGCTTTTGTCGAAGCTACATAGGTTAAGGTCAATGCTGCTGAATTTTCATTCATAACTGGACCAAAATGCTGCAGAAGGCTAACAAAAGAGTAGCTGGATGAGCTTAGTGCTGCCAAATAACCTTTTCTGGAAGTTTCAAGTAAAGGTTTTGTAACTTCCGGAGCATTTGCTAAACAGTGGACTAAAATATCTATAGATCCAAAATCATTTTTAATTTTCTGAGCAACTTCTGAAATAGTATAACCGGACTGTCCTGCATATCTCTTATTTTCTTTAATTTCCTGCGGAACATCTTCGGGATAATCAAATGCGGCATCAATTGAATAAACTTTTTTGTAATTGAATAAAGAACCATCACTGAGTTTTCGTGATTCGTCAAATTTTTTATTTTTCCATGCTGTTTCAAAAATGTTAACTATTGGGGTCCAGGTTCCGATAATGATATCACATCCGGCCTCTGCAAGTTCTCTAGCTATAGCAAAGCCAAATCCTTGGTCGTCTCCGATTCCTGCTATAAAAGCTTTTTTTCCTTTTAAATCTATCTTCAGCATTTTCAATATTTATTAATTTAACAATGAAAAATGATATCAAGAGATACTATATTAAACAAGCATGTTATTAAAGTTTTTAAAAAAAACATTTTAATAACTATATGTTTTTTTGTTTTCTTAGCCAACCTTCAGCAGTAAGTTTTTTAGAAGTAGTTATTTGCACTTCATCTAAAGAAACATCAGCTTTTAGAGGTTTAGCTATTTTTTCAGCTGCTTTTTCTTTTATGTCTTTGGTGAGCTTTGGTTTTGCTTTCTTTGACTTTAAGAATTTTTTAAACATATATCTCGACTCCTTGCATAAATTATCTACTTAAAGAAAACAAAGTCAATCATTTTTGTTGATTTTTGGATTGTGTTTATATAAGTTACTTAATTATGAAACATTTAAATATTCAATCTTTAAAAAAACATTTTGAAACGCCGGGTTTTGAACAATTCAAAATATTTCTTGTGGTTTTACCTGATAATTATGAGCGGGAAAAGATATTCCAATATATTTTAAATAAGATTAATATTAAAAAATTCAATTTAACAAGATGTTCGAAAGAAGATTCTTTAGATCAAATAATTAATATATATCAAAGCCCCTCATTTTTTGGCGGAGATCCTTTAATCATTCTTGGCGATATTGAGGAATTTTCTAAAGATGATATTCAAAAATTAAACAATTACATAAAAGCTAACAATGTAAATCTGATTATCGGATGTCAAAATAAGCAGAGCGCTTCAATTTTATATAGCACAATTGAAAAAAATGGGGTCTTGTTAGATTTATCACAGGAAAAGATCTGGGAAAAAGAAAAAAGATTAACAAATTACGTTATTGAAAAATGCTCAAAGTTTAATAAAAGCATTTCATCATCTGTTGTAAGTTCTTTGCTTGAAAAAACTTCTTTGGATTTTGCAATTATTGAAGGGGAAGTTGAAAAACTAATTATCTATGTTGGCGAAAAAAATATTATTGAGCTTGATGATGTAAATAGCATTTGTTATTCAAACTCGATGCAAACTATTTGGCAGATAGCTGATGACATGATTTGGGGAAATCTCAATTTTAATTCGGATAATATTGATTTAAATAATTTTCATTTATTGATTTCAGCAATCAGGTATCAGCTGCAGTTAGGTTATAAAATTGCTGAATTGATGGAAAATAACAGATCGGATGAAATTCCAATTCTTTTTCCGAAAATTTATCCAAGAGCCTTAGAGAAGAAAAAAGAAATAGTATCTTTAAATGGGACTGAATTTTACAAAGAAGCTTTAAAAGCTTTATTTGAAATGGATTATCTGTCCAAAAGTATAAATTTACATTTTTTATCCTTATTAGATATATTTAAAAGCAAACTTATATATTTAGCATCATATGCCTCTGATCCTGCTTCCAAATCTTTTAGATGAAAATCAAGATATTGATCTTTATTTTCCTCCAAAGTTAAAAACAATTATTGAGTCTTTAGAAGGCCTTATTGCCGAGAATGAAAAAAACGCAAGAAATTATCTATTTAGGTTTTTACAAAGGGAAGAAGCTAAAAAAATTAATTTAAAACTTTTAAATGAGCATACCAAGGAAAGTGAATTAAAAGAATTAATAGAATTGATTGCCAAAGGAAATTGGGGGATTATTTCCGATGCCGGATTGCCCTGCATTGCCGATCCCGGCGCAAATCTGGTTAAATATGCCAGGGCCAAAAATATCGAAGTTAAGGCCGTTTCCGGACCTTCTTCTATTTTTTTAGCATTGATGCTCTCAGGTCTTAATGGACAGCAGTTTTCTTTTCATGGATATTTGCCAAGAGAAGAGGATGAGCTTAAAAAGAAGATCAAATTCTTAGAAAATGAGACATTGAAAAATAAAACCACTCAGATTTTTATAGAAGCGCCATATCGATCAGATAAACTTCTTAATATCTTAAGAAATACTTTAAAAGATGATTTTTATTTATGCATTGCCATCAGCTTAACAGCAAAAGAAGAAAAAGTTATTACAAAAAAAATAAAGGAGTGGAAAGAGGATCCTTTAATAATTGGAAAAAATCCAACTGTTTTTTTATTTAATATCTAGATTATCTCAGATGCAAGGGTGTCATAGAATAAAAGCCCATTTTTATTCATTTTAATGAAATTATTTTGAAATTCAACCAAAGAAGATTTTTTTAAGATACTAATAGTTTCTTGGGGGATTTTCCCGAATTTTTTTTCAAAGTCATTAATATCGACGCCCTTTATTATTCTTAAGTTTATAGCAAGAAGTTCATTGATATTATCCGGGTATAAAAGTTTTTCTTCAAAATCTATTGGGGATAAGCTGTCTTTTAATAACTCTAAATATTTTTTCAGATTGCAAATATTCCTGAATCTTTTACTTTCAAAATAACTGAAGGCAGATGGGCCGAATCCTAAAAAATCTCTGCCTTGCCAATAACCCAGATTATGAACAGAACTTAAGTTGTTTTTCGCAAAAGCCGATATTTCATATCTTTCAAATCCCATTTTTTCAAATTCTTCTATGGCGGAATTTAGTAATGAGAGGCTTAAGTTTTCATCAGGTAAGAATTTTGACAGATTCTCTTTATTTTTATAAAATAAAGTATTTTCTTCGAATGTCAGATTATAAAGTGAAATATGAGTTATAGGAAGATTGGCTGTTTCGGCTAAAGTTTTTTTCCAGGAAAGCAGATCCTGATACATTATGTCATACATCAGATCAATTGATATATTCTTAATGCCATGATTATAAAAAAGATCAATTACTTTTTTAGATTTTTTAGAATCATGTCTTCTTTGTAAAACTTTTAAAAGATCATCATCAAAAGATTGCGCTCCGATACTTACTCTATTGATTCCTAAACTCTTATATGCGCTTATTTTTTCTTCTGTAATGTCTTCCGGATTAATTTCGATTGTAATTTCAGACTTATCAAAAGGGATCTGTTTTAATATTTCATTTAGGCCCTTTA
Source organism: Parachlamydiales bacterium (assembly GCA_041661445.1). GTDB lineage: Bacteria > Chlamydiota > Chlamydiia > Chlamydiales > SM23-39 > JBAZUK01. The sequence continues at coordinate 560,416 of JBAZUK010000001.1, forward strand.
TGCTAAGAAGCGAAGGAGTTCCTCCCCCAAAATAAATCGAGACAATATTTTTGGAGGAAATAACTTCTTTATAGAGGTTTATATGAAGTTTGATGGCTTCAATATATGCTTTTTCAAATTCATCTTTATAAAAAATCGAATAAAAATGGCAATAGGGGCATTTTTTTATACAGAAGGGGACATGAAAATATAAGCTGAGATCATTACCAGTTATCGGCATCAGGATCTTCTAGGATTCCTCTTTTCCATCTATTTTTATCGGAAAATGGATCTTCTTCTTCCTCTTCCTCTTCTTCACTTGCTACAATTTCAGTCACTTCTTCATGTTCAGAAGTATCAACTTCAAAAGTATCGGTTTCTTCTAATCCGATATCAGTGTCACCTATATCGATATCAGGCAGGGTCTGAGGCTCAGGATAAATTTGTTTAGTAGGAGATTTTTTCGGGGTAACGTAGTCTTGCATGTCTCCGGTTTCTTTCATGAAACGAAGCCTTTCTTTTTCTTCATCAATTTTTTGTTTTATTGCCCGCATCTCTTCTTTATGTTTTTCAAGATCTTTTTTAGGAACTAAGCCTAAATCCTGCCATTTTTCTAAATCTTGCATCTCGATTTCTAGCTTTTTTAATCTTTCACTTTTTAAATTCATTTTGCTTTTTCCTCAAAATATATAATTATTTAGTAGGGTATCGAAAAAATTACTTTTTAAAAAGTATTTTTTTTCATTGTTTGCGCCTAAAGTATTTTTTTTAAGTTTTTTCATAAAAAAAAGCTATCATTTTTTTATGATAGCTTCATTAATACATATTCTTTTATAAAAAATATTTTAAGAATTTCTTTGAAGAGCTCGTAATTCCTTAAGTTTTTCTTCTCTATTGAGTTTCAGCTCAGTAAATTTTTCTTGGGATCGATCAATCCTTGAGATTTGGTCTTTTATAGAATGCTCCAAACTCTTAATATACGGAATGTTCACATTTTTTTTAGAAAAACTCTCTGGATTTTGAAGTATAACATCAGCACTATATAAGGCCAGTCTAAGCTCTTCAAAATCTTTATCTGTTAACTCTTTAAAAAACCAGCTTGATTCAATTTTTTCTCTAGCTTGTTCTAAGTGCCCTAGTAAGAAGTTTAATTTTTCAAGTTCAAGGTCGATTTCTTTGACTTCTTTCTGATATTGCTCGATCAAACGATTCTGCTTTGCAATCTCACTGGCAAGGAGTGTTTTACGGGCTTCTTTTGGATTTCTAGGAGAATTTTTGGGAACGGGAGCTTGTTGTCTAAGTTTTTCTATTTCAGATTCTTCCTGAATTGCTTTTTCTGATTTTTCCCATACAAATACCGATTTTACAGCGGTTGAAACTTTATTAGTCATATCATAAAAAAATGAACCCCATGACTGCATTATTCTAGTTATAGAAAAATCTGGGCAAAATTCTTCATATTTTAAATTAACTTCCTTCCATTTTGTTTCTAAAGCCAAAGTCAATTTTAGGATTACATTAAACTTTTCTTTGTATTTGTTAGTATCTTCATCAAAACCGTATGCAGAGGCTCTCTCGGTGATTTTTTTTGCTAGGGAAATTGTCTTTTCTAGAAGAGTTCCGATGTCTTTCTGCATTTTCACAAAAGTTGGTTTCTTTGCTCTTGCTTTTGTTATATCAAATTTATCAGGTGCGAATAAGTCGGCTATTTCATCTAGCTCTTTTTTATTTTCAGCAAGACAGTCTTGTAATCGATTAAACATTTCATTGATAGATCCCGAGTTTTTTGCGTCAAAATCAGCTTGTATCAATATTTTTTCTTCCGCTGATTTATTTTGAGATACATCAAAACGTTGTAATAAAATTTTATTTGCCAAAGCTTGGACTTGATCATCAATTTCCTCGGCAGCATCTATAAAAAGTTCTGGAGTTTCTTCTGCCCGAATTTCATCCCATTGAAATTCTCCATCTAAGATATAAGCTAAATATTTTTTTGGTTCGACTGACATTATACTAACTCCTTAATAAATATTTTTTTATTATTAATATGATTTTTGTATTTTTAATAATGTTATTATATATTAAAAAATAATAATTATCAATTAATAATAATTAATGTTTAAAATAATGATATTAATTATATTGTTCGTGACACTGACTTAATAAAAAACATCTGAATAAGTGTAAAAAAAATGGTAATAAGAAAGGTAGATTTTCTGGAATTTACTGAAGCTTAAGTATTTATTAATAAATTTTTTAAGAATTAAAGCAGAAGAGATGAATCAAAGCCTTATTGTAACGTAAGGCTTTGATAATAAGTAATTAATCGGAAATAACTGAATTTAAGCTATTTATTATGGTTGAAATTTCCTGAGAGGTTTTGCCATGAGCTTGTAAACCCTGTTCTAGGGTCTCATATTGTGCTAGGGCGCATCCGATGCATCCAAGCCCTGCTGACATTAAAACATCAGCTAATTCCTCACGTTTATTTGGAAATTTATAGAAAATTTCCTGAATAGCCATATCTTTTGTTATTTTATTCATTCTATACCCTAAAATTTGATTTTAACTGTGCCACTTTTGATTTTACATTGACATGCCAATCTTTCGGTTTGCATTTCGCCAAGAAAATCTTTTTCCTGCTGAGTGAAGTCCGATAGATTATGCATCCCTTCAACCACCTCAATAATACATGAACCGCAAACCCCTTCAGAGCATGCAAAAGGAATCCCGGCCTGCTCACAGGCTTCCTTTATCTCATCACCGTCTTCAATCTCGGCTATTTCATTGGTATTCACAAAAATTAATTTTGCCATAATATTTATTTTCTCCTAAATTATTCAAATAATTAAAAAGTATTTTTTAAATCCTTTTTTTTAGCAAGAAATTAAAATGAATAAGACGATTTTTTTTTGTTTAGGATCGTCTCTTGTGCAGTGCTTTTTAAGGTTTCGATTCCTCTTTGAAAGCCGCATTCGATCAATAGTTTATTTAATTGATCTATTTCAGTTTCAGCTTGGTCTAATTTGCTCTCCAGTTTAGCGATTTTGTTTAATAGTTTTTTTATGTCCATAATTTTTTTTTAAATGTATATATAAATTAGTTTTGAAGTTAATAAACTAAATTAGTTTTTATAATGTTGAAATGATGTTTTGTATTTCTATTATTTCTATTTATATTTTAGTCGTATTTTATATTAATTACAAATCATAATTGTTTTAAGTTTCTTCTATGAAAAATTAAAAATATTTTAGCTAATTTAAAAAAAAATAAATGATTTTTCTTTATTAATATTTCATAGTAAAATTTTAGTTATTTATGACTTTAATTTAATTATATTTAATTACGATATTTGTTGAATTTATTAATTATATTACATAAAATGTTATCAAACTTAAAATAAACATTGATTAAAAGTTAAATTAAATTAAATTTTTTTTAACCCTTAGGGAGAGGACATGAAAATTAATATTTTTGGAAATAAAAAAGTTGCTGAGGGGGTTGTTGAAGCATCTTTAGCTCGAATTTCGCAAAGTGAAAGTAAAGTTACAAGAAAGATAAATTATTCTAAAGAAAATTTACCTAGAATAGCATATAGAGTTGCTCTGTCAGGTGCAGTTATCTTATTAGGATGCGGTATTGGATTGTCGTCTACAGCATTATTGGCAACTGGCGCAACATTGGCTGGTGCTGGAATATTAGGTGCGTCTGTTTATGAATACAAAAAAATATCTTTAATAGAGGCTCATGTTAATGAATTTTGTAAAGCTGCAAAAAAATTTAAAAAGTCTATTTCAAAAGATGAAATTTCTACAAAAGATGAAATTTTTACAAACTGTGAAAGATTTATCGAAATAAAAGAACAGGTAAAAGAAGATATATTTTTTCTAGATCGTGTTAACAAAATGGTTGTAATAGAAATTTATATACAAGCCCTTGGTTTTATTTTTCGTCCCTGATTTTATCTATTTCATCTGTTGCATAAAAAACGCATCCGGAGTTTCGTCTGCCTGAATTTTTTCCATTGAAATTCTTCATCTAAGATATATGGTAAATATTTTTTGGTTCGATTGACATTATATTAACTCCTCTCTGTAGGCGACAAAACTTATTTTTAAATAGCATGGTTTTCTCTCATCAGACACTTTAGCAACCTTAAAAAGTCATCAAATTTTCTGTAAATCTTAAAAAATACTGAACTTTCTTATAGCTTATAGATTACATTAAAATACTGATGTACAGAGTCGAAAAATTAAAAATTTTTTAGCTGATTTAAAAAAAAATAGATGTTTTTTTTATTAATATTTCATAGTAAAATTTTAGTTATTTATAACTTTAATTTTAATTATATTTAATTACGATATTTGTTGAATTTATTAATTATATTACATAAAATATTATCAAACTTAAAATAAACATTGATTAAAAGTTAAATTAAATTAAATTTTTTTTAACCCTTAGGGAGGGGACATGAAAATTAATATTTTTGGAAATAAAAAAGTTGCTGAGGGGGTTGTTGAAGAAAAAAAAGTAAACGAAGCTCCTGTTGCAAAAAAAGAAGTTACTCAAGTTGCTCAAGCATCTTTAGCTCGAATTCCGCAAAGCGAAAGTAAAGTTACAAAAGTGATAAATTATTCTAAAGAAAATTTACCTAGAATAGCATATACAGTTGCTTTGTCAGCTGCAGTTATCTTATTGGGATGCGGTATTGGATTGTCATCTACAGCATTATTGGCAACTGGCGCAACATTAGCTGGTGCTGGAATATTAGGTGCGTCTGCTTATGAATACAAAAAAGCACATTTAATAGATGCTCATGCTAAAGAATTGTATGAAGCTGCAAAAGAATTGAATAAATCAGTTGCAAATGGTGAACGTTTAACCGCAAATGAAAGATTTGCTAACGCAAAAAAACAGATAGAAGAAGATCTAGTTTCACTAGCTCCTGCTAATAGAGATGCATTTGTCAAAAGATTAGTTTCTGCTGCTAAAAATGATCCTGATCTAAGAATCTCCCTTGATGATAGAAGATTTGGAATTGAAGGACATCCAGGCGTTAGTTACAACGCATTTGTCTTATCTATTGTAAATGCAAAATTAGCTGAAATCGCAAAAGCTTATGACAAAGAATTAAAAGCTATAGCTGAGCCGTTTGTTAGAGAAATCAAAGAAGATATTCAAAATTCAAAGAAAATTCAATCTGAAATGAATAAAAAAGCTTATGAACTTGCTAGTAAAGCTGAATATAAAATATTAGCTAAAGAACGTAATGTTGTACTATCAGACTTACAAGCAGAAATTAAAAATCAATTAGGCGAAGGCTATGTCAGAAGAGAAATTAAAAATTTAACAGCTCTTATGACAACTAATACTTATGCTTTTTGGCCTCAAGTTGAAGCTTTCAGAAGTATAGCTAGAAAAGATTTTGATAAAAAATTTAAAGAACAAAATCAAAACCTTAAAGATCTTGAAGCTCAAATTAAAGCTTTGGAAGATTCTGAAAAAGCATTAGAAAAACAAAAAGTAAACTTAAGAGAAATTGTCAGAGACTTAAATAATGCTGGTGACAAAATAGAAGAAGCTTATCGGAAGATTGCTGACATTGATGCTAAGAAAGCTGAAATCAATGAAAATAAAAATGCTATTAATAAACAAATCTCCGATTTGAGAACTGAATTAGCTCATATAGAACTAAAAATAGCAGCAGATTATTTAGCTGATCTAAATGCCAGAAGAGCAGTGTTAGCTAAATTGGTTGGTGAGGAAGTAACAAATATAAACGATCTTCCCGCATATCCAACAGTTTCAGACAAAGCAAAATATTGGGCTCCTAGAGTTGCAGGAGTTGCAGGTGGTGTTGTAGCTGCAGCATCTTATTATTTTGGATTGTCCAATTTAATGGGATCTTCAAACTAAAGGTAAATTAACCTTAAGTTTAGAAAAAAAATAAAAATACGAAAAACCCCTAATGAAAATTAGGGGTTTTTTTTGTACCTCTAAGGCGCAACTGCTAAGGGGTGAAAGTTTCTTGTGTTCCGATAAGAGTAACTTTCAAAGGAAAGATAATCTAGCAGTAAAATAATGTTTATTGCGTAATGGAATTAGAATAATTATGAAAAGAAAATATGAAATTAAACGAAAGCCAGAGACAATCAAAATTCAAGACATTAACAAAGATTTTTTTCACTAGCCTTTATAGAATTTAATGATGGAAAATGGTCGTATGCATCTTTTGGTAGATAATCAGCCAAGTCTATATCAGTATCTGTTATGAATTTAAGGAAATTCTTCTTTTTAGATAAGAGTGAGGAAATAATCCAATTATTATATTCATTAGCAAATTCGATCTTAAAATCTTTTAAATCGTCAAATGGAATTTTACTTTGACTGCCTAGTAATTTTTTTAACATTGCGGAAGTTTATTCTTTAAAAGTTATTTGAAAGAAATAAATATTGAAAACGCAAGTAAGGATTTACAATTTTGCGCCATTGTATTCCCTTCATGGATTTAAGTGCGCAAAATTAAAGTTTATTTATTAAACTTCAAGCTGCGAATAGCGGTTTTTTGGAAGAATATAGATTTTGATTAATCTATCAAGCTCAGTTGCAAGAGTTGTGTTTCCTTTTAATTTGGTGACAACGTCATTTGATATTCCTAAGCCAAGAGCAATGGTTTCTAGGCTTTCGTTAACTTGAATATTATTAGCTTCTTGGTTAGTTAATAGCACAAGCAGTCGCTTTAAAAATGTTAATTCTTTAAAAGCACTTAAACTTCTATCTAGGCGAAGGCAAGACCAGCTATAATTTGCTAGGTTATTCAATAATTCTACGGCTTTTTGAGTTTCAAATTTTATTGTTGATTTAGGAGAAAATCCATTTCCGCCATTCCCGTCTGTTTTGACCTTTGGTAAGACTCCTGTCAATAAATAACCTTCCCACCATCCTTTCTGGCCTTCCATATGGGAAATTTTTGGAATTTTTGGTGTGTTTGGAGTGTTTTTCTGATTTATTAAAGTGTTTTGAAATGCGGCTATCTCATACTTATTCAACTCTAAAGAATTTGATTCTTTTATTATTGCTTCTTCCGAAGAAGGGGTTGCAGAAGAAAATTGAGTGCTTATTTCAGGTTCTTTTGGGTTCGAAGCCTGTTTTTCAGAGGATTGCTGGTTTAAGGGATTGGACAAGGGGAGTTTATCAGACGAAGACGATGTTGCTGGACGACCGCAAATGCTTTCTATTACAGGAAGGACTGGAAGGTTTGTCTGGGGGGCGTGAGATCTTTTTTTAGGCTCTTTAGGATTAAGAGTATGACTTGCAGGTGGTTTCTCCGAAGTTATTTTGTCTTTTCCTTTTTCTTCTATTTCAGAGGTTTTATCAGAAGTTTGAAGATCTTCTGTTTTATCATCCTCACTGGATTTTTTTAAATCTCTTCTTATTTTATCAGGTAATTCTGCAAAGTTTATGATATTTATAATAAAAGGGTTGGGTTTAAAAGTTTCAGAAGGAACTAAAGTTGTGCTATTTAGGATTGCAAAGGCTTTTTCATAAGTTTTTTTAGCCGTATCTAGGCCTGGGGTATGATTAAGTTGTTTTAAATCAGAATCACCTTCAGGTATTGCAAGATCATTATCTATTTCAAAATTATATGTTTCACCTTTATGAACGTATTCTAATATTACCTCGCCACTTGTGTCATTATCTTGAGGAGTCTTTTGAATGATTTTAACTGAACTTAATGATTTGATTGTAAAATCATCTTCCTTCAATATTTTTGAGATTTTAGCTTGTAACGCTGCTAAACCATATTTTAATGTTATTCCGACCAGTTTAGCAAAAGGATCAATGGTTCCTGGGTTTTGAGCTATAAGGTTATTGCTGGAGTTCTGTACGATAACGTTATAAGTTCTTCCGTTGAATTTAACTTTGGGACAAATTGGCTGAACTGATTGTGCAGACATCAGAGGATTAGTCATTTCCGGCGGATTTGTGTTTGATGCTAGACTTTGAGCCGGCTGAGCTGGTGTTGAGTTGGGTGGGATGATCATTACTGGTGGTGTAGACATTTTATTGATCCTTATTTAAATATTATTAATATTCTGTATTATAATTATGCTTTAATTATATAACATTTATTTTAATAATTCAATAAAAAATTAATAATAATATTTATATTTATTAAATTAACTAAAGCTAATATGTTTGAGTCATTAATAATCAATTTAGCCTTGATTAATATTATATAAAATTTTTTTTAAATTGATTTGTAAACTTTGGACAATTAATATCTTTAATTAAGATAAAGGGGGTTGAAATGAATAGCCTATATAAATCTGTATTAATTTTCGGGCCGCCGGGAAGTGGAAAAGGCACTATTAGTAAATTTTTAAGCTTATCTGATTCAATTTATCATGTTTCAACAGGCGATATATTCAGATCCCTGAATCCCGCTTCCGAGAAAGGAAAAATGGTAAAAAGTTATCTTGATAAAGGATTGCTTATCCCCGATGAGGTTACGGTTGATATTTGGAGCGATTTTATGGAGTCTAGAATCAAGGAAGGAAGTTATGGTCCTTCTAAACAATATTTGTTATTAGACGGCATTCCAAGAACTTTAAAGCAGGCGTGTCTTTTAGAAAAGTTTATAAAAGTTGAATATATAATCGTTTTGAGCATTGAGAATTATTCAAAGCTAATCGATAGGATTCAGAAAAGAGCTAAAATTGAAGGCCGCAAAGATGATCTTGATGTCAAAGTTTTGGGAAAACGAATGGATATTTATCTTGAAGAGACAATGAATCTGTTAAAACATTATCCTAAAAACATTACTTTTGAATTTAACGCAGATCAAAAAAAACTAGAGGTTATTAGAGATATTCTGGTCAAATTTGCATCGATTCTATAATTTGAATTAATAATATTTTCTTTTATTTATTATTGACATTTTTTGATTTTTAATAAAAATGATTTTAATATTATAATTAAGTTAAATTAAATTAGTTGCTTTATATTCAATAATTTTTACATTTGTTATAATTATTTAAATTAAAAAATAATTGGATAATTACTTATGTGTGTAAAAATTGATAATAATCATTTTTATAGTGATCACAAGCCGATTGTAAATGAAGAAATCAAATTGATGGATTTCGGCCACTTTCAATTAGAAGAGGGTTATTCAATATCATCTAGAGAAATAGCGCAGCTTCCAGGCTGTTATAGAAATGATATCAATGAAATATTTTTTAGGGTTATTAATAAAAGTGAAGTTAAAAATAAAATTTTAGGACAAAATGCATCAACTGTTTTTTTAAAGGTTGAAGATGGTAAATTATTTTACGGATTATGCGGAACAAAAGATTTTTTTGAGATAAAAGATACAAAGGTCCAGACATTATTTCGAAAGACTTCAAGGAATATAAAGAAATACTTATGCAATACATCCTTTTTTAAAGAAAGAAAAGTTGCCATCTCAAAAGAAGATGATAAGATTTTAAAGACAGCGCCTTCCGATGTTGAAAAGGTAAAAAAAGCAATATTTAAAAAAATGGAAAAAAGTGATAGCGAATGGTCTTTATGGGTGATATGGGCGTTGGAAATCGAATCTCTTTATAAAAAATTCTGCCATACATTCGGTATCAAGGTCCCTGATATAATTCCACCGTTTATAAATGATATCCTGAGTTATACATTTGGCGTTTACGGCGTCATAAATGGTGTTGAGATAAATAGGGATGCTAAGAAAATCCATGATGCTGAAGGAGCTTCAGATGGAAAGCATAAGGTGATAAGAACCGTTTTAGCAATTTTCGCATCGTTGATAGAGCTCATAACCACGAATTTCAAAATAATTAAAAATGCTCTTACAAAACTTTGTTTAAAGATTGGCGCAAACTTTTTATTTGTATTTGTTACACTCTATGCTTCATTAAAATATACTTTGGCATATTTAACGGTTTCAAAGTTTAGAAGAAAATTTGTTGCTTATCTTGAAAATGATAACTTGACTCATGCTCAGAAGGTCGAAGGCGCATTAAGATATTTAAAAAACAAGGTAACTGTATCAGAAGAAGACGCTTTAAAAATATTAAAAAAAGTAAGATTGGAAAATCCGGATTTGGCTGAGGATAAAATTCAGCAGCTTGCGCATGATATGATAGCTAAAAAACTTTTGACAAAAGTTAAGAGATTCGAAAGACGGGTTGATTCTTTTGAAATTTCAATGATACAAAATAATATCGATGAAATATTGAAAGATCTTTCAAAACCGGAAAATATGCGGATGGCTGAAAAGATAATTGAAAAAGTTAAGTATAAAAATGACTTAAACCTAAAAGAGAGCAAGTGGAATGGGATTGCTACTATTTTAACTGCATCTGAAATTATCCTGTTTATAGTTTTAGCAGTTCCTGTCTATGCCTATGCATTTGGAGCTCTTTCTTCATTTATCGGTTCAGCTCTAATGGGCATGTATTTCTATAGGAAACATATATCCAAGGTTGATGATGAAGATGATAAAAAAAATCTTCATGAAAAATTAAAGCTGTTAGCTGATCCTATTATTTAAATCTATTTATTTTGTTTTTTTGCTATTATGAAAATAAATAGCAAAATATATGCAGGATATTAAAATCTTAATAAATGGTTTTCTAGCTTATATAGAGACTGAAAAGGGTCTTAGCAGGAATACAATAGAAGCTTATCATAGAGATATTCGATTCTTTAATGACTTCTTAGAAAAGAAGGGTCTTACCAATATTCAAGATATTGAGCAGAAAGATGTTATTGAATACTTATCTAATCTAAAAGAAAAATATGCATCATCTTCCATGTCTAGAAATTTTATTTCAATAAAAGTTTTTTTTAGATTTTTAAAAAAAGAAAGCGTAATAAAAACCGATATTACAAAATATCTGGATGTTCCCAAAATCTGGCAGCTCCTGCCGAATGTGATGACATATGAGCAGGTAAATACTTTATTGAGTCAAATGGATTTAAATAGCTTTATCGGAAGCAGAGATAAGGCGATCTTGGAACTTATCTATGCTTCTGGTTTAAGAGTCAGTGAGGCTTGTAATATTAAATTATTAGATGTTTTTGATTCATTTGTTAAGGTAAATGGCAAGGGAAATAAGCAAAGAGTTATTCCTGTAGGAAAAAAAGCTATACAAGCAATTGATTATTATCTTTTAAATTTCCGAAAGGATATCGATTCCGAATATCTTTTTGTTTCTAAAAATTCAAAAAAAATAGATAGGATTACTATTTATAATAGGATCAAGTTTTATGCAAAAAAAGCTAATATCAAAATGAATATATCTCCTCATACGCTTCGGCATTCTTTTGCAACCCATCTTTTAGAAAATGGTGCTGATTTAAGATTAATTCAGGAAATGCTGGGTCATGAAGATATATCGACAACTGACAAATATACCCATGTATCAAAGGCTCACCTGAAAAAAGCTTTTGAAAATTTCCATCCAAGACCTTGAAAGTATTTTTTTGAGCAGTTATATTAAATTCTTTGTCTGAACAAGCTAAATAATATCTGCTTTAAAGAAAAGAGATTTTCTTAAGAGGATTTCAAGAAATGTAAACTTAAAAGCGATTGTACAGCATCTTCTTCATTTTGCTTTCTTTCTACAAGTTTCTGCAAAACTTCATCAATTTTAGAATTTTCTTGAGAAGATAATCTTTTTGCTTCATTACAATGGTGAATAGCTTCATCGATCTTAAAATTTCCAACTAGCAGTATTTCAGCTAAAAACAGATGGCTTTCGTGGTTATCGGGCTCTAATGAAATGCATGTTCTGCAATGACTTTCTGCCTTAGCTAAATTTCCAAAATAGTTTTTCTGTAATCCGGCAATATATAGATGATATCTTGATTCTTTTGGATTGGCGAAAGCACCTAATTCCATATAACTCAATGCTTCCAAAAGACTTCCTTCGGCCATTAAGCAAGATCCAAGAAGGCAATAATAATCACACACATGAGGATTAATGCTGATTGCTTTTTTAGCAAAATCTGATGCGGCTTTAAAATTGTTATCATATCTTAAAACTAATGCTTTATTAAAAAGATCTTCAGCAAGAGGACTTGTTGGAACAACATGGTCGGAAGGTCTTGGAGATCTTTTTAACTGAAAGTTGTCTAGTTTTTGATTTGGTTTAGTTTTTTCATGAGGAATAGAATTGAATTTTTTTCTTTTCGATCTTCTTACTAAAATTTCTGTAGCCACATTGTTAGTTTTGTTGTTAGATTTTTCATTTGGTTTAGTAAGATTAATAATAACATCTACCTTTATTTCAGGAGAAGGAGATGGATCAGTTAGAAAAGGAGATGTTTTGGCTGGTGATATTTGTCTAGATAGATCAGTTGGAAAAGGAGATGTTTTGGCAGGGGAGGTTTGAAGTCTAGATGTGTCGATTGGAAATTTAATTGGTTCAAACCGAGGGAAACTTGGATTTATAATTGGGCTAATTGACATTTTATTACCCTTGTTTTTTATTTAGTTGAAGTTTTACTAACGCAGTTAATGTGATGTTTTCCAGTTGTTTTTTTTCCTGTATTCTTTTTAGAGCAACTTGAATTTGCGAAGAGTTATTTGGAAAAAGTTCAACTGCCTTCTGATAAACATCCAAAGCTTCATCAAATTTTAATTGAATTTCAAGACATTCAGCTAAAAATTGAAAAGTTTCATAACTGTTAGCATTTAATACCTTTCGATAATTTTTTTCAGCATCTGAATATCTTTTTAAATCCATTTCGGCCGTTGCTATATAAAAATGAAATACTGTTAAACCAGGATTTTTTTCTAATCCATATTGAAAACATTTTAAAACGTCTAAAGTGCTGTTCAATTTTTTCAAGCAAATTCCAAGTACAAGATAATATGCAAGGTTATGAGGATCTAAAACAATTGCCTGCTTTATTATCTTTGCGGCTTCATTAAATTGTTCTTTATCTTTTAGTGTTTTAGCATATTCGTAAAGATGATCGGGGTTTTGAAGTTCGCATTCTCTTATGGGAGTTAAGTTCTTCTGAACTTGTCTTGCAAAGTCTTGCCTATCAGGTCTATTATCTCTAACAGGTGTAAATGGAGAGACATTTTCACGTACTTTGGTTCGTTCTTTATGAATTGCCCCTTCAGTTTCTTTTATCTCAACACCTGAACCGGATAATGGGAAACCAAATGGTTTTGATTGAGCAAAAGATTGCTGATTAACATGACGAGCTGCGCCAACTTGTTCTGATGGAATGTTTGACTGCGGTACATATTTGGAAAAATCAACCTTTGGATTTGATCTTTGAGGATTTGGTTGATTTCTTGCAGCGATTTCTCTTGTAATAGCTACCATTTGATCATAATTTATAGGATCTGTTTGTTGTATTGCATCGCTTTTCATTTTTTTTTTCCTTTTTTGTAATTTTTTTGGTTACGCAATAAAAAGATTAACGCACGCATTATTTTTTTATTAATTCATCTGTCTACGCTGTTTGAAATTCTTGGAAATTAGATTCGGTTGAATTACTTGTAAAAGTTTTTAATATAAATTCTATATTGTTTTTAATTAAATAACAATTGTTAAAATATTATTTAATTAAATTAAAAATTTATTAAACATTAATATTAAAATATTTTTTTGTTAATGTTTTTTAAGAATAATTGGAACAGACTTTGGCAAAGAAGGAAGAGATTGGAGATTAGCAATAAGCATTTTAAAAAATTACATTGTACGCTTGAAAATAAAAGACATTTCAATTTTGTATTGAAATGTCTTTTTATGGAGCTATGAACCTTTTGACAAAACCAAAAAATACTATTGTTAAACATTAAGTTTTTCACAATTTTGAAATAATGTAGTTAATGCAATCGCGGCTGTTTTTTGCAAAGCATCATCATAAGCATTCTTAATTTCAATATTATTCGGCTCGATATCTTTAGCTTTTTCTAAACATTCTAACCATTGCTGATGTTTACCTTGAATTGAATAACATTTTTCAAGAAAAGAACATGTTGTAGGGTCTATAGATACATCAAAAGATTTTTTTAACAAATCTTCGGCTTTTACAAAAAAACTTTGTTTAAAAAAAGCAATTCCAAAATGTAAATAATATTTTTTACAGAATTGTTTATCTAAAGAGGTCAAGCCCGGAATCTCAGCTTGAACATTTGGATTTATTCGAACTGCTTTTATAAAAAATTCTTCCGCTTTCTCCCAATCATTTTGATTGGCTGCCATTAATGCATTATAGATACAATTTTCTTCAGGCGTCCTTGTAAAGAACTGGGTCGAAGAATCTATTTTGGAAGAATGGTTCTTATAGCTATGTTTTCGTAAATTAGGTTTTGTCAGTTGTCTAGAGTGGGAAATATTAGATAATTTTTCTAGAGTTGTATGAACTCTTCGGGATACAGTTTTTAGAATAGTTGAATTTCCCACAGTTGTATAAATCCAAATCTTGATACCTATCCGTTGATCGGATCGCATTCCTGTCGAGCTGGTTTCCATTGGAGTAGTTTCATAAGATCTATTAGTGGTATTTATTGGATGTATTTTTGTCATATATATTCCTTTTTATTATTAATTCATGATTTTTATATCTAGATTAAGCTGATAAAAAAAGTATCGGTTTTTTTATCATTAATCAGGTTTTTTCAAAAAATTCGGAATATATTAATATTTTTTGATATTTTTTAGTATTTTATTTAAAAAAAATATTAAAATTTTTAGTTAATCAATAATAAAAATTTTAATATTCGAAAAAAAATGGATGGCAATTATAGGAATGTTTTAATAATTTGATTAAATCCTACAAATTTTTAATTTTATCTAATATCAATTTATTAACAATTGCTGGAGAAGCTTTTCCATTTGTTAGTTTCATGACCTGGCCGACTAAAAAACCAAGGGCTTTTTCTCTTCCGTTTTTGAAATCTTTTATGGATTCGGGGTTCTCATCTACCACTTGAGAAACGATTTTATCGATCTGAGTAATATTTGTTATTGGATGATAATTTGGATTTTTCTTAACAATATCTTCAGGATCGATTGTCGGGTCTTTTATCATATCCTCGCATACATTTTTTGCGATTTTTCCTGTTATGGTTTGAGTATCTATCAAGTTAGCAAGTTTTGCCATATGAAGAGGGGGAATCTGTTTAGAAAAGATGGTTTCGTGAATTTCTTTTAACTTTCCCGCAAACTCAACTGTAATCAGATTGCAAAGAAGGGTTGCATTTGAACAATTTTTTAAAGCTATTTCAAAATAATCTGAAAGTTTTTTGTCTAAAACCAATAAAGATGCATTATATTCTGATAACTTTAATTCAGATACATATCTTTTATATCTAATATTTGGGAGTTCGGGTAATGCTTCTCTGATTTTTTCAATGTCTTCTTTGGTAATTATTATCGGAACTAGATCAGGTTCAGGAAAATATCTATAATCTTCGGCTGTTTCTTTTTTTCTCATTAAAAAATTCTGTTTTTTTTGAGCATCCCATCTGTAAGTTCCTGGAATAATTAATTCCTGATAAGGCACATTAGGGTTCTGTTCATAAATTTTTATCTGTCTTTTAATTTCAGATTCTATTGCCAATTCCAGGTAGTTAAACGAGTTCATGTTTTTAATTTCAATTTTAGTCCTGAGCTCTGATGACCCTTTCGGCCTAACAGAAACGTTTGCATCAATTCTCAAAGAACCTTCGTCCATGTTGCAGTCCGATGCATCTAGATAGTTCATTATGGATTTTATTGTCATGGCATAAGAAGAGGCTTCTTTTGCATTTCTCATGCATGGCTCTGATACAATTTCTAGTAAGGGTGATCCTGCGCGGTTAAAATCAATTCCTGCAAATGTATCAAAATGTTTTAACATGCCGGAATCATCTTCAAGATGAGCTTCTTTTATTGCAAATTTTTTTACTTCGCCTTCAACATTTGACTCAACAATCCCTTTAGTAATTATCGGATGATAGAACTGGGTGATTTGAAAATTCCTCGGGGTGTCTGGATAAAAATATGATTTGCGATCGAAAGTTGAAAGAGAAGAAATATTTGCATTTACTGCTAACCCGAATGAAATGGCCTTTTTTACAGCTTCTCTATTTAATACAGGCAAAGATCCTGGCTGGCCGGTACAAACTTCTGATATGTTTGTATTAGGTTCGTCTCCGAACTTATTTGAGGCTGATGAGAACAGTTTTGATTTTGTGTTTAGCTGCACATGTATTTCCAGACCGATTACTGCTTCCCAATTTGATTCATTATTCATTGCTTTACTCCTTATCAAAAAGTGGTGGGATTTTTTTGTAAAAATTGGTTCTTTCGCTAAACACGTTCGCATATTGAACAATTTTTACATCTTGTAGCTGAGGTGCTAAAAGTTGTAGGGCAAGAGGTTTGTTATTGGCATCAAGCCCTGACGGTAATGAAATTGCAGGAAGTCCTGCTAAATTTGCCGGAACTGTAAATAAATCTTGCAGATACATCTCAAGAGGATCCTGGATAGAGCCGATTTCAAAACATGAAGTAGGTGCTGTCGGCATAGCAACGAAATCGCAAGTATTAAAGGCTTTTTCAAAGGCCTGAATCATCAGAGTTCGGACTTTTTGAGCTTTTTTATAATATGCGTCCTGATAGCCGGAAGATAAAACATAGGTCCCAAGCATAATTCTTCGCTTGACTTCTGATCTGAAACCTTCTTCTCTGGAAAGCTCATATACCTCTTTTAAATTTTTTGCGTTTTTTGATCTGACACCATACTTTATCCCATCAAATCTGGCTAGATTGGTCGAAGCTTCTGCTGTCCCGATAATGTAATATACAGCAAGTGAGTATTTCAAGATATCCAGGTTGATGTCAATTATTTCTGCTCCCATTCCTTTTAGTGTTTCTAGAGATTGTTCAAAATTAGCTTTTGCCGATTTATTTAGATCTTTTAAAAAATGGTAAGGCACGCCAATTTTGATCTTGTTAAAAGAATCCGGCATGTGCTCCAAATAAAATTCCTGCGGGAGGTTTAAACTTGTTGAATCTTTTTTGCAGTTTTTTCCGATCACTTCCATTATTAAGGCAGTATCTTTAACATCATTAGTCAATGGTCCTATCTGATCTAAAGAAGATCCAAAGGCAACAAGGCCATACCTTGATACCCTGCCGTATGTCGGTTTAAATCCAACGCATCCGCATAGTGCAGCAGGCTGTCTGATCGACCCTCCGGTGTCAGAACCGAAGGCAACAGGTGTAAGTCTGGCTGCTACAGCAGCAGAACTTCCTCCCGAAGACCCTCCGGGAACGCATTTTAGATCCCATGGGTTTCTTGTCGGAAAAAAAGAAGAGTTTTCGCAAGATGATCCCATTGCGAATTCATCTAAGTTTGTTTTTCCAAGGATTATTGCATCCTCACTTTCTAGAAGATCTACAATGGTAGCATTAAAAACAGCATTATAATTTGTTAGAAATTTAGAAGCGCAAGTTGTAATTTCATTTTTGATATGGATATTGTCTTTAAGGGCAACTGGTATTGCGGCTAATTTGCCTACAGGCATGTTTGACTTTAGCTTGAGATCTAGCTCTTTGGCTTTTGTTAATGCTCTTTTCGATAATATGTTGATAAAACATTTTAACTCATTATCATGTTTTTCAATTCTTTTTAGAAAATAACTAGTAATTTCTTCTGCAGATAATTTTTTTTCTAAAAATAAATTACGTAGCTCTATTGCTGATTTTCTATACATTCTAAAATCCTAATCTTTTTGCGTTAAAACTTCCGGTACTTTGATCATTCCGGCAATATGATCCGGTGAATTTGATAAAAACGCATCTCTTTTTAATGAATTGTTTATTTCATCTTCTCTGAACACATTTTTCTGCATGTCCATAAGAACGTAGTTACATGCATCGACATTCTCGGTATCTATCTCTTTTAGCTGTTCAATGAAGTCAAGAACTTTATTTAATTTCTTAACAAACTCAAGTTCTTCTTCTTTTGAAAGCTTGAGTTTACTTAAATCTTCGAGATTTGAAAGAGTTTTACTATCAAAATGCTGCATTTTTTTAATTACCTATAAATTTTCATAATTATTTTTAAGGATAATAATCAAAAAGTCAATTTATTTTTCATTAACAAAAAAATAATGACAATGAATAAAAAATTTTTTACATTTGATTTAAAACTTAATGACTTTATAAAGGAGGTATTTCATGAAGTTTGTAAGGTTCGTCGTTTTAATTCTCATTTTAGCCGGAGCTATAAATTGGGGCCTCTGGGGCGCCTTTCAATATGATTTAGTTCAGGATATTTTCGGTTCTATGTCATGGTTGTCCAGATTTGTTTATATATTAATAGGACTTAGCGGAATTTATGGGCTTAGTTTTATTTTTTCAAAGGGGATTTGCGGTTTTTGCAAGTGTGATAATGATAAATGCGATTGTGAAAAAAAATAAAAGTCCTGAATCTCAGGATGTGATTTTTAAAATTACATCCCGAGTTCATTCAAAAAAATAATCATTTAAAATTAAAATACTTAATTACGTTCTTTTAGACGCTTTTTTTGACTTTTTTATTTAATCACGAATGTCAGTACAGCATTATATATCAGTGTTTTAGGTGTTAATTATTTCTGAATACATCTGTGAATGTTTATTATGTTTTTGAGAATTAATTTAACAAATTAATTAGCACTTAATTGATATTTTATAATATTTTTATATTGATTTAAATAATTAATTTGTTAATTAATGTGATTAAAGGAAATGATGTTGTTAGGGGGATAATAATGTTAGATAAAGTTGGCTGTAATCCTTGGATATCCATGTGGACAAAGCCCAAAGATACTATTAGGAAGATTGTAGATGTAAATCCGAATTATAAGCTTTTTACTCTTTCGTCGATTTATGGTTTTGTTTCACTTATTGGTTCATCACAAAGTTTTTCACTTGGTGAAAAACTTAATACATTTTTGATATTAATTAGCTGCATAATTCTAGCTCCGCTGTGGGGATATCTAATTTTTTCATCCGCTTCATATTTTATTTTTTTTACCGGTAAATGGTTTAAAGGTATTGCCAAGTATAGTCAGATACGATGTGCAGTTGCCTGGTCAAACGTGCCGATGATTGTAAATCTCTTCATATGGTTAATGCTGTTTATGGTTTTTAAAGGGGATATCCTCAAAGATTTTCCGGTCAATTACGCTTTTTCAAATTTTGAGAGGGTTTTCTTGTTTATAATGATGCTTGCTCAATTGGGTATTAGCATTTGGATAATAATATTATATGTGAATTCTTTAGCCGAGGTTCAAAAGTTTTCTGTCGGGAAGGCAATCCTGAATCTGTTAATAGCCATTGTAATTTTTGCAGCAATATTTTTTGTAATAACAATGTTATATTTTGCAATTATAAAAGGGATAACAAAATGAAAAAAATTTTATTAATCATTTTATGTCTATCATCATATTCTTTAGGATTTTCCTGGGAAAAGTTTTATTCTGTTAGCGGAGGCTGCGAAATATTGTTTCCGAATAAGCCTCATCATATCAAACAAGTTGTACCGCTGAAGGAGAGCAACTCTTTTTTAAATTATGATGTTTATTTAAGCTTTCTAGATGAAAAAAATTCTGTTTGCATGATGATAGTTGCTAATTTTCCAAATAAAATAGATATTTCTAAACAAAAAGACAGCTTGGAAGGGTTTTTAAATGGTATCTTAAATCATAAAGAGGAAAAAAAATTAATATTTGCCAATTATTGCGAGTTCAACAAACTTCAGGCTTTAGAATTTTTGATAGAAAATCAAGACAGGTATTTTAAAGGAAAAGCTTTTGTTTTGGGAGATAAGCTTTATTTAATATCGATGGAGTATGACATTAATTTAAATTTGGATGAGTCTTTTGAAAAATATGCAAACTCATTTATTTTTAAATAGCTGTTGTTAATTTCCTTCTAAGGGGCCATTATCCGAAATTTGATCGTTATTTATGATCTTTTCACTTGTTTTGAAATGAATTTTAGCAACTTTTTCTAATGAATCGCTTCCGTTTTTTTCGATAAATTTTTTCCCCGTTTCGATAACCATTTTCGAAGCTCCTTTAGGAAATTGAAAGTTATGTTTTTCTGACATTTCCTCCAACCCTTTTAAAAATCCGGCTCTGGCAACAATTGATGCGGCAGCCACAACAGGATCTTCTTCAGCTTTGGTTCTTTGTTCCAAGTGAATTTTCAGATTTATTTTTGATACAGCATTTTCTACAACGTGTTTGTCTGCAAACTGATCGATAATAACCTCTTTGCATTTGGTTTTTTCAACAAGCTGTGAAATGACAGCTGCATGCCCCCAAGCTAAAAGTCGATTCAGGTTTTTGAATTTTAAATATAATTCATTGTATTTTTCTGGAAAAATTCTAACAATGGCAATGCTAAAGTTCTCTTTTAATATTTTTGCTAAACTTAAAATTGTCTTGTCAGCTATTTTTTTACTGTCTCTTATATTTAATGAAATTAATTTTTTTATTCCAGCCTCATCTGCATAAACTCCGCCGATACTAAGAGGTCCGAAAAAATCTCCTTTGCCGGCTTCGTCAACACCAATTCTGGAAACCATCGATACGAAAGCTTCTGGGTTTGTAAAATTAAATTTTTTTAAAATTTCAGGCTCTAAGTAAAACTCAATAAACTCATTTTTGTTTTTTCCCTGAACGATCAAAGCGCCGGATTTGTATAAAATGCAATTGATGCCTGTTTTCTTAGCAAAAAAAATGGTGTATTCCGGATGTGAAATCGCAAATCCCTGATCTTCAAGGTCTTTTTGCAGCTTTGGAGCTAGATTTATATCTATCTTTGTAGAAAAAGTCGCAGGTTTTGATGACATAATTTTTTCTTTTTTCTAAGTTTATTAAATTTAATATAAAATTTATATCTTTAAGTAAATTTTTATAAAATCTAAACTGTAGTTATATCACATGAGGATAGTTATGGAAGAACAAAAAAAACAAATTGGAGATCTTTTTAAGACAAAAAGACTTGAAATGAACCTTTCTTTAAGAGAAATAGAGAATGCTACTTCTATACGAATGCTTTATTTGAAAGCTATAGAAGATGGTAATATCGATAAACTGCTATCGCAGGTTTATACCATCGGTTTTGTTAAGCAGTATGCAACTTTTTTGGGATTGGACGGCGAAAAAATATTAAAGGACAATCCGAAGGCCTTTAATAATAACTTTGAAAAACAGGAATTTGATTATGGAATAGGAACTCTTGAAATTAGAAATACGTCTAATTCCAGAGCAAAAGTTCCAACTTTTATTTGGGTAATTGTTAGTGTTTTAGTTTTTTTAGGTGCTTGGTTTTTCGCAAGAGCTTTGGGTGTTTTTTAGGAAAAGTAGATCTTAGTTCGACATTTGCAGTATCAGTTAATAGCTAAAGTTATCATGTTCTAATTTATTTCTTTTTTAATTCAACTGTCGTTTTATAACTTACCCTGTTATCGACTCCTATGACAGGAATTCCAGTCGCGCTTCTTGGTCTGAATTCTGAATGCACAATATTTTTAGTCGGTGTTTTAGCAATAATTGTTGATTTTCTATCTCTGATCATTCTCATTCCTTTTCCTTTTAAAATAACATTCTTGCATAAACTATCGGGTTCAGATAATCGGGTTTGATCGAATACACCTCTTCTAGCTTTTTCTATAGCATCCTGGTTAAGAGGTTTTCTTTGATCAATTTTATGATTTTTTAAATTATAGATTATCCCTGAAGCTATTAATGTTATTCCTAGGCAGATGCCCAAAAACAGAGTTAAAATCGGAAATATTGACAAAGATATTGTCGTCACTTTACTGGCAGTTGCTAACAGAGTCCCTGAAATTACTGATGTTGCCAAGCCATGTTTAATTAGTTTTTGAGCGCTAGATGCTGAATTATTGGTTATGTAATTTAATGAAATATTTGTCATGAAAGTTACCTTTTTATTAAATTATTTTTATTAAAAAATAGTAATAAATACATTATGTGTTATTTGTATAATTATACTATTAAATAACGTTAAATTCAATTAATTATTATTTTTATATTAATATTAATTTAAAAGAAGCGGTTGATTGGGAATTTTTTTTAAAAGACTAAGCTTAAATTACTTAAATTGCATTAGTTGATCAACGATCATAAATCTGCAAAATATAAATTATTGATGGTTTTCATCTGACTTCTGAGAATTTGTAAATTCTCTGGTTTAACAAAATTATTGTAA
Organism: Parachlamydiales bacterium; assembly: GCA_041661445.1. Taxonomy (GTDB): domain Bacteria; phylum Chlamydiota; class Chlamydiia; order Chlamydiales; family SM23-39; genus JBAZUK01. Next base: position 582,651 of record JBAZUK010000001.1, read on the forward strand.
AATTGTAAATCTATTTAAGATTGTATTTTATTATTAAATTATGAATTTTGTTGCGAGAAAAATACAAATTTAATAAAGAATCTTGCATAATAAATATTATCAATTTATTATGCGTTAAAGAAAAGTAAACTTACATACATATAAAGCTATGACAATCAAAAATCTTGGTGACTATATAATTTTAAAGCAATTGGGAGTTTCCTCTTTTGGAGAGGTATACCTGGGACAGCACCGATATATTAAAAACCAAGTGGCAATAAAAGTATTGTCCAAAGAGCTAAGTGAAAATGAAGAGTTTATTCAGAAATTTGAAAAAGATGTTGGGGTGTTAACGAGTTTAGATCATCCTGCGATTGTTAAAGTGCATAATATTTCAAAGGAAGAAAACAGACACTTTCTTGTGATGGATGCACTTGTTGATTCGAATATGGAAATATTGAGTCTTGAGCGATATCTAAAATTTAAAGGGGATATACTGCCTGAAGTTGAAGTTGAAACAATTTTGCGGCAGATTGCATCCGCCTTGGATTATGCTCATAAAATTAAGTTTGCCGATGATTTTTTGGCACATAGATCTCTTAAGTTAAGCAATATCTTTATTAAAGACACTGATGCAGGGCTGCGAGTTTTTATTTCAGGTTTCGGGTTGTCCAGATTGATCGGAGAGGGAAAAGTTTTGTTTAAAACACAACAGATGATGTTAAATCAGTTGGCTGCGAATGAAGACATATTAAGAACCAAGTCTTATGTTGATGCCGCTTATAATTTTATTCAAAACTATAGTTTTTTATCGCCTGAACAAAAATTTAAGGATTTAAATGAGAAGGTAACCAACAGAGCTGATGTCTATGCATTTGGGGTTTTAGCGTATTATTTAATAGCCAGAGATTTTCCAGATGGTTATTTTGATTTGCCTTCAAAGATAGCTCCTGAGTATAAATTAAATTGGGATTTGCTTATTTGCAAATGTCTTCAGAAAGATGTTTCCAGAAGACCAGATAAGCTAGTCGAGTCGTTAAATTCCTTTTTATCAACAGAAACTTCTGATATTTCAAGTTTAGAAATACTCTCATGGGAAGAAGTTGAGAAAAAAGTAGAAAATGCTATGCAGATGTCTTTTGAATTCACTTCAGATTTTAATAAAACTGAAAAGGAAATTGAACCTCCTTCTATATCAATGAACAATGTTAAATTCACCAGCATTGAACAGACAGATCAAAAGCCGATTATCAAACCTCAAAAAGTTGAAAGACCTACTTACGATGCAGATCCCGGAGCTCTTTTTCAAAAAGAATTAAATGTTTCATATTATCATCCAGAAAAAGTTGAAATGAAGGAAGTTGAGCCTATTTTAACTGAAATGGTTATTGTGCCTGGAGGAACATATTATCGAGGAAATGACAATGGATCAAGAGATGAAAAGCCAAGACATAAAGTAACATTGGAAAGCTTCGCTTTAGATATTCATCCGGTCACGAATGAACAATTTGTCAGATTTTTAGAATTTATGGGTGGAGAAAAGGATTGCAATAATAATGATATAATAAGACTAAGAAATTCAAGAATTAAAAGATCTAATGGAAAGCTGATAGTAGAATCGGGTTATTTAAAGCATCCGGTCGTTGGGGTTACATGGTATGGCGCTCAGGCTTATGCTAAATGGATTGGAAAGAAATTGCCTTCTGAAGCCCAGTGGGAAATTGCTGCAATGGGTGGTTTAGATGAAGGGGATTACCCGACAGGAAAAGATATTGATCATTCGGAAGCTAATTTTTTTAATTCCGATACAACAGCAGTAATGAGTTATCCTCCTAATGGATATGGCCTTTATGACATCGTTGGAAATGTTTATGAGTGGTGTGAAGACTGGTATGCATATAATTACTATGACATATCTATCCAGGAACCTCAAAATCCTATGGGACCTCAGCAAGGTGTTTATAGGGTGTTAAGAGGCGGATGCTGGAAAAGTTTGAAAGATGATATGAGATGTTCTCATAGACATAGAAATAATCCTGGAACAGTAAACGGTACTTATGGGTTTAGATGTTCCGCTGATGTATCTTAATTCGTTGACAATTTTAATTTAAATAGTTTTAGATTCAGAAATTTCTAAAATCCTTTCTATTTTAAAAACTCTCTCCTCTTGCCTTTTTATGCAAAAAGCTACAACGCCGATATATTTGGTGTTATTATAAGATAATTCTCCCACATATGAAGGAATAATTGTTCTTTGAGTTTTTTCATCGCTAATTTTTAGGTAAGTAATGTCTAGCTTTTTTTTATTAGCAATTGCATCTTGAATAATTGAGATTTTATCGCTTTTGCAGCATTTTTCATTAGATAATGTGTACTGAAATTCAGTTAAAAACTTGATCACTTTATAATCTAAAATAATATGTGATTTTTTTATGGGTTTTTTTAGTTTTAAACCTTCAAATGATTTGCATCTTGAAAGGGCCACATAAGTCTGTCCATGAGCAAATATTCCTCTGGAAAGATCGATAACGGCCTTTTCAAAAGTTTGTCCTTGGCTTTTATGAATTGTAATTGCCCAGGCAAGTTTGATCGGATATTGTTTAAAGCTCCCGATAGTTTCCTGATTTAATTTCTTTGTTTTTAAATCAAAATCGTATTTAAATAGGTCCCATTTATAAGGTTTTAAAGTGATATAATTATTATCTGTAGTGCAGATTTCAATTTCTGAGTCATCTATACTGTTAATTTTTCCAATTGTTCCATTAACAAATAGGCCATCCGGGCTGTTTATTAAAAACATCACTTGAGCATTTTTTTTTAATTTGAGCTCTGTAGATGTAGGAAATGCTTTTTTCTCAAATTCTCCATCAATTGCAGCGTCGAATGTAAAGGTTGCGTCTTCTAGCTTTTCGAGCATTTCATGATTTATTTTTTCAGCCTGATCATTTGTTGAAACTAAGTAAATATAGCCTGATTCGATGTCCGATTCTTCATCTACCCTCTGGTTTAAAATAGTTATTTGTTCGTCAGTAATAGTATTGTTTCTTATGCCATTTAATAATTCAATAAACTGAGGATCATTTTGCCTATAAATTTTTTCAAGCTCAATAAATTCAGGTTTAAATAGATTGTCTTTCATGACATTAGATGAAAAAAAGTATGGAGTCTCATACAAAGTATTAAAAACTTCTTTTTCTTCTTTGGTTATAACAGGCGGCAATTGATATAAATCTCCAATAAATACGATTCTGATATTCCCAAACGGCTTTAAGTTATTTAGACACATTTTTAGAAAAACATCAACGCAATCAAGAAGATCTGCTCTTACCATTGAGATCTCATCGATGATTATTAAATCTATTTCGTGATAAAAAGAATTTTTTTTAGCTTTTTTTCCTTTCTTCGCAGCTTCATCTATGGTAATGCCTGGCTTGAATTTGAAAAAAGAATGGATTGTTTCACCTTTAATATTTAGAGCTGCAACTCCAGTAGGAGCTAGTACTGCGACATTTTTTTTTGTGGTATTTGTGAAGTATGATAGAAGCGTAGATTTACCGCTTCCGGCTTTTCCTGTTATAAATAAACTTTTATCTGAGTTTTCCAGCAGATCAATTGCTTTTTTAAAATTCTCATTTATTTCTATTTTCATTAATTCAACAAAATCTTTGAATTTTACAGGAATTTTAAATTAATAATTTTTTTAACACAATTAATATTACTGATAATAAAATGTTATAAAGCAATATTTAAAATATTTTTTTTACTAGTTCTCTTAGTACACGACAAAACTTATTTTTAAATAGCATAATTTTTTCCAATCAAACACTCTAGCAACCTTAAAAAGTCATCAAATTTTCTGTAAATCTTAAAAAATACCGATCTTACAAGATTGAACCCCAAACAAAATGCAATAGTTAATATAAAAATAAGTTTTTCAATTTTGTGAGCTATTGTACTTGAATTATTTTTTTTTAAAATTCTCAATTTTTTTGTATTAAAAATTCATTTAAAAAAAATGAATAGAAGTGATAACTTTTTTGAAAAGTTGAAATTTCTATGTCAGTTATTTTTAATAAAATATCCATTTATAATCCAAATGAATTCTGTTCTATTTGTCTTGAGCCGCTTAATAAGACAGAATTTTTGTTTTGGAAAGAAGAAGTAGTTGCTCACGATGGAGATGGAGGAGATAAACATCCATTTCATAAGGTGTGTTTAGATCCATGGGTTAATAAACACCGATTCTGTCCCATGTGCTGGAAGCCTGTTCATATAGTTGAAAGGCAGCTTGTTCATATAGTTGAGTGTAAATCTTTATGGGTTAATGCTTTAAAGATAACAGTATTGGTGCTCTTAATAATTGGATTGGTAATAATACTAGATCATGTACAAAAAATCATTATCCTTGTAGGAACGGTTGCATTAGGAGTTATGTGGAAATGTAGGAAGGAAATTAACAAGATAAATAGAGAGCTTGAAATATTATCAATATTTGAATCTCAGTTGCGAAATTAATTAAATCCAAAATATGGATTGTTAATTGTTAAACGATATGACGATAAATTTGTTTGTTTATATTAATTTAAATTAATGACTGGCTTTTATATAATTAAAGTATAAATTTTTAATGGAACTCTATGGAGCTTTTACTTTTAAAACCAAGAGGATTTTGCGCCGGAGTGGTTAGAGCCATTCAAACTGTCGAAAAAGCTCTTGAAATTTGGGGAAAACCCATTTATGTGAAGCATGAGATCGTACATAACCGGCATGTTGTAAGCTCTTTAAAAAACAAGGGCGCGGTATTTGTTGAGGATCTAAATGAAGTTCCTATCGGAGAGAAAATAGTTTATTCAGCTCATGGAGTATCTCCATGGGTAAGAGAAATCGCCCGAAGGAAAAAATTAATAGAAATAGATGCAACTTGCGGTCTTGTTACGAAAATTCACTCTGCTGTTAAAAGATATGCTAAAAATGGCTATAAGATCATCTTGATCGGGAAGAAAAAGCACGTAGAAGTAATCGGAATTGCTGATGAAGCTCCCAATGATACTGTTGTTATACAAAAAATAGAAGATATCGATGCTCTTAATTTTTCAGATGATCAGAAATTATTTTATATTACTCAAACGACATTAAGTATTGATGATGTAGAAGAAGTGATATCTTATTTAAAACAGAAGTTCAAAAATATTCAGACGCTTCCTTCTTCTTCAATATGTTATGCAACGACTAATAGACAGATGGCGCTAAAAAAGATTATTAATGATGTTGACTTGATTTTAGTCGTTGGCGATCCAACTTCATCAAACTCAAGCAGGTTAAAAGAGCTGGCCATAAAACAAAATAAAAAGGCTTATCTGATAAATTCTGAAGAAGAGATGAAATCAGAGTGGTTTAAAAATATAAATAGAATCGGTATGACAGCAGGAGCCTCGACCCCGGAAGATATTGTTCAGAGGTCAATTGAAAAGCTTTTTTCTTTTGGTCTGAAAAAAGTAAATGAGATCATTTATAAAACCGAAGATGTTGTCTTTGAATTGCCAAAAGGACTGAACTAAAGCAGATGGCAGGCTGCGAAATGTTCTTTATGAACTTCTTTTAAAATCGGCTTTTCTTTAAAACATATGTTTTTTGCCATAGGGCATCTGGTAGAAAACAAGCATCCTTTTGGCGGGTCTAAAAGTGAGGGAATTTCATCTTTTAAGATAATCGGCTCACATTTTTTTTTGAAAGAAAAAGATGAGGAAATTAACGCTTGCGTATAGGGGTGCAGGGGAGTCGAAAAGATTTTTTTGGTCGAAGCTTTTTCTAAAAAATTGCCTAAATACATAACAGCTGTATGATCAGAAATATGCTTAACAATAGCTAGGTTGTGCGAGATAAACAGATAGCTTAGATTTAATGAGCTTTTCAAGTCCAGCAATAGATTTATTATTTGGGCGCTGATGGATACATCAAGAGAGGCAAACGGTTCATCGCAAATTATGAATTTTGGATTGGTTGATATGGCTCTTGCTATTGCAATCCTTTGTTTCTGACCGCCGCTAAACTCATGGGGGAATCTTCCTTTGATATTTATAGGAAGTTTGACTTTTTCAAGTAAGGAATCTAATAAAATTAATTCTTCTTTTTTAGAATATCTATGATGAATTTTTATAGGTTCTAGGATGATGCTTTCAACTTTCATTCTAGGGTTTAAAGAAAGGAACGGGTCTTGAAAAATCATTTGGATGTTTTTTCGCATTTCCTTACTCTTTTCGAAAATAGAGGTGTTTTCAAAATAAATTTCTCCGGATGTCGGTTTGATTAAATTAGCTATCATGTTCGCAATAGTGGTTTTTCCGCATCCGGATTCTCCGACTATAGCAAATGTTTGAGCTTTTTTTATTTCAAAGTCTATATTATCAACCGCTTTTAGAATTTTATTTTTTATTATAAAGTTCTTGCTTAAATTTTTAACTCTGATGAGTCTTTCATCCATTTTTTTAAATCCAGTTTGATTTTTTTCTTATAAAGATGACAAGCTACAAAATGATCATTTTCACTTTGGATGTTTAGAGGGTAAGCTTTTGAACAGACTTCTTTTTTTTGAGGACATCTTTCATAAAATAAGCATAAATTTTGCTTTTCTATAAGGTTGTTGGTTGATATTTCCTGTGGTAATTGTTTTCTTTCTTCATCGATTTTAGGAATAGAATCAATCAATAATTTAGTATAGGGGTGTTTAGGTGAAGATAAAATATTTTCAGTAGTGGAGTTTTCGATGATCTCTCCGGAATACATTATATATATTCTAGAAGCAATGTTTGAGACTAATGAAAGATCATGAGAAATAAATATAATCGAAGTTGAGTTTTCTTCATTTATTTTTTTTAATAAATCCAGTATCTGAAGCTGATAAAAAGGATCCAATGAAGTTGTTGGCTCATCAGCAATTATTATTTTTGGATTGCTGGCGATAGCAATTGCTATCATTATCCTTTGTCTCATTCCGCCGCTGATCTGATGAGGATATTGGTCATATCTAAGATCTTGGTCCTTTATTCCTACTTTTTTTAATAATTCATATACTTTTGATTTAGATGGATTGTCTGCGATAGCTTCCAATATCTGTTTGCCAATTTTCATAGTTGGATTTAGTGAAGAAAGAGGGTCTTGAAATATTATAGATATCTGTTTTCCTCTGATATTTCTTATTTCCTTTTCATTTTTTTTTAAGATATCTTCATCATTAAAAAAGATTTGACCGTTTGTTACTTTCGCACTTTGATCTAGAAGTTTCATAATGCTAAGAGCAATTGTGCTTTTGCCAGATCCGGACTCTCCGACGAATGCTATGATTTCTTTTTCATGTAAATCAAAGCTGATTTTTCTTAAAGCGGTATTTTTTATGTTTCTTTTTTCAAACTGCACTTCGAGATCTTTTACAGATAAATTTTTTTTCATCTTATTATCCTGGGATCAAAAGTATCGCGAACTCCATCGCCGACTAAATTAAAAGCGAGCATAGTAATGCTTATCATAACAGATGGAAAAAACAGTCTCCATGGATAGTATCTGAGGGCATACAGTCCATCATTTACCATAACTCCCCAAGAAGAGATCGGAGCCTGAACCCCTAGGCCTAAAAAGCTTAAGAAAGCCTCTGTAAAAATTGCTAAAGGAATACTGATTGTCATCGTCGTAATAATAGAACCTAGGCAATTAGGTATCAAATGTCTGAAAATTATTCTGAAATTCGAAGCTCCCATAACTCTTGCAGCATCTACAAATGGCATTTTTTTAAGTGATAGCATTTCCGCTCTTACAATTCTTGCCATGTTGATCCAGCCGGTAAGCGTTATCGCTATTAAGATGGTAACAACTCCCGGTTCTAAAAAGACCATTAGCAAAATAACGCTTAGAAGGTAAGGAATTGTTGATAATATATCACAGAATCTCATCATGAGCTCATCAATAAATTTTCCCATTAATGCAGAAACTGCTCCAAAAATCATTCCGATAACTACATCAATCAAAGCAGCAGCTATTCCGATCAGCAGCGAAATTCTTGCGCCAAACCATGTTCTGGTAAAAATATCTCTTCCAAGTTCATCAGTTCCAAACCAGTATTCGCTGCATGGCGGCAGGTTTTTTAATTCCAGATGGGTTTCAAAATATGTGTATTTGGTAAAATAAGGTCCGATTATCGCCATTATTGATATGACTGATAAAATAATTATTCCGATTAGGGCCGCTTTATTTTTATAAAAGCTTATTCTTGCATCTTTAAAAAAAGATGTCTTTGCATCATTAATATTTGTTTCCAATTCCACTATCAATCCTTGGATCTACTATTTTATAAAGTATATCAATAACGAACATTATACCAATCAAAACAGAACTAAAAAAAACCGTTAACCCCAATATTACGGTATAGTCTCTGGAAGCAATGCTGCTTATCAGCCAATTGCCTATTCCGGGAATTGAAAAAATCTTTTCTATGACAAAACTTCCTGTTAATACATGAGCAGATAAAGGACCTAAATAGGAAATTACCGGAAGTATTGCATTTCTGAGGGCATGCTTGAAAATAATCTGAAATGAGCTTAATCCTTTTGCTTTTGCTGTCTTGATATAATCTTTAGATAATACATCGATCATGCTCGAACGCATAAGCTTTGCAATGTATGCCGTAGGTAATATAGCCAAAGAAATCGCGGGTAGGATGGAGTGCCAGAAACTGTCTAATCTAGCGATTGGAAAAAGATGAAGTTTCATGGCAAAGAAATATTGCATCAAAGTAGCAAATAAAAAATTTGGTACCGAAATTCCAATCACTGCAAATAAAGTGATAAATGAATTTTGCCATTTATCTTTTTTAAGAGCCGAAATAATTCCAAAAAAAATACCAAGGGAAGTTGATATTAAAAGAGCTTCAATCCCTAATGCCATTGAAACGGGAAGACCATCTTTTATTATAGCATTAACTGTTCGTCCCTCAAAAATAAAAGAGGGGCCCAAATCAAAAGTTAAAATGCCTTTCAGATATTTAAAATATTGAACAAGAATGGGTTTGTCTAGTCCATAATGAGCATATAAAGAATTCAATGTTTCCTGAGGAATGTTTTGATTATCGAGGAATGGATCGCCAGGAATTGCTTTCATTAAAAAAAAAGTTGCGCTCATTACTATGAATAATGAAAACAGACAGATTAAAATTTTTTTTAAAAAGTATTTAAACATAAGCGGTAAAAAGTTTGATTCAATTTATAGCATAAAAAAGATTATCTTTAAAAAATTAATGAAAAAAAATTTAAGTAATATTTTGTTTTTGATGGGCCTTTTTTTCTTTTTATTGAGCAATTTGATCAATTTTTTTTAAGAATCGTTAAGAAATAGCAAAAATTGTTTTGTCAATTTTTTTTTATTATTTATTAAAAAAAAATCTATAACGCATTAAATGGTAAAATAGATTAAAATATTAAAGTATTCTATGAAAAATTATAAAAAAATCATGAAAAAAAAATTATATTTTTCTTCTCTGGGCTGCACAAGAAACCAGGTTGATTCAGAAGTGATGATTGCGAAGCTTCTAGAAAATGATCTAGTCCTGTCAAACGACATAGAAAAAGCTGATTTTTTTATTGTTAATACATGTGGATTTTTACAAGAATCCAGAGATGAGGCGTATGGAATTTTAGATGAGATTTTTGCTCAAAAGAAGAAAAATGCAAGGGTTATTATAACAGGTTGTATGGCTAATCTTTTTTCTAAGGAAATTGAAGAAAGATATGATCAGATTTATTCAATAATTTCATCGGGCAACATTGATAAAATTGTTGAGGCTGTAAACAAAGAAACTATTTTGAAGGATAAATTAAGTTATCTGCAGGAAAATGATTTCAATAGGATTCTTGTAAATCCCAAACACTTAGCTTTTGTAAAAATTTCTGAAGGATGTTCTAAAGCTTGCTCATTTTGCATCATACCTAAGATCAAAGGCCCTTTGCAAAGCAGATCTATTGAATCGGTTTTACAGGAAATAAACCTATTGCTTGATGATGGGGTTTTTGAAATTAATTTAATTGCCCAAGATCTTTTAGATTATGGAAAAGACAGAAATGAGAAAAACAGTTTTATAACACTTCTTAAGGAAATATTAAAAATAAAAAAAGATTTTTGGCTTAGACTTTTATATGTATACCCAGATGAGATTACAGATGAGTTCATTGATTTATTTGCTTCCGATAAGAGGATCTGTAAATATCTGGATATTCCTCTGCAGCATGTCAGCGATGAAATTTTAATAAAAATGAGAAGAAAAACATCTAATAAGAAAATATTGGAACTTTTTGAAAAATTAAAAACTAGGATACCAGATATTTCGATTAGAACCTCCTTAATGGTCGGTTTTCCTGCTGAAACACAAATAAATTTTGATGAGCTTGAAGATTTTATTGAGAAAAATACAGTTGACCATCTAGCAGTTTTTAAATATTCGAATGAACAGCATGCTCATTCATTTGAATTTTCAAATCAAATATCGGAAGATATAAAACAAAAAAGATTTGAGATCCTTACAAAAAAACAATTAGATCAGGTTCAAAAAAGAAACAAAAAATTAGTAAATAGAATTTTTAACGTGATCATCGATGGATATCATCCTCAGTCAAAATTATTAGCTCTTGGCAGAACTCAAGGCCAGGCTTTTGGTGTTGATTCAAATATTATTATCAATGATCTTGAGAAAGTAACTGAGTTTGGGAAAATTTATAAGGTCAAAATTTCAGAAATTTCCGGTTATGATTTAATCGGAGCTCCAATCTAATTTTTTTAAGATATTGTTTTTTCTATTTTAAGAAATGAAAATAATTGATGCTCGAAATTTCGTTGATTTTTTTTTAAGACGATTAAATAGATACATCAAAAAAAAAATATGTTAACATTAAATTATAGGTAAAAAAAGAGGTCTTTATGACATTTGAAAAAATTGAAAAGTTGCTTGGAAAAAAAGCAAAAAGTTTACTTGAACATAAAAGCACAACAGTTTCTAAAGAGAAGCTTCATCTTCCCTCTCCAAATTGGGTTGATAACATCTTTAGCAGTTCTGATAGAAATATTCGAGTTTTAAGGAGTCTGCAAACATTATTTCAGCATGGAAGGCTAAAAGATACAGGATATTTATCAATTTTACCAGTTGATCAGGGAATCGAACACAGTGCAGGGGCTTCTTTTGCGCCAAATCCAATTTATTTTGATCCTGAAAACATTATCAAGCTTGCAATGGAAGCTGGATGTAATGCTGTTGCAACTACATCTGGAGTTCTTGGAATAATGGCACGAAAATATGCTCATAAGATTCCTTTCATTTTAAAATTCAATCATAACGAATTCTTATCTTATCCAAATTCTTATGATCAAATTGAATTTGCATCAATCAATCAGGCTTATGATATGGGTTGCGTAGCAGTTGGTGCTACAATCTATTTTGGTTCAGAAGAGAGCAAAAGACAAATTGTTGAAATTTCGCAAGCTTTTGAAATGGCACATGAACTTGGAATGGCAACTGTTTTGTGGTGCTATTTAAGAAACCCTGCCTTTAAAACAGCAGAAAAAGATTATCATACTGCTGCAGATTTAACAGGACAGGCGAACCATTTAGGAGCGACAATACAAGCAGATATTATCAAGCAAAAGCTTCCAACAAACAATGGGGGATATAAAGCTTTGAAATTCGGAAAGTTTTCAGAAAAAATGTATACAGAATTATCTACTGATCATCCAATTGATTTGTGCAGATATCAGGTTATAAACAATTATATGGGCAGAATCGGGCTTATCAATTCAGGTGGCGCAGCATCAGGGGAGAGCGATCTGTCCGAAGCGGCAGAAACTGCGGTTATTAATAAAAGAGCTGGTGGTATGGGATTGATTCTTGGACGAAAAGCATTTCAAAGACCTATGAAAGACGGTATTGAAATAATTAACACTGTTCAAGATGTTTATCTTTGCAAAGACATAACAATAGCGTAATAAAATGAAAAAAGAACAGTTATTAGAAAGTAAATTTAAGTCTTTGGCTGGGCAATCTCTTCAAGAAGAGATTGCCAACAGCATAACCCATGGTTTGGGAATTATATTCAGCATTATTGCTCTAATCGCTTTAATATACGAATCTAAAACAAAAGCAAATACCGCAATCCATATTTTCAGTTGCACCTTTTATGGGATTTCTATGGTTTTGCTTTATCTATTTTCGACCCTTTATCATGCTATATCCCACATATCAGTTAAAAAAGTTTTAAGAAGATTGGACCATATCGGAATATATCTACTGATTTTTGGGACTTATCTTCCGATTTCCTTAATCATCCTTCATGGCCCTTTGGGGTGGACTTTATTTGGGATTGAAGCCGGACTTTGTTTTATTGGAGTTTTATTTAAAGCTATTTTTGGTCCTAAACTTGAAGTTTTATCAGGAATATTTTATTTGCTGATGGGATGGGTGTCAGTTATTGCTTTTAAATCAATTTATGAAGCTATCTCGTTTGAGGGATTTTTTTGGATTTTGCTCGGCGGGCTTTTTTATACATTAGGTATTATATTTTTTGCCATAGATAAAAAAGTTCCATTTTTTCATGCTATCTGGCATGTTTTTGTTTTACTCGGAAGCATTTGCCATTTCTTTATGGTGATTAATTATGCTATTCCTTTTTCCTGGTAAAAAAACATCTTCAGTTCTTTTATGTTTTATAAAACTTTACTTTATCGGGAAGTTAAAATATCAAAATTGCTTAAATGAAAATGCTTTAAGCAATTTTAATTATTGCTTTTCCAGATTCTAACATGCTGTTCAAATCTATTATCATTGAAAATTTTAATGTTTTTAAAAATATCATCTTTTTTTAAAGGGTTCATTTTGTTTAGAAGTAAAACAATAAGATATTTAAAAAACGATAAAAAACTTTCTTCAATAGATTGAAAGTATTTTAAATGTTTATTTAAGCTTTTTTCATATTTTAAAATTAAGGAATCTGGATGTTTTTGCTTTATGTATTTTAAGACTAAATTTGCAAATTCAATGTCGGTGCTTAGATGTTTATTATAAGATTTTCGATAGCCTAAAGAGCTAAAAAACAATTCTTCAAGCCTTTTTTTTGAATAAGATGAAAAAGCGTATTCTATGCCAGCCGAAGTTCTAGGCAGATACCACCCTCTTAAATCTTCAACTTCAGCTATTGGACTATTAGTAGTTTGTCCATCCGGATAATTCAAGAAAATTCCTAAGAGCTGATCAATATGCATTGTGTTTATATATGGAATTATACGTTTTTTAAATTCTGTATCTCCGGCTGCTTTAAAAGACGGATCGTAATATCCGAATCTTTCATGAATCGATTTTCTATACAAACCGCCTACCCAGGAAATATAACAAGTCTCGAGATATACATTTTCCTGCTTGAAATTCGATCTGTCATACTGCATAACATCTAAGATCCAGGATGCATGTTCATCAACATTTGTAACCAAACTATTTGCTTGCACCCAATCTACTTTGGGATTTTCATCAAGTTTTTTTGAGAGGATCTCTAAAGCATCAGGTCTAATTATCTCATCGACTCCTAGGAAACATAAATATTTGCCTTTGGAATGAGAAATCCCTCTATTCCAGGCGCTTTGAATGGTTTCTCGATTTTTTGTTTGAAGATAGATAAATGATTTATCAGGATTCGCTTTCTGAAATTTTTTAAAAACATCATAATCATTTCGCTTTGAGTCCGTTTCAACTAAAATTAGTTCAGCTTCATTGTTTAAAACTAGCGTCTGATTGTTGATAGAGGAAAGAAATAAATGTAATTTATCTTCTGCATTATATAATGAAACTATAATGGAGACCTTGTAATTTTCTTTTTTTCTAGAATCATCGATTATAGTGTATTCTTCTAAAGTTTTCAATTTTATATGCTTCTTATAGGCATTGTTCAATAATTCAAGACATTTTTCTTTTTTTGTTACATCGTTTTCGAACATTGCTGCTGCGGCACCAGCTTCTTCTGTTGACCCGCATTGTTTTAATTCTTCAACAACAAGTGGTAATCTTTTAAATTTGTCAAACCCAAGAAGCCGCATTATTCTAAGATCATAAACTGCAGCGATAAGGTAATTGCCCAAATATCTTTCAAGATGGGAAATCTCTTTGTAGATTTTTATTTTGCAAAATTTATAAACGTTAAGTAAATCGTAATAATTCAATAATTTATTTTTTATGTCTGAATCAGTGTTCTCAGCTAAATTCTTGATTTTGCTGAATTTGTTTTTTTGCAATAAGATTCTGAGTGGATAATAAAGGAATTTAATGAAATATATGTTCCTGATTTTCGCTTTTAAAATCTTTTTGGTTTTTCCTGGATAGGAAGACACAAAATGCAATATTGTTTTTATAAAATTCTTTAGCTTAATAGGAAGAAGATTGTCTATAATATGTTTTATACTCTTATTAAATAATGATTGATCTTGTTCGAGTTTTGCAAGTTCCTGATAATAGCTATCTAAAAGAAGTATCGAGTAGGGATTAGATTTAGATTCAACATTATATATATCTTCGATAGAAGCTTCAAAATTTGCTTGCAAATTTTTTACTTTTTCTATCAGATTTCTTCTGTAAGCAGCATAATTTTTTAAGATGTGGTTTATCTTGCAAGTGGAAGAAAAAATGTTTTTTGTTTCTATTTTAACATATGGAATGTCTTTAAATTTCTCATCTAAAAAATCTATAGCTCCTGCTCCATCTCCGAGTGCTATTGGGCAGCCGGAAAGAAGGGCTTCTAAAGATAAAATATTGAAAACATCATATCTTGAAGTTAAAAAAACTAAAGAATTTTTTGAAAAGACCTCATTTCTCTGTGATGTATTAAATGTAGGTAAAACATCGATTTTTAAAGATCTTTGATGTGCCATGTTTTTAAAAATTTTTGTGGATGTGGAAAAATTTTTGGTTTCATATTCTTTTCCCATTATTATGGCGTTTGAATATAAGTTTTTATCAAGATTCCATAATATATCGATAAAAATATCAGGACCTTTGTATTTTTCAGCTCTTCCTAAAAAAACCAATTGGGGTAATTGATCGTTTTCAAAAGATTCGATGTTTTTCGGATAATCAATATAGAAAAGAGGATTTATATATTCGGCTTTTATTTTAGTTTTTTCTTCCCAAAACGTATTATATCTTTTGCTTATGCCATAACGAATATCGACACTCTCATATTGTAATGCTTCGATTCTCTGCAGCTCATGAATATCCGATATTTCATCCCAATCCATTTTTACGGAAATTGAAATATTTCCAAGTAAGGAAAGAACGATTTTTCTGAAGCTAACATTATATTTTTTGAAAGCAGGCCGAAAGAATATCCCGTATTGTCTATAATCGGGTACATCTATTATATCGAATGATGAGTTTTTTAAGCTTTGAGCTATTTTATTAACAATAGTGTAGTTGTATTTTAATATGCCTGAATAAGATTTTGTTTTTCTTAACATATTAAAATAATTTTTGCATTTGATAGGATAGGCATTAGCAGGTCTTTCAGTTTGAATAGGCTCATTATCTATAAGATAAAAAAAATCAATTTTAGGATTTTTTTTTATTAAAGTTTTATAAATTGTCTGGCCGCCGCCGACCTCATGGAATAAATCAAAATCCGCAATCAATACTTTCATTCAAGCTACTCTCTATTCCATACAGGCTTTTTTTTGCCGTCATAGGGAAGCGCAAGATCGTTTCTGATCAGCTCTGCGCTTAAGCTTTTGTTGTCTGCTATAACTTCAGCAACAATTCTAAAGTATTTATCTCTTTTAGGATTTTTTAAAACTATCTCTTTGGCATTTTTTAAAAAATCTTCAGTAAATTGTTTAGCCAGCAAAGCTTTTTTTTTGATAATAGGATCTTTACAATTAATTTCCGGAGTATCGATTTTAGCTACCCTGATAGAAATGTTTTCTCCGATGATTGGAGGAAATTCATTAATGTTTACTTTAAAAGTATCTCCATCATGAACCGATAATATCTTGCTCACTTTTATATCATCATATATTGGCTTGTCTTTAGAGAATAAGCAGACTGATAAAAGAACAAAGATAAGTACAAATGTCTTTTTCATAATTTTTCTGGGTTGGATTCTATTGCATCAACAATGGTTTTCACCAAGTTTTCACCTGTAAAAAGTTTGGCTTTTGAACTAATTAGGAAAGACTTTATATTACATATGTAATTTTCATAATCCTCTTTTGTCATAGATCTTAAAAAAGTTAATAGTTCTTCATAGGTCTTAAATTTTCTTTTGTCTATGAAACAATTCTCTGGGATATAATCGGTTATGTTGTCTGCTCCTAAATATATGGGTACGCAACCCGCTTCAAAACTATCAAATATTTTTTCTGTAATATATCCATTAATGCCTTGAGAATTTTCATAACAGATGCAGAATTTATATTTTTTCAAGCATGATAATTTGTTATTTATTTCACCTTGATATGACTTGAATTCTTCTTTTTTCCAGCCTCTGCCGTATAAATCGAATTCATCTCCAGGTGAGGTTTCGAAAAATCTGATAGCTTTTCTTCTTTCTGAATAAATCTCCGATTTATGAATTGAGGATTTGTCGGCTGAGATATTACAGCATAATTTTCTGTTTTCAAAAGGTAAATCATTTTCTGCCATTTGCTTTAAAACCGGGTAATAGAATTTAAAAGTGGTTTTGTTATCGATCAGATCATCATTAGTGGTATAGACTTTGGAAAACAGCTTATGATATTTTTTATCATGATTCATTGTAATTACACAAGGCGGCTCCCAGGCAAATAGAATAAGTTTGTCCTTTGGCAGTTTTTTAATTCTGTTTAATTTTTTTTTATGGATGTCGAAAACAATTATATTTTTGGCATTTTTGAAATTTGCATATGTATTGTTAGTATCTATAACTTTATAACCTTTTTCTTCAAGAGCTTTTGCTAAATTAAAAAACCCGTTTCTATTATCACCGAAAATGTTTTTGAAATAACCAGTAATAAAATATATGGTATCTTCTTTATTATTTGATATAGGCTGCTTTTTGTGGAATGTAATAAATAACACTGAAGATACAAAAATTATTGCTAATGATAAAAAAAAACTTTTTTTCATTTTTATCCTATTGTTTTAGCAAGATTTTATTTTTTTTTATATTTAAAACCAAGAAAGTTTAAAATTGTGAAAAATTTTAAATTCGCTTCTAAAGGATAGTAGGCTTAATTAACTTTTGATTTCTTTGGTTTTTAAGACAACAAAATTTATAAAGAAAAATGATTTAGAAAAACAGCTTGTGCTTTTCAATAAAGCTTCAAAAAAAATTGATATCAATAAAAAAAATATTAAATTATTTATTAATTTTATATATTTACTTAAAATTGAGCATAAAATGGATTTGGGGTATATATGAAAAAATATATTTGTAGGGTATGCGGTTATGTTTATGATCCGTCTGAAAATGAAAAAATCGATTTTGAAGATCTGGATGAAGATTGGATTTGTCCTGAATGCGGTGTCGGAAAAGATCAGTTTGAGTTGTTAGACGAATGAAAGCTGTAGAAATAAAAAAGAATATTTATTGGGTTGGGACAATTGATTGGGATCTAAGAGAGTTTCATGGTTATCTCACTCAAAGAGGAACAACATATAACGCTTATTTAATTGTCGACGAGAAAATAGTTTTAGTTGATACAACACGAAACTATTTAACTAAAGAGATGTTGTTAAGAATAAGCTCAATTATTGATCCTTCTAAAATTGATTATATAATATCAAATCATAGCGAGATGGATCATTCGGGCGCTCTGCCTGAAATGATGAAGGTTTGTAAAAATGCTACTCTTCTTTGCTCTCCAAACGGAGAGAAAAATTTAAAACGTCACTTCGATGCAAGAGATTGGAATATTAAAATAGTAGATAATACGACAAAGATTAACATCGGCAGGCGAGAGCTTAATTTTGTTTTGACCCAGATGGTGCATTGGCCTGATTCTATGGCAACATATATTCCTCAGGACAAACTTTTATTGCCTAATGATGCTTTTGGCCAGCATATAGCTTCACATGAGCGTTATGCAGATGAAATTGGTTTTGATGTCGTATTTGAAGAGGCGAAAAAATATTATGCGAATATTGTTATGCCTTATGCCAGTTCCGTAAATAATGCTTTAAATCAGATTGATAAATTAGATATTGAAATGATAGCGCCAAGTCATGGTCTTATTTGGAGAAATGAGGTAAGCAGAATTCTAGATGGATACAAAAAATGGGATTCAGATCAAACGCTTAATAAAGCCGTAATCATATATGATACAATGTGGGGCTCAACAAAATTAATTGCCAAAGCAATTTATGAAGCTTTTGATGATAAAAACGTTACGGTTCTTTTGAGATGTTTAAAAACTGATCATATTTCTGATATAATGAAAGATATTATTGATGCAAAATATATTTGTATCGGATCGCCGACATTAAATGGTACAACCCTTCCATCTGTTGCTGCTTTTTTATGTTACATGAAGGGTTTAAGACCTAAGAAACGAGTCGGGTTGTCTTTTGGATCTTTCGGATGGGCGGGTCAGAGCACGAAAGAAATCGATGAGATTTTTAAGGTTTTGGACTTTGAAATTTGGGATTCAATTAAAATCGAATATGTTCCTCAAGAACTATTTTTAGAAAAAATTGCTCAGGATATCAAGAATAAATTGATATAATTTTTTTTCTGGTTTTTAATTTTTTTTCCGGGTCTTTGATTTTTTTTAGCTTTAAAATATTTGATATATTATTATCCAAATATGGTCGGTAACCTTATT
Source organism: Parachlamydiales bacterium (assembly GCA_041661445.1). Lineage (GTDB taxonomy): Bacteria > Chlamydiota > Chlamydiia > Chlamydiales > SM23-39 > JBAZUK01. The sequence continues at coordinate 601,494 of JBAZUK010000001.1, forward strand.
GGTAGGCATAACATGAAAAAAAAGATATTAATATTTGGAATGGTTTTCCTGGTCTTGACATCATTTTCCATAGGAGACATGTTTTCGAAAAAAACATATGTATATGTTACCAGCGGTAACAATTCAGTAGCGAAATCAAAATGGATCATAAAGACAAAAGACGAAAAAATTATCATAGAAAAAAATAGTGATGCCGGAATTACTAATATAGTTTATTTACCGGGTTTTAAATTATCTAGTTTTTCATATATTTCTTCTGACCTGAAGAGCGACTATCAGCTTTTTTTGAGCAACAAAAAACTTGTTGCACAGGGAAAATCAAAAGGTAGATCTTTTTCAAAGACCCATAATCTCAGTTATCCATGGATCCAGGATTTTAATTTTGGCCTGAGAAATTTATTGACTTCGAAATCAACTGAACAAGAATTTACATTGTTAAATCCGAGCGATTTTTCGGTTAATGAAATGGTAGCCACCAAGAAAAATATAGAAAAAATAAAAATTGATGACACGACTTACAACACCCAGAAAGTAGAAGTTACACTGCAGGGGTTTAAATCTATGTTTTGGAAAGCAGAGATTTGGTATGACCTTCAAAGTTTGGATTTGGTAAAATATAAGTCCAATGAAGGACCTGGTACTCCGTTTGTTGTTATTTCATTAGAAGAAAAAAAAGAATAGATTTTTAAATTATCAGCTGCTTTTTTCATTTTTTTTAAGTGTTTAATTTTTCTTCAATATCCAATAGTTCTATATCATTTCTTTGAACCAAAGCTTTTGTAAACAGATAGATATTTACTGTGGAATTGCTGTTTTCTTTTACATAGTTAAATTTGTATTCGGAGTCATCGTTTTTTGAGTAGTTAAAAAAAATGTATCTGTAAATACTTGCATTTGACTTTGAAACGAACTCAAACACAAGTCTTGGTTGTAGAAATGGAATTTTATTGCTACCTGTGTAAGAAGGAATTTTTGCAATGACGCTTTGAAATGTCAGTTTTTGTATATCTCCTAAAAAAATTTGATTTGCCATAATTTTTTTTCCTCAATTTAATTTTATTATTATTTTTTTTCAGATAATTGAAAATTTTGATTTTATAAGAATACAAAAAAATCAAAATTCATAAAATTTAATTTTTTAATTCATTCGTAAAATTTTGACCATTCTGATATTCCTTTGAGGGATTCAAATGAATAGCCTGATAATGTATAAGCGGCAAAGAATATGTAAAATTATCAATGGAAATATAATAGAAAAGATATCTTATTAATACATTGTCTGTCTAAAATTAAAGAAAAATCTTAATTTTTTTTCAAAAATATGCACACTTAAGATATAAAGTGGTGAATTTTAATATGTTTAAAAATTTAAAAACTCATGCAATAAATTTAAATGAGATATTCAATCTCTATAAAACATCTGCAGATGGATTGTCTCAAAAAGAGGCAGACAACAGATTAAAGATTTATGGAGAAAATACTTTAAAGGAAAAGGAAGAGAGCAAATTTATAATTTTTTTCAGGCAGTTTAACAGTATACTTATCTATGTGCTCCTAGCAGCTTCTTTGTTTAGTATCTTAACCTATAAATATGTTGAATTCCTTGTAATCATTTTTATAATTTTGGTTAATAGTATAATTGGATTTATCCAGGAAGTAAAAGCTTTAAGTTCTATAAAGGCCCTAAAGAAATTAACTAAAAGCAAAACAAAGGTTTTAAGGGATGGCCAGGTAGTCCAAATATCATCTGATTTGATTGTTCCTGGGGATATAGTAATATTTTCGGAAGGAGATGTTGTTGTAGCAGATATAAGACTAATTGAAAGTAGTAGCTTAATGCTTGATGAATCAACCCTAACAGGTGAATCAATGCCTGTTATCAAGGATCATGCTGCTGAAATTCCTGAAAATGCACTTCCCTATGAATTGAGAAATACGCTTTTTAGCGGAACTGCAGTTGTTAAAGGCAGGGGACTAGGGGTTGTTACTAAAACTGCAGATTATACTTATTTAGCTTCTATTGCTGAAGAGAAAGAAAAATCTCCAAAAACGCCATTTACAGAAGCAATAGCCTCTTTCTCTAAAAAATATATTTTTCTGCTTGTTTTTCTTTTTTCAATTATTGCTTTTGTTGGGATTTTACAAAATAGACACTTATTTGATTTAGTATATATTTTAATTGCCGAACTGGTCTCAGCTGTGCCAGAGGGACTCCCTATTGTGATTACAACTGTTTTAGTTGTAGGGGCAATTTCACTTAGCAAAAAGAAGACGCTTGTCAGATATCTGCCGTCCGTTGAAACTTTAGGCAGTGCGACAGTAATTGCATCTGACAAGACAGGAACCATTACAGAAGGAAAATTAGAAGTTAAGGATTTTTATGCGATTGACTTAAAAAAATTAAGATTGGTCGCTGCTTTATGTAATGAAATAGATAATGATATTGGTGATCCTTTAGATATAGCACTTAGAAATTGGGTAGATGATCACAATTCATTAAGAGAAAAACATGTTCATATTAATACTTTTTCTTTTGATATCCATTTAAGGGCGATGGCTACAGTATATGAGGTTGATAGTAAAAAAGAGATTTTAGTAAAGGGAGCCTTTGAATCTCTTAAAGAAATTGCTTCTAATAAACAGGACTTTGAAATATTAGAAAAACATCTTATGACTTTATCTCAAGAAGGTCTTCGAACTATTGCCTTGGGATATGGAGAATATAATAATGAAAAAGAATTCAAGTCTTGGAAAATTAAAATTGTTGGATTGGTAGGCTTTTTAGATCCTCCTAAAAAAGAAGTAAAAGAAGCTGTCCTGGAAGCAAAAAGAGCAGGTATTAAAGTAATTATGCTAACAGGAGATTTTCCTTTAACTGCGAAGGCTATTGCAAAAGATGTTGCAATTTTTAAAGAAGGGGATGAGCTTTTAACCGGTGACGAACTTGAGCAAATGGATGATAAAACTTTATATGAGCGTTTAAAAAACACTTCAGTCTTAGCCAGGATCTTGCCTGAACATAAATCTAGGATAGTAAGGGTGATGCAGGAAAATGATGAAATTGTAGCTGTTAGTGGAGATGGAGTAAACGATGTTCCTGCTCTTAGAACAGCAGACTTGGGGATTGCCATGGGATCAGGCTCAGAGGCTGCTAAAAGTGTGTCAAAGATGATTATAATCGATAATAATTTAAAAGTGATCGTCGGCGCAATTAAAAATGGCAGGGTAATCGTAGGAAATATCAGAAAAGTTATCTATTATTTATTGTCTTCCTCTTTATTAGAAATTACATTGATATCGGGGGCGATCTTTGCAAATCTTCCGCTTCCAATATCTGCAATACAGATACTTTGGCTTAATTTGGTGACAGGTGGAATGCAGGATAAAACCTTTCCGTTTGCAAAAGAAGAAGAAAATGTAATGCTGAATAAGCCAAAGAAACCGAAGAAGGAATTTTTTGATTTGCAACAGGTTTCAAACATTCTGTTCTTTGGATTGTTCTCAGGCTTATTTATGCTTCTTCTTTTTAACCATTTAAGACTGTATTACGATCATTCAGTTACGCTTACAATCATTTTCACATGTGTGGTTTTGATGCAGCTTGCAAATGGAATTCAAGCCCAGAAAGAAAACGAACCGTTTTTTAAAAATATTAAAAGAAGTTTTACAATAAACCCATATATTTTTCTTGGTGTCGGCGCTGGGTTCTTAATGCAGCTTTTTGCTATATATATTGCTGAAGACTTGTTTTTGACAGAGCATATCTCTTTTCAGCTATGGCTTTATCCTCTGGCGATGTTTTTTGTTGCATTTTTTTTAGTGGAATTGAGAAAATGCATTTATTGTTTTTTTAGGAGATTTAAATGAAAAAAATTATATTTATATTTATTATTTTATTTTCAGTTAAAGGATTTGCCATTCTTCCGCCTTTATATCATTCTTTAAATGAAATTAAGGCTATCACATCAGATGAAAGATTATCAAATGAGCTTGGTAGCGCGGAATTAATTTTGGAAATCAAAAAAAATGAGAGCGGTTATCTGATCACAACAAATAAGTCTACCCTCCAGGTAGATGTAATCTATATCCCTCAAAAGATGATCGGACCTGGGAAATTCGAATTAAAGTTTTATGACAAGAAACCAAAAGTTTTGTTAGATGAAGAAACCAATGAATTACTTGATGGGGATAACAAATATATAGAAGATTAAAAGATTATGAATTTTGATAGATATTAATTCATAGCGTGATTTTTCAATATATTTTCAAATGATTTATATATAATTGCCTTCATAGTTTGAAGCAAAATAACTTGAAGGCAGTAAATAATTTTCATTTTCACAACAGAAAGATGCTCTTTCTAAAACCACTCATTTTTTAATTAATAGCTGATTTAATAGCTTATTGTTATCAAAAAAAATTTTGTTGAAACTGCAAAATTCAGCTCTTTTGTTTTCGAAAAATGTGAATTTAATATTCAGGTGTTTTTCTCATTTCTTTTTTTTTAGAAATTATTTTTTTTTCTTTGAGGATTTTTTCTTTTGCTTTTTTTGATCTTCTTTTCTTCTGCTTTTTGATCTTATAAATTTTTTTTTGCTTTTCAGATTCTTTCTTATAAAGAAGTTCCTCGATTTTCGAGCAGAGCTCTTTTCTGGCAATATATCGATTTAATGCCCTTGATCTTTCCTTTTGGCATTTGATTTCTATGCCGGTAGGAATATGCTTTAAATATACACAGCTACTGGTTTTTTGCAGGTTCTGACCGCCTCTTCCAGAGCCTAAAACAAATTTTTCAATTAAATCTTCTTCTTTGATATTTAACTGATCCATCTTTTTTTTTAGAGATCTTATTTTTTCTTCTTTAATTTCCATAAACTATTTAGGTAATTTTAAAAATTCATGTCTTATAATTTTATAGGAATAACTTTTTTCATTAAATTAACCGGAGGCATTTGATCTAAAAGATGCATTAGATTAAGTTTTTTTAGAGTTGATTTCAAAATTTCATGTGCAATAGCTTTTTCAAGTTCTTCTATAGGAAATCCAGTCTTTTCTGAAATGTTGTAGAATTCCAGTTTGTCTATTGTAGGAAATGTTTGTTTTTGACCATTTTCCTTAAACAGTACTACGCTAATATTATTTAAAGTTAATTTTTTAATTAAATATTTTCTCTTAGAATCTTTATTTGGCTTTGTTGGTGTTGAGAGCATTTTAGTCCAATTATTCTTAGAACCTGTTTCATTATAAAATTCTATGTTTATGATATTTTCATCCAATGTAATCGAATCAATAGTCATTGGATTACTTCTTATTTTTCTTAAAGATGACTTTACATCTATTTTTTTAGAGGAAAATGAGTTTTTAGTTTTGGCTTGTGCTTGATTTCCAATTTCAAAATTGTCAATTACAAGATTGTTTTTAGATAGTGATATGTTTCGAATAGAAACTGGGACAGAAAATTCTTTTGATGCAATATTTGCTATTATGATTGGAAAGTTAAACCATAAAACAACGAGTGAAATTAAAAGTATTGAAAGCAGGGCAATCAACGGAATAAAAAATTTTTTCATAAAACCACCATTTATCTCATTTTTATAATAATAATATTTAAAAAAAAACATAAATTGTACATATGTAAAAATATAATTCTTAAAAATGAGGCTTTATGAAAAAGTTGAAAGGGGTTCTCCTAATGATCTCCATTATTGTTTTATTTATTCTGGTTTTATTGATTATAAAAAAACCTTTCATTGAGTCGTATCTTTCTGCGAAAATGAAAACTGATGTAACTTTTGCAAAAATTTCAATAGGATTTAATAAAACAGTTATTGAAGATTTTAAATTGAAAAACATCAAAAAAAACGAATCTAAATATGCATTTACAGCAAAAAAAATAGAGATCGATTATTCATTTCAAAAATTATTTTCTGACCCCACGGTCATTGAATCGATAGCTGTAAATGATATTCATCTGGCAATTAATTGTCATAATCCTCTTTGCTCATCAAATAACTGGATTGACATAGTAAGCAAAATTAAAGAAAAAGAGAGCACAAAAAAAACAAAAGACTTTTTAATTGAAAATTTATATTTGAATAAAATGAATGTTGAGATAACAGGACTTGGAATTGATTTTGCTGATAAAAAGACTAAGTATATATCAAATTTGGAATTTAGAAACATAGGCTCAAAAGCGGGATTTCCAACATCTGAGTTAATTGCAGCTATTTTCGGTTCAGCAGGTTTGATGGATTATATTAAATCTGTATTGAATCCTAAGGGAATTATAAAAAATGTTTTTGAAGGAATTAAAATCTTAGGTTCAAATGATGTTTCGTCTGAAAATCAATTAAATACTGAAGTAATTTATTAAGTTTTTTGATAAACGATATATTTTGCAAGAAAAAAAAGTAAGATAGGGGAAGTGTTTCCCCCTATCTTAAATAATATTAATATCCCATAGATGGGTTCATTTGAGGAGCAGATTCTTTTTCTTCTACTTCTTCTGTAATTATTGCCTCTGTTGTTAATAACAATGATGCAATAGAAGCAGCAAATTGAATTGTGCAACGTACCACCTTAGTTGGATCTACGATACCTTTTTCGTACATATCTCCGTAAGTATCAGTCGCAGCATCATATCCTTCAGATACTTTCATTGTTTCTACTTTTTGTAGAACAATAGAACCTTCTACGCCGGCATTTTCTGAAATTTGACGTAATGGGTAAGATAAAGATTTTTTAATAATCTCAGCACCAATCTTTACATCGCCTTCTAATGAAGCAATTAATTTATCTAATGCTTTCTTAGTTCTGATCAGAGCAATACCGCCGCCAGGCAATATTCCTTCTTCCGCAGCAGCTTTAGTTGCATGCTGAGCATCATCAACTCTGTCTTTTTTCTCTTTAACTTCCAATTCAGTAGCTCCGCCAACTTTTATAACGGCTACGCCGCCAGTCAATTTAGCAAGTCTTTCCTGAAGCTTTTCTTTGTCATAATCTGATTCAGATTCTTTAATTTGCTGTCTTAGCAAATCGATTCTTTGCTGGATATCATCTTTTTTACCGAAACCGTCAACTAAAGTTGTCTGATCTTTTGTAACGATAGCTTTTTTTACTCTTCCAAGCATATCTAAAGTTACGTTTTCTAGTTTAATACCTAAATCTTCACTGATGAATTCTCCGCCAGTAACGATAGCAATATCTTCTAATGTTGCTTTTCTTCTGTCGCCAAATCCAGGAGCTTTAACTGCACAAACCTTTAATCCTGCTCTTAGCCTGTTTACTACTAAAGTTGCTAAAGCTTCGCCTTCAATATCTTCAGCTATGATAAGAAGAGGTTTGCCTGTCTCGGCTGCTGCTTGTAATACTGGAAGGAATTCTTTCATAGATGATATTTTCTTTTCATAAATTAAAATGTAAGCATCATCTAACTCAGCTTCAAGTTTTTCAGGATTTGTTGCGAAATAAGAAGATACATATCCTCTATCAAAATTCATTCCCTTTACTATATCAAGTGTTGTTTCAAAACCTTTTGCTTCTTCAACAGTAATGGTGCCATCTTTTCCAACGCTTTCCATTGCTTTTGCAATTATTTGACCGATTTCCTGGTCTCCATTTGCCGATATTGTTGCAACTTGAGCAATTTCAGTTGTGTTTTTAATTGGTTTGCTCATTGATTGAAGGTTTTCTACAACTGCAATCACAGCTTTTTCAATACCTTTTTTCAAATCCATTGGATTTGCGCCAGCTGTTACGTTTTTCAATCCTTCTGAATAAATTGCTTCAGCTAAAATAGTTGCAGTTGTTGTTCCGTCTCCAGCTTTGTCAGCTGTTTTGTTTGCAACTTCTTTAACCATTTGAGCGCCCATGTTTTCATGTTTGTCTTCTAGCTCAATTTCTTTTGCTACAGTAACGCCGTCTTTTGTTATTTGAGGTGATCCATATGATCTGTCTAAAACGACATTTCGTCCTTTTGGACCTAATGTAACTTTTACTGCAGAAGCTAAGATTTTTACGCCTTGTAAAATCTTTTGCCTTGCATCATCACTAAATTTTATTTTTTTAGCTGCCATATTTTTACTCCTAATAAATTAATTTTTTTATTCAACTAATGCAATAATATCATCGGCTTTTACAATGATTAACTCTTCATCATCAACAGTAATCTCTTGTCCAGCATATTTATCCATTAAAATGATATCGCCTTCTTTTACTGGCATAGGAATTAATTTGTTCTCATCTGTTACTTTTCCTTTTCCTACTGCAATAACCCTTGCCATTTCTTGTTTTTTCTTAGCTGAATCAGGGATTATTATACCGCCTTTAATTGTTTCTTCACTTTCTAGTCTTTTTGCAACTACTCGATCTGCCAAAGGCATGATTTTAGTTTTTTTCACTTCAGAAAGTTTTGTCATATTTACCTCCAATAATTTTTATAGCTTTTTGATGTAAAAAAATCATAACAGCTCTGATTATTTAATTCAAGGATTTAGCAAATAAAATGTTTAAGTGCTAATAAAAATAAGTTTTATATTTTTTTTTATCTTTTTTATAATTTAAATTTATTAGATTTTCTGTGAAACTTGAGTCGTATGAAGAAAATACTTTCATTTTAAAAATTTCTTTGTAAGAAATTACCGAGAATTTTTATGATTAAAACATCAAACTATTTGAGAAAAATATGCTTAAAAATCGAGAAGAAATACAAATTAAAGACAAATGGGACATAGAAAAGATTTATTCCTCACCAAAAACCTTTCAGGATGAATACTTGCTGATGAGTCCTAAAGATCAAATTAATAGATGGAATGATTTGCTGGTTTTTAAGGGTAACCTGAATAAATCTAAAAAAAGTTTAAAAGAATGCCTTGATAAATACTTTAATTATTTACGAAAGTTAGAAAAATTATATACATATTCTCATTTGCTGTTGGATCAGGATCTTTCAAATGATGAAGCAAAGCATTATTATGGGTTAATTTCTAATCTTTATTCAGAATTTCAAACTTCATTTTCTTGGTTAGAACCGGAAATTTTACAAATAGAAGAAAAGATTTTAAATGAATATGTTCAAGATAAGGAATTAAAAGAATATTCATTCTATCTTAAAAATTTAATAAGACTTAAACCTCACACTTTGTCAAAAGAAGAAGAAAGAATTCTTTCCAGGGCTAATCAAAGCTTAGAAGTTACAAGGCTTGTTTTCTCATCCTTTAATAATGCTGATTTAAAATTTGACGATGTTCTGGATAGTGATAATAATAAACATCATTTATCGCATGGTACTTATCTAGTTTATTTAAAGTCTGAAGATAGAGTTCTTAGAAAAAATGCTTTTGAAAATATGCATAAAAAATATTTTGATTTTCAAAGAAGTTTAACTGAGTTGTTCTATGGTGAAATAAAAAATAGCAGCTTCATTTCCGAGACTAGAAAGTATGATAATCCTCTGGAATCTTTTTTGTATCCTAATAATATAGACACAGAGGTTTATTTAAATTTAATAAAAACAGTTAAGGAAAATATATCAACTCTTCATAAGTTCGTTTCTTTAAGAAAAAAGAAATTAAAGCTCGATAAAGTTCATATATATGATTTGTATGTTCCGATAAGTGATGAAGTTGAAATAAGATATAGTTATGAAGAAGCAAAAGCCCTTGTTTTAGATTCTGTTGCTCCTTTGGGAGCTGAATACCAGCAGTTATTAAAAAAAGGTTTGAATGAAGAGAGATGGGTGGATGTATTCGAAACAAAGAATAAAAGGTCTGGCGCATATTCATCTGGATGTTATGATTCTATGCCTTATATTTTGTTAAACTATCAAGGGCAATTAAATGATGTATTGACCCTGGCGCATGAAGCAGGGCATAGCATGCACACTCTTTTAGCGAATAATAACCAAAGCTATTTATATAGCAGATATCCGATATTTTTAGCGGAAATTGCCTCTACTTTTAATGAGCAGCTTTTATTGGATTTATTAATGAAAAAAGCAAAAAATGAAAAAGAAAAAAATTATCTAATAACAGTAATGCTTGATAGAATAAATGCAACTTTGTTTAGACAAACGCTTTTTGCTGAATTCGAACTTGAAATGAACAATTTGCACAAGGATGGACAGCCAATAACTTCTGCTTTAATAAAGTCAAAGTACGAAGAACTGTATAAATTTTATTATGGAAAAGATTTTGAAGTTGATAACCTTTTGCAAATGGAATGGGCTAGAATCCCGCATTTTTATTCCCCATTTTATGTTTATCAGTATTCGATAGGAATTAGCATTGCATTATATGCTTTTATTAAGACAAAGCAAGATGCAGGCTTTACCGAAAAATACCTCTCGATTTTGAAAAAGGGCGGAAGCGATTATCCTATGGCCATATTAAAACAATCTGATATAGATATTACAAAATCTAGCTGTATTGATATGACGATTAAATATTTCAATGAATTGATAGAGAAAATTATTTAATTAAGTAAAATTATAGAATTATATTTTTATATAATTATATAATGATTTTCTAGTTTTTTAAGTTCTCAGAGACAGTATGAGTAATGTTAGGAGTTTTTTAGGCTTAGATTGCTATCAACATTCATATGACGAAGGTTATTAACTAGGTAAAAAAATATTTCCCTGCTGTAGCTGAAAAAACAATAAAATTTTTTTTTAACTTTATCATTCTTTTTGAGAGAGCTTGTTTATTCGGATTGCCTCATAAAAAATGCTGAAAAAATTGTGAAAATTAGCAGTAAGGTTTTTCCTTTGTTAGGCTAGTAACTGTCAGGCAATATTTACAAATAAGGATTTGTTATTATGAAAAAATTATTTATGGGTTTCTTGAATGTTTTGATTATCACTATCTTAGGTTCAACATTTCTTTATGCAACAGAAAACAAACGTGTAATGCCAAAAGAGAATAAAAGAAATGATGAGCAAATCATAGAAGATAAGTCTTTTCCCTCGATTGATATAGTCCAGAAAAAACTAGCCGATTACGTTTCTACTTATTCTCTTTATCCATATATTTTACCTGGAAAAGTGGAAATGGTTATTGATTTTTATCTTGAAGATAAAGTAGAAAATAAAGATTTGGCCATGAGGTTTATTCAAGTAAGTTTATATCAAGAAAAGAAATCTATTAAAGGCATGTTTGCGGTTTTAACGAATAAATCCACTAAAGAAAATACTATTGATCTTTGTTATTTAACCAATGATCAGCTGATGTCTCCGACATTATTTTATGATATAATGTCGTTTCCTGGTCTTTTTGCCGCCCAACCAAAAGCAATTGATAAATTTAAGGAAAAAGGTAAAGTTTTTGTTTTCATCGAGTTTATAAAGAAATTTAATAATGGAAGATTGCAAAAATGGGTCTTTTTTAATTCCGATAACACTATTGCGGTGAATGTACGCTTAACCGATGATGGTATAGGTGGTACTTTTTTTGATATAACTGAATCTAAATAGTCTAACCTGAAGAATTTTTTAATAATTTACTAAAAGTCGAGCTTTAGATACATATTATTAAATAAAAACAAGGCTTTCCGTTTTTTCTCACCAATGATCATAAATTCCATTCATTTGCTTAATTGTCCGTTTTTGGATTAACTTTGTCGCAAATCTATACCTTCTTTTATCTTATAACAACATGTTGTTAGCCTTTTGTTAAATACAGACATTTAGCTTTAAAAAAGGTAACATTACAACTTTGATCTTGCAATTACAAAAAAAATATAAAAAATTTATTTGACTTATTTTTTGTTTTATATAAGATTGTTCTATGCAAAAAAATCTTATGTCAGATGTTTCAAAATTATTTATGCAGAAAAAAAATGAAAATATAGAAAAAGCAATTTTTGTTGTTAGAAATGAAAAAGGCTTGCATACAAGACCATCTACTGAGCTTGTAAAGTGTTCTTCTAACTTTAATTGTCAGATAAATTTATTTTATCGCAATTATACAGTTAATGCAAAATCACTTCTTGGTATATTAATGTTGGCTGCAGGAAAAGGAGCTAAGATTAAAGTCGAAGCTCATGGTGAAGATGCCAAAAAAGCAATAGATGCGATATTATTTTTAGCTTCAAATAAGTTTAACATTAAATATTGATTATGGAATCTGTTAAAGATCTTTTAGGTGAAACTGCAGCAAATCTGGTAAAAAATAATGATATTGTCGGATTAGGGACTGGTTCCACGGCTAATCACTTCATTAAACATTTGGCTAAAAGATGTACAAATGGTCTTTCTATTAAGGCAATTGCAAGTTCAATGAGTAGTTTTCAGCTGGCAAGAAGTTTACAAATACCATTGATTGATTACGATAAAACAGATGTAATTGATATATATGTTGACGGAGCTGACCAGGTTGATGAAAAAAAACAAATGATAAAGGGACTGGGCGGCGCTTTATTGCGAGAAAAAATTTTAGCTGTAAACAGCAAGAAAAGAATAATCATGATTGAGCAAAAAAAATTAGTTCCTTTTCTTGGTAACTGTATTCTTCCAGTTGAAATTGTTCAATTTGGATATCCCTTTACGAAAAAAATATTACAAGAATACGGATATAATTCAAATCTGAGAAGAAATAAGGATTCTTCTGTTTTTTTAACGGACAATAATAATTATATCTTGGATATTACTTTGCCTAATTTTCTTCATAATCCAAAAAATGATCATCAAATTATAAAAAATATTCCCGGGATAGTTGAAACCGGATTGTTTATAGATATCTGCGATGCAATTTTGATTGGATCAGAAAATCAAAAAATTCAAACTATTTCTTAAAATATATATTGATAATATTTTTTTTTTTATTTATTCTCAAAGCTTAGGTATATGCTAAAGCATGGAGGCTTTGATGAGTGGACTGTTATGTGTAGAAGAGAGCGAAAAAACTAAAAAAGCTCGAGATAAACTAAAAAAAATACTCGAGAAGCTGGAAAAAGAAATTACACAAGATGGTTTAAATAAAAAGATTTTTGAAATACATGATAGAATTTCAAGGTTAGCTCCTGAAAGAGTTGTATTAAAACGAAAGTCTATTTCATTGTTTGATAATAATCAAAATGCTGCAAAAGTTTCAGAAAAAGTCGCATCAATTTTTCAAGCTCTCAGGCTTAACAAAATATCTCCAGGCTCAGCTGATGATGATATTTAAAGATTTTGGGATAGGGGATGTCAAACTATCTTGAAAAATTATTAAAATTTAAGGTAGATCAAAAGCTATATAATAATTATTATTACTAAAACTCTTCTTGTTTTTGGTACTTTATCTGCTGAGATCTAATTCTTTAGAGAAATTCCATTGCTTGTTGAAAATGAAGATCTGTTGTAATCTTTTATTAAAAACAAAGATATTTTATGAATAATGTAATTGATATTTTGCAAAAAAGAGGGTTCATAGATCAGCTCTCTGATAAACATTTAAATGAAATAACCAAAGATCCAATAAATTGTTATACTGGATTTGATCCAACTGCTGATAGCCTGCATATCGGGCATCTAGTTGGAATAATGGCCCTTCTCTGGTTGAAAAAGTATGGTCATAAATCTTATGCATTGATCGGGGGCGCAACAGGAAGAATAGGAGATCCTTCAGGAAAAAGCTTGGAAAGACCTTTTTTAGATGATGAAATAATTGCAGCGAATGTGCTTTCGATTGAAAATTTTTTAAAACGAGTTCTGGGAGAAGATGCCGTTATTGTAAACAATAACGATTGGTATAAAGAAGTAAATTTTATAGATTTTTTAAGAGATTACGGCAAACACTTTAGAATCGGGCAGATGCTAGCCAAAGAAAGTGTAAAGTTACGAATGGAATCGGAAGAGGGAATGAGTTTTACAGAGTTTTCCTATCAGATACTGCAATCCTATGATTATTATTATCTTTTTAAACATCATAATGTAACCTTGCAGATGGGCGGATCAGATCAATGGGGGAATATAACTGCAGGAATGGAGCTTATTAGAAAATTATCATCAAAAACAGTTCATGCTATGACTTGGCCGCTTTTAACTAGAAGTGATGGAAAAAAATTTGGTAAATCTGAGAAGGGAGCAATTTGGCTCTCTGAAAAAAAATTATCGTATTATGATTTTTATCAGTATTTAGTCAGGGTTCCGGATAATGATGTTATCAGATTGATAAAGATGTTAACATTCATCGATCTAAAAGATATAGAAGACTTAGAAAAACAAATGTCGACTTCAGGATATATTCCTAATACAGCTCAAAAAATCCTCGCAGAGGAAGTGACTAAGTTTATTCATGGTCAAAAAGGTCTTGAAATAGCTTTAAAAGTTACCCAAGGAGCTTCTCCTGGATGCGATGCTGCATTAGATTTTGAAACCTTAAAAGAGATTTCACGAGACATGCCTAATATAATTTTGCCGTTAAGTGATGTGGCGGATAAAAAATATGTTGATATTGCTTTGTTAATCGGCTTGGTTACCAGCAAATCAGAGGCTGTTAGATTGATTAAAAATAATGGTGCATATCTTAATAATGAAAAAATCGTAGACGCGTCATTTACTGTTTCTCAAAAGAATTTAATTAATAATACTTTTTTATTATTTTCTTCTGGAAAAAAGAAAAAAATTTTGGTGACGATTGAAAAAAAATAATCTTTTTTTTAAAAAGTACTTGATTGAAAATTAACAAGATATGAAAATGACGTTAATGATAGATAAAATAATGAGGTTATAATTATGGAGACAATTACTAAAAAGAGTCTCATCCAAAAAATTTCGCAAAAAAAAGGAATTCACCCTAATGATGTCCGAACGGTTGTTCAGGCTTTTTTAGATGAAATGATAGATGTATTAACGAAAGGAGATAGATTGGAATTTAGAGATTTCGGTGTATTTGAGATCGTTGAAAGAAAACAAAAAATAGGTCGAAATCCAAAAAATCCATCAGTCGCTATAACAATTCCTGCTAGGAAGGCTGTAAAATTTACCCCTGGAAAAAAAATGAAATTTGATATTGAAAACCAGGTAAAACCTAAAGAATTAGAGAAAACTTTATAAGTTAATTAATAAAATTTATTTAATCACTTAAAAAAACATAGTTTTAATTATATTAAAACTATGTTTTTTTGTTTTTCATTTAGTCTTTCGACTTTCTTTGAGTAAAATCATTGTTTTTTAAATAAAACCGAATAGTTTTAAAATATCCCTCTGTACAATGTTAAAGAAGGCTATTAATGATTAAAAACTACAAAGTTTTGGGTTTTGATCATTTTTAAAATAACAATTTTGAGAGTTACAATTATGATAAATATTTAATACGCCGAAAAACAATGAAGTTAACGATAAAGCAAATACAGATGAAGCTTTTAACATAGTTTGATAGTTTTTTGGTTCTGAATGAGTTGCTTTCATTATAGGTTTAACTTCTTCGGGTTTTGAAACGTTTTCGCTTGGGACCGGGGAAGTTGTCTCTTGTGCTAATTTTGGAGGCGCTTCTTGTTATTCTTTTGAGTTCTGGTTTATTGGCAGGGGTATGATATTGGTCTTTGGGCGGAGGTGTAACTTTCTTAGCAGTTGTTGTCCAAATTTGAATTGCTTTTTTGATCCCACAATAACCTAAGGTAGTTAAACCTACTGCAGGGATAAGAGAAGATATACCTGTAAAAGTTGTATTAGTATTATAAAAATTTACTAATATGTCTTGAGCTATAGCAGTAATTTCGGAAACCTTTGATGCATATCCGGAATCTTTTGCATATCCGTAAACAGGTTCTAGGCATTCGCATAATGCATAACCTAATGGTTTAAATATAAAATTTGAAATATTACATGACATTTTTTTTTCTCCACTTTTAAATTATTTTTTTAATAAATTTTAAAAAAATGATTATTATATTTTTAAAAATATTTTTTTCATAATTAAATTTTATTTTTATTATTTATAAACTGGACAGGGAAAAACTTGTTCAGAAAAACTCAGTTTGTCATTAAAGCGCAACCTGTCCAAAATTTTAGAAATGGCCTAAATGAAAAAATAAAATTTTAATTATTCGCTTCTATATTTTGCTTTTTTAATTTATCAAATAATAATAACGTGTTTTTAATTGCATTTTGAAAAAAAAATTTATAAAAAGGATTGTTTTAATGTGTTTTAAAAACATTTAAATAAAATCACTTTTGATGTAACATAAGAGTAATGTTCATAAGTAGAAGGAGATAACGCTTTGTCTTTTCCCAAAATTATTATTATAGCATCAATTATATTGTTTGGCGGTATAGCTGGAATATCTTTTTTTAAAGCCAAAAAACCCCATAAAGAAGTAGCTTTTGATACAAAAAAAAGTAAAATTCAAGAAATTAATTTAAATGAAGCAGCTGCTCTTCCTAAAAGCAAACCGAATGCAGTTAAAGAAAACGATCAAACAGAAAAGAAAGATCTTATAGTAAAAAACGATATCAAAAATGATGTTGTTGTAAAAGAAGACAATCAAGTTCAAGAAGAACAAAAAGATTTAGAAATCCCTGATGCTGACATAATTGACCGTTTGTTTGTTACTGATTCAACAAAACTTCCAATTGTGGAAACCGTGAATTATACTTCCAGAGTTCCTTGGCTGAAAGGTAGAAATGCCTGGATTGCGGATTATGCTTCGCATTATTCGACTACAAGACATTTTATTGCCAGATCACTTAACAAAAAAACTGATTATTTTACTCAAAAGGTTGCGTTTGGCGACAGGTTCAATGTTTTTAGCACAGAGAAAAATATTAGCTTCTATTTATTGATAGATATAAACAGATGCAAGCTTTGGTTTTATTATTTAGATAACGATTTGAATGAAAGAACTCTTTTAAAAACATATAAAGTGGGCCTTGGCAGAAAAGATTCTAATAGGATTTCAACTTCACTAACTCCAATTGGCAAGTATGCTCTTGGCAGCAAAGTTGCAATTTATAAACCTAATATCATGGGTTATTTTCTAGATAAAAAAATTGAAATGATTAAAGTGTTCGGAACAAGATGGATTCCATTCGATAAAGAATTAGAAAATTGTTCTGAAACAGCAAAAGGACTTGGAATACATGGTGCGCCTTGGCACGAAGGATTAAATGGTGAGTTGGTTGAAGATCGCTCTCAAGTTGGAAAGTATGACAGTGATGGATGTGTAAGACTTTTTTCAGAAGATATCGATGAGTTATTTTCAATAATAATTTCTAAACCAACGGTTGTTGAGATTGTGAAAGATTTTCATGAAGCAAAACTGCCTGGTGTTGAAAAAAAATATTAATCAAAAAAAGAGTGATTATGACAATTCTTCCACATGAAAAGCAGATTGTTGAATATGAGCAGACGATCAAGCAAGTTAAGGAACAGAATAAAAACAATGCGCTTTGGACTAAAGAAGAAATAAAAAAAATAGAAAAGAAATTAGAAATTTTAAAAGAAAATGTCTATTCAAATCTCTCTGCCTGGGACAGAATTCTAATTTGTCGCCATCCAAAAAGACCTCATTCAAAAGATTATTTAGAAAATATATGCGATGAATATTTAGAAATTTTTGGAGATAGAACAATCAGCAATGACAATTCCATAATTACGGCTTTAGTCAAAATTGATAATTGCAGATTTGTTTTTATAGGACAGGAAAAAGGCAATGACACCGAGTCTAGAATTTATAGAAATTTTGGAATGCCGCAGCCGGAAGGATACCGAAAAGCACTAAGAGCAATGAAGCTTGCAGAAAAATTTAAAATACCGGTTGTATCCCTTTTAGATACCCCCGGCGCATATCCGGGACTAAGCGCTGAAGAAAGAGGTCAGGGATGGGCTATAGCAAAAAATTTATGGGAAATGGCTAAACTGGAAACGCCTGTTATTGTTGTTTTAATCGGTGAAGGATGCTCAGGCGGCGCGTTGGGAATTGGAGTTGGTGATAGGATTGGCATGCTTCAGCATTCTTATTATTCTGTGATCTCTCCTGAAGGATGTGCTTCAATTTTATACAAAGATCCAACTAAAAATGCTTATGCGGCAGGAGCTTTGAAAATGCATGCTGAAGATCTAATTAATTTAAAAGTAATTGATGAAATTATTATTGAGCCTCAGGGTGGTGCGCATCTTGATGTCGAATTAACTTATCAGCATGTAAAATCTTTTATTTTATCCGCTTTTGATAGCTTGAAAAATATTGATACTGATATTCTTGTTGAACAAAGATATGAAAAGTTCAGAAATATGGGCGATTTTACAAAAGAATAAAACATGAAATTACTTTTAAAAGCTGCTTTAAGAAACAGGAAGCATTTTTCTTTAGCGCTAATTACCTTAATTACCCTTCTTTTTTTATCAGTTTCGAATCAGATGGAAATGTTTGGTATGGGCTTTCTTGCAAACACCGGAGCTGATTTTTTCACATTATTTGGAAAAGATAAAAAAGGTAAGCTTCATTCGAATGACTATGTAACAATTAACGATGTGAAAGAGAAATGGTCAAAGATTGATGTTGATAAGACAGGAAAAATTACAAAAAAAGATGCTGCAGTTTATATAGCTCATAAGAAGAATTCAAATCCTTTAAATAGAATTTTTCGTGTGGTTGCAAATAAATTCAATCTTGATTCAAACTTTGTCGGTTTAATTTCTATTTTAGTTTTTGTAGCATTGTTCAAAGCCTTTTTTCTATTTACTTCCAGATATTGTACTCAGATGCTCTCGATCCGAATAACAAGAGATTTAAGACAGCAGTTTTTTGAACATATACAATCTCTTCCTCTTAGCTTTTATCAACAGCAAAATATGGGATCTCTTTCCACTCGAGCTGTAGGTGACGCAGGGCAAATAGCGTCTTCAATCAATTCGATGATAACAAATTACATTCAAACACCATTTGTTGTTTTTTCCGCTCTTATGGTCTGTTTTTATTTATCCTGGAAATTATCTCTGATAATATTCATCGGAATGCCGATGATTGTTTTTCCGGTCATCTTTTTAACTAAAAGAATTAAAGCGGTATCTCGCCAGATACAAAAAAATCAGGAGTCATTCACATCAGTTTTATTAGATTTCCTGGGTGGAATCCAAACTATAAAAATTTTTGCAACAGAACAGTTCTCCTTAAAAAAATTTAATGAGCAGAATAATCGAATGGCCTTCTTGGAAACAAAGAATGCTAAATATACTCTTTTGACCAGACCAATTCTGCATACCATCACCACTTCCTGCATGGCAACTGTTGTTCTGCTTGGTTTGTATATGCTCAATATGAACATACCGGTACTGATTGTTTTTGTAGCTTCTCTGTATTTGTTTTATGAACCGGTAAAAAAATTTGCTGAAGAAAATTCTAATGTTCAAAGAGGGGTTGTTGCTGCTGAAAGGATGTTTGAAGTTTTAACCTTAAAACCAAATATCAAGGATCAAGACGGTGCCATTGACTTAAATGAATTTAAAGATTCGATTGAATTCGAAAATGTGAGTTTTAAATATAAGGATGAGTGGATATTAAAAAATATTAGTTTCAAAATTAAAAAAGGCTCTACTGTTGCAATTGTAGGCCCAACCGGAGCTGGGAAGTCTACTATAGTACAATTGTTGCCGAGATTATTTGATGTTCAGGAAGGCCAAATTAAAATTGATGGATTGCCAATTAAAGAATATACTCAAAAATCTCTTAGAGAAGCAATTGCTTTTGTGCCTCAAAAACCATTTTTGTTTTATGATACTATATTAGAAAACATCGCATTTGGAAAAAATTATTCACTAGAAGAAATTAAAGAAGCAGCAATTAAGGCAAATGCTCATGAATTCATTATAGAATTAGAAAATGATTATCATTCAATGTTAGCGGAACGTGGAAAAAATCTCTCAGGGGGGCAACAGCAAAGATTAGCTATCGCTAGGGCTTTAGTTAAGAAATCTTCTATTCTAGTTTTGGATGAGGCTACTTCTTCTTTAGATGCTATCAGTGAGAGCAAAATAAAAGAGGCGATATACAAGCTGCAAAAAAAAGTTACGCAAATAATTATTGCTCACAGGCTTTCAACTATAGAACATGCAGATAAGATAATATATATCGAAAAAGGCGTCAAATTAGCTGAAGGACCTAAAAGCGAGTTATTAAAATCATGTCCTGAATTTAAATATATGTGGGATCATTATCATAGATCAAAATCCTTAGATTCAGTTTCTATAGAAGGATAATTCATGATTGATGAAAGCAAAGAGTTATCTGATACTTTAGATGAATTGATAAATTTGTTAACTGAGTTTGAAGAAACGAAAGACGATTTTAAAAAACCGCTTATTCGATCATATTTTCAAAAAATATCTTCTCTCGGAAAAATTATTGATAATAATGTTCTTGGAGAAGTAGAGAAACTATCTGAAGATATAGATCTTTATCTATCAAACCCTCAAAAGAAAGCTTTTTTAATGTTGATAGATGCAGCAATAAACCTCAAAAACAATCTTTGGGAACTTTAGAAAGAAATGAAAAATAAGTTTCTTTCATAGCTAAGAAATTTGTATGTATTAAATATCTACCTGTATTTTTTTTCTTTAAAAAAATAATCACATCATTTTTTAATTTTCGAAAAATCAATAGACTGCTTTTAAATATAACTTTGAGTTGATATAATTTTTGCTCTATATAAAAGGAAAAGTAATGTTTATTAATTCAGGGAATACAACTAATTTATTTTATGTTTCATATTATAATTTTTTTAACGATATTGTTACTCGAAAACCTTTAGAGATGCTTGTAAGCTCGGTTGCTTTGTTGGCTCTAGCAAGTTTTGCTCTTGCTATAAAACCGACGTTAGGGATTGCTCTTTTCATTCCTAGCTGCGTCGTTTTTTATAAAATTATTGCTAATTTTAGTAGTTTTGCTTTGGCAGTAGCTGCAGATCTAGATCCGACTTATTATTCAAAAGGTTATTTTTATGGGTATATAGGACCACAATCATTATATAAAATGATGAATTTTATACATGGTTATATAAATGGTTTTAAAAACGGTTGTGCAGCAACCTTCACATAAATTAATCCAGATTTAAGCTTTTCAATGTCTTCATAGATTAAAGAAGTGAAATTGAATCAATAAAAGGCCTGAAGTATATATTTTGGAAAAACATATGCTGATAATGTTTTCCTTATTGAATCACTTCAAAAACCAACATTAACGAAGTGATGAAAGCAGCGGAATTTTTCAAAAGGTTAAATTACTTCTTGGTTATAACTCTCTATGCGGATGTTTAAATATATAACCTTTTTCTTTGATTCTGTAATTTGAGATCCTTTTGTTATTATCGGGAAGATCGGCAATGTTTGGATCAAATTTTGGTCTTAAGTAATTTATCTTTGTGCAAACCTGGTTAGCAAATTCCTGCCTGGTTGGATGATCATCATCAACTACATTGTAAATGCCCAAAATTTCATGTTCAATTACATAATTGATAACACCGATTACATCTTGAAGATGAACCATATTCGTGAAATATTCACCATGTCCAGACATAACATTTTTGTAGATCATTTTGAAAAGATCGACAATTGTTCTTTCAGGGCCGTATATTTTTGATAGTCTCAAAATTGTCACCTTCCAGCCATAGTCAGTCAAAGAATAAAGTGTGTTTTCTTTTTCTATTAAGATTTTTGATTCCTCATCTTTTGCATTCAAAGAACAGGACTCATCTACCCACATCCCTTGGTGGTCACCATAAATTGTTGTTCGCGAGGTATAAATAAGTCTTTTAGCGCTATTCATATTGATTGCACATCTTTTTAGCATTTGTGCAGTTTTAAGGTTGTCTAAATCATTACCTTCTTCAAAAGAAACAATAATTATGTCATTTTCTTCTAATATACAGCTCATCTCATTTTCATCTTCACCTTTCATAACAACTAACTTTTGTGCAGATGCAGAAAAATTTTTTATTGAATCAGGATTTCTGGAAATGCATGTAACAAAATGATCTTTGCTTGTTAGATCTTTTGCTAATTCAGAACTGATATATGAGCAACCGAATATTGCTATTTTCATTTTTTTTTATCCTTCTGTTAAAAGTCCTAATTTTTCAAAGCTTTCTTTTAAAGACTTGTTTTCAGGTTTTTCAAATACCAAGCTTTTATTGAGCCATGCTATATATGATTTGGGAACCTCGTCTAACTTTTTTCCTTGATGTTTTCCAAATGGCATGTACTCAAGATTTCTAATTCTTTTAGCAATTAATAGTTCCAGCACTTTTTCAATCGGCAGATCATCAACAAGCTTTTCAAAGACCTGCTTCAAAACAATTACATCATTTAATGCTCTATGAGCTTGATTTTCCTGAATTTTATAAATTTGTCTCAAATATTGAAGCGCATGTTTTGGCAGATCGGGTCTATATTTTCTTGCCCATTTAAGGGAATCTATAAATTGCCACTTAGGAAATTGGATATTTATTCTCTTGAATTCCTCTTCTAAAAAGAGTTTATCAAAGCTGTCATTATTGTGCGCGACTAGTACTACATCGCCTGAACAGAATTCTATAAACCTTTTTCCAACATTTTCAAAGATATCCGCATCTTTGACCATTTCATTAGTAATTTTACATATCGCCATGGATTCTTCTGAAATCATCATCATGGGATTTACCAGTTCGGAAAAACTTTTGTTGCTTACAGGATCAAAAGCAGCTATTTCGATAATTCTATCGTTTTTGCTGTCCAGCCCTGTTGTTTCTGTATCATAATAAATTGGTCTTAAGCTCATATTTATTCTAAAATAAAATTACTTAGAAATGATATTATCAAAAAAAGGTGATAAATGTGTGTAAAAATTTTATTTTTTTTAACTTTTTTTTTATTCTCAGGATGTTATCAAAGAACGGGAAGTATTTTTTATAATGACACTTCATGTAAAAAAATATTAAAGCCAACGCTTTCTTGCAAAAATATATGTGCAGAAAAGAGAAAGAAAGATAGTAA
Organism: Parachlamydiales bacterium; assembly: GCA_041661445.1. GTDB lineage: Bacteria > Chlamydiota > Chlamydiia > Chlamydiales > SM23-39 > JBAZUK01. Next base: position 624,440 of record JBAZUK010000001.1, read on the forward strand.
AAATAATTATTATTAGGAATGCATGCGAATTGCTTGCAAATGGCAAATTAATGTTCATTCCATAAATTGAGGAAATAATTGTTGGTATAGTAAATATTATAGTAATTGCTGTTAAGAGTTTTATAGTTTTATTAACATCGTTTGTAAATAAAATCTGATAAGCATCTCGAAGCGATCTTATGCTTTTTACGCTAACAGAACAGATGTCTTCAGATTGCTTGATAGCAATCATTAAATCCTGTAAAAGATCATAGTCTTTTTCATACAGACTTATATATCTGCCGGAGGAAATTGCCTCTAATAAATTTCTGATCGGCACTAAAGAAGAGAGATATTGATTTAAAATTTCCTCATTTTTTGTAAGAACTACAATTGCTTTATTTGAAACACTTTTCATTTTATATTCGTGTTCAATTACAGTATTTCTTACATGTTTAATTTTTGTTGTAAAATCATGAGTTATTTTTAAAAGAATATAAAGCAAAACCTTGGATTTTTGAGTTGTAGCCAAATTAATTTTACTTTCTAGTATCGCTTCAATTATTTTGCTTTTCTGCGGAGATATTGTGATAATATAATTTTTTGCAAGAATAATTGTTAAAGTATTTGTATATAGACCTTCTTCCAAATCCGAAGAGTGTCTGGAGTAAAGAACTATATTATCTCCGATGTGTTCGATCCTCGGGATTTCGTATTTGTCCAAACTGTCAATCAAATCACTGGAGTCCAACCCTGTAAGCTCGCAGATTTTGTTAAGATCATCCATTGAGGTGTCTTTTAAATTAATCCAGCTTCCTACTTTAAACTCTTCGTTTAAAGTAAAGTTTTCGTCTTTAATAGATTTAAAATAAATTTCAAACATTCTTATGCCTCAAATTACTTGTTAACAGTTGTCGTGAGGAAATTCAAGATTTTTTTTAATTTGAAAAAAAATATTTAAAGATCAGAATGATTTTTTACGTTGCTTTCTAGTTTATTTATTTTTTCTTCTAGTCTTTTTAAAGTTTTTTCAAGATTTTTAAAAGCAACATATTGTCTATTGTATTCTTCTATCGGAATAGCAGGGGAGCCTCTGTATTTTCCTGTTTTTAAATTTTTACTTACTCCGGATCTTGTTGCTAGCATTGTCTTATTTTCAATTTCAATGTGACCGGTAACGCCAACCTGTCCGCCCATAATGACATGACTTCCGATTTTTGCTGAACCGGCTATTCCGCTTTGAGCTGCTATAGCGGTGTGTTCTCCAATTTCTACGTTATGTGCAATTTGAACTAGATTATCTATTTTAGTGCCTTTTTTAATAATGGTATGTTTAAATCTGGCCCGGTCAATACAGGTATTTGCGCCTATCTCAACATCATCTTCGATTATAACATTTCCCATTTGATCCAGTTTCTTATATGAACCGTCTTTTTCCGGTAAATAACCGAAACCGCAAGAACCAATTACTGCTCCAGGCTGCAAAATCACTCTATTATTTATTATTGAACCTTCTCTTATTGTTACATTTGAATGAATAATACAATCCTTGCCTATTTGGCAATTAGGTCCAATATATACATTAGCCCCTATAAACGTATTATCTAGGATAATAACGTTTTTATCTATAGTAGCATTTGGTAAGACAGTTACTGTTTCTTTTATTTTTGCTGTCGGATGAATTGCAGCATTTTGATTGACTCTATTAAAACCTGAAAATTGATTTTCAGATGATAAAAAAAATTGAACAATTTTTTGAAAAGCAAGCGAGGGGTTTTCAGATATTAAATAATTTTTGTCGCTTTCGATTTGTATGGTATTGTCCAGACAAATAACCCCCGCCTTGGATTTTTTCATCAGTTCTAGGTAGCGGGGGTTGGCTAAAAAAGAAGCTTGCAAGCTGGTTGCATCCTCAAGAGTGTTGACTCCTGATATTTCAAAATTTTCATCACCGATTAATTGTGATGAAGTTAATTCAGCTAACTTTTTTAAAGTTGCTTTCATTTAGCCTCTTTTTCAACTTTATTTTCTTCAGAAGGATTCACTATGCTGTTTTTATCTTTTTCATTCTTAGAAATTTCATTTTTTGCTGCTTCGCTTTTAGAAGCATCGTTTTTAGAAACTTCATTTTTTACTGCATCATTTTTAGAAGCATCATTCATCGAAGCTTCGTTTTTTGAAGAATCACTTTCAAAGTTTTTATCCATTTCTGTTATTACAAGAGTTGTAATATCAATTTTTGGATTAGAATAAAAACATGCTTCTTTGTTTAAAATAACATCTAATTTCTTATCTTGAGCAACTTTTTCTGATGCTTTAGAAATGTTTTGTGACATTTTTTGAATAAAGAAATAATTTGCCTGATTTAAAATTTGATATAATTGATTTTGATATTTTGAAATATCTTGTAATAAATTTTGTTTTTTTGCTTTCAGTTCATCTTCAGCTTCTGGAGAAAGACCATCTAAATAGTCCTGATCTTCAAGTTTAGTGCTTACATCTTGCAATTCTTTATCAGTTTCTTCTATTAGTTTAGTCCACTGTTTTTTGATGTTTTCTAATTGTTCTTGCTCGCTTTTTCCATATTTTGAATCAGTAATAACAGTCATAAAATTTACTGTTCCGGTCATAGCTTTTGTGTCAGCTGCATAACCTACTTTTAGCCCTGCAATCATTATTGCCAAAGCTGCAAGAATATGTTTTGTTTTCATTTTGTTTACTCCTGTTGTTTTTTTAAAATTGTCCGCCCATATGGAAGAACAGAGACTGTCTGTCATCATGTCTTCTCGGGTTAATTGGGTATCCCCAGCCGACTGTCATAGGTACTCTATTCATAATTTCAAGCCTTAGGCCTAAGCCGACAGATGCATTTGGGGTTTTTATAGAGTATTTTCTTGCTGAAATGCTACCGGCATCAACAAAGAAAAAGACATCCATAAGAGGTTTGATTATTTCTTGGTTATATTCAATTGATAATAGCATTGAAGAAATTCCGCCGCTGGGTTCGTTATTCTTTTTCAGTGTTGGTCCTAAGATATAAGGTTTGTATCCACGTACGGTTGTATCGCCGCCAAGAAAATATCTTTCGCTGAGTGGTACTTTATCTGCGGCCAATGGACGATGAAGATGGCCAAATCTATTAATAAATTTTAAGTCGAAACGATATTTGAGAACGCCTTTGCACCAGATTGGATAATAATAGGCATTTGTATAAGCCATTTTTAGGAAGCGATAACTTCCTCCGAGTCCAACATATTCCAAATCTAGCATAGCTCTTAATCCTTGATGCGGTTTATAAGAGTTGTCTGTTGAATCATATGATAGGAAATTTCCGTAAGCGGAAATTAAACCTTCATTGTTTTCCCTTGATTCATTAATGATGTCTTGTTTTCTTTTTGTGTATTTTTCTAACGATTCGTTATCGCCTTGTTTGCTGTGTTTAATTTTATTATCGGTCCCTCTTAATCGATATTTCATCCCATAACTCCAGAAATTGGAGAATGGATAAGAAGCGAATAAGCTGCCGCCTAAAGTTTTAATATCATAATTTTTTGATTGCAAACTTGATTGTGTTCCGCTGAATTCAAAGCCTGTTCTCCAAAGAGAATCTTTAAAACGCGGATCCATCCAGGTTAAGGAAAAGTTCTGCTGCTTTTTTCCATATGTGCCTTTTAATTGTAAATATTCGCCGCCGCCTCTTAGAGCAGATGAGCCGTACTTAAACATTTTTGTAAGGCCTGTATGATCAAAATTATTTTCTGTAACATCAACTGTACCGCTAATGCTGTCAGAAGAGCTGAACCCAGCTGCAAATGACAAATGTCCTGTTGAAGCTTCTTCTACTTCGATGTTTATGTCCCGATAATTCGGACCTAAATTTGGGTCTGAAGACTGAAGAGCATAGACATTTACGGTTTTGAAAAAGCCTAAATTTTCCAAGTGTCTTTGAGTTGATTTTAATTTTCTTGTATCAAATTTTTCTCCAGGGACTAAAAGAGCCTCTCTTAAAATAATTCTTGATTTTGTAGATTTGTTCCCAAAAATTTTGATATATCCTATTTTATAACATTCGCCTTCATCGATATAAAAACTTACATTGTACATAGGTTCGTTTTCCATTAGCTGGGTATCATAATAAACGTTAGCTTCGATATACCCTTTTTCCCCATAAACATCTTTTATTGCCTGTGAGGTCTGCCTTATTTTTTCCGGTGAAAACGGTTCGTCAGGATGGATTAAGATTTTGCTTAGTATTTCATCTTTAGTTAAAAGACAATTTCCATCAAAAGTAACTTTTCCAAACCTATAAAGAATTCCTCTGTGTGCTGAAATTTCAATAATAATTTTTTTAGTTACTTTATCTTCTAGGATTTTAATATCTACCTTTGCATCCGCATAGCCTTTGTTTTGAAGATAGTTGATGATATTCATTTTATCCTGTTCTAGAACATCTTCTCTAAAGATACCTGCTCCGGTAAGCCAGCTTAAGACAAAATTATATTTTTTTGTGACAATCTCTTTTAAAAGGTCGCTTCTTTCATTTTTTGTAAATCCTTCAAATTTTATTTCTTGGACTTTTCCCGATTTTCCTTCTTTTACATAAATATCGATAATGACTTCATTCTTTGGAAGGTAGTTCTCTTTGTAAGTTACCTGTGATTCAAAAAATCCTTTTTTAATATAGAATTCTTTGACTTTATCAAGAGCGGTGTTGAAAGTAATTTTATTAAAAACCGCAGGAATTTTTAGTTCCATTTCCTTTTGGAGTTTTTTTGTTTTAACCAGTTCATTACCATGCCAATTTATTTTAACAATAGTAGGTCTTAGCCAAATTTTTATAGTAATATATAGTTTATTATCTTCCTTAAGATCAAAGTTAGGTTCAATTTTGTCGAAATCTTCTGCCAGCTTTTTTATATCAGAATCAAATGTGTTTTGAGAAAATAAAGCGCCCTTTTGAGTAATTAATCTTTTGGTAAGAGCATTGGTGTTGTAAGATGAATCTATAGAATTTTCTATTATTATTCTAACATCGCCGATTATTTTGTTCTCAAAGACATCTTCAGCGAATAAAAACGAACATAAAAAAATAAAAACACAGCTGATTGTTGAAAAAAATTTATTCATTATTAAACCTTTATTATTTAAGTTGAAATCAATTATAAAAAAATATCTGCAATAAAATCAACAAAGCTAAAAATTTTGTCTTCCAATTAAAGCCTGTGCTAAAGTCCCGCCATCAATATAATCTAAACTTGTCCCCATAGGAATTCCAAAAGCGAGCCTTGAAATATTAACATTAAAATTATTCAATTCTTCTTTAAGATATAACGAAGTTGCATCGCCTTCAACTGTGGAATCTAAAGCAATTATTACTTCTTTTGTGTTATTCGCGCTAAGTCTGTCTTTAAGACGTTTAATGTTTTCTAAGTCAATTTCTTTGCCTTGAATAGGTGAGATCAAAGTATCGATAATATGATAAAGTCCTTTATACGATTTTGTGTTTTCAATCAAATATACGTCTTTAAAAGAAGAAACTATACATAATTTGTTTGTATCACGATAATCTGCATTACATAAATGACAAGAATCATCATTCATCAAGCATCCGCATGTTTCACAATAAACAATGTTATTTTTTAAATCTTTGAAGAGATTAGATAATTCAAATAAATCACTATTCTTCCATTTGATAAGTTCAAATGCAAACCGTTCTGCTGTTTTAGAGCCGACCCCTGATAATTTCCTTAGAAAACTAATTAACTTGAAAAGTTCTTTAGGATACATTCTTCAATCGATTGGTTTTTTTAAAACTATTTTCAATATAGCAAAGAAAGTATTAGAAATGAAAGTTAAAAAAATAGTTATGGAAAAAAACAGATCCATAAGAGTCTTGTTAATATTATTTTTTTAATAAAGACAATCTAGTCCATTATATTTTCTTAAAAAAATTTATAAAATGACTTTTAAAAAATAACTTTACATGTGTTTGGAAACTTTTAAAAATCAGTTTCCAATTAACGATAAAATCTATTTTATAGGATTTGATATATTTTTTTTTGAATTGGTGCTATAAATTTTTTTAAAGTTTTTTAGATAATAATAAAAAGCGGTAGTTATACCTTTGCTTTTTAGGCTTTTTTTTAGTAAAATGGATTTCATAGTGTTTTAAAAAGGTGATATATTATTGTGAGTATTGCAAAAATAATAGGTTTAGGAACTTATTTGCCAAAAAAAGTTTTGACCAATGCAGATTTAGAGAAAATGGTTGATACTTCTGATGAATGGATAACAACTAGAACAGGAATTAAAGAAAGAAGGATAGCTGAAGAAGAAGTTACATCCGACATGGGGTATTATGCTGCACAAAATGCTATCGATGATGCCAATGTTTCCGTTGATGATATAGATTTTATTTTAGTAGCGACACTTACTCCAGATTATATTTTTCCCTCTACTGCCTGTTTGATTCAAAATAGATTAAAAGCGATTAATGCTGCAGCATTAGATATTCAAGCAGCCTGTTCGGGGTATGTTTATGCTCTTTGTCTTGCCAAGGCTTTAGTGGAATCTAAAACATATAAAAATATTTTAATTATAGCTTCAGAAAAATTGTCCTCTATTGTTAATTATAAGGACAGAACGACTAGTGTATTATTTGGTGATGGTGCCGCGGCAGCTGTTGTCAGCCTAAAAGGAAAAGGACTGGAAATTGAAAGCACTTATCTTGGAGCAGACGGCAGTGCATCGAATTTGTTAATACTTCCTGCAGGAGGATCAAAACTTCCCGCATCTTTTGATACTGTAAAAGACCAAAAACACTTTTTACAGATGGAAGGAAAAGAGGTTTTCAAACATGCAGTAAGAAGAATGCAGCAGGCTATTGAAAAATGTCTGAGCAATGCAAATTTAACAGATCAGGAAATTGCCTGGATCATTCCGCATCAGGCTAATGAAAGAATAATAGAAGCTATTGGAAAAAGGTTTTCACATTTGCCCCAAGAGAGAATTTTCAGAGAGGTTGTCCAAAAGTTCGGCAATACTTCCGCATCTTCTGTGGGAATAGTATTGGATATTTTGAAAAAGAGAAATGTACTAAAGAATAAAGATAGGATTCTTCTAACTGTTTTTGGTGCAGGTTTTACCTGGGGTTCTGCAATTTTGAGAAACAATCTAGAGTAGGTTATGAAAAAATTTGGTTTCATTTTTCCAGGACAGGGGTCCCAAGAAATTGCAATGGGAAAAGATTTTTATGATAATTTTCCGATATCGAGAGAAATTTTTGAAAATGCAAATGATATCTTAAGATATTCGCTCACTGATGTTATTTTTAATAGTTCAAAAGAAAGTTTGGATTTAACGCAAAATTCTCAATTAGCCATTTTTGTTAATAGTGTTTCCATTCTAAAAGTATTAGAAAATCTTTTTCCTAAAATATATCCGACAATATGTGCCGGATTAAGTTTAGGCGAGTACACTGCTCTTTATGCTTCAAAAAAAATTAGTTTTGAGGACGCTGTTCTGCTTATTAAAAAAAGAGCGACACTTATGGATGAGGCATGTAAGTTAAATAAAGGAACAATGGCTGCTGTGCTTGGTATGGAAAAAGAGGATATTATTTTGGCCATCAAAGAAATACCCGATGTTTGGATCGCAAATTTAAATACTCCGAAGCAGATTGTCGTTTCAGGGAAAAAAGAATCGGTCGAACAGGCTGAAATAGTCTTAAAGGAAAAGGGAGCTAAAAGAGTAATTGTATTAGATGTTCAGGGAGCTTTCCACTCTCCATTTATGAAGTATGCTGAGGAGAATCTAAAAAATGAAATTCTTAAAGCAAGAATAGTATCAAGCGATGTCGATATCGTAATGAATGTTTCCGCTTCTGTTGAGCATGATCCTGAAATAATTAAAACAAATTTGATAAAGCAGATTACGTCATCTGTCAGATGGTATGAATCTATTAGAGAAATGGATCACAAAATCGATTTTTTTATAGAAATGGGTAATGGAAAAACTTTATCAGGCATGAATAAAAAGATTGAAGTTAAAGCTAATAGTATATCCATAGAAAAGGTTAAAGACTTAAAGGAGATTGAAAAATGCTTTTGATGAATAAAAAAGCTTTGATTACGGGAGCAAGCTCTGGCATAGGATTTGAAATTGCTAAAACTTTTATTAAAAACGGTTGTGATATTGCTATTTTCGCCACTAATAAAGATAAGCTTAATAAAGCTAAAGAGGAATTGGAATCTGTAAAGATTGATGGCAGTCAAAAAATATTATCAAAGATAGTTGATGTTTCGAATTATAACGATGTCGAAAAAGCAATTCTTGAAATTTTAAATGAATTTTCAAATATTGACATTTTAGTAAATAATGCTGGAATTACCAAAGATAATTTATTAATGAAAATGTCCGAAGAAGATTTTGATAGAGTAATTGCAGTAAATTTAAAATCTATTTACAATACATGTAAAGTATTAACGCGACCCATGATAAAAAATAAAAAGGGAAAGATTATTAATATTAGCTCTGTTATTGGGCTTATTGGAAATGCTGGGCAGGCAAACTATGCAGCTTCGAAAGCTGCTATTTTGGGATTTACGAAATCATTGGCAAAAGAACTAGGATCAAGAAATGTTTGTGTAAATTCTATTGCTCCCGGATTTATTGAAACCAGTATGACTGAAGTTTTGACTGAAGAAGTTAAAGAGCAGATGTTAAAAAGTATTTCTTTACGACGTTTTGGGTCAACGCAAGATGTTGCAAATCTAGCGCTTTTTTTAGCAAGTGACATGTCTGATTATATTACGGGACAGACTCTTGTTGTAGATGGCGGAATGGTAATGTAGAATTTTTTTTATAACAAATAAATAGTGAGGAACTATGACATTAAAACAGGAAGTTATTGATATTATTGTTGAGCAGCTTGGTGTAGATGCTGCAGATGTAACCCCTGAGAAGTCTTTTGTTGAGGATCTGAATGCGGATTCTTTGGATTTGACTGAACTCATAATGACCTTTGAAGAAAGGTTCGGTTTTGAAATTTCTGAAGAAGATGCTGAAAAATTAAAAACAGTTTCTGATGTAATAAAATACATCGAAGAAAAACAAAAAGAAAATTCTTAAAACCTATTATAAAGCCGACTTTTGGTCGGCTTTATAATATATCTTCATAAAAATTTATTTTTAAAAAGCATTCTATAAAATTAGTCAAAAAATTATTTGATCTATTAATAATTCGATATTATTTTAAATCGAATTTCTTGGTATAATAGCTTTGTATAAACTTATAAAAGATGAGAATGGACAATAAAGTTTGTTTTAAAACAAAATTTTCACTTCTTTTAATGAATTTAACTGAAGAGCCACTGCTAGCTTTTTATACCTTTCTTCCCTTTATTTTAAGGAAGGAGATGGGGATCAATGCTTTTCAGTTGTCCTTGTTTGTAATGTTAAGACCTGTTTTGTCTAGTTTAACATTCTTCTGGAGCCTTGCTTTAAACAAAAAAAAGAATCCTAATTTGCTTAAAAATAGCATATTAGCTTGGGTAATTGCCAGAATCCCTTTTGTCTTTTTTCCAATTTTTAATAACTTTTATTACATATTTTTTGCAGCAGGAATATATCAGTTGTTTTATAAGGCAGGACAGCCAGCATGGAATGAGATTGTAAAAAGAAAAATCATAAACCAGAAATTAAGAGAAAATATTTATTCGGTATTTTCATGTTTTTCATATATTGAAAGTATTGTTTTTGGCCTTATTGCAGGACATTTTTTAGATAAGGGGACCTTTAACTGGAAGCTTGTTTTTTCCATTTCAGCATTAGTCGGGTTAAGTTCGATTTTTATCCAAAGAAAAATTGAGGTTCCTAAAAGCATTAATAAAGAAAATCAGATAAATGATAAAAAAAGTATTTTATCACCGATCGGCGATATATTTAATTTAATTAAAACAAGAAAAGATTTTTTGGATTTTCAAATAGGTTTTGCTATTGGCGGGTTCGCTTTAATGTTAATTGCTCCTGCTTTTAATATTTTTTCAAACGATGTTCTAAATTTATCTTATAAAAATATGATGAATGCGCGATTGATCACTATGGGCCTTGGTTTTGTTTTTTCAACGTATTTCTGGAATAAGGCTTTAGAAAAAAAATCAATTAATTATTTAACAAGTTTCGTTTTACTCGGCTTTAGTTCGTATATTATGTTTGTTATATTATCCAAATATTATCTGCCATTTTTTTATTTGGCATTCTTCTGTTACGGAATCGCTCAAGCAGGAAGTACGCTTTTTTGGAAGATATCTCCAATGATATTTTCAAGAAATCAAGACAGTTTATTGTTCACTACGACAAATTTGTTTTTTTTAGGAATTAGGGGCCTTATTGCGCCGATTTTTGGTTTTATTCTCTGTAATGTTTTAAACTTAAGTCTTGTTTTGTTGATCGGATGTTTTATTTCATTATATGGCGCCTATTTCATGATGAAATTAAGAAAATCAGTTGTTCTATCGGAAGACGTTTCTGCTTGAGCTGATTACTCTGGAATAGAATTCTTTTGAGAAGTTTGTTTTATTTTGAAGCTTATCTTAATGTAAATCTTTTCTTTAATATTTAGCCTTATTTTCCAGCGACCTATGCAATAATGCCATGGCCCTTTAATAAATTATAACGTTATGATTACAAGAATTTTACAACTAATCAAATTAATTAGTTTAAAGGATGTTTGTTATACTAGAAAGATCTGTTTTTTTTCTTCCCTTAAATATTACCGTTTTGCATGGTCAGAATTGATAAATTAGCGACCAAATGTCTTTTTTATTTTTCTTAACGCTCTTTTTTATCTTTTCTTTAGAAAATCAAAAGCTATGCCGATTATTTCTCAGCGATTTATGCATTGAATCCGTTAGTATTTAAAAGAGGTGATATATTTCGTTTTTTTGTTAAAAATTAATTTTAGTTTGACTATGTTAATTAAAATTGATTTATAATATAATTAAATTATAATAATTGTATTTTATCAATAAATAAAGTAATAATATTATTTTAATATGGCAATGTCTTTAACTAAGTTCGTCAATGTGAACATTCCAGAAGGTTATAATATATCTTCAAGAGAGAAAGAACATATAAATAATTTAATTAATGAGATTATTCAAAAATGGTTGTCAAAGTATCCAAGTGTTGTATTAGGAAATAAGAAAATAAACAAGATTACAGTGAATTTTAATGGCAGTGTTATGCCTTCTCTAAAAACTATATATACTATGAAAGCTTACTCATTATTCGAACAAAATGAACTAGTATTGCCATTAACGTATCTTAATGCATTATTGGAAAGATCATCTTCTTTACAACAAACTAAAGATGCATTTTTGCAAAATCCTCAAGATCCAAAAATAAGACAAAATTTAATAGAATATGCTAATTCAATAAAAGATCCTCGCGATCGCTTAACGTTTATTTGTGATTTAATTGAACCTATACTTACCAAAAATGAAGCGATATATGCCATTTCACATGAAATAGGTCATCTTATAGCAAAGAATTTAGTTCCGATTGTGAAAAAATCAAATTATAATTGGAAACGAATAGGAATAAGACTTTTAAAATCTATTATTTTAAATTCAGTTGCTATATCTAGTACCATACTAACTTGTAAATATTTACTTTCATTTCCTACAAGAAAAGTATTATCAGATGAATTAATTGCTAGCATTGCATTAATAGTTGTTATCATAGCCGAGGGTATTATTGGTTTTCATGCTATAAATGTTGCTAAACGTGCAGTTTTGCTTGGGAATTTTAAAAGAAGTCAAATAGAAGAAAGATTTGCAGATACTCTAGCCGATGATACCCAATTTATAGAAAGTGCGATCTCGTTCTTTGAAAAACAAATCAGTCTTCAAAATGCTTTTTCAAAAATCAATTTTAAAGATTTTTTTGATGAGATGGCGAAAGGTGATGTGGAAAAGATGTATGAAGAATTTTATCCGCCACATCAAGATCCTCATGGTTCAAATGAAAAAAGATTAGAAACTTTAAAAAGTCTTCTTTCATACAGTTCAGAAAAAAGAGCGGATGAAGCTAAAAAGTTATTGATTGAATTACAAAAAAATCCAGGGATGCTAATTTAGAAATTATTAGATTAGATGACTTTTCTTAATGCATTCTGAAAGGATCATCTTCTTTATAATAAATAGCAGATGCATTTTTGAAAAATCCTCAATAAGACAAATTTAATAGAATATACTGATTCAATAAAGATTAGCGCGATCGCTTAACATTTATTTGTGAATTAATTCAATTCTTTCACTATCAAATAAAGAAGTTAAATAGAAGAAAGATTTGTAGATACTCTTGCCGATGATAGCCACTTTATAGAATGTTTTATGCTATTCATTGGAAAAATATTCAATTTTGAAGAAGTTCTTTCAAAAATCGATTTTTTAGAATTTTTTAATGAGATGTTAAAAAATGATGGTAAAAAGAAAGCTGATAATTTTCAACCGGAAAAATTTTTCCCATCATCTCAAAGAGATACCAATGATCCAGAAGAAAAAAGAATGGAAACTTTAAAAGCTTCGTCTTTTATATGGTTCTGAAAAAAGGTAGGAAGAAGTTAAAAAGTTATTGATAGAATTACAAAAAAATTATGAGAAATTATTTTAGAAATTCATTAGATGATTATTCAGCTAAATTTTTTTGATGGACATACCCCAAAAGAGAAAAAACCATCCCAATCCCGCATAAAATACTCAACGCAACAAAAGATGATTTTTTAGAAGAACTTTTTTGTTTTGATAGGCCGCTGCTAAATTCAGATCTGATCGACTCATCAACAAAATCCAAGGGTCTTTTTTGAGCTTTGTTTTTTATGTATCTGGCCTTTGGGTCTAAGGTATTTGCATAGCGAAATATGCTTAAATATTTTTCTTTTTTGTAGGGCTCTTTTTTAGACCACACTGCCAAATGATGCATAATGGTATTTCCTAAAGAGTCCTGATATCTCATAAGATTCGGGTATAAGTGATGAAGAAATAAAAAAGCTTCTTCAGAGAGTTGGTTTTTCAATATATTAAAAAGCGGATAAAATGAAATTGGAGTTTTTTTTGGTGCTACTGATTCTTTTTCTGAATCTGAATCTTCTTGGTTCTCAATTATTTCGCTTAATAGATATTTTGGATTTAAATCATAGATTAATTTTATGAAAGCCTTAAAAAGGTGAAAAGTATTTTTTTTGAATGGAGTTTGACACATAAAAATTAAATAGTTTAAAAATGTTTCTCCATCAATATCGCAAAGAAATAATGTTCGGGGATCATTTATAAGATTCATAAGAAACTTGATGGCAGGGAAATATTTTTCTAAAACTATTCTACTCATTTCTTCAATTAAATACTCAGTGTCTGTTTTTTTCTGAATCTCTTCTTTTTCAGATGCGCTTTTTTTATAAAGAAGGTAAATACTTTTTCTAGATGTGGGGCGTGAATACATTTCATATATATGAAGTGACTTTATATCTGAGCATGCTATCAATATCATATGAGAAATTATTGATCGTTTCTTTTTATTCAATTTTAAAAAAGCATCAGGTCTTAACTGATAAAAAACTGTTATTGCGCTAAGAGATCCTTCTTCTGCAGCAATAATTAGTGGAGTTTTGTTGCTATCATCTTCTTCATCAATCCAATCGGGGTTTATTTCGTATAATGCTTTTATGGATAAAGGTTTATTTTTTAAAGCGGCGATATGCAGAGGGTTTTGTTTCAAGTTATTCGGGATAGTAAATATTTCCGGCTGTAAATCATATAATAATTTTAAAGACTTTGGCAGATCCAGCTCAATTACAATATCTAAAATAAAATTGTTTTGAGAGGTGAAAGTGCAGCTAGGATCATCTGGACTCTTATAACTAAATAAAAATGAGTTTTTTTCAAAAAAAGATCTTATGGTATCGCTGTTTAGGTTTTGAGATGAAAATAAAGTTATAAGAACCTCATGCATATTTGATAAGTATTTAGCAGATGGTCTTTTAGGTGGTTTCATTCTTTGTGTTTCAAGTCTCGTTATAATAGGATAACAAGGAAAGATTTTCGGTTTTAATTCCCAGAGGGCCTGAATAGCCTTGGCTGACTTGACTTTTATTGCTAAAGTCAGGGCTGAATCTCCTTTTTTATCTTTAAAGTTTAAAATCCGCGGGTTGCTTATAAAAAAATTCTTAATTATTTCAGTACTGACATTTGGATCAGTGAATAAATAATTAATTAATTGGTATAAATCCTTTGTGAATCTTTTAGGAAGCTTTCTAGGATAAGAATATTCTTTATTGGATTCTGAATTTGGATAAGAGTGGGGAATTATTGCCATATAGTAAATTTTTTTTTAAGATCATTTAATATAAGCTAAAGAAGAAAAAAATATGTATAAAAAAATTATCAGGATCTAATTTTTTCTATTATGAGAGTATAGTAGAAAAATTAAAATAACCTCTGGAAGCAGAGCAAGTGAATGTCTTCATGAATATTTTTTCCTTTTGTTGCAAAGAGCAATTCTTTTTTCAACATGCTTACAATTGTTTCCAGACCATCGTTTGAAAAGAATTTTAAAACCTTAAACAAAACATTTTGAACATTTTGATTTGTCTGCAGAAGATTAATAAGGCCTTTATTGAAAACAAAAATCAGATCGCCCGGCATTAATGATGCGGCATTTTTAGTAAAATCGATAAATGTCTTTTTCTCTATTGAAAAAATATAAGGATAGGTGAATTTATTGGAATACAAATTTATAATATTTAAATCTTTGTCTAAATTTAGACTTAATGTTGGAAAATTTTTATTCAATTTCGATTGGTTTTCTTTAAACAATTTATAATTTGTCAAAAGTTCGTACATTCCATCGAATCCGTTATCTTTAGCTTCAATAAATCGTAATTGTAAAAAGCTGTCTGTTTCTGTTTTTGGAAAATCAAGCAAAAAGCCTCGCGGCTTAGGGGAATATATATTTATCGAGTCTACAGCTATTGAGTCGGATTGGTTTTCATCTATTACTTTTTTTAACATATGGTTCTGTAAAAGCATGGAGCATTCATGCTCGCCATACATACGCTCTCTTATTATCGAATTCTCTTTTAGTCTATTGATGTTTTCATATAAGCAGTCGCTTAATATATTTATTGTGTTTGAAAGCTCTTCAATTTCTTTGGGACCTTTTAATTCTATCTTATTTCCATAATGACCAGCTGCCAAAAAAAGAGCTGAATTATTTAATCTTTGTACAGGTTGCGTTATTCTATTTGCAATTACGAATAATAAAATCAGCATAGAAGTAATAATAATCCCTGAAGCTAATATGATGATCGATAAACCTTCTGATAATTTTTTGTTTATGATGTCTAGGTTCATGTCAGCAGCCATATAAGCGATAACATTCTGATCATTGTTTTTGATCGGTGCATATGCAGTAATGACTTTTTTCAAGGAATCCTTATTTTTATAAGCAGGCGTAAAAAGGACATCTTTTGTTATGAAATAGCTTTTTATCAAAGCTTCTTTTTTTGAAGAAAAATTGCTGGGATTTTCAATTTTATCAACGTTAATTTTTTTTACGTTAAATAAGTCTTTAGCTTCTAAAAATGAAATAGAGGTTTTATCTGGCTGGATAAAAACTACATAAAGGTTAGTGATATCAAGGTCATTTTTTATTCTGGAAAAATCTTCATACAGCATTTTGGTTTGAGGATCAGAGGTCCTAAAGTGAATATGGTCCTGATCAACTAAGACTAGGTCTTCAGGCGCGACCATTCCGGCACAAGACACAACAGCTGATTTTAACTTTGTTTTAAAGCCTTCGTAGATTTCTTTATACCATTTATAAGATAGAATAGATGTTATCGAGATCATTGAGATGATCATGGTCGGCAATAAAAATAGAAGCAGCCTTGTTCGGATTTTCATTTCAGTGCCTGTGTTTCATGTTGTGAGAATACGTATTTAAAAGAGATATTGCAACAGAGGGACATTCAGAAATTATATTTAACAGGTTTGTCTTATTGATGCTTAAAAATAGAGTGTCTTCAAAACACGAAACATTATAAGTTCTAGGTTTTTCATTAAATAACGACTCATCCCCAAAAAAATCATTGGATTGCAGCAGTTTAATAATTTTTAAGTTTTCATCTAAAATTCTAATAGAGCCTTTTACTATGAAATACATTCGATTGGCAATCTGATTAACTTCAAAAACCTTTTCGTCTTTTTCATAAATATCCTGGTGCATTTTATCAGCTATCGCGATTAATAGATCTAAATCAAGATCATTAAAAAGGGTAGTGTTTTTTAAAAAAAATGCTTTTTCTATTAAACTTAATTCTTTCATAATTCTAACAACTCATATGTAAATTGATGAAAAGATTCATCAGATTTTTTAATTTGTTCTCTTAATGACTGCTGCCAGTTTGGCATTTGTAACTTAGCTTTTAAATGGGCTGCAATGATTTTATCAAAAAATAAATGCGAGTTTTCCAATTTGTCTAAAAGCTGTTTTAGGTTTAAAGAGGTATCTATCTGCTTAGCGCTTAATTGTAATTTGTATTCCAAGGGGGAATCATCTATTAAAGGAAGTATTTGTGAAAAAAGATCTCTTTGAATGCTTTTTTCTAAAGTTTCAATAGCATGGGCATGAGATTTTGTAGTTTTGGAATGCAGAGCTTTAACAATTAGCTCGCAGTCTTCAATAAGGGAGGCCTCGGCTAGAATATATATAATAAAATCAATGATTGATTTGTAACCTGTCTGCAGGGCGTTTTGTAAAAGTGATAGATCATATAGAGGATATTTGTTCTGGATTGTTTTTGCCCAATAAAAATAAAAGTGAGCTTTTTCAATTTCCACAGTAACTATATCGATCAAATTGTTCTTTAAGTGAGCTAAAGAAAGTTTTGCTAAAATTTTTCCGGCTAATATTCTAGCTCTTTCATTTAAGGTCATATCTTTTAAAATTGCAGTAAGATGTGGAACTGTTTTCAATCCCATTTTAATGATGATATCTTCAGCTGTTCTTCTTACGATGGGTCTTAAATTGTATGATAACTTGATGATATCTTTAATTGTCGTAGAATCATTAATGTTCCCAAGAGCTTTTAAACAGTTTATCCTGAGCTGAATGTCAGTAGCGTTTTTAATTGCTTCTATTATCTTTGATGCATATTTTGAATCAGATTTGTCTGTGATTTTTGCAAGGGCGGAGGCTGCTTTTCTTTTAATTGTAAGATTTTCGTGAGACAAATATTTTATTGCTGCAGCGACTGCTTCGTCAGAATCATCCAAACTCAAAATTTCAAGCCCCATACAGATTTCATCGGTTTGATTAAAATTAAACAAAAGCTGCAACTCTTTTTGCGCGATTGTTCTATTTAAAGATGCATTTAAAATAGCATCATTGGATTTAAAATGTTTTAGACTGATTATTGCGCTTGCCCGCAGGATTAGATCTTTACTATCTAAATCGACTTTTATTTTTTCAGGATTTATCAATCCCTTTTTTGCTAAATAAAGATGTGATTTTTTGATAATTGAATCGTCATTGGAATATTCTTTAAAGTCATTTATCAGATCAATTACCTTAGAATCATTTGAAAAGGAAGAGTTTTCTAAAATATCTATCGCTGAAGATTTTTCATTGGATTGAAGATTGGCAATAGAAAATAAGACTTTCTCAAGCAGTTTATAATCATTGAAGGCAAGTAGCGTTTCAAGAGCTAATAATTTAGTCGTTTGATTTTCTGAATTTAATGCTTCCAGTAAAGCTCTTTTCGTTTCCTTTTTTTCCTTTATGGACATTTTTTTTATCCAATCAATTGTTTTTCTTTTAAAACGCAGAGAATTTTCTTTTAAAGCTTTAAAGATTGATATTGGATAAAAATATCTTACAAAAATAGCAAGCCCGATAAAGATTACTGAAAGCATGAGCCCGAAAATTTTATTCTGATCTTTTAAAAGAAGCAAAAATACTGTACTGAACAACATGCCGACCGGTTCAAAGAAAGAGTCATTGATAAGCCTTAAAACTCCTCTTAATTTAACAGGGGCAGCATTTATCAGGAGATTGAAATTATTGTCTTCAACAGTAAACAGTATGCATTCTATGGCAACAATTGCTAGAATTACCATAAAAAGAGATTCATATAAAGACCATTCAGAATATAAAAACATGAAATAAATAGGGGGCAGCAATATCAAATTGGCGACTCCGATCCTTGTTACCATTTTTCTATAGAAAAATATTCCAATGATGATATTGATCGCGGCAATAAAAGCTTTTAATTTACCAAGAAGTATGGGAATACTCGAATCTATTGCGATGGCTGGTGTTGCTGTAAATAATTTTTGAATGGAATCCAGATAACCATATTCTGTACATGTTCTTAAAAGCTGTACGATCAGACTCATGGCTACTACAAAAGTAGTGTAAGGAGATTTGCAGAATTCTCTAAAGATAACTGAAAAAGTTTTTTTTCCGCCGGAAAAATAATCTTCTGTTACATCATCTTCCATAACCGGCACTTTAGTAGTAATTTTTTTAGCTTGGAAAATTGAGATGATCATGGTTATTACAACTATTGAAAAAAGTACCGCAGGCCCTAATGTTTTATAGGCCCTATTGATCAAAGTTCCCGAGATGACATAACCTAGAAAATATGCAGCATTATAAACACCAAAAAGTCTTTTGGCATCTTGCAGATCATGGTATTGATCCAAAAAAATCCAAAAGCATGCCATTAGAGAGGAGCTGAATATGTGTGAAAATATTTTAAGAAAATACCAGAACCAGCGGGGAGGCGTTGTGAATAGCGCGACTGTGATGATAGAGTAAGCAACAGCAGCAATACTCATGGTAAATATCATTATTTTGTAAGGAGAGGTAAATCTTAAAAGATAAATATATAAACACGACACACCGATCAGTATTAATGCAATGATCAGATAGGCATTTGGAAGGAAAGCTGCTCCAATTTGTTCTGTAAAAAGACCAATGCCAAGAGTGTCTGCGATGCAGCTTCCAATAGCCCAAACTGTAGCAAGTGTGATGAATCTAAAAACATTTTTTTCTTCGCCGGGAAAGATACCAAATACTTTACGAATAAAGTGGTGCAACTTTAACCTCATTCTTTAAAAAAAAATTATTTAGAAATTTCACATTAACAATAAAGATTGTAACTTTATTGAGATTAATTTGCAGTAAATTCTATTAAAAAAAACTCAAAAAATAAAAAAAATAAATAGAATTTTTATCATTTTTTTTCTTAAATTTGTGTATTATAAATTTAATATTTATTGGAATCAGATGATGGAACTTAAAAAATTAGTTATAATTGGCTCAGGGCCAGCCGCTTATACTGCAGCTATTTATTCAGCGAGGGCTGATTTGTTTCCGGTTGTTTTCGAAGGTTTCATGTCAGGAACCATTGGCGGGCAGCTGATGAGCACAACCGAAATTGAGAATTTCCCAGGATTCCCTAGTGGTATTTTAGGACCTAAACTAATGGAAAATATGAAGCAGCAGGCAGCTAGGTTTGGGTCTATCTGTTTAATGGAAGATGTTATAAATGTCGACCTTTCTAAAAAACCATATTTAATTACAGGAACAAAATCAAAATTTTTGACAAACGCTTTGATTATCGCTACAGGAGCAAATGCAAAAAGGTTATCAATACCAGGAGCTAATAGCGGGGAGTTTTGGCAGAAAGGAGTAACTGCTTGCGCTATATGCGATGGAGCTGCGCCAATTTTTAGAGATAAGAATCTATTTGTCATTGGCGGCGGGGATAGCGCTGTTGAAGAAGCTGTTTTTTTAACCAAATACGCTAAAAAGGTTTATATCGTCCACAGAAGAGACAGTTTCAGAGCATCCAAAATTATGGTTGACAGAGCCTCAAACCATCCGAAAATTGAAGTGTTATGGAATACGGAGATTGTCCAGATTTTAGGCGATAATGTTGTTAAAGAAGTTATTTTGTTCAATAACAAGACTAATGCAAAAGAAAAAAGAGAAGCCGGAGGCGTGTTTTTTGCTATAGGGCATACTCCTAATACTGATTTTTTAAAAGGTCAGCTGGAACTTGAAGCAAATGGTTACATAAAAGTTGAAAAGGGAACGACAAAAACTTCTAAAGAAGGTGTTTTTGCCGCTGGAGATGTTCAGGATCATGTATACAGACAGGCAATAACAGCTGCCGGTTCAGGATGTATGGCGGCATTAAATGCTGAAAAGTATTTAGTAGAGAATGGTCACGACTGATGAAAAAGCTTTTTTTCGTGCTTACTTTGTTTTTTGCAAGTTCTTTAGCTTCTTTAGAAAAAGCTCCTTGGTTCGGCAATGTTTATGAATTTCATTTTTTCAGTAAATATACCTATTCCCATTATAGAAAAATAAATGGAGCGATCATCCAGTTAGATAAGGCATCTAATGATAATCTTTTACATTTTGATCTATCTTTTTCTCCAACCTGTCAGTGGAATATAGATTCAGATTTGGAATTTGTTGCTACGCCAAGAGAGAATTTTAATTTTAGTTCGGTAGCTTTTCAGGGAAGATATTTATTTAAAGACGACATTATCGGAGATCCTTTTAGCTTATATATGGGGGGCGATTTTAGAGTTGTTTCATCTGAGAGCTTAAAAGATGTTAGCATTTTATATCATTCTAACCTCGAGTTTGAATACAACTTAGGTCTGGGTAAAGAAATTTCACAAAATGATACTTGGAGATTAAGGTTTTGGCTTTATGGTTTGCTCGGTATAGCCAATAAAGGCTCTCCTTGGATTAAAGGAGAAGCTTCTTTAGAAGGAAACGTTAACGAAAGAAGAAAATGGGCCTTATTTTTAGAGGGAATGCATGGCTATGGTCATCAAAATAAAATTAACCCCTTCGATTTCAATGGATATGCAAAAATTAGAGAAGAGAATTTAGATATTGGTTTCAGATATGGTTTTAGAATGAATGTCTGGGGTACTCTTAGCCTTGAATATAAAAGAAGACTTACGGCAAAGCTTTGTCCGGAAAATGTAAATTTTTTTACGGTAAGTTATCTTCTTCCTTTTTCTTTCTAAAAGTTTAATTGCTGGACCTTAAATTATTGGTGCTTTTGCTTAATGTAAAATATTATTTTTTAATTTTTACTTATACAAAAAGCCGTCGCATAGGCATTACAATGAGACATTGTAATAGAAATTTTAGGGAAACCAAGTTTCTTATTCAATTCATCAGATAACTTGACATATGGCTTGCCATTTAATTCATTTAAAATTTCAATTTCCAAAAAGGAAATTTCTTTTCCAAAGCCGGTACCAAAGGATTTGACGACGGCTTCTTTTGCTGCAAACCTAGCGGCAAAATGAGAAAAAGGATCTTTAAATTTTAAACAGTATTTTTTTTCATTTTCAGAAAATAATTTATTAAGGAAAGGCTCTTTTCTTCTGTTATAGGCTTCTTTTAATCTTTTTATTTCGATAATATCGCAGCCGATTCCATCAATCTCAATATTAAGATTCTTCTTCTTCTTCATATTCTTCATATCCTTCTGCATCAAAAGCATTGCAGAAAATCATTCTTCCTGATGCGGTATGTTTTACTGATAAGACTTGTGCTTCAATAGTTTCTCCGATAAAGTCGCCTCCGCCGTTTACTACAACCATTGTGCCATCGTCAAGATATCCGATGCCTTGGCGAGGCTCCTTTCCATATCTTTGGATTTTGATCTTAATCTGTTCTCCAGCCTGCATAATTGGCTTTAAAGCGTTAGATAAAACATTTAAATTGATTATTCTTACACCTTCAATTGATGCACTTTCAATTCTACTGATGTCACTTGATAAAATATTAGCATCTAAAAGTCTTGCGAGCCTTAAAAGTTTGCCTGACTGATCTTTGATTTCTGGAAAATCTGTGTCATTATATCTTGGTTCTAGAGTAGTGATTTCTTCAAATTTTTTTAAAGTATCCAGACATTTTTTCGCTTTCGCTTTAGTGTGCTCATCTCCAAGTTCTGCCATTGCATACAGTTCTTTAATGATAAACCTAGGTATTATTAAATGATGGTCCAGTATTCCAGATGTAGCAAGATCGATTATTCTGGAATCAGCCAGGATTGAAGAATCGATTATTATATCTTTTTTCTTTTGCGCAACTGCTGTAAATTTCACAAATGGGATGCTGATATATAGTTCGTCAGCAGATCTTAAAGTTGTTAGAGTTCCAAGATATAGTCCAAATAAAAAGAGCCCGATTTTTATTATTTCAATAAATTTAGGAGCAACAACAAACGTTTCTGAGCTAATATTTAATATGGTATTTAAAATTAAAACTAAAGCCTGTCCCATCAAATAACCGATGAAAATTCCAATCATTGCAATATTAAAAGACCTAAGATTGAATCTTCTGAACAATATGTCGAACCCAAATAAAAATAGAGCAAAGACTATACCTAATACAAGACCTAAAAACATGTTGATTGAAACATTGCCAAGAGAAGTTCCTATCATGTAGGTTGTTATGAAAAAGACACTAAGAATAAAAAAGAATATTCTAGTAAATATTATAGAAAGATTCATGAGATTGTAGCCTCCTAAAATAATTTTTAATATTGTTCACATAATGTTAGCGAAATTGTATTGATGTTTTATTTTTTTGTCGATGATATAAAAAAAAACTTTAAAAAAAATATTCACACTTTAGTTTTTTCTTTTTTTCATTTATTAGATAACAATGCAAATTCAGAAGATAAAAGAAATATTAAAGGCTGCATTTTCAATTTTGAGCCTAAGATTTTTTTTTGACATTGAAGTATTATAATTTTTTTTTTAACATTCTGCATGTTTTTTTATTAATGAATGAGGAGCAAGGAGTTATGATTTTAAAAAAAATTTTATTTTTTTTGGTTTTTTTTGCAACGAACAGTATATTTCCTGCCATAGATCTCTCATCGTCAGGCAATAATCCTAAAATTGCGATGAATGGTCTAAATGGCGTAGCTATTTGGGAAGAATCGCCAGCTATAAAATCAGCTTATACGTCAAATGGGGGAAATACGTGGAGTGCAAGTCAAGATGTATCAACATCTGGTATTAATTCACGTCCAGCAATTTTTATGGAAGGAACAGATGTTGTGGTTGTCTGGGTTGGAAATACTTTAGGCGATAATTTAGAGATTTATGGAAGAATAAGCTCTGATAGTGGAATAACATGGGATGGCTTGCCTGTACAAATAGCATTATCTCCCGGTACTCAAATTTTTGATGCTCCTCAAGTAGCAATAAGCGGAGATAATCTTGTTGCGGTTTGGGAGGATTCAAATGGGGCAATTCTTGCTTCTTATGCAACTTTTTCAGGATTTAGCTGGTCTGCTACTATCACTATTTATGATGGTCCTATTATGGGGAACCCGTCCGCTCTTGCTCCAAAAGTTGCAATGGATGGATCAAATGTTGTAGTTGTTTTTTTTGATGTAGCTTCAAACATTTTGCAAAATCATTCTAATGATGCTGGAGTCAACTGGCTTAATGGCGATCCTCATCCTATTAGTGCTGGAAATTCATCTGCACAAGTAGATATTATAGGATTAAACGCAATAGCGGTTTGGGAAAACTTAGGAAAAATCGAATCTAAATATAGCAGTGACGGCGGGCTTAATTGGTCTCCAGTTTCTCCCCATGAATTCACTTCAGGTAATACAGCAAATCCAAATGTTGTTATGGAAGGAACAAACGCAGTAGTGATCTGGGGATCGGCAATAGGAGGGACGGAATTGGTTCAGGCCTCAACAAGTTCGGATAGCGGTCATACCTGGTCTTCAAGTATTCCTGTATCCTCTTCTGTCGGAATAATGCCGGATCTAGCTATAAGCGGTTCTAGTGTTGCTACCGTTTGGGTATCGGATCCTAGTAATAGTACGCAGGCTTCGGGGAGTTCAAATAACGGGTTAACCTGGAGCAGTCCTGCAACATTGTCTGATGCAGGAATATTAACAATGAATTCTCATGTAGCAATATCTGGGAGTTTAGCGCTTGGGATTTGGCAAACCTCAGACAATATTATTCAGGTATCAAAAATAAATATTTCATCTGGAAATATAAATATCTATTTAAAAAAACAGCATATAAATGAATGTTTGCTTAGCCTTGATGTTACGAATGAAATTAAATGGGGTCGGGTTGCTGGAGCAGTTTTATATAGAATATACAGCGATTCATCTCTCAATAATAGGATTGCCGAAGTTTCAAGTCCAAGTTTTTACGATCACGGTATTAAGGCAGGAGTACTTAAAACTTACTACATTACAAGTGTTGATAGTCTAGGTAACGAGAGTGAAGCTACGGTTGTAAGCATTCTGTAAAGTTTTTATTTATAAAAGAGTTTGTTTTATTTTTGTAAAACAACTCTTTTATAAGGTTCTCATTTATGATATTTCGTGTTTTCATGAATTTGATAAGCTCTATAAATTTGTTCTATTAGAATAAGCCTGATCATTTGATGAGTGAAAGTCAGATCAGATAAGGATAATACAAATGAAGCCTTATCTTTAATTTTTTTAGATATACCTACATCAGATCCAATTAAAAAATTTATTTTCAAATTATTGCTTTGAAAGAATTCAAAGAGTTTTTTGCTAAAATCCAAGCTTGTGAGTTTTTGCCCTTTTTCATCCAAACAGATAAAAAATGATTCATTTAAAATTTTTTTTTCCAAATCTGCTTCGTCTTTACAGATTTCCCATTTAATCAAAAAGTTGTTTTTTAGTCTTTTTTCATATTCACAAATAGCTTCCTGAAGCCACTTTTCTTTTGTTTTATGGATTGAAAAAATTTTAACTATGAACATATTTTCTCTAAATGGTTATATGAAAATGATCTGCGTACTAGAATATATGATTTTCGGAACGATTGTATTGCTTTAATAAAAAATAAATTTATTAATTCAAAATATTCAACGGAATCAGTTTTTTTTTTATTAAAGAACATAAATTTTTTTTGTGAAATTAACTAAATTGTAGAAAAATAATTGTAATTTGTCAAAATGATGTGAAAATGCTTATTTTTGAGAAAAATGATTGGAAATGATATTTAATTATAAGTTTTTGATTATAAAATGATTAAAAATATTATTTATTCTAATTTTTGTGATTTGGATATGTTTTTCATGGTTTTTTAGAGTAGAAAAAATTTTAACTATGAACATAGACTTTTTTTTGATATAGTTCAATTTTTAAGATAAAATCTATATATGATAAGTTATATTTATTGGAATCCAAAAAAAGAAATATTTACGATACCCATAGTGAATTATCCAATTGTTTGGTATTCAGTATTGTTTCTTATCGGCTTTGTTTTTGGGTATTTAATTTTTCAAGCAGTTTTAAGGCGGTATTTTTATCTATTTTTAGATATCACTGAAAAAGACATTATTTCATATGATCTTTTGATTCAGGATCTAATAACACCAAAAAATGATGATCAGAAAATTATTGCTAAAAAAGATTTTAAAAAAAACGAGTCAAAAGACAGTGTTTTAAAAAAAATAAATGCATTTATTTCTAGCAGCGTTAAAAAAAGACTTTTTTTAGAAAATGCTTTTTCAGAGAGTATTTTAACAACGAAAAAAAAGATAATATTGATTACCGACAAATTAATGGTTTATATGATAGTTGCAACTGTGATTGGAGCTAGATTAGGACATTTGATTTTTTATGAAAAACCTGAATATTATCTGAAAAATCCTTTAAATATTTTTAAGGTTTGGCAGGGAGGCCTTGCTTCGCACGGTGCTGCTGTTGCTATACTGATAGGTTTGTTTCTGTTTTGCCGAGAGCTAAAAAAATATTCTCCAAAAATAACCTATGTACATCTTTTAGATTTTATTTGTCCTTCTGTTGCATTTGCCGGTTTTTGTATTAGAGTCGGTAATTTTATCAATCAAGAAATTATTGGCAATCCTACAAAAGTTTTTTGGGCAGTTGTTTTTGGAAACCCGCAGGATGGTTCTGAGATCGTTCCCAGGCATCCTGTTCAGTTATATGAAGCTTTTTTTTATTTATCTGTTTTTTTTCTTTTATTTTTTTTAAGCCGTAAAACTTATTTTTTAATAAAAGAAGGAAAATTATTTTCAATTTTTTTAATATCCGTTTTTTCTTTCAGGTTTATAATTGAATTTTTAAAAGTTAAGCTTTCATATGTATTGGATGAATCATTTTTAAGCATGGGGCAATATTTGAGCATCCCTTTTATTATTATTGGTTTTGGTTTTATGTTTTGGGATAAGTTAAAAAAGCTTTTCCTTGAAAAAGAGACTGACATTCATTAAAATAACTTTAAACTAATATATAAGGAGAATTTATGAACATTATAACAGTTGCAGGAAGACTTGGCGCAGATCCGGAGTCTAGGTTTACTCCTAATGGACAGAAAGTTACTACTTTAAGAGTAGCGACAACTTCAAGGAAATCTTCGAAGGAAGAAACAATTTGGTGGAGAGTAACGGTTTGGGGTGAAAATTTTGACAAGATGATCTCTTTTTTGAAAAAGGGGAGTGCAGTTGTTATTGTAGGCGAATTGCATAAGCCTGAAATTTTCAATGACAGAGAAGGAAAACCTCAAATTTCGATGAACATTACTGCATCAAATATTATGTTTTCTCCATTTGGTAAAAGTGAAAAATCTGATAATTCATCAAACAGTTCTGATAGAAAAGAGCAGGAAGTTATGAGACAAGATAAAGTAAAGTCTGAAGATAGTGAAGAAGAATACTCAGCATTTTCTCTTGGCTCAAAAAAAGAAGGTCATGACACTGAATTTTCAGATGATGAAATTCCATTTTAATTTTTTATGAGGGAAAGATATGAAAGTTACGATTGCAGAGAGTATAAATAAAAGAAATGATAAAGCAGATGTTTTAATTCTGCCATTTGTGGAGAGCAAAAATGGTCCGCTTGCAATATGTAATATCGGCAGCTTTTCAAAAATTATAGAGCCCCCTATTAAGACTAAAGATTTTTTAGGAAAAGAGGGCCAGATATCTTTTGTATATTTCTCAAAAGAAAAAAGAATAATGCTTTTAGGTTTGGGTCATCCTGACAAAATTAATCCGCAGCAGATGGCAAAATTTTATTCTATTGCCTGCGCCGCTTTAAGAAATTGTAAAGCTGAAAGTGTTAACATTGTTGTTCCGGAAAAATTAAATATTTCCAAAGAAGACATTGTAAGCTCAATTTCAGAGGCTTTTTTCTTATCAAACTATAACTTTGACAAATTCAAACATTTTGAAAAAAATGAAACTCCTAAGTATTTAAAATCTATTTGCCTGATTGGCCTGAAAAAAGAAGATATGAAAATTGTTACGAAGAAAAAAGTCATATCTTCTGCAGTAAATTTAGCCAGAGATCTAGTTAACAATAATGCTGATGAGGAAACTCCTGCTCATTTAGCTGTTGCGGCAAAGGACCTAGAAAAAGTTTCCGATAAAATCAAGGTTAGGGTTTTCGATAAGAAGAAGATCGAAGAAGAAAAAATGGGATTACTGTTAGCGGTTAATAAAGGCTCGGATAAAGAACCTACTTTTATTGTCATTGAATATAAGGGAGACGCATCTTCAAAAGATCATTCGGTAATTATAGGTAAAGGAATTACTTATGATACTGGCGGCCTTTCTTTGAAACCATCAACTAGCATGGATACAATGAAATGCGATATGTCAGGAGCTGCTGCTGTTTTAGGCACAATCTATGCAATTTCTCAGTTAAATTTAAAAAAGAATGTAACTGCATTAATCCCTGCAACAGAAAATTCAATCGGATCCGGCAGTTATAAGCCTGGCGATGTATATACCGGGATGGCAAATAAAAGTGTTGAGGTAAAGAATACTGATGCAGAAGGAAGATTAATTTTAGCAGACGCTATTTCATATGCCGCTCTTAAAATTAAGCCCAATAGAGTGATCAATATTGCTACTTTGACTGGAGCTTGTGTTGTGGCTTTAGGGGAAAATATTGCCGGATTTTTCTCGAATTCAGAAGAAGTTGCAAAACGTTTGGAGGAATCATCTAAGAGATCAGGTGATATTATATGGAGAATGCCGCTTTTTAAAGATTATAAAAAGCAGCTTAAATCCGATATCGCCGATTTAAAAAATATTGGTGATGGCAGAGAAGCAGGAGCTATAACTGCTGCATTGTTTCTCGAAGATTTTGTTAATGATATCCCTTGGGCTCATATTGACATTGCAGGTCCAGCTTTCTTGTCCAAGCCTAATGGATTGCATCCAACTCATGCAACCGGAATAGGTGTCAGGTTATTAGTTGACTTTTTTGAAAACTTGTCTAATTAAATTTATGCAGAATAAATGCAATTGGAAGATTTCAAAAAACGACAAAAATGTAAAATTGCTTTCTTTCTTAAAAGAAAAACTTTCCTTATCTAATAGAGATGTGAAAAAAATTTTAGATAAGGGTTTGTGTTATGTAAATGGTAAGATTGAAAGATTTTCAACCGTAGTGTTAAAAGAAGGATCATGCGTTGGCATCGATCTTAATTGGAAAAAAATTGCATCCGAAAAAAAATCTAAAATAATTTTAGATATCTTATACGAAGATGAGTATTTCTTAGCAGTCGATAAGCCTGTTGATTTTGTCTGCAGCGACGAAAATATCAATCAATTTTTCATGAAACATTATACTTTGATTCATCGATTGGATAAAGACACGACAGGAGTATTGCTGATAGCTAAAAATCATAATTTTAAAGAAGAAATGATAAAACTTTTTAAAGAAAAAAAAGTTTATAAGACTTACATCGCAAGAATTGATGGGTCCTTAAAAGAGGATGAAATGAAAATTGAAGGATTTTTAAATAAGGTATCTTCAATAGATGGTCAGACGATCTATGGGCATTCATCAAAAGGAAAGTATGCCTTAACTTATTTAAAGGTTCTAAAGAGATATAAAGATTCAACTTTAGTTGAATTGACTCCGATTACAGGCCGTACCCATCAATTAAGAGTGCACATGAAACATATAAATCATCCAATCCTAGGTGATTTTCTATATTCAAAAAAATTTGTTTATGAAAAGTATGTTCCCAGGTTAATGCTGCATTGCAGCAAAATTGAATTTATACATCCGATTACTTCTAAAGACATAATTATTTTTTCAGAAATTCCATCTTCTTTTGAAAAAAATTAAAAATGCTGAAATTGTTTTTTTCAAATATTACTTAAATGATATGCTTTTAAATAAGTATATAATTTGGTTGTTTTTTGAAAATATTAATAGTTAAAACCTCTTCTTTAGGCGATATAATCCAATCCTTTAATGTATTAAATTATTTGCATTCAAAATTTAACGATGTTCAAATTGACTGGGTTGTTGAAAAGGCGAGCATTTCTTTAGTAAGATCCCACCCTCTTATTAGTCACGGCATATGCTATGATATGAAAGTCTGGAAAAAATCTTTTTTTAAAAAAAGAAGCTGGGTATCTTTCTTTTGTTTTATAAGATTTTTAAGAAAAAAAAGATACGACATTGTTTTTGATTTGCAGGGAAACTGTAAGTCTGGTCTGGTTAGTTTTTTCGCAAAATCCAAAACTAAGGTCGGTTTCGGCGTCAAAAGCGTAAGGGAATGGCCAAATCTTTTAGCTACGAATGTTCATATCGATGTAGATTTAAATATTAATATGCGTCTTCAGTACTTACAGTTAGTTACAAAATATTTTTCGGATGATAAGCCTTTTGCTATAAAAGGGTGCCGACTAAAGATTTCAAATGTCCAAAAAAATATCTTAAATGAGATATTGCAACATTTAAATTTACAGACAGATACTAAGATAATGGTATGCTTTGGTGCAAAATGGCCAAACAAGCAGCTTTCATATGAAACCTTATTGTCATTTTTAAAACGGCTTCAAGAAGATTTGAACGCTTCTTTTTTACTGATTTGGGGAAATGATTATGAAAAGGTTGTTGCTCAAAAATTAAACCAGGAATTTCAAAACAGCAGTCTGGTAATTGACAAAATTTCTATTCCGATGTGGCAAAATTTAATGAATGATGTTGATTTAGTGATTGCTATGGATTCATCTTCTTTGCACCTGTGCGGTACTATTGAAACATATAGCTTTAGTGTTTTCGGTCCGACAAAAAAAGAAGTGTTCCTGCCTTTAGGCGAGAATCATTTTGCATATCAGGGAAAATGTCCTTATAATATAGTTTTTAAAAAACAATGTTCTGATTTAAGAACCTGTGTTACAGGGGCTTGTATTAGATATCTTAAGTCTGATGATATTTATTCTGCCTTTAGCCGTTGGTGGGAAAGTAAAAAAAATACTTGTAAAAAATCTCAATAATTATTACTTATCAAGATAAGGATGTAGAGTTGTTTTTACATCTCGAATAGTTTTTTTTTAATTCTAGGAGAAAAGAGATGAGAAAATTTTTACTTTTGGCTGTAACAGCAGCTTTCATGTTTGCTTTAAGTTCTTGCCAAGAACAGCAAAAAAATGAAAAAAAAGAACAAAAAGAAAGATCTGAAAGAAGATGGTAATCTTTAAAATAAAGCGTTTATTTTAAACGCTTTATTTTTTTGTTTTCACGTAATTTACAAAAACTTTCATATAGGCATTTATCAAGCCTTCGTAAAAAGGTTTGTTGGTCATTAAGTTATACGAACTTTCGACAGCAGACTTAGCTAGAGGGACTCCAGCGGATGTAGCAAGAGATACGACAATTGAGCTACTAGCATTTTTAAATGTTTCTTTTGGAGAGATAACCGCAGCAGCTAATCCTATACCTCCAGTTAATATAGAGGCAGTCGGACTTAAATATCCTAAATAGCCTGCAGCAAAACTTGAGATTGATCCAACAATGTTAGTTATCGGTAGGCGGGGAAAAGTAAAAGATGATTGGCTTTCTACGTTTTCTAGAGATGTTGGTATTTTTTCTACAGTTGCTTGCAGTGATAGGGCATGCTTAGTTAAATCCTGATGAATTTTTCCGGTAATGTTAGGAAAGTCAGTCAAATGCTTGGTTAGAAGATTTAAATACTTACTGAAGAAATTTTGCAGCACGGTTTTTTCACCTGCATATAAGGATCTATGCTTTTTTAACTTTGCTTTGAATAAAGAAAGAGATATTGTGTATTCTTTGCTAAGATCTGAATCTTCTTTGCAATTCAATATGTTATCAACTGACTCTTTTAGCTCTTCAACATCTTTTGAATTTAAAGAAATATTTGAAAGCTCTTTTAAAAATTGCTGCATTTTATCTTTTGCAGCAGATAATTTCTGTTCACTTTGAGATGAATGATTGTGCGCAAGATATTCCTTCTGAGCTTTTGCTAAAGAAAATAATGGGCTTTTTGAAAAATAAGAGTTTTGAAAAATTTCTTCAAGTTTATTTGCAAAAGCCTTGTGATTTTTTATTTTGTCGAACTGCTTAAGGATCTTTTGATACTCAAGATTTATAGGTTCAAGTATATGAGCAGGGTCAAGTTCTTGAATTGTTTCAAGATGTTTTTTTATGAGGGATAATTTGCTTTCCATATCTTCAGATTTTAAAGATTCTTCTAAGGATTCAATAAGGAGCTTTAATTCTGTTGATAATAATTTTAAATGTTCTTTTCTTTCATGAAGTTCCTTGATCTTCAGAATATCATTTGTTAAATTTGTTTCTAAATTTAAAAATGGCTGTAATTTCTGCGACATTTCTCTTTTTACGGATTCTGCTTGAGAAGAGAGTTCATTATCTATTGAGATAAATAATCTTTTAATATCAGATATAGCTTTTTCAATCTTTTCTTCTTCTTCTTTTAATTGCGCCGGAGTTGGATCTACCAAAGCAGAAGAGCTTATTATTCCTTTAGCATCGGTGGATAATCCGGGAAGAGCTTCTGAATTTTTTTTCTTAATTTTTCTGTAAGATACAAGCAAACCCTCTTTCTGATGTCTTGAAAGAGTATTTAATTTCTCCTTTATAGAATCTTCTGTCCCCATGATGATCCCTTCTTCGATAATCCTGTCGACGAGTTCATCTCTTTGTTTGCGTTTAAGAGTCATCTCTTCTGCTAATGCCTTTCCCTCATCGCTATTTGGATCCGGCGCATAATCAAAAATAGGGTTAAGCATCATTATCAAATTGCATAAATACTGTTCGAGTTTTTCAGGTTTGGCAAATAAGAGATTAAAGCAATTTTTTATTCCGGCCTCCAGCGCATCTTCGGAAATTGGTTTGATACAACTTCTGTCTATATAGCCTTTCGCAGTTAATAATTTTGCGATTCTTTCAACAGGTGATTGTGGATCATATCCATTTTGTTTTACATATTGAAGCTCTTCTTGAGTTTTATAGGGCTCTCTTAATATAAGGACGGATAACAATTCGGAAAACTTTTTAATATCCTGACTTAACGCTTCATTTATAAGATTGGGTTCATCTTCTATGCTTTTTTCTTCCGGATTTTTATGCATCTCAGTTAGTAAATCCCCAATAATATCACATAAAAAATTATTTATAGCATGTGTGAAACCAGGTGTTGAAACAGACTCGAGTGTGTTTTGGATTACTGACGGCATAAAAGCTTTAATGATATAGCTGTGTGCTGTTTTTACTATCCTATTTGGAAAAAATTCTATAATCCTGGCGCCTAAATAAGGTAGAATGCCGAGAGGATATGTGAAAAAAGACAAAAGAAATTTTGTTTTAGGATAGTTTTTTAAAAAATCAAAATCGAGTGTCTGAAATTTTTTTATGGGTGAGCTGAGCATTCTAAATGCCGGTCTTAGATCTTCTTTGGAAGCTGCCTGAGCAAATTCCTGATATAATTTCTCCGTTGATTTATATCCCAAAATTTCTGGCTTTTTTAAT
Source organism: Parachlamydiales bacterium (assembly GCA_041661445.1). Lineage (GTDB taxonomy): Bacteria > Chlamydiota > Chlamydiia > Chlamydiales > SM23-39 > JBAZUK01. The sequence goes on from JBAZUK010000001.1 coordinate 657,327, forward strand.
TCCTCTCTTACAAATTCATCCCTATCGCCAATTGGATTGTTCGGATCGTCTCTAAATCGTTCAACTGTTCTATTGTAATTTGCTAAGTATGTATTTAATGTTCCTAATAAACCGCTCCCCAAGTTGGGAAGATTGTTCCCTTCTCTTAGAGAGTTTCTGGAAAAAAATAATATTTGGTTGAGAGTAAGCTGAATATAGAATTTTGGCAGCTTACCAAACCATAAATATAAATAATATGTAACAAACATTCTTGAAGTTGAGAGTTTAGGAAAATACTTTTTCATCGCATCGCTTATTTTCCAGAAACCAGGATTTTCACTCTGGGATAATTCTTTAAGAACCAGACGTAATTTATTGCCGTCTTCTGATGAAGCCTCTCCTTGATTGCCAAACCAATGCAAAGTGTTAAGCGTAGTAAACAAAGATGCTTTTTCAACAAACTCTTTAGCGCGAATATCCGTTTCCAATTTTAAACTTTGAATATCATTCTGTTTCTGAGGCGGAGTCTTCTCTATTTGAGAAATCAAATCTCTTTGATTGATGGATATAGAAGAGGTTTTAGGCTTAGGCGAAGACGGATTGACCTTGCTAGGTGAGACTGGAGGGGATTTTTGAGGCGAAATAGGGGAGATTGGCATATTTCTAAGTGGAGTGGAATTGATAGGACTTGTCATAAAAACTCTTTTAATAAATTATTTTTTTAATATTTGCTGAAATAAATATCTTTTTTTTAATCTCTTAATTATATCAAAGTTATTAAAATAATTAAATATTTAATTATTTTTAATATATAGTATATAATTGTTTTTTTTTAGTTTTAAATTAAATCAACTTTTAAAGTGTAATTTCCTTAACTCAAATGATACATTTACAAAAAAATTACATAACTTATATTATGATTTAAAAATTTTTTCAAGAAAACTTTATGAATGAATTTGATGACTTATTAAACACAGTAAATATTTTACTTGGGCCGAATGGTTGCGAGTGGGATAGAAAACAAACCCTTGATAGTTTGAAATTGTTTTTTTTAGAAGAGTCTTATGAGCTTATTGATGCTATTGATGAAAAAAATAATGATCATATATTAGAAGAAGCGGGCGATATCCTTTTTTTGGTGGTATTTCTTTCCAAAATTGCTGAAAACAGCAATTTATTTGAACTTGATGAGGTAATAAGGAACATTAGAGAAAAATTAGTGCGCAGACACCCCCATGTTTTTGGAGATGAACAAGTTAAAGGTGTTGATGACATTCTTGAGAATTGGCAGAAAATTAAAAAAGAAGAAAAGAATCATAAAAATAGAAAAAACATATTTGATGGCCTGCCAAGATCGATGCCGGTCCTTATGAAAGCTCAAAAAATGATTAGTATTTTAAAAAAGAAAAATTACATTCAAAGTAAAGAAAAATTTTTAAATAAACAGCAGTTTGATGATCAAATATCTTCTTTACTAATAAAGGCAACTAATAGCGGGTATGATCTGGAAACTGAAATCAGGAGTCAAATGAAATCTTTTATTGAATCTGCAGGAATAAAAAATACCGGAGATAGCCTCGAGGCATAAAAGCTTTAATCTTAAGGCTGCTGCCTTCCGGCCCTGACCTGGTTCGAAGAGCTTTTTTCTTCAAGATCCCCGGTAAAAATTATCTAAAATATATCATATTTTTTCAATTGTAACAATATAATTATTTTATCTCGGATTTCAATGGTGTAGCTGAAAGATTTAATAAATAAGTATCTGGGAAGAACTTAGATAGAATCTTTGCTGCATTGTCTCCATTTTGAGCCATTTGCGTAGCTGAATGCAGGCAAATGCCAACTCCTATTCCTTTTCCATAACCGGTAAATAAAACGTCATTATTCATTACAACAACCTGCATGTCATTGCTAATAACATTCTCTTTTCCAAGAATTTTCTGAAAAGTAATAAAATCAATATCTTTTGATTCATTCATGCTTTTCAATTTCAAGGCATATGTTTTTTTAGAGAAATTATCAGTATATAACTCCACGCCTGTTACGCCTGAAATATTTAATAAATTTTCAAATTGTTTTTTTGATATTTTATAATTCCATTTAGATTCTTCTCTGATCAATGCAGCATGAGGAGCTTCGACGCCGACTTGCGGACCTAATGCTTCTTTTCTAAAAATTGTGCTGTAAGGTGCAGTTTTCCCGGCTGAGTTTTCAGTCCATGTTGCAATAAACGGATTATTGCTGCCTTTGTTTGATAAAACCAAAATGAGGTGTTTTGTTCTGTCAACTGCATTGGATACATGTGAATCAGGCTGAACGATTACCTTGCCTTGATAATTTACGTCCTCAGCAGAAACATGCCAAAAAGCATTTTTGTTTTTTACAACATTTGAGCAGGCAGTTGTTCGGGATGCAATAGCTACCGCTGCCATAACTTCATTTTCTAAAGGATAGGGGAACTGAGGAGTTAAAATAGATTTCAAATAAGATTCTATTTCAACATCATTGATCACATTTATTTTGTTTTTTACTTTAATTACTGTAATCGCTCCGTCATATTCTATGCCGTTTACGAGAAGAGATGAATTTTTTGATTTTGGCGCAATATGTATTTGATGTATTCCAGGATATTCTTCGCCCCATTTTATTCCGGAATCGATGGCTCTGACCATAAATCTTTTGCCGGAAACTGAAGATGTTATTTTGCTGCCATCCTGTGGGTTAGAAACCAGATAGGCTCCTTTTGATTCAATCAACGCTTCTTCAATATTTTTTGCCAAAAGCACTTGAATGTTTTCAGGAGGATTTGTTTTTGCAGAATCTAATGCAAAAATTGATGTTGTTAAAAATATAATTAATAAAGAAAAAGCTTTCTTCATAATAGCTCTCCATGATTATTTTGGTATTTTTTTCCCATATGTTCATATCCGTTTTTTGTTACTTCGCGACCTCTAGGGGTACGTTTTAGGAAACCTTTCATAATAAGATAAGGTTCATTAACTTCTTGAAGCGTTAAAGACTCTTCGCCAATAGCAACTCCGATTGTGCTTATTCCAACAGGACCGCCGTTGTAATGATCAATAATTGTATTCAATATTCTTTTATCCATTTCATCTAAACCTTCAGCATCTATTGATAACATTTCTAAAGCTAAGTTTGCAACATCAATATCGACTATTTTTTTATTTTGCATCTGAATATAGTCTCTTACCCATTTGATCAGGTTATTGGCAATTCTAGGAGTTCCTCTTGATCTTTTAGCAATACTCATGGCAGCTGCATCATCAAGCTGAATGTTTAATATTTTGGCAGTCCTGGTTATAATTTCTTGGAGGTCCTCTGCAGTATAATAATCTAATCTTGCATTAAATGAAAATCTTGATCGGAGTGGAGATGATAGAAGTCCGGCTCTTGTTGTTGCCCCGATTAGAGTAAACTTGTTTAATTTTACAGAGACACCTCTAGCATTAGGCCCGCTGTCGATTAGCAGGTCCAATGTGAAATCTTCCATTGCCGGATAAAGATATTCTTCGATTGCTTTGTTTAATCTATGGATTTCATCAATAAATAAAATGTCATGTTCTTTTAAAGATGTCAAAATCCCCGCAAGGTCTCCCGGTTTTTCAATAACAGGACCTGAAGTTACAACAATATTTGTATTCATGGTTTTCGCAATAATATTGGCAAGAGTTGTTTTTCCAAGACCCGGGGGGCCGGAAAAAAGCATATGTCCTAAACTCTCATTTCTTTTTTTTGCAGCGCCGATATAAATATCTAACCTTTTCTTAATACTGTCCTGCCCGATAAACTCGTTTAGACTTATCGGTCTTAAAGGAATTTCAAAAGATTTATCCTCTTTAGTTAAGCTTGACTGAATAAAATTTTCTTCCATTATTCTTTTACCTTTAAGAAAAAAAATATACGTTTTATAATAAAAATTCTAGCAAGAAAAGCATTTCACAGGCTATATCTATTTATTAAAGATAAAAAAAAGGATAAAATATGGGATTATTACCAGATTCAATAATTGAAAAGTTGGCAAATAAAGGAATGATCGAGCCTTTTGAAAAAAATCAAGTTAAGCAAGCCGATAATAAAAAGATGATTAGCTATGGCCTGTCCAGTTATGGATATGATTTGAGAGTAGCAGATGAATTTAAGATTTTTACTAATGTATATAATTCTATTATTGACCCAAAAAGTTTTCGGGAAGATTCTTTTGTTGAGATGAAAGCTGATACATGCGTCATTCCCCCAAATTCTTTTGCTTTGGCAAGATCTGTTGAATATTTTAGAATACCAAGAAACGTTTTAACAATTTGCATTGGAAAATCTACATATGCAAGATGCGGTATCATTGTAAATGTTACACCGTTTGAACCTGAATGGGAAGGATATGTAACCTTGGAAATTTCGAACACAACACCTCTTCCAGCTAAGATTTATGCTAATGAGGGCTTAGCTCAAGTTTTGTTTTTTGAAGCTAAACATGAGTGCAGTGTTTCTTATGCTGATAGAAAAGGTAAATATATGAAACAAGTTGGAATTACTATTCCTAAGCTTTAATATATTTTATAAAATTAATTGAATTTAATATTAAAAAAAATAATATGAAGTAAAAGATGAATATATGAAAAAAAGCAATAGCGATATTTTTTCTAAAATAATTGATGCAGTTGTTTTAAAATCCTGGTGGTTAATTTTATTTTTATTTGTTTGTTATGTTGGAAATGAATATGTTGTCCAAAGACGAAATATAGCAATTAATGAATTGAAAAATAAATATGACGCCCTGCAAGAAGAAAAACAATTAGCATATGAGAAAAAAGAAGATCTTGTTTTAAGAGTGCAATCTCAAAGTGATCCGGCTTGGGTAGAAAGAGTGTTAATTAAAGAATTAGGGGTTGTTCCTGAAAATCAAATAAAAGTATATTTTTCTAAATAAATGGCTTTTTCTAAAATTAACGATGAAGTAAAAAATTATTTATGAATATTTTTTTGTTTGTTTTCATATTGTTTTTTTTAGTTTCCTTTTCTGCTATTTTATCCGCGAGTGAAACTTCTTTATTTTCTTTATCATTTTTTACGGTAAATGCTTATAAAAATGATGTAGATAAAAGAAAAAAATTAATCCACAAGCTCTTGCTGCATCCCAAGGATTTATTAGTAACAATTTTAATCTTGAACGTTCTTGCTAATATCTTGATTCAGAACGTCGTTTCTTCAATATTTGATACCTTTCCATCATGGCTGCTTAAAGTTGGAGTTCCTCTAGCGATAACACTTTTTTTTGGCGAAATCATCCCTAAATCTGTTGCTTTAGCCAATAATAAAGATATCGCATGTTATTTGGCTCCCTTTATAAATTTTTCTTCCAGAATAATTAAGCCTCTTCGCATTCTGATAACTAAAGTTGCCGGATTTGTTTCTCGAACGATGTTTTTCTTTTTAAAAAAAGAAAAACCATTAACTATTGAAGAACTTGAATATGTTATTTCTGTATCTGAAGAACAAAAAATTTTAACGTCTGATGAAACTGATTTGATAGAAGGGTATTTGGGCCTTTATGATTCTAATATTAAAGAGAATTTGAGACCAAGGGATGAAGTTTTGTTTTTTGATATCAATTCTCCAAAAGACGAATTAATAAAAATTTTTAGTGATAAAGAGTATTCAAGAGTGCCTGTATGTGACGATAAATTGGACAATATTTTAGGAGTAATATCCTTAAAACGTTTTTTTTTGCATCAGGCTGAAATCACAATTAACAAGGATTTATTGAAATTTTTAAAGAAGCCTCTTTTTGTTGTTGAAACAATGAAATCATGGGATCTGTTTTTGGAGTTCAGAAAGAATCGGGAAGATATAGCAATCGTTGTCGATGAATATGGGTCTGTTACGGGAATAATCACTTTAGAAGATTTAATTGAGCAGGTTGTCGGTAATATTTCGGATAAAAAAAATGAAGGCGCAAGATATACATATTGTTCGAAAGATGAGATTATTGCTAGCGGCAAAATGGAAATAGATGAATTAGAGAATTTGTTTGATATCGATATTAAAAGAAAATCAAATGCTGTAACCATCGGAGGTTTTTTGATAGATGAATTGGGCGATATTCCATCAGCCGGTGAAAAAATTACAGTGGATAGTTTGCATTTTCAAATTTTAGCTGCCGATCCTAACAGAATTAAAAAAGTATATATAAGGCTTGTGAAGCAACCTAAAAAAAGAAAACCTACATGAATTCATTACTGTTTTTTTTATTTTTAACCTTGTTCTGTGTTTTCCTGCAGGGTTTTTTTTCAATGTTTGAAATGGCTTGTGTGTCTTTAAATAAGATCAAGCTGCATTATAACGCCGTCAAAAAAAGCAGAAAAGCAAGATGGCTTGAATTCTTATTGAATAATCCTTCATATTTATTTGGTACAACCTTGATAGGCGTAAATACGCTTATGCAGATTGGATCGGAGTCTTCCAGAAGATTTTATGAAGCAATGCATATTCCTCCGGGATTGGCGCCTGTTTCCCAAATACTTATTGTTTTAATATTTGGAGAGCTTGCTCCTCTTTTTGCAGCAAGGAAGCATTCTGAGCATGTAGCTTATTTTAGCGTGCCCGTAATTTATTTAATTTCAAGACTTTTGACCCCTTTCATATGGGTAATAGATAAAATATCAAAAATTTCCAATCTGATATTCGGCAAACAAAAAATCGAATCCTTTCTTTCAAAGGAAGAATTGCAAAAGGTTCTTGAGGAACCGGCGAAGAGTATTTCAAAAATTGATAATGACATTATAAGCAATATTTTCAATTTAAAAGATAAAAAGGTATCTCAAATAATGATATCAATTAATCAGATTGCTTCTGTTTCATCAGATATGACCATTAAAGAAGTGAAAAAAATGCTTGAATCCAATTATCTGCCTTTTATCCCGATTTTTCATAAGGAAAAAAATAACATCATTGCTATCGCCTACCCTAAGGACTTATTGAAGGCAAAGGACGAGGAAAAATTAGTGGATCATGCAAAAAATGCCTGGTTTATAACAGAACTTGTTTTTGTGGTTGATGTTTTAAGACAATTTAAAACAAATAAACAATTTGTTGCTGTTGTTTTAAATAAATCGGGAAAAAGTAAAGGTTTGATAACCTTGGATCAGATCGAAGATGAGATTTTTGGTGAATATCCTGTTTTTGTTGAGAGAAAAAACATTAAATCCCAAGTAGTAATAGTTAAAACACTGCCGGGAAATATGTCTTTAAAAAAATTTAATAAGGAATTTAAGGCCAAACTGTTCTATAAAAGTGCTAAAACAATCGGAGAGCTGATTATTCTTTATTTAAATCACAGGCCCTCTGTAAATGAAATAATCACTTTCGGCAATTATGAATTTACCATTTCGGAAACGTCCTTATTAGGAATCGAGAAAGTAAAGGTTAAAACCAGAACCTTCTAAGTTTTTTTATAATTTTGAAAATAACAAAAAAAAGCAGCTGTTGCAAGAAAACTGGCTGATAAAAACATAATTATATTCATGTTCTTAAGTGGTTTTTTCTCTTCGTTGGTAAGAGAAGAAGAAAAAGAGACTTTCTTGATTTTTCTTTGTCTTGCAGGAAGATGGGTTATCTGAGATAGGCTATTATTTATTATTGATACAGCTGATATAGTTAAAAATTCATGCTTATAAGAATTTGAAAGGAGAATAATGGCTTCCAGGTTCTTTCTGTTATACTCGTTTTTGCTCTCATTGCATCTCTTTTCATTGATCATAGACGTTACTTGCTCATCATCTAAATCTATTAGAATTTTTTTGCAGCATTCGGAAATATGCATTTGCCTAAGAGCTTGAATTGAAGCCGGAGAAATTTTAGTCCAAATTCTTTGATACGTTTCTTGATCCAAAGAAATCTGTCCAGTTGTAATTAAAACCTCCACTGCAGTTTCAAATGCTTTTTGAATATATCTATTAGGAATATCAGGATCACATATAAGAGAAGCTAACTCCAATCTTGTTTCAGATAAATTTGAGGTTGTTATTTCTATGCACATTTAATTTGCTCTTTGCTTTGATTTAAAAAACTGAATCAGAAGTATAGGATAGTTAAAATATTGCTAGCAACAGATATTACATGAAAATGTATTACTAAAGAAGTAGCTCTGCTTTAAAATTTTTAAAAAAAGTATTTACAAAAAATTAATAAATTTTTCATATTGACATGTTGTTTTTTTTAGGTAGACCATGCATAGGATATTTCCCTTATTTTTTTTTATATTTATAAGTCTTTTTGCAGTAGATGATTTTGAACAGTCATATAATGCAACCGTTGAAGGCGAGCCGTCAGCTATAGTTGATGGATGCGTAAGCGCGATCACGGGCAACTTGTATTTAAATAGTATTGATATTTCATCTTCAGGTAAGGAGCCGATAAGATTTGGAAGGAACTATTATAATTTTTTTGATTGGATTTCTAAAAGCGAATCAAGACCTTTTAAGATAAATGAGAATATTATAGCAAGACAAAAAAAAGGGGGATGGGAATTTTTCTGCCATTTGTATGCGTTGATTAATTATGGTTATCTCGATGAAAGAGAGCTCGAGGTTTATGAACCTTCCGGAGTAAAGCAAATATATCGTTTTTGTCATCATAAGAAAAAAGATGATGGAAAGAACCTGCCCAGTCGATGGAACTGGAATGCTTTTGTGAATACTTCTAGAGGAGAGATAAGCGGAAGATCAAATTATAAACGAAATTTAGTTTATAGATATGATGAAACAAATATTAAAGTCATAGGTGTCGATGGGACTATAAGAAATTATATTCGAAGCAAACCTGAGGATTTAAAATCAGCTATCTCCAATAAAAGCGATCAGAAGTTTTTTAAAGGAAAAAAAATTTATGAAGATCAACCTTATCATTTGGATACGGAGATTTTATCAAATGGTTATACTCTTAAATACTTTTATGATGAAAAGCATCTTAATAATTATTGTGAGGATTATCTTGGCGACCCTCCGCAGAAAATTGAGTTAATCAGCCCGAGCGGAAAAGTCTTTTCTCATTTAAATATTGGGATCAGCTCAGTTAAAAAAAATAAAGATAAATATAGAGAAATATCAGTAGTTACCAATGCTGAAAAAAAAATAATCTATCAATTCGAAGACATGAAGTCAAAAGAAGTCCTTCCTATTGATCTTTTAAAAAAAATAGCTTCTGATTATGGAGAAGAAAAAATTAAATATGATCTTCATCATGAATCAATTCAAATAAAAGAATACAAATTTCCAAAAGGCAGGGAATTCAGATTTAATTATTGTAATGTAAAAAGTAATGGTTATAGTCAGGTGGTTTCGGAGATATACGTTGCGACTAGTCCAAATGTTTTCGAAACGGTTCACAAATTTGATTATAATAAAGGAACTACCTTAGTAAAAGATTCCGAAGGCAATCAAATCGTTTATAATTATGATGAAGATACATTGAGGCTCAAAAATATTGAAAGATATGACGGGGATTGTTTTAAAAATAAGGAAGCATTTATATGGGGCTCAGGTGGTCAGATGGGTTTTTTACTAGGAAAGGTTATCTATGATAATAGAAGAATCCCGATCAAAGCTGAAAAAAATATTTATGATTCCAACAATGTTGGCAATATTGAAACTAAAATTATCTATGGCACTATTACAGGCGAAAACAAGATTCCGATTAAATTGGATTCAACTGGCCTTCCAATAAATAACGGAACGGATTCTTATATAAAGAAATTTACATATTTTCCCAATTATCTGGTCAAATCCGAAACCGATCAAGACGGATTAACAACAGAGTATACTTATCATGCATCGGCCACTTATAATGAAAAAAAATTTCTAACTGATTTGCCTTTGACAAAGCTTGTTAAATACAAAGATCAGATCAGACAAAGAACTTTTTATATATATGATAAAGATAACATTTTAATAAAAGAGATCAACGATGACGGATCTTCTTCTATACAAGATGATCTAACAGGCGTTTCAAGAAGATTGATAAAAATTATAATACCAAGACAAGTTGAGCCTTTGGGTTTAACAGATACTTTAGAAGAGAAATATTTGGATTTGGGTACAAATCGAGAAGTTTTGCTTCGAAAAGAAAAGTATGAGTATTATGCTGATGGCAAAATATCTAAAAAAGAAATCTACGGCTCAGACAATAAATTAAAATATACACTGCAGTATAAATATGATTCAAAAGACAATATCATATATGAAACAGACCCTTTGGGAAGATCTGCAACCTATGAATATGATGAAAATAATAATAAGACCAAAGAAGTGGATTTTTCAAAAAAAGAAATTGTTTATGAATATGACAATTGCAATCGATTAATTGGCAAAATCATAAATAATGATGAAAACTTAAAGGAGGGATATAAGTACAATCTAAAAAATAATAAAATTTATGAAAAAGATATTAATGGAAATATCACCAGATATGAGTATAACGTTTTCAATTTGTTAACAAAAGAAACCTTTTCTTGTGTTGAAGATACTCTTGGAAAAAAAGTAACTCCTGTAAAGATTTATACATATGATTCATTAGGAAGACAGATCTCAAGTACTGATGCTTCAAATAATACTACAAAAATAAACTATAATATTTTCAATAAACCGATATCTATTGAGCATCCAGATTCAACCAAAGAAATTTTTACCTACAATTTAAACGGATCATTAAAAAAATACATTAATCAAGAAGGAACTGAAACTGAATATACTTATGATTATTTAAAAAGAGTTACTGCTAAAAAAATATATTCAAACGGAAAAAAACTTCTAGAAGAGACTTTCCGATACGATGCTTTTAATATTGTCTCTAAAACTGATGCTGATGGGAATCTTATAAAATATACCTATGATGCTGCCGGAAGAAAGGTTAAAGAAGAGTTTATTTCAAAAGACCAAAAATTACTTTCAAAAGAAGAATTTTTTTATGATGAACTTGGTTTTATAAAAAAAAGGATCGATGGCGAGGAATTAGTTACCAATTTTAAAAGAGACTATCTTGGAAGGGTATTGGAGGAAACCAAGCAAAATTCTTTAAATGAAGTGCTGTATAAAATTAAATATGAATATGACGAAGCTGGAAACAAAAAGAAAGTAATTTCATATATCGGGAATCAAGAGTCTTGGGAACTTAATTTTTATGATGCATTAAACCGTCTGATTAAAACAGTAGATGGCTGCAGCTCTGAAACTACAATCAATTATGATCATTTTCAAGACAATCAAGCTCAAAAATTATCACGGAAAACTCAGGAAAATTCATTAGGTCAGAAAATAATATCAACTTTTGATGCACTCGATAGACAAAAAACTATTGAATATAAAAATCCGCAGGATTTAACAGTTTCTCTTGAAGAAAAATTCTATGACCTGAACGGAAATCTAACACGGTTGATAAGTACAATTTATAATCCTGACAGATCAATCAAAAAAGTTGTGTCATTTTGGCAGTATGATAGTATGAACAGATTGATATCTCTCACAGAAGATTACGGAGGTGAAAATGAGAAAAGAACTATCTATACCTATACTCTCAATGGAAATCTTAAATCTACAACAAAGCCGGATGGAACAATACTTTACAATGAATATGATCCTCTTGGAAATAAGATCAGGTTTTTCTCTTCTAAAAAAGATGTTGATTATGAGTTTTTTTATAATAAATTAAATCAATTGGAAAAAGTCCTGGATTTGAATTCAAATCAGACAACTCAAAGAAAATACGATGCAAAGGGCAATCTTCTGGAAGAAAAGCTGGCATATGGTCCTATTATTCAATCTAAATAAGATCTATTGCAAAACAGAATAAAGAACATTCTTCCGGATGGCTCGTTCATAGAATTCTCATACGATCCCATAAACCTTAAAAAAATTATAAAAAAAAATAAATATGAAAATATTTTATATACACATGAATTTTTAAAATACGATCTTTCTGGAAAACTTTTAAGAGAAAAGCTAATAACAGAAGCAGGCATCATAGATTATAAACTAGATAAAAAAGGCAGGATTACTTTAATAAAATCCCAATATCATTCTCAGGGAATAACTTATGATGAAATCGGAAGAATTTCAAAAATATCAAATACGGGATTTTTCAATGATGAAACGGAATATGCATATGATGATCTGAATCAGATAATTTCCGAAACCAATCTTTTTCCCAATTCTTATGAATATGATTCACACTTTAACAGGATCAAAAAAAATGACTTTGATTATGAAATAAATAACTTAAATGAACTAAAAGCCATTTCATCTGATCAGAATGTGACTATATTACCTCAAAACCCGCCTTGTCATTGCACTTTTGAATATGACAAAAATGGAAATCCGGTTTCTAAAAAAACTTTAGCTGAGGAAACAAAATATAAATATGACTCTTTAGATAGGCTCATCAGAGTAGAAAATCCAAATTATATTTTAGATTTTACTTATGATCCTTTCAACAGAAGATTATCTAAAAAAACTCATAAGCTTATTCAAGGTTATATGTCTTCTTATTGGGAAGATAATTTCGAATATTTTTTATATGACAATCAAAATGAAATAGGTTCTTTTGATGAGAACTTCAATCAAAAAGAACTTAGGATTTTATCTGATACAAAAACTGCGGAAATTGCTTCAGCAATAGCTTTTGAAATAGATGGTTATTTTTATGCTCCAATCTATGACGTCTCAGGCAATGTTGTCTCTTTGATTTATAATGGCGGTCTTTATGAACAGTATAAATATTCGGCATTCGGTGAAAGAAAGATATATTCCTGTTTACAATATGAAAAAGAAAAATCTCAAATCAACAATCCTTGGCAGTTTTGCTCTAAGAGAATAGATGAAGAAACAGGACTAATTTTCTTTGGCAGAAGATATTATGATCCTATTCTCGGCAGATGGTTGACACCTGATCCTAAAGGATTCAAAGATGGATTAAATTTATATGCATTTGTGCTAAATGATCCATTGATAAAGATGGACCTATACGGATTGGAAGTTTATTATCCTCCGCTAGTGACTGCCACATGGAGCTTAGCTGCAACCCAGCCTCATATATGGCAATTTACACCATCTCAACGGCTTGTTGTCGGTTCTAATGAACGTCCCGGTATAGGAATTGGTTATATAAATGGGATAAACACTACTTTAAATGAAGCAAGACGTGATGGTGAAAGAATATCTTCTATGATAGGAAATTCAAAAGTTAATGTAACTTATAACAGGACTTTAGGTAGAAGAGAAATAGATTTTGTTAGATGCTGCTTTGAATTGGGAAATAGAAATTACATAACTAAAGCAGGAAGGGAATTAATGAAGGAATGGTTTGATTTTTTTTCTAAAGAAAAGCAAAATTGTTATTTACAAGTATGTTTTAGCGAGGGAGCTCTTATTACACGAAATGCTTTGTCTCAGATGCCCGAATACTTAAGAAAAAAAATTATTGTTTTAGCAATAGCTCCAGGTGCTTATATTGATAAAGAGCTTTGTCGCAGTATTCATCATTATGTTAGTAAAAAGGATCATATCCCTGACCTCGATTATTTTGGTAAAAGAGAAAATTCTCACAGCACAACGATTTTGGAGCCTCATCATTCTGTTATGGATAGTGATCATCATTTTGACAGCCCCACATATGAAAAAAAAATCGAAGAACATTTAAATTTTTATTTAAAACATCCAGAAGGTTAGACAATGAAATTAAAAGTTTTTTTTATTTTAATTCTTAACTTATTATTAATTAGTTGTTCAAAAGAAGAAAGAGATATGCATAAAAGAAATAAAATTGAACAAAAACTATTACTTAAAACAACCAACCAATTAGAGAGCGAAAAACAATTGAAATTTACTGGATATGGAGGTAGTTCAGATAAGGGATTGACAATGTTGAGTTTGAGTTTTGAAGCAGATAAAAATTATGATATTCAGACAGGAAGAAAATTGATTGTTTATTGTGCTGAAAAATTTTTAGAAAATATTAATTCTGATGAAAAAATCAGACCTTATTTAAAAAGTTATCCTTTCCATTCAAAGGACATTCAATTATTTATATCGATTAATAATAAAAGTAAAATTTCTGATGAGAATCATCTTGAATCAATTATTCTAGGAAAGGGTTCAATCGATTATTTAATCTATGATGAAAATCATAGGTTAAAAACTGTTCGCGAAGAAACTTATGAAGAAGCATTGAACATTATCCAAAAGCAAAAAAAAGAAAAAAATGAAATTTAAAATTTTCTTTCTCTTAATTTTGAATATATTGTTGATTAGTTGTTCAAAAGAAGAAAGAGATATGCATAGAAGGAAGAATATTGAACAAAAACTATTGCTTAAAACAACAAACCAGTTAGAGAAAGAAAAGCAAGTAAAATTTTCTGGATTTGGTGGCAGTTCTGACAATGGCTTGACAATGCTAAGTTTGAGTTTTGAAACAGACAAAGATTATGATATTCCGACGGGAAGAGAATTAATCGTTTATTGTGCGGAAGAGTTTTTAAAAAACATTAATTCTGATGAAAAAATCAGACCCTATTTACAAAATTATCCTTTTGATTCAAAAAATATAAAAGTTTCTATTTATCCTCAAAATAAAAATAATTTAAGAAATAAATTAGAAATTATATCTTTTTCACACGGTAAAATTAAATATTATAACTATGATGAAAATAAAAATTTAAAAATTATTTATGAAGAAAATTATGAAGATGCCTTGAATATTGTCCAAAAGCAAAAAAAGGAAAAAAATGAAATTTAAACTTTTTTTTCTCATAATTGTAAGCCTGCTACTAATTGGTTGTTCAAAAGAAGAAAGAGATATGCATAAAAGAAATAAAATTGAACAAAAACTATTGCTTAAAACAACTAACCAGTTAGAGAAAGAAAAACAAGTAAAATTTTCTGGATTTGGTGGCAGTTCCGACAATGGCTTGACAATGCTAAGTTTGAGTTTTGAAACAGACAAAGATTATGATATTCTGACAGGAAGAGAATTAATCGTTTATTGTGCGGAAGAGTTTTTAAAAAACATCAACTCTGATGAAAAAATCAAACCTTATCTTAAAAATTATCCTTTTGATTCAAAAAATATTAAAGTATTTCTTTTAACTGATATAAAAAATGATAGTTCAGATGATAAGCATATTAAATCTATAGTCTTATCTCATAGTAATATAATTTATGACATTTACGATGAAAATAAAAACTTAATAACTATCCATGAAGAAACATACAAAGAAGCGTTGAACATTATCCAAAAGCAAAAAAAAGAAAAAAATGAAATTTAAAATTTTCTTTCTCTTAATTTTGAATATATTGTTGATTGGTTGTTCAAGAGAAGAAAGAAATATGCATAAAAGAAATAATATTGAACAAAAACTATTACTTAAAACAACTAACCAGTTAGAGAAAGAAAAACAAGTAAAATTTTCTGGATTTGGTGGCAGTTCCGACAATGGCTTGACAATGCTAAGTTTGAGTTTTGAGACAGACAAAGATTATGATATTCAGACTGGGAGAGAATTGATCGTTTATTGTGCGGAAGAGTTTTTAAAAAACATCAATTCTGATGAAAAAATCAGACCTTACTTAAAAAACTATCCTTTTGTTTCAAAAAATATTGAAGTTTCCGTTTATCCACAAAATAAAAATAATTTAACCGATAAATTAGAAATTATATCTTTTTCTCATGGAAACATTCGTTATTATATTAGGGACGAGAATAAAAAATTAATAATAATTCATGCCGAAACTTATGAGGAAGCATTAAAAAAATCTTCAAAATAAAAAAAGGTATTATTTTTTAAGTCTCTGAACTAATTTAATGATGATCTTTATAGCTTCATCAATTTCCTCAATTGTTGTATTTCGGGAAAGTGAAAATCTAATAGATGATTTAACATCTTTAGGATCTATGCCAAGATTTAACAAAGCTCTTGATAATGTGGCGCTTCCTGAAGCGCAGGCCGAGCCATATGAAGCCATAACATTATTCTGGTCTAGAAGTATTAATAAATTCTCTGCATCAATTCCGGTAAAGCAAATATTGGACACATTGCAAATTCTATTAACTGTTCCATTAATTTTTATTTCAGGAAATTGTGCTTTCAAAGAGGCTTCAAAATGATCTCTTAATTTTCTCATGTTTTCTGTCGCTTTTGGTAAATGATCATTCAACAGATCAACAGCTTTTGCAAAACCTAAAATTGCAGATAAGTTTTCAGTGCCGGGACGAATTTGGTTTTCCTGCGGGCCGCCAAATAAGATAGGAGACATTTTTATGTTTTTCTTTACATAACAAAGCCCGATTCCTTTTGGACCATGAATCTTATGGGAACTAAAAGCCATCGTAGTGACGCCGTCCGGAATATTAAAAAGCTCTTTACCTAAAGCAGCGACGCCATCGATTGCTAAATATATCCCAAGCTGTTTTGCAAGAGCGGCAGTTTTTTCAATATCAATTTTTAGGCCTGTTTCGGAATTAACGTAAGAAGTAACTATCAGTTTAGTGTTTTCCTTTATGCTGGATTTTATTTGGTTCTCATTTAAGACATTATCAATCGTACTTTCCAGATAAGTTATTTCATGACCCTTTTTTTCAAGGTATTTTAAAGTGTTATAAACGCAGGCATGATCAGTTTTTGTTGCGATGATATGACTTTTGGGTAGATTTTCAATAAGACCTCTAATCGCTAGATTTACTGCCTCGGTTCCTCCGGAGGTGAAAATTAAAGAATCTGCTTCAACTTTTAAAAATTTTGCTATAATGCTTTTAGCTTCTAAAAGATTTTTTTTAGCCAGTCTTCCAAAAAAATGAGTGCTTGATGGATTGGCTGGATAAAAATCATCGCAAATTATTTTTAGAACGTCTTTATCTATTATAGTTGTTGCATTATTGTCTAAATAAATCTTTTTATTCATACTTTGATAATTTTAATAACTAAAGCAGTTATATTATCACTACCTTTATTATTTTTCGCTTCATTAATTAAATTTTCACAAATTGCCTGAGAAGAAATGCTGCTTGAAAGGTTCTTTTTTAGAATATCATCATTTATGTTATCCGATAGTCCATCTGTACATAGTAAAAAAACATCACCGGAGCGATAACTTGTTTGTCCAATAGATGGTTCGACTTTGTCGTGAGTACCTATGGCTTTAGTAATTATATTTTTATAATTCTGAGGATTAAAAACTTTATTCTGGTCTTTTAACTTATTTATTAACGAATGATCTTTTGTGAGTTGTATCAAATCTTTATTATTATAATGATAAATTCTGCTATCTCCTACATGGGCAAAAATTGCATTTACGTGATGTAAATATAGGCAGCATAAGGTAGTTCCCATACCAAAAAAATTATCATTAGTTTTACTTAAGTTGAATACGCGGTCATTAGCTTCTAGTATTGCAAGCCTTATATGTTCGATGATCTGTTCTATAGAGACGTCATGATTTATTGATCTTGCGAGAAGGTTGCATAAATGATTTGTCGCTTCGTTTGCTGCCACATCTCCAGCTTTATGCCCACCCATTCCATCTGCAATGGAAAATAATTTATGGCTTTCAAGGATCTTGAAAACATCTTCATTTTTTTTTCGGACATTTCCTATATCAGATATACCATAAGCTTCTATCTGCGCCATTTATACTCCCTTAAAAAATATTATGTTTAATATGGTTATTGCATTGAATGAGGCATGCAAAAAAATATTGGAAATCAAAGATTTTTGTTTTTCATATAAAAATCCTAAAAAACATCCCAGAATAAAAATGGAGCCCAAGATAGTAACATTGGCAAGCTTTTGAAGAAGAGAAAAATGAAACAGAGCAAATATTGAACTTGTGAGAATTATAGAAATTGCTGTGTTGAAATAGTTTTTTAGATAATTCTGTAAAACTCCTCTAAAAATAAATTCTTCTATTATAGGAGCCAGTATTACGATCATAATGAGAGCTAATATGAAATATGTTGGATAAGGCATTGCAGACTTAATAAAATTAATTGCTAACTGGTCCGGCAGAATTTCTGTTTTGAATACAACTAGAACAAAGATAGAAAGCAGAGAAGAAGCTAATGATACTATCGGGTAAATAATTGTCCAGCTAATGATTCCAATAAAGATATCATAACTGACAGAGCAGCTATTGGGAGATTTAATTTTAAATATCTGTTTTGTTGTCTTAAAATTTTCTTTAACACAAAAAAGAACTAAAAGAAATAGAAGGAACAGGTCTAGAAATAAGTTAGAGTAAATAGCAAAGGGGATGGGGTCTATGTGGATTTTAAAGTATTTAATAAATATAAATATTGCTGAAGATATTCCAAATCTATCGAATAGATAAATAAAAAATACCACTGAAAAATATATAATGCCGACTTTGGAGCTTTCTTTGATGTTGATTTTAAAAAAACCTTTAAAAAAAGCAATGCTAGAAGTTGCTAGCATTGCTAATAAAAAAAATAGAGCAATCTTAATTTCCTGAGATAATAAACCTCGTTGAATTTCGATCATTAACGACTCTTTGCAAGGGCAATATACTCTGAAATTCTTTTTGCAACGTCATTGGCTAGCTGATTATGAGCCATTCCCATTCTTGAATTAACATATTCATCGGTTCCCCAAACAGTGTTTTGATAATCGGTCTTTATTGCGCCTTTGGCAATGTAATAATTATCATCTATGCATTCTTGTAAAATGATTTTAGGTTCTTTTGCTCTTACATCAACAACTCTTATTCTCATTGTCATTTCAAGGTTTGTAGCATTATCATTTTTTTCTTCATCATGTTTGATTAACTCCAGGAAAACTAAAAACTCGCTATTTTCAAATCTGTCTTTCATCCAGTTAATGTTGATATCAAAAGGATTGTCTGAATTTGTTAGAGATGAATCAACTGCTTCTGCTGAAGATAGGTAGAAATTTTTATTTGAAGCGAGATTGTTTTTGATCAATTGGGTAAATTCTTCTGACAAACTCCAAGGAACGTCATAAGATGTTGAATCCATAACAGAACTTACTGAAACATTTGCTCTGGATCTACCGTCGTCATAGAACCTAGAAACCTGCTGATTTGCTGTATCATTGCTGCATGACACACAAGCTATAAGTACAAAAAAAGCTGAAATTAAATAACGCATGATTTTCTTCTCCGAAAATTTTAATAATACTAATTTAAATATTATCAGATGTTTTTTATTCTTTGCTAGTCTATTTTTTTATGAAGTTTATATGATGTTTTTTTAGATCGAATTTCTTATAAATGAATAAAAAAAATTATTAATTATATTCTGTTATTGTTTTTTATCGGTTTAATTTAAGAATTAATATTTATAGTTTTGCTGTTTGAGAAAAACTAATAGTTACAGACTAGAGAATTTGATATAGAAATAATCAAAATCCTCATATAATGCTTTTTACAAATTTTAAGATTAAAAAGAGGTTTTATTATGTATTTTGTATGGCTTTTCATAAGCGCTGTAATTTTCTTAGGCTTTCTAGGAATCAGAATAGTCCGTCCTACTCATCGAGGGTTGGTGGAAAGATTTGGTAAATATAAAAAATTTGCCGAGCCGGGGTTGAATTGGATTATTCCATTAGGAATAGAGCGAATTTTCATAGTTAATGTAACTGAGCAGATGGTTGATGCCGAGCCGCAAGAAATTATTACCAATGACAACTTAAATGCTAAAGTAGACGCTCAAGTTTATTTCAAAGTGAAGATTGATGAACAAAGTGTTAAAAAATCCCAGTACAATGTTAATAACTATAGATTGCAAATAATAAGTTTGGCTAGGACAACTTTGAGAAACATAATAGGAACTCTTACTTTAAGGTCTGCCAATAGTGAAAGAGGTAAGATCAATTATGAGTTTCACAAGACCATAATGGAAGAGGCTAGCAATTGGGGGATTGAAATAGTTAGAACCGAATTGAAAGAAATCGATCCGCCTAGGGATGTTCAGGAAACAATGAACAAAGTGGTAAAAGCGGAAAACGAAAAAATTGCAGCAATAGATTTTGCGACTGCAACAGAAACTGCCGCTGATGGTCAGAAAAGGGCCGAGATTAAAAAAGCTGAAGGTATTAAGCAGGCAAGAATTTTGGAAGCAGAAGGGGAAGCTGAAGCAATTAAATTAGTGAACGAAGCTGCAGATACTTATTTTGTCGGTAACGCTCAAATTTTACGCAAGCTGGAAAGCGTAGAAAATGCTTTGGCCAATAACACAAAAGTAGTAATTCCATCCGAAACAGAGTTAGTAAATGTAATTGGTGAACTAGCGGGAGTAATGCCAATTAAGAAAGAGAAAAAATAATTAGAATGATTGCCCAAGGTTTGATAGATTTTTTTCAAACTTTGGGCATTTTTGTTTTTTCTGAATATTCCAAAATAAAGATCATTTTTTCTAAAAAATTAAAAAGCTCAAAAAAGTTATCAATTCTTAATTTGGTTTGAAAACAAATACCTTGAAAACAAAAGGATTTTTAAGTAAAATTAATTATAGTCGGGGTAAAAAATCATACAAAAAAATTATTTGTCGCTAAAATTACGTTATGATAATATGATTACCTTAAAAAAAAGTAATTGTTCGGGAGGATAATTCATGTCTTTTGAAAACGCAAAAGCTAACCTAAAAGAATTTTCTAAGGAATTGAATCTTGAAGGCTTGGGCTTTGATGAAAATAATACTTGCATATTAGGAATTGATAATACTTTTTCTTTGCATTTAACTTATGAACCTAATTCTGATAGATTGTATTTATATTCTCCTTTGCTAGACGGGTTACCAAAAGAAGATAAGATTAAATTAAAGTTATACGAAAGATTATTAGAAGGATCAATGCTAGGCGGGCAAATGGCTGGCGGCGGAGCCGGAGTTGCTGTTAAAGAAGAACTTATCCTGATGCATTGCGTATTAGACATGGGTCTAGGAGTAGATGCTTCTGCTTTAAGAAGATTCGCTCCTCTTTTTGTTGAAACAGTAGAGAAGTGGAGAAAAATAGTAAATGATGTTTGTGAAGGAAAAGAGCCTGAACCGTTTACACTGCCTACTCCTCAAGGAAAAAAACCACCTGAGATGCACACTCCTGGTGGACCAGAAGGTTATGTAAGAGTTTAATATAATCCAAAATAAAAAAGAGGAATTTAAAAATTTCTCTTTTTTGTTTTTTTAGTCCAATAAAAACAAGTATTCAAAATATCATTAGTTCAATAATCAAAGTTTTTAGATGTTAGAAATTTACAACAATTTGTTGTTTTTTTGCTTAGTAAACCCGTTCATTGAAAAAGCTATGAGATAATAATGCTTCTTGAGGTGTGATTCTATCTGTATAGGTGATCATTTTATTGATCAGATCTAAAAGATTTTCAGCATTTCTTTTGTTTTTCCAATTTGTTTCTTGATCTGATTTTTCTTTGAACATCTGATCTAAATCATTAGTAGGAAGAAATGATCTATAAGAAGATGGTAGTTCTTTAAATTCGGGAAGTTCGGCAAAACGGCTGTTTAAAAAGAAACCCGGAGGAGGCGCTCCTAACTTATCGACAATAGTATTCATTAATGTAATAGGGTTTTCATCACGAGATGGGAAAAGAGCTTTCCCGGTATATAGTTCAAATAAAAAACATCCTAAGGACCACATGTCGATCGCACAAGTGTAATTTTTTACTTGAATGACTGCTTCAGGGGCTCTATACCAACTAGTTGTTATCAAGCAGGATTTATGAGAGTTCAGGATGAACAACGATGATCCAAAATCAATTAATGTAACATTTTTTCCATCAAAACAAATGTTTTTCCCATTAATATCTCCATGAATTATTCCATGTTCTTCCAAGGCTTTAAGAGTTTCTAGAAGAGATTTAGCAATTTTTTCAATGTCATCTATTGATAATTTTCCTATCTGCGATCTTAAATCTGGACCATAATATGGTGTGATTATGAATGCCATCTGCTGATCTTGAGATGGGTCGCTATATAATACTTTTGGTGTGTTTGGAATTTCTTGTATTTCAAAATTCCAATAAAGCTCATTTAGCTGGCTTTCATCAGAACTAACTCCTTGAAAAGGTATAAAAAATTTTATAGCAAGTTCAATTTTTTTTGCAGATTTTCTTGCAGATTCTGCTAGGTCAGTATCAGAACCAAGAGCTTTATAAACCTTTCCAAAGGCACCTTTTCCAATGGACACAAGAGATTTCTTTTTTAAATATAGGATAGTTTGTGTTTCTTTATCTGCGGTTGCTGATAAAGCTTCTGATCTATTATTTGTTGATATTGTTGAAATTAACGATCCCATAAATATGGTAAATTTTTATTTTGTTCATAACTATTTAATATATTATAAACAAAACGAGATTTTTTTGTTGTATGTTTTTGTGAATAAAGCTTTTATGTTAAATTAAAATTTTAATTTAATATTAATTGTCCACAGAAGCTATTTCATCGGGTTCATAAACAGGAAAAGCATCAAAGCCTTCTTCTCTGATAGCAAAGATAAGTTTTGCAACTGGATCCCAGGAAGCGTTTTTATCAATATGCAAAAGCACTTGAGTTTGAGCCTTGTTCTTGGGTAAAAGACCGATGTTGTACTGATAATTTAATTCTTTCTTTATTCTTTGCAGACTTTCTATTGGGTAAGTTTGAATTTCTGTAACCCACTTATATTCCCCATTATTAGTTATGCATAAATTAATCTGATGAAATTCATCGGTTTTTTTTATCGGGCAGGCACCTTCTTCTGTTTTAAGATGGACTAGATTTAATTTAGTATCATATAAAGAAGCCCTGGATATGGCAAGAGTTGCAAAAAAAGCAAGCATCAAAAAGAAGAAATCTATCATTGAAGCAAAATTAAAAGAGGGTTTTGATTTTAAGTGCTCATCAGGTATGAAACTCATAATTCTTCTTCCTTGAAGGTTCTGGATTTTATTGGATTTATTAAGTAACAAAGTGAAAAGGCTTCATTTTCTACTGAATTTAACATTTTGATTAATCTATATTTTAAGATTGTATGAAACATCATCGACAGGATAGCTACAATTAATCCTGCTACTGTAGTTCCCACAGCAATGCCAAGTCCGTCAAAGAGCGATGAGATGCTGTCGATCGATCTATTGATATCATAAAAGGCGTAGAACATACCTAGAACAGTTCCTAATAACCCAAGCATAGGAGCAATCACAACTATTTCATTCAAAAGTCCGATCTTTTGCCAGAATTTTGTAGTATATCGCTGTCCTTCAGCTTTCATGGTTTCAGCTACAAATTGCGGTCCATGAGATCTAACAGATAAAGCTGATGATATGATGTTCGCGAACAGGTTTTCCTGACAATTGCAGTAATTGATTGCTTTTTCATATTCTTTGTTCAAGAGATAAGTTTTTACGTCCTTTACCATTTGCTCTGAAATGTTGTTTTTTGCTCTGAATGTCATTAAACAAAACGCACATAAACTGACAGCTATAACTGATAAGATTATGAGTATGGAATAAATTACAGGCGACGCTAAAAATATTTCTTTAACATCCAAAGTTGTAGTAAAAGTTTCTTTAACAGCATTTTTATTAACAGCAAAAGCTGAAGAGCTCAAGAATAAAAATGCTAAAACTAAAAGGTTTGGTGCTTTGAGGTTTCTCATAAAAAGTGGTCTCCATCACATAAGTAAATTAATTGCAGAATAAAATTTATTTTTTAAATCATCAAGATTTATCTAAAAAAAAATAAAAATATAGCTTCAAAGGATAAAGTTTTTTATAATTTTATTGTTAAAAAAATTAAAAAAACTTATGAAAACACAAGATTTTGTCATTCCTTTTGAGTATGAGAACAGACGTCCTGTTATCATCCAGAGGCTTCTTTATATTCCTCCGAATTTTGATAAACATGAATTGTTTGAAGAAAAAAAATATTTCGATAGTTCCAATGATATCCACGTAGAATTTTGTTCAGGCAATGGTATGTGGATTGCTCAGAAGGCAAAAGAGAACCCTGATATTAATTACATAGCAGTCGAGATGAAATTCGACAGGGCGAGAAAAATTTGGGTAAGGATGCATAATGAGGATATTAAGAATTTATTTGTGGTAATGGGGGAAGGTTATACTTTTGCGAAACATTATCTGCACGGCAGCAATGTTTCCGAGGTTTATATAAATTTTCCTGACCCTTGGCCAAAAAAGAGACATGCAAGAAACAGGATTGTTCGAGATGAAGTGGTTTTAGAATTTCATAGGATAATGAAAGATACGGCTATAATTAATCTTGTGACGGATGATGTCACATATCGAGATGAGATGATTCGGGTATTAATGGATAGCAACAAATTTAATCCTCTTTATGAAAAACCTTATTTTGTTCAGGATTTACAAAATTTCGGAAGCTCATTTTTTGAAGATCTTTTTAGAAAAAGGGGAAAGTCAATAAACTATATAAAATTTACGAAGAAGTAATTTCGGGGCAGAGGGATTTGAACCCCCGACCTACTGGTCCCAAACCAGCCGCGCTAGCCAAACTGCGCTATGCCCCGAATTATGTAAGAATATATAATATAAAAATAAAACGTTTTAGATCAATTTAAAAAAGTTTTTTATTCAATATTTTAAATTTTTCTTGTTTTATCCCGATTCTTGTGCCATTTTTTATACAAAATATTAATGAGTATTAAATAAGGATTTATATGTTTGATGAGCTTAGCAGTGTAAAGAAATTAAATGAATTGGCTAAAAAACCGGTAGATTTAACTCAAGATGTCCTATTTTCCCCTAAAAGAATAAAAGATATGGTTATAGATTTTCTTGGATTTAAGTTTTTTTATGCAGCTCAAAGAGTTAATGATGACGTAATTAAGCTTCTTTTTAATTTATCCCAAGAGACGAATGCCATCGAAAAGATGAAAGATATGCAAGATGGGAAAGTGACAAATTGCATCAAAGGCTTCGAAAGTGAAAACAGAGCAGTTTTACATACAGCTACCAGAGATTTTTTTGAAGAGAGAAACGATAGCCCATCAGCTAAAGAAGCTTCAAACCTTGCCGGAACAGAGTTGAAGAAATTAGATGGTTTTTTAAATAGGATTAATAAAGAAGATAAATTTAAAAACCTGGTTCAGATCGGGATCGGGGGATCTTTTTTAGGTCCTCTGGCAATGTATTCTGCTCTCAAGCCCTATTCCATCAAAGATAGAAAAGTTTACTTTATTTCCAATGTCGATCCAGATGACAGCGCTTCGATACTTAACAGTTTAGATTTATCAAAAACCTTATTTGTTTCCGTTTCTAAATCAGGAACAACTTTAGAGAGTTTAACCAATGAAGAAATAGTCAGATTAAAATTAAAAGAAAAAGGGTTAACCCCAAAAGACCATATAGTATCAGTAACCGGAAAAAAAAGTCCGATGGATGATCCTTTAAAATATTTAGAGTCCTTTTATATCTGGGACTATGTCGGGGGAAGGTATTCTTCAACCTCGATGGTAGGGGGCGTGGCATTAAGTTTTGCTTTCGGGATTGATGTTTTTAAAGAGTTTTTGCATGGGGCCTCTCAAATGGATAAGCTGGCATTAAAAAACGATATTTCGAACATATCTTTATTCTCAGCTCTTTTGGGAATCTGGAATAGAAACTTTTTAGGACTCTGTGATTTGGCAGTAATTCCATATTCTCAGGCTTTATCATATTTTCCTCTTCACTTACAGCAGCTGGATATGGAATCAAATGGAAAAAGTGTAAATAAAAGTGGTGTTAAAGTTACCTATAAAACAGGTCCTGCAATATTTGGAGATATCGGTACAAACGCCCAACATTCCTTTTATCAGTTATTACATCAGGGAACAGATATTATTCCAATTGAAATGATCGGTTTTAAATATAGTCAGTATAATCAGGATTTGAAAGTTCAGCAGACGACATCTCAGGAAAAGCTGCTTGCCAATTTATTTGCCCAATCAATAGCATTGGCCAAAGGAAAAAAAGATAAGAATCCGAACAAGAACTTTTCAGGCAACAGGTCTAGTATTATATTGCTTGGACGAAAATTAGATCCATATTCCTTAGGAGTTCTGCTTTCTTATTACGAAAACAAGGTTGCCTTTCAGGGATTTATCTGGGATATTAATTCTTTTGATCAGGAAGGTGTCCAGCTTGGAAAAAAATTAGCAAATAAATTTTTAGATCTTTTTGCTAAAAAACAAGTGGATTTTGACCTCGGAAAAATTTATCTGGATGAACTTAAAAAGTTTTAAACTTGTCTAAATATCGATTTTAAATGAGGGATAAATAAAATTAAAAGCTTTTGGCTGGATCGATACCGGGGGAAGAAAAGGGTTGCTTAATACATGTACAACATAAAGAGTGAAGGAAAAATAGCCGATAAAAAGTGAATTTAATACAAGATGCGCTCTTGGGTTTTCTGTGCCGAAGAAAAATAGAAAGGAAGTTAGTATTATTCCTCCAATAAGCAGTACCAGCCAAGGGAAAAATCCTACCCCTTCCCAGTGGATGCGGTTTAATCTGGCTCTGTTTAACTCATTCAAGATGTCAATACATTTTGAAAGCCACAAACTTTCCTGTTCTGTTTTTGGTTTAAAATCATAAAAAGCTTGCCAAACATCTTTTAATTTTTGATGTGTTACAGGGTTTTCGAGTTTTTCAAACATATGAGGCCACTCTTCATCGATAACAGACTTAACATAAATTTTCATTTTTCTTTGCATTTCCAGTCTTGTTTTTTCAGGAAAGACCATACTTGACCTGTAAAGATCGTTAATTACATAGGCTTCTTCATTGATCAAGGCAATTATCTGACCATGATGCTCTTCTAATGAAACAAGGCCAAATCCTAAAAGAACGCTATAAAGAACTCCAAAAACTCCGATAATATATCCAGCTAGATCATGATGTTTTTTTAAAATATCAACGGCAACACATTTTCGGATAATTAAAAATATAATAATTGAAGCTACTATGCATCCGATAGTAATTCCAAAACAAGAATATACCCACATCGGAATTCCAAATATAGTCATCTTAAACCTTTCATTATCTAAATTACATTAAAGCTTATTGATTATTTTGTTTGTATAAAAATAATTTTAATAGATCATTTTTAGAAATCTGCAGCTTAGCAGAGCCGTCATAAGTTAAGATAGTTTAATAAGAGGTTCTTGTCGCGTTAAACAGGATTTCCATCAGACAATTCTGTAAGGAATTTTCTTGATCTTTGTCGATAATTCTAGCAACTTCATTGTCGAAGATTTGTTCGGGTTCTATCCTAATAGGTTGTTTATTAGATATTTGAAAAAATGTCATAAGGTAGATATAAGTCGATCAAATAAGATATTATTTTCAACATGTTCTAAATAAAATTATAATTTATTGACTTTTTTTATTATTAAATAGTTTTTAGATTATGTTTGTTTTGTTATTATAATTAATAACAAATTGAAAAAAAAATATAATTATGACGCTTTCTATAAATAAGCCCTCGGCTTCATTTAAATGTTCTTCGGGTTCGGAAAACCCCATCCAAAAAAGGTCATTTGATACTTTTCCTGAAGATGTCGTTTCTAGAATTTTTAAAATATGTGTTAACCGAAACCAAGAAATCCCAACTGGAATTTGTAAGACTTGGGAAGTTGTAAGAAGTAGGCAAAGATATAAACTTTTAGCTGAATTTTTCCCTGAAGCTTTCTTAGATGTTTTCATGAAGAGAAAAGAAACGAGGGAAAAGTTCTTTGAAGAATATCCGATTAAAGCTTTACGAGAAATTAGTAATGATGATTTCTTCTCGAAGGATAGCAGGCTGTTAGAATGTTTAATTACAGATGAGGAAAAAGCTGAGATTTTGAATGAATTAAAAGATATACCCTTAAGAAAAAAACAAACTGAGGAAGAAATAAATAAAATCAATAGTGACTGGATTGCTAAGATATGGTTTTTCTATCTACAAAGTTTAGCTGTTATTGTAAAAAATAGCTGTTATGATGGCTGCAGAGCAATTTGTTGCAGTAAATATTTTTTGCAAGAGTTAAAAAAAGCATACCCATTTGTTGATTTCGGGGCCATAATTGAGATAAAATTTTGGGTTCTCGCACGAAAAGTTAAGTATATGTATTCGGGTGAAGATTTTTTAACAACTTTAGACGATACGGATACAAAAATTTCAAAAATCAAAAAAATGCAGCGATGGTTGGCTGATAGAAATTTAGTGTGTTTCATTACTGGTATACGAATGTATGATGAAAATAAGAAATGTTTAAGATTTCCAGAAAACCTGAGTTTTTTTGAAGAACCTTCAAATGATAATTTACATTCTGCGTGCGAGAATATTCGTTTATGGTTAATGCAAAATCAAGATTTTTTAAATTCTATAAGAACACTCAAGACAGGGTCTTTTTATGTGATGACAGAATTACCTCCAGAAATAGGTCTGTTTACAAATCTCATACACTTAGATGTTAGTAGCAATGGATTAACAGCTCTTCCTTCAGAAATGTTAAAATTAACAAATCTTGTAAGCTTAAATCTTGCTATTAACCGATTAACTACTCTTCCTCTAGAAATATATAAATTAACAAATCTTAAATGCTTAAATGTTTCTCGCAATAGGTTGAAAATCCTTCCACGAGAAATAGGTCTATTAACAAAACTTGAGATGTTAGATTTCAGTATCAATCAACTAAAAACCCTTCCTACTGAAATATGTTTATTAACAAAGCTTAAGGCATTGTATTTTGCCAACAACCAGCTAACAAATCTTTCTTCCGAAATACGTGAATTAATAAAACTTTTGGAGCCAAAAAATCTGCCTCAATAATGGTTCCTAAAATTTAGACCAATCAACAAAAATAAAAAGACCTATTCCTCCTGAGTTTAAATCAACAGCTGTTTTAGAAGTTTTCTGAGAAAAAAAGCATGTCTGTTCACCCACTGGAGTAAAATAATAGGTATTAAGCAGCAATCAATCCAAAAGTTTCAAAGATACCTTTTTTAAGCAGAGGTCCGTTGTCCCTATGGTTTTTTTTCCATTGCAATATTTATAAGCCTAATACATTCCTCTAAATCTTGTTCATTAATGCAAAGATTTTCTAGTTTTTCCGTGTTATTTAAGATTTCTTCGGATTTGGATAGAGGGATAGCATTTATAATAGCTTGAATTACATCTGAGGGATTCCATGATTTCATAGCCTCCATGCAAATGATGCATAAACTATCGTCATCTTGAAATTCTGTGTTTTTTAAAAAAAGTTCAATTACCTTAGTATCTCCTTTAGAAGCTGCTATTGCTACTATTTCAGATAGTTTATACAGATAGGCTTGTTTGGAAGACTTATACATGCCAGCCTGCATTTTTTTTAATATTTTTGAGAGTAAATCATTTTCAAGAAGTCCATCAAAAATTTTTCTGCTTTTAGAAAATTTACCAACTTCATTACTTTTTTTATATGACTCAACAAAAGCATTAATTAAACATTCTACGGACATAAGATTTATGCAATCATCAGAAGATAACATTTTTTTTACTATTTCAAAATTGCTCAATTTAACAGCTGTCAAAAAAGCTCTGCCTAAATTTTCTTGAGGAGAGCATTCAAATTTATCCAGAATCTTTTCAGCTAGCTCATTATTTGATATTGTTAATGCTGTTTCTAATAAGGTTAAATAAGAGCCTAATTCCGTTCTTTCAAGAATATATTTTACAAGTTCAAACTGTCCATCGTATATCATGTTTTTCAAAGCGCCTATGACCTTTGAATTAACTTCAGGATTTTTCTTTGGTTTAAAGAATGGATTTTCTAAAAGAGCCTTAAGATAAGTTTTAACTTTATTTGGATGGCAGGAATTTAAAATTATTAATAGGGCGGATAAAAGAAAGTTTGGAACGTCATCGTTCTCAATAAGGGTTAATGCAGCTCTTGTGCATCCGTTACGGATAGCGCTTTCGAGCAGTTCATCTGGTTTTTTCGTCGATTCATAAGCTATTTCGAGTATAATATCTTTGATAACTTCTGCAACCTTTGAGTCAGTCGTCTGTTCAAGAACTTGAGCTACATCTATAAAGCTAGCTGCGTTGTGCTTTGGTTCAGCTATAGAATTTTCATCTGCAACAATTTCCGGAATATCAGCAAAGCTGGAGCTTTGAAGTATCGATTTTGCTAGATCTTCATCATCTAATTGAAAATTATTATGCAATAGCATTGCAGCAACTGCTTCATGCTGTTTTTTTGCGATAGCTTGAGCAAAAGCAGCGCGTTTCGCCGGAAAAGATATATTATTATCTTTTAAGAAAATCAAAATCGATTCTACATCACTCTCCCTAGCGCTCATGATAAAAAATTGATCATCTAAATCTTTATTTTCAGTTGCCGGATTATCTAGAGGATCGTAAGTGTCCAGGTTTATAGTTTCACGGCTAGGATATTTTTTATATGCCTCTAATAATTTTTTTTCCATATCATCCCAGTAAGAATCAACTGCAATTTTTATCGGTTGGTGATATTCAAAATTGACTTTGCTTGAGAAATATTGAAGTATATCAGAAGCTATTTTTTCATGATGGTTCGATACAGCTAATCTCAGAGCTTTATTAAGAGGTTCAGATACCTGCTGCAAGGATGAATCTGGTAGTAGAGAAAGATTTGTAAAGATGGCGTCTGCATATATAAAAATAGCTCTTCTTTTTTTTGTTAGCTCTTTTGAAGAGAGAATATGTACTAAGTTTGATGCTAAAAAAATTGGATCTTGATTGCTTTGAAGAATAATTTGAGCAGCCTTAGTAAGCTTGCTCTCAATGCAAAACTCAAGGGATTTTTGGGTTAATAAATTTCGGGTTTCAGATTCTAATTTTTTACAGTAAGCAGTTTCTTTTACAAGATCTTTTAAATAGGTTTCCTCTTTTAAATCAATTGTTTCTTGCAAATGAATAGCTATTTTTGCAAAAACAGCGAGCATCTTATCTTGATCAGCAGGTTCCTGAAAGCTTTTTAGTAACTCATTTCCTAAAAATTCAGGTGATATATTAAAGCTTTTATGAGTAATCAAAATGTGAAGCAAAGATGAGCTTTCTTTGTCTAGAATTTTTTTAAAGGCCTGCGCTAGGTTTTGAGGAGTAAAATTATGAAAGCTTAAACGTAAAGAAAAATTTTCTGAATTACCGTGATCTATAGCATCAAATAGCGCTTTAGTTGCAATCTCATCATCATCAGATTTTTTTTGAGAGTTTTGTAAATGTATTGGTATCCCCGAAAGATAAGGATATTTGTTAGGGGCGGATTCATCAGTAATAATTCTTGGCTGCAATGAGTTTGCTTGGGAAGGATCGGGATTGTGAATTAATCTGAGTTGGAACATTGTAGGTGGAGTTTCTGTGGCGCGAGGATTTTCAAGATATCCTGGATAGGATGTTGTGGGATTTCCAATTTTATTTGTCATTTCTTAACTCCGGTTTGAATAATTTTAAAGCAACTATTGTAAAGAAAAATAGTGTTTCTTAACTTTTTTTCATTTTTTTGAAGCAGATATTATGTATAAAAAACTATAGGTTTGCAATGGCTTTTTCCAGGTGTTTTCTAATGAGAAACTGCTAAATGTTTCTATAGAGGGTTTTTTATTATAAAGAAAATATTTTAAAATTCTTGAATTTTCGTAATACTGTGGAATTTAAGTATTTGTGTAATAAATTGCAGGTTGTTTATTGTAATTAATTATAAATAATTTAATAATGTTAATTTATTATTTTATTTGTTATAATAATTAGCATAAAATGTTTAAATAAAAAAATAATAAAATTAATAAAAGGGATAATCATGGCGCTCTCAGTAAATAACGGCATTCAAGTTTTTCCAAATAAAGGGCTTGAATGGACTCAAGTTTCTCCAAATACAAGTCTTAAATGGTCTGAAGCGACCCAGGAAACTCAAATAGGCTCGTTTAATAATTTGTCTTCAGATGTTGCTGCTAGGGTTTTTCATCAATATTTAAACCAAAATGCAAAAGAAGTTCCAATTGGTGTTTGTAGGATGTGGGAAGGTTTACGAAATGATTTTTCACATTGCGTCCAAAGAACTAAACTCTTGGTAGAGTTTTTTCCTGAAGTTGTCACCTCAGAAGTTTTAAAGATGAGAGAAAATGCAAGAGAGACGTTCTTTAAAAATAACTTTATTAACCCTCTGAGCGAAGTTAGCGATTCTGATTCTTCTTCTAATAATTGCAGATTGCTCGAATGCTTGATAACAGATGAAGAGGCTTCAGAGATTTTGAATAAGTTAAAAGGAAGACCTTTAAGTGAAATTCAAGAAACTAAGGAAAAAATAAATAAAATCAATAAAGATTGGCTCGAAAAGGCATGGCTTATTTCTTTTAAAAACTTGATAGATATTATCAGAAGATATGAGGATGGAGAGGAGTTCTTAAAAGCATTAAATAAGACCCATCCTTTTAGAGATGCTGGTACAGTCATTGAAATAAAATTTTGGGTTCTTTCTCAAAAAATTAAGAAAATGGCTTTACGTGGTATACGTGATATACGTGGTAATGAATTTTTAACATCCCTTGATTACAATGACACAAAGATCTCGAAAATAAAAAAAATGCAGCAATGGTTATCTGATACAAATTTGGTGTATTTATTTAAATACTTTTTAATTTACGCAGATTTAGACGCACAGATGAAATTACATCTCCCCGAAAATACAAATTTTATTCAAGGTGTTTCAGATGATAATTTACATAATGTAGCTGAAAGTTTACGAACTTGGCTAAAAGATAAAGATAATCAGGAATTTTTAAATAGTATAAGTATATTAAGCATTTCAAGAACGGTTTTTTTTGATCATGGGCTTACAGAATTACCTCCTGAAATAGGCCAATTAAAAAATCTTAAAAAATTACTTCTTGATGAAAACGAGCTAATAACCCTTCCTCCTGAAATTGGCAGATTGAAAAAACTTCAAAGATTATCTGTTTGTGAAAATCGA
Source organism: Parachlamydiales bacterium (assembly GCA_041661445.1). Lineage (GTDB taxonomy): Bacteria > Chlamydiota > Chlamydiia > Chlamydiales > SM23-39 > JBAZUK01. Next base: position 690,322 of record JBAZUK010000001.1, read on the forward strand.
TTAACAGCACTTCCTCCTGAAATAGGCCAATTAAAAAATCTTAAACTATTAAGTCTTACTAAAAACAAGCTAATAACTCTTCCTCCTGAAATGGACCAATTGAAAAAACTTCAAAGGTTAAGAGTTCCTAACAATCCATTAACAACTATTCCTCCTGAAATATGTTTATTGCCGGATCTTGAATGTTTTGAATATTCTGAAGAAACACTAAAAACTTTTCCTCCTGAATTAGAAAAATTTAGAGGTGTTACGAGAAGAGAAGAGATAAATCATAGAAGTTGGGATATAAAAAGAATTGCTTTGATTGCTATTGGATGTGCAATACCTCTCGGATATTTTTTAGCAAGCCGGTATAACAGAAAAACTGAAGATGCAGTATAAATTATGCGCTGCTTTAAGAGATCTTATAAAAGAATTTGTAAAATAAAGGATAATCATGACGCCCTCAATAAATAATGGTATACAAGTTTTTCCAAATAAAGGCCTTGAATGGGATCAAGTTTCTCCAAAAACAAACCTTAAATGGTCTGAAGCGACCCAGGAAACTCAAATCGGCTCATTTAATAATTTGTCTTC
>JBAZUK010000002.1:0-260712 GCA_041661445.1 Parachlamydiales bacterium
TTGAATGCTTGATAACAGATGAAGAGGCTTCAGAGATTTTGAATAAGTTAAAAGGAAGACCTTTAAGTGAAATTCAAGAAACTAAGGAAAAAATAAATAAAATCAATAAAGATTGGCTCGAAAAGGCTTGGCTTATTTCTTTTAAAAACCTGATAGATATTATCAGAAGATATGAAGGTGGAGAGGATTTTTTAAAAGAATTAAAAAAGACACATCCTTTAAGAGAGGCCAGCACCATTATTGAAATAAAACTTTGGGTTCTTTCGCAAAAAATCAAGATTATGCATTTAGGTGAAGAGTTTTTTACAACTCTTTCTAGCAATGAAACAAAGATTTCGAAAATAAAAAAAATGCAGCAATGGTTAGCTGATAAAAATTTGGTTGTTTTATTTAATAATTCTAAAATTTATGCAGATTCAGACGGTGAGACGGAATTGCATCTTCCTGAAATTATAAATTTTACCCAAGAAATTACAAATGGTAATTTACATGAAATAGCAGAAAGTTTACGAGCTTGGACAAAAGAGAATCAGGGATTTTTAAATGGGATATGTAGATTATCAATATTTCAGGGCTCATTAACAGAATTACCTCCAGAAATAGTTCAATTAACAAAACTTGAAAGCTTAGATGTTTCTCGCAATAAACTAAACACCCTTCCTCCAGAAGTATTTACATTAACAAAACTTGAAGCATTAGGTATTTCTGGTAATAAACTAACAAAGCTTCCTCCTGAAATAGGTCAATTGACAAACCTTAAAAAATTATATGTTTCTCAAAATGAACTAAAAACCCTTCCTCCAGAAGTATTTACGTTAACAAAACTTGAAGAGTTAAGTGTTCATAGTAATAAACTAACAAAGCTTCCTCCAGAAATAGGTCAATTGACAAACCTTAAAAAATTATATGTTAATAACGATGAACTAAAAACCCTTCCTCCAGAAGTATTTACGTTAACAAAACTTGAAGAATTAGATATTTCTGGTAATCAACTAACAAAGCTTCCTCCAGAAATAGGTCAATTGACAAACCTTAAAAAATTATATGTTGATAACGATGAACTAAAAACCCTTCCTCCAGAAGTATTTACATTAACAAAACTTGAAGCATTAGATATTTCTGATAATAAACTAATAAAGCTTCCTCCTGAAATAGGTCAATTGACAAACCTTAAAGAATTATATGTTGATAACGATGAACTAAACACCCTTCCTCCAGAAGTATTTACATTAACAAAACTTGTAGAGTTAAGTGTTCATGGTAATAAACTAACAAAGCTTCCTCCCGAAATAGGTCGATCGACAAAGCTTATAAGCTTAAATGTTAGCAGTAATCAACTAACAAAGCTTCCTCCTGAAATTGGTCAATTGACAGAGCTTATAAGCTTAAATGTTAGCAGTAATCAATTAACGAAGCTTCCTCCACAAATTGGCCAATTAACTGAACTTAGATGGTTAGATGTTGCTGGTAATAAATTAACAACCCTTCCTCCAGAAATTGGTCGAATAATAAATCTTACCATCAGGGGTTTTGAGGAAAATCGGAGAAATTTAGTTGTAAAAAGGATAGCTTTAGCTGCTATAGGATGCACAACAATTGCTATGGGATATTTTTTAACAAACTGGTATTACAGAAGTTCTGAAGCTGAACTTTAAAATAATACTACCCATATGTGCTCAATTATTTATTGGAATAATATTAGCATTTTCAAATTTCTCATTCATTTTAGGCAATGTAATAAAAACCTGGGATAAATTATCCAAAGCCTTCTTTAAATTATTTTTATGCAGTTCATCTAAATGAGCATCAAAATCATCAATTAAAAAAAGCGCTTTTTGTTCTAAAAAATTAGACAGAAGCTGCCATTGGGCAAACTTAAGAGAGAATAAAAGCAGTTTTTTCTGACCTTCGCTAGCAAATTGTTTTGCTGATTTTTTGTTAAACATAATATTAAAATCATCTCTATGCGGACCTACTAACGTAGTTTTAAAATCTGATTCCTTTTTTTTATTTTTTTGCAATTCTTCTAAATAATGCTGATAAATTTCTTCCTGGGATAAACTTGGGTTTACGGTAGAAAAATATTTGATTTTGGCATTTGTTTCCAATTTAAAAAGTGTATTCAGAAAGAAATTCAAAGGATCTTGAAGAGAATCAATAAATTGATTTCTTCTGTGAATCAGGAATGAGCCGGATTTGCAAAGCTCGAGATCAAAAACTTTAAGCAAATGATGCTTGTTTGATTTTAGAAGATAGTTTCTTTGTTTTAGTGCTTTCATAAACCGGAGGTAGTGATGAACGTATAAGGGGGTCTCTTGAGCTAAATGCATGTTTAAAAAATTTCTTCTTATTTGGGGTTTGCCGTTAATTAAATTAAAATCATCGGAAGTGATAAGTGAAGAGCAAAGCGTTCCTAACAATGAAGTAAAAGAGGGGATCTCATTGGAATTTAAATGAATTTTTTTGTTTTTGCCATCGAAATAGATTTTTATCGTATGCGATATGTCTTTTATTACAATTTCCGCTTCGAGGTAAAAAAAACTGGCTTTGTCTTTAATTAGATCTTTTAAATTAATTGATCTAAAAGATCTTCCGGTGCTTAAAAGATAGATCGCTTCGATAAGATTTGTTTTTCCAACGCCATTTGAACCACAAATTACATTAATTGCAGGTGAAAAATCAACTTGGTGCGATGAGTAATTTCTAAAATTACGTAATAGAAGCTTCTTCAGAAACATCAGATATATTTTGCTTAATTGGCTCGTTTATTCTCATTGGCATAATAACAAAAAGCGCTGTTGTTGAATCTGTTATTATTCCAGGGTTATAGGAATCCTGAATTGAAAAATTAATAGTTTCATCGCTGCTATGGCGAAGAATATCCATAAAATAGAAAGGATTGAATGCGATTTCGAATCTATCATTTGAATAATCGACAGGCATGGTAACATTTCCCTCTCCGATATCTGAGTTCATGGCTGTCAGCTGCAGTTGGCCCTGATCAAAAATAAATCTTACAGATCCTATTGAATCAGATGTAAATAAGGATACCTGTCTTAAAAGCGTAATTAACTCTTCTCTATGAAGGGTCATAGAGATCGTAGGATTTTCCGGAATAACTTTTTCAACATCGGGATATTGTCCGGATAAAAGCTTGGTAATTAAAGTAAGGTTTGAGCATTCCAAAAATATTTTATCATGCATTAAAGATAAATTAACCATTTGATTGTCATCGGATAGCATTTTGATCATTTCTTCAACGGCTTTAAGCGGCAGAACGAATGATCCGACAAAAGATGGATCGATATCCAGCATGGTATGAACTTTAGCAAGCCTTTTGCCGTCAGTTCCAATAAAAGTAGCTTTTTGGTTTGTTATATTTAAGTAAATGCCATTTAAAACATAACGGCTGTCTTCTCTTGCTGCTGAGAAATATGTCTTGGACAGCATTTCTTTTAAGGTGGAAGATAAAATTGGAACCTGCATTGCTTTGGAGATATCCGGAAGGGCAGGAAATTCACTTTTAAGCATGCCATTTAATTTAAACTGAGAAGAAATTGAAGTAATTTCAGCGACATCATTTGCAATGGAACATATTTTTATCTGAGGAGAAGTTAATTCTTTAATAAGCTGAAAAAATCTTCTTGCAGGAAGTGCGATGGAACCTTCTTCAACGATTTTAGCCTCTGCATAAGATCTCATACTTGTTGTAAGATCAGTTGCACTTAAGATAAGCTGATCATCTTTAGCTTCAATTAATATATTAGATAAAATCGGGATAGCGGGTTTGTTAGCTATAATGCTTTGAAGTTTTCCTATTATTGAGACCAAGTCATTTTTTGATATTACAGCTTTCATTATGCTTATCCTTGTTTTAATATTACTTAAAAAAACATACGTTATTCTTTTTTGTTCTGTCAAGAAGTTTCGAAAAAAATTATTGTTGTTTTAAAGCTTTTTGTATATCTCTTTTTTGAGATTTTTCTTTGAGTACTTCTCTTTTATCATAAGATTTTCTTCCTTTTGCCAAAGCGACTTTTACTTTAGCTCTGGAATCTTTCAAATATATAGAAAGGGGAATCAGGGTCATCCCCTTTTCTTTTACCTGCTTGCTTATTTTTAAAATTTCGCTTTTGTTCATTAATAATTTTCTTTTCCTTTTATCCTGATGGGTAAAGGATGTTGAAAATTTATAAGGAGAAATACTAGAGTTCATGAGCCAAAGCTCATTGTCCTTTATATCTATAAAAGAATCCTGTAAAGAAGCAGAATGTTCCCGAAGAGATTTAATTTCTGATCCTAATAATACGATACCGGCTTCATAAGTTTCTATGATCTCATAATCATGCAGGGCTTTTTTATTGGAAACCAGATCTTTCAAATTATTCCTCTCAAGTTAAATCAAATAAAGTTTGTCCTAATTTAGTTACGCAGAAACAATCTTTATTATTTAATGCTCCAATCGAGACTATACCGGATTCGAAGAGCTTTTCGAAAATAATTTTTTTTATAAAGAAAAATTCATTGGCTGAATAATCGGGCAAAGAATATTTATAGGACTTTCCAAAAGATTTCATTTTAATCAGGTGGCTATCTGTAATTGGAGTTATTACTCCATTGATGAAATCATCAAAAAAGACCCATCCCTTTTTTGAAACCCTAGAAATGCTTTTTTCGGCCTCTCTTATTGATTTTTCATTTAAGATCTCCTTGGGGAAGTCAGATGGCAGATCATTTATCGTCAATGAATTCAACGGATGATAAAAAAGATGAAGAGCCTTGTTTTCCAGGTTAAAGTCATTCCATTTTTGACCAAGGCTTGTAATTTGAATCGAATTTTGTTTTTTTGTAATGAATTTTAACTGAACTAATTTGTTCAACAAATTATCAATATAAGACGAAGAAATGACAATATCTTGTTCTTTAACGTTTAACTCGGCTTTCATGTTTTTTTGTACTTGGGCGACAGTGATAGATTTTTTAGCCATATTCAAAATGCTAGATAGATCTTCTACAAATCCAAAATCAGAGTTTCTTTTTTTTATTAACTTTTCTGTATCCTGAATAGGTTTTGTATCAGTTTTTTTAAGGTGAAGAAGATATTCATTGTATTCATGGAAAGGAGTAAGGATTTCTTCAAAACCCTCTTCTGTTTTTCTATAAGATAAAACACAGACAAGATTGAATTCCAAAAGTAAAATATATTCTAAAAATTCAAGCTTGCTTAATTTATGTCTTTCTTGAATTTCCAAAGAAGAGACTTCTTTGTTTTCAGAAGTATAAATGTTATGAATCACATCGGCAAATATCGGATCTTCATGGGAAAGGTCTTCTAGATGTCTTTGAAAAATCTGGGGTGATAAAAGGTATTTATTAATGATAGATTCGAAGATGTTGTTGGAAGATTTTGGAATCACATACCAGATAGGTAAGATATGAATGGGAATTTTTTGCAAAAGATTATTTATGAATAAGAGGTCCGGCTTGAAGTTTTCATCGAATCTCATTCTTTCAAATTCGAAATATTTTCTCATTTTTTTATCTATAGAAATTATTTCCTTATCGGTTTTTAAAAGATCGATCCCTGCAAGTTTTTCTAAAACCGGGAGCAGCTGGTCTTTGGTGATTTCCAGTTGATTCGACACCTTGCTGACAGATGTGGTTATCGAACTGAAAAGCAATTCATCTAATATATCTAGTTCAAAACGCGAGAAGGTTGATAGTATCTCTCTGATTTCTATATCTTTTTTATAATTATAATCAGAAAGACAAATTTTATTTTTACGGGAAATAATTAATTCGGGCATTTATTTTATCCTTAAGAAAAATCTGTTTCACTAGATTATAATATGTTGCGTTTGTATTTATCTCAAGATTAATTTTAAAGATTTATTAAAAAAAACATTTAATTTTCATCATTTATTTGTTTTAACTTTTCAAAGTATAAAATTCTTTTTTTTAGATCTCTTTCAAAACCGATTTCTTTAGGATCATAAAAAATTTCTTTGTCTAGTTCTTTTGGAAAATAATTTTGACCTGAAAAACCGTGTTTAGTGTCGTGATCATAGACATAACCTTCAGAATACCCCAGATCTTTCATCAATTTTGTCGGAGCATTTAAAATATGCATGGGCGGCGGCAGATTTGAAGTTGCCGAAGCTATTTTTTTTGCTTTTTCAAAAGCTGTATAAATTGAATTTGATTTCGGGGCAAGTGCTAAATATACTACGGCCTGAGCTATTGCAAGCTCGCCTTCGGGAGATCCTAATCTTCTATAAGTTTCATCGGCAGAAAGGACGATTTTCAGGGCCTGGGGATCGGCAAGGCCGATATCCTCGGAGCTGACTCTGATTAATCTTCTTGTGATATATAAAGGATCTTCTTTACCCTCGAGCATTCTGCAAAGCCAATATAAAGATGCATTTGGATCAGAGCCTCTTATTGATTTGTGCAGTGCTGAAATTAAATTATAATGGTTTTCTCCATCCTTGTCATAAAGGGCGCTTTTTTTTTGCGTGAACTCTTTTACTTCGTTTACATCTAGATGCGAGGAGTTAAGGCTTTGAATGTTTTCGATCATATTTAAAAGGTGCCTTGCATCGCCTTGAGATATTTCAATAAGGTATTTTTTAGCTTCTTCAGATAAGTCTAATGATTTGACTTTTTTTTCATAATTATCTAACACTTTAATCATATCTGCATGACTTAAGTAGCTTAAAGAAAAAACTCTAAGTCTGGATAATAAGGCATTATTTAATGCAAAAGACGGGTTTTCTGTTGTAGCGGCAATTAATGTTATCGTGCCATCTTCAAGGTAGGGTAAAAAGCTATCCTGCTGAGCTTTGTTAAATCTATGGATTTCATCTACAAAAATTATAGTCGGGACATTAAAAAAACCATTCTTAGCTTCATTAACAATCTTTTTTATATCGCCAACTGAACTAAAAACTGCGCTTATGGATACAAAATTTGCATTAAATGACTTTGCATATAATTTAGCAATTGTTGTTTTACCGCAGCCGGGAGGACCAAAAAATAAAATAGACAGGGGCTTTTTTGCTTTAATGACTTTTTTCAGCCATTCCAGCTCTTTTTTGTGACCGGCGACTTCTTCAAAGGATTGAGGTCTTAATAAATCAGATAGGGGATTACTCATAATAATTAATTATTAATTTGTTAAAAACATTAAAAATTATATTAAAAATAAAATCAATAAGTTTCTAAAATTCAAAAGTTTTTAAAAAAAAATAAAAAAAATTACTTGAATATAAAAAAAGAATTTGAGACTAACTAAAGTATAAGTAAAACCTTATTAAGGAAGGAATATTTTATGAAAAAATATGAAAAAGCTGGAAAAATTGCTGAGCTTATAGCATTTATACTATTAATTATTGGCGGAATCAACTGGGGATTATGGGGAATTTGGAAATTTAATCTTGTGAATTATTTTTTTAATGAAATGTGGATTGAGAACTTAATTTACATTTTAGTAGGACTTAGCGCTATTTATATGCTAGTTGTTGCAAAAAAAATGAGCTGCTGCAAATCAAAGAAACATCAGTAATTAAATTTTAGGGGCTTTTATTAATAAAAGCCCCTATTCAAAAGTTTAGCTCAAAAAAATAGTTCATTCAATAAATCGCTCATCAGCTGGTCAAACCAAACTTGTTCTCCAATAAATTTTCTAATAATTATAAAAGCAGATCCTGTCTTACGGAACTTCATTTTTGATTCAATTGAAAAAGATCTTTTTTCTAGTAATGATTTACTTCTCAAAGAGGATTTAGGGAGGGATTTATTTTGAAAAAATGAATTTTTATAATAATCATTAGTTTTTTTTGAAATTAGTCGTTTTTTTATAATAATTATTGCGGTTTGTTATGATTTTTTAATAAAAAATTAGGGTTAATTGATTGAAATTTATATTATTTTAAAAATATTTTAATTATTTTTTTTATTCAAAAAACGCTTTCACAGATATGTAAGAGTTAATTTTGTTGATTTTAATAATTTTCAAATTAATTAAAATTAATAAAGAAATTTGATTTTTTAATAACAAATATATTATATTAAAATTATAAGGAAGACTATTTAATTAGAGTCGATAGACTTAAAAAGATTAGTTTTGACGTAGAAAATATTCTTACAAGGAGGAAAACCCTATGTTAAAAAGAAAAACAAAAGCAACAAAAAGAAAAGTTGTAAAAACAAAAAGAAAAGTTGCAAAAAAAACAAAAGCAAAAACTCATAGTAAAGTAAAAAGAAGAAAATCTAAAGCTAAAGCTTAATTTTCTTTCTTATGAAAAATCGAGCATTCCATTAAGTTTTGCTCGATTTTTTTTTATTCTGGTTTCGTTATTCTTAAAATCATAACTAACTCTCTAACAAAAATATAAAAGCTAACCATTGTCAATAAGGCTTGAAAAAAGTAAAGTGTTTTTGAGAAATTATATCCGTAATATGCGCAAAGCAAAAGAGATAAGCCTATTAAGATATATTTGTGAATTTTTTTTTCACCAAAGTATAGGGAGCTTAATATGATAATGATTCCACCAAAAACTTCGATTATTAAAGATAAAATTCTGTTCTGGAAAGAATATTCCATAAAGCCGCTCAAAATTAAAACCAGTCCATATATTAAAGAAATTAAAGAAGTTGTTTTCATAAGTTTCTTCCTGTTAATAATTTGGATTAAATCATATGTTCAAATCGAAGTACAGAAAAAATTGATTTAGCAGGAAAGAGATAAAGAGGTTTTGCAAGCAGTTTTTTTACTTTTTCAGGATATTAAAAAAATTAACTTTTAAAATTTGAATGTGACATAATAGCTAGCTTTGAAAAAACCAAGAAAATTTATTTCTAAACGCAGTTAAATTGCCGCTCCTGTTTATATCATTCAATATAGGAAAAATTAATCTAATTTGTCCCTTAAAATGTTTCTTGTAGACATCTTTGTAATATCTTGTAATAACATCAGGCTTGTTTCCAAAAGCTTCGCAGCCCCATTCTGATATAATCAATGTGTCATGACCGGTTTCTATAGCAGTTTTAATTTGCCAAAACATTTTGTCTTTTGTAAATTTTTCATAACCGTCTTTCCATAAATCGTTGATTCTTTTTCCGTCAATAAAACCTTGAGGATTTTTTTCTTTTGAATCTCCAAATATAGTAAATAAGATTTCTTGTCTTATTTTAAGATCCGAAATCTTATTTAAAGCAGATATAAAATCTCTAAATCGCATGTTGTGATCTTTATTATCCAATCTGGATAAATTTGGGCTTTTAAAGACTGCTTGTCCAATGACTTTTATAGTTTGAGGATCAAGCGTATTTAATTTTTCAATAAATCCGAGTATTCCCATTATCCGTGTGTCTTTATCTGCGCCTTCTGTCTTCGAGTTTAGATTTGACGCTGCAGAAGTGATCACGTCAATGGATATCGGTTCTTCTAATAATTTATAACCCTCATCCTGACCATGTCTTGCGATTTTTGCGCCTGGTGTATATATGCATCCGGTATTTGGCGTCTTGTAATAGTGTCTGCCAGAATGCTTGTCGCCATATTTTTGTATGTGGTCCAAAGAGCGGTAAAGATCAGGTATTCGTCTCAGAAGATCTTCTTCTTGAGCGCAGGCTCCTTTTAAATATTCACCACCGGCATGATCGCCGTTAGCATTATTCAATAATGCAGGTTTATGACCCTTTTTTAATTCGGCTTCGTAAGCATATAAACAATCCATCTCAGGAACATCAAAATAACCGTCCAAAGAAACTTCAGAGTCTTTTTGAAAGGCACTCGGCTTGCGTCTTATTTCACTTAAATCTTCGTCTCTATTTACAACTCTAGTGTTTTCAACAAGTGAAGGATTTGTGTAAATAACGGTTTTTCCTGATTGTGTTTTATAATCGCCATACCAGGTTATGTTTATATTTTCATCAGCTATTTCTTTAAGAAGAGCGGTCATATCTTGATTTTTTGATCGATCTAGCCAGGAACCATAATCATGGTTTTGAACTTTTTTGTAAGACATTACTGAGTCAATAGCATATCCTGCAATATAATATGTACAAGAGGCCATTCCTTTAGAGAATCCGCCGGCCCAGCCATTAATGACTCCGCAAACCATAGGCAATGTTCTCTGATCAATTTTATCATATAATTCAATGGCTTTGTCGACTATTTCGGGGACATAAGGTTTAATATTTTGATATATGCGTGTTTGTCTAATATCTGTTTGTCTAGTATTGAAGCTTATTAAGTTCAAAAAAATATAATTGTTGATTTTACTGGATAAATAGCCAAGCCCGCAGTTGAAAGCTACCGGGGAATTAGCATACCATCCTCCAATTAGAGTTGCGAGTGCTAAAAAATCTGTTTTATGTTGTTTAAGAATCGTCATTTATTCTTCCTATAATGGTTGTTCAGATTAAATAATGTTTGAATATAATAAATGATTAATCAGTTCAATTATATATTTATGTGAAGAAAAATCATAAGCCGTTCATATTGTTAATTTAAGAATTCATGACAGCTTAGCGGGATCTACAAACTTTTTTAGTGTAGATAGAAAGAGATGGATTGTGTGGTCGAATTGAAATATAATGATTAAAAAAAAGAAATATAGATCAAAAAAATAAAAACTAATTTATGAAAACATTAATATTGTCAAAAGATGAGCTTACAGATAGGAATCTGCAAAAAGCTGCAAAATTAATTTTAGAATCCAAGATTGTAGCGTTTCCAACAGAGACTGTATATGGTCTGGGAGCGCATGTATTTGATGAAGGCGCAATAGAAGAAATCTTTACATTAAAACAAAGACCGAAAAACAAATCTTTGATAGTTCATCTTGGTAAAATAGAAGATGTTGATAAAGTAGCAGTTGATGTCCCTGATGAATTTTATCTGCTTGCAGAAAATTTTTTTCCAGGACCTCTGACTATAATTTTAAAGAAAAATTCTAGAGTTCCTTCAAATGTTTCATCGGATAGTACAATTGCTGTTAGAATGCCTGATAATATCTATACATTAAAATTGATAAATTTCGTTAAGGATCCGATAGTCGGATCCTCAGCTAATATTTCCAGCGAAAAGAATCCTGTTTGCGCTGATGATGTAATTAAAACGTTTAACAATAAAATTGATGTTATTATTGATGGAGGAGAGTGTCCTCTTAAAGTTCCTTCTACCATAATTGATCTGGTTCAGAAACCTTTTAAAATTTTAAGACAGGGCTCTATTACGCAAGATCAGATCGATCAAGTTATAAAAACTTGATTTTTTTATAAAAAAAATTTTTATTAAATTTATTTTTTGTTATAAACCATTGTAACAATAGGTTTTTATGAAAGAATATAAATTTGATCCATCATTAAACATACTCTATAAGGAACACCATAACTTAGATTACATTTTTAATCCAAGATCTATTGCAGTAATTGGAGCTACAGAAAAAGAAAATAGCGTTGGAAGGACTTTATTCGAAAACCTGATCAATTCTGATTTTAAAGGTGAAATTTTTGCAGTGAATCCGAAACGGGATTTGGTTTTAAATCATAAATCTTATTCTTCAATTCATGATATAAAAAAGCCAATCGATCTAGTAGTGATAATAACACCTTCTAATACTGTTCCTCAAATTATTTCAGATTGCGCTAAGGCAAATGTTTATGGAGCAATAATTATCTCAGCCGGGTTTGGAGAACTTGGCGAAAAAGGTAAGCTTTTAGAAAAGGAAATTCTAAGGAATAAAAAATCAATGAGAATCATTGGCCCTAATTGTCTTGGGGTAATGATTCCAAATCTTAATTTTAATGCAACTTTTGCAGCAAAACCGGCAAGGAAAGGAAACATAGCTTTTATCAGCCAATCAGGTGCTTTAGGAACGGCTGTGCTGGATTGGAGTTTGAAAGAGAAGATTGGGTTTAGCGCATTTGTTTCGATTGGATCGATGATAGATGTCAATTGGGGAGATCTCATCAATTATTTTGGAAATGATCCAAATACTCAAAGTATTTTGATATATATGGAAAGTATTTCAGATCCAAGGTCTTTTTTGTCAGCTGCTAGAGAGGTCGGTTTAACAAAACCAATAATCCTGATGAAGGCTGGAAAGACAAAAGAATCAGCTAAAGCTGCTAAATCTCATACGGGAGCTTTGGCGGGCAGCGACGAAGTTCTTAATGCCGCATTGAAAAGAGTAGGTGTTTTAAGAGTTGATCACATAGAAGATCTTTTTGGAATGGCTGAAGTTTTTTCCAAACAACCAATCCCGAAAGGACCTAATCTCGGTATAATTACAAATGCTGGCGGTCCTGCGGTAATAGCCACTGATGAACTTATATTAACTGGTGGTAGCTTGGCATCTTTAAATGAAACAACTTTCAAGGAGTTAAATGAATTTTTACCTTCTGCATGGAGTCATAATAACCCCATTGACATATTAGGAGATGCTTCTGCGGATCTTTATTATAAAACAATGAAAGCAGTCAGCAAGGATCCAAATATTGATGGCATACTCGTTATTCTTACTCCCCAATTCATGTCGGATCCGATGGGGGTTGCAAACAAAATAAAAGAGTTCAACGATATCGGCAAACCCGTTTTAGCCTCATGGATGGGCGGAGATACTGTTGAAGAGGGAATAAAAATACTATCCGATGCAAATATCCCTGTTTTTGAATATCCTGATTTTGCCTGCAGGTCTTTTGCATATATGTGGGCATATAGCAATAACCTTAAGGGAATATATGAAACTCCAAAAATTTATGATGAGATAGAAAACGAAGCTGAAATTGCAAAAAAAGACAAAATCTTCAAAGAAATAATTGCAAGGGCCAGAAAAGAAAATAGGCTGATATTAGATGAATATGATTCCAAACTGATATTGCAAACATTTGGGATTCCTATTGTAGAAACACAAACTGCAAAAAATGAAAGGCAAGCAGCTGAGATTGCTAAAAAAATGGGCTTTCCTATTGTATTAAAATTATTTTCCAGGAAAGTAACTCATAAAAGTGATATCGGAGGAGTTAAATTAAATTTAAATTCTGAAGAAGATGTTAAATCTGCTTTTATTAGCATTAAACAAAACTACGAAAAAATCTATAACGACAATAGCTTTGAAGGCGTTAGTGTACAATCGATGATTAAAGATAATGGAATTGAATTGATTTTAGGAAGTTCTGTTGATGAGAAATTCGGTCCGACTATACTTTTTGGCCATGGCGGTGAGTTAGTTGAAATTTTTAAGGACAAGGCTATAGATTTTCCTCCTTTGAATGCAACTTTAGCAAGCAATTTGATTTTGCGGACAAAAATTTATGAAGCATTAAAAGGCTTCAGAAATAAAAAGGCTGTAAACATTGAAAATCTGATCAGAATACTTATTAATTTCAGTAATTTTATTGCAAGGTATCCTGAAATAAAAGAATGCGACATCAATCCGTTTTTAGCTTCTGAAAAAAGAATAATCGCCTTAGATGCAAGAATTATACTTCAAGAAAATGACAATTATCCAAAATTAGCCTTTAGACCCTATCCAGAGCATTATGTAAAGGATACTAAATTAAAAGATCAGACTGGAGTTATCATCAGACCTGTTAAACCAGAAGATGAACCTTTGGTGAGAGCTTTTTATGAAGAAGTCTCTGAAAATTCATTAAAACAGAGATATTTAAAAGCTTTACATTACAACGAGCTGATTGCTCATGAGAGATTAATCAGAATTTGTTATATCGATTACGATCGGGAAATTACATTGATAGCTGAATTAAAAAATCAAAAAAACAAAAAAGAAATTTTAGCAATTTCCAGATTTACTAAAATGTTAAATTCAAATGATGCAACTTTTGCTTTGCTTGTAAAAGATAAATGGCAAAATAAAGGAATAGGCCGAAAGCTTTTAGAAAATATTATTCAAGTTTCAAAAAATGAGCATGTTAATTATTTGTATTCTCAGATGTTCGAGGATAATGAAACTATGAAAAGCCTATGTCAAAGTTTGAACTTTCAGCTTGAAAAAAGAGAAAAGCATCCTATTTTAATTGCTAAGCTAAAAATTAATTAAATGTTTTTTGGTTTTGAAGATATTAAATTTCTTTTTAAATTATTAATGTTTAAATTCTTAAGTAATCTCTGGACAATTATGAAATTTGATTGCGTAATTGTCCAGAGAGGTAAAGAAATGTTTATTAAAAAAAATAGCATCTCAATTAGAAAAATTGCGTACTCAGTTTCCAATATACGAAGATTTCTTATTCCCACTATATATTTTTAAAATAATTTTTATAGTTTTAATGCAAAATAGTACAAAATTGACAGCTTTAATTAAAAACTTCTTTTAAAAATATTGTTAATATTATTAATATATTTCGAAAAAAAATTAATAAAAGACTAGCTTTAAGATCATTGATTTGCATTATCTTTGAAGGTTTTTTTTGAAGAAAAAATTATCTTCCGTAATGTTATAAAATGTAAATGTTCTTAAACGTTTCAAGATGATCCTTTGATAGAAGGCCATATTTTGACTTTTAATTTGAAAAAAAGTGACGGCATAAGGCTAAGCATTTCTTTATACTTATTAAGCTAGTTTTTAAAAACAAGTATAATTTTAATAAAAAAGAAAAGTAAGGAAGTTGAAGGCAAATGACAGTATGTGCAACAGTAAAAATTTATGACGACAGCAAGTCAATAGCGTTAGGCAATACAACAAATTTGGGTCATTTGAAGCGGGAGCTATTATGCAGTAAATCCAGAGATGTTGGTTTATTAAAAATTAAGGATGAGTTTTATATAGTTTCTCTATCAATTTGTTTGAAAACCACAAGAAAAATTGATCCTTTTTTTTCTGAAGAGCGCTATTCTTTTGGAATTGGGCTTGATGAAAAATTTGAAAATATAGATGTTATGAAAGTAAAAATTGAGGAAAAATTAGAAGGAATAACTAAATTGGATCCAGCTTTAGTCAGTTTTAAAGTTCATTTCGGCTGCGAACATAATAATGATGGTGGATATCATATAACTTTAGAAAAAGAAAAAAGAAAAACAGTTTCAACTTGTCTGATCTTGTAATTTTTAATTTTTTTTCTGTTTTTTTAAATCCATGAGAAATGAAGCGAAAATTTTTGATATTTCATCATTAAATGATTTTTCATATTTTTTAAAATTTGTAAATATGCGCTTTAAATCTGAATGACCAACAGATTGTTCTTTATAAGACAATGCTGCGTCGAAGAGGGTAGCATTGCTTACAAAAGGAGCACCTAATGGAGTGGTCAGCATATGAGAAATAAGCTTTGCTGTTTCATTATCTTTTATTTTCAAAGCATCTGCATTTAAGTTTTGAATAGCAACAGCTATTTTTTTGAGATATTTTTCATTTTTTTGAGTTTGATGAGTTAGTTTGTTCCAATCATCATTAAAACTTATTAGGTCTTTTTTTAATTTGTCTATACTCTTCATTGTTTCCATCTGCTTATATATTTTTACAGATAGCATTTAAATTTTTTTTTTCCAAGATGTAAATGGATTAAAAATATTAATTACTAGAAATTTAATCTAGAAAGAAAGAAGTGAAAAAGGTTATAATTATAAAGATTTTTAGAAGTTTGAGATAGAGTTTGTATGAAAAAAATTTATTTAGATAATGCTGCAACTACGCCGACCCTGCCCGAGGTCGTCGAAGCAATGAATCCCTTTTTCTTTGAAAAGTTTGGAAATCCTTCAAGCTCATGCTCTTATGGAAGAGAAGCTAACTCTGCAATTGAAGAAGCAAGAGGGTTGATAGCTAATTTTATTAATGCGAAAAAAGAAGAGATTTATTTTACCTCCGGAGGTACAGAGAGTAATAACTTCGCGCTTAAGGGCGTAGCATTTGCCAATAAACAGAAAAAACATATCATTACGACAGCAACTGAGCATCATGCCATTTTAGAGCCATGCAAGTTTTTAGAGTCCTTGGGCTATGAAGTAACTTATTTACCTGTTGATAAATATGGTTTAGTAAATTTAGAAGATCTAGAAAATGCGATTACTGATCAAACTTTTTTGATTTCTGTAATGCATGCAAATAATGAAATCGGGACTATTCAGCCAATTTACGAGATAGGAAAATTAGCTAAAGAGAGAAAAATATTATTTCATACAGATGCAGTCCAGTCATTCGGGCATCTTGAGATTGATGTTGAGAAAATGAACATTGACCTTCTCAGCGCATCTTCTCATAAATTATATGGACCTAAGGGGGTTGGCCTTATATATATAAGAAAAGGCACAAAAATTAATTCTCTTCTCCATGGGGGAGATCAGGAAAATAAAAAAAGAGCCTCAACCCAAAATACTGCAGGGATAGTAGGTTTTGCCAAAGCAGTTGAAATAGCAAAAACTGAAATGGCCAAAGAAGCACTTAAGTTGACTAAATTAAGAGAAATGTTAATTAAAGGAATTCTAAGTAACATTGAGGATACAACTCTAAACGGACATCCTGTTTTGAGACTGCCCAACAATGTTAATATTTGCTTTGAGTTTATCGAAGGAGAATCAATCTTATTGAACCTGGATATGATGGGGATCTGTTCTTCAACCGGATCTGCTTGCAATTCATCAAAGCTTGTTTCTTCACATGTTTTGCTTGCAATTGGAATAAGTCCGGAGCTCGCTCATTCATCGATTAGATTTACTTTGGGAAAATTTACAACAAAAGAAGATATTGAATATTTAATTCAGATCTTACCTAAAGTCATTAAAAAATTAAGGGAGATGTCTCCTTTATACGTTAAAGGATAGTTATGCAAGATTATACAGAAAAAGTAATGGATCATTTTTTAAATCCAAGAAATGTAGGAAAAATTGAGAATCCTGATGGAGTCGGCAGAGCTGGTAATGCGAAATGTGGAGATGTTATGGAGCTTCAGATAAAAGTTGAAAACGGAGTTATTGTTGATGCAAAATTTAGAACTATGGGCTGTGGAGCTGCGATAGCAACAAGCTCCATGTTAACTGAAATGATAAAAGGGAAGACAATTGAAGAAGCTCTTAAAATTACAAATCAACAGGTTGCTGAGGCCTTAGGTGGTCTGCCCCCTTTAAAAATGCATTGTTCGGTATTAGCTGAAAAATCTTTAAAAGTTGCTATATCTGATTTTCAAAAGAAAGATGTAAAATAATTATTTTAATATATCATAATATGTAATATTAAAAATTTTATTAATACATTTTATGTTTGCACGATAGTGTTTAATGTTATTATTGTTCAATAATTAGAAGCTTTTTGTTATAATTGTATCTAATTTGTAATTTTATATGAGAGAAGTTATGACGTCATCCTTAGGGATATTTGACATACTTAAAAACAAACTTATTTCTAAAAGTTTCATAAAAAAATCATTTCGCGTAATGTCTTTTAATGTTCATCTTAAAGACTGCGAAGATAAGGAACCTGAAGAATGCTGTTGGAAATATCGAAAAGAATATGTAGCGAGCATGATCCGATTTCATCACATGGATTTGATAGGACTACAGGAAATTAATAAAGAACAATTAGAAGATTTGATAAGGCTTCTTCCTGAATATAATTGGTATGGAGTAGGTCTTCATGACAGAAAAGAAGAAGGAACAATTGATGCAATATTATTTCTAAAAGAAAGATTTGAAATTTTGGAAAAAGATCATTTCTTTTTATCGCCGACTCCAAACATTTCCAGCAAAGGATGGGATGCAAAATTTATCAGAGGAGTCAACTGGGCTAAATTTAGAGATCTAAAAACTAATAATGTTTTTTATTTTTTTAATACTCATTTTGATTACCATTCCCTTTTAGCCAGAAACGAAAGCGCCAAACTGCTTAGAGAAAAAATCATTCATATAGCTCAAAAAAATCCATTTGTTGTCACTGGAGATTTTAATATTTTCCCATCTCTTGGGGGAGAAGAAACCTATAAATTATTAACAAAAGATGATCTTTTAATCGATGCTCATTTTAAATCAATTTTTCCTCATCACGGGCCAACAGGGACATGGTCAGGATTCAAAGAAGCCGGTCAGCCGGGAATCAAGCCGGATTATATTTTTGTAAATAAAAGCATAAATGTAAAATCTCATGGAATTTTAGCAGATACATTTGATGGGAAATTTCCATCGGATCATTTACCTGTTATTTCTGAAATAGAAATTATGAATTAATTTTTTATAGTCTTTTGCCCACTTAAAATGAAGTTAATCTACTTCAATAACAACGAAATCAATTTTATAATGCGAGGAGAGATCTTAGGCTCTCTACTAATGGTTGTCACTTTACGATTGTTATAGAGATAGGAAATGAAATTTTTTTCATTGGAACGTTTACTACTTAAAAAAGAATCTTAGCAAGATATTAAATATAGATTTTTTTGACTTTGAATTGTAACAATGATTAGAAATTTAGAACCAATCGGTTTTTAAGTAAAAAGAAGAGAGTAAATTAAACTCTCTTCTTTTTTTTTGATCTTATTTAACTTCATCAATTGTTTTTACGAGATTGTCAAAAACGACTTCTTTTGAGTTATTAGAATTAATATCAAATAGTTCTTTTTTATTGTTGTAGTACTCAATTAGAGGTTTTGTGTCTTTATAATATACTTCTAATCTGCTTTTTAGAACTTCTTCAGTATCATCTGCTCTTTGATAAAGCTCGCCTGAGCAATGATCGCAGATGCCTGGATTTTTAGGAGGAAAATAAATTTTATGAAATGATGCTGAGCAAGATTTACATATCAATCTGCCGGTTATTCTTTCAAGAAGTTTTGCATCATCGATACTAAGATTGATAGCAATTTTATTAAATTTTGTTCCGAGTCTCTGATCTAATGCAGCTGCTTGATTGATTGTTCTTGGAAATCCGTCTAATATGTAACCGGTTTTGTCATACCCGTTTGAATAGATATGATCGAAAAGCATATCAACTACTATATTATCGGGTACTAATGCGCCTTTATCGATCAGTTCTTTTGCCTGAAGCCCAAGAGCTGTTTTATTTTTTATGTTTTCTCTAAACAAATCGCCAGTCGAGATATGCGGTATTTTTAATTTTTTAGCAAGATCTAAGGCCTGTGTTCCTTTACCGGATCCGGGAGGACCCATTAAAATAACAACTAAAGGTTTTTGTTTTTTTGAATTTCTATAAACTGTTATTCCAGCAATTATTATTGCTGTTAAACAAAACAATAAAATAATATTTTTCATATGTCACCTGATGGGTAATTTTGAATATATTATTTTATCTTATTGCTCTTCTAAATACAAATTAAATAAAACGTTAATTATTTTATAAAATATTTATATGACAGGTCTTACCTGTTTTAATCGAATTTGTAATAGGGCAAACCTTTAAAGTTTTTTCTAATAATTCTTTGGCTTTAGATCCGTCGGATGGCTTTGATATATTAATGGTTATGTCCAGATGAGATATGATAAGCTCTTCATTTTCAGTGTTCCTATCCATGGTAACAATTATTTTACCTTCAACCTTTTCAAACTGGATATTGTTTTTTTCACATAAGTATTTATAAACGGCAAACAGACAGTTTAAAACAGCAAGACCATATAAATCTTCCGGAGAATAGGCTTTTCCGGGACCGTTCAGCTCAGGAGGAATTGCTACAGGTATGGGCGGCAAATCTCTTGTAAAACTTTTCCAAGGTAGGGAAACTCCTGGAGTTGCAATTGCTGAAACTTCAAATTTGATAGGAAACTTAGACATAAATTATTTCACCTTTTTTTCTTTATTTTGCAAAAGATTTAATTTTTTTGCAAAATTATGCTATGTTTATTTTTAAAATATCAAATTTATGATTGAAAAGTATACTTTTAAAATTAAAAAAGAAAATATTGTTTTTTCCTATACGAAAAAACAATTAGAAGATCTTTTGGAAATTGAATACTTAACCTCTTTAAAGTTTGAATCTGCAAAGATATGTTCCAATGTCCAGAAGTTATGCTTAAATGCTGCGAGAAATGGTTATCTGAACAAGGAAAATGTCTGGTTCGGATGTTTTTATGAAAAAGAAATTTCAACACATTTTGTTCCGGACGTTTATATTAAGTGGATAGATCCAATAAAAGAATATGGTCTTTTTGCAAATAGCGATTTGCCGAATAGAGCATATTTAGGTGAATATACTGGAGTTATAAAAAAATACAACAGGTTAATAGATAACAAAAACTCTTATCTTTTCGAATATCATATCGGCTATAAGAAATCTCCGTATACTATTGATGCAAGAGAGAAGGGGAGCATAATAAGATTTGTGAATCATTCATCTAAGCCTAATATTGTGCCATTATCAGTCTATCTGGATGGAGCAATGCATTTAATTTTTAGAACAAATAGAAAAATAAAAAAAGATGAAGAATTAACTTATGATTATGGCCCAAATTACTGGAAAAAAAGAGAAAAACCTATAGGTGATTGATGAGTGAATATATAATGGGCAAAAACACTATTGCTGAAGTATTAAAATATAAAGAAAATCATATTATTGAAGTTTTTACCAGCAAAGAAAGAAACGACCCGCTTATTCAGGAGTTTTTAAAAAAGAACATACCGATCAGATTTGTTAACAAAAGCATGTTAACTTCTATGGTTAAATCTGAATCCCATCAGAATATTGTTGCTAAGACTAAATCCAGAAATTATTTTGATTTGAAAGAATTTCTTAATTTGATGGATAAAAAATCCAGCTCGGTTGTTTTGATGTTGGATTCTATATATGATCCTCAGAATTTAGGCTCTATTTTAAGATCATCAGAGTGTTTTTCATGCGATGGCGTTGTTTTCTCCAAAAATCGGGGAAGCGATATCACTCCTGTTGTTACAAAAGCTGCGGCAGGGGCAACAGAGCTACTAAATTTAATAAAAGTATCTAATCTGGCAACCACGATTGATGGATTTATAGAACATGGTTATAGCATTTTAGCTACAACATTAGATTCTGATGCTAAAGATATTACTTCTTTTGAGTTTACCGACAAAAGCCTTATTATAATGGGATCTGAAGGTGAGGGGATTCAGCCTATCTTATTAAAAAAATCCGATTATAAAATTCATATCCCCATGACAGGTAAGCTCCAATCACTTAATGTAGCACAAGCTACTGCGGTGATTCTTTCATATATGAAATTTACAAGAAAATAATTTTATTAAAATAATAAAATTGATCTTTTCTGCTACTTTTTCTTTTTTGGGGGAATTTTAGCTCCAGATTCGCGAGCCTTTGTTAATGCAGCGGCAACAGCCTGTTTTTGTGAATGTCCGGTCTTTATCATTTCTTTTATATTCTCGCTAATAATTTCTTTGCTTTTTCCTTTTTTCAACGGCATAAGTTTTTACCTTGTTTTTTCATTTCTTTAAATTTTTGGCCAGACAAGCTCAAGATTGGAAAGTCCTTGATTTGCAAGCCAGGAATCCAATCTCGTTTCAATTGTTTTCCCCTGAACTACAATTTCTTCAAGACCTAATACTTCATCCACAGATTTTGTCTCATCTATTAGACTTGTAATTTCATTATATACAGATTCATCGAAATCTTCTAAACCAAGATTCTCATAATTTTCCAAGTTTATTCTTAGGGTTTCTAGGTTATCAATTATTAGATCTTTATATTCTTCTAAATCTTTTTTTGGCATGTATTACCTTTTTCTAAATGTATTTAAAAAGAAAAACCATAAATAAGATATATATTTTTTCAATTTTACATTTTCATTTTCTGATAATAAATTATCACTATTAATTCTATATGTAATAGAATTCATATTTTGCCAAGAAAAATTAATTGCTGAACCAATCCTCATTGCATATTTGTAGTTTTCTTTAACCTTTTTATGAATCTTTTCATTAAATTTTCCAAGAGGATAGACAAAGGTATTAACTTCTGTGTTAAGTTTTTTCTCTAATATCTTTTTAGACTCGGCTATTTCTAATTCTAAATCAAGATTTTCATCAGTAAGTTTTATGTGATTGAATGAATGCGATGCAATACATACAAATTTGGAATCAACCATTTCTTTAAGTTCTTTCCATGTGCAGAAAGGAGCCGAAGAAGAATAAACCTCTTTTTTAAAAGCATCCTTATAAGAAACTTCTAATCTTGATTTTGGATCCAAGCTGGTATCTTCTAGAATGTATTTAATTGGAATTGACAACAGCACTTTTATTTTTAGCTTTTTAAGAAGAGGGAAGACATAATAATAAAAACCATATAAGCCATCGTCAAAAGTAAGGCAGATATTTATTTTAAAGGGGTTGGTTCTTTCTCCGGGAAGAACAATATTATAATTTTTAGATAGATATTCAAGATGATTCTGTATCATTAATGGGGTATTGGAATATTTTCCATCACCAATCCCATGATATAAAAAAGCTAAGATCATTTTTCTTTTGAGTTTGTTTCTTGGAGTTTAAGATATTTATAAAAGGCAGTGTTCGCATTATAAACTGAAATAATAAAACCTTCCTGTTTGGCTAAAAATCCCTTTTTTATAATATAACTTTTAAAAAAAGCAAAAAAAGAATGAATTATAGCTTTTGTTAAAGATGATTTTTTTGTTTTATTTTGTGAGGCGAAAAGAGTTGAGTATTTGCTCATTTTCTGTAAAAAATCATCAATTTTCCTATAAGGAAAATGTTTGATAGGATTTATGAAATACTTTTTTTTGAAATTATCCTCAATCAGTTTTTCATGAACCAGGCTATTGGAGAAATGGGTTTTTGTTTTGTTATAGAGCCTTATGTGCTTTTCTGGATACCAACCGCAGCATTTTATTAATTTGTTGTTATAATAATTGTTAAAGAAAAAACCATAAACATATTCTGGATCAAAGGTCTCATTTAAGATTTCTTTTTTTAGAGCATCTGTCAAAATCTCATCGCTGTCAATTGCTAAAATCCAATCGTTTTTTGCATTGCTGGCTCCGAGATTTCTAAGTTCACCAAAGCCTGTAAAATCCAAATTGTAAATTTTTGTATTCTCATAGTTTTTTACAAGACTTAAGGTGTTATCTGTAGATCCGGTATCAATTATGATAATTTCATCCAAACCATTTAATGCCAGCAAGCAGTCTTTGATGGTCTCGGAAGAATTTTTTGTGAGAATTACAACACTAATCATAAATACAGTTTTATAAGATTTTAAATATTTCAGGTAGTTTTTTTTTATAAAAGAAAAAATTATCTACAAAACTTGAATTTTTATAAAACTTTAATAATTTTAATTTATAAAAATTGGCTGTAATTTCGTTTAAATAATAATTGTAATTTTATAAATATTTTTTTAAATAATTCGTTTTTAAATGTTAAGTTTACCTTTTTTTAATAAAACTATATTTTATTGTGAATTTATAGTAAAAATTCATGAAATTTAAAATTTAAAAATGGTAATAACAATGAGTGTAAGTTTAGTTAATAGTTCATCCAGATATTCTGTAACTGATCCAGATATTCCAGAGGAAGTCTTAAAATTAGATCCAAGTAGAGATTTATCAGATTTGGTTTTTAAGGATCGTAAATATGAGGATATTCCAAGTTTAATTCAAAGTGGAGCATATATAAATACCACGAATAATAATAAACGTACTGTTCTCAGTGCTGTAATTAGCGCAAGACGCTTTGATCTGGCTAAATTTTTAATAGAGAAAGAAGCTGATGTAAAACTTGCAAGTCAGAGCGGGTTTACTCCTTTGCATGTATTAATAATAAATTCATATGATGAAAAATCTAATGGTGAAAAATTTAATTTTAGTGATAGAAAAATTAGATCTGAGATTTTAAAACTTTTGATTGAAAAACAAGTTGATGTAAATGCTAAAGATTCTGATGGTTGGACGCCCTTTCACCTAGCTGTAATGTTGTTCCAAGACGATCTTGAAAAAGATTTGCCAACAGATTTGCCAACAGATTTGCCAACAGATTTGCCAACAGATTTGCCAACAGATTTGCCAACAGATTTGCCAACAGATTTGCCAACAGATTTGCCGAAAGATTTAGATCTTATAGAAGCTCTATTAAAGGCCGGAGCTTCAATGGAATTAAAAAATCCTTTAGAACAAACTCCAATGGCAATGGCTAAGTGTTTAGGGAAAAAGAAATTAATTGATTTTTTTGAAGAAAAGCTAAAGGAGAAGGAACTATTAAATAAAAGAAAACGATTTTCTTGGTTTGTTGGTTAGATAAAATTGATACAAATTTTTAGTTAAAATATAAGAAAAAGCTAATAAAAAATATTTTTTAATTAAAATAAAATTTTATTGTGGTATTAGATTAAATTATTAGGTCTTTATAATTTATCACCCTTTTGGAGAAAATATGAAAGAAGGTTATACTTTTGATGATGTTGCATTAATACCACAATTTAATAATATTGCCTCAAGAACTGATCCAATACTAGATACCTGGCTTACAAAAAATGTAAAAATAAAAATGCCTATCTTGGCAGCTAACATGGATACAGTTATATCTGATGATATTGCCGAGATATTAATTCAAAATGGCTCTATTCCGATTTGTCATAGATTCGCAAGTATTGAGACCCAGGCCAAATGGGTAAAAAAATTTCAAAATAGAGTTTTCATATCATCGGGAATAAAAAAAGAAAGCATGGATGAAACTAGAAGATTACTGGACATGGGAGCACTGGGTGTATGTATAGATGTTGCCCATGGACATTCCGATATGATGATGCACTTTGTGGAAGATCTCAAGAATAAACATCCTGATAAAGAAATTATAGCGGGCAATGTCTGCACTTCTATGGCTTATCATGATTTAGTGAATGCCGGCGCTGATGCTGTAAAAGTGGGAATTGGCCCAGGTTCAATATGTACAACAAGAATGATTACTGGATTCGGGATGCCTCAGTTTACAGCTATTAAAGAATGCGCTGATATAGCGCTGAAGCTACGGGTTCCTTTGATTGCTGATGGGGGGATTAGGACAAGCAGAGATGTTGTTTTGGCTCTAGCTGCAGGAGCAAGCTCTGTTATGATTGGAAAGTTATTTGCTACTACAAACGAATCGGCGGCCATGAAAAAAGAAGAAAATAATGAGGTATACGCAAAATATCGCGGACAGGCAAGTGAAGATTTTCAAAAAGAATTTTATGGATGCTTAAAAGAAAAAACAACAGCTGAAGGAGTTAACTTCTGGGCGAAAGTAACAGGTCCTGCTCAGAGTTTAATAGATCAGCTTCTCGGCGGCGTAAGAAGCGGACTTACTTATGGGGGAGCTAGAAGTATAAAAGAACTTCAAAGAAAAGCTGAATTTATAAAAGTTACCCCTTCATATATGATGGAGAGCATGCCAAGACCAAATTAATATTAAAGGAAGGTTTTTTGCCTTCTAATTAAAACAGAACTTTTCTTATTGGTCTTTCCTATAAAAAATAAATAAAAATGTTTTGAAAACAATGCTTTTTTTCTCTTAAAAGAATACTGTATTTTATTTCATTTAGAGTTATAATCACTACATGATTAAAATTAAGAACTTTTTTTCAATATTTAATAAGTCTCAAAAAATATTTATTGCATCATTATTGTTTTGTGTTTTTTTTATTTCTTGTGATTATGCAATAATAAGACCCGCCAGTACCTCAATTTTTATTTCCAATTTTACTAGCAAGCTATTTCCTTATTGTTGGATTCTGGGAGTTCCATTCAATCTGTTAGTTGTTTATTTATATAATCGTTTTTTACCTAAGATCGGATGTTTAAAAACATTTTTAATATTTGTTTTAAGCATAATAGTTATTAATGCCTCAACTGGTATATTTGTTACCAGATTTCCTATGCTGATTTTCTTACAGTTTCTTTTTAAAGATGCCTATATTTTGTTAGCTTTTAAGCAGGCATGGTCAATGATTCATTCAACAATCAATACTCAAAAAGCTAAGTTCTTATATGGATTCATGTTCGGAGTTGGGGGATTAGGTTCGGTTTTCGGAGGTCTTGTTTCAGGTTATTTCGCTGTAGATATTAAATCTTCTAATTTATTTCTTTTTTCTATCCCTTTATATTTAATTATCTTTGTTTTTTATAAGATTGCTCTAAAAAACAGCAATGTTAATGAAAGTGATTTTAAAAAAGAAATGTTCGACGATAGTTCTTATTCAAAAGAAGGTTTTTCTTTAATAAGAAGGTCTCCATACTTAAAATTTATTTTATTTATTGTTGTTTTCATGCAGATATCAACCGCCTTTTTGGATTATCAATTTAATGTTTTTCTTGAAAAAACAATAACCAATATCGATTTGAGAACAGCTTATACAGGGAAGTTAACTAGTATAATTAATTCTATTTCGACAGCTTTTCAGTTTTTCGGAGGGTTTTTGCTGATAAATTATTTGGGATTAAGAAGATCTCATATGATAGTTCCGCTTGTATTGGCCTTCAATTCAATATTATTTTTGGTTTTCCCGTCATTCGCTATGATTACCATGGCTTTTGCAACAATTAAAACAATGGATTACTCTTTTTTTGGTATTTTAAGGGAAATGCTCTATATTCCTTTGAAAACCGATGAAAAGTACAGAGCTAAAGCAATAATTGATGTATTTGCTTATAGAAGTGCGAAAGCTTTCGCATCATTGTTTTTGATATTTATACAAAATATTACAGTTTTAAACCTTATATTGCTGATCACGATATTATCTATGATTATCTATTTTATCTGGGCAAGGGTAGTATCGCTTTTATTTAATAAAAACAGCGAATTGGTTCAGGACTAACTCTTTAGGGGACTGTTGCAATCTGGAAGACATTAAAAATTTAAATCGGTAAAATTTTCTTTACAACTTAGTCGTTACACATTTCAGAGCTGTGCTTGATTTATAATATTTGTATAATTTAAGATTATCTATCTAAAAAGTTTTAAAATAGGATTTTTATGTTAGAATTTTCAAATATCATCGGTCAACCTCAAAAATCAAGCGAAATTCAGTCGAACGGATTTAATTTTCCTATAAATACAGCTCTAAAGATAATGGTAGTAGCGGCATCAGTGTTTCTACTATTTTACGCTTTAAATTTACCATTTGCTTTGGTAGGTGCTACAATTACAGGAATTGTTGCCCTTCCAGTTGCCTTATTTATGGCTGCATTCGCTTCAGATTCTCCCAATACTTCAAAAGAAGAAACGGCTGGATTTTTCGGTTCAATTGTAAAAGTTGCGATATTTGCAGGATTTGCAATCGGGCATGTTATTGACTTATGTTTCAATAGGTATACAGATTATACCTTTGGTCAGGCTGTTAACATTCTTTTTTTAAAATAATTTTCAAATAAGCTGTTCAAATTTTCAATTTTTAGTAGTTATATGAAACATCTGTACATACTGTAATCATGCTTTAACTTAATATTTTATTAAGTTTTAGAAGAGGTTTGCTCCTAAAAAATATTTTAAAAATATTGATAATTTGCTAAACTTTTTTATCAGCTTTGTCAGATAACTGGTTATTGCTTAATAAGAAAAATTGCTCTTTTTCGCAATAGTCATTGAAAAATAACGGGTTAGGGAATAAAGATTTTATTGAATTTTTATTATTAATTATTTTAGTTAATTAAATTAAAATTAAAATATTGCAAATTAACGCTATTTAAAATAGCTTAATAATTAAGAGGGTTTATAAAAATGTTTAGAAAAATGTTGTTGTTGATACTAATAGTTTCTGGATACATTTATTTAGTCTCTTTTGATTCCGATGGTGCTTTTTTTATCAGAGCGAAAAGTTTTTATAAGAATTGCATTACTAAATATAACGAGATGAATTTACAATATCATGTAAATAAATGGCCTAAGACAAAATAATTAACATTAATTCCGAATTTTTTTAGCTATTTTTTCCAATTCATTATCGGATTTTCTTGTAGAGTCATGTGAGGATAGATATCCTTCATATTTTTTAAAGTATTTATCTAAGTATGAGCTGGTTGGCTTCCATTTACTGATGTTTTTTGTGCCATGCATTGGTATCAATTTTATATGCGCGTGATTAACGCCAGTAGATTCTACGATAAGTCCTGTTCTTCCAACATCATCTAATTTCGAGTCTAAAAGCTTTGCGACAGTTTTGGCTGCAACTATGAATTTATTTAACATATCATCTGGAAGGTCAAATATATATGCTGGAAGATGTTCTTTTGTTATCAGGATTGTAAATCCATCCGTGTTTGGAAAGATTGATAAAAAAGCCAGGAACTCATCGTTTTCCCAAATTTTATGACAGGGTTGTAAGCCTTTCACGATTTCGCAATAAGCACATTTTTCCATAAAACTCCTTTACCAATCTTTATTACAAAAATCATTTTAATTGTAAATTATAGATTTCATTGAGGATGCTTGATGATAAGCCAGAGATCAATACAACAGTTCCGATAAATAGCATAGTTGTTGCAGAAACTGTAGTACCAAAGATCACTCCCGAAGAAATTATCGTTCCAATTGCAAGAGTTCCTATATTTTTCGCTATTCTATAAAAACGGCATAAAACAAGTTCATCACTTGTTTTTAAATCTATGTTGAACAAAGCTTTGGTCTCTGTTACAAGTTTGTCTAAAGAACTTAAGGCAAAGGAAGCTCCGCCAATTAAGCTAAGATTAGTGATAAACTTTTTGCCAAACGGTAAAATTTTATTAACTTTTAATGCTTTGCAAACTTTAAAAAAACTCCAGTTGAAATCTAGAATAGAACGGGCTATATTAGTAATATTAGTCGGCGCATTTTTAATTAAACCAGCAGTTTTGCAAAAAGCCTGTCCAAAATCGGTTATTGTTAAAGCGTCTTCCGCGCCTTTAATTAAAGTAATGGTACAATCGATTTGTGGAATGAAATCTAATTCCTTTATAAAAGTCTTTGCCCATTCAAATGTAATTTTAATCCCTTTTAATAATTCCTTGTTATTGTTCTTTATTACTTTTGCTCCAATCAAAAAACCATTGTTTTGTTGATTTGCAATTGATGCGGTCATTGTCATAATATTATTACTCCTAATAAGTTTTTTTTAAGGGAGCAAATATAAATCAATTCAGGTTTTATTTGAATTTTTTATTTAAAAAAAAACGAAATGCTAATGAGAATTAGCAAAACTGCAAATATTTTAGTAAATACCTTTATGTTAACTTTTTCCTGAAATTTAATTCCAAAACTCATAGAAATAAGTGAGGCGATTGTGAGAGCTGCAAAAGCTGAAACGTGAATAAAACCTATGCTGTCAATATTGCTTACTTTGTGGAACCCAGTTATAAGAAAAATCAATGAGCCGACTGCAGAGGTAATAAAAGTACAGAGTTCAGATGTTCCTATCATTGAATGATTTGGAATTCTAAGAAGTGTGAAGAAAAATGGCAAAGCTATAACGCCGCCTCCTATGCCGAAAATGTTTGAAGTTAAGCCGATTATCAATCCGATAATTACCGTTATATATATATTAAGAGATTTTTCTCTTCTGCTAATAATACTAAATAAAAAAAAATATATGCCCAAAATCAATGTAATAATTGAAAGGCCTAAAATTAAAATATCATCAGATAAATGATACGATATTACAATCCCTAAAAAACTGCTTATAAATAATGGAATCTTCAAATTCCTGAAAAATGACCAGAAAATTGCTTGCTTTTTGTGATATCTATATATAGACCATAATGAACTTACCGTCATAACTGCTAAAGATGTCCCTATAGCGAAATGCATAGGCTCCACAAGTGCTATGTCCAAAAGGAAATATGTAAAAAACAAAGAAGGTACGATTATTATTCCGCCTCCTATCCCCAAAAGACCGGAAAAAAAACCTGAAACTGATCCGATTAATAAATAGATTAATACTTGTACCAACATATTCCTTCTTAAAGCCCTTATCTAAGTAAATTAAAAATAATTTTTCTATGATCTTTATTTTGGCTTGCATTTCTTTATATAATTTTTTTTAAATTCAAATGTCAAATGTTTTTTTAATGCAATGTGATTCAAATTATTTATTGATAGAATTTTTAAGTTTTTTATTATCAATGTATTGCGATGTCTTAAGACTGAGTTATTTATATCAAGAAAAAGTTAGTTTTATTTTTTGAATATAAGAGTGTTTTTTTATAAATTATTAATTTGTATTATGTTATAATAATACTTTTATTAAAGAGTAAAAAATTTAATTTTAAACATCCTAAATTTTAAAAAAAAATAAGAAAATGACAGTTAGACAGGTATCAATAGTCGATAGAGATTTTTTAAGCTCGGAAAAAGCTTTCAGAAAAAAATCTTGTGCCGCGAAGATTATTCAAAGCATTTATGATGTTTTTTGTAAAATAAATTACTTTTTAAAACGCTTTTTTATTGAGCATTTTGCATCCCGGGAATCTTCTATTGAAAAATTAATAAATAGATTAGCAGAAAATAGAATTGCTGCTATGCAGGATTGCAGCAAAAAGTTCTCAATAGAACTTTTACAGGATAAATCAGATTTAAAAGATTCTTCCGAAGAACAGATACAGGTTTTTATAGATAAAGTTATATTTCTAAAGAATTTGATAGAGAAAAAAGACATAAAAATTGTATCGGAACATAGCAACGATATTAGAAAAGAAATTGATGAGATATTGGAAGATGAGGTTTATAAGAAAAACAAAAATTCAAATTGTCCTGCAGTAAACTTTTTGCAAGAACTTTGTAATTGCATTTTTCTAAAGTCAAAAGGTTCAGATGAGATTTCTGAATATGCCCAAACTATAATTTCGATAGATAAGCCCATTTGTTCATTTAAAGATTTAGGAAGCAATTTAGATGCTGCCTACAAGAAAGAAAAAAAAGAACCTAATAGGGATCGTCTAAGCTCAACCCTTAAATGGGTGATTGCTTCTCCAATTAAGAGTTTGAATGTTCTTCTGACAAGAATACTTCCTTTGGAAACAAATCAATATCAGATAAACAATAATGAAATTGCTGTTCAGGATTATGTTTTTAACAAATCAGGCACAAGGTTTTATCATGGGCCAAATCCAGCTACGGGAAATTTATTTTCCGGATATTTGGATTATTTAAAAAAACATCATTTTGTCCACCTGCATCACAATTTACAGCATTTATCAAAGTCTGGCGAAGAATATAGAATTTACGAGCTTCTAAGAAAGGAAGAAAGCTATAAGGGCACTCTTAGGCTCTTCACAACCCCTATGGATGGAAAAGCATGGAAATGCAGCGATGATAGATTTTTAGAATTTAAGGATCCAAATGAGTTTTATCTAAACTATGCAAAATTTGCAATTGCTAACGACTTGTCTTCTTCCGCAGCGACTATAGAAAATATATCCGGAAATGCTTTTAGATATCATGAAGTTGATAAAAATCAAGACAATGGTTTTTATATAGGCCAGGATGTAATGAGCGACTTGCAGTTCAAACAAGCTTTTATATTATCGCAGAAAGCTATGCAAGAAATTTCAGAACAAAGCAGCCGTTGGCAAGAATTGCATTCCAACAAAGAAGGCAGGAAAAGATTATCGAAAATGATGCAGATAACTGCTCAGGGATTCCTATCTATCGGAGCTCTGTTAAAATTGCAGCATGATCTTAAAGATACCGTATCAATAGATCAAATGATAAACTCAAGTTTCAGTCAATCCTGTAAGCAGGATATTGATAGGGGAATAGCGTTAAATGTGATCACAAGTCTGTTTTATCATTTATTAAGCGACGATGTATTAACTAAGAAAGATATTGAACTTATAATAGGAACTGTTATAGGAAGAGCTATGCTTGTAGAAGGAAGAACAATTATTTTTGATCGTTTCGAGCCCCTTTCTGATTTGATTAATTTTATAGGGGATTCTCAAAAAGAAATCAAACAGGCATTATTAGAATATTCTAGACAGATTCAGCAAGACAAATCAAAAGAAAAAAGTTTTTTTCAAAGGTATTTTGTTGAGCCTTTTTCAAGTGCCACATATTCCAGAAGATATGTTAAGTAATCTAAATTAATAAATCTTATTTTCTTAAGGTTAAATCAAAAATATCCGATTTTCCTATAATATCATTGAATTATTCTATAATTATTAAAAAAGTAATTTATTAATAATAAGTGAGTGATATATATAAAAATTAAAAGAGCTAATATGAAAAAGTTATATATCACTATTATATTAATATCACTTTGTTTTACCGGATGTGATACTATCATAAAATCCGGAGCAATTTCAGAAGAGAATCGAATAAACATAGCTAATCTCAAAGTAGGCATGAATTCATCTCAGGTTATAAGAGTGATGGGTGGACCGAATAAATCAGAACAAAAAAAATATGGAAACTTGACATATACAGTCTGGTATTACATTACCGAACCGCCTATTTTAGGGCAATCCAGGCTAGTTACAAGAAATTATACTCCCTTGGTATTTCAATCAGATAAATTAATAGGATGGGGAAAAAAGTTTTATCGATTTACTTTCGATATAGATAATGAAAGATTTAAAGAATCTGAAAATGCAAGACAGGCGTATACCGATGATAAAGAAGAATGGCCAAGAAATGAACATGCTATGATACCCATAAATTCAGAAATCGATAATTCCGAAGTGCCTGAAAGCAAAGAACTTGATAACGAACTAATAAATGAGCAAGAAATCATAAAACATGAGCAAAAGTCTAAGGAAGAAACTATTCCTAAAATGGAAAATCAAAAAAAAATAAATGTCACAGATAAATCTCCCACAGAAAAATTCCCTAATGACAAGAATGTTAAGAATGAAGTAATTAAGCCGGAAGAATTTAAGATGGATCAAGAAAATCAAGATTCTAAAAAAGAGAACTTGGAAAATGATAGTTGTAAGATCAAATTAAATAATAGAGCAAATAAAGAAGATTCTGAACTAAAGTACAATTTGTGGGAATAGGTTTCTAATTTGCTTTTTCATTTTATATATAAAATAATTAAATAATTATATCCTAATTTTTAATTAAATTTATTTTTAAAATAATCTGAATAATTGATATAATATACGTTATGTTTCATATAATTTTTATAAAAACCTTCTCATAAAGGACAAGAAAATGACTTATCCAATTAATTGCACATTTAATTCAGTTCAAGTAACAAATAATTTGGGTCTTCCTGGTGTAAAGAAAATTATGCCGGTACGCATAGTAGTTTGCGATGAGAGCTCTCTCCCCAATAGAATAGATGCAACTTTTAATAGAGTATTGACTGAGGAAGAAAAGCTTGAAAGAAGATATAAGGAAGCTACAAAATTAGAGAGCCCTTTTCCTGGGTCAAGATCTGTTACTTTTGATGAATCAAAAATGAAAGCTGAAGTAAAAGAAGATGAAGACCCTAGTCCAGATTCATTTTTATCATTTTCGGTAACTTCAGAGTGGGAATTAACTCCCGAAATGGTTGAATTAGACTTGGTTTTTGCTGATTGTCATATGGTAGTAGTACCTGAAAAAGCAAGAGAAGGTGCAAGTATTTCTAGATTCAAACAACTCAAACGAGAAGCAGCCGAGCTAAGAGAAGGTAGAGAAAGAAAAGCTATGCTAAAATCAAAGACTGATTCCGTTCATGACATGAAAGATGATGATGAAGAAAGTAGAAAAGTCTCAAGGTTTCAACCAGAATCAGAAATGAAAGTAGAAAATGAAGTGAAAGAAGACCCTAGTCTAGATTCATTTTTATCATTTTCGGCAACTCAAGAGTCGGAATTAACTCCCGAAATGGTTGAATTTGATTGTCATATGGTGGTGACTGAAAAAGCAAGAGAAGGAGCAACAAGTATTTCTATATTCAAACAACGCAAACACGAGCAATTCTCTGCGAGAATGATAGAAAGAGAAGCCATGCTAAAATCTAAGACTGCTTTCGTTCATGACATGAAAGATGATGAAGAAGGTGGAAAAGTCTCAAGGTTTCAACCGCCAGAAGATTCAAGTTCCGATAGTTCCGATTCCGAAGAAGAAAAAAGGATAAAAAGGATGAAATAATTAGAGTTAGAGAGTCGGCTTTTTTTTAGTTTTCTAGTTGTTTAACATAACATGTATTATCAGACTATTGATATTTTCGATTAATTAACAAAAATTATAATTCCTTTCCTGATAAAGATACAAAACCACGAGAAGTTAAAAAAATAGCTGATTAGCTGATGTTTAGATCTTTTCTTAGTTTTTTTCCAATCTAGAGTAAAGATTGACAGCAATGATTGCGATAGATGCCGCTGCTGTCAATAAGGCTAAATTAGAGTTTTTCATTATTATATTTTTTAATAAAGAAAATTTGCTTTCACAAGCTTTTTGCCAGCAATGTCTAAGA
Organism: Parachlamydiales bacterium; assembly: GCA_041661445.1. Classification (GTDB taxonomy): domain Bacteria; phylum Chlamydiota; class Chlamydiia; order Chlamydiales; family SM23-39; genus JBAZUK01. The sequence goes on from JBAZUK010000002.1 coordinate 34,312, forward strand.
AAGAGACTTTCCCCTTGCGATTCTTCCCAAGCAATGTTTTTCATGCTATTTAATATAACATTTACTTCTATATTATCATTTGAGTCGGTTTCAGAGAGCTCAGTAAATTGAGTAATAGTTTTTAATGCCAAACTAGCTTGTTTTAAATTTTGCTCTGATATATTACTAAATTTAGTTCTAAGTCTTTGTATTGATTTTTTATCCAAATTACTGGGAATTGGATCGTTTTGGTTTACTCCAATGGCATACCTAAGCATTTTTATTGATTTTCTAGTTTTATTTTGAAAAAAGAATGGAATAGGCGCATTTTTTCTCGAGCCTAAAACATAAGTATTAATAGAACTGGTTAATGTGAATATAATAGCTTCGGGGGACATTTCTAAAATTTGTGTTTTTGTTTCACTATCTATTTGAGACAAAATTGTTTCCTTGAAGAATGAAATCCCCTCAGCGATTGAGCTTTCATCATTTATCTCATATTTTTCCTGTATTTCGTCTCTTAGGATGTTTGAAATTGATTGAATCATTCTTAATTCATTTAAAGAGAAATTGGATAATAGATTATATGGGTCTATAAAAACCAAATTAAGTATATTATGGATTATACGATTATCTAGTAACCATTTTTCAATGTAGGTTCTGTCAATATTTCGCATAGTTGTAGAACATACATCGATATTTTTCTTTCCTAATATTGATAATACTATAGAAATTGTTTTTATGATTAACTTAAAAAACATTCCTCGTGGCCAGTTGTCCAAGGTAAAACGGGCAAAAGATTCTTTAGTTGCTAAGTTGATACAAAAATGATTAATCGCAACATTGTTTAGATTCCATAAAATTGTGAAGGTACAGCTGCTAAATAAATGGGAAATGTTTTTTGAGAATTTATCAGTAAAAAATAAAAGAGGAAGAGCGCTAATAAAAATCACGCCATAGGCAACACTCTCAATCAAAGCGGAGAGACTCAAAAGTGGAGAGACGATATCAACTATGGCAGTTTTCGTTATATGGACAAAATAATTATCTATATGGTTACTTTGATAGAGCCAATTTTTCTCATGCCCCTGCGGATTTCTAAACTCTAATAATTCAGAAGTTAATTGACTTGATAAACATGCTGTCGGGCAAATTACAGAATTTATCATTGCTTGAAATCCTTTAAACCATTAATTTTTATGATCAAAAAATATACATTTTTAATTTTTTTTTCTCTAGAAATATCATTTCATTTTCCTAAATTTTGTTTAAAAATTTATTTCGCAATCAATAAAAAATATCATTGCAAAAAATTTTCGCGAACCCAATCTTTTATTTTTTCCCATTCTTCAGGATTTTTTTTCGGGAAATTTATTGCCTCGCTAATGAGAAAATCCACCTCTTTCCAGTCATCTAAAAGAAAATCCCTGCTCAAAAAAGCATTTAAGCGCTGATAAAAAGAACCTAAAATTTGAGAGCATTGAAAATGAGGTACGGATATAGTGCCGTTATATAAAATATCAAATAAAGGATGAGGCGGTGTGGGAGATTCATAAGGAGCTCTGACAAGCCATTCATAAGCGCCCCAATCAACATCTTCGGGGATATAACTTTTTATGATTCCTGTGCCTACTGAGAGAAGGCGTATGCTTTCTAATGGCTGTCCTGCTCCTTCTGGATCTAGAGTCTTAGCAAGTGCCATCATTGAAGGATTGTTTGCTACTGCTCCCCCATCTATAAATCCTTGATAAGAAGAAAAATAAGTAGGAGCTGCAGCACTTCTTAAAATAGCATCAACTACTTCAATTTCTTGAGCCTTTTGGGTGTTAAAATTATCTATTAGAGCTGGGGTCCAGCAATCATATGACGGATTGCGTAACTCAAACGAAACACAAATAACTTTTTTAGGGAGATCGCTAAGCTTCATTTTATTAGAAAAAACGGTTTTTAATATTTTTTCAAAATTATCTCTTTCATATTTCGCCTGCATTAAAAAATATCCATAAATCCCTCCTTTCTCCTCAAAAATGTCTTTTGCATTCTTTCTGTAAAAATCGACGATTTCGTTGGGATGGATGCCATAAGCTAATGCGCAAGCTAATATTGATCCTGTAGAGGTTCCGACAAAAAGATCCACATGCTGAAGAAAATGAAATTCTTCTTCCAGCATAGCTAGAAGTTGTGCTGAAAAAACCCCTCTGACTCCTCCGCCATCAAGTGAAAGAACGTGATAAGGCTTTATTACTTCTGTTGTTTCCTTTGTATCAAATGATTTTCTAGTCCCCCATTCATTACTAAAAGCATGATTAGAAAAAGAGCATAAGCAAATTAATCCAAAAAAAATTTTAAACATTTCTTGACCTCATAAAAATAGAATAAAAAAGCTTATCATTTTTTAAGTTTTTTTTGCGTAAAAATATCTATGATTATCAGAGGGATAACGATCTGCCAGGAATGATTGCTATAAAAAAAATGCTTTTTCTTAAGTAAGCTTTTTTTGAGCGTAATCAATCAAAGACTTTGTTAATGACAACTTTTTCTCAACTATAGGATTAGATTGATAAGCATCTAAACTAATAAGAACTAGTTGATCTGCAAGTTAGAAGATTTTAGTGGTCGAATTTCAAACAAAGCATAGTTTTTGCAAAGTTTTGTTAAATTTTTTCTAAAATCTTGCAATTTTATAACAAATATTTTTTTATAAAAAAATACTTTTAGCTAGACAAAAGCACTTTTTTCTAGATTATTTGAGGGTTAACTATTTAGTAATTAGTAATTTAATAGTTAATGTTAAATAATTAATTATAATAAATATAACAATTTATTTAATAATTTATAAATTAATATTTTTGCGTTATACTAATTAAAAACAAATTAATAAATAAAACGGATTAAAACATGAAAATAACTGGAATAAATTCATTAGTAACTATGTATACACAGAAGAACTCAAAAGAGTATATGGCTGTCACGTATTCATATAATAAATATTACAAGGACAGACCTAATGGCAGAGATGAAATGGTAAAAGAAATTCAGAATTATATTTTGAAAAAAGAAAGTTCAATTCAGTCGAAATCGGATTGGTCTGACGTATCGGTTTTTAAACCGATTAGATTGTATAAAGCTCATAAAGCAGCAAATATTATAGTGACTCGAATTGAGCGTGGGGATGAAGGAATTAAACAATCGATGGAAGATTATTTGAAAAACTTTCCTTGGATTAAAAAATCTAGAGAATTGTTCAATAGTAGTTTTAATAATCATTAATTTCGCTATAGGTCATGTCTTCATGAGTCAAAATCTTCAACAGAGGAATAAATCCTCTTTTTTTCATCATGAGAATCCTCTATTTCAACTATATAAGATTATATTAGATTATATGACAAACGTCAGTTTAGAAGTTTTGCGTTTTAATAAAATCTAATAAGCAAAGATTAAAAAACTATAATGGCATTAAGAAATATTTTCTAAGTACCCATCATTGGTATAGCGTTCTATAAGCTCAGAAAAAGTTCTTCTGCTTTTATGCAATTCAAAATTGAACTAACCAACCTTAATCTCTCTTTCTTTTGCCATGCCCCAATCTTCAGCTTCCTGTTTCCTACCGAATGTTTTGGTGATAACTTGATAATCTTTTAAACGAATAACAGCACGCCAGCCAGTAACTATTCTCTTTTTATTTTTATTTTTAAATATTGCAACCATATTTCTACTCCTTATGTATTTTTTTAAAATAGAAGTAGTTGAAATGTCATTACTCGTTAAATTTGTTTTTAACTACACGTCAATTGCACGTCATAACTTTATTTTACTTTAAAATTATTTATTGGATCAACATGAGTGAAATTTAAATGACTTGGTTTTAAACGATTAGGAGATTAGCGGCAGTCGGATTTGAACCAACGACACCCGGATTATGATTCCGATGCTCTAACCAACTGAGCTATGCCGCCAATTAATACAAAAAAGAATGGCGGGGGAAGGATTCGAACCTCCGGCCTTTGGGTTATGAGCCCAACGAGCTAACCACTGCTCCACCCCGCGATAATTTAAAAAGGTATATTATCAATATATTGAATTATCATCAATATAACATTTAAAGTTTTTTATTTTATATGGTTTTTTAAGGAAAAACAACAAAAATTTATTAAATTTTTAACTTCATTATTCTAAATTTTGGGACATTAAAAAAGTCATTTCCTTCATTTGCTGCTTGTCTAATTTTTTCATCAAGGGATAAAGGGCGAACTTTGAATAATAGCTGATAATAGAACCGTTTTGTTTATTTGGAATATAATGAAAATGCAGATGAGGAACTGACTGGCCAACATCCTTACCATTTTTTTGAATAATCTGATAAGACTGCACACCAAATATCTTTTGCGCTGAATTGTTCGTTTTCTTTATCAATTCGAAAATATCTTTTATCTCAGATTCATTTAATTCATCAAACTTTTGAACATGCCTTTTCGGAATAATAAGACAATGACCTTTTGCTAGAGGTTTATAATTATAAAGACCTATGACATTTTTATTTTCAAAATATTTTTGATAATCAATGACTTTTTGGTTGCAGAATGGACAGTTTAAAGAATTTTCTGAAAACATTTTATCGGAGACATAAAAAGATTTTATATAAAGCGATATTGATAAAACAATAAGAATAGAAAAAACAACAAATACTTTCTTTTTCATCTAAGTCCTCTGAAATAGGCAATAAAATTGATAAAGAATCTTATCAAGCTTTTGATTTATTTCATAGCTGGATTCTAGTTCTATCAGAGTTAAAGCAAGAGTATTTTCAATAAATTATCCAAAATTTTCTAAATGAAATTTTTAAAGACATCAAAAGTATTATTTAAGATGTCAGTGAATGAGTCTTTTATGATTCTGCAATTACCGATCATTTCAAATTGTAAGGATTTATCTGTTAATAACTCATGGACCTTGTCTTTAAGATTATCAATATCAGTTTTAAAACCGCATTTATTATCCAAAACAATTTTCTCAAGCTCTGTTTGGGAATGCATGAAAGGTCCAAAAATAACTACTTTATTAACGAAAACGGGTTCTAAAATGTTATGGCCCCCTACCCTATTTACAAAACTGCCTCCAACGACTGCTAAATCAGATATTTGATAAAAGGAATTTAAAAGACCCATTTTATCAATAATTATAACTTTGGAATTATCAATTGCAGCATCATTGCTCAACAAACAGCAGGAAGTAATTTTCAGCAGTTGATTTAATACAAATCTAGATCTCTCGATGTGCCTTGGGGCTAATAAAATTTTTATATTGGGTAGATCTTTAAGTTTTTCTATTATCATCTCTTCTTCAGGATGATGAGTAGAAGCAATTGTGATTAACTTTTCATTATTTTTGTTTATTTTATTTTTTAGGTTTTCTAAAAAATTTTGTGAATAAACCTCGGGGAAGTTTACAAGTTTTAAATTTCCAAAAGTTTGAATTTTTGATTTAGCGATAAAATTTTCGAATCTGGATTTATAAAGATCGTTTTGTGTTAATATCAGATCAAAATAGGAAAAGAGTTTTTTAGAAAAAAATAATATTTTCGAAAATCTTCTATAGGATTTTTCAGAAATTTTTGCAGAGACCAAAACAATTTTAGCCCCGGCTTTTTTTCCTTCTTTAATAAAATTATACCAGATATCTGTTTCCATGATAATTATCAGATTGGGCTTTATGTTAGAAAAAACTTTTTTCATCGTAAAAGAAAAATCAAAGGGAAAAAAAATAAAATCATCGGCTGATGATAAAGTTTTTTTAGCTTCTTCATGCCCTGCTTGTGTTACAGATGAGATTAAGATATAAGAATTCAGATATTCTCGTTTTAACTTTAATACCAGAGAAGCTGCTGCTTTTGTTTCTCCAACCGACACAGCATGAATCCAAATAACTGGGTTTTTGCTTTTGAGGTCAAAAGAATATTTTTTTAATCCAAACCTCTTCAAAAGATCTGGTTTATTTTTTTTATACAAAACCAGATCAAGTAATGTTTTGGGTATTGAAATGAAAAAATATATCAAAAGCAGTAGGTTATAAAACATCTATTTTTTTAAAACTATATTTAAAAGTTTTTCAGGAACAAATATTGTTTTTTCTATCGGCGAGGAAATATATTTACTCACTTGAGAATTTTCCAAAACCAGTTTAAGAATATCTTCTTTGGAAATGTTTTTGGATAAATCCATTTTTGCTCTTAACTTTCCATCGATTTGTATAATATAAGTTTTGATATCTTCCTTTAAATATTTTGGATCAACTTTTGGAATAGGCGCATATGTTAATGTAACGGTTTCTCCTAGATATTGCCAAAGTTCTTCTGAAATATGAGGCGCGAAAGGATATAACATCTGAATAGCCATTTTTAAAACTACTTTCGGATATTTATCGAGTTTTGTAAATGCATTGATAAATTCCATTAAATGTGCAATTGCTGTATTAAACTGCATTGATTCGATTTCTTTGGTAATTGTATCTATGAGAACGTACCCTAATTTTAAAGCTGGTTCAGAGGTTTCCTCTGATACTTTATCTGAATAAACCATGTCAAAAAATCTATTTAAAAATCTTTTGCACCCGCTTACAGCTTCCGAATTCCATATTTTTTCTCTATCAAATGGTCCCATGAACATTTCATAAAGTCTTAACGAGTCTGCACCATATTCTTCAACCATTTCATCGGGAGTAACTCCGTTTAATTTAGATTTAGACATTTTTTCGATCTGTTCAATTACCGGTTTGCCGTCATATGTCAATTTTCCATTTTCTTTTTTTACTTCCTCTGCGGGAACATAAGCTCCTTGGTCAAGCTTGTATGATGGCGCTGTTATAAGGCCCTGATATTGATATTTTTTAAAGGGTTCCTTAGTCGAAACAAGTCCTAGGTCGAATAAAACCTTATGCCAAAATCTTGCATAGAGCAAATGTAAAACAGCATGCTCAGATCCTCCAACATAAAGGTCTACCGGCATCCAATAGTTTTCTAATTTTTTATTCCAAGCTTCTTCGCTGTTATGTGGATCAATAAATCTTAAATAATACCAGCATGAACCAGCCCATTGAGGCATTGTATTTGTTTCTCTTTTGGCCCTTTGGTTTGTCTTTTCATCAAAAATTTCAACCCAGTTTTTTAGTTTGGCAAGAGGACTATCTCCTTTTTCTGCAGGCTTATAATCCTCGACATCCGGAGGGATTAATGGCAGTTCATCCAATTCCAAGGCTCTCTTTGTGCCATCTTCAAGGTGAAGTATAGGTATCGGCTCTCCCCAATATCTTTGTCTGGAAAAAAGCCAATCTCTTAATTTATAAGATACTGCTCTTTTGCCATTATTTGTTTTTTCAAGCCAATTTATCATTGTCTCTTTTGCTTCGGACATGTGCAAGCCATTTAAGGATATCTGCTCATTTTGAGAAGAAATACATTTTCCTTCTCCTGTCCAGGATCTTTGACCGGATAAAATTAAGGTTTTTAATTCTGCTAATGGTAAAGGATCATTTGATTGCGATAAATCGGGATCATATACGCAAACAATTGAAATGTTGAATTTTTGAGCAAACTCAAAATCCCTTTCATCATGCGCTGGAACTGCCATTATCGCAGCCGTTCCATAGCCTGCCAATACATAATCAGCAATCCAAATTGGTATTTGTTTTTGATTGGCCGGGTTTGTTGCATAGCTCCCTAAAAACACTCCAGTTTTTTCTTTCGCAAGATCAGTTCTGTCCAGATCGCTTTTTGCACTTGTTTGTTTTTTGTAATTCTGTACTTCTTGCAGTCTATCGGGTGTTGTAAGCTTATCGACATCCGGATGTTCCGGAGCTAATACTAAATATGTAGCTCCGAACAAGGTATCAGGTCTGGTGGTGAATACTTCGATCGAGATATTTTTGTTTTTTTCTTTAAAGGTTATTTTTGCACCTTCGCTCTTGCCTATCCAGTTTATCTGAAGTTTTTTAACATTTTCCGGCCAATCAACTTCTTCTAAATCCTCTATTAATCTGTCAGCATATTTCGTGATTTTTAAAATCCATTGTCTTAAGGGGATCCTTTCGATTGGGTATCCCCCTTCTTTTGACTTGCCATTTTCAATTTCTTCATTGGCTAGTATAGTTCTAAGTTCCGGACAATAATTGACATTGATTTTAGCTTCATATGCCAACCCCATATTATAAAGCTTTGTAAATATCCATTGAGTCCACTTGTAATATTTTGAATCAGATGTTGCTATTTCTCGTGACCAGTCATAACTGAATCCCAAAATTTCCAGCTGTTTTTTATACGTTTCGATATTTTTTTTTGTTGTTATCTGAGGATGGGTCCCTGTTCTGATTGCATATTGTTCCGCCGGCAGGCCGAAACTATCCCAGCCCATTGGATGTAAAACGTTGTAACCTTTTTGTCTCATGTACCTTGCCATAATGTCGGTTCCGGTATAACCGGTTACATGTCCAACATGAAGACCTGCTCCTGATGGATAAGGAAACATATCAAGAATGTAAAACTTCTTTTTAGTTAAATCGTTTAAAGCTTCGAAGGTTTTGTTTTTTTTCCAATATTCTTGCCATTTTTTTTCAATTTTTTGATGATCATATTTTTTCATAATTCTTCTTCTTTTTTTGAAAAAAGCATTTTAACAGTTTTTTAAAAAAAATAATAGGCGAAAGTCATTTTTTAAAATACATAAAAAGGAACGAGAGAAAAGATTTTTTTTGATAAGAATTTAAAATTTATTTTTTTATAAATTGATAAATATTCTTTACTTTGATAATTTTTTTGTAAAATTTTTTATTTAAAGAGGTTTATATGGCAATACCAGCAATACACAGTTATGTACAAGATATTTATGTGCAGGTAAATAAAATTACAGTTGAATCGCAAAAGGCGGCAATTATATATTCAGTAGCTTTAAAAGCCATTTATTTATTAAGCGCTTTTTCTGTTTTGTCTGTTTTAGGAGTTTCCTTGTCTTTTGTATTTGATCTTGCTCTTTTTAATAAGGAATATCCACAGCTTTGGAATAAATTAAAAGTAATGGTCAATGGGAACGAAAGCGGAATTTCAATGGAAATGACTTCTAGTATTTCTAGCGCTGAAGATCATAGATCATAAGTTAAAGAAGAAATAAGAAATTGTAATTTTTATTAATTTTATAAGGTAAGAAATGACAATATTTGTAACAAACGCAAGAGAATTATTTAATAATACTGATGATTATATAGTTAAAAAAGCAAAAGAATGCGCCATGGTTTCTGGGGCATTAAAAGTTGCTTCTTTTGCGTTGTTGTGCTTTAATTATATCTCTCCTGTATATATTGGTCTGTCAAGTTTAGCACTACTGGGGATATCTCTAGCAGTTGATTATAAATTACTGATGAATATAAATGATTTAATAATAAATATGTTCAAAGGATCTGAATCTCCATATGATAGCGGATATTTTGCCGGAAGAATAGCTGGAAATTGCTTTAGTATTGGCGGTCTGGAGTATTGGAAGGGATTTTTTGCCGGAATAAAAAAAGAATTATTTCAATAAAATTAATTTTGTTTAATAAATTTTTTAATTGTTTTTAAAAGGAGATAAAAAAATGGTATCATCCATAAACACTTGGTTATGGGGATCATCTTCAATACCTTCCCAACAACCAATAAACACAGAAGATCAACAAAATCCTCCTGTTCAACAAATATCTTTGCCACTTCCCGGAGAACCTATTCGAAAAGAACGCCCTGCTGAAGCTCAACAAGAACCTGAAATACAACCAGATGATTCAGTTTCCCAAGTGGCACGTCAAATGCCACAGCAACCATCTGTTGTAGGTTATCCAGCAATACCATCTCAAACGCCTCGACAGCTATCTGTAGTAGGTTACCCACCAATAGCATATCAAATGCCACAGCAGCCGTCTGTAGTAGGTTACCCACCAATAGCATATCAAATGCCACAGCAGGCATCTGTAGCAGGTTACGCACCAATAGCATATCAAATGCCACAGCAGCCATTTCTAGTGGGATACCCACCAGGAGCATATCAGATGCAACAACCTGGATATCCTGCTCCTAACCAAGTTCCTGAGCTGCCAGCTGGAATAGGTCCTTCTATTGGAAGGAATTTAAGAGATTATTGGACAAATCCTATTGAAAAAATAACCAGGGAATCTTCTTTAAAGTGTGTAGCATATTCGTTAGCAATAAAAATTTCTGGCTTGTTTATTGCTTTGATATTTCCTTTCTTAGGGTATATGACATTTGGAATGTCTGTTGCTTTAATAGATAGGGTAATCATATTAAATTTTAGAAATTTTATTGACAAGCTCCCATTACTTGGTTGGGGATTAAATCAACTATTCCCTCATCAAGCTCAACTATCACAACCAATGAATCAAGTCCAAAGATAAAAAATAAAATAATTTTATGCCTGAGATAGTTGAAGTAGAAACAATAAAAAGAGATTTAGAAAATTCAAAAGAAGTTCTTAGGCATAAAATAATAGATATAGAAGTTTTTTCAAATAGCATTATCGATAAAAATTCAAAAAACAATTTAAATTTAATAAAAAACAAAACAATAAAAAACATTCAAAGAATCGGAAAATATTTAGTTTTTGAATTAGATGACTTATATCTAGTTGTTCATCTCAGAATGACCGGTCATATTTTTTTAAAAGACAAAAAGTATATTAATCAAAAGCATGATCACCTCTTTTTAATTTTTGAGAACAATAAAAAAATTGTATATTTTGATCCGCGGAGATTTGGTAAATTTTACGTAAAAAGCGATCTTTTGTTTTTAAAAAATTTAGGTTCAGATGTTTTATCTGAAAATTTTATTTTTGATGAATTTTATGAAAACCTGAAAACAAAAAATAAAAAAATAAAAACTCTTTTATTGGATCAAAATTTTATAGCAGGTCTTGGAAATATTTATGTGGATGAGGTATTGTTTTCAGCGAAAATTAACCCTCTAAAGTTAGCCTCTTCTTTAAAGGGAGCTGAAGCTTTAAATTTATATAATTCAATAAAAGATGTTGTTAATAGCGCATTAATCCATAGAGGAACTTCTTTAGGGAAAAACAGGTCAAATTTTTCTTCTATAAATGAAGATTTTGGAAATAATCAGAAGTTTTTATTAATTCACACGAGAAAAACATGTCCAGGCTGCAAAAGAGATGTTGAAAAAATTAAAATAAGTCAAAGAACTTCATATTATTGTAAGTATTGTCAAAAGCTTTAAAAAATTAAAATTTTTTTTATGCCAGAAGAGAAGTTCTTATTAAAGCGTCTTTTTGTGAAACATGTCTTACAACAAATCTGCTCTCCTGAATGTCTTCTATATCTAATCCTTTGAGATATTCCGCATAAGATATGAAAAACTTTCTGGTGATTTTCTGAATAGCTATACAAAGCGGAGATAATAGATGGCCTCCGATCAGCCATCTGATACTTTCCACATAAGATCTGCTTAAATTATCGAAACTATAATCTCCCCCTGATAAAGAAAGGGATTTTGAGTGTTCCGAAAATACAATATTATGAGGATGAATTTTTTTTAAGATTTGCAGTTTTCTACCGGTAATTATAAAAGTTATGTAATTAATATGAATATTGTTTCGAGCTCCATATCCCAAATGATAAGGTCCGGATCGATCTACTATATCTGAAGTGTTGGATTTGCCTCTTCTTATCACTAATTCAAACTGATTTTCTCTTTTATTGAATAGATCAACTATCCTTTTAGGAACTCCTGGAGAATTAAAGCAGAATAGTTTTGTGATTTTAAGATGTTTTGCTGCCCTATATTGGGATATCGCTCCGCCTATGCTATGACCCATTTCTGTTGCTATCTGTCCAAAAATACTTAAAAATCTTTCATATTTTTCTGCTGAAAGAAATGCTCTTTTTGCAATATCTTTTTCAAAATCTGTGATCCAATAAGATAGCGCATCAATATTTGCCGGTTTGAATCCAGATCCTTTGTTAACCCTAATTTTTTCAAGTCCTTTTGTATCATCGGTAGCAGGAAGCAAAATATAACTGATAGCGCCTTTTCCTGTAACAATCCTGGCAGCCACTCTATAATATTGAGGATGATTATCCTTGTCATTGTATGCAGGAATTATTGTGCCGACAACCAGAAATCGAGAAACAATCGATTTACAGAGTTTTTCATAAAAGCCTTCCTGGTTTAACAGATGATTTTTTGTGCAAAGCTGCAGTCGTTCTTTTATTGAAAGATAATAATCAAAAAATATTTGAGACAACAAAGTAGTTGGACCGCCTGAAATTATTCCTCTTATCGGTGCATAGGTCAATCTATTGCGAGTCGGATTTCTAAGCATCATGTATATTAAATCAAAATTTTTTGCATTTAACTGAGATGGTTTTGAAACTTTTTTAAGAGCTGCCGTCATTGTGTCATCTAAGCACGAAAATTTTTTGCCTTGTTTTATTCCATCTATAACTTCCTGCATATCATGGAAAGAAACATCTTTAAGAGCTACTAGAATCCTAACTACATGTTTTGAGCTAAGAGAGGCTGCTTTTTTTTCTAACCTATTTAAATCCACTTCAACTTTTACACAGGCTCTATCTAATCTATTGTTTCCAACCAGATCTATGAGATATTTTTTAAAACATTGAATGGTTTTAATATTTTCTTCGCTATAGGATTTTGGAGCTAGATGGAAAATCGATAGGATATAATTCCAGATGCTGTTTGAAATTCTTAAAACTGGAGATTGATCGAAAACCAATCGGTCATTAAAAAAGGATCCATCATCTAATTTAAGAGTCGTAATGTTCATTTTCTTTGTAAACTTCTATTGTTTTTCTTCTTGCCACATATTGTTTAGCTTGATTAAAGAAATGAGCTTTTCAACAGCTTCTTTTTCATCAATATTCTTCTCTATGCATTGATTTTTTACATAGAGATCAATTTTATTTGGTTTTGAACCGACATACCCAAAATCAGCATCCTGCATTTCTCCTAGGCCGTTCACAATGCACCCCATTATTGCAATTTTTATATTCTGCAAGTGAGAGGTTTTTTCTTTAATCTTCTTCACGGCTGTCTGAATATCAAATAAAGTTCTTCCGCAGCCGGGGCAGGAAATATAATCCGGTTTAAATTTTTTTAAGTCACAGGCCTGAAAAATATTTAAAGCCAAATTTAATGAATCATTCTTTGTTTCCAACAAGATCGCATTTGCCATTTTCTCAAAAATAATTAGACCTATTTCAGATGATGCTAGTATTCGATTTTGTTCAAAATCTTGATCGTATTGCAATAAAGCGATAACAGGTATTTTAATGTTACTTTCATTTAAAAAAAGATTAAATTTTTGAAGTTCTTCGATCCTATTTTCTTGAGGCTTATAAATAATATATGAAGGGCTTAATTTTTTTAATTTTTCAAAATCATCATTAGAGCTTATTTCAATGGCGTAATGATTCTTATTTTCAAGGTCGTTGTCAGTTATATTAGAAAGAGAAAAAATATTTTCTCCAATAACATTATTGTTTTTTATGATTATCGGCTTTTTAGTTCTTTCAAATTCCTTAATATCAGCTCTGTTTTTTAAATAAAAAATATCAGCCATCGAAAATTGTTTGTCAGAAATTATTTCATCATTTACTGCAGCTAACTTTATTTTATCAAAAAAAGGATCTTTAGATTTTTCAATGAAACTAATCTTATTTTTTGAACAGAGTTCTACAAGTTTTAATGCCGGTTTAATTTCTTTTACGGGATCTTCTGTTAAAGAAAATCTAATAGTATCACCTATGCCTTCTAACAGCAAAGAACCGATCCCGATAGAAGATTTGATTATTCCATCTTCCTCATCCCCTGCCTCTGTAACCCCTAAATGTATAGGATAATCCCATTTAAGTTTTCTCATTTCTTCTACTAAGGCCTTATTTGATTGTATTGTTAAAAAGGCAGATGAAGTTTTCATTGAAAAAACTAAATTATGAAAATCATATTTCCGACAGATATTTGCATATTCTACCGCAGATTGAATCATGGCGTTTACTGTGTTGCCGTATTTTTTCATAATCCTATCAGACAATGAGCCGTGGTTAACGCCGATTCTTAATGCTTTTTTATTTTTTTTTAGTTTTTCGATTAACGGAAATAAATTTTCTTCGATTTCTTTTAATTCTTTTTCGTAGTCATAATCTGAAATTTCAGCCTTTGATGATGCTTTTTTTTCATAAAAATTACCGGGATTTATCCTGATTTTTTCAACAAAATCAGCTGCAATATAAGCTGCTGGAGGATAAAAATGAATGTCTGCGACAATTGGAATTAAATAATTTTTTTTTATCAAATTATTTTTTATGATTTCTAAAGCATAAGCCTGCTTTTTTCCCTGGGCCGTCACTCTTACAATTTCGCAGCCGGCATCCTGCAATACCATTATTTGATTAATAGTGGCTTCAATGTCTTCTGTTTTGGTGTTGGTCATCGACTGGATCCTGATGGGATTATTCTGACCAATCTCAACATTGCCAATACAAACTTTTCTTGTAAAAAATTTTTTAGAATTTTCCATGACTACTGAATATTTAGAATAAAAATCATCTAAAACGATAACTCATATAACACAAATATATCAATATTCAAAATCACTAAATTCCGGATTAATTATTCTTTTTGACCTAATTAGTCCAATTTCATCAATTTTTTTCATGTCTTCATCAGCTAATTGAAAATCAAATATTTCAAAATTTTCTTTTACATGTTTCTCAGAAGCGGCTTTGGGTATAACTATGATATCCTTTTGAAAAAGCCATCTTAAAGATACTTGAGTAGCGCTTTTAGAATATTTATTACCAATTCTCTTAATTTCAGGATCTTTAACAACTGCGCCTCTGGCTAAAGGAGAATAAGCAGTAAGAGAAATTGAATGTCTATTACAAAAATTTAATAAAGACTCCTGGTTTAAAAAAGGATGAAACTCGACCTGGTTTACAGCAATCTTGATTTTCATATCAAGTAGGTCCTGAAGATGATGGATCGTATAATTGCTAACACCGATACTTTTGATTTTGCCTTTATCTTTGAGTTTATATAACTCATTAAAAATCTTATCCTGAGGTTTTGTCCGATCCGGCCAATGGACTAAAAGCAGATCAAGATAGTCCAAACCCAACTCGATAAGAGCTTTATCACATCTGCTTTCGATTAACTTCGGATCTAAAAAATCTCTCCAAATTTTTGAGGTAATAAATAATTTCTCTCTAGGAAAGCCTTTTATTGCCTCTCTTATCATTTCGTAGTTTAAATAAATATCTGCCGTATCAATATGCCGATAGCCGATTTTTAAAGCATATCTTATAACATCGATGCATTTTGCATCTGAAAGCATCCATGTTCCAATGCCGATCATGGGAATTTCATTGCCGTCATTTAATTTTTTCATTATCAAAGTCATGTTAGCTCCTTTTGATATTAACATAAGCTTTTGTCTTTCCCCAT
The DNA here is from genome assembly GCA_041661445.1 of Parachlamydiales bacterium. GTDB lineage: Bacteria > Chlamydiota > Chlamydiia > Chlamydiales > SM23-39 > JBAZUK01. Next base: position 49,799 of record JBAZUK010000002.1, read on the forward strand.
GGAAAAGACAAATCAAAACTTTTCTGAATCATAAAACTTTTATCATAGTCATTAAGGCTATAGCTGATTGTAATAATTCTAGCTGAAGCGGAGAGCTTCTTAAATTTATTGATCAATAATTGTATTTTTTCATCGCTAAGCATTGTGCCATAAAGATATATGACATCAATATCTTTTATTTCATAATCGTTAAAATTTAAACATATAAAATTAAGTCTATCAACTTTAAATAGCTTTACGAAAAATTTGGCAATAGAAATAAAAATTGGGATTTGCTCTATTGCTACAATATTGCATTTCTTAAAAAAATAAAGCCAAAAACTGAATTTTCCCCTGCCTGAGCCTAATTCCAAAATCCTATCGGTTGATTTAATATCACATTGCTTAGATATAATACTCATTTGAGTAAGCGGAGTTTCGCCGTATTCATAAACCGTTTTATTAATTTTCTTTTCCAGGAATTTTCTTGCTGTTCTATAGGGATTTAAGAAAAAATAGACAAAAGAAAATAATATATCGAAAAACATAAATCTAATGTTGTGATAATACTTAAATGCAGCCTTTATATATTCAATTAAAAAATACCTTTTGATTTTTATAAAAAATTTAATTTTTTCACCAATTGACATAAGAGCCGGGATCTATTGCTATAAACTTATTAAAACTAATATCTTCCTTTATTAAATTTAAATAAAGTTCATAAGGAGGCTGGTGAATTTTTTCATCCGAGAGGTTGAAAGTTTTCCAATGCATTCCAATTGAAAACTTCGATAAAACATCTTTATGAATCTGAACAGCATCTTGAGGATCTATATGAACCGGGCTCATAAATTTTCTTGGAATATATGCCCCTATAGGTATTAAGCTTAAATCGATCCCCTGGAATTTTTCACCGATTAATTTGAAGTATTTATTATTATAACCCGTGTCCCCTGTAAAATATAATTTTTTCTGTTCTTCTTTATTTTCATAAACAAATCCGCACCAAAGTGTTTTATTTCCGTCGAAAAGACCTCTTCCGGAATAATGCTGAGCCGGAACTGAATGAATAGTTACTAAATTATCTTCATATTTTTCCCACCAGGCCAGTTCCTCAACATTCAAAATATTAATTTTTTTAAACCATTTTTTCAAACCCAGAGGAACTATCCATTTTATGCCGGGAAATTTTTTATGTAATGCTAATACCGTCTTTTTATCCAAATGATCATAATGATCATGACTTATCAAAACATAATCAATTTTTGTAAGTTGATTAATATCGATCGGCGGCTCATGTCTTCTCCTAGGTCCTATAAATGAAAAAGGAGAGCAGGTTTCATTCCAGATCGGATCCGTCAACAATCTAATATTTTTATTTTTAACCAAAAAACTTGAATGACCTAGCCATAATGCCCAAGGTTTGTTGGGATAAAAAACATCATTTATTACTGGAAATGAGAAGTTTATAGGAATTTCAATTTTTTTATCATAGAGATTATAAAAGCCGGATTTCCAAAGGAAAAAGTCTATTAAGGTCCTTCTGATTCTTCTACCGGAATGAGAATTGATAAACCTTCCGCCGATCTTCAAAGAGTTAAAATTCCTATTAATGTCCATCTATATTGATTTTTATGTGTTTTATTTGTAAAATAATTAAAATTTAATTTTTTACAACTATTTTTTTTATTTTATAGAATTTCCTTGAAATCTTAAGGTTTTGCCAATAATATAAGCCTTGTAACCCCAATATTTTTTTTTGAGTAAGAATGCCAATGCAGCAAAACAATAAAGCTTTAACAAAATTTCCCGAAGGAAGCATGAGAGAATTATGGTCTATTTCTCTGCCTCTAATGATTTCCTCATTAGCATCTTTGTTGATGCTTTTTGTTGATAGATGTTTTCTTGCAAGATACTCATTAGATGCATTAAACGCTTCTGTCAATGGTGGAACCCTGGCATGGGCTTTTTTGGGCGGAATGGGCATGTTAACAGTTATGTCTGAAGTATTTGTGGCTCAATATAATGGAGCTGAAATGCATAAAAAAATAGGAGTGCCTGTTTGGCAGATGATTTGGGTTTCTATTTTTTCAGCGCTCATATTTATACCGATAGGCTTGTGGTTCGGATCTCTTTTTTTTCAAAAAACTGCTTATCTATCGATGCAGATAGATTATTTTAAATACTTAATGCTTTTCGGGCCTTTTTATTGCATTTCGACTGCGCTTGCGGGCTTTTTTATAGGAAGAGGAAGAACTCGGATTTTAATTTATTTAGGAATTTTTTCAAATGTAATCAATGTAATTTTTGATTGGATAATGATTTTTGGAATAAAAGGAATTTTTCCGGAAATGGGGATCAAAGGTGCTGCTATCGCAACTGGTATCGGAACTATTTTTCAAACAGTAATATTAGCTTATATTTTTTTAAAAAAGGTCAATAGAGAGTCTTTTGGTTCAGATAAATGGCACTTTAATTTTGATGTTTTTAAAAAATGTTTAAAAGTTGGCTCCCCTCCTGCTATTTTCTACACCCTGGAAATTTTCGGTTGGGCTCTTTTTTTCGTGATGATGACTCAAATGTCAGAAGTCCATATTACCATTTCAAGTATTTGTCAAAGTATTGTGCTGCTCCTTTCTTTTTTCTTTGACGGCATGACTCGGGGTGTTTCTGCTTTAGCGGGTAATTTTATTGGCTCCAAAAGGATAGAATTAATTCATTCACTTTTAAAATCTTCTCTTAAACTTCTGGTCGTATTTATTGTTCTTGTTTCAGTTTTTTTAATTTTCGATCCTAAATTAATTGTAGATTTTTTAATACCCGGAAACATGGAAAAACATGTCTTTCTATGGCAGAATATCGATGGACATTCCTTTTATTACATATTAAAAACCTGTCTTGTTTGTGTTTTCATTTATACTTTTTTTGAAGGAATTAGATGGATATTTGCCGGTCTTTTGACTTCCGCCGGCGATACGATGTTTTTGTTAATTGCAGGTTCCTTATCTGTTTGGTGCTTCTTAATACTTCCTGTTTATCTTATAGTTGTTAAATTGTCATTATCAGTTCAATATGCCTGGATCCTCGCATCCTTATATGCAATTTTTCTAAGTTTAATCTATTGGTTGAGATTTAGAAATGGTAAATGGAAAGAAATTCAGCTGATTGCCCAAACTAATAGTTCCGAAGCTGAAGAGTAAAAATCCTTTAGATGTTCTTCGATATTAAAATTTATATTTTTTTGTAATGTAAAATATATGCTTTTCGAGCTGCTTTTTTGGCTTGATCTTCAGATACCGTTTCGACCCAATTGTCATCGCAGCAAAACCATACGCCATTTCTCAAAACATAAGAAATATAATGAAAACCTGTATGTACGGCAAAACTGTCTAATGTGTACTTTCCATCTTTTTTATCTTCAAAATGCTCTTTATCGATATTTATCTCAAAATCAACGGATACTTGGGGATTAATCAAATATCTTTGAATATTCAAAAATAAATTCTTTGGGGCAAAAGCTAATCTTCTTTCTTCCAAAACAAGAGTTTTGGTTCCTTTTAGAAATCTTTGAGTAACCATCTTTGTTCTGGAAAGAAGACCAAAGCAGTATTTTTCTTCAACAGGCCTTAATCCTTCTTCATAAACGGGAATTTCATTGTCTTGCTCAGAGTTAAAATATCCATTAAGTAAATTCTGAACTGTATAATTTGAGCCGACTGCAATTGGAAGGTTTATAATTCCATTATTAGATTCTTTTGTGCATGAGGTTGTATGAGCTCTATCTGATCCAACAAAATGATTGGTTGTAAATAGAGTGTTTTTTTGAGGTCTTATGCAATCTAGGATAATGTTTAATGGTTCATGCAAATCTTGGAATTCCCCTTCTATGCGTATATCCTGGCATTTAGTGCTTAAAAACTCTCTAATAGGTTGCGAATTTGGGCTGTCCTGATTTTCTTTTTCTATGTGATTTTGATAGCTGGTCATGAATGTCGCAAAACAGGGGTTTAACTTTTTTAGTTTTTCCTTAAGGTCCTGAGAATTTAATAGAATTTGCATCATCGAGTTTAGCCAGCAGTTATTATTGGTATTTTTTATTCCTGCAAGCCCATAATCTTTTGGATCGTAAATTTTTTTTTCGTTTGAATTATTCATGAAGATCATTCCGAATAAAGTAGATATAGCTCCAGCCCCCAATAAAATTTCTAGTGTAGCATGTGTAAAATGAAATAATACTCCGCTAAGTCCAGTTGCTGCAATTAACAGCGAGACTATTCCAATAGTTAGAAATACTTGACTCGCTATAACCCAATTGCTAATTTTAGTTTCATTAGCTGCTATTGATTTCCCCTTCCCAGGGTCATCAATCGAGTTAGTATCTATTTTACCAGTTATTACCATTTTTGCAGTCATCTTGACCTATTAATAACATTCTTGTAACGTCATTGTTTAAGGTGTCTTTATTTAATTTTTTTTACAGGTCTCATAAGCGCTGATTTTGATTCCTTCTGTTCTTCCGGGTTGGAAGAGTTTTTTAAAATATCTTTGCAATAATGAACTAAAAAGCCTGCATTTTTATCTTCAAGAGGGTTTGTTTTGCCAAGTTTAGTTTTCACATCGTCTTTCGTAGATTTTTTATTAATAGACAGTTTCATGATTAATTTTGCCAGATATTCTGAAAATGTGATGTCATCATCAATAGGTTCTTCAGAAAGAGAATTATCTAAAGATAAAGAGAGGGCATTTCTTGCTATGCTTAAAAGTTCTTTTTTTAAGAAGGCAGAAGCCGCCTGATTTGCAATTTGTAATAATTTTATCCTGGCTTCCGAATCAAAATCAATCAGATCTAAAGAATCAATTATTTTCCCTTCTTTTACCAGAGTGTTAATTTTTTCTTCCAATTCATCTAGACTTTCTTGAAATTTTTGCTGGTCCTGGGAAAATCGTTTCTTCTGCTCAAAGGATTCTTCAACAGGAAGAACTTTTTCCGGCGTTCTAATTTTATTTACAGAATTTATTTGAAATAAATTGCTCATAAATTTTGTTAATACCTAAAATTCAATTATATACATATTATATCATATTCATGAATTTTAAATAATATATTAATAATTTATTTAAAAAGATTTAAGCTAAGGCTTTTAGGTATTGAATCTGTGATTTCTTTATCCCCAAAATACTGAATTGAGCCCGGATAAGCATATAAATCATCAAAGCCCCATCTCTCTTTATTAGCCTCGATGTACTTAAAGGCTTTAGAATCAAGCTCTACCAATGATTTTTTAATCACCGGTTTTTGTTTTGCATTTCGCATCTCGATATTCATTAGACTAGTAATTGGAATGCCTTTTGGAATCCAATTATCAATTGAATCTGTTAAATTGCCGATGCAGCTCATATAACCGCTTAGGTTGTTATTAATCAGAAGAGTGCTAACAACCCCAAGGTTATAGCAATAATTGGCGTCAAAATTTGATGGGAATCCAGCCCTTCCTTCGTATCCAAAAAAATGATTTAGCGCATTAAATTTACCTTTAAATCCCCGTTTTTTAAGTTCAGACTCAGTTGTTTCGATCAAAAGTTTTTCTGTTTCGATTTGTGATACCTTAACATTTCCATGAGGGTCCCTATCCAATAAAAGCGCGGTCTTTATAGAATCCGGAAGAGAAACAAAACAATTTGCCGAATCTTTATCCAAGAGCTTTTTAATATAAGCAAACTTATCATTTAAACTTGTTAACTTATTAAAATTTTCTTCTGTTTTTTGACCAATAGCCAAAAGCCTGTTTAGATCAGAAATTAATTTCTTAAATTCAGGTATAAATTCAATTAACCCTTCAGGAATTAAAATAATTCCATAATTTTTATCTTTTTCAGATCTTTTTTGAATTAAGTCTGCGATTTCTTCTGTTATAATATTTAATGTTTTTTTCTTATGAAAAATTTCTTCGGCTATTAAAACTAGATTAGGATTTGTTTTAAGGGCGCATTCAAGGGCGATATGAGAAGCGCTTCTGCCCATTAACCTTATAAAATGATAATATTTTTTTGCCGAAAGAGCGTCTCTTGCTATATTTCCGATCAGCTCGGCATAAACCTTGCAAGCAGTATCAAAACCAAATGATATTTCTATATTTTCACTTCTTAAATCCCCGTCAATTGTTTTTGGGACTCCGATCACTTTTGTCTGAATTTTATTTTTTTTAAAGTATTCAGCTAATATTGCCGCATTGGTATTCGAATCATCTCCGCCTATAACAACAATTGCATCCAAATTAAGATCTTTAGCGCATTTCAGCGATTTTTCAAGCTGATCGTCTGACTCAATTTTTGTCCTGCCTGAACCTATCATATCAAAACCACCGAGATTTCTATAAGAATCTATTGTTTTTTTATCTAGTTCAATCGTTTTACAATCAACTATTCCTGACGGCCCGTTTAAAAAACCAAACAGTCTGCTTTGCGAATTTAAACTTTTCAAACTATCAAATAATCCTGAAATGACATTATGGCCTCCGGAAGCTTGTCCTCCTGAGAAGACAACTCCTACTCTTAAAGTTTTGGATTCGCTTTTTTTATTGGCTTTTTTAAAAAGAACTATTGGTCCGCCAAAAGTTTCTGGGAACAATTTTCTTAAATCCTCAATATCCGATGCGGGCAATACCTGTCCTTTGATATCTAAATTTAAACTGGAAATATCCTGCAAAATTTTTGGCATAGAAGGTTGATATTTTAAACGCAACTTTTGAAGCAGACTAATATTTTCCATTTTTTACCACCTTAAAACTTTTCAATAGATAATTTCATTGTAACATAATAATTATTTTTTAAAGGAAAGATTTATTATATAAAAATACAAGAAATACAAATTTGTGTTTTTCTAACAATTGCACCTGAACTTTTTCTTTAAAAGTAAAACTTAAGAAATAATTAAAATTCTTGTTTTTTTAAAGTAACAAAAAAGCACTCGTTATTTCTGCAGATTTTTAAAATTAGAATATCTCCAGGCTCCATAAGATTTATATAATTAATAAATGAATTCATTGAAGCTATTTTAATACCATTATATTCCAAAATTTGATCGCCTATTTGTATCCCTGCGATTTCAGCAGGAGATCCTTTTGCAACATCGGCTAATAAACAAATTCCTTCTTCCGTTTTTATTATGCACGATAAACCAAAACGGCCTTCTTTGATTTCCCCATTTTTTATCAATTGCTCAGCGACTTTCTGTAAGATGTTATTTGGAATTATATAGGAAAAGAATATAATCCTTTTCCCATTTGCATTTCCATTTCTTCGGAAAACATGATGTTTTTAAAAAAAACAAAAAATAGAACTAACAACAATAATTTTTTCAAGCAAATCCTCTCAAAAAAAAGAAGACTAAGTATTTAGATGTCTTTATTTTTTTTCAATACGAAAAATTATTTAAAGCGGATTTATTAAAAACAAAAATGACTGTTGAAATAGTATGAATAGTATAGATTTAAGCCTTCTCTTTCTGACAGCTATTTTTTACGAGATGTATCGAAAAATAAAAAGGGCAGAAAAATTATTCTGCCCCAAATAAACAATGAATTTTGAATTGCAAAATCTAGAATTAAAATCCAAATCCTAAACGAGCGGAAACAACTTGAATTTGATCATTTTTTTCATCAAAGCTATATTTGCTGTCATGATATGAAAATGAATTCTTTGTCCAATTTCCTTTTAATTCAACAAAACTCTTATGATTGAATATTGGAAAATGTGTTCCAAGCACTAAACAAGGACTTGCATATTCGTTTACACGGTTTTTAGAAACTAATGAATATGAATTTATACCGATTCCGATATAAGGTGAACCATTTGGGTTCTTCAAAAACGAATAAAGATAGTTTAAATTCGCTCTAACAGGGAATAATTCCAATTTGTCTTTAGCAATTGAAACTGGGTCTGTTGAAATATTGTAATCATATCCATGATGATTGAAAAAATTTCGAGATCCTAATCCAATTGTAGGCGAATTATAGGTGCCTTCAATATTGTAATAATTGATTTTATTGTTTGACGTATTTAGAGTTTGCATATCAATTTCTTCAGCAAAAGCAAAAGCGCCAAGTGATAAAAATATAGTTAATAATTTTGATTTCATATTTTTTTCCTTTTTAGTTTGTTGTTTTAGTTTGTTGTTTGAAAATTTTGATTAAGAAAGATCTGTTATATATTAAATTTAAATTTATTTACTACTTATTTTATAAATAAAAATAATAATTATACTATTTTAAAATAAAAGTAATATTTTTAAAATTATTTAATTTACATTTTCCTCATGTTTATCGAATATTTGCATCTCAAAGACCTATAAAATCTACTGACTTGAAATAATATTCTTTTAATGTCAAAATTATAATTGGAAATAAAAAAAAATCTGAAAAAAAATCTTATGAACAATAAAATTATTGGTATTATACCGGCTAGATATAACAGTTCAAGATTTTTAGGAAAATTATTATTTAAAATTGGTTCGAAAACTCTTTTGCAGCATACTTATGAAAATGCAAAAAAATGCCACATTTTAGATGATTTGATAATAGCAACAGAAGACGAAATAATTTTTCAGGAAGCTCAAAAATTTAATGCGAAATGCGTTATGACTAATAAAAGCGCAAATGGGACCGAGAGAATAATAGATGTTTTAAAAAATAATAAGGAAATTCAGAGCTCCAGCATCATCATAAATTTACAGGGAGATCATCCCAGAATCGATAAAAAAACAATAGAAGAAACCATTAACATATTAAAAAATGATACTGATGCTAAAGTATCAACTGCAGTGACAAGAATCAATTATGAAGAGGCCAAATCCCCTAATACGGTTAAATGCGTTTTTGATAACAATCAAAACGCTTTGTATTTCAGCAGATCTTTAATTCCATTTGCGAAAAACGAAAAGGACATTTCCTATTATTACCATATAGGAATCTATGCTTATAAAACTTCTTTTTTATTTGACCTTGAAAAAATGCCACAAACGAGCTTACAAAAATCGGAAGATCTGGAACAATTAAAAATAATGGAACACGGCTATAAAATCAAAGTAGCTATTGTTGATGACGCTCCTGTTGGAGTTGATGTATTTGAAGATGTTAAAAAGGTGGAAAAAATATTATGCCAATAAAATATATATTCGTTACTGGTGGAGTGGTATCTTCTTTAGGAAAAGGACTGACAGCGGCTTCTATTGCAATGCTCTTGGAGAGCAGAGGAATTAAAGTTGCTATGCTGAAATTCGATCCGTATATCAACGTAGATCCCGGAACGATGAACCCTTTCCAGCACGGCGAGGTATATGTAACAGACGATGGCGCCGAAACAGATCTGGATCTAGGGCATTATTACAGATTTACAAATTCACCTTTATCTAAAAAATCAAATACGACTACAGGACAGGTCTATGACACTGTTATAAAAAAAGAACGAAAGGGCGATTATTTGGGAAAAACCGTACAGGTTATTCCACATATTACCGACGAAATAAAAAAAAGGATTTTAGATTGTGCAAATCAGGAAAAGGATATCAAAGTCGTGTTTATAGAAATCGGCGGCACTGTTGGCGATATAGAATCTCTACCCTTTTTGGAGGCTATCAGACAGTTCAGAAATGAAAGACAGAAAGACTGCATAAACATTCATTTAACATATGTTCCCTATTTAAAAGCAGCTGGAGAGGTAAAAACAAAACCTACACAACATTCAGTTCAGGTTCTAAGGGAAATTGGAATAATCCCTGATTTTATATTATGCAGATCAGAAGTTCATCTTTCAGATGAAATAAAAGATAAGATCTCCCTTTTCTGCAACGTTTCAATTAACAATGTAATTGAAGAAATTGATATTAAAAGCACTATTTATGAAGTCCCCATTTATTTATACAATCAAAAACTCGACCAGAAAATCTGCAAAATGCTTAATTTGAAATGCGGCAAGATAAACTTATCACATTGGGAAAAAATGGTTGATTCTGTTATTAATCCGACTAAAAAAGTTACTATTGCAATTGTCGGCAAATATTTAGATCACCAGGATTCTTATAAATCAATTTTTGAAGCATTGACACACGCAGGAGCTTTTTTAAACACAAGAGTTGAAATAAAGAAATTTGAATCAGACAAAATTGAAGACTGTGTAGAACAGTCAATAAAAGGATGTGACGGCTATCTGGTACCCGGTGGTTTTGGCACCCGCGGTTTTCTTGGAAAAATATTAACAGCAAAATATGCCAGAGAAAAGCGCAAACCTTATTTTGGTATCTGTTTGGGAATGCAGATTATGGCTGTTGAATTTGCCAGAGATGTTTTGGGTCTAAAAGATGCCAATTCAACAGAAATGGATTTAGAAACTAAGAATCCGGTAATTTCTCTTTTGGAAGAACAAAAACTGATAAAAAAACTCGGCGGAACTATGAGGCTCGGAGCATATGAATGTTCTGTTTTGAAAAAGTCAAAAGCTAATTTGGCTTATGAAAAAACTCTTGTTACAGAACGTCATAGGCATAGATACGAATTCAACAACAAGTACAAGGAAGTGTTCGAAAAAAACGGCATTGTGTTCAGCGGAATTCTAAAAGACAATTCTTTATGTGAAATAATGGAAATAAAAAATCATCCGTGGATGGTTGGAGTTCAATTCCATCCAGAATTTAAATCAAAACCGCTATCCCCTCACCCTCTATTTGTAGCTTTTATTAAAGCTGCCTTAAAAGGCCAAAAAAAATGAGGATAGCAGCTATTGATTACGGCAGAGCAAGACTGGGTATAGCGATAACTGATAACAGTAAAACTATTGCCTATCCGCTAAAAACAGTGAAAGCCAGTCAAACTCTAGAAAAGACCGCATTAGAAATTCTGGAGGCATTAAAACAGCATATCAATGAAATCGAACTAATTATTATTGGACTTCCCCTTTCGTTAAAAGGTCAGGACTCAAAAATGGCCCTTGAAGTAAAAGAATTTGCTGAAAAACTCAAAACAAAAACAAATATACCTATTAAATTTATTGATGAAAGACTAACTACAGCCATGGCGGAAAAAGAACTTAAAGATACACTGAACATGAATAGAAAAAAAAGATCTAGTGTCATTGACCCTATTTGCGCAACATTTATTTTGCAAAATTACCTTTCTCAGCAACATCATTAGAATTCATTTTTATAATCATTTAATGGACTAGAATAAAAATAACGATTTTTCTGCCGCTATTTTTTAATCAAATATTTCTATCTTCCTGAATGCTTTTTTTTATAAGCTCTTATAGGTCAGGTGCATATATAATTTTTGATCTTTTTTACCGATGCGGAAATATCTTTTGTGAAATCCTGGCTTTTCGTAATCATTAGCTAAGAATCTTTTTACAACCAAGTTTCCAATTAATACAAGTTCTCTTTATAAAACTATAAAACTATTTTTCATTATACAATAAAATTAAAATCAATTAAGATATGTGCATTAATCATTCAAAATGCATATTAATTATTAATTAATTTATTAAGTTAATTAGTAATTATTAAATTAAACATATAACAAATTATTTTATAGGTAGAAATTATGTCAGTAAGCAAAACATATTCGGTCGAGGAATTAGCATCTCTTGATAGATTATCAACAGTAGCAATTCAAAACATTTCTGAAATAGTTACAGATCGAGCTAGACGAATTGAAGGATACAGGCAAGATCAAAAACTACTTAATGGTGGTATCTGGTATGCCAATGAGTATTTCAAATTACTAAGAGAAGAAGTCCAAAAAAAACCTTTAGAAAAAAAATCATTTTATCAAGAACGCCTGAAGACCTTTCTTAAAGAAGGATCTTTTTATCATGGATATGTATATTCAAAAGATTTTCAGATGCGTAAAGTAAATGTTTCTCCAAGAACACCAACAGGAGTTTTACAAAATAGTTATTTCGTAAAAGATGGAGTCAAATCAAGCGATGCACTTAAAAATATGCGCAAGGGAGTAACTTTTACTGGCTGCGGAGAAACTTGTATGCTTGGGTATCTAGAAGCTATCAAAGAATTTTTAGGCGTTGAGAAATTCGATAAGTTCTTCTCTTCTAATCCTCAAGAACCTCTAATTATTCAATTTGCTTATCACCAGCCATCTACAAGTCTATTTGAAATAAAAGAAACAAATGAGCCATTGAGAAAAGGACAAATTGTCTATATATTAAATAGTAAAATGTATTCCAAGAAGCACTTCAACGGCGAAGCAACAGGTTTTTTTTGTATTTGTTGTGATGACACTCCCGGAAAAGAAACATTTACCTCTCTTGGTCTTCCAATTCGCGCAACACGAGAATCTATTAATCAAACATTACTCTCGGAATTCAATGAAGAGCCAATTGGTTTAGATATTATACCTGAAGAAGCTACTCCATTTTTTAAAGAAGAAGTAGCTCAATCTCAAAAATTCAAAGATTGTCAGATCACGATTGAAGAATTAAAAAAACAAGGAGGAGGCAAAATCGTAGGCAAAGTAGATTTTAATATTCAGCGAATTTTGCAACTAAAAAACAGTTCATTGGACCAAGCTCCAATTTTATTTAATCAATTTGCAGCCGAAGAGAAGGAATTTGTTATAAAAAGGATAGCACGTATAAAAAGGATAGCAATGATTGCTATTGGAAGTACAACAATTGTTTTAGGGTATTTTTTAGCAAAAATGGTACAGAAGTTCGGATAATTGACCATTACGATCTGAAAGCTGATAAGACTTTTAAAATAACATTTTAATTTTTAGCGATTTAAATAACTACGATACTACTTTTGATTAGATAAATCGAAGAGATCTCTAATATGAAATTTATTTATGACTGATAAAAACTTTTCTAGAGAAGAGATCACTCAAAAAAGTCCAAGTCATATTCAAAAATCGACTTCAACAATTACACTTTAGTTTTATATAAATTTAGATTATTATTTCTTATAAAATCATAGAAAAAGCAAACATGTTAGTATTAGGTATAGAAACCACCTGCGATGAGACAGCAGCCTCTATTGTTAAAGATGGTCATCAAATATTATCAAATATAATTTTTAGTCAAGTGCCTCTGCATAAAAAATTTGGCGGAGTTTTTCCCGAATTAGCTTCAAGATCTCACGTAGATAAAATTTTGCCTGTAATCGATGAGGCGTTTAAAAGCTCAAATTTGAGCTTTGAAGATATCGATTTGATTGCAGTGGCGTCTCAACCTGGTTTGATAGGTTCTCTGCTCGTTGGATTAAACACAGCTAAAGCGCTATCGATAGCTGCCAAGAAACCTTTTATTGGAATAAATCATGTTGAGGCCCATTTGTATGCTTCTATGATGGGGAAAGAAGAGTTAATTTTTCCAGCATTGGGAGTAGTCATATCGGGCGGGCACACAATGCTTTTAAAAATAACAGAAATCGGAAAATATGAAAGGATAGGATCTACAATCGATGATGCTATCGGAGAATGCTTTGACAAGGTAGCTTCTATTTTGGACTTACCTTACCCGGGTGGGCCTGAAGTTGAAAAACTGGCAAAAGATGGTTTTAGCGACAAATATAAATTTAATGCAGGAAAAATAAAAGATTGCCCATTTAATTTTTCATTCAGCGGTCTTAAAACAAAAGTTTTATATACTGTAAAAGGCCAAAGCTCAAAAAAAGATTTTCCCACTCTAATCAATGATGAAGAAAAAAAACATATTGCCGCTTCTTTTCAAAAAAATGCTTTTGATGATCTAATAGAAAAATGTCTGCTTGCTGCTAAAGTTTTTGATCTGAAGGCTATATATTTTGGCGGTGGTGTATCCAATAATCAAACCCTAAGAGAAATGTTTGAAAAAAAGAGGAATATTCCTCTATTCTGGCCGCAGAAAGGGCTGAGCCTGGATAATGCAGCGATGATCGCTGGTCTTGGCTTTCATAAATTTAAAAATGCAGGTAAATCGGACAGTTTAGAGATTTTGGCTCAACCATCTATGTGTTGTTTTTGATTTTTTATATGCAATATGTTATAACTTAAAACGATAAAATTAACTGATCAATAAAAGGTAAAGGAAATTAATATGGCTAAAAAGGCAGCTAGAGAAGTAATAAAAATGAAAAGTTCAGAGAGCAAACACTGCTATTGGACTACAAAAAACAAAAAAAATACTACTGACAAATTGGAAGTAAATAAATACGATCCAACATTGAGAAAACATGTGGCTTATAAAGAAGCAAAGTAAATGTTTGAAATCAAAATAGCCTTCAAGTATTTGCTTTTCAAAAAAAGAAGGCTTTCTTCATCATTAATTTCATTACTTTCCGTCTTAATAATATCTATAGTTGTTTGGTTAATTCTGGTTTTTCTATCAGTAACTAATGGGATTGAAAAAAATTGGATTGATAAACTAACCTCATTAAATGCACCTATAAGAATAGCTCCAACCGAACAATATTATTCATCTTATTATTATTTGATCGACTCAATCAGCGCAGAAAGTAATTATACATATAAAACCATCAAAGAAAAATTTAACTCCAGAATCTCTGATCCATATGAACCATCGAATGATATGGAGCTGCCCTACTCATTTCCCAAACCCATCTATGATGAAAATGATAATTTTGTCGATCCTGTAAAAAAAATTATTAATATCCTGGAAAAAGAAAAAAATAAGAATAAAGATTTTAATTATCAGGAGTATGAAATTTCCGCTGCTTTAATGAGACTTTCCTTAAATAGGACCAAAAACGATTATTTCACAGGTTTTAAAGATGACAAGATCAGTTTTTTAACACAAATGTCCTATCTTTTGTCCCTAACCGAAAATAATCCGAACCTAAGATCTCTGATATTGCCGCCAACTGATAAAGACTTGAATCATTTGCTAAGCCACATGAACAAGACATATGAAAATATTCAAAGTGATCTGCCGAGCTATCCAAAAAAAACAGATGAAAAAATATTTGAAAGAAAACTAAATGATTTTTTTAAAAACATTTCAGTTGAATCCATAGTGCTGGAAAAAGGCTTCCCGATCAATCTGGAATTAATAAAACTAAAAGGAGCCGTCAATGCTCTTGGCCTGATTAATGACAACAGAATTGATTATTTGATTTTAGATGGGAGCTCAAATGATTTCCCAAATTTTATTGATGGTATCGTTGTCGCTGAAAATGATGCGATTTATTTTAAAACCCAACAGGAAAAATATGAGCTTTCTAAAAAAACTAATGTTCACCTGGGTCAGAATATAGAATTTAACGCTGTTTTAGATAAAGCTTCTCTGAAAAAAGCAAAAACCTTAGAAGACATAAATTTAAATATTTCAAATAATTCTGATAAAAAATTTCTGGAAGGCAGAATTTCTTTAAAAGATGTTAATCTGAAAAAAGCAAAAATAGTTAATTTTGATGGTTTGCCTTTTTATTCATTTACAAAAGACGGTCTGATAGCGCTACCTAAAATCGATGATAAAATGGGAGTTCTTCTGCCAAAAAACTATCAGAACAATGGAGTTTTAATTGGAGATTTTGGCTATCTTTCCTATTCATCTATGACATTCAATTCAAACCAGGAAATTAGACTGCCGATCATAGTTGCGGGATTTTATGATCCAGGGGTTTTGCCAATCGGAAATAAATGTTTAATCGTTTCTTCTGAGATCACTAAAACCATCAATTCAACAAGTAATACAATCTCTTATGACGGAACTCCAACAAATGGGATTTATGTTTGGATAAAAGATGTAAAAAAAGCAGAAGCGGTAAAAGAAAATCTTTTAAAAGAATTAGAAAAAGAAAAAATCTCTTCTTTTTTCAATATAACGACTTATAAGGATTATGAATTCTCAAAAGATCTTATGCAGCAGTTTCAAAGCGACAAAACATTATTCACGTTAATTGCAATTATAATTTTAACAGCCGCATGTTCAAATATTATTTCAATGCTTGTACTTCTTGTTAATGACAAGAAAAAAGAAATAGCCGTATTAAGATCTATGGGAGCTAGCTCTAAAAGCATTGCTGCGATCTTTGGCTTTTGCGGATTTTTTATGGGGTTGATCAGTTCAATAATTGGTGTTGGCGCTGCAATTTTAACTCTAAGGCATCTTGATGTTGTAATTAAATTCCTGTCATTGATCCAAGGCCATAGTTTTTTTAATTCAGCATTTTTTGGCAATAGGCTCCCTAATGACCTAAGTTTAGATGCCCTTATTTTTGTCTTCATCCTAACCCCAGTTCTAGCATTGATCGCCGGCTTAATTCCTGCAATAAAAGCCAGCAAGGTTAATTGCAGCTCTACATTGAGGTCCCAATGAATTCGATAGTGCTTGAATGTAAAAATCTACATAAAAAATTTCACAATCCGGAAGAATTGCATCTTCTAAAAGGAATTGATCTTACCGTAAAAAGAAACCAATCTGTAGCGATTATGGGCTCTTCTGGCATAGGCAAAACGACTCTTCTGCATATTTTTGGTCATCTAGAGTCTTTTGAATCCGGTTCATTAAAAATTTTACATAATAAAAAATTATCAGATGCAGTTCGGAACAAACATATCGGTTTTATTTTTCAAACTTACAATTTATTGGAAGATTTAAGCTTATTAGAAAATGTTTTAATGCCTGCTTATATCGGAAGGAAAGATATTAAAAAAAATTCTTTGGCATACAAAAGGGCCATAATGCTTTTAAAAGAGGTTGGATTAGAAAACAGAAAAGATTATTTGGCTAAGGATTTATCGGGAGGGGAAAAACAAAGGGCTGCTATTGCAAGAGCTTTCTGCAACGATCCTGATCTTATTCTAGCAGATGAGCCGTCGGGAAACTTGGATGATGAAAATTCTAAAATAATCCACAATTTATTGGTAAGTTCCGTTAAGAAATTTAATAAAAGTTTAATCGTTGCAACTCATGATAAACAGCTCGCCTCCTTGTGCGATCAAGTATATCTTCTCAAAGACGGGAAAATTTCCTTAATTTAATTATTTGAAAGAAATGTTTTTTTTGGCATCCTTATATTTTTTATTAGGAGAAAATTCATGGATATTACAATTATAGGAACAGGTTATGTAGGATTAGTTACGGGCACATGTTTTGCTGAAATGGGACATGTTGTTACATGCTTAGATATTGATGAAAAAAAAATTCAGATGCTTAACAATTCGATTGTCCCTATATATGAACAGGGACTTGAAGAACTTATTAAGAAAAATAAAGCTCAAAAAAGGCTTTTTTTTACGACTGATTATAAAGATGCTATAGAAAAATCCTTAGTATGCTTTATTTGCGTTCCGACACCTTCTAACGAAGATGGATCGTGTAATTTAACATATGTTAAATCTGCTGCTGCAAATATTGGAAAGTACCTGAATGAATATAAAGTAATAGTAACCAAATCAACCGCTGTTATAGGAACAACATTTGAAGTAAAAAAAATCATCAAAGACCAGCTTTCTGAACGTGAAGAAAATATCGAGTTTGATGTTGTGTCGAACCCTGAGTTTTTAAAAGAAGGCGCAGCAGTTGCAGACTGTTTAAAACCTGATAGAATTGTTATCGGCACTGAAAATGAAAAATCTTCAGAAATCATGAAAGAAATTTATCAGGGATTTACCTTAAAGCAGGATAAGCTTATTTTTATGAATATTCTATCTTCTGAAATGACAAAATATGCTTCAAATGCAATGTTAGCCACCAGGATTTCATTTATGAATGAAATCTCAAAGCTTGCAAAAAAATTAGGTGCCAATATCAATGAGATCAGAAAAGGAATAGGATCTGATTCAAGAATCGGAAATAGTTTTTTATATGCCGGTATAGGATATGGAGGTTCGTGTTTTCCAAAAGATATAAAAGCGCTTTGCCGGCTTGCTAATCAGAACAATGAAAAAATGCACCTTTTAGAGGCTGTTGATCATATTAATGACGAACAGAAAAAGCTATTGGCCAAAAACATAATCGACTATTTTTCTGCAAAGGGCGGTATTAATGGAAAGACGATTGCAATATGGGGACTTTCTTTTAAACCGGATACTGATGACATGCGGGATGCCCCATCGCTTGTACTGATTGACATTTTAATAAAACAGGGTGCGATTTTAAGACTGTTCGACCCGATCGCAATGGAAAAAGCTAAAGAAATTTTAAGGGACACAAAAAATCTAATTTTTTGCGATAATGAAATGCATGCAGCTGAAGGATCGGATGCTATAGCGCTTTTGACGGAATGGAAACAGTTCAGGTTATTAAACTTTACACCAATTAAGAAGAAGATGAATCATGCCATTATGTTTGATGGAAGAAACCAGTACCACCCATTGGACATGAAGAAAAAAGGCTTTAAATATGTTGGTATCGGCATACCTGATCACATAGATTAAAATTTTATGAAAGAAAAAATTGATTTAATTAATAAAAGATTAAAAGCCTTAATACCTCTCAGCAAGAAGTATCATAAAGAACTTTTTGCCGCAGCAAACTATTCTCTGCAGTCTAGCGGAAAAAGAATTAGACCCCTATTGGTTTTGCTGACCGTCGAATCTTTAAAAAAAGATATTACCGAAGCAATTGATCCGGCCTGTGCAATAGAGATGATCCACACCTATTCACTTATACATGATGATCTGCCAAGCATGGATGATGATGATTTTAGAAGAGGCAAACCATCATTACACAAAGCTTATTCTGAATGGCTTGCTATATTAACCGGCGATTATTTGCTGACTTACGCATTTGAAATTCTATCCAACGCTAAAAAACTCAGTGCAGCCCAGAAAATAGAACTGATCAAGTGTATTTCAAAATATGCCGGCGGAGACGGTCTTATTGCAGGTCAGGTTGCTGATCTTAGCTGGGAAGGTAAAAGCATAGACTTGAAAAAACTTGAGTTTATGCATTTTAATAAAACAGCTACATTATTTATTGCAGCAATCGAATTTGGCTGCATAATTGCAAAAGCAAAAAAAGACATAAAAGAAAAATATATAAACTACGCTAAAAATTTTGGTTTAGCTTTTCAGTTTTTTAATGATATCGCAGGCAATAAAAAAGAATCTTCTGATAAAATTCATAAAAAAGCAACAGCAGTATCTATGCTTGGCCTGGCAAAAACTAAAAAACTTGCTTTTGATTTTCAAAAAAAAGCTTTAGATATTTTAAAATCATTGCCGTTTAATACTGATGAGCTTGAAAAAATTACAAAACAAGTTTCTGAAAAAATTTCTTAATAAATAAAATATTTTTAAATTACTTTTTATTGCCAAAATGTTATTCTACATCCCAATTTAATTAATTTAAAAAATTAGGTGCGTTATGGCTGCAAATGTGAATAATCCAACTTGTCAAACTAGTTCAATAATTAATGAAAATTATAAAAAATATATATATGAAGGTCTTTCGACAGCAACTTTATCTGCTATTTCGCTGCTCTTCCCTTTTGAGGCCTTGAAAATAGTTGGAACAACCATGCTTGCCGGCATGGGATACGGCATTGTGAGCAATCTGGTGTCTTCGATCAGGTGCCCTGAATATTTTACAATAGATCATAAATACCATGGCAAAGAATTACAGCCAAGACTCGTTAGATCTTTAAATCCCCTCCTCAATGCTGTGGTCTGGGGCTCTCTTACCACCATGAGAGTTTCATTTCTCGCTGGAACCTTTTTTGCCTTGCTTTCACGGATACCATTTGCAAAATTGGCTATTAAGATATCAGCTGCCCAACTCGGATTTTGTTTCGGAGCAATAGCAGTAGTAGCTATTCTCTATTCTCAAATTAAAAGCAAACATGCGCAAAATGAAATGAAAGATGAAATGACAAAAAAACCTTATATTGCATATGAAGACGTTCCAGTAGATTTGCAGCACAAATGGGAAGGATGCTATGTAAGAAATAAAAGCGGCAACAATGTTTTACGCTTAGGAAGCTTACTCACTTCTATTGGAATCATTGCTGTCAGAGCAGGAATAATTATTCTATAGGACTTCATATTTTTATTTTGGTTGATCTTCTGATTGCAATAAATAAAAATAAGGTTTTTAGATTAATTATTGTGTTTGAATTTTTATTCGAAAATAGATATAAAAATAGTTGAAGCAAATACTTAAATCAAAAAAAGCATGAATAAAAATTCATATGCAAAATCAATAAAGCATAAGCCTTTAAAAAGACTTTTTGACATTTTTTTTAGTTTATTCATAATAATCTTACTATCCCCTTTCTATATAATTATTTCTCTACTGGTTTTACTCACTTCTAAAGGAAATATTTTTTATATATCAAAAAGGCTAGGAAGAGGTGGAAAAATAATAAAATGCCTTAAGTTCCGAACCATGCATAAAAATGCCGATAGCATTTTAATTAATTTATTGGATCAAAATAAAGCTTTAAAAGAAGAATGGGAAAATTATCAAAAATTAAAAAATGATCCCAGAATAACCCCGATTGGAAGCTTTTTAAGAAAAACATCATTAGATGAACTGCCACAATTTTTTAATGTTTTAATCGGTGATTTAAGCATAGTTGGTCCAAGGCCTTTTGTATTAATTGGTCCCAAAGAAAACTTTCAGGAAGAAATTAAAAAGTATTTAGGTGATAAGACTGAAAAAATATTGTCAATAAGACCTGGAATCACCGGACTTTGGCAAGTCTCCGGAAGAAGCGAAATCTCGATAGAAGAAAGAATAAAAATTGAAGAAAACTACATTGACAATCAGTCATTTTTGTTTGATCTGAATTTAATTATTAAAACAATCCCGATAATTTTTTTCCCAACAGGAGCTTATTGACTTTGAAAGAAGCTGTTTTAGTAACAGGAGGAGCTGGATATATTGGCTCCCAAAACTGCAAAAGTTTATTCAAAAATAATTTTATTCCAATTACATATGACAATCTATCCGAAGGGAATGAATATGCCGTTAAATGGGGTCCATTAGTCAAAGCGGATTTATCAGATAAAAAAAGCTTAAGAAATACATTAAAAAAATATAAACCGAAAGCAGTAATGCATTTTGCTGCGAACGCACTTGTTGGAGAATCGGTCCATAATCCTAAAAAATACTATGAGAACAATCTGATCGGCTCTTTAAATTTATTGGAAGCGATGTTAGAAAATGATATTAAGCATTTAATATTTTCTTCATCGTGCGCAACATATGGGCATCCCCAAAGCACACCCATCAAAGAGGAGCACCCGCAAAATCCAATATCTCCTTATGGCAAATCCAAGCTGATGGTTGAACAGATTTTAAAAGATTACTCACAAGCTTACGGACTAAATTATATATCTCTAAGATATTTCAATGCTTCCGGAGCTGATTTAGATAATGATATCGGAGAAGACAGAAGAGTAGAAACCCATCTCATACCGCTTGCCATAGATACAGCTTTAGGGAAATATGAAAAATTAAATGTATATGGAACCGATTTTAAAACAAGAGACGGAACTGCCATTAGAGATTATGTCCATATCGAGGACATAGCTGACGCTCATTTGAAAGCATTAAAGCTGCTTTTAAAAGAAAACAGATCATTACAAATAAATATAGGCTCCGAAATGGGCTTTTCAGTTTTTGAAATAATTGCTGAAATTGAAAAACAGATGGGTAAAAAAATAAATATTCAATTATGTGATCGAAGAGATGGAGACCCTGCTACTTTATTTGCAGACGCTTCTTTTGCAAAAAAAATTTTAAATTGGGATCCTGTTCATTCTAATTTACATACAATTATTAAATCGGCATTAAAATGGCATCAAAAAAAGAAAGATTTAAAAAATCTAAAATAGCACTGCTTTTTGTTACCTCATTTCTTTCTATGATATTTTTTGACATCAAGTTTATTTATTTTGCGCCTTTTATTATTTTTCTTTTTTATAGATTAGGTTTTATATCGATTCTTTGGATTTCAATATTTATTGGACTTTTTCAAGATCTCTTTTCTTCTGTTTTTTTCGGAATAAATGCAATTTCTTATTTTTTAACCTCGATTCTTTTATATAATCAAAAAAGGTTTTTCAATGACAAGCCGATTAATCTCTCAATTTTCACAGTTGTTTTTTCAATGATTTTTTCAATATTCAATATTCTTTTATTTTTTATATTCGACAAAAAGCTTGCTTTATCATTAAAGTGGTTGGTATCGGATATAATTTTATTTCCGATCTTAGATGGAATCTATACTTTAATTCTATTTGCTATTCCTATATGGCTTTTTGAAAAATTTATGGTTTTAGGATTTAAAAATTTATGGATCAGATGCAAGATATTAATTTTTCAAAAATCACGCTAGCAGCTATAGAAATTGCCCTGCAAACAGGTGATATTTTAAAAAAGGGTTTTAGCACTAGTTTTAAAATTAGCAAGAAGGAAGGCAGGCACAATTTAGTAACTGAATATGACCTTCTATCTGAAAAAAAAATTATAGAGTTTATTAATCAAAGATTTTATGATCATAGCATTTTAAGTGAAGAAAAAGGTGAAGTTCAAAGCAAGGGTGAATATAAGTGGATAATAGATCCTTTGGATGGCACAGTAAACTTTGCTCATTCCATCCCCTTTTTTTCTGTGAGCATCGGAATAAAAAAAAATGATGATCTTATCTCCTCAGTGATTTACGCTCCACTTCTTAACGAACTGTTTGTTGCAGAAAAAGGAAAAGGCGCCTATTTGAATGGTCAAAGAATATTTGTAAGCAATACCAAAAATATCGATGATGCTATTTTAGCAACTGGATTTCCTTACGATTTGATTAATAACCCAAATCAGTGTTTAGACTATTTTGTTAAAATTGCAAAATTAGGCCTGCCGATAAGACGGCTTGGGTGTGCAAGCTTAGATCTGGCTTATGTCGCTTCCGGGAGGTTTGATGTTTTTTGGGAAACCGGACTAGGTCCTTGGGATTGCGCCGGAGGAATTCTACTTATCGAAGAAGCTAATGGAAAAATAACCAATTGGGATAATAGCAAAATAAAATTACAAAATAAAAATGCCGTTATTGCAACAAATTCTTATTTACATGAAAGTTTAATAGATATATTTAGAGATATATGATTATTGATGGAAAAAAAATTGCAGCATCACTCAACGATGAACTAAAAAACAAAATTCTTGGTTTGTCCAAAAAACCCTCTTTGTGTGTTGTTATTGTCGGGTCAGATTTTGCGTCTGAGATTTATATAAGAAACAAAAAAAGAGCCTGCGAGAATGTCGGAATCGTTTTCAATTTAACACGTTTTAATGAAACGGTTAGTGAAAAAGATGTCCTAAAAAATATTAACGATCTGAATCATAATGAAGAAATTGATGGAATTATAGTTCAAATGCCTTTGCCCAAACATATTGATCCGATTAAAGTAATAGAAGCTATAGACCCAAATAAAGATGTTGATGGTTTTCATCCTTTAAACGTTGGAAAAATGCTTATAGGAGATGAAAGCGGATTTTTACCTTGTACCCCTTATGGAATAAAAGTATTACTGGAAAAAAGTTTGATCGAAGTAGAAACAAAACATGTAGTGATTGTTGGCAGAAGCAATATTGTGGGAAAACCATTAGCAGCAATACTGATGCAGAAAAAACATAACTGCAATGCAACTGTTACAATAGCTCATAGTTTTTCTAAAAATCTAAAAGATCTCACAAGATCGGCAGACATTTTAGTGGCAGCTATAGGAAAACCGCATTTTATTACAAAAGAACTGGTTTCAAAAAAAACAGTCGTTATCGATGTGGGAATGAATCATCTTAAACAGAAGGACGGCACAACGAAATTGGTCGGAGATGTTGATTTTGATGAAGTTTCCAAAATAGCATCTTATATTACCCCGGTGCCCGGAGGTGTAGGTCCAATGACAGTTGCCATGCTGTTGCAAAACACATTTAAAAGTTATCACAGAAGAAGCTTATGCAGAAAAATATAGTTGAAGGTATTTTACGAACAAATCCAAGAGGATTTGGGTTTGTCGTAGTAAAAGACAAATCCATACAAGATGTTTTTATACCCAAGTCTGAAATAAAAAATGCTATCGAAGGCGATCTTGTCGAAGTAGAAATTAAACAGATAAATCCAAAGGGTCCTGAAGGAAAAATTATTAGAATCTTAAAAAGAGAAAGAAAAAACCTTGCAGGAATCATTTTACAGAAATTGCAAAAAAATTATTTGGCTTATGTTCCGACATTAGGTCTTGACTGGCACGTTGTTGTCCTTTCAGACAAAAAACTGGAAGTTGGAGACAGATTAATAATTGAGCCTTTAGAGTGGGACAGTGAAAAAGACAAAACCGTTTGTAAAATGATAAAATTTTTATCTAACATTTCCGATGCTTCAAAAGATACTGAAGCTGCAATTTACGAATTTGAAATAAAAGACGAATTTTCCAAAGAGGCAATATCTGAAGCTAAAAGTTTTAAAATTGAAAAAAACGATCTCAAAAATAGAAAAGATTTAACAGATTTGAATGCAATTACCATTGATCCGACTGATGCAAAAGATTATGATGACGCGGTTTCTCTGACAAAAGACCAAAACAATCATTTTCATTTGGGAGTTCACATAACAGATGTTGCTCACTATGTCAAAAAAAACAGTTTTTTAGATATTGAAGCTAAAGAAAGAGGCAATTCTACATATTTTCCTCAAAGATGTACCCCCATGCTCCCCTTTGAGCTGTCAAATGACCTATGCAGTTTAAAACCGGACACCATCAGGCTCACAGTATCGGTTCAGATGGAATTTGATACTTTGGGAAATCTTGTTTGTTATGATATTGAAAGATCTTATATAGAAAGCAAAAAAAGATTTTCTTACGAAGAAGCAAAAAAAGTATTGGATTCTCCTAAGGATTGTCAATTTAAAAAAAATCTTCAAGAAATGGTTGAACTTTGTCTAATATTGAAAAAAATCAGATTGGACAGAGGAAGTATTGATTTTTCAATTTCTGAATCAAAACTCGTATTAGATAAAAATGGCGTCCCAATAGAAATGAAAAAAATCGAATATGATATAACCCATCAATTAATTGAAGAGTTCATGTTAAAAGCCAATGAAATAGTTGCCAAACACTTAAGCTCTTTAGGCAAACACCTAATTTTTAGAATTCACGAAGAGCCTTCTTCTGAAAAATTTAATGATTTTTTTGAACTGGCAAGATCTTTAGGATTTTCACTTCCCCAAAAACCTACACAGCAAGATATTCAGAATCTTTTTGTGAAAGCCAAGGAAACAGAACATCTGCAACTGCTATCTATTAGCTTTATAAAAAATTTAAAGCTTGCTCACTATTCTCCGGATAATGTCGGCCATTTTGGACTAGCTTTGGAATATTACACACACTTTACATCGCCAATAAGAAGATACTCAGATCTGATCATTCAAAGAATATTATTTAATGAAGAAGACGAAAATACAAATTTCGATGAAGTCGCAAAAATTTGTTCCGATAAAGAACGTAATTCATTTCGTGCTGAAAACTCTGTAATTACTCTGAAAAAATTAAGATTATTACAAAAAATAATTTCTACTGACTCGAGAAAAATCTTTACTGCAGTTGTAACAAAAGTAAAACCCTTTGGGATTTATTTTGAATTAGATGAGTATTTGGTTGAAGGTTTCTTGCATGTTTCAGAAATCGAAGACGACTATTATGAATATTATCAAGAATCTTCAAAACTAATTGGCAAACACAAAAACAAAACTCTATCAATCGGCACAAAAATAAAACTAAAAGTAGAAGATATAGATTTAATACTCCATGAAACAACATTCCGTTTTATTAAATAAGGCTCCTAAAAAAAATATAAAGAAGCCAAATGGTTATTGAACAATTTCTTTTTCAAAATGCCAATCACCCCAAGAACCATTTTCTCTATTTATAATTTTTAATTTTTTGTCATCGATCTGACAAACAAAATATGAATTGTCTTTCATCGCACCTGAGGAAAAAACATCAATCCCTTTCCAAACTATATGAAAAACGGAATGCTGATGGCCCTGAAATATGGCTGCGACATTATAATCTTTTATGACCTGATAATAATTCTCTCTTTCCTCAGAAGTCCACCAGTCATCTGAATATCCATCAAATCCATAATGATGAAATAAGACAAGTGGAGTTTTTGGATCTTTTAAATTATTTTGTAAATCATATTTTAAAAAAGTTAAGCTTTGTTCGGCTTCTTCAGAATCCCCCGGATAAATATTGAGCTGAATAAAATGCACACCTTCCCAATCCCATGAATAATGCAAACCGTTTTCAGAAATATTTATGTTTTCTTTCCTATTTTGATTTCTATATTTTATGCTGTCCTGAACCCATTCAAGCCATGCAAGGTTGTCATGATTTCCATAGCCTTCAAAAACAGGGAAATTTAAAAGATTTTCTCCGTTCAGTCCATAATCGGAAATGAAGCCATCCAATTGCAGAAACCGAAAGTATAAAGACAAGCCGTACCATTGCCAGAATGATCCCATATCAGTTAAATCTCCTGTTACAATAACAGCCTTCGGACTTTGAACTGTTCCACCAAAAAACTCCGGATAATTTTGATTTGGGAGCTGATTCATGTCATAAATCACTTGCTTGTTGATTTCTTCATTACTGGATAATTGTTCCTGGCCGTAATGAGGATCCGTTCCTACAAAAAAAGTTACAGATGCTTCAAGATAAGTAATAAAACATGTTAGAAAAAAAATCTTTTTCATATATCCCTCTAAAAAAAAAATTAAAAAAAAGATTATATAAACATAAAACGAATATAATAAATAAAAATTTTATAATTTTTTTTGAAGTATGAAATGTGAATTAATATTTTTTATACTTTTAAATATCCTGAATCCTAGATTTTTTTAAAAATTATTGATTTTTGCTATTAAAATCATTAAAATAATTCAATCTTCAACAATTAAATATTAATCATCCAGGTAATATATATAAATGTCTGCAAATTCTATTGTTTCTAATAAAGGAAGTGATAGTCCTCTTCTTCTTCTTTTCGGTAAACACACTGATAAGCCTCAAGTTACGATCGACTTTGTTAATTCTTTCGTTACAAAATTAAATGGCTATTGTGTAGTTCCTGAATGTATCATTAAAGGCTGGTTAGTTGGACTAAGAACCGAATGCGATGAATTATATGATCAAGGGGAACTTGATAGACTAAAAAAAGATATTAAATTGATTTTTAAAAAAATCGTACCAGATTCAACAGATGCCCGAATAGCATATATAACAGCAACTGCGATTTCATCTGAAAAACCTGAAAAAATTGAACAATTAACAAAAAGCACAAAAAAAGTTTTTTATATTTGTCCTGAAGCCTTTTTTTCAAGAATGTATAATACATTTATTCCCGATAGAGATAATTTATCTGAATCCGATAGCGATAAAGATGAAAAAGATGAATTAAAAAAAATATCTGCCAAGTGGAGTCCGGCGTCATATGGAATTACCCACTTAGTTCTTGCCAGCCTGATTGAAAAAAAAATGCCCTTTTATTTTGAATCTACCTCAACAAGTACTCTCACCAAGAATTCTTTCTTATTTTATAAAAAACATGGATATTCAATTCATCTGGTTCATACAACAATGCCGACAGCAGTGCTCTGTGAAGTTTTTAGAAGAAAAACAAGTCAGCTTCCTGACCAACAAACGCTTGAAGATGTTAAAAAAAACGCTAGACTGCTGGCTCAAAGGATCAATGATACTTTCTTAAAACATGCCCAGATTATTAGCTTTTTCTTCAGAAATAATGTTAATGAGCCTGCCGTACTAACAGCTACGTGGGAAAAAATAGAAGAATCGGATTCTTTAAAAATTTACAATGAGGAAATGTATGCAGCTTTAAAAGAAGCTCATGACAAAGGTGTTGAAGTATCGGCAAAAATAAAAAAAA
Source organism: Parachlamydiales bacterium (assembly GCA_041661445.1). Taxonomy (GTDB): domain Bacteria; phylum Chlamydiota; class Chlamydiia; order Chlamydiales; family SM23-39; genus JBAZUK01. The sequence goes on from JBAZUK010000002.1 coordinate 77,669, forward strand.
AGTCGGGTTCTTTAAAAATTTACAATGAGGAAATGTATGCAGCTTTAAAAGAAACTCATGACAAAGCTGTTGAAGAATCGGTAGAAATAAAAGAAATTTCCCAAGAAGATTCAAAAGCATTATTTTGGGGAGAAAGTGTAGAATCGCATTTGATCAAAGTTTGATTTTATGTCTGTTTTAGGAATAGATTTCTATATAAATAATGATGTTATCGATATAGGACAAAAGCTTTTAGGAAAATTTTTATTCACAAAAATTGATAACGAGCCTTTAACCGGCGGAATGATAGTAGAAACTGAAAGCTATAAAGGAATAGAAGATAAAGCATGTCATGCATACATGAATAAAAGAACAAATAGAAATACTGTGATGTATGAACAGGGAGGCATAGCTTATGTATATATATGTTATGGGATCCACTCACTTCTAAACATAGTTACCAATAAAAAAGATATTCCGGATGCGGTTCTAATAAGGGCAATTGAACCCATTGAGGGAATTGCAACAATGTTACAAAGAAGAAGCAAAAGCTCTTTAAGCAGGAGTTTAACTGCGGGGCCAGCAGCACTTACCTATGCTTTAAATGTCACAAAAAAACTAAATGGCATTTCATTAAATAGTGATAAGATTTGGATTGAAGATAGAGGAATAAATATCTCGAAAGATGAAATTATCTGTTCAAGCAGAGTCGGTGTTGAATATGCTGGCGAACATGCAAAACTCCCCTGGAGATTTAGAATAAAGGAGAGTAACTGGACAAGTCTTGCCAAATAAATCTAACTAACTATAGAATAAGCTTAAAAAGTTGGTATATGAAAAAATATTTCATAACAGGATTTGTCATTCTTCTTCCATTGATTTTAACCGTCCTGATTTTTGTTTTTGCTATAAATTTTTTAACCCAGCCATTTATTGACCTAGTTATTAAGATCGTCTCTAAAACAAACATAAATCACTTGCCGCCTTATATAATAAAATACGGAAGTCAAATAGCGATCCTGATTATTTTGTTTGTTCTAACTCTTTTTCTAGGCTTTTTAGCCCATAATTTTATTTTTAGATCCTTAATACAAGGATGTGAAAAAATTGTAAAATCTATTCCGTTTGTTAATAAGGTCTACAAAACATCCCAAGACATAATTAAAAATTTGTTTATTAAAGAAAAAAGCTCCTTCAAGCAGGTTGTTTTGGTTCCTTTTCCTAATGAGGATTTATACAGCATCGGTTTTATAAGCAGAGAAGCGCCGAATTCTTGCAGCGACGCTCTTCAAAAAGATCTGGTTTCCGTGCTAATCCCTGCTACTCCAAATCCAACAACAGGTTTTATGGTATTGTTTGAAAAAAAAGATTTACTTTACTTGGACATGAAACCGGAAGATGCAATAAAATTCGTGGTTTCCTGCGGAGTGATAATACCTAAAAAAAATGAAGTTAAAATAAGTTGAAAAAAGAAAAAAAATCTATAATCAAAACAAGTGAACTAATATTGCTAAATAAATCAAATTCTTTATAGAATTAAGCTACAAAGGTAAAAAAATGAAAAAATATTTCATAACAGGTTTAATAACCCTGCTTCCGCTAACTTTAACGATTTTAGTTCTTATTTTTGTTGTAAATCTTCTTACAAAACCCTTCATGGGTTTTATGATCAAAATGCTCTCACACACAGAAATTCAGCAAATGCATCCGCAGTTATTAAAATATGCAAGCGAATTTATTATCTTGGTCGGAATATTTTTATTTACTTTACTTTTAGGTATTTTTGCCAGATGGTTTTTCTTTAACACCCTGATCAATGTAAGTGATAAAATCATTCATAAAATTCCTTTGGTTAATAAAGTTTATAAAACAACCCAAGAAATTATTAAAACTCTGTTTATTACTGATAAAAATTCATTTAAACAGGTAGTAATGGCGCCTTTTCCGCATAAAGGTTTATATACAATCGGTTTCATAAGCAGAAAGGCCCCTGAAGCTTGTAATGATATTGTCGAAAAAGACATGATCTCAGTATTCATTCCAACAACACCAAACCCGACAACCGGTTTTCTGATAATGTTCGACGTTAAAGACTTAATTTATATTGACATGAAGCCGGAAGATGCTATTAAATATGTTGTCTCCTGCGGAGTAATAATTCCAGATAAAAATGAGGAACAGATAAAATCATAATGAAAAAACATCTAATTACCGGTTTTATTATTTTACTGCCAGTAGCTATTACAATATTATTATTTCTATTTCTTATAGATTTTTTCACAAATCCGTTTTTAAATCTGTTAGTAGGTATATTAGAAAATTTCAAAGCCCACTTCCCAATTTTGCAAAATCAGACATTCATCAATATTCTTGCAAGATTAATAATTTTAGTTTTTCTAGGTTTTTTTGTTTTATTATTAGGAATTGTCACAAGATGGTTCTTCTTTAAATTATTTATAAAAATTGCAAACAAAGTTTTCTCTAAAATACCTTTTGTAAAAACAATTTATATCGCATTAAGTGATTTTGCAGCTTCTCTTTCATCAAAAGATAGAAAAGCTTTTAAAAAAACAGTACTGGTTGCCTTCCCGTCAAAAGATTTATATTGTGTAGCCTTTGAATCCGGCGAAGTGCCAAAAGAATGCCAAGAAAAAGTTGATAAAAAACTAATTTCTGTATTTATACCAACAGCTCCCCACCTGATTACCGGTTTTTTTGTTTTTATACCTGAAAATGAAGTACTGCCTGTAGAAATGAAAAACAAGGACACTGTAAAATTCATATTGTCCTGCGGAATTATTACCCCTGGAGAAAAGCTCAAAGATGATTCAAAATAAAGTGATTTTTTATAAAGTTCAAAGCGTTAAAGATAAATTAATTAAAATTATTCAAACCGCAATGGCACATTTCGAAAAAAAAGAAAAATTTATTATCCAAGTTCAAGACGATGTATCGGTTAAATTCGTAGATGAGCTTTTATGGAAATTGCCGAAAGAAAGCTTCTTGCCGCATATAGCTACTGACAGCAATTCTTCTGAATATATCGTAATCACCAAATCCAAAAAAAACTTAAACGATGCAATTTATATGTTTAACTTATCTCAAGATATTTTTGAGATCGATAGGTCTTTTAAAGTTATTTATGATTTCGATGATTATACTGCAAAAGACAAACAGATATTTTCACAGAAGAGATTTGAGATCTATAGAAAAGCTAACTTTATTATTGAATCTAAATAATCATTCTATATTTTCTAGCTAAAAATCTGAATTGTATTTAAAAATCAAAAAAGCCTCAAAAGCTTTATTGAAAACAAAATTTTTGAGGCTAAAATTAAATTAATTTATTTTTTTGGTGTCGATAATACCGCAGCAACTTCATTTTTTACTTGAGCAACTTCATTGATTACTTGAGCTTGAGCAGCCTCTTTTTTAGGAGGATTTAAGAAAACATCTAAAGTTTTTGATAATTCAACTACATCTGCTGGTGATCTCCAAACATTATAAGTTTGGAAAATGATATCTAAAGGCACAGATAAAACTTTTCCAGTAAGATTTCCAACGTAACTAAAAGAAGAACGTAAACATCTAGCTGAATCAGCTAAAGAACATGAATCGTTAAACTTTGCGCCTAAAACGTTTAAAATTGAAGAAGCAAAACGATCAACTGCAAGAGCTAAAGTTTTAACTAATTCAGAACTAACGTTTATTACTGAAATAGTTAAAGCAAAACCTTTTGCAATGTATTTATGCTTAGCTGCTAGAGCATGTTCGCCTTCATACATTTTTGTATTTACATAAATTAAGCCATCATTAAAAGAGTTATATAGTTTTGTGTTGTACATAAAAAAACCTCTTGTTTTTTTTTTAACTTCAAACATTTAACCATATCAGCAAATTAAAAAAAAGAGTTTCATATATAATATTTTTATTTTCTACAAATTTCTATAAAAAAAAGTGAAAGTTTCATAGATAGATGACAAATTTTTTCTTTATCAAAAAAAAATATTTTTTTTCTAATAAAAAAATTATTAAAGCATATTTTATTGAATTTCTTGCATGATTTTATTCAGATATCTATAATAATAGTTTTTAATTCTTAAGGAGACCTTATAAAATGACACGTATTAGTAAACAAGAAGAGAGAAGATCTGTTAGCCCCAAAAAAAGAAAAAAACTCATATCTAAAAAAACAGGGCCGAAAAAAGATAATTTAAAAATGGGATATAAAGAACATTTAAATGCTCTTGAAAACCAAAATGCTTTTATTCCAAAAATTAAATAAATAAAGGATTTATTATATGTCAAGACATCCAAGTTATGGAAAAGCTTCTAAAACAGAACAAAAAAGAAACGTTTTGAAAAGATTTGAAAGAGTAGATGTTCTAAAAAAAATAGGAAGATGGAAGAAAGAAAATAAAAAAGTAACAGGGCTTCCTAAAACTCCAACCAACGTAGAAATGTAATAGTGAATTTTTAAATATTTAATGGAAATCATTATTATCGATGATCAAGTTTCAATGAAACTTGAAAATAAAATCATCGGAAAATTGGTAAAACTTATTCTTAAAAAAGAAAATATCATCACAGATGAAGTTATTTTAAATTTTGTTAATGAACAAAAAATAAAAGAACTTCATCTTAAGTATTTCAATGACCCGACATTAACTGATTGTATTTCTTTTCCAATAGATTCACCTAATGAAAAGGTTAATCATCATGTTTTAGGAGAAGTATTTATTTGCCCGGCGACAGCTCTCAAGTATGCAAAAACCCATAAAAAAGATCCTAAAAGTGAACTTGCTTTATATATTATTCACACCATTTTGCATTTAATAGGATATGATGATATTAAAGAAAATGATATTAAAATTATGCGGGAAAAGGAAAAGCAGTATCTTTCCTTATATGAAAAATATAATATAAAAAAGCTAGGTTAATTTAAATGCAGTACTATTCACTTTTCATTGGTTCATTAATATGTCTGATTATATTTCTTGTCGGAGTCAGCGTCTTATCTGCTTTCAATATTGCAATTTTAAAACTTGGTAAATTCCAAACCAAGGAGACTTTAAATTCTTCTAATTTGATCTTTAAAAACTTTTTTTTAAGAGAAAAATGGGATAGATTTTATTTACTGGCAAGTATAACAAAAAATATTTTATTCTTGTCATATGCAGTTGCTTCTTTAATTTTCGTAACCTTGATATTCCCCAATATCAAGCTTCATCACGCACCTCATATCTTTCTAATCGGCTTTATAATTATTTTTGTTTTTTTGACTGCAGATTTTATAATGAGACTTATTGTCAAAACTTGGGCAAAAGCGGTTCTAAAATCAATAATGCCAATTACTTTTGTCTATATAATCGTCTTCTTGGTGCTAACTTATCCTTTCTTGATTTTAACTTCTTTCTTTACTAAAAAATTTAAAAAAGAAGAAGAGGCTAATAAAGCGATTATTACCAAAGATAAAGTTCTAGAGATGATAAAAGACTCCGAGCTGAGTTTAGCTTTGAGTGCAAGTGATCAGATGACTATTGCTTCGTTTATCACCTTTAAGGAAAAAGCTGCAAGAGAAATTATGATCCCAAGAATCGATATTTTTGCCTTGGACGCTAAAACTACAATAAAAAATGCATGCATTCAATTGCTTGAGGAAAACTACAGCAGGATACCGATTTATAATGAGACTTTGGATAATATCGTTGGAGTACTAATGTATAAAGATCTCTTAAAAATCCTAACAAAAAGCGAGGATGACAAAGAACTTTTAAACAAACCTATTGAAAATTTTGTAAAACCCATTATCTATGCACCAGAAAACAAAAAAATTTCTAAACTATTTTTAGAATTTAAAAATAAAAAGACACATTTAGCTATCATTGTCAATGAATATGGCGGAACTGAAGGAATTGTTACAATTGAAGACATTCTTGAAGAAATGGTCGGAGAAATCAAAGATGAATATGATATTGAAGAAGAAAAACAGTATTGGCAATTACCCACTGGCAGTTTTGTAATAGATGCAAAAATGAACATAATAGATCTAGAAGACCAGTTAAAAATAAAAATACCACACTCCCCCGAATATGAAACTATTGGCGGATATATCTTTCATATAGCAGGAACAATACCATCTAAGGGATGGAAGATTCATCTTGAAGACTTTGATATTGAAGTATTAATCTCTAATGAGCGATGTATTGAAAAAATTAGAATTACGCCTGCTTCTAAATAACTACTTATTCTTGCAAAAGAATAAAAACTTAAGTATTATGTAACTAAAAATCATACTATCAGGAGTAAATTTAATGCGAAGATCGATATGTTCAACTGATCCCCATTTTGCAATTGCTGGTGAAAAACGCACTTGGCGTTTTATTTATACTCCGGCAAATTCCTTACCTAAAAATACAAAACTTACTTTTGAACTGCAAAGTTTCGGCAAGCCTATTGATTGGCAGGTCCCTTCAACGGATATTAAGAAAAAATCTAATATAATTTGGCTGGAAATACCTAATTCTAAACCTTTGCAGGCCATAAAAATGGAGGATCTTAAAAATTTATCTACCAGTTTTGAATTCACCCTTCCGATGGAGGTAGCTGCTGGTGAAAATATATTTATATGCATGGGATCCACACAGGATGATCCTGAAAATGGCAATCAATGCCAAACATTTACTCAAAGAAAAAAAATATTTAATCTGCACATAAACATAAAAGGGAAAATCGAAACTGAAGTTTTTCATTTAGACATTAAAGGAGCTAAGTTAACAAATCTAAGAGTGATCACCCCTTCTTTCGTATCCAGAAACAAAAGATTTGACGTCATAGTCAGATTTGAAGATGAATATGGCAACCTAACTAATAATGCGCCAGAAAACACGTTAATAGAATTAACTTATGAAAATTTAAGAGAAAACCTAAGCTGGAAACTTTTTACACCGGAAACCGGATTTATTGCTCTTCCTAATCTGTATTTTAATGAAGCTGGAATCTATAAAATCCAACTTAAAAATTTACTTACAAACGAATTATTTTATTCTCCGCCGATAAAATGTTTTGAAGATTCAAACCTTAACTTATTTTGGGGTCTTCTTCATGGAGAAAATGAGAAATTTGATTGTGCTCAGAACATAGAAAACTGCCTAAGATATTTTAGAGATGACTGTGCATTGCAGTATTACGCAACATCATCTTTTGAATCTGAAGAAGAAACGCCTTCCGAGATATGGAAGAACATTACAGCTCAAATAGCAGAATTTAATGAAGATGACAGATTTACAACATTTTTAGGTATGCAATGGAGAGGAGTAAACAAAGAAGAAGGTTTAAGACAATTCATCTTTTCAAAAGACAATAAAAGTATTCTAAGAAAAAAAGATCTTAAAAACAACTCTCTGAAAAAAATCTACAAATCCCTTTCTCCTAAAGAACTAATTTCCATTCCTTCCTTCACCATGTCAAAAGAATCATGCTATGATTTTAAGGATTTTAATAAAGATTTTGAAAGGGTTGTGGAAATTTATAATGCTTGGGGATCTTCCGAAATGACCTCAAAAGAGGGAAATTTAAGACCCATTTCAGGTCCTGTAAAAGAAGACTCAGAAGGGTCCATTCAAAAAGCTCTTTTATCAGGCTGCAGATTTGGCTTCGTTGCAGGCGGGTTAGATGATAGGGAGATCTATCAGAAATTATATGATACCAAACAAGTCCAGTATGCTTCAGGACTAACTGGAATTATTGCAAAAAGTCAATCCAGAGATGCGATTTTAGATGCGTTATTCAACAGATCCTGTTATGCAACCACAGGCGAAAAAATTATTGCCGGATTTAATATTGCAAATGAACCTATGGGCTCACAAATATCGACATATAAAAAACCAGGACTGCTATATAACCGCTACATTACTGGATTTCTGATCGGAACAGATAAAATTAAAGAAGTTGTGATATATCGAAATAATAAAATAATCCAAACATTTCGCCCAGACACCTCCAATTATGAATTTGCTTTTGATGACCAGGAACTTCTGCAAAATATAGCAATTAAGCCGATTGAAGAAAATCCTGCTTTTGCTTTTTACTATATGAGAGCGGTTCAGAGTGATTCTAACATTGTCTGGACCTCCCCTATTTGGATCGATTTGGATAATAACCTGGTTGTGAAAAAAATCAAAAAGAAGTAAAAGCAATCTTTTACTTCTTTAATTTATTTTTACGATTTTGGTATATAAAGCCATTTTTCATATGCAGTTAATTGTAGTTATAATTTTGATGTAATATGATAACTTTTAAGTTTCTAAAAATTCCTGTATTTATCCAACCTATATTTTGGATTTTTTTGTTATTTTTTATTAATATCTACAAAGGAATTCATGTAGAAAATATTATAGTTGGAGGAGTTCTCCTGTTTAGCCTGCTTGTACATGAATATGGACATGCCCTGACTGCAAGATTTTTTGGAAGAGAACCCGAGATACATTTAGAAGCCTTTGGCGGTTTTGCAAGGTATAACGGCTCTGGACTAACTAATAAGCAAAGTTTATTAATAACTTTAAATGGCCCATTATTAGAGAGTTTGCTAATCCCCTTAAGCTATTTTTTGTTAAAGTTTCAGATTTTCGATAATTATTATTTCCGATTTTTTTTGTATTACACCATGAAGCTAAATATAATTTTATGTTTGATAAATTTAGTTCCAGTTTTTCCTCTAGATGGAGGAAATATCCTTAGATACCTTCTTAAATCAAAATTCGGAGTCAAAGGTTTTAGGTTAAGCTTAAAAATTGGAATTTTCACATCTGCTATTGCCGGCATTGTTTTTTTAATAAATGATTGGCAGTTTTTTGGAATTTTATTATTTATTTATGGCTTTGAAAATATTCGCTCTTATAATCAACTAGGTCCTATCTCAGCAAAAAAAAATAATTTTTATTTATTAAATGAAAGTACCAAGGCAATCGAAAATAATGAAAAAGAAAAAGCAAAGAAAATTCTTAAAAAATTAATGAAATCAAAGAACAATAATGAAATTAAAATTTCAACTATTGAATCTCTTGCCAGTATCCTGTGCTCAGAAAATAAAAATAAAGAAGCATATGATTTACTTTTGAAAACTGATTATGCGCAATTAAAAAATAGTAAATGCCTATTGTGCAAGCTAGCTTTCAACGAAAAAAATTATTCTTTGATCGAAAAACACTCATCTGAAATTTATGAAATAGAACCAACTTATGAAATCGCAATCTTGAATTCAAAAACTTATGCAGCCTTAAACAATCCTGGCCTTTCAGCAGGTTGGCTCAAAACAGCTTCACAATTTGAAGATATTCAAAAAAGTCAAATTGAAGCCATTTTAAAAGATAAGATATATGGTAAAGTTATAGATCATCGATCATTTAAAGATTGCTTTGAAGAAGCTTCTAAAAACACTGATTAGTCAAACGTGATTTAATTTTTGTCATCATTAAGATCGTTTGTTTTCTATATTTTAAAAAATAAAAAAATAGTGATTTTCAGGTTACAAATTGAAAAACATTAATTCAGTTTTAACTATATTTCCTGACTCTACTATTGTCTAGATAAAGCTTAGAAATTAAATCTTAGAAAACTGCAAATCATATTCCAAATTCAGGATCAAAACCAATCGAGTTCCTTCTACTACTGGCCTCATCTATAGAAATAGCAAAACTGATAACATTACAGGCTATTACAGCCAATCCGCTTGCAGCCAATCCAGCTAATACAAAACATACGGGGCGGTAATATCTCTTTGATTCAGGGCATGACTGAGAAAAAATTATTGCGCTCAAGCCACATATCGCAAAAATACCAATAGCAATTCGCATAACAACTTTAGCTGTCTTACCACCTTCATCTTTTACTAATGGAGTGCTCTCCGTTTGCATTTTATTAATAGCACTATCTTGATATGCAGATTTTACTAAACTAGTCATAATTTCATCTCCGGTAATTAAAAAATATTATTTAAAAAGAAGCATATTCACAAGTTTGTTTTAAGAATAAAAAAATTAACTCATTAATATGTTTTACATTATTTTTTTGTAACCTTACGCTAATTGATATTAAGATAAAGCCGAAAGACTCGGCTTTATCTTAATTTAATGCATTAATCTTTTTTTCCTTCGGACATAATTTCATTTATTCTAATTTCTTTTTCGAAATAAGCTTTTAGATGGGGTATTAATTTTTTTCCTTCATCGGTATCGGTGCCATTTTTCATTTCTTTGATCGCTTTTGCTCCTATTTCATATTTTGTAGTATCACCGGAGAAACAAGCTGCCCAAATTCTTTGATGCAAAAAACGATTTTCATCTATTTTTTCACCATAAAAAGTATAAAAAGAAATCTCATGCTTTTCTGCTAGCTTAATTACCAGCTCGCCGGAACAGTCGTCTATTCTTTGCATATCATTTATAAGTTCAATACGTTTTTTTTCTAAATCGCTTTTTGGTTTTTTCCAATAAAATATGTGATAATAAATAGATTTTACTGAACTATATAAATGACTTAAGATATTTGATCCTGCATTAATTATTGACTGAGTTAAAGAAACCTCTTCTTTTTTTTCAAGTGATTCAATTGATGAATTTTCTTGTGCTATTCCTTTTTGGGATTGTGAAGAAAGCGCTTGAGAATCCATTAAAACCTTCTCTTGTAAACCACCTAAATTATTTACTGGTTGTGTCATTTTATCTCTCCTAATTATAATGTTTAAAAAAAATTATGCAAAAAGATACAACGGGTAGATTTATTTTTAAAGAGAATTGATAACACTCATGCAAATTAAATTTTTTTTTATATCTAAAAATCAATAAAAGGAAAAATTTATATGTTAATACTCGCATCAACCTCACCTAGAAGAAAAGAAATTCTTAATTTTTTTTCATTGAAATTTAAAGTAATCCCATCAAACTTTGATGAAACAGAAGTAAAATTCGTAAAAGATGCCAAATCCTATGTTTTAGAAATTGCTGAAAAAAAAGCATTAGCATTAGATGAAAGGTTTTTCAATGATATTATAATATCCGCCGACACCATTGTTTATGCTCATAACAAAATTTACACAAAACCCAACAATGCAGAAGATGCAAAAAGGATTCTTGAAGAACTTTCAAACTCGTGGCATGAGATTTTAACTGCTGTCTGCATAAAACATAAGAACAGGATTTATAAAGACGTTGAAAAAACAAAAGTTCTTTTTCATGATCTTGATGAAATAAAGATAAAAAAATATCACAATGCAATTTACTTTTCCGATAAAGCCGGCGGTTATGCTATACAGAAAGCAGGTAGCATAATAATAAAAAAAATGATAGGTTGCTATTATAATGCCATGGGCATGCCGATTAACACCTTAAACAAATTGCTTATGAAAGCAGGAATAGATTTATGGGATTACTTAAAACCTTTTTAAAAATTACTGTTGTATTCAATCTGTTCATCTTTGGTTTACATGCAACAGAAAATGATAAAAATCACATTTTATATTTGATGCATTCCCAAGAAGTCGAAAAAGCTTTTTCTCAATATCAGAAATATTATGAAAATGAAGCATTAGATTTAGATATATTACAAAAAATGTGCCTGATTCTGATAAAAACCGGTGCTAAGTCAGGAGATGCTGAAATACAGAAGCTATCAATGTTTGGAGCGGGATTATGTGCCAGCAATATATCTCTTGACATTCTAGAAACAGGCTTGTCATCCCCAATTTTAGAAACTCAGCTTTTGTCATTATATTTTATATCTCTTTTAAACGACAATAAAACCGACAAGCTTCTAACAACAGCTATGAGATCAGATTTTTTACCTACTAGACTTGAAGCAGCTTATCATATGGCTTTAAGAAAGCATCCGAATGCAATCGGGCAAATAGAGTCATTAATGTTTAAACTGCCGAACTTTCTCAAACCTTTTTTTCCACATCTTTTTGCTTTAATCGGAACTGATGATGCAACAAAGTACCTGCTTAGGTTTTTAAGTGATCCAAATCCTGATGTAAGGCTCGAAACAATTTTAAGTATCGGAAATTTAAACAGGGACGATTTATTAAGTCACATCAGAAAAAAAATACCAAACTCCACAACAGCTGAAAAAGAAGCTATCTGCTATTCCTTATATAAGCTAAAGGATTCGTCCTGCAATGATGAATTGAATAAGCTTTCCAAATCTAATATCGAAAATGTCCAGATGTCTTCTCTTAGGGCTTTATATAATTTAGGTGATTTTTCAAAAAAAGATGAAATCGAAAAACTGGCTTTGGAAAACAATTTGTTCGCTATATCATTGCTTCAGGAAATACCTGACTCAGACCAGACCCTAGAAAAACTTTTAAAATCAGCAAACCCCTTGGTAAAAATTAATTCGGCTCTTTCTTTGTTAAAACATAAAAATCCGATCTGCTTAAATACTTTGAAAGACATTTTGATTACAAGTAGCAAAGATAGCGCATTAGAGCCATTTTTTTCCGTTGGACATACAATGATGTATTTTAAAATAGTTCCCGTAGCAATGTATAAAATTAAAGAAAACTCGAATAACCAGTCTTTAGCTATAAGAGAATCAATTTTAAAAGAATGTCTTGAACTAAAAGAGGACGATTTTTTTAAAATTATTGAACAGATTTTTCAAGCTCCGCAAAATGATCTAATACCTACTGCAATTGTATTATTAGAAAATTTAGGTTCTGCAGCAGCAATAGATTTTTTAAAACATTATGCTAAAAATTCAAATATTCCTTTAATAAGGGACTATGCAAACCTATCATTATACCGTTTAAAACAGGACGGTCCATATGAAAGTTACATATCGAATTGGATAAGAAATCAAAACAATCAGGATTTGATTCAACTAAATGTTACAGATGATAAAAAACAAAAAAAGCAAAATATCTATTCTTTAACTAAAGAAGAAACGACAAGGCTTTTGCTTGATATGTATGTAGCTGTAGCGTCAAAACAAGACAAAAGCTCATTAAAATTAATTATCGATTCGATAAAAAGAACAAATCCGAAAAACAGGTATGCTTTAGCAGGAATGCTTATTCGAGCAACTCAATAGCATTAATATTTTAATTAATATATAATTGCTAAAAAATTATAATAAATTTCATGCGTAAATTATTATTCATTTTTTTAGTTTCCAGCCTCTTTGCCAATTCAGAACCTGAACTGGAAAAAGACAGATTTATCTCATCTTTCAAGCAAACCCTTCTCAATAAAGGCATGAAAATCCTGGAAAAGACAAAAAAAACCAATTCATATAAACCAAACGAACTTATCGTCGATCTCCGTAACCCATCTTATAAAAATGGTATTTTAACCACTCACGATGGCGGGGTGATAAAAGGCGAAGACATACGTATTCAGGCAAGAAGCATCCAGTATATAAAAAGATATGAAAAAAATGAGTTTATACACCGAATCGAAGCAGAAAAAGATTTAATTATCCAATATAAAGGCCGAGTCTATGTAGGCGAAGAGCTGACATATGATTTTAACACAAAAACAGGCACTGTTTATGAAGGCAAAACATTTGCAGCACCCTGGTATTTAGGCGGAGATAAAATAGAACTAAAAAATGACGGAAGTTATCATGTCGAAAACGTTTATATAACGACTTGCGAAAATGTCGACAGCACTTGGGATATTCATGCCGGAAGAGTTAATGTCTTAAAGAAGGATCTTTTGGAAGCAAAAAAAGTAAGGTTCAGGTTTTTTAGATTGCCGACTCTATGGCTGCCGTCCTTCAAGATCAATCTTAAAAAGTTCATGGGAACTCCAATGTTTCGGTATAAGGTAAACTGGGACAAATCTTCAGGACCAAAAGGATCTTTTCGCTATAGATTGTATTCCTGGAGAGATTTTGCTCTTTGGGGAAGGCTTGAATATCGTCTAAAAAAAGGATGGGGCGGCGCTATTGAAACTGAGTATGAGCCTGAACATAAAAGAACCATTTTCCAGACCAAAAACTATTTGGCAACAGACGTGATCCCAAACAATTTGGTAGACAAAAGAAGATATAGAATACAAGGGGTTTATCATTCCATTTCAGAAAATAAAAAAACTAAAACAGATCTGGTTTGGGATAAGTATAGCGATATCAACATGCCATCTGATTTCAAAAGCGATGATTTTGAACTTAATACAGCAAAGAAAACCGAACTCTCGATCAGACATCAGGAAGATGTCTATATAGGACTTTTATATGCAAGACCGAGAGTAAATCCGTTTGATACAATTAAGCAATGTCTACCTACCAGTTATTTAAATTTAAAAGGCTATCAGATCCCCCATGTCGATGCAATATTATATAATACGTTCAACATCTCCTATTTAAATTATGTATATTCCGACAAGCTCTCTCCTTCTTTAAAAAACTTCGAATCTGCCAGACTGGAAACAAATAATATTATTTCCAGACCATTCAGGTCTTCTTTTTTTAACCTGACTCCATATGCCGGATTTGTGGGAATATTTTATAACAAAAGCCCTTCTCAATCTTCTAAAGAGCAATATTTAATTTTATATGGAGGAAACTTAAGCAGTACCTTTAATAAAAATTATATAAATAATAAGCATGTGATCGAGCCTTATATTCAATATCAAGGGATTTCTCTACCAACTGAAAAAATCGGATCTTATTATATTTTTTCAATAGAAGACGGCTACAATAAACTGGATCTTATTAAAACCGGCATCCGCAACCAGATCTACTCATTAAAGCATGTAAGGTTATATCCAACATTTGAAAGTAATCTTTATGCCAATACATTTTTAGATGCAAATTTTATTCCCAAAACACTTCCTAAAGTATATTTGGATCTTATATGGTCATTACCCTCAGTTTCTTTTAATGCTTATAATTGCTGGAATCTGCATAAGCATAATTTAGATTATTCAAATTTGCGTTTAAAATGGACTGCTTCCGAGCATCTGGCCATGGGGCTAGAGTTCAGGTATCGATCCCCATATGATTATAGAAAAGCCAACCACAACAACTTTATCCTTGACGTATCTCGGGAAGAGTCCGAACTAGTCAACTCGCCCATTTCAGATAAAAGAAACACAGTGTTGACCCATTTATTTTTCAGGTTAAACCCTTTTTGGTCATGCGAATTTCACTCCCACCATGGATGGAACAGGAGGAATGAACCTCCATATAATGGTTACAAGATAGATCTTTTTACGATGTTATCGTCTTCCTGGAAAGCTCGAATATCTTATCAGCATACGCAGACAGATGATAGATTTTCGGGAGCAATATCGCTGATAAAATAGTAATTTAATTAATAGCTAAAAACTTTAGTTTTTAGGTCTTTAAAGAAAAATTTTAACAAAAATTCGTCTATATCAAAATCCGGATCAAGTTCTTTGATTCGTGAAGCAATCCCTTTCAAGTCTGTTTTAGAAAAAGTATAGTTTTGGGATAAATTCAACAAAGCTTTAAAAATTGTCTCAAATTCTCTCATTCCAAAATCTTCGATGATTAACACAATTTGTCCTAGAAGATTGTCCAATAAACTTTGATTAATTAATCCATATCTACTAAAAGCATCGATGATATTTACTAAATCCTGATAGTTTAAATAATTAATCTGCTTCGTAATACAATGTTCTAGTTCTTTAAATAATTTATCTAATAGGTTAGGATCATCAATTTCCACCCTGGCAAAACTCCATGCTAATACGGCAAGGTCTATATGATTAAAGCCTTTTAATCTATCAATTGAAATTTTGGCAATTTCCAAAAAAATCAAAGATTTTTTTAGTTTTAGTTTTACTAATTTTGCTGAAATATTTGAAAGCTCTCTCGGCTGAATAGTTGAGCACTTAGAAAGTAACATAAAATATAATTGCTGCAATAATAAATTTAAAGCATCTTCCGTCTCACTATTCATAATCTTCTTTTCATCTAGATATTGCACCAATAAATTTAGCATTGTTGAAATGTGAATCCAATTAAAATTTAGGTTATAATCAGAATAAAGTTTTTTCCAATGACTTAAAAAATTTCTATTTCTAATATTTAAACCAAGTATCATGCTTTCTAACAATCGAGGATTAATAGCCCCTCTCATCAACTTAGACAAATTCTGTGCTGAATCTCCAGCTTTTTCAGGAAACAATTTATATTCTGAAAAATTCATTTCAGAAGTTTGATTTCCCAAAGAAATACTTTCTTGACCAATATCGCCATCATAAGGAAATTGTTTATCAGCAATTGAGAATTCCTTCAACATAGATAGCAGCGTATTTGGATAATCAATGCCTTGTTCCTGATGTAATGACATACCACTTGGGGGCACCCTGACTTCATTTGGCTGAGCATCTTCCATCAGCATAGACAATCCAACTACTTCCTCCTGATAAGGTGATGGAGAGCTTGTTATAATCTTTCTTTGACCAATTGACTGTGGGGCATTAGGATTTGACAAAAACGTTGGCATAGATGAATTTTGATATGCTTGATTAAAAACTTGCCCCTGATTAGGTAATTGATTATTTGGTATAATCATTCTTTGTGGCACATTAAAACCAATTGACTGAGGGACATTAGTATTTGGTAGGGTCATTGGCATAGATGGACTTTGATAGGCTTGATTAAAAGCTTGACTCTGATTAGGTAATGGATTATTTAGTATAATCATTCTTTGCGGCACATTAAAACCAATCGGCTGCTGGACATTAGCATTTGGCAAAAATATTGCCATAGATGGGCATGGTTGATTAAAAATCTGCCCTTGATTAGGCAATGGGTTGGGTTGCAAAAAAACTCCCTGAGCTACTCTATTTGTTGCAACTGCTATCTGTTGACTGCGGTTTGGGGAAAATGAAGTAAAGAATCCACTTGATGGATCGGATATATTATTAGAATATATTGGAAAACAGGCCATAACTTAAAAAAATTTGTTTAATTAATTTATCTTAATATAATAATTTTGATTGTAAATTTAAAAACAGCATAACATTTATAAAATAAAATAAAAATTAAATAAATCAATATAACGTTATACAATTCTCTAAGTTGAATAAAAAATAAATATTAAATTACTTAATTTAAAATAAAAAAAATTAATTGTTATACTTTTCTTTAATTTCTCTGAGAAGAGGTTCTATTTCTTTTCTTTTTTTCGCTAGAAGTCTGTCAATGAATAAGACTCCATTCAAATGATCATTTTCATGCATTACTTCTCTAGCTTTGAATCCAAAAACTTTTTTTGAAACTTTTTTTCCTTCGATATCTAGAGCATCGATATGTATTGAAGTAGGTCTTTCAACATCAAAATGAAGACCTGGAATTGACAGACAGCCTTCAGATAGGACTTCAGTTAAATCGTTAGGGCTAGAAAGGATTGGATTTATAAAAACCTCAGCTTCGCCCAGGTATGATTTACCGTTTTCATCTTCCAAAACAGCCCTGATAGTAATAATTCTAAGAGGTCTGCCAACTTGGATTGCAGCAAGACCGATACCATTATTAGCATCCATTGTTTCGATCATATCAAGACATAACTGCTTAATTTCCTGATCAACATGCTTTACTTGTTCTGATCTTGTTCTAAGTAATCCATTTCCATAATAAATCAATGGAAGAATCATTTATTGAACCTCTTCAATCGAAACTGGGATTTTTTCCTTAGCTTTAACTAAAGAAGAGGACCAATGGGACAATATAATACATGCAACCATGAAAATCACGATCAGATAAGCTGTAAATTTTTTTAGAACATCGGCTGTTGAAGTTCCGAATAATGAGCTAGAGGCATCGCCTCCGAATGAAGACCCCAATCCCATACTTTTTGACTCTTGTGACATTATAACCAAGATAAGCACTGTGCATAAAAGCAAAAATAAAAATAAAAATAAATAAAATAAGAATGTCATAGGTATTCCTTAAATTTAACTCTATTTATTATAAAATATTTAAATTAGAAATAAAATAAAAAAAGATCCTAGGTCATAAAAAATTATGCTTTATTTATTATTTCAGCAAAAATTTTATAATCCAAAGACGCTCCTCCAACCAATACTCCATCAATATTTTTCTGCTGCATCAATTCTTCAACATTATTAGGTTTCACTGATCCACCGTACAAAAGATAAGAAGCCTCTGCTATTTGTTTATCAAAATATTTTATAATAAGTTTTCTAATAAAATGATGAGCTTCTTCAGCAATCTCGGTTGTTGCAGTTTTTCCCGTTCCGATCGCCCAAACAGGCTCATAAGCAATAATAATATTTTTAAAATCTTCTTTTGATACGCTCTTTAGGCCTAAAGAGAATTGCTCTTCCAATACTTTTTCAGTTCTGTTTTCTTCTCTTTCTTTTTGAGTTTCACCTATACATAAAATCGGTTGAATACCGGTTTTTAAAGCTCTTAAAATTTTTTTATTGATCAAAGCATTATCTTCATTAAAAATATGTCTTCTTTCAGAGTGACCTATTAATACGAACTCTACATTCAAAGCTTTCAGCATGCCTGCTGAAATTTCTCCAGTAAAGGCTCCTTCGGGCTCATCATACATATTTTGAGCACCAATAATAATATTGGCCTTTGAAGATGAGTCTATAGCTGTTTGCAACGAAGTAAAAGGAACTGCCAAATAAACAGATGCTCTCGCGGAAGAAATTTCAGGGATAATATTTTTAATAAACTCTTCAGTCTCCTTATGGGTTTTATTCATCTTCCAGTTACCGGCAACAATACTTTTTTTATTCATAACTTCCTTTAAAAAAACATTTAAAAATTACATTATAGATTGAAAAAGATACAAATTTCAAGTTATATTAAATACATTATATTTTCAGTGTCTGCAATGGAAACATTTTGTTCAAATAAAATTTTAACTGTAAGCGAATTAACGTTTGAAATAAAATCTTTATTGGAAAAAAGATTTACCTTCATAACTCTCAAGGGAGAAATATCGAACTTCAAAAGCCAATCTTCCGGACATATGTATTTCAGCTTAAAAGATGATGCTTCTCAAATTTCCTGCGTATTATTTAAAAAAGATGCTGAGAGTTTAAAGTCCATACCCAAAGACGGCGATCAAATTATTGTTGAGGCCCAATTAAGTGTCTATCCGCCCAGAGGCAACTATCAATTAATAATCAGAAAATTATCTTATTTAGGTTTAGGCGAATTGCTACAAAAGCTTCACGAACTTAAAGAAACTTTAAAAAAAAGAGGCTGGTTTGATCCATCAAACAAAAAAAGTCTCCCCCTTTATCCGAAAAAAATCGGCATAGTTACCTCTCCGACAGGTTCCGTTATTCAGGATATTTTAAATGTTTTGAAAAGAAGATTTTCCGGATTCCATCTGATTCTAAATCCGGTAAAAGTGCAAGGAATTGGTTCTAAAGAAGAAATAGCTTCGGCTATCGAGGATTTTAATAAATACAATCTTGTTGATGTCATCATTGTAGCAAGAGGCGGAGGTTCTTTAGAAGATTTATGGGCATTTAATGAGGAAATAGTAGCTAAAGCAATATTTGAATCAACGATTCCAATCATCTCTGCCATAGGCCATGAAACTGATTTCTGCATCAGTGATTTTGTAGCGGATATAAGGGCTCCTACACCATCTGCAGCAGCTGAGATCGTGATAAAAGAAAAAAATCATTTTTTTGATACTTTAAGCAGTTATAAAAAACAGATTTCCAAACAAGTTTTATTTCGACTGCAGAATTTAAAAATAAAATTAAATGGTTATCTAAAGCATCCTATTTTCTCCTCTCCCTATTCCCTAATAGGCAAGCAGATACAAATGCTGGATGATATTAAAAATTTAATTGAAAACAGTTTAAGACAAAAGGTTGAACGGCAAAGAGATATTTTAAAGCTTTACTCAAATCAAGTGAATTCATTAAATCCCCTAATAAAGCTGAACGTTTTGAAAAACAGATTAAATAGTTATCAAAAACACCCCTTATTTTCATCTCCATACCTTTTAATAAATAAACGATCCGAAATGTTAGATGACATAAGAGCACTAATCGAGAACAGTCTGAAGCAAAAAGTGAATAATCAAAAAGATTTTCTAAAGTTTTTTTCAAATCAATTAAATTCTTTAAATCCTATCCCGAAAATAAAAACTTTAAAGAATGAATCAAAAATATTTTATAAAAAATTGGATCTTGCCGTTAAAAATATTCTTTCTATAAAAAAAGAAAGATTTACGAAACTAGTATCTCATTTAAATGCAATGGATCCAAAAAACGTATTAAAAAAGGGTTATAGTATTCTCTTCTCTGAAAAGGACAGTTCCATTATCCTATCAGAGAGCAATGTATCAGATGGAGATAAAATTTCTGCCCTTTTATCTGATGGAAAAATTTATGCAACAATCGAGAGGAAAAAATGACAGAAGAAATGTTATTTGAGAAAGCCTTTGGAAGGCTTGAAGAAATTCTTCAAAAAATGAATGAGGGTACGGTATCTTTGGATGCTTCATTAAAATTATTTGAGGAAGCTAATATTTTAATATCAAAATGCAATGAAAAACTAATAAGCGCCGAACAAAAGATTGAAGTCTTAATAAAAAATCGAAATTCATCTTTAGAAATGGAAAAAGGGGTCCCTAAAACTGCCTCTTTCGAACCCTCAAAAGAGAATTTATTGGAAAAATAAATGTTATTAGAAAACATTACATCGCCAAAAGATATAAAAAAGTTATCCATAGAAGAACTTGAAATTCTATCTGGTGAAATAAGAAATAGAATCATTGAAGTGTTATCAACAAATGGAGGCCATTTGGCTTCAAATCTTGGAATTGTTGAGTTGACCTTAGCCCTTCACTTTGTTTTTAATTCTCCTTATGATAAATTTATTTTTGACGTCAGTCATCAGATCTATACTCACAAACTGATCACAGGAAGAAATAAAAAATTCGATTCTCTTAGACAGTACAAAGGTATCTCGGGCTTTTCCAATCCTAAGGAATCTCCCCATGATCATTTTCAAGCCGGACATGCCGGCGTAGCTATTTCCCTTGGATTAGGGCTTTGCAAAAACCGCGATTTTTTAAAAAGAGATGAGCACATCATACCGATTATCGGAGATGCCACGCTGACCTGCGGCCTTGCTTTAGAAGGCTTAAATAACATTGATGCCGAGCTAAAAAAATATATAATCATTTTAAATGATAATAAAATGGCGATTTCTGAAAATGTTGGAAATATTAAAAGTATTTTAAGCAGGCTTTTGAATAACCCCATTTCTAATAAATTATATACAGAAATGCAGACACTGCTATCCAAAATACCCAATTTTGGAAACCTTTTGGCAAAACAAGGCAAAAAAGTAACCGAATCTCTAAAAAACCTAGTAAGTCCAGCTTCTTTTTTCGAACAGCAGAATCTTTCATACATCGGTCCAATAGATGGGCATAACATAAAAAAACTAATAGAAACATTCAATTCCATTAAAGATAATCCTCGGCCTGTAATAGTACATGTGATGACAAGTAAAGGAAAAGGAATGGAAAAGGCCATTTTAAATCCGACTTCCTATCATGGCGTTAAACCATTTGATCTTAAAACCGGCGATTTTAAATCTATTTCCAAACTTACCTTTCCGAAAGTATTTGGAAAACATGTTTTAGCAATGGCCAAATCCGATCCGAATATTATTGTAATTAATCCAGCTATGATTAAAGGCTCATCTTTAACCGATTTAAAAAATGCTTTTCCAAACAGGTGCATTGATGTCGGAATAGCAGAAGGTCATGCTATAACTCTTGCAGGAGGAATTGCTTTTAATAATAATTTAAAAGTGATCGTAAATATTTATTCAACATTTTTACAAAGATCTTTTGATAATATTTTTCATGATATATGCCTGCAACATGCCCCTGTTGTTTTCGCAATAGACAGATCGGGACTCTCCGGACCAGATGGATCAACCCATCACGGCATTTATGATATTTCATTTTTAAATGCCATGCCGAACATCGTTATTGCTCAACCTAGAAACGGCAACTTATTAAAAGAACTTTTGTCTTCTGTATTCGACTGGAAAAAAACTGTTGCAATAAGATATCCAAATCTTGAAACCCAAGAAGAAGATCTGCCGCTTAGAAAATTAAATGAAAAATCTTATGACATATTAAATACAGGAAGTAAAATCTTAATAATTGCAATCGGTCATATGTATAAAACAGCCCAAGAGGTAAACGAAATATTAAAGCAAAATGGATACAATGCAACTATTCTGGATCCGATATTTATTAAGCCTTTAAATAAAGAACTTCTTCAGAATCTTACTTCCTTGCATGATTATGTAATCACTATAGAAGAACATAGTGTTACCTCAGGATTCGGATCGATTTATAATAATTTTCTGGTTCAATATAACTTAAGACCTAAGCAAGTGTTAAATTTTGGGCTGCAGGATGAGTTCATTGAACATGGAAGAAATGATGAGCTTTTAAAAGAAAACAAGCTTGATGCAAAATCTATTTCAGATAAAATCTTAAATAGTATAGGAAGTAATTTAGAAGCCAGCATAAGGTGAAAACATGATTATCGCACTTTTTCCCAATGAAGAAAAAAAAACTTCATTTGATATAGCAAAACAAATAGTGACTTTTTTAAAAAAGCACAACATTGAAGTAGTTAGCGAAGATGAAAAAGCAAAAGCTCTAGGTATTAGATCTATTTCTCATATTAATCAGAATGAAATCAAATTCCTAATTACTATGGGAGGAGACGGAACGATTCTCCGCCTGGCTAATAAATTCTCTCAGATTGATGCTGCTATATTGGGAATAAATCTTGGTAATTTAGGTTTCATGGCAGACATCCCCCAGGATGACATTTTTCCCTCTCTTGAAGATCTGATCTCAAATAAATTTACAATCGAAAACAGAATGATGCTCGAAGGCAGAACAAATAATAATGAGTCCTTTTTAGCTGCTAATGACATCGTTTTTCATCGAGCTTTAAACCCATCTTTAATAGAGTTGGCAATTTATACAGACAATACATATGTCAATACTTTTTCATCAGATGGGATAATCATCGCTACTCCAAATGGTTCCACTGCTTATTCGCTTTCTGCAGGAGGTCCAATCTTATCACCTCAGCTGGAAGCTTTTCTTATTACTCAAATATGCCCTCATACAATTTCCAATAGACCTTTAGTTTTAACAGCAGACCATGAAATCGAAATTAAATATATCTCTAAATCAAAAAAACCGATTATGGTACATGCTGATGGAATAACCAGTTATGAAATGCAAACTGATCAAACATTCAAAATAAAAAAAAGCAAAAAGTTTTTCAAGCTCGTGAAACTAAAAAGACATGATTATTATTCAACGCTTAGGTCTAAATTAAACTGGACAGGAACAACAAAAAAAGAATTTTCCATCTAGTAATTTTTTAGATTCACTAATTTTTTATAAGAGAGAGCAAGAACTATTCTTATAAGCTGGGGATATTTTATTTAGAAGATGCGATCTAAAATTACTATTACTAATAAACATTACTATTTGCTCTGCAAAATTTTTTTCTGACAAGCAGAGTTCAGCTATTTCTCCTAAAGCCTCTGATTTTTCTGGTCCATCTGGAATTACCATTGCTATTTCTTCACTTAGTTTTAGTAACCTTGAAGATTGCTGAGAATCCTTTTCTAGTACATAAGCTTTAGCTATCATGCATAAAGCAATTGATTGGCTCCGTTCATAAGGAATTGCCATTGCTATTTGTTCCGCTTTAGATAAATCCTTTTCTGAAATATAAGCTTTAGCTATTTTAAATAAAGCAGATGATTTGTAAATTCCATGAGGAATTGCCATTGCTATTTGTTCCGCTTTAGATAAATCCTTTTCTGAAATATAAGCTTCGGCTATTTCACATAAAGTCTGAAATTTGAAATATTCATCAGGAATTGCCATTGCTATTTGTTCTGCTTTAGATAAATCCTTTTCTGAAATATAAGCTTTAGCTATTTTAAATAAAGCATATGATTTGCTATCCTCATCAGGAATTGCCATTGCTACTCGTTCACTTTGCATTAATAACCTTGAAGCTTGCTGAGGATCATGTTCTCGTAAATAAATTCCGGCTATTCTATGTAAGATTTCTGATTTTTTCTTTTCATCAGGAATTGACATTATTTCTTTAAAAACTTCAGGGTTTTCATTAAAATTCACTGCAGCTTTTAAATCATTCTCTAAGAGATCTGTATATATTATTTCAATCTCATCAGGTGAGCAGCATGCAATACTTTTCCTAAAAACCAACCAAGTTTTACCTGTAGTATCGACAAAAACTTCTGAAAAATTTTCCATACTATAAAATTTTTCATAGGCTCTTCTGCATATAGGACAATTCTTATTTTCATCTGACCATTCATTAATGCATCTATCGCAAAATATGTGATTGACTGTAGAACAAACTCTTAGAACTTTGATTTCCAAAACATTTTCATCAGCAATATATCTAATTTTAGGTTTATCAGTAATTAAAACATTAGGATAAACAGAACCATTATTTGCTCCAAATCCTTCTAGACAAATCGGGCAAGAAATTGGTGATGTTGTAAGATTAGCCATGTTTTTCAATCTTTTTTATTTTTTATCTTTCCAAAGCGCGTTAGGTTTAAGCCATCATTTATCACAAATATCTGTATATGATTAAGATAAGTCATTGTACTTCCAATTTATTATAATAAACTTACAGTACAAATAAAATTTCAATTAAATTATTAATAATAAAATAGATTATATTACAAAAATGGCTTTTAATTCATTCAAATTATTTTCAGCTATGAGAACTCTTTGTAATTAAAAACATTCTATTTTTTATTTTAGTACATGAAGCAGTATAAACTATTTAAAAACCTCAAAACAATAATATTTTGATCTTTTTATAAAATTATTCATTTACAGCAATTTCTTCTAAAAAGTTCAAATAATAAGATGGATTTCTATGTTCAAAAGCAATCAATTGCTTTATCAAATCCATGACTTTAAGAAAACTTGGATCATCTTCTTTTATATTTCTATTTTTTGCTGCATTTTTCATTCTTGCTTCAATTGAAAAATCAAAACCAAACATAGTATTTTTTTGTTTATAATAAGAAATCGTTTTTTCAAGATCTGCATTTGATTTATATGCTTTAGTGTCTTCGCAAAACACAAAATGTTTATCTTTCAATTCACTCTTACTGGTATCGATAAGGCTTTGCGGAGGTATGCCGATCAAAGATATAATATTTGCCAAATGATGCAGCTGCTGTTCATTTATATCTCCACAAACATCGGTTTTAAAAAGATATTCTTTAGTAAATATTTCAAATAAAATGCATCCTAAACTCCATAAATCAACATTTGATCCAATCGGGGTTTGTAAAACAGCAAATATAGATCTATAGTTTAAAGGCTGAATTATGTAACCTTTTGGACATTCTACAAAACCTAAATTAGGTTCAAAACTTTGAGCAAAACCAAAATCTATTAAAGTTAACTTTAAAGGATCTTGGGTGCATAAAATATTTTCAGGCTTTATATCACAATGTATTATTCCTAATTTATTCATGTCTGTAAGAGTTTGTAATAAGGATCTGGTCACAAAAAACACAAAAGTTAAAGATATTTCATAAGAATTACAAAACTCTCTTAAAGCAACGCCCGAGTAAGGCATATGAATACAATACTGATATGGACCGATAATATGCCCTCGCAAATAACTAGAAACATTTCTGACATGATTATCTATTAAATATTTCTGACAACGGTTCTCTTTTAAAGAAGAAAAAAAAGAAAACATAAAAAATTTTTTTTGATCTTCTTGCTTTAATCTCCTGCTAATTACTTTTGATATTTTTATAACATCACTACCACAAATAAATACTTCACCATATGATCCCGATCCAATTTTTTCTTCTTTATCATGAAAATCTTTATCAATCCTAATTACGGTTTGTGTCTGTTCTTTATTAGTTTTTACATAATTGATCCAGCAGTAAGTTCTAAACAATCCATCTGTCAGTAATTTTATCAAAGAATTGGCTTCAAATCTTGTTTTCCTATATTTCACCAATCGACCGTTCCCTACTTTTTGATGCTCATTTTCGCTTCCATTTGTTTCTAATTTTAAGTCCTGACTTTGTTCTTTCACACATTCTTTTCCTAAGTCATCTGCCGATATTGGTTTTAGTTTTTTGATCGGCTGTTTAAATGCGCTTTCTCCACTTGTGTCAAATCGAATTACCATATGATTCCATAAAATTAAAATTTTAATTTAATATATAAAAATATTTTAATAATTAAGAATAATTATTTATTTCAATAATTTATATACGTTTTTAAATAATTTTATAGAAGATAACAGATTATTAAAATTTTTAGCATTAAATAAATTTAATTTTAATAAAAAAATTTTCTAACGCGTGCTTTAACTTGATATTTCTTGATAGAGAATCAACAACCTCATCGATTAAAACAATAATTTTTTCTAGTGATGGCAGGTTGTATAAATTTTGTTTTCTTAAAAGTTCTATTTTATCGGAGAAAAAAAGCAGCTTCTCATCCCCTTTTGTTTTTAGTAAATGCAGGTCTCTAAACCAATAAAAAATTTTCTCAATTAAAAGATCCACTTCTTTTTGAAAAGTAATTTGAGAATCCTTGCTAAAGCTTTGGATATATGTATCCTCCAAATGGGCTAAAGCATCTGAGAGCTCGATATAAGAAGAAATATTTTCTTTTGCCAAAATATTAATAAGCAAATTTCTTTTTTTTAAATAATCCGGATGATTCGCTAATTCTATCGCTCTGCCGATTGAGCCATCTGCAATTTTTGCAATTTTGCTGGCATCTTCATATGAAAGAGAATTTGTTTTTTGTAAAAAAGAAATTATTTCTTCAGATTGTATATTAGAAAAATTAATTCTGAAGCATCTTGAAACAATAGTTGGAAGAATTTCATCAGACCTGCTGGAGACTAAAATAATATAACTATCAAAAGTTGGTTCTTCTAGGGTTTTTAAAAGAGCGTTTGCAGATGCCTTGAGCATCCTGTGAGCATCTTTGATTATAAAAACCTTCGCCTGAGCTTCAAAGGGAGCCATAAAGACTTCTTCTATTAGATTTTTAATAGATGCAATACTGTGTAATGAGGTTTTTCCTTCCGGCTCAAGAATATGTAAATCCGGATGGGAATTATTTTTAATTTTTTTCAAAGCATCCGGATCGATGTCGACTTCCGGATTCATTAAATAGGTTGCTAAAGTAACGGCAAATAATGATTTTCCGATAGCGTCTGGGCCAGAAAAAAGCAAAGTATTGGATAATGTATTTGAAACAGCTGCTTTTTTTAAGTTTTCCTTAATATTATCATTGCCGATCAAATCATCAAAATTCATAAATTATTTTAAGAGCTTTTGTATGTAATTCATCGCATTTTGAAATACTTCTTCTTGAGACAATGTCGCATCTATTATTTTAATTCTCTCAGGAAATTTATCTGCTAAAATCAAAAATCCTTCTCTAATTTTTTGATGAAAAAGAATCTTTTCAGATTCAATTCTATCGTAATTACCTTTCACTCTTGAAAGACCTATTTTAGGATCTATATCTAAAAAAATCGTTAAATCGGGAATCGCATCTTCTATTATGTAAAAAGAAAATTGGATTACTTCCTCCATACCAAGTCCTCTAGCAAATCCTTGATATGCGATCGATGAATCATTATACCTATCGGATAATACAATCTTACCTTCTTTTAAGGAAGGTAAGATGATTTCTTGAATATGCTGAGCCCTTGAGGCAAGGAAAAGACAAAGTTCTGCTTTAGCGGCAATTTTTTCTTTTCTTTTTCTCAATACGAGTTCTCTAATTTCTTCACCTAAGACAGTGCCGCCAGGTTCCCTCGTAAAAATAAAATTACGATTCTTTGATTCTAAATATTTTCTTATGTTCTCAAGGAGAGTTGTCTTTCCAGACCCTTCTCCTCCTTCGAAAGTTATAAAAAAACCCTTTTTCAAACTATTAGCTCTTCTTTTACAAATTCAATTTTTTGTATTGCTATTAATTTATCATCTGCTCTCAATGATACCAATGTAACGCCCTGGGTCGATCTGCCCATTACTCTACAATCCTTCATTGAAATTCTAAGAGATTGGCCGGAAGATGACATTAAAAATACTCCATCTTCATCTTGTACTGAAAGAGCGCCGACAACAAGCCCATTTCTCTTGCTTGTCAAAATTGATCTCACTCCAACACCACCTCTGTTTGTCTGTCTGAAAGTATCAACCTGAGATCGTTTGCCAAATCCGTTTTCGCAAACAACCAAGATTGATTCCTGTTCATTCTTAACAACAACAGCAGAAACAACATAATCATTAGGGTCTCTTAAAGTAACACCTTTAACACCACGTGCAACCCTGCCGATAGCTCTAACTAAACCTTCATCAAATCTTACTGCCATACCATTTCTAGTAAACAGCATTATTTGATTTCCAGGATATACAATATGTGCAGAAATCAACGCATCTGTTTCATCAATATTGATTGCATTGACTCCTTTTTTTCTAATATTGCTATATTCAGTTAGCTCGGTTTTTTTAACAACTCCTTTTAATGTAGTAAGCATGATATATGCCTGCTCTTCAAAAGATTTAACTCTTAAAATAGCTGCGATCTTTTCGTCTTTTTGCAAAGAATCCACAAAGTTAACTAAAGGACGTCCTTTTGTTCTTCGGCCGGCTTCTGGTATTTGCCAAACCTTTAACCAGTAGCATCTTCCTAAACTTGTAAATATCATTAGATAGTCATGAGTAGAGGCAACGTAAATATTTTTTATAATATCAGTTTCCTTCTTCATCTCAAATCCCATGACGCCTAGACCGCCTCTTCTTTGTTCTCTAAAAGAGCTTACAGGCATTCTCTTGATATAATCATCATCTGAAATGGTGATAACAACCTGTTCATCTGCTATAAGGTCTTCCATATTGAACTCACCTTCAGCAGCGATTATTTTAGTTCTTCTCTCACCTTTATGATTCTTTTTAATATCAAGCAGTTCATCTCTTATGATATCCTTTACCATCTGTTCTGAAGCTAATATCGCCTTAAATAAAGCAATACTTTCTAAAAGCTCTTGATATTCCCTATCGATTTTATCTTTTTCCATTGAGGTCAATTGATAAAGTCGTAATTCGAGAACTGCATTCGCCTGTCTTTCGCTGAAAGCGAACCGTGACATCAATTCAGTTTTGGCAGCATCTTTATTTGAACAAGATCTAATAATTTTAACAACTTCATCCAAATTATCCAATGCTTTCAGATAACCCTGTAAAATATGAGCTCTGGCTTCAGCTTTATTAAGCTCAAAACGAGTTCTTCTTCTTATGACTTCGATTCGGTGCTCTATCCATGAAGCTATCATCATTTTAACATTCATGGTCTTGGGCAGACCTTTATCTAAGGCAAGCATGTTGCAGCCGAATGTTACCTGCAAATCGCTAAACTTATAAAGCTGGTTAATAACTACATCAGGAATTTCATTACGTTTTAATTCAAGGATTAACCTTAAACCATCTTTGTCCGAATCATCTCTAATATCTGAAATACCAGTAATGATCTTGTTATTTAATAATTCGGCGATTTGTTCTATAAGTCTTGATTTATTCACGCCATAAGGAATTTCTGTAATTGCAATATATTGCTTTCCGCTTGGGTGATCTTCTAAATTGAGCACACCTCTTAGCAAAAGCTTGCCTCTTCCTGTATGATATGCTTCATTGATTCCTCTATAACCGCAAATTACGCCGCCTGTAGGGAAATCCGGGGCCGGCATAACTTTCATGATATTCTCAATAGAAATACTTTCATCTTTCAAAACAAGCAAAGTCGCTTCTATCAGCTCATTTAAATTATGTGGAGGAATATTTGTCGCCATACCGACAGCAATTCCTGAAGATCCGTTGCATAAAAGATTTGGAAACTTTGCAGGAAAAACAGTTGGTTCTGTTTTGGTTTCATCATAATTAGGTATAGAATCAACAGTATCTTTATCTAAATCTTCCATCAATTCCATTGCTGAAGAAGTAAGTCTAGCCTCAGTATAACGCATAGCAGCTGGAGGATCTCCGTCAATTGACCCAAAGTTTCCCTGGCCATCAACTAATGGATATCGCATATTCCAGTCTTGCGCCATTCTAACTAATGTAGGATAGATCACAGTTTCGCCATGAGGATGGTAATCTCCTGATGTATCGCCAGATATTTTTGCGCATTTTCTGTGCTTTCCGCCTGGAGATAAGTTAAGTTGTCTCATTGCATAT
Organism: Parachlamydiales bacterium; assembly: GCA_041661445.1. Taxonomy (GTDB): domain Bacteria; phylum Chlamydiota; class Chlamydiia; order Chlamydiales; family SM23-39; genus JBAZUK01. The sequence continues at coordinate 107,972 of JBAZUK010000002.1, forward strand.
AAAATTCTTCTTTGGGAAGGTTTTAAACCATCTCTTACATCAGGCAGAGCTCTTGATATGATCACTGACATTGAATATCGAAGATAACTTTCCCTCATCTCCTCTTCAACATTTCTCGGAAGTATATGTTCATTTTCCGTATAGCTCATATTTTTTTTACCTCGATTTTTTTAATATTTTAGACATCCAGATTCTTTACAGAAAGAGCATGCTGTTCAATAAACAAGCGTCTTGGCTCAACTTCTTCTCCCATCAACATAGAGAACATATGATCAGCTGCGATTGCATCGGGAATCGTTACTTTAATCAAAGTTCTTTTTGTAGGATCCATTGTTGTTTCCCAAAGCTGATCTGCATTCATCTCGCCTAGACCTTTATATCTTTGAATTTCAATTCCTTTTTTTCCATTATCTCTTAAAAATTTAATTAAATCTCTAAGTGAAGAAACCGAAGTGATTTTATCACCTTCTTCAATGATATCAAATAAATTTACATCTGAGTGAATATAACTATTAAAATCCAATCCATATTTATTTAATTCGCTTTGTAATTCATTAAAAGCTTTTTGATCAAAAAGCTCCATAAATGGAAGGCTTTTTGGTCTAAAAATCCTCATCTCTTCAGTTACTTCTTCCTGCGGCATAGCTTTGATTCTTTCTTCATGCTGAATAAGTTGAAGTTTTTCATTTTCTTTTTTCTCTTCAACCAATTCCTCTTCAGAATAAACAAACTTTCCTTCCGTACCTATTATCATTTGATATTTTGGGTAAAGATTATTTGAGTTTTTTGAAGAAATAAACGATCTGAAAGGAATTCCTTTTCTCTCCAAAGTGGAGATAAGTGTTTCAACTGATACAATTAAGGATACTAATGCCTTTGCTTCTGTTTGATCAAATGAATTGCTTTGATTTGCTTTTCTAATTAAAAGATCTGAAACACCAAGCTCTAAAAGATATTCATCCATCTCTTTTTCAGAATGTATATAATTAATGACTTTTTTTCTTTTTGCCCTATAAAGGGGGGGTCTTGCTATATATACAAAATTGTGTTCTATCAGATCCGGCATGTGTCTATAAAAAAACGTTAAAAGCAACGTTCTGATGTGTGATCCGTCAACATCAGCATCCGTCATTATTATTACTTTGTGATATCTTAATTTTTTTACATCAAAATTATCTTTGCCGATTCCGCAGCCCAGTGCCGATATCATTGTTCCGACTTCAACGTTTTGTAATATTTTTTGAAGCCTAGCTTTTTCAACGTTTAAAATTTTACCTCTAATCGGCAAAATAGCCTGAAACCTTCTATCTCTTCCCATTTTAGCAGACCCGCCGGCTGAATCTCCTTCTACTATATATATTTCACAAACTTCAGGATTTGTTTCTTGGCAATCTGTAAGTTTTCCAGGAAGTCTTGCTGAATCTAAAGCAGATTTTCTGATAGTTAATTCTCTAGCTTTTCTTGCAGCCTCTCTTGCTTGAGCAGCAACAATTACTTTTTCTACAATCGTTTTAGCAATTGCAGGATTTTCATCAATAAATGTTGTTAATTCTTCACCTGTGATCTGCTGAACAATAGACCCAACATCTGAATTTCCAAGCTTTTGCTTTGTCTGTCCTTCGAATTGAGGGTTAGGAACTTTTACAGATATGACTGCAGTAATACCTTCTCTCATGTCCTCGCCGCTAATTGTAATTTTATCAGCTTTTGGAATTTGGGCCTTTTTAATAAAAGTATTTAAAACTCTAGTTAATGCCGTTGAGAATCCTGTTAAGTGGGTTCCGCCATGCTTTGTAGAAATATTATTTACAAAAGTCAGCATCGTTTCAGTAAATGTATCATTCCATTGCATTGCAATTTCAACAATAACAGTTCCGTCATGAACTTCTTTTTCCGCCTTAAAATATATCGGATTAGGAAAAAGAGGACCTTTTCCTGTATTCAGATAGGAAACAAATGATGAAATTCCACCTTCATAATTAAAATGAACATCTTCTTTATTTTCATCTCTTTCATCAATGAAATTTATTGTGATTCCTTTGTTCAAGAAAGCAAGTTCTCTAAATCTTTGAAGCAAGGTATCATAATCAAATTCAGTTACCGAAAAAATCGTACTATCGGGCCAGAAAATAATATTGGTTCCTCTTTTAACGGATGGACCAACTTTTGCAATATCTTTTACAACTTTTCCCTTTTCAAAGGTCATTTCATGGGCGCTTCCGTTTTTATAAACTTGCGCAATCAATTTTGAAGAAAGCGCGTTCACACAAGAAACACCGACGCCGTGCAGTCCACCGGACACTTTATATGATCCCTTATCAAACTTTCCCCCGGCATGTAGAATGGTCATTACGACTTCAAGAGCTGACACATCTCTTTTTTTCTTATTTGATTCAGCTTCATGCCTTTCAAATGGTATTCCTCTACCATTATCTTCAACGCTAACAGACCCATCCTTATATAAAGTGATAGTAATTTCAGAGCAAAAACCTGCCATAGCTTCATCGATGGAGTTATCTACAACTTCATAAACTAGTTGATGCAGCCCTGATTTGGAGGTATCACCTATGTACATTCCAGGTCTTTCTCTAACAGCTTGCAAACCTTCCAATACTGTTATCGAACTGGCAGTGTATTTTTCTTCTTCAGTCATTATAGTCATGCCTTCTCACATTTTTTAAATTTTAAAAATTACCCTATTTTAAAAATAATGTTTTTTATGATTTCTTTAGAAAACTTTTTTTGCATTAAATTTAAAAGTCTTGTTTTTTCTTCAGTTTTTAAAATACTATATAAAGTCGAACTTTTTACTAAAACAAATAAAGTGTTGTTTTCAAAAGATAACACTTCAGTCATTTTAGATAATTTCTGACCGATAATTTCTGGCCAATAATTAATTATCAATTTAGGGTTTTCCAAGTATTTTTTTTCAATATTCCTAAAAACTTTTGGCAACACATCTTTTGCATGTTTATTAGTTGTTATAATAGAGTTTCTTTTGTAGTTTTTTTCCATAGTCTTATAGGAATTAATTGCTTATCTCATTTTATCAAATCCACTTCAACATAGCAAGAAAATTAACAGAAAAACAAAAGAGACAGACCGTATGAAATAACAAAATATATAGTCATAGAAAGCACATCGTTGAATGCAGTAACAATAGGTCCGGATGCAATCGCTGGATCAATTCCAATTTTATCAAAAAAGACTGGTGAAAAAACTCCTAACATTGTTCCTGTAAAACAGGCTCCAATCAAACCTGCTCCAATTAAAACCGCAAGCAGAAGCGGATTGCCACTAAGAGAAAATTGAGTAAAATAATCAATGAAATAAACAATTATCCCGCAACTTATACCAAAAATGACACCGGTAGAGAGTCCCGTTAGCAATTCTCTTTTGATTGTCTCTTTCCTTGTGTTTTTTGATATTAAACCAAAAGCAATGCTTCTAACCAAAACTGTCGAACATTGCACACCAACATTTCCAGACATTCCTGTAATTAAAGGAACAAAAAACAGAACAAATGTCAAAAGAACGCCTTCTTTTCTCTGAAAGGATGAGATTATGACGACATTTAAAAGACCTGCAATCAAGGTAACCAAAAGCCAAGGAGATCTGGCAAAAAATCTTTGCATGATCGGATCCTTAACGGAGACATTTTCAGCCGTTCCTGAGATTTTGGCAAAAGTTTCATCAGCGACATCCTCGATCGCTTCTAAAACATCTTCCTGGGAAATAATCCCAATCATTCTCTGATTGTCATCTATAACAGGCAAAAATGCTAACTTGTATCTTTCAAAAATATCTATTATTTCCTTTCGGGAAGTATCAACTTTCACAGTGTGCAGGACCGGTCTCATTACTTGTATTAATAATGCAGATGGAGAATTTACAATAATATTTCTAACTGGGACATATCCTTGCAACTCATCATTCTTATTTAATATAAAAACACCTTTTGCAATATCAATTCTTGGATGCTCCTGAATGTATTCTGCAGCTTCTTTTAAAGACTTGTCCATATCAAAAGCTAAAAATTCGGCAGTCATTAATCTTCCGGCTGAATTTCTTTCATGTTTTTTTTGTTCCTGAATTTCTTTTGCTTTTTTAGGATTGATGAGCTCCATAACCCTTTTAAATCTTCTCTCGGACATATCATCCAAAATAGAAACAGCTTCATCTGTCGGCATTTTATCAAACAATTTTTTTGTTTCCTGTTCATTCATGAATCTAAAAATTATGAGTCTAGTGTCTGAAGTTGTATTGATAATGAATTTTATCTTTGAATCGCGATTAGGCAAATTATCATATAAAATTGATCTTGCATGAGCCGGCAAATGGCATGCAGCGTATGCTAAATCAATAGGAGAATGCTCGATTGCAATTTTAACTATTTCATTGACCATCACCTGAGAAGTCGTTTTATGGAAAGCTTTTTCAAATTTTTCTTTTAATAGATCATCTATTTTAGTTGTCTTACTTTCCAATAAATTATTATTATCTACTAGTAAAAACTCTTGATTTTTGACACTTTCCAAGGGAGCCTCCTTCACCAGGATTCCGAATACAAAATTATAGCTTTTATAGATTTAAGAAACAAGCTTTTAAAACATAAAAGCGATTAAACTGTTTTAAGTTTTAAAACCATAAATTATTCAAAAAATTATAAGATTTTTTGTTTTTTTAACGATTGAAGATATTTTTTGTTTTTAATTATAAGGAATTATAATTATTAGAATTTAAAAAATTATTTAAAATTTATCTTTACCTTCCATCTAAAAATTTAATTTTACTTAAAACAAAGGTCAGAACCATAATTTCCTAATACATAAGACTCATTGTTCACAGGAACTGTCTCCAAACTTTAAATTTCTCCCAACTCCTTATTGCGAGAAATGGCAGCTTTTACAGCATTATGAATAATTTCAAAAAAACTACTCTTGTCAAAAACCTTAATTGCTTCAAAAGTTGATCCCTTAGGACTTGTTACCATTTTACGCAGAGATGACACATCTTGAATAGAATTTTTCAATAATTGCATGGCTCCGTCAAACGTACCTATTACCATATCGCAAGCAACTTTCTTATCTAAACCTTCCTTAACAGCCGCATCGATCATTGATTCTATAAAATAAAAAAAATAGGCCGGACCAGATCCAAAGAGAGCTGAAACAATATCAAAAAAATCTTCTTTGACAATAAAAGTTTTACCCATGGCTGAAAAAAAACTTTTAACTAAGCAAATATCTTTTTCATTACATTCTTCTCCAATTGCAAGAGCCGAGACTCCCTGACAAATTTCAATAGGAGTATTTGGCATAACCCTAATAATATGCCCCTTGCCTTTTAAGTATTTTTTTAAACTTTTTAATGTTACACCGGCAGCGATACTTACAATCAAGCTATTATTTGTAATATGCTTTTCAAGTAGGTTCAGCACTTCTGCAATATCTTGAGGCTTAGTAGCAATTATAATCTGCTTGCAATTAGCAATTTCCTGCAATGATTTCGTGAAGTCAATGCCTGTCAGATCTTTTACTTCTCTTTGACGGATAAGATTTCTAGAATAAGCCAAAAAGTCATTTGAAGTAAAAACTTTGGAAAAAAGAGCTCCCCGAACCATCGCCAGCCCCATATTGCCAATACCGATTAAACCTATTTTGCGCATGATATTTTGAGATTATTTATTTATCAAAGTTTTTTTATCATATTACAGCATTAAAAAACAATCTCCATTCAGAAGATTAGACTTTTTAAACATGAAAAACTCAGGGTTTTATATTTTTTTAAGCTTTTTTTGAAAACAAATTAAAAATTTATGTAAAAGTCCTTAGAAGATTTTATTATAGACAGATTAATTAGTAAAAAAATATTTTTACTATCAAAAATTTTTCTTCTCTTGTAATATTTTTTTTAAATAACTTTTAAAATACAAGGATATTATATGACAGAAACATATGTAGTAGTTAGTAAAGTAAAAAAAATGATCAGAGAAAAATTTGAATTAAATACTTCTCAGTCAGCTATCGACACTTTATCAAGCATTGTTGAAAAAGAGTGCATAAAAGCAGCTCAAAAAGCAAAAGAAGCCAACAGAAAAACAGTTTTAGATAGAGATTTTCCTGAAACGATTTAGTAATTAAGATTAAGATGAGCAAAGTATTGAGTTTTTTCCCAATACTTTGTTGAAAATCTGTTTTTTACATTTTTTTTTAAACAAATAGCACTAAAGAAGCACTAGAAAATTTATCGAGAATGAAACGAGAAAAATTTAAAATCTGGTTCCAGGCTGCAAGAGCTGAAACTTTAATAGTTTCAATCTGTCCCATAACAATCGGTGCATTTCTTGCGCATAGAGAAATTAAGTTAAATGTTATTGTTCTTGTCCTATCATATATATATGGGCTCCTTGTTCATTTAGGAACAAATCTGAGCAACGACTATTTTGATTATATAAAAGGAGCAGACACAGACAAAAGAATAGCGCCTTTGAGCACTATTCAGAAGAAGACGACTTCATTAGATCAGATAAAAACAGCCTATTTAATATCTTTTATAGCTGCGTTCATAATTGGAATACTTCTGATTCTAAGAGGAGGTATGCTAATTGCTCTACTATTCACTTTGCCAATAATTTCAGGATATTTTTACACCGGAGGGAAGCATCCATTAGGATATATAGGCCTGGGCGAAATTTTGGTGCTGCTATTTTTTGGGCCTTTTGCTGTATGGGGAACGTATTATTTACAAACCTTAAAGCTTTCTTTTACACCTTTTCTTTTAGGTTTTGGTCCGGGCTTTCTAATTGCAGCAGTTATAATAATTAACAATATAAGAGATATGGTTACAGATAAAGAGGCAAATAAAAATACTTTAGCTGTCAAGTTTGGAAAAAAATTTGCTCAAATTGAATATTTTATTTGTGTTTTTTTAGCTTTTATTACTCCACTAATATTTTTTAACTTTTCTCAAAAACCAATCATTTTATGTTCTTCTGTTTTTATTTTTTTTGTTCCTTTTAAATTAATAATGAATTTTAAAACCCCTTCCTTATTAAATGATGGACTTAAAAAAACGGTGTTATTATCTATTATATATACAGCATTTTTTTGCATTGCTCTGATTTAAGCAAAAACACTTGCCAAAACAAAACATAAAAATTTCTATGCTTTACAATAATTTCATTCTAAACTTGACTTTCCACAATTTTATGAATAAGATTACTTGCATGAAAATAAAAATAATTAATACTTTGTTTTTCTGTTTCCTTATTTGTTGCGCGCAATGCGCATGACCATAAATATTTCTATTAAAATTCATTAAACTTGTTACTTAAAATTACTTAAATAAAAAAAGGAAATTTTTTTATGAAAATCATAAAATCATATTTATTAATATTTATTGCAATTCTCTTAGGAATTATCACAGGATTTTTGCATTTTGAATTTATCCTTAAAACTGCTGAAACCATAGCAGCTCTTTTTATGAATTTTTTAAAATTCATAGCCTCACCTATTGTTTTTTTAGCAATTTTTTCTACTCTTTTAGGGATGCCTAGTTTTGGAGAGATGAAAACCTTAGGCAGGAAAATCTTTACTTATACAATACTTACAACAGTTATTGCAGCAACAATAGCGTTAATATTATACATAATAATAAATCCATCTAATAACCAAATACTTTCTTCATTCGATTGGGATCATTCTCAAATTGAGCAAAACTCTTATATCTCATTCTTTTTAAATATCGTTCCTTCAAATGTTATAAAAGCTTTTTTGGAAAACAATGTAATTGGCATCGCTTTTATCAGCTTTTTTCTAGGAATTGCTGCATTAAAAATACCTGAAGAAAACAGATTGGTATTAAGCAATTTTTTTTCATCATTTTTTAAATTGATACTTAAGGCCACTGAATTTATTGTGCTTTTAATGCCGCTTGGGATTTGGGCTTTTATTACACTGTTGGTTTCTGAAGCGAGACAAAACTCAAATGAATTTAAAAATATAATTCTTTACTTAAGCGTAATATTAGGAGCAAACTTCTTACAAGGACTTGTAGTAATCCCATTGCTTCTTAAATCTAAAGGAATTTCTCCATTAAAGACTGCAAAAGGATCTATAAGAGCTCTAATATTGGCCTTTTTCTCTAAATCATCAAACGCAACTCTGCCGGTAACCTTGCATTGTGCTGAAAAACACTTGAATATTAAACCAAGGCTCGCCAATTTTTCTCTGCCGCTTTGCACAGTAATTAATATGAATGGCTGCGCTGCTTTTATATTGACAACGGTAATTTTTGTTTCACAAATGAATGGTGTGCTTTTTAATATTTGGGATTATTGTCTTTGGATAATTCTATCAACCATAGCTGCAATTGGAAATGCCGGGGTTCCTATGGGTTGCTTTTTCTTAAGCAGCACATTTTTAGTTGCCATGGGAGTTCCTCTAAAAATTATGGGAATAATTCTTCCGTTTTATACCTTTTTGGACATGGTTGAAACGACTTTAAATGTCTGGTCGGACATTGCCGTCACTGCAATTATCGATAAAAAACTTAAATAAAATCAAATAGGAGGAGGTCTTATAGACTTCCTCTACAACCTAACATCTGCTCAAAATTTAATTTTTTAAGACACAAATTATCTTTCAATTGTTAGGTCTGCTTATTTAATTAAAATATTTTTTATAAAACATTTTCTTTACAATCTCGACCAAACCTACATATAGGATCAAAACACCAAAAATAAAATAATAAAACGTTTTTGGCAAAATCACAAAACTAAACCAGGAAGCTAGAGGGGTATATGGAATAGCAAGCGTTAAAAGTATCATTGTCAAAATAGATAAGGCTAACGGAAGACTCGGCCTGCTTTTAAAAAATGCTTTTCTCGTTCTAATAACTAGGATGATTGAAGCTGCAGATATTATGGATTCTAAAAACCATCCTGTCCTAAACTGCGAAACGTCTGCTTTAAAAAAATATATCAGAGAAAAAAAGGTTGTAAAGTCGAATATTGAGCTGACAAGGCCGAAAATGAGCATAAAATTCATAATGAATTTAATATTTAGTCTGACAGGTTTTTTTAAAATTTCTGAATCGACAAAATCACTTGGGATTGTCATTTCAGGAACATCGGTAAGAAGATTTGTTAACAATATCTGTTCAGGTAGCATCGGCAAAAAATTTAAAAACAAAGAAGCTCCAGCAACAGAAAACATATTTCCGAAATTTGCGCTTGATGCCATGAATATGTATTTTAAAGTATTGGCAAATGTTCTTCTTCCCTCTTCAATTCCTTCTAAAAGAACGTGCAGACTTTTATCCAGCAGGACAACATCCGCGGCATCTCTTGCAGCATCTGCTGCAGTATTTACAGTTATTCCGACATCAGCGCTATGCAGAGCCGAAACATCATTAATTCCATCACCTAGGTATCCAACAACGTTTTTCTGTTTTTTTAGAGCCTGGATAATTTTTTCTTTTTGGCTAGGCTCAATCTCGGCAAAAACGTTATTTTTATTGACTGCTTCTGTAAATTCATCTTCATTTAATTTTATTAGTTCAGAACCAATTACAACTTTTGATCCTAAGTTCAGTTGGTTTGATACATAAGATGCAGAGAACCTGCTGTCTCCCGTGATAATTTTTAGACTTACTTCAAATTTTTTCATTTCCTCTAGGGTTTTTCTTACATCTTTTTTCAAAGGATCAAAAAACACCAGAAAACCTAAAAAGATCATACCATTTTCAATATCATCTTCTTCAATAACATCCCCTTTTAATAAACGATAAGATAACCCAATCACGCGAAACCCATCAGCAGCAAACGATTCAAATTTGCTTTGCAATGCACTCAAGTGCCCGCTTATATCTTCTTTAGTCTCATTTGCTATCTCTATATATGAACAGGCTTTCAAAATTTGTAAAACGGCCCCTTTTGTTATTACGATTTTTTCATTTTCCTTTTGGATCGCAACAGTTAAAAGCTTTCTGGAAAAGTCATAAGGAATTTCATCGATTTTTTTATAAGAAGAAATATCAAACTTAAAATGATCCAGGATTGCTTTATCTATCGGATTTAAATAACCTGTTTGGATAGCTGAATTCAAAAAGGCAAACAAAGCAATTTTTTCATCGCTGCAACCAAAAGACTGAACTAAATGGAACTTCACTGTACCTTCAGTCAAAGTTCCCGTTTTATCACAGCACAAAACATTTATTGAACCAAAATTTTCGATAGATGAGGGCTTTTTTATAATAACTTTTTTCTGGCTCATCTTTCTAGCCCCATGAGCTAGATTAACGCTTATGATAGCAGGAAGCAGTTGGGGAGCTAGTCCTATTGCCAAAGCCAAAGCAAACATTAATGAAGTTATTATCGGTCTATGGAAAAATATGTTAAAGACAAAAATAAAGCTTACCAATATTGAAGTGACGATCAGCAGAAAAAAACTAAAATTATTTATTGATTTTTCAAAATCTGTGAGCATTGGTTTTGCTTTAATTTCTTCTATAATTTTTCCAAACTGGGTATTTTCTCCTCTATTTACAACAATCGCCTTCGCATATCCGCTAATAACATGGCTACCCATAAAAAGAGAGTTGGTTCTTTTAGCTGGCACAACATCTATCGGCAATATGCCTTCTTTTTTTTCTACGCCAAAGGCTTCTCCGGTCAAAGTTGATTCATCAATAAAAAGATCTTTAGATTCTATAATGAGCAAATCTGCCGGTATGACATCTCCGGCATTTAACGCAATTATATCTCCATCAACAACTTTTTCTATTGGAACATCAAGGGATCTATTATCTCTTATTACTTCACACTTGGTTTTTACCAAAGATAGTAATTTCTGGGTCAGGTTAATTGCTTTTTTTTGTTGGAAAAAATCAAGAACACAGCTGACGAGCACTATTATAAATATAATTATTGAGTTAGTGTGCTCTTTTAAAATCAGGGATAAAAATGCGGTAAAAAGAAACAGTAAAATTAATGGACTTTTAAACTGCCTTAAAAAGATATAAAAATTATGTTCTTTTTTTGGAGGATGCAGGAAATTTCCTCCACTTTTTTTTAATCTTTCCTTGGCATTATTATCAGACAATCCTTCAATTTTAGACTGCATTTTTTTCAAAACATCCTCAATGTTCTGATTCCAATACGGAAATGGACTTTTTTTGTCCTTAAAATTATTATTTGACTTTTTTTTAAAAAAATTTAAATTCATAGAAACTAAAATTTTTATCCTATATTTTGATATATATTGACCTGTAAAATTTTATTCAATTTTTTTCAAAAAAAGCTCCAAAAAACTTAAAAAAAAATTTACCAACAGTTAAGAAAATGAAAAAAAACAACTGTAAATATTTTTTTTATTAGCTATTTTAATTTTTGGAAAAAAAGCTAATCATAGAATTGAATAAAATTAAAAATCCTTATGCTTTAGGAATATAAAAAAAGAAATTCTTAAATAATTAAGACAAAAAATATTTATAAAACAAATAAAGTGTTTTTATAAAAAATAATAATTATCTTATTTCATTCTTAACAAAGAAAAATTTTACTTTTAAAATATCACTTAATTCTGTAAAAATCTTTTCTTATAGCCGTAAAATAACTAGCTAATTATTTGAGAAAAATCAGATGGCAATTTATAATAAATTAAGCTTAAAGTGATGTAAAATATTATGCAGCAAGTTCATTTCATACAACAGCTCTACAATAAGTTTTTTCCTCAAAGCTTTGCTAAAGGATTAAAGCTTACAAATATTTCAGATGAACTAATGAATTTGCCGTTAGAAGAAAAGAAAAAGATCTCAAACGAACTTCTGCTAAATGCCGAAAACCTACTTTCTAAAGATGATTTATCCGCAATGAAGTTATTTAATGAAGCTGCACAATTAGATCCATCAAATCCTTTGATATGGTATCGACAAGGCCTCGCTTTTTTTGAGTATGGCTGCCAGTCAGACGATGAAAAAGCTCTGCAGCTTGCCAGCAAAAACTTTAAAATCGCAACCAGTCTGGACTCTGAAATTTTTGATTTTTGGTGGGCCTGGGGAAATGTATTATTTGTTCTCGGCACCAAAAAAGATGAATACCACTTTTTTTTAGAAGCTAAAAAAAAGTATAAGCATGCGATTTTTCTATCACAAAACCAATCTGAGAATGTTTTATCGGAATTACATTGGGATAATGCTCTTATATATACCCATATTGCTACCCATTCGGGAGAAGCTATTGACCTAAAAAAAGCGATAGAAGAATTTCATAAATCTTTAGCTCATCAAAACGAAGCTTCTGCCCCGTTTTACTACGATCTCGGCAACGCTTATATGAAAATGGGTTTATTGATCAATGAAAACAACATATACGTTCAAGCAATAAATTATTTCAAGATGGCAGCAGAAAAGTCTATAAAATACCTAGATGCATGGTCAGCTATAGCACATTCCTATACCCAGCTTTATATCAACACCTTAGATGATGAGTATTTGGATCTAGCTAATAAACATTATGAAATTAGCTTGGAAATGAACCCGCTAGATGAAAATCTTTGGCTTGATTGGGCCAATTTGCTTGGCGAGAGCGGAAAATTAAATAAAGACAGCAAAATGTTAAGAGCCTCTATCGAAAAATGTATCAGAGCAAAAAGAAGAAATAAAAAATCAAATCAGATTACCGGGCAATGGGTAGAATCTTTAGCCTTGCTAGGAGCCTACACAAACAGATTGGATTTAATAGTCGAAGCTGAGCATAAAATAATAAAAGCAACTGAATCATATTCTGAAGAAAATGATCTATGGTATGCTTATGGAATTTGCATGAATGCTTTTGCAATATATTATAATGATATTGATTATGACCATTTTGCAATTGAAAAATTTCAAATTGGCCTATCTATCGATAGATCCAACCCTGAGCTTTGGCATGAGCTTGCCAAAAGCCATACTAAAATCGGATATGAACTTCAAGATATCGATATGCTTGAAAGAGCTATTAAATTCTTCAACAAAACAATAGACTTAAAACCCTCATGTCCCTGTGTATTATTTGACTATGCCAAAGCCTTAACTTATTTGGGAGAATTAACCTTAAGCCAAAAAACATTAGAAGATGCTGTAAAACAATTCGAATCTGGCCTTAACCTTCAAAAAAACGCTCTTCTTTCTCACCCGGAATGGATATTTCATTATGCAATATCCTTAGACTTATTAGGGGATCTGCATGAAAAAGAAAGCTATTATTTAAAGGCAGTTGAACTATTTAACAATGTATTATTGGTTGATCCCGATTATCCTAAGATCCACTTCAAATTAGCGTTATGTTTTTCACATATGCTGGAAGTTAATTCAAAAAGCGAATATTTCGAGAAGGCAAACAACTGTTTCAAATTAGCCATCAAGCAGGATGCTGAAGATGAAAATGTATGGCTGGAATGGGGATTAGCACTTATGACCTATTCTTATGAAACCCTCTCAGATGATGAGTCAAAAAACCAATATTATCTTCAAGCCGAGCAAAAACTTATCAAAGCAGGTCAGCTTGGCAATCAGCATGCCTATTATCATCTTGCAACCCTATATTCATTATGTAAAAAGTATGAAGAATCTATTAGTTTCCTAGAAAAAGCCCAAAACTTGGACATGTTACCTCCAATAGAAGAAATTTTAGAAGATGACTGGCTCGATAATCTCCGGGCCACCGATTTATTTTCTCATTTCTTAAATCAGATGGAAAAAAAACAAAATATCTAGTCTGCTTATAAATTTTTTGTTACAATAAACTTACTAACTAAGTAAGGATTTACATTCATGGATAAACGTACAATTTTTTTTGTTTTACTCTTAGCGTCAACATTTTATTTCATTCAATTCATATTTCCTCCTGCAAAGGTTCAACCTGCTAAAGAAACTGTTTCAAAAGAGCAAACAACTGCAATTAAAAGCGAAGTCAAACCTTTGACAAAAAGATCCTTTCCTAAAACAGGAAAACAGACTTATTATGTTATCGAAAATGAGTTTCAGCAACTTGTTTTTTCATCTACCGGCGGAGCCCTTTGCGAAATAAACTTACCCTTTAAATCAAAAACAAATTCTCAAAGCGTTGTAAATGAAATTGATTTTGATAGAGAAATGAAAGATACTTCTGAAGTTAATGCAACTTTCCCGCTTCATCCTTACAATATTTTTGAAAATAATAAAATTGAAGAAAGAAATGGTAAATTAAGCGGATATTATCCCCTTATTAGAAGACAGATAATTGGTTCAAATGAAAATATTCTGCCAAAATATTACTCATTGAATTTGGTCAGTGAAACAGAAGATCTGGAGAATGCCAACTATGAACTAGTTAGACTTGATAAAGATTTAATACAGTTTGAACTCGTTCTTCCTAGTAAAAGAATTTTAAAAACTTATCAATTTTCTAAAGAAGCTCCTTATACTTTTGATTTGAGTATTTCTATCGAAGGCGATGCAAAGGGTTTATGGCTAACTACAGGAATCCCTGAAGTTGAGCTTACTTCAGGAAAATATGAGCCTATCTTAAAAATAAAAACATCAAATAAGAATAAAGATACTGTTGATAAAATATCTCTTCCTAAAACACAGACAACCGTATCTACTGTTTATCCCGACTGGATTTGCAATTCCAATGGATTTTTAGGAATCATTCTTGACCCCTTGACTGAAATAGCTTCCGGATATAAATGCATGAACATAGCGGGCAACTTAATACCGACAAGAATTAGTTTAATTGATAGTCAATATCACCTATATCCTGCTGATAAATATCCAGGGTACGAAATGTTTTTGCCTTTAAAATCAGCTTCCCAAAAATATAACTTCAGAGTTTTTGCAGGACCTCTTGCAAAAGATATATTATCCTCTGTGGATGAAACTTATTCAAATGCGATCACAGGCTATAACCCTAATTATGTAGCTGCAAGAAGTTTTCAGGGATTTTTTGCTTTTATTTCAGAACCATTTGCAAAACTAATGTTTAGCTTAATGCAGGTTTTTTATAAAATTACGCATTCCTGGGGTTTTTCAATAATATTATTGACATTGGTTCTAAGAATAATGCTATATCCGCTAAATGCCTGGACTATAAAGTCTCAGATGAAGATGCAGGAGCTTTCCCCAAAAATTCAAGCTATTCAAAAAAAACACGCTAAAAACCCTCAAAAAGCAAAAATCGAGGTAATGAATCTATATCGTGAAAAAGGAACAAATCCATTGCTAGGATGTTTTCCTTTGATTATTCAGCTTCCCTTTTTAATCGGCATGTTTGATCTTTTAAAATCAACCTTTGAACTAAGAGGAGCCTCATTTATCCCGGGATGGATAACAAACCTGACAGCTCCTGACGTTTTGTTTAGCTGGAGCATGCCTATTCCATTGATCGGAAGACAGTTCCACTTACTTCCTATCATCATGGGCGTAGTAATGTTTCTGCAATCTAAATTCTCCACCCCGAAACCAGTCGATGGTCAAATGACTGATCAGCAAAAACAACAGCAGGTCATGACAACGATCATGCCGATAGTTTTTACTATCATATTTTATAAAATGCCCTCAGGTTTGAATATTTACTATCTGTTCTTTTCATTATTTGGAATTTTACAACAGTGGATCATGAATAAAACAGCTAAGAAAAAATTAATGAAAATATGAAAGCGTGGAAACTTTTTTTAGACGATTTAGAAAAAAAAATTGGTGTATCGACCGTCGATAAATGGCTTCGCGGTCTTAAAATTATCAAATTTGATGCATGCAATTTATATCTAGAAGCTGAAAATTATTTCCAGGCTCAATGGTTTCAAGAACATATACTGCCAATACTAAAAAAGGGATTCTATAACGACAATTTTCATAAGATCAAGGTTCATCTTTCAATTAAAAACATGAAAGAAAAGCCTAAGTTGGTAAATGAAAATAAATTCGAGTTAGGATCTGATCCCTTAGATCCTAATTTTCTTTTTTCATATTTTGTTGCAACTGAAAAAAACTTAATGACCCTTAAGCTTTTGAAAGAAATGTGCACAAAAGATTCTATCTTTAATCCGGTTTTCATCTACGGTCCAAAAGGCAGCGGGAAAACACATCTTTTACAAGCTTTAGCTCATAAATTTAAAGAAAGACAATTAAATGTTTTTTATGTAAATACTCAAACATTCACTAATCATGTAGTCCAATCGATACGAAATGGAACTATGCAGGAATTTAGAAAAACTTATAGGAACCTAGATGTCCTGATAATCGATGATATCCAGATATTGTCCAAAAAATATGCAACCCAGGAAGAATTATTTCATACTTTCAACACTCTGCATTCAAGCAACAAGAAAATAATTATAAGCTCTAATGGCGCTGCTAACTCGCTCGCTGAAATCGAACCCAGATTAATCAGTAGGTTTGAATGGGGAATATCATTGCCAATCGAAAAACTGGAAAAAAAAGAAATGAAAATTGTTTTCAATAATGAGTCCAAGCATTTAACTCTTAATTTAGATTCGGATATAGAAAAATACGTTTTAGATAACTTTACAAATGTATCTTCAATAAAAAAATCTTTAGAAACTATATCTATAAAATCAAATATCGATAATAGGGATCCGACGCTGGAGAGTGTCAAAAAATATTTAGCAGATTTATTAAACAAAGAAAACCAAATTTCACTAAATCCTGAAATAATTTTAAATGAAGTATCTAATTATTTTGGGATCACATCAAAAGACATTTTAGGTAAATCTCAAACAAAAGAATGTACTTTGCCAAGACAGTTTTCCATGTATTTATGTAGAGAATTTTTAAAGATGCCCTATATGAAAATTGGTTCTTATTTTAAGAGAGATCATTCAACAGTCATGACCAGTGTTTCAACTATTAAAAATAACCTCGAATCCAAAAACACCGAAATAACAAATGCCCTTTTTGAAGTAACAAAAAAATTAAATAGTTTTAATTAGTTTTAATATTCAAAATTATGGAAGAAACAGAAGACAATCAAAATATTATAAAAAAAATTGCATCTTATATTGATCACACATTATTGAAAAATGACGTATCAGAAGAAGAAATAAAAAAAGCCTGCTCCGATGCAATAAAATATGATTTCAAAACTATATGCATAATGCCTAAATATATTCCCCTAGCAGTAAGATTATTAAAGGATCATAAAACAATTCCTATTACAGTAGTTGATTTCCCATTGGGAAGTTCCAGCCCTATTCAAAAAGCACTAGAGGCTAAAAATTCGATAATAAGCGGAGCTAAAGAGATCGACATGGTAATAGATTATAAAGCTATCATCGCTAAGGATTATAAAACTGCATTCGAAGGAATTAAGGCTGTTGTAGCTGCCGCTTCCCCTTTCCCCGTAAAAGTAATAATCGAAACTTCAGAACTCTCTTATGAAGAAAAAATAATATCCTGCGCTCTTGCTAAGGCAGCAAATGCCAAGTTTGTCAAAACATCGACCGGTTTTTCTAAAAAAGGCGCAACGAAAGAAGATGTTGCATTGATGAAAAGAATTATTGGTAATGATATGTACGTAAAAGCCTCAGGCGGAATCAAATCGATAGAAGATGCCTTGATTATGATAAAAGCTGGTGCCAGCAGGATAGGAACATCCTCTTCAATAAAAATTATTGAAGAGGCTTACAAAATTAACTCAAAAAAAAATAATTAAAATTATTAATAATAATTTCATACTTCATAAAAATTTTTTTAATATTAAAATTTATTCATTTATATAAAATCATTAATTATAATTATATTAACTGACTAATTATTATTTTGGTTAAGCTTATGACATCAGAAATATGTTCATTATGTAATAGAACTGCAAATCTGCCATCCCATCCGGGAATAGCCGTAACTATTGGCTATATCCCTAAAGAGAATAGTACTTTATTTAGAATAAAAAAAGTCTGTGATGATGTTTTCTGCAAGGATTGTTTAAGAAAAAGTATTGCAGGACCGGCGAATAGAATTAACTGTCCCCGCTGCAATAAAATTTTTAAGGAACTAGCCCCTGCCGACGTTAAGGTTGATTTCATTTATAAAAAAAATCTAACCGGAATTTCTAATGATGACTTGGAAGCAATTTTAATTGAAATAATTTTAAATAGAAACATCGCATTAGCTTTAACCATTATTGAAAACACTAAATGCTATCAAGCAGCCGCAAGAGTGAACATTTTCTTGCTCTCGGTAGAAAGACAAGATGATGCAGAAAAAATCGCGGGTGTGATTCCCGATCCTGAACATAAATCCCTGCAATTGATTAACATAGCCTGCTCCTATCTGGAAAATAATGAATTAGAAAATGCCTTAAGAGTATTAAGAGAAGCCGAAATAGCAGTAAATTTAATAGCCGATCCAGAATGCAAATCTGAACTATTGCTGGATATATGTCAGTTTCACCTTAATATTTTCTATGCTTATTTCAAACTCGGTAAATCTCAAAATTGTCTTAGATTACTAAAGAATCTTGAAAAACTTGTTAATCAGTTGTATGACAAAGAGAACAAGTGTCTGCTCCAAGTGGAAATTGCCAAAGCTTATTTGAAATCGGATCAAATAGATGATCTGTTCAGATTGCTCTTAGACGCAGAAAGAACCGTTGATTTAATATATTCCCTCAAAAAAAAGGCCGAACTGCTTGAAAACATTTCAGGAGGATATTTAAAGATAGGAAAATTCAAGGAAGTCTTTAGATTACTGCAAAAAATAGAAGCAACAGCAATTTTAACAGAAGAGCCTGAATATATATCTGGTTTATTGATAGATCTCTGCAATAATTACCTGGAACTTTTTAACACTTATTTAAGCAATAATAAACTAGAAAGAGCCTGGAATTTCTTATTAGAAGCGGAAAGGATTATTGATCAAATACCGGACCAAAACCTCAAATCACCTCACTTAAAAAAAATTTCAGACGAATATCTAAAAACCAAGAAGCAAGAAGATGCACTTAGGGTATTACAAAAAGCTTTAATATCTGCAAGTTTAATAACTGAGCCGATTAATAAAGTCAGGAATTTAATGAATGTTTCAGATGCATATCTAAAAGCTCTACTCCCCGAGAAATCTTTAACAATACTTCGCGAAGCAGAAAAAATTGCAATGTCAATACCAATTCTAGAATCCAAAGTTTATCTTATAAATGAAATTCACATATTACAAGCTCAATGTAGCGAGAAAATAATCTTTGGTATAATTGCTCAATCAATTGCAGCAACTATTTACGCTTCTTTTTTGAAATTTAAAGAAAATTTCACCATTTAAACCTCAAAAAAATAAATAAAAATTAGATTTTTTCCCTAATTCTTAGGTCTTTTTAAGATTTATTTCAAAATAATGATTAAAAAAAAATTACGAATATTTTATTTATAAGATCATGAAATTAAAAAAACATGTAAAAAAAAATGCAAAAATCCAATGCTATAAAATTCATTATCTTACTTGGGGTCGTTAGCCTTTTTGCTGATATCACCTATGAAGGATCAAAAAGCATAATTGGAGCATACCTCTCCATTTTAAAGGCAAGCGGAGCTACAGTTGGAATAATAATCGGATTATCCGAAATTGCGGGCTATGTCTTAAGAGGAATTTTCGGATACATCAGTGATAAAACAAAGCAATATTGGCTAATGACTATTATTGGTTATGTAATAAATTTATCAGCAGTTCCTCTTCTGGCTACAACAAATAGCTGGGTCACAGCGGGATTTTTCATCATTCTTGAAAGATTGGGAAAAGCTATTAGAGTGCCTCCTAGAGATGCAATGTTATCTTATGCCACAAAACAAATCGGAAGAGGTCTTGGTTTCGGTATTCATGAGGCTTTAGATCAAATAGGCGCAATCATAGGTCCGCTTGCAATTACAATTCTTTTATTTTTTAAAGAAAGCTATCGATTTGGATTTGCTATTCTGGCTATTCCTGCAGCTTTTTCAATCATCATATTATTCATCACAAGATTCAATTATCCTAAGCCAGAAAAAATGGAAAAACAATATACCAACTCTAAATTTGACAAAAAATATTGGCTCTATATCCTAGCTGTCGGACTTTTTGCTATGGGTTTTGTTAATTTCACATTAATCTCCTTCCATTTTCAAAAAGCATCATTTTCTCCAATCTGGATACCGTTTTTTTATTCGATTGCAATGGGCGTTGACGGTCTCTCAGCATTAATTATGGGGAAATTATTTGATTCTAAAGGCATAAAGGTTTTAGCTCTGGCTACTTTAATTTCTGCCTTTTTTGCACCTTTAGTTTTTCAAGGGAATTTTCAACTGATTTTCATAGGTATGATTTTTTGGGGAATAGGCATGGGCTCTCAGGAATCTATAATGAGATCTGTTGTTCCATCATTAGCACCGCCCGATAAAAGAGCTTCTGCTTACGGAATGTTAAATATGTCTTTTGGTCTATTCTGGGCTCTTGGCAGCGTTATTATGGGCTTTTTTTATGACACTTCTATTATTTATCTTGTAATATTCTCAATTGTTTTACAATTAGCTTCCATTCCAATTTTTTTATTTATAGGTGCAAATAAAGATTTAAACCATAAAAAAATTTAGAATATTAATGTTAAAATTTCGATAGAACAATTTATATTCTTCTCCCCAAAAAGGAGAAGAATATATTTAAAAATTAATTTTCACTTATTTGCTTGATGTTCAGACCTGATTGACTTTCAAAGTCTTTTCTAACATCACAAAAATCAAAATCCAAGCATTTATAGCAATATTTGATTTTTTTGATTTTCGCACAGTTTCGTATTGAACACATTTCGCAATGACCAATATGAGGATCTTTTTTAGATAAACATCCTGCACAATTGATCATCTCTTTTTTGAACGGATGATTATAATTTTTACCCCATTCTATTGCCGTCTGCTCTCTTAGTTTATCATCATTAGTCTGATAAGCTATAAAGGCAGGACACATAGCGCAATCTAAACCACAGCTACTTTTTAGTTTTTCAGTCATATAAAATCCTATTTTACATAAGCTTTAATTATTTTTTGTGTATCTATAGGTTTATCTGAAAAATCTACACTTGATCTTTCAATTTTCTGAACAACATCATAGCCTTTTACAACTTCGCCAAATATTGTATGATGCATATTCAGCCATGGAGTTTTAGCTGTGGTGATAAAAAACTGAGAACCATTTGTATTAGGTCCTGCATTTGCCATAGCCACAATGCCTGGTTTATCAAAAGCGACATCCGCCCTAAATTCATCTGCAAAAGGTTTTCCCCAAGAAGATTTGCCGCCGGCTCCGGTTCCAGTAGGATCTCCTGTCTGGATCATAAATCCCTTTATTACTCTATGGAAAATGATTCCATCATAATAATGCTTATTGACAAGCGCTAAAAAATTTTCACAAGCTTTTGGTGCAACAGCTGGATTTAATTTAATTTCAATCGTTCCTTGATTTGTTTTAATACATACTATTTTATCTTTTTGATCCACATTTGACTCCTTTGCTAAAAGACTTGAAAATAATGCAATAATTGAAAGAAAAAAACTAGAAAAATATCTCATAAAACTCCTTATATTAAAAAAAATGTTATATAAACTCTATTGATTTTTGATTAATAATTCAATTTTTTTGTCATTGAAATATTTAATAACATTATCTTAAAAAAACAGAGATTTAACCTTTGGATTTATTTCTAATCCAGGGCTGATTCATTCAGCTTTGATATAGATAATAAAAACATAAAATATTACAGTATATAATTAAAAATTTAAGGGTTAAAAAAATGTGCTCACTTGCATGCAGATCTTTCGAAAATTTAGCATTTTGTTTTCTTCCATCTGAACAAAGATATGAATATGATTTTAAGGAAGATCAAATAAAAGAAAAGAATTCTCTTCTAAATAGAGTACATCATTATGCAGTTTCTCTTTTCAAGATATCATTCCATCTAATAACTATTCCTGTAGGTATTAGTTTAACTGCTATAAATACTTTAAAAAATAAAAGCATCCAAATAATAAAATACAACCATCAACCTAAGCAAAAAGTGTTATCTGAACAAGAGCTATCCAAGTTACTTCAGGGCAAAGTTGAACAATTTGGCTTCTCAGATTCTTTATTTCAAAGTTGCGGTCTTGGCACAAAATTTTCAAAACCATCTTTTGTTGGGAAATGCGATTGGGATTCATGGGTAGAAGATCCTAAAAATCATATAGATGGCGATAAAAACGATATTCAATCAAGTTTTAGAAACTATTTAGATGATCCTCATAACTTTGTAAAATTATTGAAAAGCTTGGGTGCTACTGCTTATCGTTTTTCTTTAGAAAGATCTGTAATCCAACCTGAAAAAGATAAATATGATCAAGATGCAATTAATAAATACTTAAATTTTTGTAAGTGTTTAAAAAAAGCTGGCATTGAACCTTGGGTTACATTAAATCACTTTGTCCAACCCAAATGGTTTTCAAATAGCGGTGGCTTTAGTACCAAGGAAAATATTATTGATTTTGTTAAATATGCAGAAACTTTAGTTCCTCAATTTAAACAATATGTTACTAATTGGATGACCTTTAATGAACCAGGAGTAGATGCTTTTCAACGTGAAATTAGAATGAAATATCCAAACGGAAAAGGCAGCATAAAGGCTGCAATTCAAGATATGCAGAATATATTACTTGCCCATTATGCTATTTATAAAAAGATTAAGACACAATTCCCTGATTTGAATATAGGAATAACACATCAATGGTTAAGGTTTGTTCCTGCAAATGATTATAATCTCATCGAACGAATTGCTTGTTTTGCTCTTTCTTTAATAACTCATTATGCAGTATTTAATTGTCTAAAAACTGGATCATTAAGAATACCTTTCCTTGCGAATATCAGACTCTGGAATGAAAAAAAATCTCCTCTTGATTTTATTGGAGTGCAAACATATGGTTTTCCTGTCTTAAAAGTAGGCTTTGGTTCAGGTAAAGAACCTGGTGTAGTATCAAAGTTTAAAATACCTGGTTTAAATTATTACTTTATGACTGGAGCTACATGTAAAAAAGAAGGTGGAAAAGTATCTAGTTTTGGGCCTCCATATGCCCCTGATGATTTGGAAACAACTTTAGAAGAGGCAAAAGAATTAAAAGCTCCAATAGCTATTACTGAAACCGGATGTGATGCTAACGAACAACACTGGGGAGAAAAAGAAGTGAAATTAGATGAAGAAACACAAAAAGAATATTTTGAAAAGATTTTTAATATACTTACTAGATTTAAGTTAAAGGGATTATTTATTTGGACTTTATTTAGAAATCAATTGGAATGGGAAAATGGCACAAAAAAAAATAATTTAGGTGTTATTTCCGACACAAGGAAATATGACGGCAAAATAACTAAAATAGTACTTAATCCTGCAGCTAGATATTTGCAAGATATTTTTACAAATATATTTGAAATGAAAAAACTACAATCAACTTAATACAAAAAATAATATTAAGTTGATTGTTTAGATGAACACTTAAAGATTTTTTGAGTTTATTCCATTCATAAGTTCTGAATGCATCCAACCGCTCCGCTCTTTTTACTCCCTCAAATAGTTAAACTTTTAGCTTTATCAAAACTATGCCTTAAAGTTTTTCAACTAATGGCAATAAGCTCCGGAATTTTCTCTTAAATTGCTTTAACCCAATTAATAAACCAAGCTTTAAAATTTGCTAGATCGAGCAATGAGAATAATCTACCGATAATACATGTTAAGTTAATCCATTCTCATATGAATAATACCTTCTTAAAAAACTAATTCTTGCTTCACCAAAATCCTCATACCAACTTTCTGCACCACAAATTACAACGCCTAGAGTTACAAATAGTATTTCTATGAAGGATATAGTTTTTTACGAATCAATTCTTGGCTCTTCAAGTTTTGAAAAATGATTAAAAAAAGATAAAGTATTGAATTTTAATGGCATAATAATGAGCCTCCTCAAATTAAAATAGAAGAGTTCTCGGATTTAAGATTTCTATAAAATTAATTTTAATGCGTATGCTCTGGACGTCTAATCAAGTTTTCTTGACTTAAACCCTAAAAAATAATAAATTAATAAATTATTATAATGCCCAAGTGGTGAAATTGGCAGACACGCCAGACTTAGGATCTGGTGCCGTAAGGTGTGTAGGTTCAAGTCCTATCTTGGGCATTTTTAATTTTTATTATGATAAAATTTCTTAATCATTTTTAATAAAATTCATCAAATTATAATCTCTGAATTTCGAAACTTAAAAGTTCTTGAATGTAAAATAATATTTATGGATATTGCAGTTTGCAGACAAACTAAAAAAAATATGCCAAGTCAACAAAAAACAATTTTGATCTGGACGATTCCAATACTGTTAATTATTATATCGATGGTTTTATGGGCTTTCACAAAAGATTCTTATCTCAAAAATTACAATTTAAATAATATAAGCCATGCGATTGCAAATATTTTAGGTTTAATAGGTATAACACTGCTTTGCTTTAATATTGCCCTTTCCACCCTATTTAAAGGATTTGAAAATTTTTCTTATTTATATAAGCCTCATCATCTCTCAGGAAAAATCGCTTTCATCTTCATTATTTTACATCCTATGTTTCAATCTGTAAGATTTTTTAACAGATCAATAAATCAAGGCTTGAATTTTGTCTTCTTTAACTTTAAAATTCCTCTATTACTGGGCAAATCAGCTCTTTTCGGGATGATAATCCTAATGCTTTTTACCCTTTATGTAAAAACTCCTATAAATATCTGGAAGTTAATTCACAAGTGGTTCATCTTAATTTTCATCTTGGCAGTTGCTCATATGACTTTTATGGATAGCGATCTAACAGAAAATATTTACCTTAAAATCTATATGTTATCGTTAAGCTATCTGACGCTTTTATTAGTTTTTTATAAGAACGTCCTTAAAGAGGGCATTTCAAAACCCCCGATTATCAAGTAAACTGCAGAAAAAGTTTTGGAAGAGTTTGAACTTTTATTCTTATTTAATCGCAACAATTGTTAAAAACATGGGAATCTCTTCTCTGGCTTTGTTTTCCATTCGGGATTTACCGCCTGTGCTTTTTTTGTCCGATACCCACTCATAAATATTTCTGATTAAAAAACCGCTTTCAGACAAATAATTGCTTAAAACCGATAATGGGAAATGATGAGAAAACACTTCTTTGGATCTTTCTTTTTTGGAAGGACTTATACTAATTGGAATTTTCAGCTCAGACATATAAACATTTACTCTTCTATAGAGCATCTTCTGTTTTTCATCTATCTGCCAGGAAGTCTGTCTGGGAATGCGAAAAGCAGGATGGTTTAAAACAATAATAAATACTCCATCTTTTTTTAAATGATTATATGCATTTTTTAAAGCGATAACAGGATCGTCAAGATCTTGAATTGCTAGCATCAATGTAGCTGCTTCATACTCTTTCTTTTGCAAATCAAATTTTTGACATATATCTTTTTCTAAAAATTTATGGTTTTTAATTTTTTTGTACTGATTGGCCTTTTGAATTAAAGAAGATGATATATCAATTCCCAAATATTCAGTTTCTCCAGTTAAATATCTCTCTAAAATCCCCTGCCCGCAGGCAAGATCCAAGACTGATGCTTTTTTCTCAAGAATTTTTAAAACCTTTGGAATGATCACATTTTCATGATAATAATGTCCTTTTTCACTAACAAGATTATCATACCAATTACTAACATTATCCCAATTACCCATATTTTTTCTTCTTTAGTTCCACTTCATAAGTATTATCCCTGATTTAATTATTTATGTAATAGATTTTTTATAAAAAACTCCTAAATCATTACTTTAGTAAAATCTCCAAACTTATGATTAAGAATTAAAATAAATATTTGCTTATGAATTTTTGATAGAAGAAATATTTTCATTTAAATAAGATAAAAAAAAGAGAAATTATGATGAAAAAAAACCCTATAATTGTCTGGTTTAGGCAAGATTTAAGACTTCTTGATAATGAAGCCTTTTACAGAGCCGCAAAAGAAAATAGGCCTATAATTTTTATTTATATCCATTCTATTGCCAAAACTAACTGGCATTTGGGTTTTGGATCTGGCTTCTGGCTAAAAAAAGCTCTTGAATTTCTATCAAAAAACCTAAGTGAGATAAACTCGAAGTTATACATATTTCAAGGGAATCCAGGTACAGTCTTAGAAAGTGTTATAAAGAAAACAAAAGCAGAAGGTCTATATTTTAACTGGGTTTATGAACCTGATTATATGCAAAAAGACAAAGCATTAATTCGGAAATTAATAAACAAAAAAATTGATATCAAAACCTTTCATTCCTGCTTATTATTTAATCCCGATGAGATAAAAACCAAAGAAGATCATCCATACAAAGTATTTACTCAATTTTGGAATTGCTGTTTAAAATATCATAAGATAAATAAAAGCTATCCCATACCAAAGAACATTCTTTTTGAAGATTATAAAATACCATCTTTGGGCATAAAAGACTTAATACTGCCCAAAAACGATGCTTTTGAAAAAAAACTCGAGTTGCATTGGACTTTATCAAAAAATTCCGAGAAAAAAAATCTAAACTCTTTTATTTCAAAAAAATTAAAAAACTATTCCAAAAACCGAAACTTTCCTTTCCTGGACGGAACATCAAAACTATCTGCTTATCTGCATTTTGGTCAAATATCGCCTAAAGTTATTATTGAAAAAATCAAAAAGAAAAGTAATGGTTCTGATGATTTCATAAAAGAAATAGGATGGAGAGAATTCTCGAAATATATAATGTATCATTTTCCTCAGACTGAATCCAAGTGTTTTAAAGAAGAATTTTTAAAATTCCCATGGAATTACAATAAAAAACTTTTAAGCCTATGGCAACAAGGCAGAACTGGTTATCCGATCATTGATGCGGCAATCAATCAGCTTATACAAACTGGCTGGATGCATAATAGATGCAGAATGATAGTGGCATCATTTTTAATAAAAGATCTTCTGCAGCCTTGGCAGGAAGGAGCTAAGTTCTTTTATAGATATTTAGTTGATGCTGACTTAGCCAGCAATAATATGGGCTGGCAATGGTCAAGCGGCTGCGGCGCAGATGCTGCCCCGTTTTTTAGAATCTTTAATCCAATTTTACAGAGCAAAAAATTTGATCCCGAAGGTTTGTTCATTAAAAAATATTTACCAGAATTAAAAAACTTAGACAAAAGATTCATTCATTTTCCAATGAACGCAGATCTGAATATTTTAAAAAAAGCAAAAATAGTACTCGGGAAAACCTATCCTTATCCGATAATCGACATTGATACAGCAAGAAAAAAGGCATTAAAAGCATTTAGAAAAATTGTAAAAAAGCAAAAATTACAATAAAAACAATCTCTTACATCCGATTAGCAAATAATCAAAAAAACATAATCCCGCAAAAATGAGAAAAGCCTTACAGTTGATCCTAATTCTTAATTTTACTATTTTTTAAAAAAATTTTTCTATAAAGATAAGGACATAAAAAACCCACCCAGAAACCAATTACATAAGCAAAGGCGTGCTCATCAAAAATTATGTTAATCTCAAATAGAAAGTAAAGTAAAAAAATCCCTGAAATAACAAAAGCAGTTCTTAATAAAAACTCACCTATATTTTTAGGATTGCTTAACGATAGATGGTTAATACTTGCTATCAACAATCCAAAAACTACTCCCGAAAGCGCAAATCCATACAAAGACAGTTTAGGTATAAATAATAAAGGCAGAAGGATCAATTGATAGATCCAAAAAAAAGACAATGGTTTTTTTTCAAAAAAGCCATTAAAGTAGGGAAACAAATATTTATAAATCAAAAAAATCAATCCTCCTACAATCCATCCTCCAAAAATATCTGTTAAGAAATGCACTCCAAGATAAAGTCTGGAAAAACTTATTAAAAAAAAGTACAAAGAGCCTAAAATTATCGGTATTTTTTTATATTTGAACTGATCGATAAAAATTAATGGTAGCAACAAGGCACTTTGAGCCCCGCCAGAAGGAAATCCATAGCCCTTGACTTGAATAATAGCCAGAGTTATATCAAGATCCGATGGTCTAGGCAGCATAAAAATATTTTTCAATAGATCATTTACAATTGAACTCAACATCATAATGATAGTAAGTTTGATTCCGAATTTTCTATTATAGCCTATCCAAATAACAGGCAATAAAATGTAATAAAAATTGGGGGTGTCGAAGAAATTTAGAAATTTAAAAAAAGCATCTAAATACTCATTTCTCATTAATTGCATGAATCTAATTATTTCAAGCTGAAAATGAATCATAAAAAGCATATTTATGCCAACCTAATATATATGAAGTCCGTTTAAAATTTTTTAATGATCCAAAAAACAAAATTGATCAATATAGTTAAACCAATACTAATTAAGATTGAAGATACTATCGGAAAATAAACCGCAATTTTTTCTTTTTTTACATGAATATCTCCAGGAAAATTCCCAAGAGGGACTCCTATCTTCAATAATCCCATAAGTATAATACCAAAAAATACAATGGCGATCCCTGCAAAAATTATATATTTTGCAAAATTCAATCCGTTCATTTTCAATTCTTACATTTTATTTTTCTTACAGTTGCAGCAATAATTGTTCCTTTTTATATTCTTATAAGAAAAAAAACTAATTATGCTTATTGTAACAAAAACGATTATAAATATTATGATTTTTTCTAACATACCTACCTAAAAAAAAATAGTCCTACCCTATAAACAAAAAAGCTTACCCCATAAGCTAAAATAGTCAAGTAAACAATTTGAAACAAGGCCCATTTATAGGATTTTGTTTCTTTTTTTGTTATAGCTATTGTAGCAAGGCATGGGGTGCTTATTAAAATAAACAGCATTATAGAAAAAGCCCCTATCGGGGTATAATCTTCTTGCAAACGCCTTTGTATTACATGGGTTTCCTTATTATCCTTAATTGCATATATAATTCCAAGCTGAGAGACAAAAACTTCTTTTGAAGCAAGAGAGCCTAATAATGATGCATTTATTTTCCAATCAAATCCAAGCGGTTTAAAAACCGGCTCGATTGTTTTACCAATTTTTCCAATGTAAGTTTTAGAAATATCATCTTTATTTGGAAAATAACTCAAAACCCAAAGTAAAATTGAAAAACCAAGGATTAAAGTTCCTGCCTTTTTTAAATATTCTTTCGATCTATCCCACATATGCAGCATGCTCTTATTAAAAGACGGCATCTGATAAGTGGGAAGCTCCATTAAAAAAGAAAAACTTTCTTTTTTAAAAAAAGCTATTTTAAAAATTTTTATGGATGCAATAGCTAAAATGATTCCTATTAAATAAAGCGAAAATAAAACTATCGGCTGATAAGCTCTTTCAAAAAAGGCTGGTATCAGCAAAGTAAAAACGACCAATTTTGCACTGCATGCAATAAGGGGCAAAGATAAAATAGTTATTATTCGGTCTTTTTTACTTTCAATGCATCTCGTCGCCATAATAGCAGGGACCGTGCAGCCAAATCCGATCATCATTGGAATAAAGCTTTTTCCATGCAGCCCGATCTTATGCATAAGCCTGTCTAAAAGAAATGCCGCTCTTGCCATATAACCCGAATCTTCCAAAACAGAAATTCCCAAAAACAAAAACATGATGTTCGGCATAAAAACGACAACAGAACCAACTCCGGTAATTATACCATCTATAACCAGCGACTTTAAGATAAGGTAGTTATCCTTCGGCCAAATGCTTGAAACAAATGAAGAAAAGATACTAAACCCCTGTTCAATCCAATTCATTGGATAAGATCCCAAATAAAATGTCATTTGAAAAATTAAATACATGATGATTAAAAAAATTGGAAAACCAAAAAATTTATTAATCAAAACTTCATCTATCTTATCCGAGGTGGTTTTTTGATATTTGTGCTCTTTTATAATAGCTTTAGATAAGATTTTTTTGATAAATTGATGTCTTTTTTTAGACAAGACAAGTTCTATCGGCTCTTCATATTTTTTTTCTAATTTATCTTTGCTTAATTTAATTTTATGTAAAATGGAACAGGAATTTAATTTCTTTTGTAAAAAAACATCTTCTTCTAATAACTTGATTGCAACAAGGCGTTTTTCCTTTAAATTAAATTCATCAGAAAATAGGGTTTGAATGTTTTTTATTTCTTCTTCAATATCGTTTTCAAATTTAATGTTTATTCCATAAGATCTGATTTTTTCCTTAGTTATATCTAATACTTTTTTTAAAAGGTCGTCCATTCCCTTTCTTTTAGAGGCTACTATACAGACAAGTTCCACTTCTAAAATATTTTTTAAGAACTCAATATCGATCTTCAAATTTCTTTTATCAGCTATATCGATCATATTTAATGCTAAAACAATTGGTATTCCAAGTTCCATTAACTGCATTGTTAGAAATAAGGATTTTTCCAGATTTGAGGCATCGATAATATTTACTATTATATCAATCTTTTCATCTAATATATAATCTCTAGCTACTTTTTCATCCTCAGATATAGCGTTTAAACTGTATACTCCCGGCAGATCGACAATTTCTAATCTTGCATCATCTATTGATTTATACCCTTTTTTCGTTTCAACAGTAACTCCAGCATAATTTCCCGTTTTGCTTCTGTTTCCGGTTAGCAGATTAAAAACTGTGGTTTTTCCGCAGTTTGGGTTACCTATAAGAGCAATTTTGAATTTTTTCATAAAGCTTCTATTTGAATTTTATCAGATAAATCTCTACCTAAAACAATTCTATTATCCCCAATTGCTACAATTACCGCTCCAGAAAAATCATTTTTTATCATCATTATTTCCTCATCGACGCAAATACCTATAGAAATAAGCTTTATTTCGACTTCTTTTCTATCTAAAATTTTTAAAATCTTGCCACGTTTTTTTGCTTTCAGTTCACTTAGATTCATAAAATATCTATACTTTTAAAATTAGAATTCAGTATACTTTATGTCAGTATTTTGTAATAGGGTTTCAAACAAAACAATTTATTGAACCTACAAATACATTAATTTATGGAGGTATAAAAAAATATGTTTCGACAAGGCACTGTAAAATGGTATGACAAAGATAAAGGCTATGGTTTCATTCTAGAAGATGGAACAGAAAAAAATGAAATCTTTTTTCATAGATCTAACTTAGTTGATGTTGATCAAGTAATTGACAAAGGCCAACGAGTAGAATTTGATGTAAAAAAAGGCAAAAAAGGCTTAGAAGCAACTCAAGTTAAAGCTTTATAATCATCTTTCGTTTGTTCATAAGCAAATCAAAATACAATTTTATAATTTATGTTGATTTGCTTTTTAATTATTGTTCATTAAAACTTTCAAGCTTAATATATTAAATATAAATAAATAAGCAAAGCAATCTAGTTATAAGCATTTTTTCATAAAAAACGACAATAATTTTATTTAAAATAACTAACTTACTTTCAAGCACTTAAAACTAACATCCAATTCTTTTTTTTGAAATTTTAAGATTTTTAAAAAAAGTATTGTATTTTTCTCAAAGTTAAAAAAAAGAAACAGCAACTTAAATTGATAGCTGTAAATCTTTTAACGATCACTAAAAAAAATTAAATGGACGAACCCCATAAAGACAAGGTAAAATAAAATTTGAATAGATTTGAGTAAAAAAGGATATATATGGCAACTGCCAAACATTTTAATGATAAAGAAAAAATGTATCATTTAATTGAAAAATTGGATGATGAATTTCGCTGGTGCGTTAAACATCCCAATGATGTCTCAAAAATTGAATTAGAGCAGCTAAAACAAGCAGTAGATGAACTTGATGATAAATGTAAGCTGATAGGTGGTAATTTTTACAGGAATTATTTGAAGTTTAAAAGAGATTTTGACCGCCTTGCAACTCATATAAATGAGATAAAATTTGGTGATTATCAGAAATTTGATGATATGATCCAGCAGTTTTTTAGAGATTTAAAATAAATTAAGGAGAAGTTATGTCTATAGAACCATCAATTCCTGACTATAAAAGATCATTAATTGAGAACTTAGAGGAGCTAAAAAAAGAATTTTCATGGTGTATAAAACATCCACAAAAAGTGAGCACAGAGAAGATTAATGATTTTAAAAGAGGCGTTAGGAATTTAAAGTATTTTGCTCAGGACAAAATAATTGATGAAAATTTTAACCGCGATTTGGACAGATTCGAAGTTCTAATAAAAAAATTACCAAATATGATTTCAGATATTGAAAAAAGTACCGTTGAAATGATCTTTGAAAGAATCGAAAAGCTAATACATGATGTAGGGTAATTTTATGGATTTTGCCAAGTCACAAAAATTTTTATCAGAAAAACAAAAACTTCAGGATCTTTTTGATAAATTGGAAATTGACCTTAATAATTGTTTAGAAAATTTTGAAAACCTGGAAAAAGATAAAATAAATGAACTATATGATCTGATCACTGACAACGAGCCCCTTGCTTTAGTAATTAATGGAAAATTCTACAAAGATTTTAGTAATTTCAAAAATAGATTTGAAAGATTCTTTTCATCCTTTGAAGAGACAAGAAGATCAAAAATGGAAATAACCTTAGAAAATTTCTTAGATGATCTTCAAATACTTAAAAAAGATCTATTTGCATAACACTTTTTTAACTATCAGATGAGATGTAAATTTATATCTCATCTGATACTTCTCATCTATCACCATTTCTTTAACAATCATTTGAATTTTCCAAAATTCTTTTAATGCGGTTTTGAATAAGTTTTTTTAAGAAAAATTAGAAAATTTTTTATTGTTCCAAAAATTAATAAAAAAAATCATGTTTGATTTTTTAAATTATT
Organism: Parachlamydiales bacterium; assembly: GCA_041661445.1. Lineage (GTDB taxonomy): Bacteria > Chlamydiota > Chlamydiia > Chlamydiales > SM23-39 > JBAZUK01. The sequence goes on from JBAZUK010000002.1 coordinate 140,839, forward strand.
TTTTTTGTAATAAGTAATTAGTTCCTGCATAATGTCATTATTTCATAAACAATTTTTTGTTAATTTTTAAAACAGAAGGATAATAAAATGACAACAAGCATGTCCGATTTGCGAAAGCCCAAAACCAGTAAACCCTACATATTTGGGTGTACAGAACATAACACATAATCCCACTAATCATAGCCTTGATAGTAAAATTCAAACAGTATGTCTGCATGTGTTTTGTGAAAGCTGCATAAAAACCAATATGACTTTCGAAAAGGTTTGCAAAAAAGCTCATTACTGTCCGGTATGTCAAAAAGAATATACAATTTTAATTCCTGAAGATTTAATGGATCAATTTTCTTCAATTACCATTCCTTTAGGAAAAATTTAACAGAATTCTTCTTGGATTTGGGCGTTTAAAATAACTTAAAAGCTTGAAGATTAAGACGAAAAGCTGAATATGACCCAATGACATATCATCGGGTCGTATTTTTTATCCTAACTTTTTTATACTAATATTTTTCCAATAAAATTTTGACTTGATCAGGTGTTACCTTTGAATATATGTCATCCCCGATTTTCACAACTGGCGCCATTGCGCACATACCCAGACATCTAGTTTCCATGATCATAAACTTTCCATCGGAGGTTATCTGATTATAATCTACTCCCAAAACTTCTTTAAATTTTCTTCCGACCGCCTCAGCTCCTTTAACAAAACATGCAGTTCCCATACAAATGTTTATAATAATATCAGCCTTAGGTTTTAGATGAAAATAATGATAAAAGGAAGCTACTCCCGAGACTTTTGCTGCAGGTATTTTCATTAAATAGGCAATAGCCTGAAGTTTTTCTTTTGAAAGATACCCATACTTGTCTTGCACCTTATGCAGAACTGAAATCAAAAATGAATCGCTTTTGTCTTTTTTCCCACATTCATCTATGAATTTTACAATGTCTTCATCAAGCTCTTTTTTTGCATTTGCAAGTACTTCATCTTTTGATGTTATATTTATTTTCATTATATACCTCTTGGATATCTTGGATGATAGTGTGTATGTAAAATTTTATGAGCGATATCACTTCCGGGCTCTTTTAAAAATTCTTTATATAGTTTTTTTATTGATTCATTTTCAGTAGCTATCCTACATTTTTTATTTTTGTCTATTGCATATAAGGCATTTGCTCTTTTTGCAAAAAGTTTTTTATCTAAAATCTCGTATCCTTTAGGAGGATAAGGCTGGCCGCCACCGCCGATACAGCCTCCTGGACAAGCCATGATTTCAACTAAATGATATTGTTTTTCTTTGGAAATAACTTTATCAAGAATCGTTTTAGCGTTTGTGATTCCATTTGCCACGGCAACATTCAATTTAATTCCATCGATCTCAATTTCGCTCTCTCTTAGTCCTTCTACAGCTCTGACAGTTTTAAACTCTATCTGATCCAGTTTTCTTTTTGTTATTTTTTCAAAAGCACACCTTAAGGCAGCTTCCATAACGCCGCCTGTAGTACCAAAAATATCTCCTCCTCCTGTAGATTCTCCAAGAGGATCATCGAAATCTGAATCTTCTAATTGTTTAAATTCTATTCCATAACTTTTAATCATCCAGATAAGCTCTCTGGTTGTTAAAACAGCATCAGTAATAGGATTTTGATCGATGATATGCTCAGGTCTTTGAATTTCATATTTTTTTGCGACACATGGCATTATAGCTACCATGAAAATATCTTTGGGATCCTTATTGATCTTTTTTGCAAAATGGGTTTTCGTTAAAGCAGATACCATGCTCATTGGGGATCTGCATGTCGAAGCATGAGGGATCAGTTCAGGATAAAATTTTTCCATAAAATTAATCCAACCTGGCGAACATGATGTAATAAGAGGCAGATTTTCTTTGCTGCTGAGCCTTCTAATCAATTCATTAGATTCTTCAATAATAGTCATGTCAGCGCCAAAATTGGTGTCAAATACAAGATCAAACCCTAATTTTTTTAAAGCTGTAACCATTTTTCCAGTACAAGGGGTTCCCGGCTCATAACCAAAACCCTCACCGATCGCAGCTCTTATCGATGGAGCTGTCTGAACAATAACCAGTTTATTAGGATCATTGATCGCTTCCCAGACTTGTTCAGTATGTCTTTTTTCCAAAAAAGCTGCAGTTGGACAAGCATTGATGCACTGTCCGCATTGAATACAAACAGAATCATCCATATTTGATTCATCAAACGGACAGACAACCGTATTAAATCCCCTATAATGCTGAGATAAATTATAGACTCCTTGAACCTCTTTGCAAACTCTTATGCATCTTGAACATAGAATGCATTTTTCTGCATCTCTTACGACTGAAACAGATGAATCTTCGATCTTATGTCTTTTCCTTTGACCTTCGAATAATCGCTCCCTTACGCCTAATGAATAAGCTAAATTTTGAAGCTCACAATTTCCGTCCCTTTCACATAGCTGGCATTCTTTCGGGTGATTATCTAATAAAAGCTCGACAATATCTCTTCTTGCCTTTCTAATCTCGGGAGAATTTGTTTGTACTTCCATCCCCTCTTCTACCTTAGTAGAACAGGATGTTAGAAAATAATTATAGCCTTTTACCTGAACTATACAAACTCTGCAGGAACCTTCTATACTTAGCTGAGGCTGATAACAAAGGCGGGGAATTCTAACTCCAATCTGTTCAGCAGCATGCATAACTGTCGTATTTTCATCTACAATGACTTTCTTGCCGTCAATTGTTAAAGTAACTTTTTTTGTCATATTTTTTTTCCTATGATCTGTTTACTGCACCATATGGGCATACTTCAAAACATGTTCCACATTTTATACATCCGTCCTGATCGATAACGTGAACTTTTCCCGGGTCTCCTGAAATTACGCTGACAGGACAATTTTGTGCACACAATCCGCAACCAACGCATTTTTCACTATCAATTTCATATTTAGAATACTGCATAATACTTTTCTCCTATACTTATTGACTATATGTTAAATTTTTCTCTCAAACTTTTTTAATTTTACACAGGCTTTTGCCGGACATTTCCTATCTTTAATATGTTTTTCATATTCATCTCTGAAATATTTGATTGTGCTCAAAACTGGATTCGGACAACCTCGTCCAAGCCCGCAGAGAGACGCTTTTTGCATTAAAGTACCTAGTCTAATCAATTTATCCAAGTCTTCCATTTTTCCCTGTCCGGAAACAATTCTTTCAAGGATCTCGAGCATTCTGACGGTTCCTTCCCTGCATGGAGTACATTTGCCGCAGGATTCGTCTTGAGAGAACTGCATAAAAAATTTAGCGAGATTGACCATGCAGTCATCTTCATCAAGAACAATAAATCCGCCGCTTCCCATAATAGATCCAGCTTTTTGAAGATCTTCGAAATCAATTGGAATATCCATCATATTCGCAGGAATACATCCTCCGGCCGGGCCTCCTGTTAAAATAGCTTTTAATTTCTTTCCATTCGGTACACCCCCGCAGATCACATTAACAATTTCATTCAAGGTAGTACCCATTGGAACTTCAACAAGTCCGGTATGTTTTACTTTTCCTGAAACGGCAAATACTTTCGTTCCGCCACTGTTCTTAGTCCCTATTTTACTAAAATTATCTCCACCTATCGAAAGAACTACAGGAATATTTGCCAGCGTCTCAACATTGTTAATAATTGTCGGCTGTCCCCATAAACCTTTAGCTGCAGGGAAAGGTGGCCTTACTCTCGGCTGTCCTCTTTTTCCTTCTATCGAATGTATGAGAGCTGTTTCCTCACCGCAAACAAATGCACCGGCCCCTAATCTGATTTCTAAATCATAGCTAAAATTAGATCCTAAAATATTTTTACCTAAAAAATTATTCTGATAACAGATATCTAAAGCTTTCTGTACTCTATCAACTGCTAGGGGATATTCAGCTCTAATATATAAAAAACCTTTCTCTGCTCCAATTGCGAATCCGGCTATTATCATTCCCTCAAGCACACTAAAAGGATCGGATTCCAGCATGCTTCTATCCATAAAAGCACCTGGATCTCCTTCGTCCGCATTGCAAATCATATATCTGGGTTTTGGACTATTATCATTAATAAAGCTCCATTTTTTCCCTGTTAGAAAACCAGCTCCGCCTCTTCCCCTTAGTTTTGATTTAATAACTTCATCAACCACATGCTTAGCATCATTTTTCTGTAAAACTTCAGCTAATGATTTAAAACCTCCGAACTTTATATATTCTTCAATACATAAAGGATCTATCAGTCCTGAATTTCTTAAAGCTATCCTTGACTGTAGGCAATAAAATGGAATATCTGCATAAACTTCAAAAAACTCATGCGTAATCGCATGGCTTTCTAGCTGCTTTTGAACATCTGTTCTTGATTTTGCCAATCTTTCGCACTCTCTATCTATCAAATGATCTTCTAATGCAGTTCCTTTTAATATATGAGAACTAAAAATTTCATTAGCGAGCTTGGCATCAACTTTTTTATAGACAGACAATCTTTTTCCTGGAATAAAAACACTAACGATAGGCTCTAATGAACATCTTCCGGTACAACCGACGTGCTTTAAAATTACATCTTTTCTTTTAGAGGCCTTAATTAGTTTCGTAAATTCATCCCAAACAACATTTGCACCTGCAGCAACCTCGCAAGTAGCCGATCCTACCTGTATCAAAATTGAGTCTTTTGGGTATTTTTCCAAAATAAATTTATTAGCTTTTTGTTTTATCTTTTCAAAATTTTCTAAAGCACTCACCTGTTTACTCCATACATCAATATTAACTATATTTTAATATCATTATTTTGATTTATTTTTTAGAAAAAAAATAATAATTTTAAATTTTTCTAAAATTTATTAAGAAAAATCTATTTTTCCCGTAAAAATTGTTTTCACTTGAAAAGCAATTTTGTATATACACGGACATCCTGCTGTCCACTTTTTACGCATTCTCTAGTAGGTTTCATAATGTATTCTTCAAACCAATTCCACCAAGACGAAATTGTTTGCGGAGAATCTTGAAAATCAACAGAATCTTTTGAAGCCGCTGAACTATCATTAGATTTAATATTTGAAGGACAAAATTCTAAGACTATCGGTTCACATATTAAATTAGGTTTTGTCTCAGAGGTCACATCTTTTGTATTCATTTCTAATACAATCAGCGCTTCTTGATTTTTTTGTTCAGAAGAAAATATTTTCTCAAAAGATCTTTTCATTTTATCTAGAATGGATTGTGAACCTATAGAAAAATTTGACGAGGTTTGGTTCAATGCCGGATTTAATTCTAAGCATAGAGGTGCAGCAGAAGATTTTTCTTCCGCCGGCTCAAATGCCGGATTCTTACAGAATCCTAAAATCGAAGATTTGTTCTTGTGAGAACCTTCCACAGTTGTCAAAACTCCCGTATTAGTTGTTATATTTGTCAATTCAAAGTTCTGTTTAAAATCATCAAAAATTCTATCACAGCTGTTTCTGATTTTTCTTAGGTTCGATTGGAAAAACATTGTCCAATCATCAGAAATTGGGTCTTTCGGTATTGTTGAACAAACACTTCCATTCATTGAAATCTGCTCGCTAGTTTCAGTATTAACTGATATATTTGCGGGCAGGTCTATTGGCGGAGTTATCTTAATAGGAGTTGATTCGTTTGCAAAAGATTGATCTGGTAAAATCGGCTTATCAGCATTTGATTCAAAAACCTTTAATATTGACAGCATTCCATAGCTTACAGCTAAAACTCCGATAGCAAATGCTGCAACTAATAAAGCTTTTTTCCATATAGATTCTTCTGGCTTTTCTGATATAGGTTCTGATACCTGAGGCAATTGAATTTTTGCTTTTATTATACTTTTTACGTCTTCAGGAACCGTCTTGCTTAACATAAAGCTTTTAAAAGAAACTATTATGCCTTGATAATTACCATGACTGACAAATTTATTTAAGCATCTGCTGATCTTTTGATACTCATCCTCAGTAAATTTCGCTGCAACGACCTTGTAAGCCTTGAAACCTCTGGCTACCTGCAAATTCTTTTTCTCCACAAAAACCTCAAACCCCTTTGTTAATCCGACTTTTTTTTTAGGCATGATCGGTTTATGCGGCAGAGGTCTCATATTGCTATATAATTGATTTTTTTTTTCAGCTAAGGAAATAGAAATAATATTTATATAATGTTTAAAATTACTAAAACAAGAAAGTGCCAGATCCGAAAAAAAAATTTTTACATTATCTAAAGAGACAATCATTATTTTTTTTGTTTTGCAAATAACATCTTCAGACAGATCCGGCGACTTTTTTATTTCGATCCTTTCGATCTTCTCTATCCTCTCATGGCGTCTAAAATTTGGTGCAAATATTTCAACAGCCATAAAGCCCCTATTTATTTAAATTTAAAAAAACACAAAAATAATCAATCAGTAAAAAAAATTATAGAGCTAATAATAACACAACTCGTAACATATTTTTTTACAATCGAAATATCTTAAAATATTTCTTTATTAAAGAAAAATAAATATTATCTTAATTTGTTTCTCAGTTCTCTTCTTTCTATTCCATTTTCAGCCATTTGGTTGATCACTCTGGCTGGTGTTTTAGGATAATAATGAGTCAAATTATCGCGTAGTAATCGTTGAACTTCGGTCATTCTTGGTTTTCGTTGCTGCTGCACATCTCGAACTGCTTCTTGCCCATCTACTTCGTTATGAATGATTGGTAGGACAACGTCATTCGCTGCTCTTATAGAAGAATACTGCGATGATTGACTATCAGATCTTTTCGATACATTATCAGCATCTTTTTGTTCTTCTATTTCATTTTCAGAATATCTACTAGATTGAATGTCTTCATCCTGTCCATTAAATAAGATTTGTCTTCTCAAAGAAGGATTATGAGATGATTGGCTTTGAGATCGTACTGATAAAACATCGTCATCTTGATTTATCTGCTCTGGCTCTACTACTACTTCTTCGGCTTCTTCAGCATCTGATAATTCATCATAATTATTGTTGATAACAGGAGCTTGAGTAGCTGCAGTTCCAAATAATTTATTATGCAAACTTTTGGTCCATCCACCTAAATCTGTAACAATTCCTGCAACCAAGTATGTCATCGCAAGCGGAGCATAAGTTTTCTCAGAAGACCCAATGCAATAATCTAAGAACCAAAAACCGGCATGTAAAATAGCTTCACACCCGATTTTTTTTGCCTTTTGAATTTTTTCCTGATCTAAAGATTTTTTACCATCAAGATAAATTATCGGAGCATAAATGGCTTTACCAATTGCGCTAAGACCGTTAAAAAGCTTACTAAATTGAACAGTTGCTCCTAAAGAAAGTTTTGGAATCACCGGTAAAGCGAAAGTTGTAACACGTATAGCAGTATTAGCACATGTTTTAACAAATTTTGTTGCTAAATTATCATTATGTGACACTTCTGTTCCCAACGCTTTTATTGCAAATTCTCTTAATGCGCAAGCATGTCCATATCCTGGGAGAATTGGAAACTTATTCAAATTTAAAGAAAAACTCATTTTTTACCCCATGTATTTTTATAAAATATTTTAATTATTATTTTGTAAAGATTTCTGCAAATAAAGCATCAGCTTGTTGTTTTGACTCTTTTGCACTTTTATTTGTATTCACCCAAACATTTGCAGCAATATCTTTGACGAGTTCACCTAAATTTATAATCAATGCAAACCCTGTCTCGAAAAATCCCCTAGACTCAGATCCTGTAATATTAGAAACAGTGTCGTTTTTAAGGTTCAACGTATTTAACGAATCATTTAAACCTTGTATTTTTATCTTAGAATTATCTGCAAGATCTGACCCGTCTTTTGCCAGGTCTAAGTTTATTACCGAATCAGTAACAGTTGAATTCTTCTGTGAATAAGTAGGGATCTCAGGCTGATTTGAATTATCGATTGGCTTTGAAAATAAACGTGATTTTAATTTTGATAAATCCACAAGAGGCAAGGCATAATACCCCAATGCAAGCACTCCAATTGCTACGCAAGTTATCACAATGGCTTTCTTTAATACGCCAGACTTTTTTTGCACCAATGGCAAAGGAGCAACACAAGTAAATTTTTTTGTTTTTTGCGTTTGGTCTAACTTATTATATTTCGATGCAACTAAATCTCTTACTTGCTGCGGATATCTTTTATTCTTCATCAGCTCATTTAAAGGAACCAAAGTAGCATAATAATTATCTTCATTTTCATGTTTTATCTCTTCTAATAGTTTATCTATACTATCAAATTCGTCTTTCGAAACAGTTGCTTTAAAGATTTGATAAACTTTAAAATTCGTTCCAGATTCCTTCATTTTTTCCACTTCTTCACGGGTAGACACTCTACATCCGGTTAACCTCGTAAATGCTCTCTCATGAAGCGGAGTTTTTTTATGTTTTTTATATGACTTGAGTTTTTCATCAGCAGAGATCTTAAAAACCTCAGAATGAAAATTTTTACCAAAGTCTTTTAAGCCGCTATTCAAAATTACAATAAAAAAAGCCTTAATATGTGCAATTACTTCTATAGCAATTAAACGAACCTTTCCAACAACCTTTACTAAATCCTTTGGCATTGTTTCTTGTTGTATCGTTTGTTGATCTTTTCTAAAACTGATATTTGATATTCCCGAAGTCATAAAATCCCCTTTTTTATAAAATCACAAGCTTTTTAATCTTTAAAAAAAATTTTAAAAATTAAAAAATTTAATATTTTTTTTTATTGCAAAAACACTTGAATATTTTTTTTTTAGGAGAACATGTTAAATTATTTTATTATTTAAAGAAAATACTTTTTTATAAAAAGATATTTAAAAGTATTATTAAAATATTTTTTAGATATTTTAAAATAATAAATTTTCAATTAATCTTTAATAAAGAAATTTTTATATAATTATTATTTTTTTACAGAAAAAAATTTTAACTCTTAAGAATTCTTAATCCTGAATATAAGTTATAATTTGTGGATATAAATTACTCTTAAATCACATTGTTATGCAAGTCAAAATCAGTTTTCCATTTCTTAATTTGCTGATAAAAGATCTGATATAAAATCTTTCATTGTTTTTTCATTTTTGAAAAATTCTATGTTTTTTCAAATAAAAAAGACATCTAACAAGAAAAACTTCTAAAAAAAGAGATTTCATTAGAAAAAAATCTACGAGAAAAAAAATAAAACTGAGAAAAAAACCTTTTTCTTATAAGATCTAAATTACGATAATATTAGTTATGCGTTAATTTTCACTAATTTGAAGAAACTCTATTTTTTGCATATTTTTTCATTGCTTCTTCAAGGTCCTGAGTTTCTGCTCTACTGCTTTCCACTACTTTTTTTGTATCATCCCAAATTCTTTGCGCAAATTCAGCAATCTTATTCCAGCCCCACCGAGTTGATTCATTTTGTCCCTCATTTGCATCTTGTGCTTTTCTTGCCATATCATCCATGATATACGTTGGAACAGATTCAGCCCTGATATATGTCGGAACATTTACTGAATTTGCATCGCTTACGATTAATGCGCTTGAAGCTTTTTTTCCTAAAATCCTTTGCCATAACGAACCGTTGGCTATTACTCTATCAGCATCTCTTGTTATTATTGGATCCTGATATTTCTGATGCAATGCATCTTGTGCTTTTCTTGCCATATCATCCATGATATACGTTGGAACAGATTCAGCCCTGATATATGTCGGAACATTTACTGAATTTGCATCGCCTACGATTAATGCATTAGAAGGTCTTACAACATTTAGACTCCTCTGCTGCAATGCATCTTGCACTTTTCTTGATGACATATGCCCTGAATCATTTGCTAAGCATTTTGCATCGTTTGATTCTCTTAGGATTAATGCATTAGAAGCCCTTACAACATTTTGACACCTCTGCTGCAATGCATCTTGCGCTTTTCTTGGTGAGATATGCCCTGAATCATTTGCTAAGCATTTTGCATCGTTTGATTCTCTTAGGATTAATTCGCTTGAAGTTTTTCTTCCTGAAAATTTTTGCCACCAAGTGCTATCCCAGGAAGAATTATGCTGGACTGGACTTTGCATTTGATCATTTGAACTGCTAAAGAAAGAGTATAGGCCATAACCTGTTATAGCTACCATTGCTACGCCACAAGTGACCAGTGCGATTTTTTTCCAGTTAGTTGATGAAAAATTTTGATTAAGATGAAGAGTGGAATATTTAACATCTCTGCTTTTTAATGAAATCTTATTTAACTTTTCTTCTATTAAATCCTTTATCTTTTTGGGAACGTTTTTAGGATCCCGGGCAAATTTCGATAATGCAACCAATAATGCTATATAATTAACATTGCTGTCTTTTTCTATTCTTGAAAAAAGTTTTTTTATCTTATCTAAATTACTTTCATCCCCAAGTAAGGTATAAAGTTCATAAACCCTATTGTCTTTCTCAGACATCTTTAATCTATCAATATCTTCATCACTAAAAACATCTATTCCAGTTAATTGCATAAATGCAATCTGATAATTAGAAAGACTAAGTATTTTTATATTTTTGTAAATTTGCAATTTTCTGTTATAAGAAATTTCTAAATGTTTTTCATTTAACTGCTGTTTAAAATTTTTTAAGCCGCCAGAAGTAAGTATTGTAAAAAATGCACTTAGAAATGCAATTTTATCTTCAAATATCTCTCTCGTTTTACCAATAACTTTCACTAAGTCTTTTGGCAGATGTTTTTGCTGACTTTTATTTAAGCCTATCTGACTTGCAAATCTATCATTTTTTACTATATGTGGCATGTTTTCCTTAAAATCTTTAAAAGCTTTTTAATAAGATTGTTTTAATAGTTAACGTCTTTATAATTAGTAATACAAACAATTATATTGTTTTATTTAAATAACATCAATATTTAGTAAAATTAAAATAATAATTTAATTATAAATTTAAATATTATTTTATATTGAAATGAAATTTAAGCATCTTGAATAATATGGTTTATATGATTAATAAAAAAATTTCTTTACATAATGCTGTTAAAAATAAATCTTTACAGCTTCCCTTATTTTTAACTCCAGTAACAGCGGGGTTCGCATCTCCTGCCGACGATTATTTGGAAAAGCAGTTGGATCTAAATGAGTTTTTAATAAAAAATCCCCCCGCTACCTTTTTTGTAAAAGTGGAAGGAGATTCCATGAAAGACGCTTTAATATTTGATGGAGATATTTTAATCGTGGACAGATCAATTGAAGCTGTAAATGATAAAATCGTAATAGCTTCTCTTTTTGGGGAATTTACAGTCAAAAGACTTAAAATTATCGGTAAAGATATTTTTTTAAAAGCTGAAAATCAAGAATATAAAGCAATTAAAATAACCGACGCTATGAATTTTGAAATATTCGGCGTTGTCACATATATAATCCATAAAGCTAAATAATATGTTTGTTCTAGTCGATTGCAATAACTTTTTTGCTTCCTGTGAAATACTTTTCAACCCTAAATTTAAAAACAAACCTGTTGTTATCCTATCAAACAATGACGGATGCGTTATAGCAAGGTCTAAAGAAGCAAAAAAGCTAAATATCAAAATGGGAGATCCTATCTTCAGATATAAACAGCTGGTTCAATCAGATATCCTGAAAGTTTTTTCATCTAACTTTACCCTTTATGGCGATATTTCAATAAGAGTAATGAAAACCTTAGAAACATTTATGCTTCCAATGGAAATTTATTCAATTGATGAAGCTTTTTTATACATAGATAAAGAAATCGATTTTTTTACATTAGCTAAAACAATTAAAGAAAAAATTTATAAATGGGTCGGAATAGAGGTTTCAATTGGAATCGCTAAAACAAAGACCCTAGCAAAACTTGCTAACAGAAGCGCAAAAAATACTAATGGAATATCTATATTGTCTGATAAGAATGATTTAGAAAAAATTTTAAAAGCGACCTCCATTGAAGAAATCTGGGGGATTGGTTCTAAATTAAAGAAAAGACTCTACCAACTAGATATTTATTCCGCTTATGATTTGGCTAAGGCTAATGAATATTTAATTAAAAAAAACCTTTCAGTTAATGTATATAAAACCAGCTTAGAGCTTAATGAAGTAAAATGTTTTGAATGCGAAGAGATTCAGGAAAGTAAAAAATCAATCACAACATCCAGGTCTTTCGCAGAGAAAATCGATAATATAAATGATCTTGAAGAAGCAATATCTTCTTTTGTAGCAATGACCTCTGAAAAACTAAGAGAATCGAAACTCAAAGCCGGTTTTATGACAATATTTGTTATGACAAGCCCTTTTGCAAAAGATAACTATTATTCAAACTACATAAATATCACACTGCCTATAGCAACATCATTTACACCAAATTTGATATCTCATGCAAAAAATGGACTAAAAAAAATATATAAAGAAGGTTTTTTATATAAAAAAGCAGGAGTAATTCTAAGTAATTTTACCGATGAATCTGCTATTCAAGAAGATTTCTTTACAAATGTAGATGATGCAAGCAAAAAAAGACTTATGAAAACAGTAGATGAAATCAATTACAAATCAAATAAAAAGACTGTGTTTTTTGGATCTGAGGGAATTAAAAAAAAATATAAAAGCTCATCAAATATGCGGTCTAAGAATTTCACCACTTCATTCGATGAGCTTATTAAAGTTAAATAGATTTATAAAAGTTTTATCTACGGTTTTCTTTTTGCCCTTTTGGCAGACGATCCTGCATCAGAAATCTTTACGCTCCCATCATTATTTGCATTACCCTGAGCTTGCAATCTTGTTATTACCCCTTCTCTTCTATTTAATATAGCTTCAACATTATCTTCTGTTATCGGAGAACCATCAAAAAACAGATCTTTAACCGTTTTCATAATTGTATTAATCTTTTCACTGGAAATCTGACAGCTCTTGTTAACTAATGCGCTAACATCTTGTGAAATCCCAATAACATATGTTGATGTTTGTGTACCCTCAGCTACTCTAGAATTTTCTGCTACAGGTTTCTTATTTGTTCCAAAAATTCTTCCAATTATTGAATTATCGATAAAACTTGCAACATTTTGATAGCTTCGTCTTAATGCGTTAGGAGCTACAGCACTCAAAACACCCTCAGCGATCATAACTCCAGCCGCTGCATCCGGTGAAGCATAGCTATATATCGCTCCATCAAGCATAACTCTCCAGCCAAATTTTAATGCCATTTCAAGGTGATCGGTTGCAGGAGCTATATTATTGTTTAATAATTCATGTCCGGAATGGACCAAATGGGATACGCCAAGAGCAGTATTATAACACATCGATAAAAAATTTCTCTGTATCAAAGTAAGATTTGCTAACATAGGAGAATAATTTTTACCATAGACGGGTCCATAAGTTGCTGCAGCTGCTACTCCCCTTTGAAAAACACCTTTAGCAAAATTGATAATTTTATAATTTGATGGAGATTGAAGTCCAAGTCTATAAGATATAACATTTGAAACATTTGACCCTATTTCAAAGCTTGAAACCGGATTTAAAGCTGTACTCATTTTTTACCTCTTATTATTAAAAATATTAATTATTATACAAAAAACAAACATTAAATCACATAATTTAATGACAATATATTAAATAAAATTTAATTATTACGAACTAAATATATAATATTTTTTTTATTAAAATATTTTATATATATTTTTTGATATCAAGAAGAGCTTTTTTCAAAGAAACTTTTTTTGAGTCCATATTATTAAAAGGATAGCTTCTTCTTTTAAAAATATTTTTTATATTAAATTTTTGAGATGTCAAATTTTTATTTAACTCCCTAAAACTTATGGGGGTAGCAATAGGGGCATGTTCTTTAGGCCTAATAGAATAAGGTGCGACTTGAGTTGCAGCATAAGAATTTCTTAAATAATCAATATAGACTTTGTTCTTCCGCTTTTCCTTTCTTGGCTCAATTGTATATTTTTCTGGATCGGTATTTGATAAAATCGATGCAATATTCCTGGCAAATTCTTTAACTTCATCAAAAACATATTCCGGTTTTATCGGAACGATAACATGAATGCCTTTTGATCCGGTTGTCATAAAAAATGACGGCAATTTTAATAAATCTAAAATTTTTTTAAGTCCCTTAGCCACTTCAATCACTTGAGCAAAATTATTTCTATCCGGGTCTAAATCAAAAACTATTCTATCCGGATAATTTAATTTATCAATTTTAGATAACCAAATATGTATTACACCTACCTGATTTGCAATATAAAGCAGAGAATCCAAATCTGTCACCAAAGGCATGTCGATCGACGAACCATCTTGTTTTTTTATCGAAACGGTTTTGATCCATTTAGGATAGTATTCCATGGCTTTTTTCTGAAAAAAGATTTCACCTTCGATACCATCAGGAAACCTTTGAAGCGTTATCGGTCTATTCGCAATAAGCGGGATAATCTTTTTTGAAATTTTTTTATAGTAATTTATAAAATCTTCTTTTGAAATTTCAGATTCTGGAAAAAGAATTTTATTTTTATTTGTAATTTCGAATTTCATCTAATCAGCTCTCTTTTACAACTTCATAAGATTTTTTATCTTCTCTTAAGCCCAAGAATCTAGGATGACGAAGTTTATTATCATTTGTCCATTCGGTAAAACCGACTTCTCCGACATAATTTAATTTGACAAAATGCGAATTTTTAATCGCTTCATCAGGAAAATATGATTTTTTTATTTCTATCATTTTTAGTTTTTTGGAAAACTGTTTCAAAAAATCAAAGTTATACCCTGTTCCAACTTTACCCGCATATTTTAATTTTCCATTTTCAAAGTATCCAAGAAGCAATGAGCCAAAGCCTATTCTCTCCCCCTCTGGATCAGTGAAACCAACTATTATAAACTCTTGTCTGTTGATGCACTTGAATTTCAACCAGGTATTTGTTCTTCTTGAAAGATACTTAGAATCAGCTTTTTTTGCCATGATTCCTTCAAGACCTTTTTTACAGGCCTGCCTATAAAACTTTTCACCATCTTTGAAGATATGTTTCGTAAATCTGATCTTATCATCAAACTCCAAACTTTTTTCTAACAAAGCCTTACGATCTAAGAGTTTTTGATTCATAAGATCATATTTATCCAAATACAAAAGATCAAAAACATAAAAGTATATATTCATTTTTTCTTTATAAGCCTGTTGAAGTTTAGCAAAGGACGTTATGCCATTATCAAAAGCTACAATTTCTCCATCGATAATAAAATTATCGATTTTCTGTTTTATTAATGCATTTACAATGCTCGGAAATCTTTCGTTTAATATATTTTTGTTTCTAGAAAACAAAGTGACTTTCGAACCTTTCTTAACAGCAATGC
This sequence comes from Parachlamydiales bacterium, assembly GCA_041661445.1. Lineage (GTDB taxonomy): Bacteria > Chlamydiota > Chlamydiia > Chlamydiales > SM23-39 > JBAZUK01. The sequence continues at coordinate 156,167 of JBAZUK010000002.1, forward strand.
AGCGGATCCCGTCAAATTTTTCCTCATAGATCCACTCCTCATTAGAAAAGTAATTTTTTGTTAAAGTGGCAAGCTGAGGTTTTATAAACTCAGGCTGCTTCTTAATTTTAAATTTTTCTTTCATATTTGTTTTTGTTCACTTTTATTAAAAGCCAGGACTTATCGTCTTTAAATTTTATGAGCGCATAGATTCCATTGATCTTTTTTCCATGAAGAAAAATTTCTATTGTCCCATTTTTAAAGCATTTATTTAATGAGATTTCCTTACCGTCTTTATCTTTTTTAATATTATCAAAAGATCCACGATCAACTATTTCAACAAAGCCAGCACCATATTCACCTTCGGGAATTGTGCCTTCAAAATTTGCATACTCTAAAGGATGGTCTTCTGTTAATATTGCAAGTCTTTTAACATTTGAAGTTTTCGGCAATCCTTTCGGAACTGCCCAGGACTTAAGAACTTTGCCGATCTGTATCCTAAAATCAAAGTGGAGATGAGTAGCCGAATGCTTTTGAAGGACAAAAATTTTTCCATCTGTTTTTCCTGTCTTCGGCCCTGGTTCTTTGGTTTTTTTAAAATCTCGTCGTTTTTTATATTTTTCTAGACTATTCATAATTGCACCCTTAAATATTTAGATAACAAATGAAAAAATATAAAACCAATAATTTTCTTGTAAAAAAATATTTTTAATATAAATTAAGAAAATAATAGGTAAATAAGTTTCAGCAGGAAAATTTATGCAAAAAAATTATGTAAAATGGTTTGATCAAATCAGCTCAAATGACATAGCTCTAGTCGGCGGCAAAAACGCTTCATTAGGCGAAATGTATACAAAACTCACTTCAGAAAAAATTAATATTCCCAATGGTTTTGCAACAACATCTGAAGCCTACTGGAGCTTTATAGAATTTAATAATTTAAAAGAAAAGATCACAAATATTATTAAAGACTGGAAAAATAAAAAAGCATCACTTCAGAAAACCGGAAAATCAATTAGAATGTTAATAAAAAACGGCAGGTTTTCAAAAGAGCTGGAAAATGCCATTATTGATGCTTATCAGAAATTAAGCGCATATTATAAAAAAAATGATGTAGATGTGGCCGTGCGTAGCAGTGCAACAGCAGAAGATCTTCCCGAAGCATCATTTGCCGGTCAGTTGGACAGTTTTTTAAACATAAAAGGAAATGAAAAAGTATTAGAAAAGTGTTTGGAATGCTTCGCATCTTTATTTACTGATAGAGCTATTACTTATAGAGAAGAAAAAGGATTTGACCATATGAAGATAGCATTGTCTATTGGGATTCAAAAAATGGTTAGATCGGACCTTGCTGGTTCAGGAGTAGCTTTTACATTAGACACGGAATCCGGATTTAGGGAAGTCATAGAAATATCTGCTGCTTACGGGCTTGGCGAAAATGTTGTCCAGGGTGCCGTAAATCCCGATGAATACTTAACATTTAAAACCCTTTTAAATGACAGATCAAAAATACCTATCGTTCAAAAAAAGATGGGAAATAAAGAAAAAAAAATGATTTATACTAAAAACGGAACAAAAAACATCAAGACAACCTCATCCGAAAGAAGTTCATATGTATTATCGGAAGATGAAATACTCATGCTTTCAAGATGGGCTGCTATAATAGAGAATCATTACCACAAACCAATGGATATAGAATGGGCAAAAGACGGCGAGCTGAATCAGCTTTTCATTGTCCAGGCAAGACCGGAAACAGTTCAATCACGAAAAATCAAAAGCTTTTATAAATCATATAAAATACCAAATCCCGGAAAAGTGCTTTTAAAAGGTTATGCAATCGGCGAGTCTTGCGTTAGCGGAAAAGCCCAGATCATTAAAAGCGTAAAAGATATTAACAAATTTACAGAAGGCTCTATTTTGATCACCAAAACGACTTCGCCGGATTGGGTTCCGATCATGAAAAAAGCTAAGGGGATCATCACAGACCAAGGCGGCAGGACGTCTCATGCAGCGATAGTTTCCCGCGAACTTAATCTGCCGGCGATAGTTGGAGTGGAAAATGCAACAAAACTTTTAAAAAACAATCAGGAAATAACAATTTCATGCTGCGAAGGCGAAGAGGGAATAATATATGAAGGGAGCGTCAATTTTGAAAAAGAAGAAATCGATCTTGCCAAACTGCCTCAAATAAAAACTCAAATAATGATAAATATAGCTTCTAGCGAAGGCGCTTATCACTGGTGGCATCTTCCCATCAATGGTATCGGTTTAGCTAGATTAGAATTTATAATTAATAATTCAATAAAAATTCATCCCATGGCTCTTGTTCATTTCGATAAATTAAAAAGTGCAAAAACAAAAAAAATTATTCAGGAATTAACTCAAGACTATTTAGACAAAAAAAAATATTTCATCGACATACTTGCAATGAACATAGCAAAAATAGCATCTTCCCAATATCCCAATGATGTGATTGTAAGAATGAGTGATTTTAAAACCAATGAGTATGCAAATTTGATCGGAGGAGATGAATTTGAGTTCACCGAAGACAATCCCATGCTTGGCTTTAGAGGAGCTTCCAGATATTACAGTCCTAAATATAAAGAAGGCTTTTCGCTTGAATGCCAGGCAATAAAAAAAGCAAGAGAAACAATCGGACTTAACAATATTATCATAATGATACCCTTTTGCAGAACAATACAAGAAGCTGACAAAGTTATAAAAGTCTTAGAAGAAAACGGTCTGAAAAAAGGAGATGATGATTTAAAATTATACGTAATGGCTGAAATACCGTCTAATATCATTTTAGCAAGTGAGTTTGCAGATAGATTTGATGGTTTTTCAATCGGATCAAATGATCTTACTCAGCTTACATTGGGAATTGATCGGGATTCAAAAGAACTGGCACCAATTTTTGATGAGAGCAATGAAGCAGTCGAGATCTCAATCGAAAAATTGATTATCGAAGCTCACAAAAAAAATAAAAAAGTTGGAATATGCGGTCAAGCACCATCTGATAAAATTGAATTTGCAAAATTTTTAATCGAAAAAAAAATAGATTCAATATCATTGAATCCTGATAGCGTTATAAAAACAATTAATTCTCTATCGAACTTTGAAAAAAAACTTTATGAAAAATGAATTTTGGGAAAAATGAAGATATTTACTTTGACAAAAAAACATCATATAGTAAAATTCAATTTAGTTTTTTTTAAAAGGAGTAAAAACATGAAAAAATTAGCAAAAGTACTTTTAATTTCTTTATTCGCTTATCTTCCTCTTTTTGCAGAAGATGACACAAAAAAAGAAGAACCAAAAGATCCTGCAACAGAAGAAATCATTTTTATCACTGCTGACGAAATTGATAACTACGACGAAAATGGAAACTTAATTCAAGATAAAACTCAAGAAGTTGTAAAATAACAAAAAAGATTAATCAATTAGCCAGTTCATTTCCTGAACTGGCTAAAAAACATCTATGCTCTCCTAAATAAAAAATAAATATTACAATAAAAATTTTTTAATAATTAAGTATTTTCCATAGGTTTTATTTTTCTAATTTCTTAGAAAATATTGCTATTGTAATAAAAAAATGATGAGACTAAAATTTAACTATTAAATTCAATACGAGTCTCGTTATGGCAAAAATCAATTTAAAAATCGAAGACATAAAAAAATTTCACTTAGGTGGAAAAATTTCACTTTTAATCTCGAAAAAATTAAAAAACCAGAAGGACTTATCTATTGCATATACCCCCGGAGTTTCCAAAATCTGCGAAGAAATTTATGCAAACCCGGATTTTGTATACTCGCACACTTCAAAAGGTCATACAATAGCTGTTGTAACAGACGGAACTGCAGTTTTAGGTCTTGGAAATATTGGTCCTAAAGCATCAATTCCAGTTATGGAAGGCAAGTGCATGCTTTTTAAATCTTTTGCTAATATCGATGCCTGGCCTGTCCCTCTTACTGATGTTTTTTTGAAAAACGGTAGAACTGATATCAACAAGGTTATTGAAACTGTAGTTAGATTATCTCCTATGTACGGAGGAATAAATCTAGAAGACATTGCTGCCCCTGAATGCTTTGTAATAGAAGAAAAATTAAATGAGATCCTAGACATTCCCGTCTTCCACGATGATCAGTGGGGAACTGCAATAATCACCTTGGCAGCGCTAAAAAATTATCTTGAAATTACCGGCAAAAATGCAAGCCAGATAAAAATTGTAATAAATGGTGCAGGAGCAGCCGGTATAAGAATTGCCGACATGATTAAGGCATATGGCGCTAAAAACATAACAATGTGCGATTCAAAAGGAACTTTAAATATTAGAAGAAACGATCTTAATGAGTATAAATTGCGCCATGTCACACGATCTAATGAAGAAAATCTTGTCGATGCCATGAAAAATGCTGATGTTTTTATAGGAGTCTCAAAAGGAAATGTTCTAACTAAAGAAATGATTCTTTCCATGAATGAATATCCTGCTATATTTGCAATGGCAAATCCAACTCCTGAGATTGATCCTGATTTGGTGAAAGAGTATTTGCATGATAAGAAATATATCTTGGCTACAGGAAGATCTGATTACCCTAATCAGATCAACAACGTTCTGGCATTCCCATTTATCTTCAAAGGAGCTTTGGACGTAAAAGCTACAAAGATAACCATGAACATGAAAATAGCAGCATCTAATAGCTTATCATTGCTCGCAAAAGATCCTTTCATACCAGATATCGTAAAAAAAGCTTATAAAAGAGATTTCAAATTTGGAAGCGATTATTTAATTCCAACTGCATTCGATCCGAGAATTAAAGATTTCATATCATTAGCTGTTGCAAAAGCAGCCATACAAGATGGTGTTGCAAGAAAGTCGCTTTAATTTTTTAATAATTTTTCAGCTTTTTCATCCGATAATATCTCAGGAAAAAGCTGATATTGAATATCGGCAATTTTTATATCAAATTTTTCTCTTTTGCCATCTAGATATCCATATCTAAAACCCCAAAACAAGATTTCCGATTCTTTACAATAATTTTCAAGTTCTAAGATATTTTTTAGTTTATCATCAACAAAAAACAATTGATCTAGGATCAAATTTAATTTTAGAAAAGAAGTTTTTTAAAACCTGCCCTTTATTTATTCCATTGGCAAAAAGGATCCCATTTCGATAATAGATTTCGTCATTAATAATGTTTTTTTTTGAAAGAGAGGTTTTTTGGAAATCAATATTTAACGAATCTAACTGTTTAATTGTACTAAAAGCCAGATCATAATTTCTCGCAGTAAGTCCCATCAAGTGAATTTTTTTATTTTGTAACAGATCAATTATTCTCTTCACTTCTTTTTCTACAAGATTCACTTTTGTTATCGCTTGAATTTCATACCACTGCAAAAGAGTTTTACTTAAAGCAGCCTGATAATTAAGTCCATTTTTTTGATTTAAATTGATCTGATAATCAAACCACTGATCCGATCCCAATTGCTGCGAATTTTCCATGATTGTATTATCCAAATCAAAAACAACCAGATCCGCTTTGAGTAAATATTCACTAATTTCACTGATATTTTTTATTTCAATAATTTCAGAAAATGTTTTTGAAATCAGCAAGATAAAAAAAAGAAAAAAACATTTTTTCATCTGTTGTCCAAATCTAAAGAAAACTGCTTCAAGGACAATTGAAGATATTTTCTGATTTTGTTTGATATTAAAGGCCTGATCAAAAAAGAAAAGAATCCTTTTATCGATACCCTGCATGTAATTAATGATCCTTTTTCCAAAGGCTCGACATTATGAAAATAAATTAATTTAATAAAATGAGCAAACCATACAATTGTTATGCTTTCATTTTTTTTAAGTTCCTGAATTTTAAATTTTATTCCTTTTTTATTGCCTGCTACCACATGTCCTTCTTTGCCGATATCAACACCCATTTGCAAATATTTATCGATCCAAAAATTATAAACCTTATCACAGGGTGCTGAAATTTTTATTTTTTCTTCAATAAAGCCCATTAAAATTCTCCATAATTTTTACATTTATTAAAATATCTCAATTCATCTAAATGAACAATAAACATTTCATAGTATCTTCATTAAAACACATCTTCTAAATTAAATCTCATGTTTACTAATCGATCTATTTTTCATGTAAATTTTTAGTCTTTGTTCAAGATTTAAAATATAATGACTTCAAAGAATTCCAAGTTATTTATTTCACATGAAATATTTAACTAACTAAAAATAATAAATAATTAATTTTAATAAATCTGCTTTATAGCATTAAAAAATTATTTATATATTTTAAATAGTTTTAAAGTCATAATTAAACACACTAAATAATAGTGCTCCTTAAAGTAATTGGAGATAAAGAGAATTTATGTATTTTATTATTAACTATTTACGCGCAAAATGGCATCCAGAATCTCAGCAATGTCAAATCTGCTTTGAAGATGAGACTGATCCGTACAAATTAATTAAAACCACGTGCTGCACCGATTCTCTTGGAAAAACAATAATACCTCAATTTTATCACAAAACCTGCCTACAGGGATGGAGCAATAGCCCCCCCAGACTCACAAAACGCACCTTTAGATGTCCCAACTGTAGAAAACGAATTTCCAAAGATATTTTTCTCCCTCCTATTTCAATTTACAAAAAAATTACAAAAGTTGCAAAAAAAAGTATTGAAATAGGAACAGCTGCCGTCGCCCCTGTTGCCAGAGTCTGTAAAAAAGTTACTAAAGTTGCAAAAAAAATAATTATTGGAACAGGAGCAGGATGTTTTTATGTTCTAAATCTAGATATTTCTAAGAACAAATTTCTTTTTGGACCCGAATTTAAATATTCTCCTAATGAGATCATTTCATCGATTGTAAGATCAGCATTTCCTGAAATTGTTACAGCATTTGGTGGATTATATTTATTACATTCCATATATAAACTAGACAACATTTCTGTTAAAGCAAAAGCAATTCTAGGCTGTGGTTTGGCCGGTGCAACTATTATAGGCATTATAGAATTATGGGAAACATTTTCTAAAACCTTTTGCTTAAGCAGAATGCCGCAATCAGCATTTAGCACTTTCCCCATCTGCGAAACAGATTCATATGAAAATCAATTATGTTATTATACCTCTATCGATGCAGCAAACAACAGATTTCAATCACTTGTTTATCACGTCTCGGATTATATTTTAAAACTAATCTATACAAAATCAAATACCATAAACCTCAGCCCATATAGTATAGTTAGGGGCACAGATATACTTCCTTTATGTGAAAGATTTTCTTTTACACCAAAAGCAATAGATATACCCCATCACCCTATTTCCGATCACGATTATTTCACTTCAGATTTTGCTTATGAATTTAAATCGCTTGAAAAAAGACCATCCTTCCTTTAGGTAAACGCTAATACTAAATTTTCTATATTCGAAGATGATCATCAAATCATCAACTTTTTTTATAGAGTCCGATAAGTTGTGCTTCATCTAAAACATGATTTTTCATATTTTTTTCAACATCGGCTTTACTGGCACCTTGCTTTAAATCCAGCATATTATCCAAGGCATATAGCTTAAAAAAATATCGATGAGTACCTGTCGGCGGACAGGGAGCAGTATAACCTAACTCAGACAAACTATTTATGCCTTTTGTGCCAAGATCAAAATTTTCATCAATCCTATTTACCAAGGGTATGTTAAAAAGTATCCAATGGACAAAAGTTTTAGACGGAGCATCCGGGTCATCCATTATCAAGACTAGAGATTTTGTGTTTTGGGGAATATCATCTAAAATCAAAGTAGGTATGCCTTCTTCACCCTGACAGGTAAATTTTTTGGGGATCATTTCATTGTTTTTAAAATCAGGACTAGAAATTTTCATAAATATTAACTCCATAAATATTATTAATTTGGAGTTTATATTTTTATTTTTCAAAAATCCACTTTAAAATTAAGTTATCAACCCAATAAATACTTTTGGCTTTTCCCGGCATTGTCAGGTATCCTAAATGGCCACCTTTTTTAGTGGTAAAAAGCTGAACATTATCAGGCATATTGAAATTTTCAAAATCCTGAATTTTTATTATCGGATCGTCTTCGGAAAATAAAATTTTGCACTCAAAATTGATTGCAGGAATTAAAAATTTTGAACTTGATCGTTTATAAAAATCAATATTGTTTTGGAACTGATATTCTTTTACCGTATAAATCTGATCAAAATCATAAAAATGAAATTTTTTTTGTGGAAAAACATATTTTTTAAATTCAGGGAAAATCTTATATCTAAAATTTATATCTTGTTTTAAAAGCTTTATGAAAAATTTTTCATAGAACATATTTTGAGGTTCGGCTAGAAGCCTGATGCTGGAATACAAATCGACAGGAGGATTTATTGCTATTACCTTTTTCAGTAATCTCAGATTCCTGATGCTTAATTCAGCTGATAATTTAAGAACAATATTTCCACCTAATGAAAAACCTATCAAGACGATCGGAGAGTCTGGTGTTTCGGAATGCAGTGCTTCTAAAGCTTCTGAAATATCTTCGCTCTGTCCTGCATGATACATTTTTCTAGCCTTCCCCTTTCCCGACCCGCAGCCTCTTAAATTTAAACGGATAGCTCTAACATTCATCGCCTCTAATTTTTTGGATAATCTAATTAGGATCGGAGAGTTATGAGAGCCGCAAAGGCCATGAACCATAACAACAGTTAGATCATTTTTTTTCCATTTTTTGGGAGTTGTCACTTCTAGAGCCAAATGATCCTTGTCAGACAAAAGAATAAATTTCGTATGAGAAATCGGTCCTCTTACTATATTTGGCAATGCGCCAATAACAGTTTGAGGAAAAGAACCCTTTATAAAAGGGATTGGTTCAAAAGGCAATTCCTGGGACATTATAAAATCCTGTATTTAATTTTAATTTTAGAAATTTATGATTATTAAGCAATAATATAATTAAATTATGTTATATATTTTAATTTCATTATTATTTAACTATATAAATAACAACTAAAAAAAATAAAATTATAAATTTTATTGTAGGCAGAAAAACGCTTCGTGTTTTTTAAAACAGGAAAATTAGATACCTATACTATTTATAATTAATACTATATAGATTTAGATAATTTAGAGTGCATCAAAGAAATTTAATAAAATATTTTATTTTGCTATAACTGAATTTTATAGATGGCTTATGAAAAAATTATTTCTGTTTGTTTTTTTTAATATCCTTCCGCTCTTGGCATTTAGCAATCAACAAGAGACTCAATTTACTCCTTGGTATACCGGACCTTTAATTTCCACAGGCCAAAACAACATCTCTCCCGGATCCTTTACAGCAGAACCTTATCTTTATTATACCATTACTTATGACAAATCCGTTCCAAAAACTTTTAGTTTTATTAATCAGCTGCTCATGCAAGGAGCTTTAACAGATTGGTTGGATATTACTGGTGAAGTAACTTATATCTACAATGAAAAAGAAGATCAGCACTTTCAACAATTTGCCGACACTATTATATCTTTGGGAATTCAGCTCTTGAAAGAAGAAAGATCAAATAGCAAACCTTCCGTCAGGCTTAAAATTTATGAATCTTTCCCAACAGGAGACTTTGATGATTTAGATCCCTCTAAACTAGGTATAGATGCAACAGGCACAGGATCTTATCAAACAACTTTTGATGTTATTATCGGCAAAACCTCTTATTGGATAACAAACCATCCCATCGACTGGAAGTTCAGCACTTCATATACTATTTCTACCGACACAAACGTAAACAACTTTCATAGATTTGGTGGAGGTTTTGGTACAACTGGAAAAATACATCCTGGTAATATTTTTATAGAAGATATTGCTTTTGAATTCAGTTTCACACAAAGATGGGTATATGCAATGGATATCATATATACTTATGCAGCAAAAACATCTTTTAAAGGAATTGCAGGAATTGACATATTGGGAAATTTAGCCCAGAACACTTCTTTACCAAGCAAGCAGATGGCATTAGCCCCAGCTCTTGAATATAATTTCACTGACAATCTAGGAATAATCGGAGGCGTTTTTTTTTCTGTCTGGCAAAAAAATAGTCTAAAATTTATTAGCGGGATAATATCAGTTGCCTATACTTTTTAATATTTTAAAGGTATGGCAATTAAAAAAACCAGAGTTTCTAAACCTGGGTTTTTTCTACCCAAAGAAGCATTTGAAGTATGCGAAATATGAATACCTATTCTCATCTCATTTTTAAATAAGGCAGCCGCTTCAATCCCCGTTCTAAACTCTAAAGGAAACCCTAAATCCTTACCATCTCCTTTATTATAATAACCAGCGGCAAAATTCGGTGCCAAAGCCAAATGTCTGAAAACAAAATCTAGAGCAAAGCCTCCATATGTATAAGTCTGGAATTTGGAAGTTATCGAAAAACCCAACAGAGGTTTCATTACCCCCAGTTTCTGATGAAACTTATATTCCAAACGAAATTCTGTTGCCTTATTTCGCTTCTTTACATCATTAAAACCGGAAGCTAAATATAACAAATCATAATCTTTTGCATATCCTATGCTTGTGAAAAACAATGTAAAAACTAATAATAACTTGTTCATAAATTTCACCAACAACCAAGAATAATACTACAATTTATTATTGCAAAAAATAGCAAAAAAAAACATCATAATCTGACTCTTTTAAAATTTTAAGGTGATTTTATGAAATTTATTACAAAATTTATTTTTTCTATTTCTCTTCTTCTAGCTACACAAATCTTTTCTGAAGAGAGAATTGATGTTAATTCAAGACCTTTAAGCGAACAGGAAATAAAGGAAATATCTGAAAAACAAAAAACAGAATCAGAAGGCACAAATCAAAAAGATGAGTTCAACACAAGAAACCCATATTACTCTCATCTAATTTTCAATATTTCAACTCACAGCATAACTAATATAAATGATGATAGTTTAACAATAGAAGACGGCTCTGAATGGAAAATCAGACCAATCCATATAAACGAAGTATTGTCCTGGGGTATAAAAGATCCTATTTTAATAGTTCTAAATGACTCTTTTATCTCTTCTTATTTTTATGGTTATAAATATAAAATGATTAATGCAGAAAAAAACACTTCTATCGATGTCAAATTAAATCTAGGCCCTCTTTTAAACAATCCTAAGACTTTAAAAGTTTTAGCTATAGACTTCGAGTCTAATGAAATTACCTTATCAGATGCAACATTATGGAAATGCAACAATACAGATCTTTATATGTTGCAAAAATGGCTGAAAGATGATGGCATAATTGTTGGAACAAATACAAAAGGCTATTTATTTAACAGATCTCAAGAAAACATATTAATAAATGTAAATATGCTTCAAGAAATCAGAGTCAGCAGACTTAAATAAGAAATAATATAATTTTTAAAATATGCTGAAGAAAATTTTTTTTAAATCTTCAGCATACTAAAATCTTACGGAGGTAAAATGAGGTATTTAACTAAGTTATTATTTGCACTTGCTTTTTTAATAGCTTTCAATCTTTATCCTGAGGATAGAATTGAATCAGGATCAAGACATCTTAGCGAAAAAGAAAATGAAGAATTATTAGAGCAGCAAAAAAATACAGTCGATTCAGATTGCTATAAAGAATATCCTTATAACTATACTAATAAATTACTTCCGCTTATTTACAATCAATGGACCCATAAAATAACAGGCGTATCCGTTCTAGGTGATTATTTAGTTATTGAAGATGGTTCCGAATGGAAAATTAATCCGCAACATTCTTATATTGCTTTTTCCTGGCGCGAAACCGATCCTATATTAATCGTCGTAAACAGTTCATTTTTTTCATCATATTTCTATGGATATAAATATAAGATGATAAATGCGAAAACAGATGAACAAATTGAAGTTAAATTGGATTTGGGACCAGTTTTAGGCAATCCATCTACATTACAAATCACTGAAGTAAATTTCTTAAGCAAAGAAGTGAGTTTAAACGACAATTCAATATGGAAGCTATCTCCTTCACAAGGTTATATTTTAGAAAAATGGCTTCCGGGCGATGGCATAATAGTAGGCACAAATACAAAAAACTGGCGTAATCATTACGAAAATATATTGATCAATGTCAACATGCTTACCGAAATCAAATGTAATAAAGTAAAAAGATAAGAGGATGAAAAAATGACCCAGAATATTCCTGCAACTATTCATACAACTAATAACATAGAGAACATAACTGATAAAATTAGAAGATTGCCAAAAGTGGTTAAAGTGGCGTTAGCTGCAATTTCAATGCTATCGTCTTATGCTTTTTTGCCAGTCTTTTTATACCCGATCTCTTTTTGCGCGATAATATTTTATACAACAAAAATATGGAACCCACCAGTTCCTCCAAGAACTATTGAAACCGAATCTCCAAAACCTTTATCTATATTTCGTCGTATTTATAATTACTTTTTTTCTGAAGAAAGACTTTCTGAAACCCCTTCCCCTGTTATTTTTGAAACTAGCCGGAATTCAGCTTTTTATGACTCTTTTACTAGAACTCAAGCTCCAGCTCAAACCAATATTTATTATACTGTCAATCAGCCCTCATCAACAGTCTCTGGTTCAAGGCAAACTGAAACATATAGACAGGACGTCTCAAGCAGAGTTCCAGTTGGCACAGGACAGTTAACTCCAGGACCACAAAGATCGCAAACAAAAGTTCCTGACGGCAGTAGAATACCTGTTGGCACAGGACAGATTACTCAAACACCTGTAAGACAATATGACAGTTCAAGCAGAGTTCCGGTTGGCTCAGGACAATCGACTCCAGCGCCGCAAAGAGCGCCAACAAGAGTTCCTGACGGTAGCAGAATTCCAGTTGAAACAACATACACTCCAGCACCCCGAACTGCTGTAAGACGACAAGAAAGCGCTAGAGTCCCTGTTGGCAATGGAGAAATAACTCCCAGAACACAAGATGATCGCGAGACAAGAATTCAAATAGGATCAAGAACCTAAGGAAATATAAATGCATTGTTATAAATGCAATAAAAAATTAAATCTACCAAGCAAAAAAATAAGCTTTAAAGAAACATGCCCTTTTTGCCAGGCTGACTTGCATGTTTGTAAAAACTGCAGACATTATGTTATTGGAAAACCGAATGACTGCAATATTTTAAATATCGATTTAGTTCAAGACAAAGAGAAGAATAATTTCTGTGAAGATTTTTCTTTTAAGGACAAGTTAGAAAAACAAATTTATAAATCAAAAGGTGAAATTAGTAAAAAATTATTTAAAAACTCAGATGACGATAGCCCGCCTAACAATTCTTTTAACTCTCTTTTCAAGAATTGAGATCAAGCTTTTAATATTTTAATCGATGTAAATAAAAAGAAACCTAAAGCTATGGGCATGTAAACAAATGAATAATATGGAAAAGCGATTACGTATGGCGCTAATAAAAAACCGGAAAATCCAATAATTATAAATGTAATTATACTTGAGACCAAAGGATTGTTTTTTTTCTTTAGGAGATAATTTAAAAAGAAATTAAACCCCCAAACTACAAAAAAGGTTATTATTATTTCAATAACATATCTGAAAATTAACATTATTTAACCTTTTTTAAATCTACATTAATTCTTATTAAATCAAAAATTAACCAAATAACAAGAGAAAAAAGATATTGCGATACAGCAACATCAAATCCTATCATTAATGAGACTATTGGAAAAAGAATTATTGCAACTGATAAAAAAGATAAATATATGACAAACGCTTTCTTGACGATCTTTGAAAAAAAATAGGATACAATTCGGGTCAATACTCCTACTAAAATTACAACAAATATAAAATTTTTAAAAACATCCATATCTTATCCTATAAAATATTATCAATTTATATAGCAATTTCTTTTGATGATTAGCAAACAATATAAACCCAGGACGACCATAAAAATTTATTGAGCAAAATAAAAAAAAAATTTGATTTATTTTTAAATTAGTCTTTCTTTTAATATATAGTTAGTTTTTCATAATAACTCTAAAAAGAAGGAAAAAATGTTTTCAAAACAAAAAACGATCAATGTTTTCATGCTCGCCATGATAAATGTCGCAGCTCTAGTCAATATAGGAAATTTGTCCCTTTCAGCAAAATATGGGTTCTCTGCAATTTTTTTCCTGATAGTCTCTTCACTATTTTTCTTTATTCCGGTTGCTATGATCTCAGCAGAGCTTGCAACAGGATGGCCGCAAAGAGGAGGAGTTTACATATGGGTCAAAGAAGCCCTAGGAGATAGCTTAGGTTTTTTGGCAATATGGCTGCAATGGATTGAAAACGTCATTTGGTACCCGACCGCTTTATCTTTTGCTGCGGTTAGTTTCGCTTATATTTTTGACCCAGAATTAGCGCAGAATAAAACTTTTATAATGACTACTATCATATCAGTATTTTGGCTCGCCACATTTTTAAATTTCTTCGGAATGAAAATCTCAGGATGGATAAGTTCTATATGTGCTTTATTTGGCACGATTTTACCATCGGTTGTCATAATAACTCTAGCAGCTATCTGGCTTTTTTTAGGAAAAACTTCTCAGATTTCTTTTACATTAAAGGATTTTTTCCCATCATTTAATTCATTTTCACAGTTTGCGCTGCTTTCAGGAATTTTAATGTCTTTAAGCGGTCTTGAAATGTCTGCAGTACATGCAAAAGAAGTTAAAAACCCGACAAAAAACTATCCTATATCCATTCTTATATCAGCAATAATAATTATTTTAGTTCTGTCTCTTGGTTCTTTAGCTATAGCAATTGTCATTCCATCTAATGATATTGAACTTCCAGCTGGGGCAATCGATGCGATTTCGAGATTTTTACAGGCTTATAACCTTCCAAAACTAAGTTCTGTTGTCGCTTTCTTTCTGACCATCGGATCTCTTGGAATGATCACAACCTGGTCAATTGGCCCAGTCAAAGGCATGTATGCAACTGCCGAGCATGGTGATTTGCCGATCTTCCTACAAAAATTAAACAAACACCAGTCTCCTGTACATTTGTTAATTGTTCAGGCAATCATTGTAACAATAATTACCTTTGTGTTTTTATTTACCCCAACCGTAAGCACTGCATTCTGGGTTTTAATAAATTTGTCAGCCCATTTGTATCAAGCAATGTATATTTTGATGTTTATCGCAGCAATCGTTTTAAGATACAAAAAGCCTAATGTTAAAAGAGCATATAAGATCCCTTTTGGGAATTATGGTATAATATTTATCGGGTCGATAGGGATATTAGGAACTGCATTTTCTATGCTTATGGGATATTTTCCTCCAAGTCAATTACAAAAATATAACGTTTATTTTTATGAAATATTTTCAATTGGCGGAACAATATTGTTTTGTGTTATACCCTTTGTTATAAGACATTTTAGAAAACCAGAGTGGCATTTAGAACACAAAAAAAATATGGCTAAATATGATTCTAATTAATTATTTCAAAGGATTTTTATGTGCGGAATTTTCGGTTATTTAGGAAAAAAGAATTCAATACAGCAATGTTTGCAAGGGTTAAAGTTATTAGAATACCGAGGTTACGATTCAGCCGGAATAGCTGCAATCAAAAACGGAAAACTGATTTATTATAGAGCCTCCGGAAAAATTGCTGTTTTAGAAAAAAAAATCAATTTAAAAGATCTGCCTTTAAGTTTAGCGATAGGCCATACAAGATGGGCGACCCACGGAGCGGCAATTGAAAAGAATGCTCATCCTCATCTCGATCATAAAAATAATCTAGCTCTTGTGCACAACGGGATCATTGAAAATTATGAAGTCTTAAAAAAAGATTTAATATCTAAAGGCATAAAATTTAAATCTCAGACAGACACAGAAGTAATTGCTCAATTGATTTCATTAAATTATGTAGATGATTTGCAGGAAGCAACGAAAAAAACTTTAAAAATGCTAAAAGGTTCTTTTGCTATTGTTGTCATTCACAAAAAACATGAAAATGAAATGGTTGCAGCTGCCAGGGAATGTCCTCTTGCCATCGGTTATGATGATCAAAAAGATGAGATAATCGTTTCTTCCGATCCAAATGCTTTTTTAGGTCGTAATTTAAATGTGATTTTTTTAAAAAATGATGAGATCGCCTATATTAAAAACAAAGAAATTTTAGTTTTTGATATCAATCATAATATCGTCGATAAGAAAATTGAAAAACTAAACAGCAAGAGCATAAGTTTCTCAAAGAATGGTTATGATCATTTTATGTTAAAAGAAATTTATGATCAGTCTATTACTATCCAGCAGGCATATTTAGGAAGAATTACTGCAGAAAACACTAAAGTTGAATTTGATAGCTTGACTTTAGATGAAAATTATCTATCAAGCATTAATCATATAATAATAACTGCATGCGGCACCTCTTATCATGCAGCCCTAATAGCCTCTTCATTTTTACAAGACCATGCTTCAATACTTACAACTTGTGAAATCTCTTCTGAATTTCGTTTTAAAAACATACTAATTACCCCTAACACTTTGGTTATAGCAATTTCTCAATCAGGAGAGACTGCTGATACAATATCTGCTATTAAAGCAGCCAAAGACAAAGGGGCTAAAATCTTAAGTATAATAAACGTTAAGAATTCCAGCATCTCAAGAATTTCAGACAGCTCGATTTTCTTAAATGCCGGTCCTGAGCTAAGTGTTTGTTCAACAAAAGCTTTCACATCTCAAATAACTGTGCTGTATCTTTTTACCATGTTTATGGCTAATTTAAGAAAAACTAAAGATGGAACAATTCAAAATTTTTTAACAGAACTTAAAAAGGTACCAATTCAAATTAAAAAGATTCTAAAAAATGCCGATGCTATTAAAGAAAAAGCAGCAAAATATTCTAAATATGATAGTTTCTTTTTCCTAGGAAGAAATTTAATGTATCCAACAGCTATGGAGGCTGCTTTAAAACTAAAAGAGATTTCTTATCTGAATGCAAATGCCTATCCTGCAGGAGAGATGAAGCATGGCCCTTTAGCCTTAATAAATTCAAAACTTCCTGTAATTGCTTTTTGTTCAAACATCAAAACTTATGATAAAATGCTCTCTAACATTATGGAAGCAAAAACCAGAAATGCTCCGATTCTTGCTTTTGCAACAAAAGACTCTCCGGGGATCGAAAGCATTGCAGATGATATTATCTGGTTAGAACCTACTATTGATGAACTATCTATTTTTCAAGCTTCTGTCGCAGGACAGCTTTTTGCATATTATATTGCAAAAATGAGAAATACAGACATCGATCATCCAAGAAATCTGGCAAAGTCAGTTACAGTTGAGTAATTCAAGGGCTACCATGAAATTAAAAAAAATCTTTTTTATTATTTTCTGCTTTATCTTTCTATCAATAATATTTATATTAGCGATACCTTCTATTCTTTCCTCAAAAATCGGAATTAAATTTTTAAAAAATCAGATTGAAAAACAAACAAATTCGATTATAGAAATCGAATCTTTAAAACTATCGTGGCTAGGTTCTCAGTCAATAAAAAATTTATCATATAAAGACTCTAACATAGATTTAAAAGTTGACGCAATTACAACAAACTCGGGTTTGATTTCTTTTTATAAATCGTTAAATTATTATAAAAACCTCGGGTTTGCCGGAAATACAGAGATAGCAAACCTGTACGTAGATTTTCATATTCCCAACTTTCCAAAATCCAATTTTTATAATGTTTATGCTTCAATCAAGTCTGCTGACAAGAAATTAAAATCTGTTAATATCTCAGCAAAAACAAAAGAAAATACGACCGAAGGCAGTTTACTTGCTTCTATTGAGATTAACAACACTAGGACAATCACAAAAATTGAAGGTAAAAACATTCCAACACTTGGGATAGATCAACTTCTATTTTATAAAAAAAAACCATATCAAAAGCTCCTTATTCAATCTATAGGACCATCATTTAATATCAGCATTAACTCAGATCTCAATAATTTATCAGGGCCTATAAATATTGATTTTGTATCTGAATTTTCTAGAGGAAAAATTAATTTTTTCATCGAGAACAATATCCTATCCTTAAAAGATACCGCCACCTTCTCTTTAAATTTACCTCCGATCAATCCGCCATTTATTAAAAATCTCAATTACCTCAGGTCTGAAATGGGACATCCTATTGTTTTAAAAATTTTCAGTGATGGTTTTTCACTTCCAATTAAGCCATTTGAAATAAAAAATTTTAAAATCAAACATGCCTTTCTAGATTTAAACAAGCTGATTGTTTCTAATACTGGAATCATTCAAACAATATCAAATATTTCTAAAATGGCGCCGAACGATCTTGTTTCAATATGGTTTACCGATATCAATCTTCAGCTGCAAGATGGAATAATATATACCGACAGAATGGATTTTTTAGTTGATGATACAATACATATGTGCACATGGGGAAATATCAATCTATTAGAAAAAAGTTTGCATTTGTATCTTGGAATTACGCAAGAGATTCTTCAAAATATTTTTGGAATAAAAAATTTACCCGAAGAATATATCATTAAAATCCCGATAAAAGGCTCTATCGAAAATCCCAAAATAGACGTATCTTCTGCCACAGCTAAAATTTTAGCTTTGTCGACACTTCAATCATCTAGCAAAATCGGAGCATTGATAGGCAACGTAGTTACCCAATTTCAAAATGATAAGAATATTCCAAAACCCAAAAAACCATATCCTTGGGAAAGAAAGACTAATAAAAAACAAAGTTCTAAGAGCAATATTTTAGATATCTTTAAGAAAAAGTAGACATCTTGAATATTTATTAAATGAAGGAAAGATCTTTTTTGAGAAGATAACCATAATATTCAACTACTTCCCCGCTCGATGTAAAACCTAGAATTTTTTCGCAATGTTTTATAGAAAAGCCAGCACTTTGAAAAACCTTTTCTATAGATTCTTTATCATAGGTGAAGATTTCAAGTTTTTCCTCTTTATCTCTAGGCAATTTTGCTGGAATGCTAAGACCGAAAATTCCATGATTTTTTAAAACACGAAATATCTCTTTAAATAAAGCTTTAGGATCATTTATAAATTCCATCACTCCTAACAGGACTGCTGCATCAAATTCTTTATCGTTAAACGGCAAATCTGTTTCCAAAGACATGCAGAAAAGTCTTTGAAAAGGTAGTTTTTGAGCTCTTTGGATCATTTCGGGAGTTATATCTATTCCAGTAACTTGAAACCCAGCCTTAAAAAATTCTATTGAACTTAACCCCGTTCCGCATCCCAAATCCAAAATATTTGCTTCAGAGATTTTACAATCTAAATCTTTAACGACCCACTTTGGAATTTTTTCATAAGCCACATAATCTTTTCCTTTCAATACCAAATCATCATATTCGGGAGCAAGTTGATTATATAGATCTATAATTTTTTTTGATGACATATAATTTTAATTTAGATTATCTATAACTATAACTTATATTTAAAAATAATTAAAACAAAAAATATCATCTCTTTTTTTTATTTAAAGATATAATCAAAAAAAATTATATTTTTTTTATTTCTAAAAAAAAAGAAGAGAGTTATATCTTCTTATAAAAGCAAGGGTAATAGTGAAAAAATTTTTATCTTTTCACCGCGGGCTGAAATCTCGCCATGTAAGTTTTATTGCACTAGGTGGAATAATCGGATCTTCATTTTTTTTAGGAACAGGTTACGTTTTAAATCAGGTTGGACCTTTTGCTTTTATAGCCTATGCTCTAGGCGGTTTAATTACCTTTCTCACAATGGCATGCCTGGCAGAACTTTCTGTAGCAGTTCCTATTCATGGATCTTTTGTGAGATATGCCTCAAAATTTATATCTCCAAGCTGGGGATGCGGAGTCGGATGGTCTTACTGGATAAACTGGGTCGTATATATTCCCTCGGAATGCATTGCCGCGGGAATTTTAATGCATAGTTTTGTTCCTGAGCTTCCGGTATATTTATGGTCTGTAATATTTGGGATTTTGATAACTGTCATTAACTTAAGTGATGTTAAAGCCTTTGGCGAAATGGAATTTTGGTTGTCATTAACTAAAATGATTATTTTATTTGGATTTTCTCTATTAGCAATTTTAATATTTTTTGGTCTCATCGGATCTCAAAAGCCTGAAATTATCGGTACTAAATATTTGATAACTCATAAAGGTATTTTCCCAAACGGATTTGCCGTATTATTTATAAACATGGTAGTTTTAATTGCAAACTTCCAGGGCTCAGAAATTATTGGTCTGAGCGCCGCTGAGTCAGAAGACCCTAAGAAAAACATTCCTCGAGCCTTAAAAAAAGTAACCTATCGCCTGATTCTTCTTTATTTTATCCCTATATTTCTTTTAGGTCTTATTTTCCCTTGGGAAAAAGCTAATCTTTCAGGAAGTGTTTTTGCCGTAGCCCTTCATAGCTATGGGCTAATCCATATAGCTCATGTTTTTAGTTTTCTAATTATTGCAGGGGCCATTTCTTGCGCTAATTCAGGATTATATGCCGCAACAAGATCATTACACACTCTTTCTTTGATGGGAATGGCCCCACCCTTTTTAAAAAAGGTAGATAAAAACGGCGTGCCTATCGTAACAAGTTTGATAACTCTTGGTGTTGTTTGGATGATGCTGATCATTTCATTTTTTCTCTCGGCACATAAACTTTATGCCAATCTTTTGGCCCTCTCTGGTTTTACTGGATCTATCAGCTGGATATCTATTTGCTGGTCACAGCTGCGTTATCGTAAAAAGCTAAAAGCTAAAATGCAAAACGACATGTCTCTAGAATTTAAAATAAAAGGATTTCCTTATATCACCCTTTTTGCTATTTGGATACAAATCATTTGTTTATTAATTGTATTATTTAACCCTGATCTAAGATCTTCTTTTTATTTCGGTGTTCCTGCTTTGGTTGTTCCCATTTTGATTTATAAATATCTAACTCTCAAAAACAAAAAAATTATTACATAAAATATCAATGTTCCGCAAAAAGCAACCTTATTTGCAAATTGCTTATTTTTTTTAAATAAAAAACTCTAAAATAAAAATTAAGCTTTCAAAAAACAGAACTATCTTGCGGGATAATTATATGGAATTTGCTGCAATGAAGGCTGTTGTCCAGGCATTTTGTAAATTATATCCTCCAGTTATTCCATCAACATCTAAAATTTCGCCGGCAAAATACAGATTTGAACAAATCTTGCTTTGCATTGTTTTAAAATTTACTTCAGATAAAGTAACTCCGCCACATGTCACAAATTCGTTTTTATTAACGCCTTTTTCATCAATAGCAAAAACATCGCCTGTTAATTTTTTTGTTAGATTAATAAGATCGCTTTTAGAAATATCATTCATCTTTTTTCTAAGATTTTGAGAGGCTGAATCTAATAGAGCTCCCCAAAGATTTCTTGGAAGATTAAATATATTTGATAAATACAAAAAATTATTAGGACAATTATTTTTTAATTCAAAAAGTCTTTTGAAGATCTCATCTTGAGATATACCAGATAGCCAATTAATTGAAATTTTTGCTTCATAATTTTTTTCGTTTAAATATTTTGCCGCAAAAGAAGATAAAGATAAAATCACAGGTCCCGAGAAGCCGAAGTGTGTGATTAAAATGGATCCGCTTTGAGAAAAAGCCGTATCTTTAATTTTGACTTCTACAGGGTTGTGTGTAACTCCGCTCAAATCTTTTAAATAAGAAGTTTTGGAATTAAATGTAAAAAGCGATGGAATAGGCTTTTGAATAGTATGCCCAAATTGTTTAGCAAGATCATAACCCTGAAGATTATTACCAGTTGCTAAAATTAAATTTTTAGTAAAAATTTTTCGACCATTGTGATCGATTTCAAAAAAATTATTGTTTTTTAAAATATCTTTTAAAACAAAATCAAAAAATATTTCAATTTCCAATTTTTTTATCTCTGTCAAAAAACAATTAATAATTGTTTGAGATTTATCAGAAACAGGAAATACCTTGCCATTATCTTCAACTTTTAATGCAACTCCTTTGGATTCAAACCAATTTATTGTCTCTCTAGGACTGAAACTATACAAAGGGCCAAGCAGTTCCTTAGAACCACGCGGATAATTCAAAACAAGTTTTCTCGGCTCAAAACATGCGTTAGTCAGATTGCATCTTCCTCCACCGGTAAGACTTAATTTGGTTAAAAGAGAAGAAGATTTTTCTAAAATTAATACTTTAGATCTCGGTTTTTTTTCTTTAAATGCAATAGCAGAAAAAACTCCTGCAGCGCCGCCACCTATTATTATTAAATCATACATATTATTTTTTATAATCCCAGATTAGGATTGCAATTTTATCAAAAATAAAGATTCTGAGGAAAAATTAAAAAAAATTAATCTTCATAAAATAAAATTTAATGTTTATGCTGTTAAAAAAATAAAAAAATTATGCTGATAAAAACTGCTCTGATATACAATATGCCTGTTAAATTTTTATCAAATTAAAGGCCTGCTAAAACAAAGGAGAAATTTTAATGAAAAAATCAAAAATATCCCCGCCGCCATTTTTTAAATGGTTGATATGGGCTTTAGCAGCTGCTTTTTATTTATACGAGTTTGTGTTAAGAGTTTCTCCTAGCGTGATGATTCCAGAGCTGATGAAAAGTTTTAATATCACAGCCTCATCAATCGGCATTCTTAGTGCCTTTTATTTATATACATATGCCCCCATGCAGCTTCCGGTCGGGGCATTGATGGATCGATATGGTATTAAAAAAATCTTAAGCATAGCTTCAATAGTTTGCGGTCTTGGAGCTCTTTTCTTTGCTATTGGAAGACATTTTTACATAGCTTGTATTGGAAGATCTCTTATCGGAATTGGTTCATCATTTGCATTTATTGCTATGGTATATGTTTCTTCTCATTGGTTTACCAAAAACAAAAGAGCATTTTTAATTGGAATTGCAAATTCGTTAGCGATGCTAGGCGCATCAGCTGGAGCTGGCGGGCCATTGGCATCAGTAATACATACTATCGGTTGGCAAAAAACAATCGCAATTTTTGGGATATTTGGGATTTTTTTAGGAATTGTTATTTATTTTATATTTAAAATTGCACCTAAAGACTATGAATCTGAAGAGAAATCTTCTCATAATAAAATGCATCTTTTTGAAAATTTAAAGTCTGTTATGAAAAAAAAGGAAACCTGGATAATAGCATGCGGGGCTCTTTTTTTCTATACAACTACAACAGCCTTTGGCGGTCTTTGGGGATTATCTTTTATTCAGACTGCTTATGGTGTCAGCAAAGAAACTGCAGGATACGCCGTCTCAATGATTTTTGCCGGCTGGCTGATCGGCGGACCGCTAACAGGATTTTTTTCCGATTTTTTAGGCAAAAGGAATACGGCTATTAGAATCGGCATAATCGGAACTTTGTTATGTTTAATTCCGGTTATCTATTTACCATCTATTTCAATTTATGTTGTATATGTCTTGCTGTTCTTAGTCGGATTTTTCTCTTCCGCAGAGCTTCTTAGTTTTAGTTTTGCAATAGAAATCAACGATGCAAGAGCGAAAGCATCAGCTGCAGCCTTCACTAACTTTTTAATTTCCTGCGGGGATGCCTTAGTCCAGCCATTAGTTGGGTTTTTATTGGACTCAAATTGGTCTGGTGCCCTTGAAAACGGGATTAGGGTTTACGGAATAAAATCTTACCAATTAGCGCTCACAGCATTACCTATTGCCTTAATAATTGCATTTTTTCTTTTATTTTTTATAAAAGAAAAAAAACTTATTAAAGACTAAAAGATAGAAATATGCAAAAGAAACAGATTATCTTATTGAAGTGCATACATAGCAGAAAGATTTAATTGTTTTTTTATGATTAAAAAAATATACTTTCTTCTGAATTTAGAAAAATAAATATTATGAGTGGATTTTATACATCAATTAGTTCATTTGCAGAAGATCTAAGTAATTCTTTTAATGAAAATGTTATGCCTTACTTTTCAGATATTTCTATCGAAAAAGTTAAATCATTTTCAGTAGAGGTATTAAAGACCACAAAAGAATGCATAGGAGATATTTCAAGACATTACCCTAAAACCATTTTAATATGTTTTGTTGCAAATGTTATATTTTCAATTTTAAAAGGCTCAATAACTGGTTTTATTGGTGTTGCTGTAGATTGCTATTTACTTTACCCGCATAGAAATCATATTTTTTGCGCAATAAAGGTATATAACAAACATAATATCTCTGAATGGACTTCTTCTTTTGAAGAAAAAGAAAATTTGAAAGATGAAATAATTTTTAGAGTATTCAAAGAACAAACTGCTGCAAAAATCTCAAGCTTTTCTCAGAGAATTTCTAATTTTTTTCATTTATAATTTTTTTACTATTAGATATCCACAGAAAGTCAAAGTTAAAGCGAAATTAAAATATCTCTAGAAAATATTCTTTAGCTGATTATCGATATTGTTTTCAACAATCCTACAACTGTTAAAAACAAATTATTAAAATTAAAATTTACACATTAAAATTAATTTTATATTAAATCTTCAAATTGAAATTAAAAAATCTTTAAATTTGTAAAATTTATTGAAGGATAAAAATCGTTTGTATTATAGTAAAAAACTTTTTAAGTTTAACGGGTTTCACATGAGTGTCAATTCAGTTAGTTTTAATACTATTTCTAATTATGACGATAATAATACATGTAATATTTGTTCAGAGCCTCTTAAAAATCAAGAAGTCGTTGCTCATAGCGGGATTGATGGAACAAAACACCCTATACACAAGGAATGCATAAAGAATTGGATCAAAAAAAGCCCTACATGTCCGATTTGCAGAAAAACTGTCAAAGTAGAATCATTATTATCCACAAAAGAAATATTGATTATTAAAATAAAGATCTGGTGCTCTGAACTATTACTAGCAACTTGCGGCATTGCAACAGGAATATTAGTAAGTAAGGCATTAGAAGGACCCAATGAAACAGATATAATACTAACAGGAAGAATAATACTAGGCGCGGTAGCTGGGACTGGAATGAGCATTATATTAGAATCAGCTTGGAAAGCAATCAGCCAATTTTGCGAAGCTTTAAATGCTTTCAGAACCATTTAAAGCATATTACCGATAGAATTTATTTACTTTAGTTTATCTGAGGAAATTTCATTCTACAAAGCTTCGATTTCCTTATCATAATTTGCTTTTTTGCCTTCGTACTCAATTGAGAGCTTCTCTAATTTATCAAATAGACCTTCTATTTTTAAATTATTATCAAAAATTGCTTTTGATAACTTAACTATATCAGAACTATTAGAATTTGTTGAGGCATCTATAAGATTTTTTTTATCATCTTCTAATTTTTTTTCAATATTAATAATTTCATTTTCTAAAGATAAAATTTCTTTCTTTAAAACTTTCAAAACTAAACTTCTTTCCTGGATAAGTTCTGCTCTTTTTTTTCTTATCCCATTTTCATCAACTTTTTTTGTATCAGCTTTCTTATTTGAAATATATCCTGGCCATCCTATCTTGTCTAAGAAGTCATCGTAGCTTCCCAAAAACAAAGTTTGCTTGCCCTGATCGCAGATTATTAGCTTATTAAGAGCCAATCTTCTTAATATCAGTTCGCTGTGAGTTACAATAATTATGGAGCCTGAAAAAGACTCTATAGCATCAAGCAGCGATTCTATTGATTCAACATCTAAATGATTTGTAGGTTCATCCAATAGGAGCAAATTACAAGGAGTAGCTATAATTTTCCCTAATAAAACTCTGCTCTTCTCTCCCCCGGAAAGTGTTGATATTTTTTTATCAGCCTCCCCATCTGAAAACATCATTATCCCGCAAACACTTAAAATTTCATTATCGTTCAATTCCCTATTTCCTAATGAAATTTCTTCCCTTACAGTTAATATAGGGTTCAACCGGTTAATATTTGTCTGTCCAAAATATCCTATGCGGGTATTTTCTGAGATATTAAGGCTCCCTGTAATTGGAGCAAGCTCTTTAGATAACAACTTTAAGATGGTAGATTTTCCTAAACCATTTTCTCCTATTATCGCTATTCTATCCCCTTTCTCAACTTCAAGCTGCAATTTATTGATAAGATAACCCTGACTTTGAATAGATCCATCTTTATCATAAGAAAAACTCAGTTCATGCGAAGACAACATTTTTTTCCCCGGGAAAGGCGCTTCTTTAAAAAAAAATCTCAAATCCTGAATTTCGATTAATTTTTCAAGAGGTGCAACTTTTTCAAGAGCTTTCATCTTCGACTGAGCTTGAGAAGCTTTTGTTGCCTTTGCTGAAAATCTGGCTATAAAAGCTTCAGCTTTAGCTCTTTTTTTAAAAGAATTTATTCTTGTTTTTTCATAGATCTCTTCTTCTTTTAAAATCAATTCATATAACTTTTTTGTATCGCCATCCACTTTATAAATTTTATTTCTATGAATAGCAATATTGTGAGTTGTGACACTATCTAAAAAATCTCTGTCATGAGAAATAATGACACATTCTCCTCTCCAAGACTTCAAAAATCTCTTAAACCAGTTAATTGAAAGAATGTCTAGATAATTTGTCGGTTCATCCAGTAATAAACACGAAGGCTCAGAGAGCAATACCTTAGCTAAATGCAGTCTTAACTGATACCCTCCCGAAAATTCACTTGGTTTTTTTTCCATATCTTTTTTATGAAAACCTAACCCAAATAAAATTTTCTCAGCTTTATAAATATTATCTTTTTCCTGAGGAGGAAGACTTTTAATAGCTTCCATGTGAACTGTATTTTCTGTAAAGACAATATGCTGGTCCAAGTAGCCAAAGCTATAATTTTTTGGTATAGAAATAATTCCGCTATCAGCTGTTTCCTGGTTAATAATTAATCTGAATAAAGTTGTTTTCCCACAACCATTCCGTCCTAAAAGACCGCATTTCTCAGATTTGTTTATTGAAAATGAAATATTATCAAAAAGACTTTTGGTTCCATATTTTTTTGATATTTTATCGAATTGAATCATTCAAGTTCCTTATGAAAAAAGCTGGGTTTTATTTAATAAATTTATAAATAAAACCCATTAATTAATTTTTTGAAATTTCGAATCAAAAAAAATTAAAATATTTCTTTGTTCTTTATTGCATATCAACTTTGGTCTCTAAAATTTCTTTAGCGCTTTTTAAAGCGAGATCAAGATTCGCAAATATATTTTTTTCTCCAATCTGATCTATCACTTGGAACTTTTTAAGCGATTTCAAAAGCTGAGCACTTACCCCGGATAAAAATAAAATAGTTTTTTCTCGTTTACATGCATTGTTAAATTCTAACAAAGCATGCATCCCACTTGCGTCGATCATCGGAACTTTTCTCATGCGCAAAATAAATATTTTTGGAGGGAACTCAATGTTTGTAAGAGCATTTTTCAAACAGTCAGTAACACCAAAGAAAAATGGACCTGTTATTTCAAAAATTTCAACACCAATTGGAAGATGTTTTTTTTCGATAGCTTCCATATCGTACTTTTCTGAGTCTTCCTTATACTTGCTTTCTAAGACAGTTAATGATTTTAGCCCAGAAGTTTCCTTAATCCTTTTCATAAATAAAAATACCGATAATATCATTCCTATTTCAATAGCGGCTGTTAAATCGACAAAAACAGTCATTAAAAATGTTGATAACAAAACTATTATGTCGCTCAAGGGCGCTTTAAATAGATGTTTGAAATGATGAATCTCGCTCATATTCCAGGCAACCATTACCAGAACCGCTGAAAGACAGGCCAATGGAATCTTGCTAACAAGCGGAGCAAAGAAAAGAACTATAAATAATAATGTTATTGCATGAATAATACCGGCCAAAGGTGTTTTTGCCCCTGTTTTTATTACAGTAGCAGTACGGGCTATCGCTCCAGTAGCTGGAATTCCTCCAAAAAGAACCGAACCAATATTAGCCGCTCCTTGCGCCATTAACTCACAGTTAGATCTATGTCGGCCTCCTGTCATACCATCTGCTACTATTGCAGAAAGCAAAGATTCGATACCGGCCAATAATGCAACGGTTACTGCATCAGGAATTAAAGACCGCCATTGGCATATTGAACTTGCAAAATTATTAAAATCCGGCAGGGCAAAAGATAGTTTCATTTCTCCAAAACGGCTTTGAATAGTCTCTATTTGGAAATTAAAAGCCCACGCGATAACAGTCATAATTATAACAGAGGTAATTCCCCAAGGCACAATTGGATAAAAACGTCTGATCAATATGATAAGGACTAACGTTCCAAATGCAATTCCAAAAGTTGTAAAATCAATAGTAGATATTGATGAAAATACTTTAATCCAGATTGAAATAAAATCAGCCGGCATATTTGCTATTTTAAGGCCTAAAAAATCTTTAACCTGCGAAGAAAAAATTATTGCTGCTATACCTGTAGTAAATCCAATGATCAGAGGATAAGGTATATATTTTACTAAAGTTCCAATTCTCGAAAAAGCAGCAACTAATAAAATTAAGCCTGCAATCAATGTGACAAACACCATTCCTTCATAGCTGCATTTTTGGACAATTCCATAAATTATTACAACGAATGCGCCTGTTGGTCCTCCTATTTGATAGCGGCTTCCCCCTAATAATGAAATTAGAAACCCGGCAATAATCGCTGTACACAAACCTCTTTCAGGCGGCAGTCCCGCCGCTATAGCAAAAGCCATCGCAAGAGGCAATGCTACCACTCCGACGGTCAGTCCTGCTATCAGATCACTTTTAAAAAAAGACCAGGAATAGTTTTTTCTATTTAAATATGTAAATGATTTTGGAATAAATTCTTTCCAATAAGATGTTTTATGACTTTTTTTCATTTTAATGCCTCGAATAGTTTTTCAATTATTTCATTAATAAAACTATAAAAAATAAGAAAAAAACCTTGTTTGAATATAAAAAAAATTCTATTCCTCCAACGAAATTTCTTCAACAGGAACTATTTAAAATATTTTCTTGTAATAGTTTTTTAATTTTTTTATATAAAGAATTTTTAAAGACGAATTGTACTCATCGTATAAAAAATTCTTAAAAAGGATCTGTTGGAAAATTATAAATGAAAAAGAAGCAGTACACATTTACCTTAATATGTACTGCCTCAAAATTTATATTTTTATAGATAGTAAAAATTTCTGTTTTATCAGAAATAATTTACTTTTTTTTTGGTTACCTAAAACTTACTGTTTGAGTATTTTTTTTGCCGAGGGCTGTATCTAATATGTTATAAAATACTTCTTTAATAGCGATTGTGATAAATTCGGTTACCGCATGGCCTACAAAAACTGTAGCAGTTTTAGCCCAATTTTCTCTAAAACCTTGAGGATTTCCTGCATAAAATATTCCGCAGCCTAATATTGCTAGAAAGCTATATGCTCCGATTATTCCCATAGCAATTCCTATAATCTTTACAGCTGTTGCAGTAGCTGCTACAGCAGTAATTGCGCCAGCCGAGCCAAGAGCTAAAGCTCCAACTCCATATGGAAGAGCTGCTGAAAATGTTGATTCTTGTCTTTCTACATTACATGACATAATTTACCTCTAATTTGATTCTTTTTTTATAAAAAATTTAGCAAAATTATAATAGCTTGCTAACTAAAGTCAATAGAAAAGAACTATATTCGCAAAACACAAAATTATAATGAAATTTTTAAAATACAATTTAAAAATTATATTTGATTATTTCAATTTTATTAGAAGATTTTTAGCTGTTTAAACAGGAAGATATCTGATTTCCCAGCATCGGTGAATCTTTTTGTTATGAAAATCCAAAGGAATTGTCTTGTCTGTAATTTCTTTTATCATACTCGGCCCTAATAAAGATTCATCTAGCTTGAATTTTCTAGAATTAGTACTAAAAAAAATAATACCATCGGAAGTCAAAAGATCCAGCGCTTTTAAAATAAGTTCAGGATAATCTAATTGAATATCAAACATCTGATCCATTTTCTTTGAGCGGGATATCGTAGGAGGGTCAATAATAATAATATCATATAATTCTTCTGAATCAATCTCTTCATCCAGAAATTTTATACAGTCCGCACGAACAATCTCGTTATTTCCCATTGAAATTGAATTAAGAATAAAATTATCTTTTCCCCAGTCTGTATACGTATTGGACATATCAACGCTTTTAGTAAAACTTGCTCCTGCTAGCGCAGCTTGAACGCTAAATGAACAGGTATATGCGAAAAGATTTAAAACACGCTTGCCTTTTGCAATAGACGCTACCAGCTTTCTTGTTTCTCTATGGTCAAGAAATAAACCGGTATCAAGATAATCGTTTAAATTTATTTTGAATTTCGCGCCATACTCAAAAACAGTAAAAAACTCTTTTTGTTCATCTAATTTTTCATATTGCTCTGTTTTTTTACGTTTT
The DNA here is from genome assembly GCA_041661445.1 of Parachlamydiales bacterium. Classification (GTDB taxonomy): domain Bacteria; phylum Chlamydiota; class Chlamydiia; order Chlamydiales; family SM23-39; genus JBAZUK01. Next base: position 186,547 of record JBAZUK010000002.1, read on the forward strand.
ATTCTAGTGCGCCAATAAATATGATCCGGGGAAGCCCCGAAAATTGAACATATATCCTGGTCAATTTCTTCCTTTAGTTCATCTGACGGTTCATCGCGATCTTTGTCATATGAAAAAAACTGTACTGAAAAACGTCCTGCATAAAAATCAATGGCAAGAGGGTATTCTTTAATATCGCGATCATAAATACGGAAACAATCCGTTAACGACCTTTTAGCCCATTTTCGTATATGTCGATAATTTTTTCTTATACGATTTTTGATAATCGAACTTTTATCTTCACCATCTGCGATATTAGGAAGAAATAAGAACTGATCATTCATAGCAATTATTTTTATAAGATAAATGGGTTTTTAATAGATTATATACTTTTTATTGATTCAATAGAAAATAAAAAAGTCTGAAGATTTTTTCTCTTCTATCCATAAAATCTTTTTTGCTGCTCAAAAAGCAAACTGACTTCCTCTAAAAAAAACATTTACATTTATACAATTTTGTTAATAATTTTTATTAAAATTTTTGATATCATTAAACAACATATTAATAGTTCTAAAAGGAAAAAGGTAGATCTATGAGCAGCATTATAAATTGTTTTTTCCCGTCATGCTGCAGATCTTTCTGCTCAAAAGAAGATGAAATTAATGAACAGAATGCTACTCAGTTCAATATGAGCGATGCGCTGGCTAGAAAAAAGATTTCCGAAGTCTTTATAGCTTTCAGTCATAATACTTACATTAATGGCGAATTACAAATTCTGACTTTTTCGAGTGTTGAAGAGGTTGCTAGAGTTATTTTAGAAGGGGTACGCGGGATAGAGCTTGATATTTTGGATAGTCAAGATGACAGCACCCCTATGGTCAGTCATGGAGCAGAATGGAATAATCTAAACTTTAGAGTTTCTTCCCCGGTAAAATTCGAAGATTTCATTAAATCAGTATCCAAATACGGATGGAAATATAGCGACCTACCTCTTTTTTTATGTTTGGAACTCAACGCTAAGCAGGAAGAAACAAAAAACAAAATAGCAGCCATACTGGAACAATATTTGAAAGATCGTTTTATTATCAGCAGCACACAATTGGGACAACTTACCCTAGGAGAGCTTAGAAACAAAGTTGTTATTCTCTCTGGCGGGGGATATAACTCTACGTTAAGACGTTTAATAGATTATGTTCATGATCAGAATTTTAGAAGTCTTGGATTTGATTCACTCGAGACTGAGGACGATCTAATAAGCTTTAATCAGCGATCTTTTACAAGAGTATATCCCAATAATATTGTCTTAGGAAAAAATTCAGATCCGAGATCCGCGTGGGCTAAAGGATGCAGCGCAGTGGCCATGAATTACAATTATGCTGATCCTAATTTAGATATATATCGAAAATTTTTTAAAGACTTTCCTATAGTAGAAAAAACAGCGTTGCAAAGTAAATTAAAAAAAATTTAACAACATTTTTTTTCTTTTAATTATTTTTCTATATCTCAGCTGCGCGGCTGATATTTTTTAAGTTCTTTAACCATAAATTTAAACCAGATAAGTTCGCATATATTAATAGCATCAGCCCTAATCAATCTAAAATACGATAATAATTTAAACTGATATATCAAATCTTATTGATTAAGATTACGCCCGCTATAATACCCCACGGAATGACCAAAGTGATATCCTTGATTATAGCCATCATCATAACCTTCCTGATACTGCTTTTGTCCATAGGCAAGTAAAGTATTAATCAAAGCCTCGAAAGAAACAGGTCTGGCAAATGCAATTTTGTTAGAATTTGTATTTATCAAAAGATAAGGGTAAGCATAGTATTTATCTCGGTCCTTTTCATTAAGAGTTTCAACGTTTATTTCACCAAAATTATTTTTCTCTATTCCCAGTTGATCGCCTACTTGCCAGCAATTATTATCCCAAATAAATTCTCCCTGAATCTTAACTTCAATATTATTCCACCATTCACTCCAAGTCTGAGATCTTAAATCAAAACAAAATACTTCCCACATGGAATTATCTTGGCCTACGATAAATAAAGAGTTTTTCAAAATTATTTTTTGTTGGATCTCAAATTTATTTTCTAATTCATTGGACAAAGTAGCTTCTGTTTTGCCTGAAAAAATAACTAAAAATAATAAAACTGACAAACAAAAATGTTTCATAAAACGATCCTTTTTTTTAAACCAGCGAAAATTTTATGAAAAGTATTCATTAATAAAAAGAAAAAAATATTAAAAATGTATTCAAAAAAACATCAGGAAAACCAAGATAAAATTAAATTTGTATAGTCCAAAAGCACAAACAATATTCGATTTTTTCTCATCTTTAATTTTTTGAAATTTCAATTTTTAGGATTTGAGAAATAACGGCAGAGCAAATCTCAGAAAGGAATCCAAATCTCTGGCGGCTTTTGTTAGCATCGCTTGCCGTCTGCTGAGTAATTGAGGGCTTGACTGAAAGAGAAAACTCATTAATTGCTTCATTTTATTGATTTTCGTTTTTTTTGGCATTTTGGCAGGAATATGCTGTAAGTATATATGTATAAATTGATAAATATTTTCTGTAGAAACTTCGTAAATCTTTTTAGCAAAATGACTGCGTATCTGATGGAAAATAAAAGGATTAACAAGGCTGCCTCTTCCAATCATCAATGCATCACATTTTGTATGGGATAGCATTCTTAAAGCATCTGCCACACTAAAAATATCGCCATTGCCGACTATAGGAATTCTTAAAAGGTTTTTAGCTTCTGCAATAAGATCCCAATTTGCTGGAGCCTTGTATCCATCAACTTTTGTTCTGGGATGTAATGTAAGATAACTAATTCCACTTTCCTGAGCGGCAAAAAGATTTTCTTTGAAAAGAGAGGTATCCTTATATCCTGCTCTCATTTTCAAAGTAACCGGAATAGAGACCGATTGGACAATAGCTTTTGCATTTGCATGCAGTAAATCAGGATTTTTTAACAGAGTGGACCCGGCGCCGCGTCCTGTAACTGTATTCGAAGGACAGCCGCAATTAAAATCAATTCGAGGAGCTCCTCTTTTCTCGAGCTCATTTGCCATAGCTGCCATCAGCTGGGGATCAGAGCCCATAATTTGAGCAGCTAGCGGAATAGGCGCAATTCCATCTGAACAATAACTACGTGCCAGGCTCTTAACATGGGCATTTAGGGGGACCCGTAAAAAATCAGTAACCGCCTCATTAAAACCACCTACCGATGCAATTGCTTTGTGAAAAATCCGATCCCCGACCCCCTGCAAAGGCGCCAGAATAAGATACGGACAGTTAAATGAATCTTTAGGCAGTATCGACAATTATATAATCCTTTCACTTAATGTTGATTCTTATCAAATATGATCTAGTTTTAAGAAATATGAAAACCCTCAACTTCTGTCTAAAATTTATGAAATTATAAATCATATAGATGCTTTTTTATCTAGTTCATCCCATCTGAGATATAGCTTTTCTAATTCGACTTCCATAAGGGATATTTTTTTACAAACTTCAGAAAGACGTTCTTTATTTGCCATAACATCGTCTTGATTTAATAAGATATTCAAGCTTGAGATTTCCTGTTCTAATTTATTGATATTATCTTCCATTCCTTCATATTCTTTTTTTTCAGAAAATGTGAGCTTTTTAATATTAGGTTCTATTTTTTTTTGTTTAGGTTTTTCATTTTTAGGAACCAAAACATTTTTTTTAGAAGCTTCAAATTGCGCATAATCGGAAAAAACCGAAATTTGATCCTTATTCTCTAAAGAAATTATCGAATTACAAACCCTATCAATCAAAAATCTGTCGTGCGTTATCAATATTATGGCCCCATTAAACTCTAATAAACTTTCTTCCATAACATCTAAGGTCTGTATATCTAAGTCATTTGTCGGTTCATCTAAAAGCAATACATCCGACGGTTCAAGCAAGAGATGGGCGATAGCTATTCTTGCTCTTTCCCCACCTGATAACGTCTTGATTTTTGAATTTAACCGATCCGTAGAAAATAAAAATCGTTGACACCATGAATTGACGTGAATTTTCCTGCCTTGAAATGTAACATATTCATTATTTGGACAAAGCGCCTCTTTTAAAGTTAAATTATCATCAAGCTTCATTCTATGCTGGTCAAAATAAACTATTTTTAAATCATCTGCTTTCTTAATCGTCCCGCTATCCGGAAGAATTTCGTCCGTCAATAATTTTAAAAGGGTCGTCTTGCCGCTTCCATTAGGACCTATAAGACCTATTCTGGTTTTAGCAGCAAGAGTAAAACTTAAATTTTTAAAAATGACTTTTCCATCAAAACTCTTACAAACTGATTTTAGGGTTATTAATTTTTTAGTTTCTCTTTCTGTTGCAACAAAATCAATTTTGGCCTTCTTTATTTCATTGCGTTTTTTTAATCCTTCCAATTCTTCAAATATTTCTTGAGCTTCATCTATTCTTGATCTGGATTTTGTAGTTCTTGCTTTTGCTCCTTGTTTTAACCATTCTGCTTCTCTTCTTGCTCTTGAGCTTAAAGATCTTTCTTGTTGGATCTGTCCTTGTAAAAAATCATCTTTTTTCTTTAAAAAATCTATATAAGATCCATCCGATTCAAAAATATTATTTGGATAGACGGTTGAAATTTCTATGATTTTATTACAGACATTCTGTAAAAAGTATCGATCGTGTGAAACCAAGATAAAATTACTAACTTTTTTTTGTAAAAATTTCTCAAGCCACAGAAGAGATTCTAAATCCAAATGATTTGTCGGCTCATCCAAAAGCAGTAAGTCAGGAGATAACATTAGAGCAGCAGCTATTGATATTTTTTTTTGCCATCCGCCGGATAATGTTGCAGCATTTACAAAATGATCTTTAAAATTAAATTTATTCAGCCATTCGTCAACAAGAAACTGTTTTTCATATTCATCTAATTTTTCTTCTGTTAGAGCTGATAATAAAATTTCTTTTATTGACATGTTCCCATAAAATATTGTTTGAGGAACGTAAGCAATTTTTAAAGATCGTTTGATAGCAACTTCGCCTTCATCTTTATCTTCAAGGTCAGCAAGTATTTTTAGTAATGTAGACTTGCCTGAACCATTTGGTCCAATAAGACCAATTCTGTCATTCATATAAACTGAGAATGTCAAGTTTCTAAATAATACTTTAGAACCAAACGACTTTGATAAATTATTGGCATTTAATAATAAACTCATACAAACAGAATAACATAAATTATTAAATTATTCACTTTGTTTTTTGATATTAAAGGTATGAATTTTCAATTAAATATGCTTGATGTTCATAATAAACATCGAAACAGCCGGATTATTTTTTTTTAATATTAAACACCCTATAATATTTTTTTTATATGGGGAATTATGAAAAAATCATTGTTAATTTTTACAATTGTTATTTCTAAGGTAATGGTTTAGGTTTAGCCCCTATTGTAGATCTTTCTAACAATACTTATATTGACCCATAAGTCTTTAACTTAATATGCAAAAAAACTTACTTTTTTTTTTAGATTAAGAATGATGAAAAATCTGTAATGCCGATCTATGTTCATTTTTTACATGTTTCTAAAAAATGCTACAGTTACAAAAAACTTATTTATCCAAATTATTACATTTTAATATAATTTTTTAGATTATCAAATGTGAGTATAACCATGAGAAAATTATTTATTTTTTTATTTGTTGCTATAAATATATTTTCGACTTCTTTTTTATATTGTTATCAGAAAAATGTGAAAATTTATGACTGCTTTCTCTTCTTTAATGAATTAGATGTTTTAGAAATTAGATTAAATGAACTCTATGATGAGGTAGACTATTTTGTTCTTGTTGAAAATCCTTTAACTTTTTCCGGCAATGAAAAGCCTTTGTATTTTAATGAAAATAAAAAAAGATTTTCTAAATTTTCTAAAAAAATCATCCATATAATAAGTCCACGAGTAAATACAGATAATCCGTGGTACAGAGAGGGCCAGCAAAGAAATGCTATATTATTAGGACTTAAGAAAGCGAAAGAAAAAGATGTTGTTATCATTTCTGATGTTGACGAAATCGTAAAAAAAGAAAAAATTCAGGAAATAAAAAAATTAATCTCCCAAGACCAAGAACCAATTAGACTTAACATGAAACTGTATAGATATTTTTTAAATAGAAGAGATATGGAAATAAATACCTGGTCTTTAGCTGTTGCCTGCTCATATAAATCAGCTCACGAATGTAGTCCTGAATGGCTAAGAGTTTATTTAAAGGCGAATTATTATTTAAATGATGCCGGCTGGCATTTTACTTCACTTGGCTGGACTAAAGCCAATACCTATAAATTAGAATCTTGGTCCCATCAAGAAAGGAATATAGAAAGAAATAAAGATCCTTATGAGCTTTTGACACAAGCAAGAAAAGGTTTGCTTGTAGAAATAGATAAAACATATCCCGAGTTCATATTAAATAATATTGACTATTATAAAGAACTTAATTTCATAGATGATAATTTTCCAATAGATATGGCCATTGAAGTTTTTGATAAAAGACAAAATAAATTGTAATATAAAAAAAGCTTAATTTATTAATGAGATTTTAAAATTCAAGTAAAAGCTTCTATACCGAAAAACTCTCTTAAGAGCAAAACTCCAGCCACTGATTGCATTATGAACTTTTGATTGGATTGAATAAAAATAAATTATCTATCTTTAACTATAACGATTCGATTTATCTATCGCTCAAAATTTTCTCTTTTTCGGAAACTTCATTTTGATTTTCTGATAATAGTTTTGTGTTTTTTAAATGCCATACATCTGTAGCTATATTATTAATAAATCTTCTATCATGAGAAACCGCAACTATTACTCCTTTAAAATTTTCAAGACTTTTTTCTAATTCCTCTAAAGCTAACAAATCTAAATGATTTGTAGGTTCATCCAAAATTAAAATATTAGGTTTAACAGCGATAATTTTTGCAAGTAAAAGCTTTTGCTTTTGGCCCAAGCTTAAATCTCTCACTTTTAAAAATACTTCCTCAGATGTAAAAAGACCTAATTTATGCAAATCTTCTCGAAGCACTGATTCATCTGCTATTTTACATGTAGAATATTCCTCTAAAACAGTATTTTCTAAATTTAGAGATTTTTGCATTTGATCAAGATAACCTATTTTCGAAGAAGGTGCTATTTCAATATTGCCTTCAGTTGGTTTTTCAGTTTGAGTTATAAGATTTAAAAAAGTTGTTTTACCCGACCCATTTTCGCCAACAATAACGATTCTATCCCCTTTTAAAATTTCTTTATTTATTTCAGACAAAATAATCTTAGAGCCAAAGGACTTGGATAAATTTTTCATTTTAATTGGTATATCAGAAGCAAGATCTGCATCATAAAACCTAAATCCCTTTAAAGCTGATTTTGTTGGTTTTAATACCGGCTTTTCTTCTAATCTTTTAAGCCTTAATTTCAAATCCTTTAATTGCGAAGATTTACTTTTCTCAGCTCTTCCTCCCCAAAGCTCCCAAGCTGCTTTAAAACTATCTGCAGGACCTTTAGGTTTTTTGGTCATATAATTCTTTTGCTTTATAGCAAATTTTAAATCATTCATCTCCTGAAGGTAGTTTTCATATTCTCTTTCATGCTTTTCAAAATCTTTTTCAGCTGCAAGAAGGTATTGATCATAATTGCCATAAAAAACTGAAATTTCATGAGTATATAATGAAATTTCAAATATCTTATTAATTGTTTTATTTAAAAATTCTCTATCATGAGAAATTATCATTACGGCTTTTTTAAAATCTGTTAAATACTCTTCAAGCCACTTTAGAGTAGAAAAATCCAAATGATTCGTAGGTTCATCTAAAATTAGAAAATCAGGAGAGAAAATTAATAATGCAGCCAGAGCAACTCTTGTTTTTTCTCCTCCGCTTAAAGAAGATAGAAGTCTGTCTTGCTTGATATATTCAATTCCAATGCCTTGTTTAACCCTTTCAATTCGGTGATCTAAATCCCAAGCTTGTTTTTTCTCCCAGATCTCTTGTAGCTCCCCATATCTTTTAAGAATTTCATCAGAAAAATTATTAGCCATCTTTTTTTCTAAATCTATCATTTCATTTTTTATCAAATCAATTGATCCTAAATATCTTTCAAAATACTTTTGGACTGTATCATCTTTTGAAAATTCTTTAACTTCCTGAGGGAGATAGCCTATTTCTATCCCAGGATCAATGTGAACTATTCCCACATCAGGTTGTTCTTGACCTATTAAAATTTTACATAGAGTTGTTTTACCAGACCCATTTTCTCCAATAAACCCTATTCGATCATTGGATAAAATAGAAAGTGAAATGTCTTTTAAAATTATTTTTATTCCAAATGATTTTGAAATATTGACTATTTTAATTATTTGTTTGTTCATATCACTCCATAATAGCAGTCTATAGATTTTTTTGTCTTTTCATCTAAGTGCAAATGTAGATGGACACTTCGAATCTAAAATCATATCAACGTATGATCGTCTATTTCCTGCAAGTTCAGTGTTGCCTACTTTTTGTTTTCTCATTTCTTTTTCCAATCCACAAACAAAAGCTCTTTTAGCTGCAACAACCCTCTTTAGCTATTAAATTTTCTGTTCTAATAGTCAAAATCTTTATGTTTGAACTTTTTTAAATCTTTCTTCGCATTTTTAATAAAATTTCCTTTTTTCCTATTCTTCTCTCTTTTTTCTACTTCACTCATTTTATAATATTCAATTTCTTTTTTCAGATGAATGCAATTAGAATACCTCTCTTCTGATAAACTACCTGATTTCAAAGAACTTAATACTTCACAACCAGGTTCATTTGTATGTGTGCAATTCCTAAATTTACAATTTTGGGCAAGTTCAGCTATTTCATCAAAGAAACTATCTACCCCAATATTAGCATCTGTCATTCCAATCTCTCTCATTCCAGGATTGTCTATTACTATTCCCCCATTTTCTATTATATACATCTCTCTAGACGTAGTTACATGCTTTCCTCTGCTTGTGCGTTCTCCAATATCTTCTGTTCTTATTCTATTTTCCCCTATTAAGTTATTTATTAAAGATGACTTACCTACACCAGATGAACCAAGAAAACAGTAGGTCTTACCTCGTTCTATATGTTTTTTTAATTCATCCATCCCTTCGTTTGTTAAAGTACTGGTCGCTATAACATCAACATCTTTAAATCTTTTTTTTATCGCTGATAGTGTTTCATTCAATTCACTGCCAGACATCAGATCAGTTTTATTTAATATAATAACAGGCTTAATCCCACCATCTATTGCTACGGTAAGATATCGCTCAAAACGATTTAAATTATAATCTCTACCAATAGATTGAACGATAAAAGTCTCATCAATATTTGTCGCAATAATCTGAGAATCGGTTTTACCACAATATTTTCTTTTCAAAATAGTCTTTCTTGGAAAAATCTTATGAATTATTGCATTTTCTTCATCTAATTGAGTAATTGCCACCCAATCGCCTACAGCGGGATAATCTTTTCTTCCTTCAGCTTGAAAAATCTGTTTTCCAGTAATTTTTGCTAAATATTCCCCTTCGGTGTTTTTTATTTTATAAGCTCCTTTAAATTCCGCAATTACTCGAGCTATTTGAAAAGAACTTAAACCTAATTTTAAACAATTTGATTCAAAAAAATTATCATAACCTAAATCTTCGTTTTTCATTGTTTAACCTTCAATTAAATTTTGCTAAGAACTTGATTTTCTAATAGTTTTCAAAACATACATCGTTTTTTATTCCATCAATTCATCTACTTCTTTTGAAATTTGATTTAAAAAATTCAAATATGTCTCGATTTTTTTTACCTGATTCTTCTCCATTTTTCTTTGTGCATTTCATGCAACGGAACCTCCTTCGCTGCTTTTTATTTTCTTTAAATCCTCTAAATTAAACTATTCAACTTGCAAATGCTTTATTAATTCTAAAAAAAAATGTGAAGACCAAATATTTAATTTTTGTGGATCAGAAACAAAACTCCTTACATCGCTTTTTGCATCTTCCCAATCAATCTCTTGAATTCTTGTTGTTAATAGTTCAATTAATTTGTCGCGATCAAACAAATCCTTTTCACCTAAATGACCCGCCTTTTTCATGCAATTTTGTAATGTAGAAATACTTAATGCAATATTATTTTGAATATACCATATTAAATCATACCAATCTCTTCCTTTAATACGTCCTTTCCAATCTCGAAATAAAATTGCATGCATTTTGCCGGCAAATAAATCGCTCTTATGTAATGTCAAAATATAAAAGGTCACTGGATTCAATACTAGATGGTTTTCAAATCGAGAAAATATCGGAGGATCAATATCAACTTCAAGTTTAATTTGAATTTTTTCATTATGATTAATACTTTGAGTTTTAGATTCTTCAGCAATATTTAAATGATATTCAATAGTATTTATCTTCATAAAAGCCGATAAAATACTCGTCTTTGTCTTTTTCTCTTTTTTATATACTTCCATGTCATATCCAAAAGATAAAAGTTCTTTTTTCATTCCGTCAAGATATGGTGTAAAATCGAAATTCAAATTGGGCTTTAATAAAGTAAAATCTAAATCTTCGCTAAAACGGTCGAGACCATAAAGAATTCTCAAGGCAGTTCCCCCATAAAAGGCTGCTTTTTCGAAAAATCCATGTCTTTCAAGACCAAGAAGTGCAGCTTGTTGAAGAATCTCCCGAACTTTAGTCTGTTCTCTAATCTTAGATTTTTCATAACGATTATAAATAGTTTTGATATTTGAGTTTTTCATAACATTCCTAAAACGTTGACAAGATTATTGACAGCACTTGAGCAATATTTTTCAGCTATTTCTAATAAATGGTTTTTATTCAATTTTTTCAAAATATCTTCATCAATTCTTCTGCTTTCAATTAGATCTACTAGCAATTCTTTAGCTGAAATTTTTCTACATTTAAAGTAAACTAAATCTGCTAATGCTTTTTCAGGTGTCGCTATTAAAAACCTTCCTGTTTTATTTTCTTGCTGATCTATTCCAATTGAATAACGTTTATGGTTTAAATAGCTATAATCAAATGTACCTATTGGTGTACTAAAATTCTTTGATTTATTAGATACTACGCTTGTAATAACATATACTCCTTCCGGAATCATTTGATAATAAGAAAGCGCCCATTCCAAACTGATATAAGAAGGGCCGTAAAGTAAATTTGCTATTTGTTCGTAAGGAACTTTATTTTCTTCAATTTTTTCTGAAATAACAAAAAAGCCCTTCTTTAAGCGGATTAACTTCCCAGATTTTACCATCCTTGAAATAAAGTCATCAGGATTAGTGTAATTATTAAGAAGCGGTTTTAGATTTTGACTCGTTATATAAGCTGTTTTAGAAAAATATAGTATTTTATGCATGTTATCACCTGTTTTTATTTATACCATTTTCTCCAATTTTTTTGGAGGAAAAGGATAAAATATTTAAAAATCAAGCTATTACCTCCAAAAAAATTGGAGAAAATGGTGTTTTTTTATTTTATAAGACCTTTACAACGATTGGGTTAAACACAAACCTTTATAATTTAGAAATTTATTTATAAAAAAGCTTCACAAATAATACTGAGAGATCTTTGAAAAGCGATCCAAAAGCTCAAAAAGCTACTCAAAGAGTATGTCTTGGTGGAGATGATTAATAACAAATCTACTATTTGATAAATTCATTCTTTTTTATCTATCTAAAAGAAGAATTAATTTAATATTATAAATAAATATTCAAAATATTTTTTTTCTATCTCTATTTTATTATTAACTTTTAGTTATACACAGGAATTAATGAAGCTATTGCATCTAATCCTGCAAGAACTTTTTCTGCTGAAAGAGTAAAAATATTTTTTGTACCAGAAACAATCATATGATCAATCACTTTTGATTCTCTACATGGATCAACATTTGTTCCGTAATTTGGAGAAACAACTGAAGCATCATTTAAACCTTGTTTTTTGCAAGCATCTTGAATTTCAGCTTTCTCGAAATTCATATCGCCCATAGCGACACTAATTTCATCATCTTTTGAATGCTTTTTTAAATAATCACAAAACTCAAATCTACCAGGTAATGATGGATCTCCAGGCAAATGAGAATTAAAAATACGCAAATTTTTTCCATCGGATCTTTCAAATAAACAATTCATAATTGTTCTACCTGGATTCGAAGGATATCCATCATCAGAAATAGTTGACTGACTTGAATTATAATTTAAATTATTTTTATTAAATAAAATGACATTTTGATCTTCTATAGATCTTTCAGTTGATCTCACTAATTGCCAATTTTCTGGTAAATGTGTTTTATCTTATCCTCATAACTTATTCAGAAATATAGAAAACTGATTAATTGTAATATTAAAAATAATTTTAAAAAAGAATATTATTTATAGATGCAATTGCTTCAATATACGAGTTAGTGCAAATCTGTAACAAATTATTGTTAATATAAAAGGTAAAGAAATAAATAACCTCATTATAGTTATCAAACGTTTTTAAAATACTTTTATTTAAAAGTTCACTAAATAATCTAATGTAAATATTTTTAATAATTACAAAAAAATAAATAAACTTACTTCTTGATAATTAATATACTTTAATCAGATAATTTAGATATTTTTACAGTAAATTATTAACATTCTTCCTGAAATAATTATTTTAGAAAGTCTTATAACAGATTACTTTTGGAGCATCTTATATGTCATTTAATTCCCTAGGTCTTTCGACTGAACTAGTCCGCGCAGTTTTAGAAAAAGGTTACACCATACCTACCCCTATTCAACTTCAAAGTATTCCCATAATCCTTAAAGGGCTTGACATTATGGGTAAAGCTCAAACGGGTACAGGTAAAACTGCAGGATTTACCCTGCCTTTGCTACACCTCTTAAACAAACATCCGAAGAATAGTGGTCGGCGCGCTCCTCTAGCTTTGATCCTTACCCCAACACGTGAACTAGCTGCCCAAGTAGCTGGAAGCGTAGATATTTATGGTAAATATTTATCTTTAAAATCCGCTATAGTGTTCGGTGGAGTCAATATTAATCCACAAATCGCAAAGCTACGTAGTGGTATAGACATCTTAATAGCCACACCGGGAAGATTACTAGATCATGCTAACCAAAAAACCGTAGATCTCTCTAAAATTGAAATTTTGGTGTTAGATGAAGCCGATCGCATGTTGGATATGGGCTTTATTCATGATGTAAAAAAAATCATCAATTTTCTACCAAAGAAAAGACAAACTTTACTATTCTCAGCAACCTTATCAAAAGATATAATGCAACTTACTGGCAGCCTTCAAAATTCTCCGATAATGATTGAAGTTGCAAATCATCACATTGAATCAGAACAAGTAGAGCAGTTAATACATCCTGTTGATCGCAAACGCAAAAGCGAACTATTAACTCATTTGATTAATTCAAAAAAATGGCCACAAGTACTGGTTTTCACAAGAACCAAACATGGAGCGAATCGACTAGCCGAACATCTGAATAAAAATAAAATAAATGCAGCTGCTATCCATGGAAACAAAAGCCAAGGAGCACGCACATTAGCACTATCGCAATTCAAAAATAAAAGTGTACGTGTACTCGTTGCAACCGACATCGCCGCTCGAGGCCTCGACATAGATCAACTGCCACATGTTGTAAACTTCGAATTACCAAATGTAGCTGAAGATTATGTGCACCGTATCGGTCGTACTGGTCGCGCTGGTTATCAAGGGGAAGCTATATCATTGGTATGTATCGACGAACTTAAACTACTTAAAGACATAGAACATCTTCTCAAGCGTGAATTACCAAAAGCAATAATTCAAGGTTATGAACCAGACCCATCTATTAAGGCAGAGCCAATTATAAATGGACGTAATGGCAGTACTAGCCATGGTGGCAAAAAACAATTTTCAGGTAATGTAAAAAAATATCAATCTTTTGGATTCGAAAGAACTTCCCCAAAAGCATCAATGTCCCGTAATAAATTTAATTCAGCTGGCAGAAACAAATAGTATTTTTTTGGACTGCAATTTTAGTTGTTGGACCTTCTCCCACCAAGAACCCTATCTACGTCTATTTTTCTGCGAATGTTTAAAAGATAAAGAAATTCTTAGTATTTTCAAGGGCATTCGCCCAGAAAAGCTAGCAGCATCTAAACAGGCACTCTCCAATTCAAGTGAGAGCAAAAGATCTTGCAGTAGCAAATTTTTGAGCGTAATAATTATACAATGAATTCCAAAACAAACATTTTTATAATTCATATTTTACCTATGAATTTTGTTATTATTCTTTTTTGCAATTTGTTGTGAATTAATGTGAAAAATTTGTATGAAAACACAAAAGGCAGTTAGAGTATTTAATCTAACTACCTGTTAACCAGAACTCCAGTTACTGGTCACGTTACGAACTTTTAATTGGGTCGAATTTCAAAAAACTCAAATAGATCTCAAGAAATATTTGTTTCAGTTTTTTGCTTAATCGATTTTCTTAAGCTAAACCAATTTTAAGATGTTCGCCTTAGCTTGTGCTGCTTTTGCAAATATTTCTGAATCACCTTATGAATAAATTCAGAGGGTGATTCAGATTGAATTCTATTATTCAAATCATCGATTCAAATCATCGATTTAAATCTAGAAGCTCACCAATTTTTCCTTGCTGAAAAACAGAATAACAATATGGAAAATAGTAAATGCTATGGAGTGCTGGAGAGTCAAAAATTAAATATATCATTCCATTAATGGTTAACAAATCAATAAATTTTGCGCCTTTGAAAGGACATGAATAAAAATCAACCCAATGATTATCAGAAAAATAAGAAAAACAAGAATTATTTTCATTAATATTGGCATAAGATCTACTTAACAAGACATTATCAAAATCATCGATTTCGGCAAGATATAGAAAATTAGATGATTTTGAGTCAAAATTGTGTTGATTGCCCCATGAAATGCCATTCCAAATAACACATGTGATGAATGGATTAGGATAGTTATTCCAAAGACATATAGCGTTTCCATTTTTATTTGTTTTCAGTTGAATATTTAATGGTACAGTATTCTGTTCAGAAATTAAAATTTTATCAGACCATATATTTCCATCAAAGACTTGTGAATAGATTTTATAAGTATTTTCTTTTTCTTTAATTTTCCAAATAAAATGTAAAAAATCCTTTTTTTCATCCCAAATACATCCATTGAAATTGTAATTAAATTTAGCTTCAATATTTTGGCAAATAGACCATTTTGTACCATCACTTGCAAATGATTTTATTTGAAAATAATTTTCATCAACAAGAGCTTTCCAAAAGGCAATAAGAGTATTTTTAATTAAAAAAAGATATAATTTTGTTTCTTGATCTATATTTTCATTGTGTGATAAAACAGTTTTTTCTAGTTTATCACCATTCCATTTAAACGAACTAACAACATAATTATTATCAATAAATTTCGCTGTTAATACAATGAGATCTCCATTCTTATCAGAACATATGGATGATTGTAAATTCTCATCAATTTCAAATGAAGTAACAGAGCTGTTTTTGTATAAATAAAATTTATGTTGATTACTTAAATAAAAAATTAAATTTCCATTTTTATCAATTTTAGCATCAATCACTTCATCAGATGATTTCAATTCAATCGGTTGAGCCCACTTGTCACCATCCCATTTGCTAATATTTATAGTATCTACTGAATATCCAGAAGTTAGTGTGGTATATATTAAATAAGCTTTTCCATTAGATGTAACCAAAAAGTAAGAATCAATACATTTATCTGTTTTTATAACTTCAAAAGGACCATTCCATTGATTTCCATCCCAATGAAGGGAAGATAAAACAGTTTCTTTCCAAATCCAACCATTTACTTCTCGAGAAATAGCAATGAGGTCTTCTTTTTCATCGGCTTTCATTGAAACTATTTTATGTTCTAAAATAGAACTATAAGGAAATTTAAGTATTGCTTGTTTTGGCATATATTTGCCCAAATCTCCAAAAATTAACTTCGAACGAGCTTTAGTACAGGATAAAAGAGAAAAAGAAAATATATCATATTTCTCTAAATCAATATTTTTATCTTTAAGATGAGAATCAGCTATTGAAATATATTCTTCTAATTTAGATATTTTTATTGTTTGGCGCTCATCCTCCCAACTTGTATTCAAACAATACAAAGTAAATGGTATAAAAAATAGCAAGTATTTAATACAATCTCTAATTAAACCCATTTATAACTCCAATTAAATTAGCTTTTAAATGATATGAAGACAAAGAAATTAGTTCAATACAATAAATATGAGGTATTATTAAAAGTTGTGTTTTAAAGCGATAGCTTCTGACATTATTAGAATGCCTCCTGCTTTTTTAAATATAGCAACAGCTCTTTGAATTTTTGATTTATTATTGATGGTACAAAAATACTGATTATTTTATTTATATCCGTAAAATTGTACCAATCTTAAAGAAAAGTCAAAAAAATTTTAATTCTTAAAAAATTACGACTAAAAATCATTTTAAAATTAACCTCAGGACAATTGGATTTAAAAAGGAGTTCATTTCTCCTGTTTAATTAAATGTTTTTAAACAATTAATTTTATTGTCAATTGTTAAGGTTAACTGTGCCAAGAGCGTGCATAGTGAAAAAGGCAGTTAGAGTATTTAATCCTAACTGCCTGATAACCCGAACTCCGAGTGTAAGATTCGAACTTACGACCAAAGGATTAACAGTCTTGAAAATAAAGCTCTGAAAAACACTCTAAATAACCTCAAATTAACCTCGATTACATAGAATAAAAGATAGCAAAAATTGTGCAAGAAAAGATTGTCAAACTAGATTAATCTTTTACTAGAGAAGGTTATTCTAGATTACGGCTATATTACGTTTTTTGTTTATTAAATTCCAGTTAAGATAGAAATTAATTTTTGAGGATCAATTCTATAAGAATTTTGGCTTCCACCGCCTTCATAAAATCCATATTTTTCAATATAATCAATAACTCCTTCGCCTATTTTTACAGTTTTGAAATTTAAAAGATTGGTTATATGGATATCTCTATTCCAGCCAATATATTCTTTTTCATCCTTTCTGAATAAATCCTCTTGAATACCTTTATATATTTCATTTCTAATAAAAAGTATTTGTATCTTGAAAATTGTCAAAAAACCAAAAAACATTACAAATCCTGTGCTAATGAAAAATAAGGTGCTGGACATCACGCTTAAAGCTACAAAACTAGTTAATAAGCTCAATACTGTCAGTTTAAAAGATAATTTTTTTGAGAAGGAAAAGAAATTACCTGAAAAATCTGCTTTGAATAATACGTATCGGCTTGCTGGATACCATGCTTTATTTGCTATTTCTTTTAGTTCTCTTGCTACTTCTATGTGGGTAAGTCCAAAACCACTTACTGTTTGCCAATCTTTTTTTAAAACTTCTTTAAAAGATTCTGTAGCTCCAAGAAAACCTGAATATGCATAAACATTAGGCCTTGCCCTTCTTTCAATTTCACTAATTTTTACATTATTTAAACATCTTAATGTATCTATATCTTCATATTTTTTTATATCTATTGCCATCTGTGCCGTATATTTTTTTACCTAAAAATTTTAAAAAGGATATCATAATATTTTTTTACTTTTAAGGTTTAAAGAATATAATTTTTGAGCAAAAAACTACGTAATCCAATGGTTGTTGCATATATTTAATATGATAATCAAAGAGTTAAGAAATTTGAGAAATGCACATTTCACAATCCTTACACACTGAATTTCACAAAAATGAGTTTTCCAATCCATAATTACCTATGAATTTTTTTGTTGTTGTTTTTTGCAATTTGTTGTGAATGAGTGTGAAAAATTTGTGTAAAAACACAAAAGGTAGTTAGAGTATTTATTCCTAACTACCTGATAATCAGAACTCCGAGTGCAAGATTCGAACTTGCGACCAATGGATTAACAGTCCACTGCTCTACCGCTGAGCTAACTCGGAAAAATTTAAATTATAAATTTAAGAGAAATTAGAATTTTTATCAATTGCTTTTCTATAAATTTTTAAAATGGTACTCTTTTTTTAAAAGAATCTTATATATGGAAAAGCTTCAAGGGTATATCGAATCAATTACTTTTCTTAACGCTGAGAATGGTTTTGTAGTTGCAAAATTCAAAGAAAATGAAAAAAAAGATTTTACAACTATAGTTGGTTCAATGCCTTCAATCCAGCCAGGAGAAACTCTCATTATTGAAGGAGTCTGGAAGAACCATCCTTCATTTGGCAAACAATTCGTGGTTGAAAATTACTCGGTTGAAATCCCTCATGATATAGTAGGCATTCAAAAATATTTAGAATCCGGCCTTATAAAGGGAATCGGCCCTGTTTATGCAGAAAAAATTGTTAAAAAATTTGGAAAAAAAACATTAAACATTATAGATCTTACTCCTAAAAGATTATCAGAAGTAGAGGGAATTGGCCCAAAACGTATCGAAATGATCTGCAAAAACTGGAATGATCAAAAAATTATTAGAGAAGTAATAATATTTTTAAGAACATATTCTATTTCTGCTACCTTTGCTCAAAAAATTTATAAAATTTATGGAAAATCCTCAATTCAAAAAGTTAAGGAAAATCCTTATATTTTAGCTAAAGACATAAATGGTATTGGATTTAAAATAGCTGATAATATTGCAAGTAAGTTAGGATTCGAAAAAAACTCATCTCTTAGAATATCTTCGGGCATTGAATATGTGATGTTTGAACTTACCAACTTAGGGCATACCTGTTATCCCGAAGATGAATTTATTGAAATCGCAAAAAAGATTCTTGAAGTAGAGAAAGATCTTATACGGAATGAATTGAAAAAACTCATATTAAAAAATTATATCATCAAAGATTTTCTGAAAATCGATGAAGAGAAAATCAGTTTTATTTGGCTCAAATCGTTTTATTATTTTGAACAAAATATTGCAAAGGAACTTAACAGACTAATTAGTTCAAATTGCAAAATCAGATCCATCGACAATGCAAAAGCAATTGAGTGGGTTGAAAAAAAACTTAAAATTAATTTAGCTTCAAATCAAAAAAAAGCCGTTATTTCCTCTATAGAACAAAAAGTTCATATAATCACAGGAGGACCTGGCACGGGAAAAAGCACGATTACAAATGCAATACTCACGATACTAGAAAAAATAACAAACAGAATTTGTCTTTGCGCCCCGACTGGAAGAGCTGCTAAAAGACTTAGCCAAATTACGAACAGAAAGGCCTCAACAATCCATTCTCTTTTAGAATTCGACTTTGTATCAGGAGGGTTTAAAAGAAACGAAAATAACCCCTTAACCTGCGATTTAATAATAATTGATGAATCATCCATGATCGACACATTGATTTTATATAATCTTCTGAAAGCGATTCCAACATATGCTAAAGTGATTTTTGTCGGAGACATCGATCAACTGCCGTCTGTAGGTCCAGGATATGTTCTAAAAGATATGATCACCTCTAAAAAAATCGGCTATACAAAACTTGATGAAATATTTAGGCAGGCAAAAGATTCAAAAATTATCTCTAATGCACATTTGATAAATAAAGGCACTCTGCCGGATATTCATGGAAATGAAAATTCAGATTTCAGATTTATTTATTTGGAAGATCTTGAAGAAATAGAAAAAAAAATAATCAATCTGGTTGAAAAAAGTCTGCCTAAAAAAGGATTTCATTCTTTAAACGATATTCAAGTTATTGCGCCTATGAAAAAAGGATTGATAGGAATAGAAAATCTTAATACCGTTTTGCAAGATGCTCTCAATCCATCTGCAAAACCATTGTTTAGAATGGGCAAACGTTTTCATGAAAAAGATAAGGTCATGCAAATAAAGAACAATTATTCTAAAAATGTTTACAATGGAGACATTGGAAAAATTATAAAAATCGATAATATCGAACAAACAATGAAAATTGAGTTTGATGAAAAAATTGTAAAATACGATTTTTCCGAATTAGATGAAATCACATTAGCATATGCAGTCTCAGTGCATAAATATCAGGGAAGTGAATGTCCATGCATAATCATGCCTTTGCATACTACTCATTTTAAGCTTTTACAAAGAAATTTATTATATACTGCTGTGACAAGAGGAAAAAAATTAGTCATTTTAATAGGAACAACCAAAGCATTAAACATTGCCATAAAAAATGAAGAAGTTTTAAAAAGACATACAGGACTTAGAAATGCATTGCTCAATCTAAACTTAAAAGCTCAAGAACTTTTTCTTTTTTAAAAAGCTCAAGTTTTAAAACAAAACAAACAATCAAGATATTATAGTTCCAGGCTCCTGGGAAACTATAAAAGGAAGCTCTAGCTTGTCATCACTTATTCCGGCTGCTAAAATCATTCCTTGACTTTCCAAGCCCATAATTTTTGCAGGCTTTAAATTACAGACCACGATCACTTTTTTTCCAATTAATTGTTCGGGAATAAAGCTTTTAGATATACCTGAAATAATTTGCCTTTTTTCAAAGCCTAAATCTACTTCCAGTTTCAAAAGCTTGCTGCTCTTTTCTACTTTCTGGGCATGTTTAATTAGACCCACTCTCAGATCCAACTTATCAAAAACATCGTAAGTTATTTCTTCTTTTAAAGGTTCATAAGAAATCGCCGGCAAATTTTCTTCTGTCATAATTTTTCCTTTGAGTTTTTCTATTTCTAAATCAATTACTTCATCTTCAACTTTAGCAAAAACAACTTTTGGATTTTCCAATCGTTTTCCTTCTGGAATGTCAAGCTTTATAAGGTCTTTAAAGAGTTGTTTATCTAAAATTGTTTCAATCCAATCATCAGCCATGTTTCCTGAGCTGCATGAGGAATAATTGGAGAAGATGAAAAAGCTAAAGCTTTTATGCATTTTATGCACAAATTAATTGTTGTTTCAAGCTCTGCTTTTTTGTTTTGATCCTTTTGCAATACCCATGGTTTTTTGTAATCGAAGTAAGTATTTCCAATAGTAGCCAGCTGCATAATTAGCTGAGATGCTCTTCGTAATTTATATTCTGAGTATGAGACATCAATTTCCTTTACAGTTTCATTTACATCATGTAGAAACTTTTCATCAATTGAATCGAGTTTATTGACAGTTGGTATTTTCCCATCTAAAAATTTATTTAAAAAAGTAAGCGTTCTATGTATAAAATTGCCTAATTTTCCAACTAATTCCGAATTACAGCAAATCTGAAAGTCCTTCCACATAAAATCCGAATCATGATTCTCAGGCGCAATAGAAGCTAAATAAAATCTGATTTGATCAGTTGTAAATTTCTGAAAAAAATCTTGTAAATCGATGTACCAATTGTCAGATTTAGAAAATTGTTTTTTTTCTAACATTAAAAATTCATTGGCCGGCAAATCATCTACCAGTTTGTAAGGTTTATTTTGCCCCATAACCATGGCTGGAAAAAACACTGAATGAAAGGGAATATTATCTTTTCCGATAAATTGAACCAGTTTACATGATTTATCAAACCAGTAATCCTTCCATCTTTCAGGCTGGTTAATTTTTTGAGCCCATTCCACTGTCGCAGAAATATATCCGATCGGAGCATCAAACCATACATATAAAACTTTGTGCTTTGCTTCTTCTAGAGGTACCGGCACTCCCCAATTAGAATCTCTGGTGATCGCCCTGGGCTTCAGGTCCTTGATGTATTCTTTCGCAAAATTTAAAACATTTTGCTTCCAATTTTTATTTTTGATCCAGTCTGTCAGCTGATCCTTAAATTTATCAAATCTCAGATACCAATGAGTCGATGGTCTTAGTGTTAATGGTGAGTTTGTTAATTTTGATCTTGGATTTTTTAAATCTTTTGCCTCATAGGAAGCTGAGCATTTTTGACATTCATCACCCCTTGCTTCATTAAACCCGCATTTAGGACAAGTTCCAACTACATATCTATCTGCTAAAAATCTATTCTCTTCTACACAAAAAAGATTGTCTTCAACCTTTTTTTCAATATATCCATTATTATAAAGATCTAAAAAAAACTCTTGAACAATTTTTACATGGCCTGAATATGTAGTTCTTGAGTAATTGTCGAAAGAAAAATCTAATTTTTTGAATAAATTTTTATTTATTTCATGAAAAATATCTACATGCTCCTGATAAGATCTATGAGCCAATTCTGCACTTAAAGTGATAGCAATACCATATTCATCAGATCCGCATATATATAATACATCACTCCCTTTCATTCTCTCATATCGTGCGTAACAATCTCCTGAAAGATATGCGCCTGCTATATGACCAAAATGTAATGATCCATTAGCATATGGAAGAGCTGATGTAATTAATATTTTTTTTTTCATGTTCTTTTTCTAAACGTTCTTTGCAACTTGATCTGGAAGTTTTACTAATTCTTCTATCATCTCATTTAAAGTAACGCTTTGCCCTCTTAAAATCTTTTCTCTAGCCACTTTAATTCCATAATTGGATAAATCGAAAAAACTTTTAAATTTATATTTTAATCTTTCGTTAGTTAAATAAGCTTTTTTTTTCAATTTTTTATCTCCAGTAATTTAAATTTTTAACTTTATGCTCTTCAGCTATAATAATTGCTTTTAAAATCTCATAGCTAGTGTGAGAATCATGATTTACAATATTATAATCATATTCCTTAATAAGTTTCATCTCTTCTTTAGACCATTCAAGTCTTTTTTTAATATCATCTTCGTCGTTTGAATTTCTAAAATTTATTCGAGATCGCAATTCTTCAATGGAAGGCGGTGATATGAAAACATAAACCGCATCAATTTTACCTTTTAATTTCATTGCACCCTGAGTATCGATAATCAATACTATATGTTTCTTATCTTTAAGATTTTGTTCTACAAAGCTTTTCGATGTTCCGTAATAATTACCGAAAACTTTTGCATATTCCAAAAATTCATTATTTTTAATTTTTTCTTCAAATTCTTCTTCACTAATAAAAAAATAATCAATTCCTTCTATCTCACCTTTTCTCGGCTTTCTAGTTGTAAAAGAAACGCTTTCAACAATAGAATTACATTCTTTAGTTAACATTCTGATTAAAGTCGTCTTCCCGGTTCCC
Organism: Parachlamydiales bacterium; assembly: GCA_041661445.1. Lineage (GTDB taxonomy): Bacteria > Chlamydiota > Chlamydiia > Chlamydiales > SM23-39 > JBAZUK01. The sequence goes on from JBAZUK010000002.1 coordinate 209,660, forward strand.
GATGGAGCGCTAATAATAAAAAAAAGACCTTTTGATAAATTTCCAATTACTTTTTGCATATTACTCGATATTTTGAATTTGTTCTTTTATTTTTTCTAATTCAGCTTTTATGTCTATCACTTTTTTAGAGATAAAAACATCTAAGGATTTTGATCCAATTGTATTGACCTCTCTTAAACATTCCTGTACAAGGAAATCTAACTTTCTTCCGATTATATCTTCTTTGGATTTGAGCATGGACAAGAATTGTTTGATGTGACTCTCTAAACGTACAATTTCTTCAGTAACATCAATCTTGTCGGCAAATATTGCAGCTTCTTTCAACAGCCTTTCTCCAAACAGCTCTTTTTCCTTCAAAAGTTCTTCAAATCTAGCTTTTAACTTATCTTCATAATTTTTTTTTGAAACAGGCATCCGTTTATTTATTAGTACCAGAGCTTGACCAATTTTTAAAAGTCTTTTTTCAATGTCAATTGATAAGATCTTTCCTTCTTTTTCCTTCATCACCACTATATTACTCAGAGCAATATCAAGAACTTCTAAAAGTAGTTTTTTAAAACCTGTCGCATCTTTTATCTTCTCATCCGGAAGATATCTCGTCTGAGAAAGCAAAAACTCTAGAGTAATTTCTTCTTTTTTAAAACCAAGTTCTTTGGATAATTTTTCCCATCCGCGTTTAAGATTTTTTAAAAAAAGAGTATTTGGCAGAAGGAGATCCATATTTTCTTCATTAGGAAAAAATTCAAATCTTAATGAAAGCTGTCCTCTGGAAATTTTTTTTTCTATTTCTTTTTTTATATCCTGTTCAAACGACACTAAGATCTTAGGTAGATATATATTTGTCTCCAAAAATCTTTTATTTATCGATGAAATTTCTAAATTTAACTTTCCTAGTTTTGAAGAAACATCAGCCCTTGCAAAACCTGTCATGCTTTTTAACATACTTGCCTATTAAAACTTTATATATCAAAATTTTATCTTTAACATAAAACAATTGTCAAGCTATGCTTTAAATTTAAAAGAGAATTTATTAATAAATTTAATTTTATGGCTCAATATAAAACACATTGCAGATTTAATATTTTAATAGCTTTCCCTTTGATATTGCTTGTTATTATTTATTTTTTTAATCCACCTTTTGGTCTTATAGGAACTTTTTCAATTTCTTTTATCTATAGTACTTTATTTATGAATCCCGATCTTGATTTAGCTGATAAAATCCATCTTTTTTCATTAAGAGGCCTGCTTACCATACCTTTTAGAGGATATTCATTAATATTTCGGCATAGAGGAATCTCGCATATATTTGTCTTGGGCACACTGACTAGAATATTATGGTTAGGCGGCTTATATTTTCTTGTTTTATATTTATTCAACAAACGCATTTCAAACAGTTACAATTTTTTATCGATATGTAAAAGCTGTTATTTCTTATATGGACTTTCAGCAATAATTTTAGCAGATTTTTGTCATTTGATTTTAGATTTCAAAAAACGAATTTAAGATAAAATTCTTACAGGATCAAATGACTTCCTATGAATTTCACAAGGTCCATGTTCCAGCAACGCTTTTCTATGCAGCTCAGTTCCATATCCTTTATGAGAATTAAATCCATAAAGCGGATATTTTTCATGATAGTCGTCCATTATTTTATCCCGAGTCACCTTAGCAATAATTGATGCTGCAGAAACTGAAATACAAAGAGCATCGCCATCGATAACCGCTTCTGAGGGAATTGATGTAAAGGGATATTGCTTCCCATCAAAAAGCAAATAATCAGGCTTTAATTTCAAGCATTGAATTGCTTGCTTCATAGCCAGCAAGGAAGCCTGATAAATATTTATTTGATCGATAATTTTTACTTCTACTATGCCAAGAGCGAACACGACTTCGGGATTATTGATAAGATTATTATAAATTCTTATCCTTGTCTCTTCAGTTGTCTTCTTACTGTCATTAATTCCTTTAACATAAAATTTTTCAGGCAAAATACATGCTGCAGCAACTACAGGACCTGCTAGAGGCCCCCGTCCGACTTCATCTACCCCGGCTATAATTTTATAACCTTTTTCTCTTAACTGTTTTTCGCATTCATGCAGCTTGGAAATTCGGTATCTTTCCTTGCTTGTTATCGATGCCTTCTTTTCCACTAAACTAGCCTCTTTTAAAATGCATCTTAATATAAGAAATAAATTTCTTACAAGAAAGAAAAATAAATCTTCGGTAAAAAAAATCTTATTAAAAAATAATTTAATAGGTTGTTAGAAAAAGATAGGATTTTCAAACAAAGAAAACTAAAAGAAAAAAGCATAGTGTTTAGCTATGCTTTTAAGAAATACATATAAAGATTAATTACTAAGAAAACAGTAGATAATTATTTATCTTCTGATTTTTCTTTCTTAGAGACTTTTTTCTTAGGCTTCTCGCTTTCAGTTTCCTCAGATTTTTTCTTTTTAGAAGATTTCTCTTTTGAATCTGCCATAATTTCTTCTTGAGTAGTATCTTCAGATTGCTGATCAATCATCTGTTCTAAAACTGCAGGTTCCTGAAGTAAAACATTTGGTACTTCTGAAGAAGCTTCTTTTGTATAAAGCTGCTCTGAAACTTTTGCTTTTTTACCGGATTGTCCTCTTAAATAATACAACTTAGATTTTCTTACTTTACCTTTTTTCTCTATATCAATTTTTGTTATTCTTGGGCTATGAAGTAAAAAAACTCTTTCCATAGAACTACCGTATGCATTTCTATAGAGTGTAAAAGTCTGAGAGAGTCCTTGACCTTTTATTGCAACAACTATCCCAGAAAAAGTTTGAACTCTTTCCTTTTCTCCTTCAATGATTTTAGAGAAAACTCTTATTGTATCACCTACTTTAAAATTAAGTGAATTTTTGCTTTTATATTTCGCTTCAAAATCTTTAATTATTTGACCAGACACGACTAGTTCTCCTTATTAGCTAAATTTTTAACTTTTTTTAATTTTTTTTGTTTCATTTCCAGCAGATATTTAAAATATAAATCGGGTCTATTTTTTTTCATTTTTAAAATTGCCATCTGCTTTCTTTGATTTTCAATAAGCAAATGATTGCCAGAGACAAAAACTTCCGGTACACTCAATTCTTCATATATTTCAGGACGAGTATACTGAGGTCCTTCAAATAAATCATCATTAAAAGTATCCATATAAGCAGCTTGAGGGTGACCCAAGACCCCAGGAATAAATCGAGATAAAGCATCAACTAATACAACAGCTGCAATACATCCATTAGTTAAAATATAATCCCCGATAGATATTTCTTCATCCACCTCTTTATCTATTACTCTCTGATCTATACCTTCATAATGACCACAGATCATTATGATATGATCCAAGGAAGCAAGCCTTTTTGCTGTTGATGAGTTGAATGGCTTTCCTTGTGGAGATAGATAAATAACATGAGAATTTTCTTTTTTTACAGATCCGATTGAATCAAAAAGAGGTTGACAGCTCAGTACCATTCCAGGTCCTCCCCCGAAAGGTCTATCATCCACTTTTCCATGCTTATCTTTTGTAAAATCACGAATATTTATTAGATTTAAGTCCAATAAATTATTGTCCCTGGCTCTTTTCAACATACTTACATCAAAAGGACCATTAAAATACTCAGGAAACAAAGACAAAATATCTATTCGCATAAAAAACTCTTATCTATTTTTTAGATTTTGCCTTAACAGTTTTTTTAGGTTTTGCTTCAACGCTTTTTTCAGCTTTTTCTTTAACTGGTTTCTCTGCTTTTGGCTTTAAAGCTTTTGGAGCCTTTTCAGCTTTTGTTTTCGTGATTTTCTTTACTTTTTTTTCATTAATGCCTTTAATTATTTGAGGTGCACTCTTTTTAATTAAAGTTTTTGCATTTTCAGAAATCTGAGCTCCTTTTTGAAGCCAATATTCAATTCTTTCCGATTTAATAGAAAGTTTTTTCTCACCTTCTCCAAAAGGGTTATACCAACCTAACATTTCTAGATATTTTCCATCCCGTGGATTTCTTTTATCTGTAACAACAAGGCGAAAAGTCTGATGACTGTTCTTTCCCATTTTTCGAAAACGTATTACTAGTGCCATAAATTTCCTCCGAATTTGCTAATTGAATTCATATTAAATCCCTTAGCTAAGCCTTTTGCAGGCATGTTTTTTAATAATTGTTTAATTCTTTTAAATCCTTTAACCAACTTGTTCACATCGTCTAATTTAGTTCCGCTTCCATCTGCAATGCGTTTTCTTCTAGTATGTGATAATTCCACCGATTCCGTTCTTTCAGCTTTTGTCATTGATTTGATAATCGATTCGATTTTTTTCAATTCATCTTCAGGCAAATCAATATCAGATAAACCAGACATTCCGGGAATCATTTTAAGCAATCCTTTAATAGATCCCATTTTTTTGATCATACCCATCTGTTTAAGATAGTCATCATAATTAAAGTCATTCTTTTTAAACTTTTGTTCCAACTTCTTAGATTCATCTTCATCAACAACATCCTGGGCTTTTCGAACTAAATTTATTATATCTCCCATTCCCAAAATTCTATCAGCCATTGACTTTGGGTTAAAAATCTGCAGATCTTCGATTTTTTCTCCCGTTGCTTCAAACATTAGCGGCTTTTTAGTAATTTCCTTGATAGATATTGCCGCACCCGCTCTCGCGTCCGAATCTAGCATCGTTAAAATTGTGCCGGTAATATTTATTTTCTTATCAAATTCTTCTGCAGTTTTTACAGCATCCTGGCCGAACGTAGCATTTGCAACAAAAAATATTTCATCTGGACTAGTTAGTTTAGTAACATCATTCAATTCATTCATCAAAATATCATCGATGTGAAGCCTTCCGGCGGTATCAATGATTAATACATCATATTTGTCTTCTTTAGCTTTTTCGATTGCTTTTTTAGCTACAACAGTGGCTTTTTTTTCATTTTCTATCGTAAATACTTCAATATTATCCTGATTTGCTAATTTTTTTAACTGTTCTACAGCAGCAGGTCGCTGAAGATCACAAGCAGCAAGCAAAACTCTCTTGTGTTTCTTTTTTAAAAAATAACCTAATTTCGCGCAGGTTGTTGTTTTACCGGAGCCCTGAAGTCCGCATAACATAATAACTGTGGGTTTTTTATCAAATTTTAAATTTGATTCTTCTTTTCCCATTAATTCGACAAGTTCATCGTGAACAATTTTAATAAATTGTTCTCTTGGCGAAACCGATTTAATTATTTCGCTCCCAATCGCTTTGTCCTTGATTCTATTTATCAAAAGCGATGTAACTGAATAATTTACATCTGCTTCTAGCAAAGCCATCCTAACTTCACGTACTGCCTCGGCAACATTATCATAAGTAATTTTTTTACCACGGGCAAAACCTGAAAAAAGAGTCTGGAATTTTTTACTTAATGAATCAAACATAACCTTTCTCAAAAATATTTAAATAGAATAACTAAGATTTTATTCTATTTCAACAAAAAAGAAGCGATCTTTCCCTGAATAATCCCGATAAACTTTAGAATTTTTCCATTTTCCATTTAAAAAAATGTTTTGTATATCATTTTTTTGATTATGACCGATTTCTAAAAAAATCTTACCTTGGGGCTTTAAACATTGATAAGCTTCTTTTTCAATTCTAACATAAAAGTCTAAGCCTTTTTTCTTTGCAACCAAAGCAATTTCCGGTTCAAAATCTTTAACATCTTTATCTAAATGCAAATATTCTTCTTCTGAAACATAAGGCGGATTGCAAACGATATAATCAGCTTTGATCTTTGAAAATTTTGCAAATAAATCCCCTTCTTTAAAAAAAACTTTTAAGTTATTTCTTTTGGCATTTATTTTAGAAACGCTAATTGCTTTTTTAGAAATATCTGATAAATAAATTTTTAAATCAGGAAATCTTTTCTTTAAAGCAAGACCAATGCAGCCGGAGCCGCAGCAAACATCTAAAAGAATTTTTTTATTTAAATTTTCTTTTTCCAAATTCTTAATTATCAAATCAACTAAAAGCTCAGTTTCCTGTCTGGGAATTAAAACACTTCTATTAATAAAAAGGTCAAGATTATAAAACTCAGAGTTCTTTAAAATATAATCTATTGGCTCACGATTTGCTCTTCTCTGAAGCAACAATAGAATTGCTTTTTCTTTTTGTTTTGTAACTTTTTTTTCTAAATGAAAATATAGATCGTTTTTTTTAATTTTTAAAACATGGCAAATAATAACTTCGGCGCTAACATCTGAATTGACAATATTGTTATTTTTTAAAAAAGCTATTGATCTAGCTAGAAGATTTTTTAGGATAATCATTTATGCATTTAATTTTTCTTGATTATAAAATGAAATCAAAGCAGTAGTAATATCATCCAAATCGCCCTTCATTATTTGATCCAAATTATATAGGGTTAAATTGATCCGATGATCTGTTAGTCTGTTCTGAGGAAAATTATAAGTTCTTATTCTCTCAGATCGATCTCCTGACCCTACCTGCAAAGATCTTTCTTTAGATCTAATCGCTTCCTCTTCGGCTCGTTTGCTTTCAGCAACTTTTGCTTTTAAAAGCCTCATTGCTTTTTCTTTATTTTTATGCTGGGATCTTTCTTCCTGACAAGCAACTACGACACCTGTCGGAAGGTGAGTTATTCTAACTGCAGAATCTGTTACGTTAACGTGCTGACCTCCCGCACCGGATGATCTATAAGTATCAATTTTTAAATCTTTATCCAGAATTTGAATATCATCGTCATCACCAGGCTCTAAAAGAATTGCAACAGTTGCAGCCGAGGTATGAAGTCTTCCAGCCGCTTCGGTTAATGGAACCCTTTGAACCCTATGAGTACCGCCTTCGTATTTCAGAAATCTATAAACATTATGACCGGAAAATGATACTACAAATTCTCTAAATCCGCCTTTTTCAGATTCAGAAGTCGAAATGATCTCGGCAACCCAGCCCTTATTCGTAGCATAATATTGATACATTCGAGCAAGATCTCCAACAAAAAGCGCAGCTTCATCTCCCCCGGTTCCGGCTCTTATTTCCATAATGACATTTCTGCTGTCTCTAGGATCTGGGGGGACTAATATCATCTCTAACTGATTTTTTGTAATTTCCAATTCTTTTTCGAGATTGGCTAAATCTTCTTTTATAATAGAAACAAGCTCGACATCTTTTTCAGATAGGAGCAGCTGTTTGTTTTCAATTATTTGTGATGAGGTCTTGAAATAGTAATCCCAAGTATCCTTAAGCTCTGATAATCTTGAAAATTCTTGGGAGAGTTCTTTATATCTATTCTGATCTAAGAAAATATCTGGCTGAGCAAGTAAATTTTCGACTTCTCTCAATCTAGAAAGAAGTCTTTTAACTTTTTCTTCCATAGAATAATTTATTTTTTAGCAGCAGTAGACTTTACAGCAGCTTTCTTTTTGCCTTTTTTCTTTTCAGTCTCATTTTGAACCTGCAAATCTTTTTCATGCAGAGATTCTTCTCTTTTTCTAGCATATTTTTTAGAAAATTTATCAACTCTTCCTTCGGCATCAATAAACTGTTTATTGCCAGTAAAGAATGGATGGGATGCTGATGAAATTGGAAGTCTGTAAACTGGATACATTTTACCTTCAAATTCTTCTTTCTCTTTTGGCTGAAGAGCGCTTCCGCATACAAATTTATACCCATTTGAAGAATCAACGAATAATACTTCTTGATATGGAGGGTGTATTTTCTCTTTCATTGTTAATATCTCCGATTAATGTTTTTTAATAAAGTTTACATTTAATTTGTTAAAAAAACAAGATTTTTAAAAAACAAAGGTTTGGTGAACTTCTAATTTTTTATTATTGATTAAGCCTATAATAATTTTTTTTTGATTATTTTCTAAATAATATTTTTTTTTGATATAAGTTGTTTTAAACATCAAAACAGATAAAAAATGAAAAAAAAGTCATTATCAGAAAAAACCTGCTCAAATAATAACTCTCAAAAAGTTTTTACAAACATTTATAAAAAAGGAATTTGGGGAAAAAATGAAAATGGAAGAAATTATTCTGGAATAGGTTCAACTATAAGAAATACCTCTTTTTACATTATCTTCATGGAACATTTCATCAGATCCAATAATATCCGCTCTGTATTAGATGTTGGATGCGGGGACTGGAGTTTTTCCAAGTATATGGATTGGAAAGGAATAAGCTATCTAGGTGTAGACGTTGTTAAATCTATTGTCATAAGAAATAAAAAAGAATTTTCTCAAAATAACATTAAGTTTTCACACATAGACGCAGTAAATAGCGATTTACCTCCAGCAGATCTGATGATCTGTAAAGACGTATTACAACATCTGAGCTATCAAGACATTAAACTTTTTTTAAAACAAATAACTAAATTTAAATATTGTTTGATCACAAATGATATAGATCCTAAATCCCAAAGCAACAACTCTGATATCACAACAGGAGGTTATAGACCATTGGATCTTACAAAAAAACCTTTTAATCTAAATGGCATCAAAATCTTTACTTACAGGTCCAATCTGCTAAAACAGGTGCTTCTTTTAGAAAACACTTCTCTATAGCTTCTTTTACTTTTATTTTCTTATAACATTTTTAATTGTTATTTTTAAAATAATTAATGATAAGCAATGACAGCTAAAAGATAGGCGTGTTTATGAACGTTTCAGCGGAAATACTGGTATCTTTATATAAGGATTTGTTTTATTAGACCAAAGTTGAGTCCAATAGTGTATCCCAAAAGTTTCAGGTTTTATATAATCCATTGGATTAGCCACGAATTTCAACTCTTCACCATCAGTACATGTAAATGGATATAAATAAGTTGGAGGAAGTAAAATACCTCCTTCAATCAACTTCATGTTTTCAAAAATTATTTTAGAAACAAAATTCGGACCTGTTTTTGATATAGTGTTGATTTTAAAATTATCATAATTAACGCTATCAAAAAAACTGCTTTTGAGTCTTTTGTTCATTTTTTGAATACAAGGATGTTCTATCGAAGAGGCCATGAAGGCATTTCCCAATTTGAAGGAATGATCGATGGGTTCAAATCCTATAATGAAATCATAATAATCACAAAATTTTTCCAATTTGCAAATATCGATAATAGAAAAATCGGTATCCAAATAAACTCCTCCAATTTTTTGAAGAATCGCAAGTCTTGCAATATCTGACTTTTCACCATAATTTTTAGCCTGCTGGTATAACTTTTTGTTTTCAAAATCTAAATCCAATATATCTTTTTCATTCCATAGCTTATATTTCCAACTTGTAACTTTCTTTAATTCTTCAACTAAAAGAACCAATATGTCGGGCATTGGCCCACCCAGCCAGATTTGATGTATAATTCTCGGAATGTTTCCGTATACCTTTGACTGTCGATTTATATTTTTTTTATAATGCTCTTTTATTAACTTATATATTACTAATAAGGATGGATCAGTTAATCTTTTACTCCAATGATTTAAACTTTTCCTGTATCTATGGAAAGAAGTATCAAAATCACATGATTCATTCATATTTTAAATCGCCTGCTTCAGATTTAAATTCATCAAAAAGCTAATGTTAAATTACAACAAAATCCTCAAGTCTTTATCTCGATTAAAATGTCTTTTTATATTATTTAGCCTAACAATTGAATCTTAAAATTTTTATTATAAAATGAACAATAAAAAAATAATTTTTTATTATCCAAAAACTCTTCTAAGTTCCATTTAAAAAATGCTTTTATGTTCTTTCATCAAAGAGATTCTTTTGAAAGATTTGTCAATTTTTATTATATTTATGGAGAATCTAAAAAAAGGTTTTTGAAAATATGAACTATCACAACCCCTATCAACAAAATCCTCATAGAATTGGACCTGCAAAAACCTCGTATGTTATCAAGTTAATTATTTTTTTAACTTTGCTAATTAGTCTGTCTTCAACTATTTTAACTCCCTTTTTCAAAACAAATTACTTTGTTTACTATTTAGGATTATCTCTTGAAGGAATAAAAAATTATTTTTTTTGGCAACTTGTTACATATAATTTTATAGAAAGCGGGAATGGGCTTTCTTTAGGATACATATTTCAGCTGTTGTTTAATTTATACTTGCTATGGGTAATGGGTACAACAGTAATTGAAAGGACCTCTAGACTAAAATTTATTTTTTTGTTTTTTTCCAGCATAATTTTTTCAGGGCTAGTTGCTTTGATAACTATGCATTTAACAAATAAAAACATTATCTTTGCAGGATCAAATATCGGTTTATTTTCAATACTGGTGGCTTGGATGATGTTAAACTCAAAAGAGACCAGGATTTTTCTTTTTTTCATACTGCCAATCAAAGCTTATTGGATTGTGTTAGGCCTAATAGGTTTAAATTTACTTTCAAATTTTTCAAATATGCAGATGGTTCCGTTTTTTACCACCCTAACTGTTAGTTTGTACTCTTATTTTTATTCTGTAGTTATCTGGAATAGATTTTCTCCGTTAGATCATCTCAATCGAATGGAAAGATACTTGATATATACTTCAAGACGAATAAGTTCAAAATTTAATCGAAAAGATCACTAAGACTTTAATCTTGGATTGTTTTTTTTCTTTTGTTTTGAAAAAATTTCTTCATTAAATCAGATGTAACATCTTCTAAAATATTAGTTTGTATTTCTAAAGTATGGATAGGATGTTTTTTTTCAAAAACATTTATAAAGCTTCCATTTGCCCCAACTCTTAAATCTTTTGCTGACCAAACTAGCCTTTTGATTCTTGCATTAATAATAGCGCCTGCACACATAATGCAAGGTTCCAGTGTGCAATAAAGCGTCGATTCCTCTAATCGCCAGTCATTATAATATTCAGATGCAGATGAAATGCAAAGAATTTCAGCATGTGCGGTCGAATCTTTTAATTTTTCAACCTGATTATGTCCCCGTGAAATAACTTTATCACCCAACACCAGGATTGCGCCTATAGGAACTTCATCGCTATCATAAGCTTTTTTAGCTTCTTTAATAGCTTCTAACATAAAAAATTCATCTTTATTCATATTTAATGCTTTTTTTGATTTTTAGATTGTATTTTAAAATTAAAAAATATCATTTCGAAAATTAATTAACAATTAAATCCTTTTTTTAAAGAGCAATTTAATTATTTTAAACTTATGTTAAGTGTTGATAAGTTAATCGGCTTAAGATAAAATATATAGAAATTGAAAATATAAATTTAGGAGACATCTATGTCCTTAGATAAAGGCACAAAAGAAGAAATAACAAAAAAGTTTCAATTGCATGAAAAAGATACTGGATCAGCAGATGTTCAAATTGCAATTTTAACAGAAAGAATTACAGAATTAACAGATCATTTAAAACTTGCCCCTAAAGATCACAGCTCTAGATTAGCGCTGCTTAAGCTTGTAGGGCAAAGAAGAAAATTATTAGATTATCTAAATTCAACTGACACAAAACGTTATCAATCATTACTTACAAAACTAAATTTAAGAAAATAATTATAATCAACGCCAATAAATTTTTTTTTATTGGCGCATTAAAAAAAATAATGAAAAAAGACCTTGAAAGAATAGAGATTGGAAAAAAAGTTTCAAATAATTATTTGAGATTTTTTTTCTGAATTTCTATTTTTTTATTCTTTTTTAAATCAAATATGGAGAAAACATAATGGAACACAGCAAAATATCTTTCAACATCGAAGGTAAAGAAATAATTTTAGAAACAGGGAAAATAGCAAGACAAGCTAATGGAAGCGTTTTAATACATTCAGGCGAAACAACACTTCTTGCAACTGCATGTGCTGATAAAAAGACTATGGATGATATAGACTTTTTACCGCTAAAAGTAGATTATCAGGAAAAATTATCTGCTATCGGCAAAACACCCGGAGGATTCATTAAAAGACAAGGCCGTCCTTCAACTAAAGAAATATTGATCAGCAGATTAATTGACAGATCATTAAGACCGATGTTTGAAGATGGTTATTATAATGACACCCAGGTTTTGGCATATGTATATTCATATGATTCCTTAAACCTCCCTGATGTGCTTGCAATATGCGCTTCTTCTGCGGCTCTTGCAATCTCAGACATTCCTTTGATTAAACCCATTGGGGCGGTGAGAATCGGTCTAATCGATAATGAGTATGTAGTAAATCCAACTGTGGATGAGATAAGTAGAAGCCAATTAGATTTAGTATTAGCAGGCACAGAAGATGCTATTTTGATGATCGAGGGATATTGCAATTTCTTAACTGAAGAGCAGGTTTTACAAGCTATAGAGATCGGCCAAAGATCTATTAAAACAATATGCTTAGCTATTTCGCAGTGGGCAGAAAAAATCGGCAAACCTAAAAACAAAGGAAATCTTCATTTAGTAGAACAGAAGATAATCGATGATGTTGCGAACAAAACTTCTAGCCAAATTATTGAAGCTTTAGTTATCAAGGATAAAAAATTAAGAGAAAAAGCCTTTGATGAACTAAATCAAAAATTAATTGAAGAATATAAAATCAACACACCTGAACCCGTATTTTCAAAAAGAGATGTTTCTATTGCTTTTAAAAAAATCAGTTCTGATTTAATGAGAAAAAAAGTTTTAGAAGAAAATATAAGAATTGATGGAAGAGCAATAAATGAAATAAGGAAAATCAGCATCGAAGTTGGACTTCTCGGCAGGACTCACGGATCCGCTCTTTTCACAAGAGGAGAAACACAGGCACTAGCCGTCTGCACACTAGGTGGCGAGAACATGGCTGAGAGATATGAAGATCTGCATGGAGAAGGCGAACACAGGTTCTATCTTCAATACTTCTTTCCCCCATTTTCAGTTGGAGAAGTCGGAAAAAACTCAACTCCAGGAAGAAGAGAAGTTGGTCACGGTAAATTAGCAGAAAAAGCTTTAATGAGCGCTCTGCCAGATCAAAAAGATTTTCCATATATAATTAGATTAGAATCCAACATAACCGAATCAAATGGTTCTTCTTCAATGGCATCTGTCTGCGGAGGCTGTTTAGCTCTTATGAATGCTGGCGTTCCAATAAAACGACCTGTTGCCGGAATTGCTATGGGATTAATAATCGAAGACGAGAAATTTACAGTTCTATCAGATATTATGGGAACAGAAGATGCTTTAGGCGACATGGACTTTAAAATCACAGGCGATGAACTAGGCATTACTGCATTTCAGATGGATATAAAAGTTGAAGGTATAACTCATGAAATAATGAAAAAGGCTTTAGAACAAGCAAAAGAAGGCAGAATACATATCCTTAAAAAAATGATTGAAGTTTGCCCTAAACATAGTGATAAATTATCTTCTTATGCTCCAAGAATTGAAAAAATGTCAATTAAACCTAGCAAAATCGGAGAAGTAATTGGTCCTGGGGGAAAACAGATAAGAGCAATTATTGAAGAAACCGGTGTTGAAATGAATATTTCAGATGATGGTATTATCTGCATAGTATCTAATGATCAAAAATCAATGGATAGAGCGAAAGAAATCGTTTTAGGCATAACTCAAGATGTTGAATTGAACAAAGTTTATAATGGAAAAATAGTTTCTATTAAACCTTTTGGATTATTTGTTCAAATTTTCAACAAAGAAGGTCTTTGCCATATTTCAGAAATTTCTCATTCAAGAATTGATAAAATAGATGACTTTTATAAAGAAGGCGATCCAATCGAAGTTAAAGTTATCGATATAAATGATCGCGGCCAGATAAAACTTTCTCATAAAATTTTACTTAGCAAAAACTAGAAAAGCAAAAAAAGTATTGATTTGAACTTAAATTCGAATCAATACTTTTTATCTCATCCCAGCTTCAAAATCTAAAACTATCTTCCTTTCACTAAAATATAAAAACTTTGCAAATTAATCATTTAAATATTTTTACATTTTCATGCATGATAATATTCATACCAAGAAGGGATATATGTCTAAAATTATTTATCTTAACGGGCCTTCCAGTTCTGGTAAGACTACTATAGTCAAAGCTCTTCAAGAATCGTTTTCTGAACCTTATCTTCACCTTGGCATTGATAAAATTATCGAATTCATTCCTGCGAAAATAAATAACTGGGAAGGAGCCTCTCCCTCACTTGGCTTTTCTTGGGAACATGCTATCGATCCAACTGGACACCCCATTTATCAAATCCTTGTCGAAGAATTACCCGCTGTCTAAAAGATATCGCCTTGATCCTCGCTTCTCAAAATTATAATTTGATTATTGATGATGTTGCCTTTGGAGGCATTGAAGTAGAAGAATGGAAGCAAACTCTCAAAAATTATATCGTCCTATATATTGGAGTTATTATTCCTTTAGATATCTTAGAACAGCGCGAACGAGCATGGGGAGATCGACTTTTAGGAAGCACCCGGGGACAATATTTCAAAGTTCATGAGAATGTTTCTTATGATCTTGAAATAGATACTCAAGCTCAAACTCTTGAAGAAAACGTCGCGAAAATTAAACAAGCCTTAATAAAAACCGATTGACCTGAATAAGAAACAAATTTTAATTCGAAAGCCTATAGTTGTTGATAGAGATATATTAGTATCTTAACGAATATTCATTTGATACAGAAAGTATGGAAAAAAATATTTCATTTTTTTTCATACTCCCTCTTCATAAGATATGGGTTGCAACGCAAGATAATATTGTTTTTGTATATATAGCTGTTACTATTACTCATTATTTTCATAAACGTGGTGCTTTTTTGCGAGTGCTTGCTCAAGTAGTAGGTCAATATCAGAGAAGAAAAGACGTTAGCAAAAAACTAATACAATCGGCAGAAAATTATGCTTTAAAAATGAAATGTTCACATATAGAACTTTCAAGTGATATTAGTTCTATTGGATAGTTTGAACTAAATAAATCTTAAAAGTCGATTATTGAAATAAAACGACTTTTAAGATTTGATTGTTATGATTTATTAAGCTTCCTGAGGTGAAATACCATCATTTTCAGATGTTTTTGTAGTTTGAATAGGTGGAGCCGGTGGGGCTTTTCTTTGCAATTCATCAGCAATTTTCAAACGTTTTTTCTTTTTTTCCATATCCCAGGATCCATCCATTATTTCTTTAACGTCCTGCTTGTCTAAAGTTTCAAATTCAATTAACATTTTAGCCATTAGATCGACTTTAGGTTTGTTTGTTTTAATGATATCGCTAGCCCTTGCATGAGCATCATTCAAGAGTTTTTTTACCTCGACATCAATTAATTTAGCTGTTTCATCCGAATAAGCTCTTTCCTGATAACCTTGAAGACCTAAATACTGATTAGATCCATTACCCTCATCATAAGTAACAGTTCCTAAATTACTGCTCATCCCCCATTCACAAACCATTGCACGAACAAGTTTAGTTGCTTGAGCAATATCTTGCTGAGCGCCTGATGACATATCATCTAAAAACATCTCTTCGGCCGCCCTGCCGCCCATTAAAACCGCAAGTTGATCTATAGCTTCTTTTTTCCAGTAATTCAATCTATTTTTTTTAGGCATAAAATGAGTAGCACCTAAAGAAAAACCTCTTGGTATAATGGTTACTTTATCAATTGGATCACAATGTTCTACAATAAGACCAACGACAGCATGCCCTGATTCATGATAAGCAGTTGTTTTCTTTTCAGATTCATCCATTTCCAAACTTCTTCTTTCTTTTCCAAACCTAACTTTATCGCAGGCTTCTGCTGTTTCTTGAGAAGTAACGGCTTTTCTGCCTTTTCTTGCAGCAAGAAGAGCAGCTTCATTTAAAATATTTTCCAAATCAGCTCCGGATGATCCTGGAGTAATTCTGGCTATGTCCATAAGATCTACAGATGAATCGATTTTGATTCTTCTCGCGTGAACTTTTAAAATTTCAAATCTACCTTTAACATCAGGCAAATCCAAAGCAACACGTCTGTCAAATCTGCCAGGTCTTAAAAGAGCTTTGTCCAATATATCTGGTCTATTTGTTGCTGCCATTAAAATAACACCCTCTTTTGTGTCGAAACCATCCATTTCAACCAGAAGCTGGTTCAATGTCTGTTCCCTCTCATCATGACCTCCGCCGATTCCTGCACCTCTGTGCCTTCCTACAGCATCAATCTCGTCCATAAAAATAATACATGGGGCATTTTTCTTTGCCTGATCAAATAAATCTCTTACTCTGCTGGCACCAACACCGACAAACATTTCGACAAAATCAGAACCTGATATCGAATAAAAAGGTCTATCAGCTTCACCGGCAACAGCTTTAGCTACTAAAGTTTTTCCTGTTCCTGGAGGGCCTACTAATAATACACCTTTAGGAATTCTAGCTCCTAAGTTGGTAAATTTTTGAGGATCTTTTAAAAAATCAACAATTTCTTCTAATTCTTCTTTTGCTTCTTCACAGCCGGCAACATCCTTAAAAGTAACTTTATTATCTTCTTTCGTTAATAATCTAGCTGGAGATTTACCAAAATTCATCGCAGACGATCCTACACCTTTCATTTGACGGGTAAAAAGATAATATAGTAATAAAACAATCACTACGATCGGCAAAATAGTAAAAATATAATTAAAATAATTAGTTGTAGGCTCCTGGCTTTTGAATATTTTTTCCAAAACCAGATTTCTAGGTTGATCCGGAGCTTTTATTAATAGACCCTTATTGTTTTCAAAACTATCCCATTCTTTTTTAGCGGCTAAATACCAATGATTATAACTTTCAGAATCTTGCTTTTCTAAAGCTTTGGTTGAAATTTCTTTGTCATTAAAAAACCAAAAATATGATGCAACTTTTTCCCTTGCATTGCCAAGCTGCTGATTATTCGCAGAGATTTGTTTCTGCAATTCATTAAACTGATTTATCATATCTGTATATGATCTGACAGATCTCAGAGGCAGCAGTCTAATGCCATTTTGATCTTTTAAAATTTCTTGAGTAACAGAATTTAAGTCGGTTAAAGCAGTGCTATATATTGTTATTTTCTGGTTTAAACCTGTCTTGTTATCAATAGCAGATAATGTTTTTTTAATATTTCTTATGTTTTGCTTTATGCTTTCATCGCCTATTCCAATATTGGTAGACAAATATATATCTATTAAATCACTTAAGTTCTTTTGAAAATCTGTAGTGTTTTCAAGGGTCGGACTATGTTTTATCCAAAGAAATTGCTCCTTTAAGATTTTTAAGCTTATAGACTCCTTTTTTGGGAAGATATCGATTGAAATTGCATTTTGTCTTTCTTCAGTATCAAATGCAGAAGAAACAATATCAAAACGATTGTCAATTACATTCGTTCCAGATACTGATAAAAACCATTGAGCCGATTTAATAACGCTTTTTTCTGAGTCATTAAGGTCGTCTAATAAACTAGAGCTTTCAGATTCAAGCTGATGCTTGTTATATAGTAAAGTTAAATAGTTAAATCTATTTTTTCCATCTTCAGTCACTCCTTCCCTAAATTTTGAAGAAAACGTTACCAAACTATCATTTTGTGAAACTTTCTTATTAAAATCCGGTTTTAGCAAATCTAAATTAACTAAATGTTCTACTTGATGAGAAAAAGCAATCTTTGAAATTCTATCGTTTGAAAGAGTCTGAATAGATAAAATTATTAGAACTACCGCAACTATAAATATTAAAAAACCACCTGAAAATCCTTTTTTTGGCTCAGGCCCAACTTTATTATCTTTCATAAACACTCATTTTTATTATTTTCAACTACTTAGAGACTAAATTAAAGCATTTTTAAGTTATTTTGTAAAGCTTATACAATTATCTTTAAATCATCTCTTTAAACCTTATCTATAACAAAATTAATAATTTTAGAAAAGTTTATTTTAATTTTAAATTAATTTGCAAAATTTCTAAATTATTTAAATTAACATGATTTCCAGACAAAAAGTCATAAACATTATTATCATCATCATAAACAACAGGAAACATATTTCTCAAAAAGGCGGGAACCTTATAATTTCCCCAATTTTTCTTTAACTTTTTATTCCCTTTAAAAAAACTCATATAATATTTATTTTGAGGGAGATAAAGAATTGACTCGCCCTTAAAAAGATCAATCCATGAAGAAGCTTGGATATGAGTTTCTGATAAGGTTGATTTTTTTACCGATATCTCAAAAGAATTGATATCACATTTTTTCAGGCTTAAAGGAAGGATGTGATCGAAAGGTAAATATTTCTTCTTTAACACGAAAAAGAACCCCCTATCAACGCAAAGATCTACATCTTTCAATTTTAATTTTAAATTTGCTTTTTTTTCTAAAATCCAAGAGCAAGTCTGGTTTAAAATATCTCTTGAAACTTCAATTTTTTCTTGGCTCGCAATTTTTCTTATTATGTATTTCAATTCGAGAAGCTCTTCAATTTTATTTAAATCTATGCATATTCCTAATGGCCCGACAATCAAACTATTAAAATAATCTTTAGTTTTTTTATCTAAATATTCATTCAGCTCCAAGCTCGATGCTGCCATAAAGGCTAGATTTTCAATAATCCCTTTATTAAATTTTCTTTCTAAAACTGGTAAAATATCTTTTCTCATCCTTGCCCTTAGATATTTGGGGTCAAAATTAGTCGGGTCATTAAAAAATTTAATGTTGTTAGATGAAATATAAGCAGAGATCTCACTTTTCGGAATATTTAACAAAGGCCTCCACACAACCATATTTTCGAATTTTGTGATCTCTTTCATAGAAAAAAGTGAGAAAATTGCTGACCCCTCAAAGAATCTTTTTAAGACAGTTTCAGCTAAATCATTTTTATGATGCGCTAAAATAAGTGCTTGAAAATGATATTTATCAACAAGTTCTTTAAAAAACTTTATCCTTTCATTCCTGCTTTCGTTTTCTAAATTTTTATCTTTCGGTAAAAAAAGTTTTTTAAAATGAACAGGAATGTCTAATTCTTTCATTTGTTTTTTTATTAAATCAGCTTCAAGACCGCTTTCTTCTCTCCATCCATGATCTACATGAGCAACATGCAGGTTTATATTAAATTTTTCTTTTAATTTTAATAATAAATACAAAAGACATGCCGAATCGGTTCCACCTGAATAAGCCAATAAAACCGGTTTGTCGGGAGTAAAATTCTTACTAAAAAATTTTGTTAAATATTCTAAAAGTTTCATAAACCTACTAAATAAAATTAAAATCTTATAAACTGAGTTATTATTATAATTTAAATGGGGAAATATTGCTAGATGCCTATATTCTGGAGGTATCTCATAAAAGAATACTTAAAAGTATTTTTTTTAAGTATCCTGGTCTTTATCTGCATATTGTTAATTATGCGGTTAAAACAGATTGCAGTATTTGCAACCCTGGCATCTGATGTTTTAAGTTTAATACTTTTTGTTTTATATCAAATACCTCATATATTACCTATCGCCATTTCTATTTCAAGCCTGATCTCTTCGGTAATTCTTTTTCAAAGAATGTCTACAATGCATGAAATAACAGCATTTAGGTCCTGCGGGATTTCCTTAAAGGAATTATTAGCTCCTCTTCTGTTAGTCGCTATCGCATTTTCAATGGTTAATTTTTTTATAGCTTCCGAACTTACCCCAAGATGTCGATTTAAGTCTAAAGAGCTTTTTTACAAAAACACTTCCATGAACCCGATAGTGCTGATGCAGAGACAAAAGAAAATGTCTAATATTAAAGATTCTTACATTGAAATCACTTCTCAGAACAAAGATCTCATGGCAAAAGATATCTTGATAATCACGCCTAACAAATCAAATGCCAGATTATGTATGTTAACAATAAAAAATTTAGTCCTGGAAAATGAAAATTTAATTGGTGAGAATGTTTCTCTTATTTCTTATCTGGATTCAAATAAAAAAATGTTTTTTGATAATTTAGTTATTGAGAATCAAAAAAGCATGATAACCAAGGCTGATGCAATAACACAGTTTATCAAATCCAAAGAATGGGATATGAACATTTCATCAATGCCCATTAAAATGCTTCTTATTAACTCAAAAATAAACGGCAATCAAAAAGCATTTAAAACAACGCAAAAAACATATGAAAGATCAGAGATGGAAATAGCAAGAAGATTTGCTTTTGGATTATCGACATTCAGCTTTACATTCATCGGGGCGTGTTTTGGAATTTCTATTAGTAGAATTTCTTCAAGAAAAAATATTTTTTTAATGTTCTGTTTTACATTATTAGTATTATTCAGCTTTACCTTTGGGAAAGCTTTAAAAAAGCATCCGGTGATGTCAATTCTAGCTTATGTTCTACCTCAATTGATAGTAATAGTTTTTACTGCTTATAAATTAAAAAAGACTTCTAGAGGCATGGAATGATATTATCAAAGATCTGGGAAAAAAAGATTTTTTTCAGGGTTATAAAAACTCTTTTATTTTTTTTAATCTCAATTTCGCTTCTGGTAATAATTATTGATTTTACAGTTCATGGCGTTAAAATTTTTACACACAACCTTTCATCTTTTTTATTAGTTGTCCGATATTATGTTAATCTTATAATAATACAGTTAAATCTGTTCCTATCTCTAACATTTTTATTAGCATCCATAAAAGTTCTCGCTGATATGAACATACACCATGAGCTCACAGCCCTTCGTATGGCAGCAATTTCATCTAAGAAACTTGCAAGACCATTTTTTTTAATTGCGTTAATCCTTGTCGGTATTTCCTACATAAATTTTGAATACTTATACCCAAATGCTTTAAACTTCAAAGACAATTTTAAAGAAAAATATTTAAAAAAAACTAAGTATGAAAAAAAAATTCATCCAAATGTAATTTATTTAGAAAATAATATCCGTCTTGTGTATCAAAAATTCGATATTGCAAAAAAAGAACTGTTAGATGTCTTCATTATTAAGACAAATTCAGATATTTGGCATGCCAAATATTTATACTTAGATCAATCAATGGCTCATGGAAAATTTGTTGATCATCTAATCAGAAACAACGCTTACTTCGAAAAAGAAAAATCTTACTTAACTTTTGCTTTCCAAGATATTAAATTAGATAAGAACACATTTGTATTTGCACCATTAGAAAACAGATCTATAACAACCCTTTATAAGCAAAGCTTATCACAAACCATTTGTCCAAAAGAAAAAAATGAACTTCTTGCTAATCTGTATTATAAGATTATTATCCCTCTTATTCCACTGTTAATTGTATTCTGTACATTTCCGTTTCTTATAGCTTTTTCAAAAAACATTTCAATTTTTTACATTTGCACTTTTTCAATTTTCGGTTTAGTTATTTTTTATACGATAATGGATTCCGCTTTAATTTTTTCTGAAAGCTCCAGTGTTTCTCCTCATATTATTATGTGGATTCCGATAGTTGGGATAACATTATTTTTCAGAAAAAAATTTCAAAAAATATAATTCATAGTAATTTAAAATCTAGCGCCCCAGAGTTACGTATGTCTTGACACAATCTTATATTCTGATCATACTTTCTCAGATATAATAATCAACCATCTATATCTAAAAGAACTATATTCATGGCAACTATTATTTTTATTTAGATGTGAGTAAATTTGAATATGACGACAACCTTTCTTGAATCGATTAAAGGCTGGCGCAATGGTTATCTATATACTTTTGCTAAAACATCTGAAGATGAAATTAGACAAGGTAAAGATCACCGTTTGGCAGCATTTGCTCAGTATGGGCAGGTATTAGCTCTTAACGATTTAGTTTATAAAATGTCTAAAAAAATTCCTCTGAATTATTTCAGCAAGCCAATTAAAGTATTATGTAATATCACTCCTATACTCAGCTTGCCCGTTTGTTATGGATTAGGAATTATTCGAAGTGAGGATAACTCGCTAAAATTCATCCCTAAAGACACTCTGATATTTAAAGGCCTTTATTTTTTAGCTCAATATTCAGGAGATCTTATCCGGGTAGCTATGATTGTTGGCAGCATTGCTCTCATCAATTTGGGATGCATCGCATATGGTAGCGGAATTTTGACAGCAATGACTTACGAATTTTTTGATAATTACTTAGGATTAGTTCCTTTTAAGATTAGCCTTTTTATGGAAAAAATCATGCCGATAATAAGTGCTATTACAGGTCTATTTAATGGAATCTATTTAACTCGGATTATTTCGGCAATCGATTTGAGTTCCAGATTTTCTCCTTCAATAAATAAGTTTGTGCAACATAAGTTTGATTTCATAATCCATAAAATTTTTTCATTAAAAAGTCCTACATTGGAGGAAACAGAAAAACCTTTAGAAAAAAGGAAAGAATTTTCTTCAGAACGTCTCAATGAGATCTTAGATGCTCCCGATTCTGATTTCAGAATTAACCTTTCTCACTGCTCGAAATTTACAAACGGATCCACCGATTTACCACGCGATAATAATTTTAATGAATTCCTTCGTCTTTTTGATGAAGTAAAATGGACAGAAAAATATTCTTTTATTAAAACAAAATTAACAAAAGATAAGATTTTCAGAGATCATCTTGAGGGACAAATCAAATCCTTGTCAATTGATTTCAGTAAAGATTTTAACAAAGCAAATAGAAAGTTTTTAGGTGCTGTTGAATCTCTCAAAACAGATTCAAATACTGCTAATATTCAAGATTATAGAAACACAAAAAAAGAGCTTGATCACTTCATCGATGAAGCGATTATACTCCTGGCTAAAAAGGAAAATATTTCAAAGGAACTCTATTTAGAACGGTGGATAAAAAAGCAGCTAGAAACATTAGTTAGCGGGTTATATAATAAAACACGAATGAAAGGATCTCAGAAAGACACTGAGGATTCTATTGTAAACTGTTCAAAGATTTTGACTTATCTGAAGTCGCTTAATCGAAATATTGATAGAATAGATTTTGAAGACATACTTCTGTCTTTAGCTGTCGATGGCGGAGATTATTGCGCCAGAGGAGTTAAAAGAACAAGTTTTGAATTACTTAAGAGAATATTTTACAAAAACCGAAAACCTTCAGATTTTTCAGTCGAGAAAGATTATGAAAATACACTTTTCCAAGCACTCCAGGATCGGCGAGAAAAAATTCTCGAAGCTACTTATAAAAATATTGCAATGTTTTTTCCAGAAGAAATTTTAGAAGACCCTCATGGAGTAGATTTATACCGACAAAATCTTGCTTTAGGTTTTTTTCCTTTAACTGAAGGTGAAAGAAATGATATTGGAATGATGGAAATATTTTTTTGGGAAGGATATGGAAGTGTTCGAGCTGTAATGCAAGATGAATATAAAGACTCACTAGATGATGTTATAAAAGAAATTGGTGAATTAAGGTTTTCTGAATTTATGAGAAAAACAATCACCAGCAACATTTTATTAACACAAAGGGACAAAGAACAACTGCTCGAAAAATATACCGAGAGAAACAATTACATTTGGGATTCAGAGGCGACAGACCATCGTTTCCATCGTTTAGCTCTTGTTATGCTCGGGGTTTTAAACTATGAACCCTCTGAAGAGCCTGGAATTACCTGAATGTAGTATTTGATTAGTTGACTTTATTATAGATGTTTTTTAAAGCTAGTTTGTTTTTCGCTTTTCTCGAATTTTTCTTCGTTTTTCTGCATCGGCAAATCTTTTTTTATCAATCAGTTTTTCTGGTATAACTTGAGGAATCACTTCATCTGAATCCGCTTTAAAAATAAAATATGCAGAAAGAATTTTTTTTTGTTCCAAAGACAAAAAATCATCAGCAAGTACTTTAACACCAACTTCAATAATATTTTCCCATACATGATTCACCTGTGCTTTGCAAATCAAAATATCCCCTCTTTTAATTTGAGAGAAATATCTAATAAAATCTATTCCAACGGGTTGGCAGGAAACTCCTGCATGCATAGTGGCTGACTTTAAGGCGATACCATTTACCAGATTTAAAATCCTACTTCCGAATATCACTTCATTTAATGATACACTATCATCAAAAAACTGAATTTTTTCAGATTCAATTGCGGATTCAGAAGTTGGTTTACCTTTAGGATTTTGGTGAATTAGAAACAATTTTAACTCTCCTTCATTAATTCATCTATAAGCCCAATCCTTATTTCTATCAATAAAAATATATTTATATGAGTTTAATATAAATAATATTTTTTCTTCTATATCCTGAGATTCAATAAGATAAACAAATAATTTGAAATGTTATTAACTAATAATAACACGCATGTTTTAAGCAAATGGTAATTTTATTTTTAAATAAAAAAAAAGATCTTTGGATTTTTTCCAAAGATCTTTAATAAACAAGGAGGAAGAAAAAAATTAACGTTTAGAAAATTGAAATGCTTTTCTAGCACCAGCTAGACCATATTTTTTACGTTCTTTCTTACGTGGATCTCTAGTTAGATATCCTAATTCTTTTAATTGAGCTCTATATTCTTCATTTTCTTTAACAATCGCTCTTGCAATTCCTAATCTAATAGCTATAGCCTGGGCTTGAATCCCACCGCCTTTAGTTCTGATTAGCAAATCGTATTTATTACTTAAATCAAATTTTACTAATGGGGATAATATAGTATCCCTTTGTAAAGATAGAGGAAAATATTTATCTAATTCTTTTCCGTTGATTTCGAAGTTACCTTTTCCTTTTCTAACTCTAACAGATGCAACTGCAGTTTTTCTTCTTCCAATTCCAATGAATTCTTTTATTTGCTTCTTAGCCATTTTTCCTCTTTATATATTTACTAGTATAGGTTTTTGTGCTTGCATATTGTGTTCAGAGCCTCTGAAAACTCTTAACTTTTTTAACTGCTGTCTGTCAAGTTTTGATTTTGTCTGCATCATACCCTTAACAGCTAAAAAAATTACTTCTTCCGGTTTCTTTTTAATCATATCTCTATAAGGAGTTTCTCTAAGACCGCCAATCCATCCTGTATAATGTCTATAAACTTTTCTAGCTTCTTTTGATCCAGTAACTTTAATTTTCTCAGCATTAATAACTATAACCCCATCGCCAGTATCAACATTTGGTGTGTACGTTGGTTTATGCTTTCCTCTCAATACTTTAGTAATTTCGGAAGCAAATCTACCTAAGGTTTTGCCTGATGCATCAAATAAATAGTATTTTCTATTTAATAATGCCTGTTCTTTTTTTATAAATATCGTCTTATTCATTTTTTTTCTTTACAATTAGGTTTTTAAAATTTGAATACAAGAATACTCTGAATTTGTTTTTTTTGCCAAGTATTTTTCTTAAGATAAAAAAGTTTTTTAAACTAATGCCAATTTTTTCATATTAAATATGGTCAAAACAGCTTATGAATGCAATTGGCAAATCAGCTAAAATATAATTTGATACTGCAAACAAGAACATCCATTAGTACATTAAAAATCCATGATACAGGATTCGTTATTTCTTTTAAGGCTATTCTATTTTAAAACAAAATAGTTTTAATAAAATAAAGCTAATAAATTGTTAAAACAATCAAAAATAATTGAAATTAAGATCTTTTTTATTGCAAGCTTAGCATATATCTTTTAAACTATATTAGTTTTTAAACAATCATAAAATAATTTTGAGGAGCTTGTGAAAAAATTAGGAACAATTTCATTGGGAATAGCTTTATTTACAATGTTTTTTGGTGCGGGAAACATCGTATTTCCATTGCTGTTAGGCAGATCTGTAGAAGGCAACATCTATCCAGCATTAATAGGTTTTATTTTAACTGGAGTAATAGTACCGATAATTGGATTTGTTTCAACGATGTTATATGAAGGAAATTATGAAAACTTTTTTGCAAACATCGGAAAAATTCCTGCAAAAACTATAATTTTCTTCTGCATGATAATTATAGGGATTTTAGCTGCTTCAAGATGTGTCATATTGTCATATGCCTCCGTTCAGCCCTATGTACCAAATATATCCTTAACAACCTACTCAATTTTCATATCATTTATTATTTTTATTTTAACTTTCAAAGAAAATTTAGTTGTTAAAATCCTAGGTAGGGTTTTAGGTCCAGCTAAGATCACTCTTTTAATATCAATTCTTTTTTTAGTTGTATTAAATATTACAAAAATTGAAACAAATGAAGTTTTTCCTTTAAAAAGTTTTTTTAAAGGATTGGGAAATGGATATTTAAGCTTAGACCTTATAGGTGCTTTGTTTTTTTCTCACCTTATCTATCAATCAATGAAAGGCGGCAAACTAACTACTAAACAGCTCATAAAAAAAGGTACTAAAGTTGGTTTATTTGGAGGTCTGCTCTTAGCTATTATATATGCAGGATTTAGTATTGTCGCGGCTTTATATAGTAAAGACATCGCGAATATACCTAATGAAAACTTATTTTCTGCATTATCTATAAAAATTTTAGGTAATTTGGGCGGAGTGCTTGCTAATGCTGCAGTAGCAATTGCAACATTAACAACAGCTATGTCTTTAATAACAATTTTTGCGGACTATCTTAGCAATGATATTTTAAAAGGAAGGTTACCTTATACACCTGCGCTTATTTTTACAATATTGGTTAATCTGATTTTTGAAAACCTTAAATTCTCTGGAATTATGATGATTATTGAACCAATTGCTTTAATATTATATCCTTCGTTAATTGCCCTATCTATAGCTTGCATATTAAAGAAATTATTCAATTTCAAATATGTAAAGACGACTACTTTTGTTACATTTATTGTTACTGCAATCGGATATCTTCTTTACTGGACAGGTATGTTTTAAATAAAATGAAAAATATTTTTTTTATTTTTGAAAGTTTTTTACAGAACAACTGAGTTTAAACTATTTTTTTTATTAAAATTTTATGAAGCAGATAAATACTTTTTTTATTAGAACTTATGGGTGTCAGATGAACGAACTCGATTCGGAAATTCTTTGTACCCAGCTTTTAAATAGAAATTTAAAAAAAGTGGAAGACGAAAACGAAGCAGATCTGCTTATTTTTAATACTTGCTCCATAAGAGATTTAGCAGAACAGAAAGTATTAGGAAAACTTGGCTCATATAAAAAACATAAAAAAGACAAGATCATAGGAGTTTGCGGATGCATGCCTATGACAAAAAAAAACCTCCTGCAAGAATATCCACATATAGATTTTGTTATCGGTACAAACAATCTTTTGAGCATTAATGAAATATTAGATGAAATTTTGACAAAAAGAGTGCAGATAAACTTTACCGAAACTGACTATGAAAAAAATCTTGAGTCATTTTTTCCAGAAAGGATAAATAAGGTTAAAGCATCTATTTCAATTATTAGGGGATGCAATAATTTTTGTTCATACTGCATTGTTCCTCAGACCAGAGGAAGGGAAATTTCAAGAGATTACAAAACCATAATCGAAGAAGCTAATTATTTAGCTAACCATGGCTATAAAGAAATTACACTGCTTGGTCAAAATGTCAACTCATACGGCAAAGACAAGCCTGAATGGAAAATCCTGTTCCATGATCTTTTATATGAACTAGACAAAATTAATGGTATCGAAAGAATTAGATTTATGACGTCTCATCCCAAAGATATTACCATTGATCTGATGAAGGCTATTAGAGATTTAAATAAAATTTGCGAATTTGTTCATTTCCCTCTTCAATCCGGTTCTAATGAAATTTTAAATAAAATGAACAGGAAATATACTTCAGAAAATTATTTAGAAAAAGTAAACCTTCTAAGAGAAATTGTTCCTGATGTATCTATCGGAACTGATATAATAGTCGGTTTTCCATCAGAAACTGATGAAAATTTTGAAGACACTTATAATTTATTCAAAAAAATCAGTTATGATGTAGCTTTTATATTTGCCTATAGCCCTCGGGAAAACACTTTAGCATATAAATTTTCTGATAATGTTCCAAAAGAAACTAAAGATGCGAGATTACAGAAATTATTAAATTTGTATCATGAAATTTTAGAACATAAATATAAAAGCCAAATAGGCTCGATAAAAGAAGTTCTAGTTGAAAGGCTCAATAAAGACAATCTCTTGCTTAAAGGAAGAACTAGAAAATTTGAAAAAGTTATATTTGCAGGACAACCTGATTTGATAGGCACATTGCAGAAAGTTAAAATTTCAAGCTTTAATCACCAGACACTTATTGGCGATATTATCAATAAATAGATTCGATTTAATCACGGAAAAAGGGACTGTTTTTTTCTATTTTTAAAATCAAGTCTTAATATTTTTGAGAAATTATATTGCTTGATTCATAGCGTTTCAAATCTCTATAAAAAATAAAACAGCGCCGGCATAAGAAAAAACAATATTTCTGAACTGCAATGTTCTTAAAAACTCTACAGGAAAAAAGTTTAAATACGCTATTGGAAAAATAGCCTTCGCAGAAATATCTAATCCTATTGTTGGTTCATCTAAAAAAACAGCTTTAGGCTTATGTAAAAAGCTGGCGACAAGTTCACAGCGCATTCTTTGCCCTAAAGAAAGCTGTCTGACATGTTTATGAAGAAGGTCTCCAATAGAGAATAGCTCTACCAACCGCTCTTTAATTTTGATATATTCTCCATGAGGAACATCATATATAACAGAAAGAAGATTTAAAGATTCGACAACAGGCAGCTGATACCATAGCTTAGAACAATGTCCAAAAACAACGCTGATCTCAAGGGCCAGCTTTTTTCGGTCCTTTATCGGATTTTTATCTAAAACTTTGACAACGCCATCTGTCGGCTGCATCAATCCTGTTAAAATTTTAATGGTTGTAGATTTTCCGGCACCATTGGGACCAATAAAAGCTACCCTCTCTCCTTGAGAAACCTTAAAACTCAGATTGTCAATAGCTTTTAAAATTTCATATTTAAGAAAAAAATAATTTTTGAATTTTTCAAACTTGTAATTTTTTATATATCATTTTTTCCGCCTTAATATAATTTTTAATTACAGAAAAGTCGAGAGATGCTTTATACTTATTTTTTTTTGAGGAAAAATGTCAATTCATTCAACATCACATATCAAAATTCCAGATGGTTTTATTGATCCAATTTCTCAAGATTTGCTAATCCAACCAGTAAGGACAAATTGTTTAGGCTACAATAGATGGTCAATTGTAAACTGGCTAAAAGGTTATCCAGCATTTCAAGGGCATATTTTTGAAAAGACCCATTTAAGCATTTGGTTCACCAAATCTGATAACCATTTATGCCCATTTTGCAGAAGAGAAATAACTAAAATTGCTCCAGACACTGAATTAGCCCTAAGGATTCAAAGTGAATTCGTTCTATTAAATCCCACAAATGCTGAATACTTTCAAGAATTAAAAAGGGAATTATTTTCGACCCCTCCAGATTTAATTAATAAACCTATTAAGCCTCAAAAATCCCCTGACTCATTTCGTGATCGAGATATTGAGGCAGATCCCTTTCAGCTAAATGTGAACGATAGGGCCTATGAGAAGCTTGCTTTCAGGCATTTGGCAAATTTTCGTTTTTTTGAATCATTTAGAGTTTGGTTCAAATTAAGTATTTTAAGAAAAATTAGGTTCTTAATATTTCCTCTACTTCCTCTATTAACTATAATGTTTATAACCAATTTTACCCTATATTTTTATATAAAACTTAAAAATTTGGTTATCCGGCTAACGAGTAGCTTTAAAAAATGCTAATTCCAGAAGATTTTATAAACCCAATTTCACATGATTTGCTAATCCAACCAGTAAGGACAAATTGTTTTGGCTACAATAGATGGTCAATTGTTAACTGGCTAAAAGGTTATCCACCATTCCAAGGGCATATTTTTGAAAAGATCTATTTAAGCAGTTGGTTCACCAAATCTCATAATCATTTATGCCCTGTTTGCGGAAGAGAAATAACTAAAATTGCTCCAGATACTGAATTGGCCCAGAGAATTCGAAATGAATTTGTTTATTTAAATCATAGAAATGGCGATCATTTTCAAAATTTAAAAAGGGCTATGCTTACAGCCAATCCTATACTTTTTAATGAATCTGTTAATGCTCTAAATGATCGTGAATTTGGTGATAATAATTATTATCTAAATGCAAAGGAATCTAGCCTTGATTTTGCTGAAAATGCATATTCGGACTCCTACGGTGATATTGCTGTTCAATATTTGCTTGGTCTTGATTTTAGAAATTCATTTAGAGTTTTTTGCAAAATAAGCCCTTTAAAAAAAATTTCTTTCTTCTTAATAAAGCTTCCTGTCTTGATCGTATTCGGCCCTATAATTGGATTTGTCCTCTATATTTTATATAAACTTAAATATTTTCAATAAATTCAAAGCATTGAAACAAATTCTTCTTCTGTTAGAATTTTGACATTTAGTTTCTTTGCTTTATCATACTTTGATCCAGGTTCTTCCCCTGCAAGAACAAAATCGGTATTTTTGCTTATCGAACCAGAAGTTTTTCCGCCTCTTTCCTTGATCAATTGAGCAGCTTCATCTCTTGTATAGCCCTTTAAAGTTCCGGTTAACACAAAATTTTTGTTTTTGAACTGATGATCTACTATTTTAATTCCCTTAGGCTCCTGTGGCATTACTCCATTTGATAAGAGCGAATCTATTTCATCTAAATTTTCATTATCCTGAAAATATTCCAGGACCGCATCAGCAACTATGTCGCCTATTCCTTCTATGTCTAAGAGCTCTTCCCTAGTAATGTTTTTCAAGGTTTGTATATTTCTGGAAAAATTCGCCAGCAAATCAGCAGTTTCAGCACCAACATATTTGATGCCTAAGGCCATAATAAATTTATTAAATGAAGGTTTTTTAGACTCATCAATACTGTTAAGTAAATTTCTTATTGATTTTTCTTTAAAACCATCAATTTGAGATAATTCTACCTCTGTCAATTTGTATATATCCGAAGGTTTTTTTACAAAACCTTTCTCGACCAATGCTTCCATAACTTTTGAACCTAAATGCTCAATATCCATAGCATGTTTTGAAGCAAAATAGATTAGTCTTCTAAGAACTTGACCTTTACATTTAGGATTAGAACAGCGAAGGGCTACCTCATCTTTGTTATGTATTACATCTGAAAAACAAATCG
This sequence comes from Parachlamydiales bacterium, assembly GCA_041661445.1. Lineage (GTDB taxonomy): Bacteria > Chlamydiota > Chlamydiia > Chlamydiales > SM23-39 > JBAZUK01. Next base: position 240,627 of record JBAZUK010000002.1, read on the forward strand.
GACATTTATTTGGCATTTCATAAGGAATAGAATCTTTTTTTCTTTTTGAAAAATCAACACCGACAACTTTGGGAATTACATCCCCACCTTTTTCAATAATGACCATGTCATCAATTCTGATATCTTTTCTTTGAATTTCTTCAATATTGTGCAAAGTTGCCCTTGATATTGTTGAGCCGGCCAGGAAAACCGGTTCTAGCTCGGCAACCGGGGTTAACACACCGGTTCTTCCTACTTGAATAGTTATATCCTTAATCCTTGTTTCAGCTTGCTCGGGAGCAAATTTATATGCAACGGCATAACGCGGTGATTTCCCGGTGAAACCTAACTTCTTATGATTTGCTATATCGTCAACCTTAACAACAATTCCATCTATCTCAAAGGAAATATTTTTTCTTTTTTCATGAATGTCATTTGCAAAATTTAATATATCATCCGGACTTGTGCATAATTTTATTTCTTTTGAAATCGGCAGTCCCAAATTTTTTAAAAAGGCATGCATTTGATATTGAGAACTCACAAAATTTTCTGCATTTGCAATTCCATAACAGATAACATCAAGCTTTCTTTTTATCACCTCTTTTGGGTCCAGTAATTTTAAAGATCCGGCAGCTGCATTTCTTGGATTTGCAAAAACCTCAAGCCCTTCTTCTTCTCTTTCCTCATTTAATTCCCAAAAGATTTTTTTGTGCATAAAAACTTCACCCCTGACTTCTATTAAATCGGGTATATTATTTCCAGAAAGTTTTAAAGGAAGGGTTTTTAGTGTTTTTATATTAGCTGTAACATCATCACCCGCCTTGCCGTCGCCTCTTGTCAAAGCTCTGGTAAGCATCCCCTTTTCATATCTAATCGAAATCGCAGTCCCGTCAATTTTAAGTTCTGTGCAAAATCTAATATCTTTTGTATTTAATAATTTATATATTCTATTAACAAATTCTGTTAACTCCTCTCTTGAATACGTATTTGCAAGAGATAACATTGGAGCAATGTGCTGCTCATGCTTAAAGCCTTCAGTTAAAGATTCGCCAATACGCATTGATGGAGATTCAGGCAAAATTAGCTCCGGATGACTTCTTTCCCAAGCCTGGATTTCTTTTAATAAAAGATCATATTCCAGATCTGAAATTATAGGACTGCACTTTTCATAATAATGCTTATCATGTTCGATCAGTTCATTAACAAGATTGATATAATCTTCTTGATTTAATATTTTTTTTAAAGCCAACTGTTACCTCAAAACTTATAAATAATCCAGATTCGATTATACCTGATTTTAAGATATTTTTATAGATTTGATGAAATGAAATCCGATTGTGATCTTTTTTCATTGAGCACTTAACAAATAAAAAAATTAAATTATTTTTTTAGATTATTTTTTAAAGTTGTCTAAATAATAAACTCTGTTCTTTTTTAAAGTTATTTCATCACTATTCTGGCAAATCTTACCCTTACCCTGCTCATCTTCTTTTAATCTAAAATTTTTGATTTTAGCTTGTAAGTTTAATTTAATTTTTAAGTCATCTGCTGATCTTATAACGACTTTTTTTAAAATCTTTTTTGACCATTCCAAATCAACAAGGCCAAAAGAAACTTTTAAATTAACAGCTTTTCCATGATGCAGTGAAACTAATAAACAAGGTAAAAGATACAGACCATCTGCATCTTCATTAATAAGAAGTGATTTAATTATTCGGTAAAGCTCAGAAAAAACCATTACCGGAGAAACACCAGGTTCTTCTTTGAAAATGCCAATATTTTGATATTCCTCATCATTAGCGCGAGGGACAAATGCATCAAAAAACAAAGCTTTATAAACATTATGAAGAGCCTCTTCTAATAAGATTTTTTCATTATTTTGCATGAGGGTTTTTAAGTTTTCTATAAAGACATTTTTACTTGCATAAGCCGACGTATCTAAATAATACTGAGATAACATAAATATAAAAGGAAGAATTTCTAAAAGATCTTCTCTTTTTTTTATGAGCTCAATATCTTGCTTTTTAAGAACCCCGAATGATAACTGCTCTTCAACCTGAAGATCATTAATTTGTTCGATAGGCAGTGAAATACTTTCTTTAGCAGAGATCTTTTTAAAATTTGCATCGCTATCAGATTTTATCTCAGTTACATTATTTGGAAGATTCTCAAAAAATAATATTAATTTTTTATTAGAATCATTTTTAATTTTATATGAAAAAAAGCCAAGATTTGTCTCAAAAAATATTTTTAATTGACCATTTTTTAAATCATGCAAAACTGTAAATCTTTTCTGAGGTCCTTGAAAATTCAGAAAAAGCCTGAATTGCTTTTTTGAATTCAAATCTTTGAACCATAACAAGCCGGGATATATCGTTACAAAAAAGCTGGTGTTTTTGATTAGAAAAGAAGAACCGATTTTATGGGAAATAAGAACAGGTTTCTGTTTAATTTTTATTTGCACAATTCACCTAAAATATATTCTTTTTTGTTTTCTTTTAGCTTAACTTTTAGAACGGAATTAGCAGGAATTTTATCTCTAACTCCAATAAAAAGATTATTTTTTGTAGACCCAAAGCTCATATTATCGGACGGCTGCTCAAAAAGAACATCCATTTCTCTACCAATAAACTGCTCTCTTTTCTTAAAAGCTATTCTTAAAGCGCTGTCTTCTAATACTTTCTTCCTTTCATGTATGATTTTTTCATCTATCTGTTCTTCAAAAGTCGCCGCTAAGGTATTAGGTCTTTTGCTGTATGGAAATATATGAACTTTAGTAAAGCCGACTTTATTAAGAATATCAATAGTTCTTTCAAGGTCCTCAGCTGTTTCAGAAGGAAACCCGACAATAACATCTGTTGTAAAAGTAAAATCCGGATTCCTGCTGATAATTTTTTCAACTTTTTCTAAAAAAAACTCAGGGGTATATTTTCTATTCATTTTTCTTAAAATTTTCTCAGAGCCAGACTGGAGAACTAAATGCAAAGAAGAGACCATTTTTTCAGATGATGTTAAAATATTTATTAAATCGTCTGTTATATGTTTCGAATCGATAGATGATATTTTGATCCTGTTTAAGCCTTCAATTTTTTCAATTTCATTAAGCAATTTTTCAAAAGACATTTCCGTATTGTATTCACCAATATTAATTCCTGTTAAAACAATCTCCTGGTACCCATTATCAACCAATTTTGTTATCTCAAATATTATTTCATCTTTACTTCTTGATCTCGATCTTCCTCGAGTAAAAGGAATAACACAATAACTGCAACAGGAATTACAGCCGTCTTGAATTTTAACAAAAGCTCTCGTGTGACCATCAAAATTTTTAATATAAAATTTAGGAACTATTCTTTCGGGGAAAATTGTTGCTACCAGATCATTTTTTTGATTATTGGGAATAATTATTACATCACTGCCAATGAGATCTATAACCTCTTTCCCAATACATCCTGTAATATAAAACTTGGCTTTTTTATTTTTTTCTTTTAAAGCCTTAATGGCAGACAGGGACTTTTTATCAGCACTGTGGGTAACCGAGCAAGCATTTATAATACAAATATCAGCATCCCCCTCTTCTGAAACTATCAACCCCAATCCTTTCAATTGATCGGAAAAAGCCTGGGATTCATATTGATTTGTTTTGCATCCCAAAGTAAATATTTTAAATTTTTTCTTCATAATTTATTTCATTTTTTAAAACTGTATAAATATAACAAATATAAAAAAAAACATCATGGAAAAAAATAACAATAATTATTAAAATACTTTAAAAATGTAATTTGATTAAAAAAAGGATTATTATATGCAACCAGATTTAAATTTTTGGGAAACTGTTATTTCAATATTTTTTGTATTCAATGCTATGGGAATGATTCCTGCATTTGTTGCATTACTATCAAAATTTGATCAGAAAAGACAAATTAAAATCATTATAAGAGAATGTTTAATTGCTCTTTTCGTCCTTCTTGCTTTTACCTTTTTCGGAGCAAGAATCTTAAAATCATTTTCCTTATCTCAATCAACAATTGGTGTTGGAGGAGGACTTCTTTTAATAATTATAGCTCTCAATATGATTTTTCCAAAAGAGAGCCATTCTCATGAAAAATCCCTTTCTGCATCAAAAGATCCATTAATTATTCCATTAGCTATCCCTGGACTTGCTGGTCCCGGCACAATAGCTGCATTAGCAGTATTATCAAACCAAGTAGGTACATTGGTAGCCTCAGGAGCTTTAATTGTAGCTTGGATACCTTCACTTTTCATCCTCCTTGCTTGTTCCTATTTAAAGAAAATTCTAGGAGAGAAGGGGCTTTTGGCTGTAGAAAAACTTGGCGGAATGCTTATCTGTTTTATTGGAATAGAAACCTTAACAAAAGGTGTTGTCCAAATTGTGATAAATAATTTTTTTACCAAATAATTTTTTAACAGATATTTAAAGGTGTTTTAGTTGAAATAAATTTTATAAAAAACTTCAATCAGCTAAAACACTTTGAATCAAACAACAAAATCCATAAGCTTTTTTTCTAAAATATTTGGAATCTCTGCTTCGATTAATATATCATTTTCTAGATAATCAATTGTGATAACCCTGCCCTCTTTTATAATCTCTGAAACAAGCTTGTAATAACTTTGAGGTATTTTCAGCTTAATGATCTTTCGTAAATTTGCTATTTCTTTGATCATCAATTCAACTAATTCATCTAATCCTTCTTTCTTCAATGCTGATATTTCTACTGTTTTGGGATACTTAATTTTAAAATATGAAATAATAGAAGGATTTTTACATTCATCAACTTTATTTAGGCATGTAATTATGGGTCTTGTATCTGCTTTTAATTCTTTTAGGACTTCTAAGCTGGCCTCAGTCATTTCTTTCACAGACTCATTAGAGATATCTATAACATGAATCAATACATCTGAATAAACAGCTTCTTCCAGAGTGCTTTTGAAAGATGCAATAAGTGAGTGGGGCAATTTTCTAATAAATCCCACAGTATCAGTCAATAATATTTCCTGTCTATTATCAAGGACATATTTTCTAGTAGTTGTATCTAAAGTTGCAAAAAGCTTATTTTCAACCAGGACATCTGCATCAGTCAATGCATTCATTAAAGTTGATTTGCCTGAGTTCGTATATCCTACTATTGCAAAAGAAGGGATGCTGGTTTTAATTCTTTTTTTTCTCTGCAAATGTCTTTGTTCATGAATTTTATCAATTTCTTTTTGCAGATCTGAGATTTTCTTTTTTAAGATTTGACGATCTATTTCAATTTGTCTTTCTCCTGCACCCTTCAAATGTCCGCCGGATTTTCCACCAGTTTTTTGTCTGCTTAAATGCGTCCACATTCTTTTGAGTCTTGGCATCTCATATTTATATTGAGCAAGCTGTACCTGTAATTTGGCCTCATTTGATTTTGCATGAATCGCAAAAACGCCAAGTATAAGTTCTGTTCTATCAATTACAGCACAATTTATTTCTTTTTCTAAATTTCTTTGCTGATGAGGAGAAATTTCAAAATCAAAAATAATCACTTCAACATTTAATTCAATGCTAAGATTTTTTATCTCTTCAATTTTTCCGCTTTTCAGATAAGTTGCTGACTCGATTTCTCTTATCGGAGCTGCAATTTCCTGAACAGTCTCAAGACCATAAGTGGCTGCAAGGCTTTTGAGCTCATTTAAGTGCTCTAAACAAAGCGGTTTCTCACTTGAATCTTTATAAACACCTAGTAGCAAAGCTTTAGGCAGCTTTTCAAATTCCAGAAGCCTTGTTTTGCCGATTTCTAATTTTATCTTACTCATTTATTACTCAGTTTTTATAATTAACCCATCATATGCAAGTTTAACATTTTTAGGAAGCTGGGATGAAATTTCTGCATACTCTAATTCATGACCAAGATGTGTTAAATATGTTTTTTTCGGTTTAACAATTTTTATAAAGTCCAATGCCTGTCTCAAATTAAAATGAACATCCGATTCTTTAATCCTAAGACAGCTTAAAAGTAAAACATCAAGATCTTTTAATTTTGAAAAAATACTTTCATCATATTTTTTTATATCAGTAACATAAGCAAATTTATTTAATCTAAATCCTAAAACTTTTTTGCTGTCCTGGAAATATGAAAAATAATCAAAAGACATATTATCTAAACAAAAACAAGATTTTTTTTCTGATAAAACGTTGAAATCAAATTTAGCGCTTTGCGTATGCCCCGGTAAGTTTGGCTCAAAAAAGTATGCATATTTTTTTTTAATTTCTTCATAAGTTCCTTTTAATAAGAAACATTTGAGTGATTTTTTTTGAATGCGGTTATATATTCTTAAGTCATCTATGCCCGCAATATGATCATAATGGTTATGTGTTATTATCAATCCATCTAATTTGTTCATATTATATTTTAAAGCTTGAGAGCGAATATCTGGGCCGCAATCGACTAAAATGTTTTTGTTTTTTTCTTTAATTAATATGGCTGGTCTTGATCTCTTGTTATATCTAGATAAAGAACTGCAAGTTTTACATTTACATCCGATAACCGGAGTACCGGTTGAGGCGCCTGAGCCTAAAACAACAATCTCTTTCATAGATCTTTTTCCTTGGTCTGAGAAAAATTATAAACTTCCATTGAAAAATTAAAAAAGAAAATTACAAAAGGTGTCAAAAACAGAACAAACAAAGTCATAATAGACAACCACTGAAACACAATATTATAAATATCCATTGGTATAACAAAAGTGAGTTTCGTTAATTTTATAGAAATGAACAGAATCAAAAAAACTAAGAGCCCTGCTGAAATTCCTATCAGGAAATATATTATATGGGTGAACAAATCCTTCTTGAAATCAATATAAGCCTCTTTTAATACAACTATCTTATTTCGAGTTTTTATTGATAATCCGGGTGTCGCAAAAAAAATCGTTAAAAAAGAAATAATGCAAACTGCAATCGTCGACAAAACCAGCAAAAAAGGTAAAAAAGAGATCGAGGAACCAATAAAGCTTCCTACATGAGGAATCTCTTTTATCATCACCAAAAGGCCGAAAATCAAGTTAAATATTAAAAATATTAAAAAAGGAGGAATGGTAATCTGTAAAGAATCTACAATATTCTGTGTAGAACTTTTAAAAATTTCGATATAGGATTTTCTTTGGTTCTTAACCTCATTATAATAGATTTTGCAAAGGATAACACCTAAGATTGAAAAGATCGAAATTGAAAAAAATATTGGGACAAAAATCAGACTAAAAACGATCCAGTTAGTCGCAACAAAAGCTATTGATCTAAATAAAACCACAACTAACCCGCAAAGAAATAAAAACGGATAAGCAAATAATACTTTTTTTAATTGGAAAGAATGCCTAAAAGCTCTTTTTAAAATTTTTTCAAGATCATTAAATTTCATAACAACTCTATTTTATAAAAGGTGAGCTATTTGAGCCTTTTCTTCAACAAGCTCATTTTCACTTAATTTAATTTTTTCTTTAATATATTCATCAATCTGCATATTCTCAACAATTTTATAATTCCCCTTGCCATCGCTCACACAGGGAAAAGAGAATATTAGATCCTTATCTATACCATATTTATTTTTATGTGAATATACTGCTAATGAAAAAATCTCTTTTTCTTTTTGATACAAAGATCTAATAGTATCGATGATTGCATTTGCTGCAGAAGCTGCAGATGATTTCTTTCTTTTCAAAATTATTTCAGCACCTCTTTTTTGAATCAGTTCCATAAACGTAGTTTTTAACCAATCTTCATCATCTACATACTTAGATATATCGTCGCCTTTGATTGACACTTTGGTATAATCAGGAACTTGAGTAGTGGAATGATTGCCCCAGATAACTAAATTGCTGATTTCCTCAACTCCTATATTTGCTTTTTTTGCCAGCTGATATTTAGCTCTATTTTGATCAAGTCTGGTCATAGCAAAAAAATTCTCTTTAGGGATATTTGGAGCATTATTCATGGCAATCAGGGCATTTGTATTACAAGGATTGCCAACAACTAGAACTTTAACATTTTTCTTAGCAAATTCATTTATCGCACTTCCCTGCTGCTTAAAAATCTTCGCATTTTCTAAAAGAAGATCCCGTCTTTCCATATTAGGTCCTCTTGGTTTAGCGCCAATTAAAAGCGCTATATCGCTATCTTTAGCCATCTCATTAGCATCAAAGCCATATTTGATTTCCTTTAATAAAGGAAAACACGAATCCTCTAATTCAAAAACAACTCCTGACATTTCATCTTTAAAAGCTTCAACATCCAATAAATTTAAAGCTATTTGAGTATCTTTTCCGAACATCTCCCCTGCTGCAATTCTAAAAAGTAAATTATAAGCAATTTGACCACAAGCTCCTGTAACAAGTACTCTTTTCATTTGTTTCATATTAAATCTCCTATAAAAACCATAAGCAATTAAACAAAAAAAATGATTTAAAAAAAATAAAAGAAAATATATTTTTTCAGATTCATTCAACTGTTATCAAAAAAATATTAGGTATTTTGTCTTTTATCTTAAAAAATATTAATCAATATCACAAATCCGTTTTTTTCAAACAGCTTTTCAGCCACAAAACTTTCCGATTAATTTAAAAAAGATAATTTTTATCAAATGCTTTTGTCGCCCCTTCGTCATTAAACAAATTTGTTTTTTCAATTAAAATTTAATCTTTTTAAAAAAAATCTTTTTTTTATTTCAAAAAATGTTCATTATTTTCTGCTTTTACTAGTATTAGACTTTGATAGGAAAATCATGACATCATATTTAATACCCACTTCCGGAATTAAAATAGGATCGGATATTGCAAAAAATATATGCAGTTTCATTGGATTGAATTCCCCAACAGCTTCTAAAACAAAAGAATTTGCTAAAGGATTTCTTCGAAGAATTATTTCAACAACAGTTACTTATGGCCCTGTTCAAGCTGCTCGATTTTTTCAGCCGATGAGTTGGCTTACCTTGCCGGGAAGATTAAAATTTGCATCAATCTATAATGGATTCAATGGCGTGGCATCCATAGGCAAATATGTCAATGCATGTATTTCACATAAAGATGAAGAAAAGGACTATAATCTAAAAATGAGCCTGCAATTCCTTTTCCGAGCTTCAGTTGATTGGGCAGTTTTGTATTATTGTCATGAGGAAACACTATCTTATTTTGTCTTAGCAGAAGGGATTTTACAAGCTGTATTACCGCAGCAATTAAACCAAACTTCAGAAAAAATATATAATGCTTGCAATAAAGTTTTTAAAAACACAACACCTCCAAAAGTTGATACTGAACTTTCTCCTGCTTTAAAAGGTGTGTTAAAAGTTACATTTAATGACAAACCTGAAAAAATTGATGATGCTGTTTATTTTGAATGCTCTGATGAGGAGGAGGAAAAGAAATCCTCAGAAGATGATACAGACTCGGATGATGACCTAATTCTACCCAATAACTCAGATCCTCAACCCATACTATCTACTAAAACAGAGGAAACTCAAACTGAAGATCTAATAACAGAAACCGAACCTAAAGGCAAACAAGCAGATCCTCAACCCATACTATCTACCAAAACAGAGGAAACTAAAACTGAAGATCTAATAACAGAGACCGAATCAAAAGGCAAACAAGCAGATCCTCAACTCATACTATCTACCAAAACAGAAGAAACTCAAACTGAAGATCTAATAACAGAGACAAAACCTAAAGGCAAACAAGCAGATCCTCAACCCATACTATCTACCAAAACAGAGGAAACTCAAACTGAAGATCTAAAAGCAAAAATCGAATCTCAAGCAGATCCTATTGCCTTCAAGACAACTAACCTTACAGATGCTCAGACACAATATACCGAAGATATAAAAGAAGGAACTGTATCTAAAAAAACCGATCCTCTAATCATACCACCTGCCGAAAATAAAGAACCACAGACTATTCAATCTAAAATTCAGGAAGAATCAACGACTGAAATTAAAGGGCCTAAAAAACAAACTTCAGAAACAGCTCAGCAGAAAACTTCTTTTACACAATCAAGAGCTTATTTTAAAAGTCTCGACAATCCAAATTCTCCTGTTCCTAAACCTCAAAACAAGCCAGGTACTCCGAACAGCTCTAGCGTTCCTTTACCTTCTGAAGGCCGTGTATTAAACTACACAACACCCTCTAAAAAATAATTTTTAGATTATATCGTTTGCTATTTTTTCTCTGACTGCTTTCATATATTCAACCATGAAATGCAGATTATGAATGCTTATTAAACTTAATGCAGTTAGTTCTTTTGCCTTAAAAAGATGATGCAGATAAGCTAACGAAAAATGTTTACATGTATAGCATGAACAATTTTTATCTATTGGTCCGAAATTATTTTCATTTTCTTTTCTTGTAATTTTTATTCCTTTGCCGTTAGTTAAAGCTAGACCATGTCTTGCGGCTTTTGTCGGATATGAACTATCAAAAGTATCTATGCCAAGAGGTATTGATTGTTCTAAAGAAGTTATATCTCCGATCCCCAATAAATGATTAGGTTTTTCTTTGGGCAAATAGTTCATGGTAAAATCAAGCATTTCAATCATTTCTTCTTTATTTTTACCAACACTTCCGCCTATTGCGAATCCATCGAATGACAGTTTTGTTAAATACTCGCAGCTTTTTTTTCTAAGATCTTTATTTATCCCTCCATGAATCACTGCATAAAGTGCCTGGCTTTGAATATTTTTCTGATGATAGTCCAAAGATCTTTTTTCCCAAGAATGAGTTCTATCTAACGATCTTTCCAGATATTTTATATCTGTGTGATATGGCAATAGTTCATCAAAGACTATTATTATATCCGCCCCGATATCTTTTTGTGCTTGGATCGAAGTTTCAGGAGTAAGAATAATCTTAGATCCGTCTCTATAAGATCTAAAGATGACGCCATCATCCGTTATTTTTAAGACAGACGAATTATTTTTTTTCATGCCTTGACTTTTAAGCTCACTTGCAACAGACCCATATGCTAATGAAAATACCTGAAAGCCTCCGGAATCCGTAATTATAGGCATATCTCGATTTATAAACTTATGAATACCGCCTGCCTGCTTTATTATATCAGATCCGGGTTGAAGCATAAGATGATAGGTATTGCAGAACATTAGTTCCAGTCCAATTGACGAAACCATTTTGCTATCCAAGGCTTTTATAGTTCCATTCGTTCCTACTGCAACAAAATTAGGAGTATTAATAATTCCATGCGGAGTATGGATTTTTCCAATTCTGGCTTTTGATTTTTTTGATGTATATAAAACTTCGAATTTAAAATTACTCATTGGATGCTTTTACCATTTTTTTTGAAAACCTCATAAAAGGCGTGGTTAATAAAATAACTGTAGCTTTGATGATAAAGCTGAATAGGATTATATCAAACAATGATGAGGCAATTCCTTTTAAAGCCAAAAAAGTAAACAAAACTGTATCCAACAATTGCATAAGCAGAGCTGAAATAGTAAGTCTGAAAACAAAATGCTTTTCATTAAATATTTTTTTTAAAAAACCAAAGAATATCAGATCAAACTTTTGGACGAAGAAAAAAACTAATATGGATGAAACAATTATCCTTGGAGAATTTGATAGAATATTTTTGAAAGAAGAGTGCATTGTATCAAAAGCAGAAGGTTGATATAAAATCTGAATCTTTGACATTACTAAAAAAAATATCATAGAAAAAAAAGAAATTTTTATAGCTTTATTAGCCTCTTCTTTTCCAAAATATTCCTGAAGAAGGTTTTCTCCTAAAAATGTGCCGATTATAAATACATCTGTTGGCGTAACTATCCTTGAAAAAAGATCTATTTGCTTAACAACAAATAAATTAGCAATAATTGCCTGAAGACAAACAAGAGCTAGTAGGTAATTTTTACCTAACCTAAGAGCCAGCAATAAAAATATTACTACTAATAATATATGTATAATAAAAATAAATTCATTCATAATTTTTGCAAATATTATATTAGATGATTAACTTAAATACAATTAATTGGATCTAAAAAGACTTTAAAATTAGATATTATTAAATAACCATAATTCAGGTCGTTGATGATTAGATAATATATTCCATTCGGAAGAGTTTGAAAATCTTTGTAAAATATAAAAGATCCGCGATGATATCCAAAAGCCATAAGACAGATATCTTTAGGATCTGTTGCAACTATTAAAGAAATCATTCCATAATTTACATTTGTGGGTTTTTCAATCCTTACGTCATAAAATCTCAAAGGACACATGCAGTTCTTTTTTAAGATTGTTCTTAAATTTAATTGAAAAGAATCAGTCTTTTCTTCAATCTCAACAAAATATTCATGGCTAAAAGCAAAAATCGGAAGAATAATAGATAATAAAACAATAAAAATATTTTTTTTCATAAACACTCGATATTTGATATTTCAATCGGTTGAATGGGTTCTTCTAATTTGAATTCAAAAATTCTTGAATAAAAATAAAGCTCTGCTTCCAGACATTTTTTTATTACTGATGCGTTTCTGAATCCATGACCTTCTTTTTCAAAAAGCAGATAGGCTGTCGGAATGTTTTTTTCGTTTTAGAGCCTCAAACATCATCTTCGATTGCTCCGGTAAAACTATTTTATCATCTTCTCCATGAAATAAAATTATCGGACATGAGAGGTTTTCTACAAAATTTATAGGAGACCTTTCTATATATAATTGCCTTTTTTCCGGATACGGTCCTATTAAATTTTCTTCATACTTCGCTTCATATTTATGAGGATCTTTTATCAAGGCTATTATATCGCAGATTCCATAATAGCTAGCCCCGGCTTTAAACACGTTTTTAAATGTTAACGCTGATAAAGTCACAAATCCGCCTGAACTCGTTCCTCTTATTATTAAACGGTTTTCATCAACGATACCTTTATTAGATAAATAGATTGCAGCATTTGTACAATCGTCTACATCGATAATCCCCCAATTTCCATATAGTCTTTGCCTATACTCCCTGCCAAATCCGGAGCTTCCTGAATAATTGATATCGGCAAAAGCAAAGCCTCTGCTTGTCCAGAATTGAATTTGCAAATCTAAAAAATTCTCGCTTTGAGCCGTTGGGCCTCCATGAGCTCTAACGATTAAAGGAGGTTTTTCGTTTTCAGAAGACTGATAGTCTTTATTTTTTGGCGGATAAAAGAACATATATGCGGTTTTATCATTTTCTGTTGGAAATTCAATGCTTATAGCTTCTGAAATGTACTGAGGATCAATTTTTATGTTTCTGCTGCTTTTTATTGTTCTAAATTCTTTTTTCTTTATATTCAGACACATTATGGAAATAGAATCCAGTGGAGAGGCTGCTAAAAAATAAGCGAGATCATCAACTACGATCAGCTCTGAGAAATATGTAAATTTATTATCAATTTTTTCTAAAGTCTTATTTTCAACATCAACTAATCCAAGGCGATTATTCCCGTTTTCAATATAAATCGCTAAAATATATATTTTGTTTTTTTCATAATAAAAATCATACATTGAAAGACCGAGCTGCCAAAGAGGCCTAGCAAACTCGCAGTCCATTTTACACACATTTTCAATTACATCTTTTTCATACTTATACAAATTCCAGAAATTAGTCTTGTCACTAACAAAAAATAAACTTCCATCTTTAGACCATTTAGGAAGACAGATGGATTCATTATCAAATCCCGCTACTTTTTTTAAATTGTCTAATTCTCCGTTCTTCTTTAGATCAGCAATATAAAGAGATGTATTATCCCAAGGCATATTCGGCATATCCCAGGCAATGAAAGCTAATTTTTTATTATCATCACTGATTGTTATTGATGAATAAAAATCGTGTCCCTCCGCAATTGTTTTAACATTTAGGTCTTCATCAATACATATTATTGAATTGACGACCTTTTTTTTAACATGCTCTTCTTGAATGCAAAATAAAATCTTTTTCGAAAAATCATATTTTATTTCAGCATATCTTTTATTAGCACTTGAAGTAATAGGTAACATTTTTTTATCTTGATCAATTTTATAAATACGCTGATCTTCCTGATTAGAAAAAAACACCTGTTTGTTTTTTACATAAAAAGACAGTCCTCCATATTCATGAACCTTGGTTCGCGAGCTAAAACCATTTGGAAGAATCTCTTCATAATTATCCCCAACAATTTTTAAAATAGTCGTCCTGCCTTTTTCCAAAGGTCTCATTTCAGAAAAATAAACATTCGTTCCATCGGATAAAATATTTCCATATCTTACAGAATCTTTAACAATAAGATCTGCTGTTATGGGAGATGGCCAGGATCCATAACTTTTTTTCTTCTTCATATATTTAATTTTTTAATTCTTATAAAAATTTTGTTACAATATTTTATATTAAAAATTAAAAAAAACAACTGAATTTTCAAAGCTGTGAAAGACTTCTTGAAGATCTAAAATTAAAACTGTATCAAATAAATATTTTTCTATCATGTGATCAAAAAATTCCTGTAATTTGATTGTTTATAAACAACTATTTAAGTTATCATATATGTTTACAAATAAGGAAAAGAAGAATGCTATTCATGCCGTACTTTTTGTTTGCTCTTTGGTCGTGTTGTTTTCCATTAGGTAAAATAGCGCTTTTTTCTTCCACTCCTCTTTTTTTTACTGCCTCAAGAATGCTCTTTGCTTCCTTTTTAATTCTCGGATATTTATTTATAAAAAAAAGGGCAGATTTAAAATTCACAATCAAACAAGGTTTCGCAATTTTATTACTCGCGATGTTAAGCATGTATTTTCCCAACGCATTGGAATATTACGGGCTTCAGCACTTATCTGCAGCCAAAACTTGCTTTATTTATAGTTTAACTCCATTTTTTGCCGCATTTTTTTCCTACCTGCATTTCAATGAGAAAATGAACCCCAAAAAATGGTTGGGCATGATCATCGGATTTATTGGAGTAATGCCAATATTTTTTATTCAAACTGGATCAGAAAACATTACGACTTCCTTTCTTAAAATTTCTTATCCCGAGCTAGCTGTTATAGGAGCTACAATTTTTTCAGTATATGGCTGGGTATTGCTTAGAATATTAGTTAAAGATAATTCTTTATCACCATTAACAGCGAACAGCTACGGCATGCTTATCGGCGGCATTTTAGCATTGATTCATTCATATTTTTTTGATGCCTGGAATCCTATCCCGGTCACATCCGGCAGCGGAGCAAATTTTCTACAAGGCCTTGTCATAATAACTCTTATCTCAAATGTTATCTGTTATAATCTGTATGGCTTCCTACTAAAAAAATATACAGCAACTTTTATGTCCTTTGTTGGTCTATTAAGCCCAATATTTGCTTCTCTTAGCGAATGGCTCTTTTTAAAAACCCCGCCATCCCCGATAATATTAGTATCAACCTTTGTAATAATTTTCGGCTTATGGATTATCTATAAAGAAGAGCTAAAACAAGGTTATATTGTTAAAACTAAGAAAACCTCTCAAGAACAAGTATAATTGTGCTTTTATCTTCATTTGGTTTATTTTTTCAATGATTTCTTTTTTCGTAAGTTTTCAATGACGTGATAATTATTTTTTTAAAAATAAAAGAAATTTCGATTTCAGACTTATTTTCATTACAATAACTTAAATTATAGTATAATTGATTTGGAAAACATTTGAATAACAAACAATATTTTGTTATAATATTTATAACTTTAATAAATTAAGGATTACTATGACGACAAGCATATCTGTAGCTATAGCAGATTATTTAATTACTGAAGACGATTTAAATAGTGTTATTGATTTGTTTACAACTGCCGATACTGCAACGAAACAAAAAATTTATGAATATGCACTAAAATTCACGATGGAACATCCAAATTATGACCCTGCTTTGGAACCTACGATAAAATTTATTAAAGATGAAGGACCTAATATATTTAAAAAAGCAAACTCATCCGATACTAGAATTGAATCAGTAGCTCAATCCTCGCTTTCCATGCCTTCACAATCTCAACAACAACCCAACATTGCCAGCTCTTCTTCTGCTGATGCTGAAGGAGTTCTAGAGTTTCAGCTTCCTATTAAATTATCTTTAGAAGAATCACCTCTCACCCAAAGAAATCAAAGCGAAACCTCCAAATCAGATTTTTCTTCCTTGATTAAAGCGGAAAAAAATAGCGAAGATCTACCTAATTCTCCTCAGAAAATTGCATTAGCAGATCGGCTAGAAGTAAATGGTCATTTTGTAAATATTAATGCATTTACAGCTACATTATTATCACAAGGTGTAAATAGCCATTTTGTGCCAATTATTCCTCAAACCCGCAATGCTGTTGATATTGGCACATTAAAACAGATTTGCAAATACTATAAAATTAACTTTGAAGCGTTTTTAGATTTATTTAAACCTTCAGGCAAGGCTGCTGAACATGCAAAACAAAAATTGCATTCATTATCTGGCCAAATAAAAAAATCTAAACAAATCTCATTAGATGGATCTCTTCCTGACTCTGATGCCATGCCTGCTATAGCAACTGACTTCTCCAACATCTTAATATATTCTAGAAAAATTTTATTTTTACAAATGGTTGAGGCAATCAATGGAGAAGAATCTCTTCCATATCAAAAACTCTTAGAAACAGGCTTATTTAATTTTTAATAACTATTTTTTACAAACCAATATAATTAATTTTAAAACCGAGTATTTATGTCTCTGCTTTGTGAAGATATAATTTCTTTATCAAAGAATTTATTATCTCAAGATTTAATCGGTAAAGTTCAAATATATGAATATGTCCAAAATGCCACAGGAGATTTTTCGACATTTCCTGAAGAGGCTGCTCTCGCTATAAAAATAATTAAAGAGAATGGTCTGATAGCCCAAAATCAATTAAGAGCCGTCTCAAGTGATGACTTTTATGATACATCCGTGAATTTTATTAGTTTAGCTAGACCTGTAGATCGAAAATCTCCAATCGATCATGAAAAGTGCACGAAAGAAGCCGAGCAAGTCCTGAAACAATCCATGGAAAAAATCGCAGGCTTGGCAATCAAATCCCAACCAAGTTCTTCAACCGGACCCTTAGAATCCCAAAGATTTAACTCACCAGTTGATAACTTAACAGATGATGCAGATTTTGACCTGGCTGTTGCATTATCTCTTGAAGATTCAAAACCTTGTTCAAAAGAAATATGTTTTTATTCTAACCCAGACTCAGACAATTATAATGGAAATTATACCGAAGAGGAAGCGTTTAGACTCGCTATCGAAGAATCCTTAATGAGTTACGAAAAAACAGATTCAAGCTCCTCGTCAAATTCAAACAGTCCTAAAGGTAAAGAAAAATTTAAATTATCATAAAAACATTTAAAAAAAAGTTATTGAAAGTGAAAAAAACACCCCAAAAGTCAGTTTTTAAAATTTTTATTTAAAGCAAAGTTACTTTATAATAATTAAAACTAAAATTAAGCAAATTATCAATTTAAACTTTTAAATTAATTCGAATTTATGTTAAACTTACTTAAATTAAAATTAGGAAAACAATGTCTATACAATCATCAAACAATTACGATTTAAACAATCTTTTCACCCTTTTTACTCAAGGTTCAAAAGAAGAAAAAATTGCAATTTATGAACACACAAAAAAAATTACTAAAGACTTTACAGACTATCCTCCTGAAATGCATGATGTTGTTGATAAAATTAAGGCGGGAGGACTGAAAATATATGAAGATTTACAATCAAATGCTCACAAGAAAATTAAAATATCACATTTGGCAGTAAACACTTCTTCTTTAGATAGCGAAGAAGAACAGGACTTTCAGCTCGCAATAGAATTATCATTAGAAGAGCCATCAATTGGAGAAGAAGACGCGGCACCAACTTACTATCCTCAGAAAAATGGAAGGAAAAGAACTTGCGATTTACCTATAGATGCCCTCTCGGGACAAGAAATTAATTCAGAAGATCAGTTATTAGTTCATAAAGAAGACGCAGCACCAGCTTACTATCCTCAGAAAAATGGAAGGAAAAGAACTTGCGATTTACCTATAGATGCCATCTCAGGGCAAGAAATTGATCCAGAAGATCAGTTATTAGTTCATGAAGAAGACGCAGCACCAACTTGCAATTTACCTATAGATGCCATCTCGGGGCAAGAAATTAATCCAGAAGATCAGTTATTAGTTCATAAAGAAATAGTAGATATCAACACATTTACTTTATCATTGTTATCTCAAAGCCCAAGCGAAGATAAGACTGATCATCAATTCAAACCAATCAACCCATTTACCAGAGAAATTTTAGAAGCTGATTTATTAAATAAAATCGTTGAATACTATAAAATCAGCATTAACGATTTTTTAGATCTATTTTCCCCTAATGGGAGAGTTAATGAAATTGCTAAACAAAAAGAAGAGTCGTTATTATTCGAAATAAGAAAGATCAAGATCATCTGCAGAAGCTTTATTTTTGGTTCAGCTTATCTTGTTGCTGGCGTACTTAACGATGAGTCAAATAGATTGCGGGACTTTAGAAAAATTTTATTTTTACAAATGGTTGAGACAATCAATGGAACCGAATTTCTTCCATATCAAAAACTCTTAGAAACCGGCGGATTTAATTTTTAATTTTAGGACTAACTAAAACTCTACAATGGTATGCATTTACAAAAAAATAATTAAATCTCTTCAGCTGAAATTTCTATAGATCTGAAATCATTATGTCTGACTCCATTAGGATCATTAATAGCTAAAAACTTTTTATTTTCCGTGACATTTTCTTTTGCCAATGCATACCCTAATGATGCTTTTTTGGGAATAACTCCGTCAAATGTAAAATCTCTATTTTTAGCAGATTGGACAATAACTTCGTAAATATTTTCTCTTTGTAATTTTTTCGAAGCTTCTACTGAATCAATCTCAAGATCAGTCCATTTCACCAAAAATTCTACTAAGGATCTGCAGCCAGCTATTTCAGAACAAATATTGCTGATTCTATCAAATGTCATCTGTCTTAGAACGGTATACCTGCATTCCCTTTTAAAGTTATGTTTTAAAATCGCGCTGCTAATTGCAGCTCCGCCTAGAGATCTGCCTGCTAGAACAATTTCTTTAGCCTTGATAGCAGTTTCCAGAAAAGATATTCCAACTTCTTGAGCGTCGCCCATTGTATCGGCATCGGCCCATCCTTCGCTTTTGCAAGCTCCGGGTCCGTTGATCATCAAGACATTCGCATCTCGTCTATGATAAATTTTAGCATAATCCAAACATGAATGCTCTATCGGCTCGCAATTACCAGTGGACTGCAATACCCATTTTCCATTTCCTATTGTATTTTCATGTCCGATTAAAAGTCCGCTATATTTAACTCCATTTTTTTGTAAGATCACTTCTCTAACAATAAATTTCTCTTCTTTTAATTCTGTCAAATTTCTTGTAAAAATGTTATTAGCATTTCTATCAAAAGCACCTTTAAAAAAATAATTCTGCAATGGAAAAAGGGGCAACATTATTAGTCTTTGAATTGAAAATTTAAGTAAACAATAAATTCCATATGGGAAAATTATTATTTTCAGCAAAATACTGCGAATTTTATTTAAAGCTCCCACTGAAGAAGGCGTTGATATCGAAAAATCCACTTCGTCTGAAACTCTATTCTCTAGTGATCTCTCTTCAAATCTAGGCGCCTCAATAGCCGAAGTCAAACTTAAAAAATTCTTACATTTTTAATATGTACTTTTCTTTTCAGACGGTTTATTCTCAATGAAACATTTATCATAGATAGGTAAATAGCTAACACGTTGAACAACAGACATATTGAACTTCCTTATATTAAGATTATATAAATATAATAACATAAGTAAACCAATAGATTAAAGATAAATTTTACTAGATGGCTTTTACTAAAACAATCACATTATATACTCATATATCCTGTTCATTGTCAGAAATAAATAAATTAAAACCAAAGATTAAGCAAATTAAACATAAAAAAAGTGAAAAAAAATAGGCCTCAATCAGAAGATTGAAGCCTGTAGATAAAAATAAGCTGGCAGCGTCCTACTCTTGCATACTCTTGTGTATACTACCATCGGCGATGAGAGTCTTAACTTCTGAGTTCGAGAT
>JBAZUK010000003.1:0-199927 GCA_041661445.1 Parachlamydiales bacterium
TTGTTAGGCAAAAAAAATCTATAGGTTTAACCCTATCTATTCTTTTCGCACAAGCTATGCTTTATCATCTTTTTTTCTCTACTGTCAAAAAACATCTAAACAGTCATCGCTGTTTTTTTCTTTTTAATGAAATTAATTAAAAGAATAAAAATAAAATACAAAAAAAAATTGTTTTTATCAAGAAACTTTATAAAAAAAAACATTTTTTGTTTCATTTTACCCATCAATTTTTTAGGGTTTTTTATCTATGAAAAGTTCTTAAAAAACTTCTCATGAATAAAAAAAAATAAAATTTTGCTTATGCTCGTAAACTTTTATCTTTTGAAATCAAAGTCTTTTTTCAAAAAAAAATGTTTACAAACTCTTAAAATAATTGTAAAAAGAAGAAAAAGGTGCAAAAATGCCGCTAATGCTATTAAGCAAAATAATAGGTATCTATTTTATAATTTCAAGCATGGCTTTTTTATTAAATCCAAGCTTTAGCAAAAAAATATTTCGCGACCTTTCAAAGTCTTATGGCCTCTGTTCAGTTTACGGATCATCCGGCATTGTCACAGGAGTCTCAATAATATTTTCAAACAATTTATGTTTTAGCTGCTTTAATATAATTCTATCAGCTATTGGATGGGGATTATTGACTATTGGGCTTGTTCTAATTTTTTTTCCAAGAAGCATTTCCCGTTTAGAAAAAAAATATAAAAACAAACGTTCTTATCTTTGGATAAATTTAATTTTATTGACCACCGGGATTTTTTTAACTATTTCAAGTTTTCTATAAAATATATTTTGATAAATTTTTTATTTTAAATATTTTTTGATAAATGAAACATTCCAATTAAATAAAACTAATGAT
This sequence comes from Parachlamydiales bacterium, assembly GCA_041661445.1. Classification (GTDB taxonomy): domain Bacteria; phylum Chlamydiota; class Chlamydiia; order Chlamydiales; family SM23-39; genus JBAZUK01. The sequence continues at coordinate 854 of JBAZUK010000003.1, forward strand.
ATACTTTTTTTAATATCAAGAAAAAATCACTTAAATGTATTATTTTTAAATATTTTTTTAACCCCCCTTTATAGGTTTTCATAAAATGTACGATCCAAAAAAACTAAGAAATATTGCAATTATTGCACATATCGACCACGGTAAAACTACTCTTCTAGATAGTCTTCTAAAACAATCTCAAGTATTTCATGAGCACGCGAAGGTTCCCGAACGAGTTATGGATAGTTTTGATCAGGAGAAAGAGCGCGGCATTACAATTTATGCAAAACATACTTCAATACTTTTTGAAGGCAATAAAATTAATATCATAGATACGCCGGGTCATGCCGATTTTGCAGGAGAAGTGGAAAGAGTTTTGGGAATGGTTAACTCCGTGTTGCTATTAGTTGATGCGAAAGAAGGACCCATGCCCCAGACAAGATTTGTATTAATGAAATCCCTTCAAATGAATTTAAAACCTATAGTAGTTTTAAATAAAATTGATAGACCTCATGCCAATCCTGAAAAAGTTTTAAATGAAGTTTTTGATCTCTTTGTAGAATTAAATGCAACAGATGAACAATTAGATTTCGATTATTGCTATGCAAGCGGACTGGATGGCTATGCAATCATGAATCCCAATGATGAAAAGAAAGATATGAAACCGCTTTTAGATTTAATTATTAGAAAAGTTGCCCCTCCAAGCGGCGATCTAAAAGAACCTTTCTTAATGCAGGTAGCAACTATTGAATATGATGATTACATCGGTAGACAAGCTTGTGGAAGAATTTTGGAAGGAATCGTGAAAAAAGATATGACAATCAATCATATCAATCATGAAAAAAAAATAAAAAGTTTTAAAGTTCAGAGGATTGAAGATCATGAAGGACTGAACAAAATAGAAGTTGATGAAGCGGGTGTAGGCGATATAGTCATTATATCCGGTTGTCAAGAAGTAACTATCGGCGATACTCTTTGTTCTTTAGACAACAAAAGAGAACTTCCTCCGATTAAAATTGAAGCTCCTACATTGTCTATTGATATCATGGTAAATTCAGGCCCTTTTGCCGGTAAAGACGGTAAAAATGTAACAATGAATAAAATTAGAGAAAGACTGATCAGAGAAAAAAAATCCAACGCAACTTTGAAGATTGATATAAAAGATGGTATTATCGATAAAATCACAGTATCCGGAAGAGGAGAACTTCACCTTTCTGTTTTATTAGAAACCTTAAGAAGAGAAAATTTTGAATTAATCGTATCTAAGCCGCAAGTAATCATCAAAGAAATTGATGGAGTAAAATGCGAACCGATAGAACTTGCCCATATTGAAGTTCCTACAGAGCATTCTGGTACAATAATAAGTGAGCTTGGAATGAGGCGAGGCGAAATGAAATCATTAGATACTGACGAACAGGGAATCACCAGAATGGATTTTCTAATACCTACTAGAGGCATCATGGGATGTAGAAGTGATTTTCTAACTCTGACTAAAGGGCTTATTATAATGACATCTATTTTTGACCATTATGCTCCATTTAAAGGTGAGATTCCAAAAAGGACAAGAGGTGTAATGATTTCAATGTGTGAAGGAGAGGCAAATGGATACGCATGCTTCAACCTTCAAAAAAGATCCTCATTATTTGTTAAGCCGGGTGATAAGGTTTATGAAGGAATGATAGTTGGTGAAAACTCAAGAGAGAACGATCTTGTTGTAAATGTTACAAAAGCAAAGCAGTTGACGAACGTACGAGCTTCTGGAAAAGACGAAAATATAATTCTCACTCCTCCTAGAGTATTTACTTTGGAAGATTCAATAAATTATATTCAAGATGATGAACTGGTTGAAATTACTCCTAAAAACATTCGTCTTAGAAAAAAATATTTAAATGAAGTTGATAGGAAAAGATATTCAAGATCTTCTGAAGAAAAAAGCGAAGATTAGACAATTTTGAAAAAAACAATAAATGATCTCTTATTTTGTATTGAAATCGAATAAAAATTTAAGATCAGATCAGAAAAATTTTAATTTTCAAAAATACTTTTTTATAATTAACAATATTTTATAAGAATTTATCCCTTGATTACATAAGAGGGAATAAGTCTAGCAACCTTTTTTGCTAAATCCGCTTCATGCACTGCATCAACCACTATATCAACGTTTTTGTAAGCATCGGGCATTTCTTCGGCAATTGTTTCATATGATTTAGCAAAAACTTCAACCCCCTTTGACTGCATATAACTTTTTAGATCTTTTCCTTTCCAAGCCTTGATAGATTCTGCCCTGCTTTTTTGTCTTCCGGCTCCATGGCATGAGCTGCACCAGGTTAATGGGTTGCCTTGACCCACCAAGATGTATGACGCTGTTCCCATATCTCCGGGGACCAGTACCGGCTGACCGGTTTTTTGAAAAATTGGATTTAATTCCTTATTATTCGGACCAAATGCTCTGGTAGCGCCTTTTCTATGCACACAAACTTTTGTTAATTTACCATTGATTTCATAGTCCTCAAATTTTGCAATATTATGACAAACATCATAAAGCAATTTTACTTGTTCAAAATCTATGTTGCAGATCTCTTTCACAGCCTGTCTCACATAATGTAAAATAAGCTGCCTGTTATTAAAAGCATAATTAGCAGCTGATGCCATTGCAGAAAAATACTTTTTTCCATCATCTGATTTTATGGGAGCGCAAACAAGCTGTCTATCCGGCAAACCTTCAGCATAGCCTTTTTTTATCATGTAATTTAAAGTATCCTGACAAATTTGATGTCCAAATCCCCTAGAACCTGTGTGAATCAATACATAGGTATATCCTTTTTCTATGCCCCAGCTTTTAGCGATTTCCGGATAATAAATTGTTTGAATTTCTCCGATTTCAATAAAATGATTACCTGAACCTAATGTCCCAAGCTGTCTTCTTGCTCTATCTTTTGCATGATTAGAAATTATAGAAATATCGGCTCCATCAATTTTTCCATTGCTTTCTATATGTTCTAGATCTTCTCTGACACCAAAACCTTGCTCAAGCGACCAATTTACCCCTTTTTGTGCAATTTCATTGTAATCTCTATCTGACAATCCTGTCTGATCTCTGTGACCATATCCGACTCCTGTCGGAACTAATTCGAAGATACGTTTTATTATTGAATTTCCATATTTCAATTTAAGATCAGAAAATTTAATCGGAAGTACTGCAATTCTAACTCCGCAATTAATATCATAACCAACTCCTCCTGGGCTTATCACTCCGGTTTCCACATCCATGGCAGCTACTCCGCCAATAGGAAAGCCATATCCCCAGTGAACATCCGGCATTGCTATTGAATGTCCGATTATTCCTTTTAAGGAAGCTACATTTTTGATCTGATCTAACGATTTATCTTCTTTAATAACTTCCAATAGCTCTTCTTTAGCAATAATAAGTCCTGGTACCCTCATATTTCCTTCTTGAGGTAGCAAAAACTGACAGGGACCTATTTTCTTTAAATCAGACATCAACAATCATCTCCCAATTCATTATTTCATTTTTTCTATCTATTTTATTATGAAAACTAACAGCTTTAAAAGGAATATCGAACCCATCTATTTCCGCATTGGTTATTATTTCATTTAAATTGATAATCACATCATCTATCGAATTTACTTTCTTAAGTAACGAAACATAATTTAAAAAAATTTCTACCTTAAAAGAGAGTGCGATAAAGCTGCTATGCAGCAAATCCAAATAGCTTTTTCCACGAATAATAAAAGCAATATCTGCAGTATGTTTTATTTCTTCAAAAGGGTTTATAAAATCCTTTGTCCATAAGATATTGTACTCACTATTTTGCAAGCTTTCATATAAATTAAAGCTTTTTATATACAATGGAGATTGTTTAAATGTTTCTTTCCACAATTTTAAATTAAAATCATCTCGGCAGATGGTAACATGAGGAATAAACCGATTTTCTAGTTTAACAAGAACTTTTCTTTCTTTGAAAAATTCAAAAATCTCTTCGTGAAATTTGTCTAAAATAATATTTTTCTCGAAAAAATCTGCCTGATAGGCTACTAATCTAGGATTAGTTTCAGGCCAGAACAAACACTTGTTAAAGTATCCGGGAAGCCCAATTTGACATGGCAAATAAAGTTCATCCAAATATTTTTTAATTTCATCTAAAACTATATCTCCTAAAAAAAGCAAAGTGATATGTCGATTTTTTTCTTTGATAATTTTCTTTTCTTTAGGAATGTTTTTCCAAACAGTGTAAATTTCAAAACCTAAAAAACATCTTTTTTTTTCATAAAAATACTATTTTTTTTCTTTTTTCATTTTTATATATAATTGATAAAAATAGTAACGTTTGTTTCTACATAACATAATTTTATTTTATATATTTTTCAAATTGATTTTTTTAATATTTTTTTTCTTAAAAAGCTTATTTCCAAAGAGTAGAAAAAAAAAGTAGCTATTAATTCAAAAAAACTATATCTAGTAATTAAAAGAAAATAAAAATACAATATGTAGTATCTCCAAGACTTAAGATCTTGAAGGCTGCTTTTTGTAATACAAATATAATAAAGGAGAATAATCATGAAAGATAATAATAAAAATAAATTAGAAAAAATAATTAAAAGAAATGGAAGAGTTGATGACTTTGATTTTAATAAAATATATAAAGCTATATTAAAAGCCGGTAAGGCCACCAAGGAGTTTGATGAATCCATTGCAAAAACATTAACCATAAGAGCTGTTTCTCTAGCTGAGAAAATACTTAAAGACATTCCTAGCGTTGAAGAAATACAAGACGTTGTTGAAGAAGTGCTTCTATCTTCACCTTTTAAACTTACAGCAAAAGCATACATAATCTACAGAGAACAGCATTCCAAAATCAGAGAAATAGCAAATAAAGCGGGCGTAGATTTAATAGATCAATATTTAGATAAATTAGACTGGCAGGTAAAAGAAAACTCCAATATGAGTTTTTCTCTACAAGGGCTTCATAATTACATAGCATCTGAAACAAATAAAATTTATTGGCTAAATAAAATTTATCCGCCAAATATTAGAAAAGCCCACGTTGAAGGTTCTTTTCACATCCATGATCTAGGCGTTTTATCAAGTTACTGCGTAGGTTGGGATTTAATGGACCTTCTAATGGTCGGGTTTCAAGGAGTTGAAGGAAAAGTTCAAAGCGACCCTCCAAAGCATTTTAGAACAGCTTTGGGTCAGATAGTAAACTTTTTTTACACATTGCAGGGAGAAGCAGCCGGAGCTCAAGCTTTTTCAAATTTAGATACTCTTTTAGCGCCATTTATAAGATATGACAATTTATCATATAAACAAGTAAAACAGGCGATGCAGGAATTTATCTTTAATGTGAATGTTCCGACTAGAGTTGGATTTCAAACTCCTTTTACAAATGTCACTTTAGATTTAATCCCCTCCCCTCTATTCAAAGATACAAATGTAATAATCGGAGGACAAGTTCAGAAGGAAACATATAAAGAGTTCCAAGAAGAAATGAATTTATTTAATAAAGCATTTCTAGAAGTAATGCAAAAAGGCGATGCAAAAGGAAGAGTATTTACATTTCCGATACCAACCTATAACATCACAAAAGACTTTGACTGGGATAATCCAAATTTAGATCTTCTTTGGAAAGTAACAGGAAAATACGGCATACCATATTTTGCAAATTTCATAAATTCAGAAATGAGCCCTGAAGATACCAGATCCATGTGCTGCAGATTAAGGTTAAATACCAAAGAGCTTCAATTAAGAGGAGGAGGATTATTTGGATCCAATCCGCTTACAGGTTCTATCGGTGTAGTAACAATTAATCTTCCTCGAATCGGATATCTGGTCAACAGCGAAAAAGAATTTATAAACCATTTAAGCGATTTAATGGACCTAGCTAAAGAGAGCTTAGAAATAAAAAGAAAGATCATCGAGCACTTTACGGAAAAGGGTCTTTACCCATATTCAAAATTTTATTTAAGGAAAATCAAGCAAAGATTTGATAGATATTGGACAAATCATTTTTCAACTATCGGTCTTGTTGGAATGAATGAAGCCTGCATTAATCTTTTAAAAACAACAATAGCTTCAGAAGAAGGTAAAAAATTTGCAATAAACGTTCTTGATTTCATGAGAGAAAAACTTAGTATTTATCAAGAAGAAACCAAGAGCAACTATAACTTGGAAGCAACTCCTGCCGAAGGAACAAGCTTTAGACTTGCCTTGATAGACAAAAAACGTTATCCCGACATAGTTTGCGCTAACGAAGATCAGGTAAATCTTGGAGCAAAACCATTTTATACAAATTCAACACTTCTTCCGGTAAATTATACCGATGATCTTTTTGAATCTCTAGAACATCAGGATGATCTTCAAAAAAGATACACCGGAGGAACTGTACTGCATGCATTTGTTGGAGAAAAAATTGAAGATGGATCAATTGTTAAAAATTTAATTAGAAAAACTTTTGAAACATATGAACTTCCTTATCTTTCAATTACGCCTACATTCAGCGTATGTCAGGAACATGGTTATTTAGCCGGAGAGCATCAGAATTGCCCGAAATGTTCAAAAAGCTGTGAAATCTATTCTAGAGTTGTCGGCTATCTTCGCCCAGTCAATCAATGGAATGATGGAAAAAGAGCTGAGTTTAGCATCAGGAAAAACTATAAATGCCCAACTGAAGCCAATATTAAAACAAAGGCTTTATGTTAATAGGCGGGCTTCAGAAGTTATCATTTATTGATTACCCAAAAAAAATGGCAGCCTTGATATTTACTCAAGGCTGCCCGTTTTTATGTCAATATTGTCATAATCCAAACCTCGTTCTTCCTAATAAATTTACTCAACCTCTTCAGGAAGATGAAGTTTTAAATTTTCTAAAAAAAAGGAAAAATCAATTAGAAGCCGTTGTAATTACAGGCGGAGAACCTACTATACAAAAAGATTTAATAGAGTTTATTTATAAAATTAAAAACTTAAATTTCTTAGTTAAATTAGACACTAATGGAACAAATCCTGAAATTCTAAAAGAGCTGATAGAGAAAAATTTAATAGATTATATTGCAATGGATATAAAAGCCCCTTTAGAAAAGTACAAACTTATAATTCAGAAAGAAATTGACACTTCTCTTATTTCTCAAAGCATAGAAATTATTATTAATTCAAAAGTCGCTCATGAATTTAGAACTACCTTAGTGAAAGGCCTGCATGAATATGAAGACATTGAAAAAATGTCAAAATTAATATCTAATGCAGAATTATATATTCTTCAGAAATTTATTCCTAAAGTATCGTTAAATCCAAATCTTTCAAATTATTTGACATTTTCTGATGAGGAATTAGATGAAATGACAATTGTTTGCAAGAAACATGTAAAAGATTGTTTTTTTAGATAAAGATTTTTAATTTGCGATTGCAAAACTTAACATCATTTTTTTTTACTGCAAGAAGTTTGTAATAGACTTTGAGCTTGAAGAGTTTTCTTAAAATAACTTTGACAAATTTCTGTTACCGCTTCATTTCTATCATCTTCATTTGGTATTAACATTGCCAACACTTGAGCTTTTGACAATTTATCAAGCGATATATAAGCTAAAACAATTTTTTTTAATGCTTTGGATTTATAAAACGCATCTGAATCCGGCATTCGTCCAGCTGATACTTCTGCATGTGATAATAATCTTTCAGCATCATTGTGCTGATTTATAGAAATGTATGCTTCTGCTATTTCAACCAAAGATATTGGTTTTATCTTTTCGTCTTTACATGTGAAGGTGAGCTCTTCGGCAATAGCTAATAATCTTTTTCCATCAGTATATTTAGACAATATTATATAAGCTTTACCAATCTCCATTAATGCCCTGAATTTAACCGTTATCGATGGAATTTCTATTACTAAATCCTCTGCTGCCTCTAAACAACCAGCTCCTATATATGCGTAAACAATATCTTCTAATGGCATTGATTTTTCAGCCTCATTCAAAACTGCTATTGTTATTTTCCTAGCTGTTTCCAAGAGTTTATATTTTTCCGCATAATCTGCGGATTTATTTGCAGATTCGATCAGAGTTTTTATAAGCTGTTTAATTGTTGCAATTGTTTCTTTTGAAAAATTCAATTCGGGATTGTTAAGAATAACTTCTGCAGCCGTCATGAAATCACTATCGATTAATTCACATATTTTTTTTTGAATTGCTTCTGAATCAAATTCCCTTATATTTTTTTTAAAAACAACCATTGCTTTAGTTTCTGTTTTTACTGATGCTTTTTCAAATTCTAAAGTATTTACAAATCTATCATATTTTCTGCGACAAATCGGACAAGTTTTCGCAATAATGGACCAGTTTAGGATGCAGTCTTTGCAAAATGCATGCATGCAAACTTTTTTAGTCTTATATTCAAAAGAATTTTCGTCAGGGTTGTATCGAAATTCTTTAGTTTCAAGTAAATTGTTCGGAAAAATCATTGAATTTGACCGACTCTCAACACCATATGGTTTCATACATATTGAACAAGCAAGTGGAGATGTTTCAAGAACGCTCATATTTTTTTTAATTTATTAATATTATTGAATATTTTTTTTAATTAATTTAATTAGAAATCTACAATTGAACAAATATGTTTATATTATAACACATAAACATAATAGTTTTTAAGACTTATTATTTAAAAAAATATTTGTCGTTTACTAAAATGAAGCTAGAATTGAGTCCATAATATGATTTTTTTTTGTATAAACCCATTTTGGCGCTACAATATCTTTGGGGTACCCGCTGCCGACGGTTCTGTGAATTATGCATTTCTGCGGCAAAATATCTATGAAATCCTTGGCAATTTTAATATAGCTTTCTAAGTCTAAAGGCTTCCATTTTTTTTCTTTGTACATAGAAGCGAGCTTTGTATTCTTCAAGGCAATTAAAAGATGCAGTTTAACCCCATCAACCTGATATCTAGACAAACATTTGGCAGTTTGAAGCATGTCCTGAATTGATTCGCCGGGCAAACCTAAAATCACATGAGTGCACAAATGAATGTCTGTATTTTTTATAAGTTTACAAGCTTTTACAAAATCTTCATGAGTTTCCTGGCGGTTAATCAATTGCAAGGTCTTATCATGAGCCGACTGCATACCTAGTTCTATAGAAACAAACGGCAAATATTTTTTATAAGATGCAATTAGATCGATTTTTTCTTCATCTAGACAATCGGCCCTTGTAGAAACAGCTAATCCGACAATATCCGGATGAGAAGAAATCGCCTCATCATATATTTTTTTCAAGTTTTCAACTTTTGCATAAGTATTCGAAAATGACTGAAAATAACAAATAAATTTTTTAGCTGAATATCTTGATCTTCTAACTTCTATGTTTTTAAATATTTGCTCTCGAATAGATGTTTTTTTTGAATGAACCCTAGATGATGAGCCAAATTCATCACAGTAAATGCAGCCTTCAAAGCCTTTTGTCCCATCTCTATTGGGACATGTAAAGTTAGCATCAACAGATACTTTATAGACTTTACATGAAAAAATTTGTTGTAAATACTCGTTAAAAGTTAAATGTTGGGCCATCTTTTAATTCAATTAATTCTATGGTTATATTATAATGAAGGTTTAGTTTAATTTTAACTTAATGCTTCAAAAAAGCATTTAATTTTAGGTCCTGCAGTGAAGAAAAAGAAAATATACATAATAGTTGTCTTGTTTTTGGCATTGTCTTTCGGAACTTACAGTTTTTTACCGGAATTTCTAGTTCAGCATCATAACACATCAGCTTTAAAAAATCTTAATTTGGAAATTAAAAAAATTAATTACGACAACGATTTTTTTGAATATGTCGAAGGTGGAAACACTAACCGCGAGTGTATAGTTTTAGTTCATGGATTTCAGTCATCTAAAAATTTTTGGGTTCCTTATATAAGAGAGTTTTCTAAAAACTATTCTATTATTGCATTAGATCTTCCCGGTCACGGCAACAGCTCAAGGCCCAAAAATCAAAAATACGATCTTCAATCAATAACCGATGCCTTTTCAAAATTTATTGAATTAAAAAAAATAGAAAAATTTCATTTGATCGGCACTTCTTTAGGCGGCGGCATTGCAACAGTTTATACATATAATCATCCTGAAAAAGTAAAAAGTCTGATTTTGATCAATCCTTTAGGAATAGATCATGTAAAGAAAAGCGAACTGCAAAATTTATTAGCTGAAGGGAAAAACCTTTTCTTTCCAAATAATTTAAAAGAGTTTGATGAGATGGCTTTTTATATTTCCGGAAAATCTTTAAATTTGAGTATATTCATAAAAAATCATATTTTAAACCAGATGATAAGTAAATATTCTTTTTTTAAAGATGCATTTAATCAGCTGCTGACAAAAACCAAACCTGTAGATAATCTTTTGCCAAAAATTTCTACTCCGACTTTAATATTAATTGGAAAAAAGGACAGGATCATTCTTCCCGAAACTTATGAAGATTTCGTTAAATTTATGCCGAACATCAAGCCAATCAGATTAGAAAACGGGAATCATGTTCTTGTAGACGAAAATTTGGATATCGCTTTAAAAGAGATCAATTTATTTTTAAACAGCAATTGATCTTTTATTTCTATAAAACAAAAAAAGATCTGCTGACACTAATAGGCTGTTAAAAACATAAAGATAAATTACCGAGTCAAAATTGTAGAAAGTTTTATAAGTGATTCCAGATAGATAACCAAATAAAATAATTAATAAAAAAGCAAAACTTTTGCCTTTATTTGATCTGGTTTTATAAGATTTATAAACAGAAAAAGGCCAAGCCGCACCAAAGCAAACCAGCATCATAACTTCAAATATCATTATTCTCTTCCTGAACCTTTTTGGAGTTTTTAAAAATTGTCATATATATATCTTTTATATATTGAGAATGAATTTTTGCTAGTATTTCTTTTTCTCTATTTTCATCTGCCGTTTGTTTTTTGAATTTTCTAACTTCTTTTGCTATTTTTAATCTTTTTTCCAAAAGATCAATTATCTGATCATCAATAGTATCTATTTGTTTTCTAAGATCAATTAGGCTCATTTTTTTCAAGTTTGTACAATTTGTCATTTTTTCTAATTTTTTGATTTATTTTTATGGCAATCAATTCACCTTTATAAGCTATTGAAACATCTTTATCTGTACGTAGAGACTCAACTTTTGTCTTTATAATCCCGGTTGTAGGGCCGATAATTATTATCTCATCATCGATTTTTAAATCATGGGAATGAAGCAAAAACTCAGCAACATTAATTTGTGAAAAATAGTTAGTTGCTTTTCCAATATATGTTTTTTTAACCTGAGACTGAGAGCCATGAGAAGAACACCAAATGTCGCTTTGATTATTCAAATAATAGCCTCCATGCCAGAAGTCCCTGTTGTATACCCTGGATAATTCATTAAGCCATCGTTCAATTTCTTCTTTTGTATATTTATTTGAATAAATACTCTCTAGCGCTTCCTTATAGCATTTTGTTGTCGTAAATACATAATCCGGCTTTCTCGCTCTTCCCTCAATCTTTAAGAGACTCGCTCCAGCATCGATCAGCTTATCTAAGTTAGCTATCGTACAAAGATCCTTAGGCGACATTATATGCGAATTTTCCAATAAAATTTCTTTATTGGTTTCTTCTTCGGTAACTATATATTTTCTTCTGCACGCCTGAAGACATTCTCCGCGATTGGCAGATTTGTTATATTGATGAAGAGATAAATAACACTTGCCTGATATTGCCATGCACAGAGCGCCATGCACAAAGAGTTCGATCTCGATTAATTTATTAGAAGGCCCCTTTATATTTTCTTTTTCAATGACATCGGCAATTTCTTTTATCTGTTCAAGACTAAGTTCTCTTGCCAGTACAACAACATCAGCGAATTTTGAATAAAATCTTACAGCGTCTATATTAGAAATGTTGGCTTGGGTAGAAATATGAACTCTCAAACCCTTGCTTCTAACATATTCAACAACAGAAAAATCATGAGCAATTATCGCATCAATTCCAGATTTTTTCGCTTCATCCACGATCTTTTTCATCAAAATGATTTCGTCATTATAGATAATAGAATTTAAAGTCAGATAAGACTCAATATTATTTTTTTTACAAAATTCAGAAACTTTCTTCAGATCATCTAATTCAAAATTATTAGACGATAAGCTTCTCATGTTAAGATTTTTTATACCAAAATAAACAGCATCGGCCTTTGCATCAATTGCAGCCTGCAAAGAATCAAAGTACCCGACAGGAGAAAGTATTCTAACTTTTTTTTTCATCAGCAAAAATCATTTTAATCAGCTAAATTATAATTAAAGAAATTTAAAATACCAACTTTTTAATTAATCTAGGCTTACTAAAATGCTTTAATTATTCTTTTTTATGAATATTAAATATTTTAATAAAAAGTTAAATCATTTGCGCTAATATTTCTTAAAATATTCACAATATGTCGGAGCACTCATTTTATGCTTCAATTTTTTAATTTCCTTTTCACCCCAATAATTTAATTTAATAGATGTAAAATTAAATTTTTAATTTATAAAAAAATGATTTTTTTCTTATTAATTAAATAAAAAAAAATAAAATTAATTAATTAACTTCGTTATAATAGAAGACAGTTTAAAAACATAAATTAAATTTTGATGACCCAACCAATATTTAGATATCCAGATTTTCAAAACAACCCTTCAAAATTTGCTCAGGAAGACGCTCAAAATAGCCCAAAACAAGAGCTATTTTCTCAAAACACTTTAACTAAAAGCAATATAGTCGCGCAGGTAGCTTTAGCTGATCACCAAAAGAACTTTCAGCAAGGCACATTGATTTTATCACAAAATCAAGATAGCCATCTATACAGTTTTTCGCCGCATCCGGGATTTTTAGCGTATTTTCCCGATTCTAATTCTATCCCTGCTAAAAGCACAGATTCGCCTATCCCACTTCCAAGCATTACTGACAAGAGTGCCGATAATAGACACCACCAGCCTCCATCACTGATAAATTTATATCCAAATGACTGCCATCCAAAGGTTTCATGTAAAAAAAAATTAACAAGTGCTGAAGAAACTCAAATAAAAAAAATTTTGGATCTGAAAATTCATATTCCCTTAAACTCAAACCATTCAATGCAAACGCTTCCTTCAACTCTTGGAAGTGTAACTATAATAAACTTTATAAAAGAATTTCAAAAAAATTTATACAATCCCTTAAATTCAAAAGATTCTTTAGTACAAGACATAAGACTAGTCGGCAGCAGCGCTAATTGTGTTGTGCTAATGAGCCCCTCAGAAAACGAAATAAGGGATATCGACATAGTTTTTTATTTAAAATATACCCCGCTGTCCGAAGAAGAAATCAGAGCTTTTCTAGATTCCATAGCCACAATTTTTATTCATACTCTTTCAACTTTCTGTAATGCCACAGAAATCCCGGATAACGAAAATCTTCTAATGCTGATACACAACCATTATTTAAATAATAAAAAAATTGTATTGGAAGCAGACAATCAATGGCTAATTATCGGTTTTGGGATATTAGATATTAGAATTAGCATAAAATCAAAAAGAGAATTCACATCATCGATTTATTCTAATCAAATCAGCCTGTTTGATATGAACCATTATTGTCTTCATGGTGATTTTGAAGAGGTAAGAAAACATCTGAAGGAAAAAGAATTGGTTCTTGTAAATCCATTGGAGATTCCTAATGGATTATCAAGAGTTATTTATGAACTTACAAGACATGAAAAGTTTAATATTCAGGACATTTGCTTATTATGTGAAAAATTTTCTTGAAAATAATAATATCGATGGATTTATAAATTTGCTTTCTTTTCATATTTTTAGAAGGCCTCAGGATATAAAAAAAATTCAAGTTTTTTCAATCATATTAAAAGCAGTTTGCTTATCTAAAAAAATTCAAAACAAAGATCAGATTTTGGAAAAATCAATTGCACTGTTTCATGAGAATCTATGCGGGACATCAAAAAAAAGCTATGAAGACGCCTTGAATGAAATAATATTAAAATTAATATCTTTAAAACTTTATTCAACTGCCTTTGAGTTAATTAAGATCTTTTGTTCGGAAAATCCCCAGATAGCTCTTAAATCTTACAGAAGTTTTTTATTGGAAATTGCCAGCTTGCCAACTGAGAACAATTTATATTTTTATGAATTATTAAATTTCGAAGTCCTATCCTCAAAAGAAGACTTAGAAGCTTTTTACCTTGAGTTATTTTCAAAACTCAAGAAAATAAACAACTATCCATATATTTATCACTTAGCTAAAAAATCATTAGAGCATCAATTATTCCAAAAAAAGCATCACTTCTATTTTTTTATAATAAAGACATTATCCTGCTGTGACGATATAAAAGTAATAGAACAAGCAATTGATTTGTTAAATAAAACTAAAAAATATTATTCCCAAAGCACATTATTAAAAATTTATCTTTTTTTAATTGAGGCTAAAATAAAACCAGGCATCGTAGCTGTTGACCTAATAAATGAAGCTGCAAAAAACACTGATTTTTTTAAACAACCAAAAATTATCTTAAAAATACTCAATCTAATATATTCCCAAAAAGAGGATAAAGATTTATTTCAGTTTGGCATTTCCTTGTTACAAAAACTTAGAGAATCTGAAATTTTTTACAATTTATCTCAGTTTGACTTTTGTATAGTTGAAAATTATTATTCACATATTTTGTCTGCTTCAGACAGTTTAGAACTATGCACTATGATTTTGCAAGATATTAACCATCATCAATTATTAAAGAACAATAATCTTTTAAAATCTAAAGCATTAAAAATGCTTGAAAAAAACTTAGCTGTAATATCTTCCACTAATGTAGATAACGTTTATGATTTTATAAACAATCTAATAGATTCCAACTATTTTTCGAATATTTCAAAAACAAATCAAGACAATCTGCAAAAAATTATTTTCCCGTTAATTTTGATTTTAGCAAGCAATTGCACGCAAGAAATTTCACCTGAAAAAAGATATGAAATGATTTTAAAAATTTCAAAACTCCTTTCTTTCGCAAAGAAACAAAATGTTTTTTCTTCAAGCTTATATGAACAAACAATTCTAGAATTGTTAACAATTTGGTCTAACTCAAATTTTGATGATTTAAAAGAATTGGCAGTTAATTATTGCATAACGGACATAAAATCAATTAAAGGACGACCATTTGAAGAAATCCAAAAAATTGTAATTGCCTTAAGTCGCATTTTTAATTCTTCAGATTCCTTGGAGCTTTTCAGCCATTTCAAAAAACTTCAAAATTGTATAATTTCATCCTTGGATAAAAAAGATGCATCTATGATTTATCTTTCATTTATCAAAATGCTGTATAGTTTAAAGAAATCTCACAAAAAAACCTTATTCAACCAAGAATTTTTGAATCTTTTAAATTATGCAAAAAAAGAAGAAATGATTAATGAAAAACCTTGGGAAGAATTTATCAATCATTATATTTTTTCTTATGAGCCATCGCAGGATTTTGAACTATTTGAAAAAGAATTCGCTCTATTTAACGATATCATAGAAGATCCTTCGATCAATATTGACCAGGAAAGCGTTTTGGTTTTTTATAAAAAGTCTTATGAAAAGTTCTTAAGGATATTTCTCAACAAAGAAGATCCGACTTCCTTAAAAAAAGCTTTAGCGATCGTCCATATAAATCCAATATTCAAAAAGCAATTTTTGCTAGTTACTCTAAATGCTTTGCAAAAGCTGTCTAAAAAAGAAAACTCATCTAAAATGATCTTATCAATTATAAAGCAAACCCTTGCAGGTTTTGATAAAGAGCTTATAATTAAGAATCAAATGATTTGCCAATCGATTCTGGAAAATCTGAAAATTTCTGATTACGATTCATTTATTGAATTTTTAGAAATTACAGAATTGTTAACTGAAAACAATGAATCGATATCACTTCCAACATCTCCTATAGAATTTCTAAGAAAAAAATTCAATTCAGCATCTTTCAGCGATGAGTTAAAACAGGAAGCCTTGATATTATTTAATATATTACAATCTTCAAAATACTGGGAAAATAAATCTAACGCTGCTCAAAAATTTCAATTGTATGTAGATTTAGTCAAAATTTTCTCCCTCTCTCCTCTAAAAGCACCTGTTCTTGCTCAATTGCTTAAAGCAAATAGGATTAAAAGCATTTCAATCTTAGGATCTAATAAATCAAATCCTTGGATTAATTTCAATGTAGCGACATATGCAGCATTTCATGAAGTTTTATTATCCTGGTTAGGTCTTACTCAAAATTTAGCTCAGCTCAAAGAGGTGAATAGTTTTTATGATTATCTAAGAAATCATAATTTAAACAGACATGAAAATCTTTCCCAGAAATCACAAATTTTTTCTAAAACATTTGAGATCCTGATGGCAGAATATCAAAAAGAAAAACTAAATCCAACGGCAGAAAAACTAAGGGTGCTTCTGTTAGCAGAAGCCTTCATCTGCTGGTTTAGAATTTTTCAAAATATAAACTTAAAAAATGTGAAGCCGGAATCAGTTGATGCTCTTTCGAGAATCATTACATATAATTTATGGATCCATTTTAACCAAGAAAGGTCAAAATCAATAGAGGATTTCTATCAAATTATCGATGATTTAGGTTTTACCAGATATTTAGAAGATTTCTTAAAAAAATCCTGTCATCTGGATTATCTAGAGATAATAGCAGATGAAAAAGGCACTCTTAGACCCCCGCAAATAATAATTCAAACATTTATGCAACATAAATTTCCCGGGATTGTCAAAGAATATAAGTATTATTCAACCCTTTGGTCAGATTAAAAAAAATCTATTTGTTTTTTTGTAGACAACTATTAAAATTAACTATTAAATGAAAAAAAATGAAAGGAGTATTTTTTTTATGGGAAAACAAGCAAAAGCAATTATTTCTCTTGATGTTAAAACAGTTATTAATGACCTTAATAAGGCACTTGCAGATGAATTTTTAGCAGCACATCAGTACTGGATCGGATCTAAACTGGTAAAAGGTTATTTTAGAAAAACAGTTCAAGAAGAATTACAAGAACATTCTAAAGAAGAACAAAAACACGCTGAAATGATCATTGATAGAATACTTCAGTTAGATGGGACCCCTGTTATTGATCCGAAAGATTGGTATAAACTTTCAAATTGTGGTTATTTACCTCCAAAAGATCCTAATTCAATCGCTCTTTTAAAACAAAATCTTCAAGGAGAAAGATGCGCTATTCAAGTTTACAGCAAGATGTTAAAAAAATTACAAAATAAAGATGAGATCACATTTTTCATGATCCATGACATTCTACAAGAAGAAGAAGATCATGAATTTGATCTAGAAACAATCTTAGAAGATATCGAACTATCCCAAAAAGATTAATTATTTATAAGATGTAAAATCACACCAAGGCTGTGAAGGCCTGTCAAGAAGATACCCCTTTTGCCAATTCCATTGGGGGTGTTTTCTTAAAAACTTATCAGCATTAAAAGATTTTCCGCAAGGTCTTCCAAAACGGCCTATCAGTTTCATGTTTTTAGCAAGCTCTGTTGTAGTTATCATGCAATCTATCGCACCTGCCGGGGTATAAGGATCGGGATGTGTTGCGCTAGGAGAACTCATTGAAACTCTAGGATCTTCATCATAATGGGCGCAAATTGTATTGGCATGAGGAGTATTTTTTCTGTCATAAACATCATAATGATCAGACATAATTTTTTTTGCTATTTTCGCATTAATCTTCCCATTAAATTTTTCTAATAGTTCAATTAATCTTACCCTTCGTCCCCCAGTATGTCTTCGTATATCGTTGTATCCCTGTCCATCGCATTCCAAATTTCTAATTGACGGATCAATTGCAACATTCGCCCCGAAAAAATATCCGTCTTTTTTCTTTTGGAAATTTTGGAACTTTAACCCTTGCTCATATTTTGCTATTTCATTTGTTTTAATATCTCCGATCAACCATGAGGCCGGATTTCCACCATTGTTATCCTTATTTAGGATTTCAATAAATTCATCTATGGTATTTGCATATTGCATTGCCATTCTTGCGCTAACATATGAAGGAGTTTTCTTCTCTTCAAATCCGCTAAACCCTGCAAGAGTAGTTTCTAATCCCACAAGACCGCTGTCCATAATAAAAAAATCTGTCATGCTAGCTACATAACCAGGAGTTGTCTGCATCATAATTTTATGACCATTTTTAGGCTTTATATCTAAAATCACATTCGCCCACTGGACATTCCAAAAATTATCAAAAGATGAATGGGCTATAACAATTTTTTTATCTTTAGTTGCCGAACCTGTTGCAATAAAAGCAGAACATCTTTCCTTCTTGTTAACAGCAGGAAGATAAGCTGCATAATCTGATTTTGCATCTCCCCACCAGCTCTCTGTTATTTCAATAAAAGCATTCCATCCTATAATTTCATCTAAAGTAGTTAAAGACCCTCTTGCACTGATTCCGGCAGCAATACCTTTCATTTCTTCCAAAAGCTCTTCAGGTATCTTGCTTTTTTGCATTTTAACTGCTCTAGAAATAAAAAAATCTAGAGGAAAGCCTGAGGTTTCAAAAGTAATATCCGAATAACATTTAAAAGCTTTCTCATATACATCAGCAATTAGATAACCATGCTGAAAACCTCTTTCATATGGTTCTCCTTCGATATGGACATAAATCCATCCGTCTTTATCATATCTAAATCCTTTATGGTATTTTTGAATTTTGATAGTTTCTTTTGAACTGCACGAAACAAATAAAAAACCAAAATAAATAAATAAACTAATTGATATAATTCTTTTCATAGAAATCCCATTTGATAATTCTTAAGATTTAAATCTTTAAATTATGATTTTTGCAAAAAAAATAAAACTTTTCAATTTATTTAAAAACAATTCATGATTAAACAAAATAATGGGTGATCCTAAACAAAAAAATTAAGACCCTAAAACAGATCATTTTTCCAGTCTTATTTTGTAACTTCAATAGCAATGTATTCTTATTAATTTTATGGAAGTCAAAAATTTCATTTGAAATATTCACCCCACCAAAAAAATGGAAAGAAATAACAATATTAACCTCATTTGAGGCCGCCAAGTGCAATAGAAAGAAATAATAATGTAATTGTTATTGCTATCCATTTTTTCTTTCTGTTGTTACTTTTCCAAGCTTTTATTAAGCTTTCAATACTAAGGAGAACCCCATATCCAAAAACAGGTGTTAATATAAGTAACGTAACTAATCTAATAATTATATGTTTAATTTCCGGCCATAAACTTTCCATAATTTACTCCCAAATAACAAATTGAATAAAAAAATATTAAAATGTATTTAATCAATATTAACAATAGAAACTTCATACAAAAAATTCACAAAACAAATCTTCTCGTAAACAATCATCCTTACAATTCTTTTTTGGATCAGGTTAAGAAAGATGACTAAAAAAAAGCATTTAGCATCTTGGATTCTAATGACATAACCCTATCAAAATTATAAAACTTATACCGGACTTTACTAAAAAAGGAAAAAACCCCATGACAGATCTTGGCATTAATCCAAAAGTTTTATTATTTCCTCCTAGATCTATATTTTAGTTCAGGAAAGATGAAAATAAGAATTAATTAATCCCGGAATCGGTGATATCTATATTTCCCAATTTTAATGTATCAGTCCTGTATTTCCATCCCGGTATTTTGATAAACTTTCAATTTTATTATAAAATTAATTCTTCAAGATCATGAAAAACTTGCATTTTTTTTCCATTTAAAATTAATCTAATGTTTAAAATGATTTTTAACTTTTTTAATTTTTTTCACTATTTACAGATAAAGGTAAGACAAATATGAAAATCGGTTGTTTAAAAGAAAAAAAAGAAGATTCAAGAACATGTATAGTACCAAAAATTGCTGCAAAATTTAAAAATCTTGGAATCGATATAGAAATAGAGAAAGGAATTGGAGAAGGAATTGATATTCCCGATGAGGATTACATCCAAGCGGGAGCTACAGTTCGCAGCAGAAAAGAAATATTTTCTTCAAATGAAGTCATCTTAAAAGTTAATTCCCCCTCAAAAGATGATATCCATCAGCTTAAGCCTAAAACTCTTTTTATTAGTTTTTTAGACCCTTTTTTCGAAAAAGAAAAAATTGATCAATTTCTAAAAAATGATATTAATTCCATTTCGATGAATTTAATACTACGGTCAACTTTAGCGCAAAAGATGGATGCATTAAGCTCACAGGCAAATTTAGCGGGTTATGCTGCTGTTATTCTAGGAATAAGCAATCTAAAAAAAGCAATGCCGATGATGACAACGCCGGCGGGCACAATATCTCCTGCTAAAGTATTTGTCATCGGAGCTGGAGTAGCGGGCCTTCAGGCAATCGCAACTGCAAAAAGATTGGGCGCAAAAATAGAAGCCTTTGATACAAGATTAGAAGCTCAGGAACAAATTAGATCCTTGGGCGGAAAACCTTTAAAAATAGATTTAGGAGAAACCTCTTCTACTGCTCAAGGGTATGCAAAGCAATTAAGCGAAAGCCAAGTTGAAATTCAAAGAAATGCTATTGAAAAAGCTATTTTGTCATCTGATATCGTAATAACCACAGCTCAAGTGTTTTCTAAAAAAGCTCCAATAATTATAACCCAAGAAATGTTGAAAAAAGCAAAAAAACCAATAGTCATTATTGATTTGGCAATAACAACGGGCGGAAACGTAGAAGGATCAACAGCAGATGAAATAAAACAGGTAAACGATGTTAAAATTCTAGCTCCTACATATCCTACAAACCTTGTAGCTGCTGATGCTAGTTTTTTATATTCTTCAAACTTATATAACTTGATCGAGTATTTTTATGACAAAAATCTAAAGCGGTTAAATTACGATCTGAACAATGAAATAATAAAAAACTGTCTTGTTACCTTTAACAGCCAAATAATAAGTCCAATTTTAAATAAAGGAATATAAAAATGGATCCACAAACAATAATATTTTTATCATTCATCCTAATTCTCTCAATTTTTTTAGGATTTGAACTGATTTCGAAAGTACCTTCTACGCTTCACACACCTTTGATGAGCGGATCTAACGCAATTTCGGGAATTACATTAGTGGGAGCCATGGTTGCCTGCGGCGCTGCAGCTAATAAACCTTTGATCACATTTTTAGCAGTTATTGCTATTATATTTGCAACGATAAACGTAGTAGGCGGCTATTTTGTAACACATAGAATGTTAAAAATGTTTAAGGCAAAAGATAAAGGGAGCAGAAAAAAATGAGAGATTTAATAATTAATTTTTTCTATTTGATTTCATCTGTTTTTTTCATTTTAGGCTTAAAAATGCTCAGCTCATTGAAAGATGCTAAAAAAGGAAATTTTATATCTGCAATCGGCATGTTAATCGCTATAATTGCCACCCTGATCAGCAAAGAAATAGTTGATTATTTTTGGATAATAATCGGAATCGGAATCGGAACAATTTTAGGTATTATTTCAGCTAAAAAAGTTCTGATGACCAAGATGCCTCAGATGGTTGCTCTTTTAAACGGATTCGGCGGTCTAGCTTCACTTCTGGTCGGCTGGGGAGTTTATTACTATAACGTCAACATCGATATTTTTACAGCTTCAACGATATTTTTATCTATATTGATCGGCGGCATAACCTTTACCGGCAGCATGGTTGCCTGGGCAAAGCTGGATGAAAAGATAACTGGAAAACCAATATTGTTTCATGGTCAGATGATTCTCAATGTTTCTTTACTTCTTGCAATGACAATTATCGGCATAATATTTTCTATTAATCCTTCAAGCACCCTTATCTTATCTATAGTTCTTGTTGTCGGATCGTTAATCCTGGGAGTATTAAGTGTTATTCCTATAGGAGGAGCCGATATGCCTGTTGTAATATCTTTATTAAACAGCTATTCAGGTATCGCAGCGTGCGCAACTGGTTTTGTTATCAAAAATAATGCCTTAATTGTCTCTGGAGCATTAGTTGGCGCAAGCGGAATTATTTTAACATCGATTATGTGCAAGGCAATGAATAGATCTTTATCCAATGTATTATTTAGCGGCTTTGGATCGTTGAAAATTCAAGAAACCAGTAAAGAAAAAAAAGAAGCAAAATCTATCTCGGCAAAAGATGCTTACTTTGTACTCGAAGCAGCAAAATCAGTGGTAATAGTTCCAGGTTACGGCCTTGCCGTTGCGCAAGCTCAGCACCTTGTAAAAGAACTTTGTGATATTTTAGAAGAAAATGATATCGATGTAAAATTTGCAATTCATCCTGTCGCCGGAAGAATGCCGGGGCACATGAATGTTCTTCTTGCCGAGGCTGATGTTTCCTATGACAAATTAGTTGAAATGGATGATATCAATAGAATTATAGATACTGTTGATGTCTGCATGGTTATTGGAGCAAATGATGTTGTAAATACTTCTGCCAGGGATGATAAAACCTCCCCTATTTTCGGCATGCCGATAATTGAAGTTGACAGAGCAAAAAATGTATTCATATTAAAAAGATCAATGGCTTCGGGTTTTGCAGGAATTGACAATCCCTTATTTTATAAAGAAAATACGGCAATGATATTTGGTGATGCTAAAAAAACTCTTTCAGAGATTATTGAAGAATTTTAGTTAATAAAAGCATAATAATATTTTTTTTATTAAAATAAAAAATTATTAGATTCATTCTCTTATTATCTATTTGATTTAATAGCGTTTATTGATAAAATATCTTTCAAAAATTTTATTTGAAACTATATGTCCAGCATTCCTTCTAATGATCAATACCAAATGGCATCGATCGATAATAATTCTACTGTTTCTTTACCTAAACAAGACGGATATTTGTATCAGGCTAATTTTCGTTTATGTCAAAAAGTCAATTCTGTTTTCTCACAAACTGCTAAGCCGATTTACCCAGTTAATTGGGATAATCAAAGAGCATTTACCCCAGGAGGCTTATGCGGTTATAGGAACCAGAACGGTCTAGGATTTATAGATTTTTATGGGAATGGATATGTTAAATTGTTCAGCGTTAAGAATGAAGCTCAAGGACTATATGAAATACAAGGACTATTCTTTCAAGACCATCAGGCTGTTGGAGCATCGGTTAGCACAGAAGTAAAAAATGAAAGTATAAGAAATCATGAACGAAACCTAACGTTTGTACAATATGATAAAGATAATTTTATTATTTTTGACGGATGTGATTTTGAACCAAAACCGACTTATCTAAATGCTAAAGGAAAACAAATAGCTGCTTACCAAGGCTCACATCGGATAGATTATCTATTCGGTTCACCTGAATCACATATAGAACCTCAAAATTATTTTCCTGGGGACCATTTTTATAACCAGTCCTTAAAAAAATATTTAGTCAATAGATCAGATAATTTTGTAGAAATTACACTTTACACATCCACCCCGGCTTTAGCACCAACAAAATCAACCTATAAAGATCAGAATGGATCAGCTCACTTATATCATCCGTTTCCAATAGGCATGATATTTATACAACTTAAAAAAAATAATAATCTTGATGCCTTTCAGGATAATTACTCTACTCAGGATATTTATTTTTTTCCTAATATCAATTTTAATTATGAAAGTTTAACAAGCAGCTCTACAGCAATAGCAACTAAAGCCGAAAAGACAATTCCTTTCTTTAAATTAAAGAAAAATCTTCATGTATTTTTTCAGCCCGCTATCATCTATGATTTTTCACATTTAGAGCAAGGACTAGAGAAACAAGTAGAAGAAGAAAAAAGATTTTTAAAAATAATTGAAGACATATCTTCTGGCATGTCTTTAGATCAACACGGAGAATATAATTTTCTTTTCGACGCTCTGTATAAAAAAGTTATAGACCCAAGAAAAATTTGGGAGTGCGATGCTCAAATTGATTTTTTTGAAAAACAACCTTGCTCTCAGCCGTTAATTTCACTTTGTGAATTCTTAGTTAAATACGTTTTAATAAATGCCTTAAAATCAGAAGTAATCACAGCAAAAATTCGTCTCATTTTTACAAATACCGTAGCCAATCTTATTCAAAGACATAAAATGGATGATCCGGAAAAACCTGAATTAACTAAAGAAGTAATAGATTTCATACAAAGCTTAGAAAAAGAATTTCCTTGCTTTTTGCAGGAACTAAATAACTTAGCTCCAAATATGACTTTGGAAGAATTAGTTTTTTTAGGCCATATCTATAAAACATTATCCGATGGATTATCAAGCACCATTTATCCAGAAGAAGATCTTCTGCCTAATTCGATGGATTTCGAAAATAATTTTAGAAATTTTATCAAGATTCTTCAGATTCTCATCAAAAATTTTAAGATTGAGAGTTTGGATGAGATCACAAAAATAAAAATATTATTATTATTTCAATCAGCGCAAGAAACGTTAGAATATCTTTACGACCTTTCTTCTGATTTTAAAGATCAGTTAAAAGAAGAAACTGATTTTCTAAAACAAATGAGTCCTTCATGTTTAAGAATATTAGAAACTCTCCCTGTTTCAGATAATGGTAAAATAAATATCGGCTCGTTTGAAGAAGGCTTTTTATATTCCAGCCAAAAAAAAGATCTCAAAAGCTCATTAGAAAATCTTGGAGAAATTTAACAAGCCACCTTACTGTTAAAAAAAAAATATAATTTCTAATCTGAAATTATTTTTTTAATTCTACTTTTGCGTTTTCTAAGGCACAAGGACCAAATCCCATTGGCAATAATTCATAGAGTCTTTTTTCTATAATATTTTTTCCATCGATATCTGACATGATAACAAGCATATTTGGATTAAATTCATATAAGGCCTGCCTGCAATTTCCACAAGGAGAACCGCCCCCACCTCTTAAAACCACAGCAATTGCAACAATATTAGATTTTTTCTGGAAAGATATTCCTCTATTTTCTGAAGAAATCGCTTTTGCTATAGCAGATCTTTCTGCGCAGATTGTATTTCCATAAGCCGCATTTTCAAAATTACAGCCGCTGTAAATTCTGCCGTCTTTAGTTAAAATCGCGCTTCCAACATGAAATTCTGAATATGGTGCATAAGCAAAAGTTCTAGCTCTTTGAGCTTCTAATATCAATTTAGTTTTAACATCTTTGGTTAAATTAGTTTCAGTCAATTCTTCACAATTATCTAATTTAACATTTTGTTTTTGTGTATTCTCCGACCACTGTTTAAGCATTTCAAGTGTAATAACATCTAAGAATTTATTTTTTTCTTTAAGGTATTTGTAGTCTTTTGCAAAGCCATCTTTAACTGAAAATTTTTCTATCAATTCGTTATCATTAAAACTTCCATCAACATAATTTTTTAGGTCGCCCCATGATTTTTCAAGAGCATCGGCATCTATAATTCTTTTTTGAACTATCTCAAAATCTTTTTTTGATTCATTATAAACTACAAAATCCTCTGAATTCTGATCATTTAAAATTAAAGACCCTAATATTAAAATCCCCTGCAACAAACAACTCATAAAAACTCCTTAACAAAAAATAGTGATAAAATATAAGCTTAAAAGCTATATTATTTTTGTTACATATTTTCAATCAAAAAAGGTTTTTTTTTATGTTAAATATTTATTATTTTCCAATAATTTGCTCGATAGCAGCATTATTATATGGTTGTTTTTTGATTTATTTCGTTCTTAGAAAATCGAAAGGAAACGAAAAAATGCAAAAAATATCCAAAGCGATTCAGGAAGGCGCTGAAGCTTATTTAAACAGACAATATAAAATGATTGCTCTTGTAGGGGCTTTCATTTTCTTAATTTTATTTTGGCAACTTGGAATTCTTGTAGGAATCGGCTTTATTATCGGATCTTTTTTATCCGGCATTGCAGGTTATATTGGAATGAATATTTCAGTTAGAAGCAATGTCAGAGTGGCAGCTGCTGCAAAAAAAGGCATGAAGCCTGCTTTAAAAATCGCTTTCCGTTCGGGAAGCATAACTGGGATGTTAGTTGTTGGGCTTGCCTTACTTGGAATCACTGTTTATTATTTAATTTTGAAAAAGTTACAAATTTCTGAAAGACATGTTATTGAAGCACTCATTGCCCTAAGTTTTGGAGCATCTTTGATTTCAATATTTGCAAGGCTTGGCGGTGGAATATTTACAAAAGGCGCAGATGTTGGAGCTGATATAGTAGGAAAAATTGAAGCAAATATTCCTGAAGATGACCCAAGAAACCCTGCAGTTATAGCAGATAACGTTGGAGATAACGTTGGAGACTGTGCAGGAATGGCCGCAGATCTTTTCGAAACTTATCTTGTTACAATTGTCGGCACTATGCTTCTTAGCACTATATTTTTCAAAGAAACAAAAATATTTGATACCATGATGTTTTATCCATTAGGAATCGGAGCTGTAAGTATCCTTACTTCAATAATAGGCACCTTTTTCGTAAAACTAGGAAAAAAACAAAACATTATGGGAGCTTTATACAAAGGATTCGCAGTAACTGTATTTTTATCATTGATAGCAATAGGATTTTTAACACATTACTTATTTGGGTTTAAAGAGTCTATAGCAACAATTGATAAAGTTTCATTTAACGGGCTGAACCTTTTATATTGTTCTGTAACCGGACTTGGCGTAACTGGATTATTAATGTGGATTACTGAATATTATACATCTACAAAATATAATCCGGTAAAAAGCATAGCTGAAGCTTCTAAAACAGGTCATGCGACAAATATTATCCAAGGTCTTGCTGTATCAATGAAATCTACTGTATTACCAGTAATAGTAATTTCCGCTGGAATTTTAATATCATATTTAAATGCTGAACTATATGGAGTCGGAATTGCAGCTACAGCAATGTTATCCGTTGCCGGAATGATTGTTGCATTAGATTCCTATGGACCAGTAACTGACAATGCTGGAGGAATAGCCCAGATGTCAGGAATGGATGAAGACGTCAGAGTAATTACTGATGCTTTAGATGCGGTAGGAAACACTACCAAGGCAGTTACAAAAGGTTATGCAATAGCTTCTGCAGGTTTCGGAGCTTTAGTATTGTTTGCCGCTTTCATCGAAGATCTTGCACACTATTTTCCAAATCTGCATTCTGAATTCTTCTTGCAGGATCCTTATGTTATCATCGGATTATTTATTGGAGGACTTCTTCCTTATCTGTTCGGCTCATTTGGAATGACATCTGTGGGTAAAGCTGCAGGCGCGATTGTTAATGAAGTAAGAAGACAATTCAAAGAAATTCCAGGAATAATGCAGGGGAAACAAGATCCGGAATATGGAACAGCAGTAGATCTTCTAACTAAAGCTGCTATTAAGGAAATGATAATACCTTCTTTAATTCCAGTTTTTGCTCCTGTCGTTGTTTTCTTCGTTATTTACTCTATTGCCGGTGCAGGACCTGCTTTTGTATCCATTGGATCTCTGCTTTTAGGAACTGTAATCACAGGTATATTTGTAGCAATTTCAATGACTAGCGGAGGCGGCGCCTGGGATAATGCAAAAAAATATATCGAAGAAGGCAGATTGGGTGGAAAACATTCTGAAGCTCATAAAGCTGCGGTCACAGGAGATACAGTAGGAGATCCTTACAAAGACACTGTTGGACCTGCTATTAATCCTATGATCAAAATTATTACTATTTCTTCGTTATTGCTTTTAGCGATTTTATCTAAAACAATAGCTCATTAAAAAAAACAAAACATGAGGAGAAATAACTCCTCATGTTTTTTTTACCTTAACTTACAACACATCTTAAAAATTCTACTATTTACTTAAGCCAAAATTGCATTTTGTTTTCTTTCTTAATATTGACAACTTACTAATGAACATTTATACAGATCTATATGATCTCATGTATTAAAAAAAAATTATTTTTTTTATTTTTGCTCCCATTTTTTATTTATTCAAATGATTGGGTCCCTCTAAATGGTAACTGGAATACTCCGGGAAACTGGAATCCTGCTGCAGTTCCAAATGCCCCCGATGCAGTTGCAAATTTCCCTTTTGCTGTCTTTCCATTTACGAGAAATATTAATTTAGACATTTCTCCAATAATAGGAACATTATCAATATCATCCGGAATAACCACCTTTTCTCCACCAAGCAGCGTTATCCATTTTCAAGGTGTTTCCCCTGTTTTAGCAAATTCAAGTTTTGATACAACATTTAACTGCTCTTTCAGCCTTGATAATTCTACGAAATTTTACAGTATTGAAGATCTTAGTTTTTCCAACCCGATATCTGGAAATGGCTCGCTCAGCTTAGATGGCTTTGGGAATATTTTTACTTTATCAAGCGCAAATTCTTATGCCGGAGCAACAAATATTCTTAATGGTACACTCAGGACTTCTGCTGTAAACACCCTTCCTTCAAATACAGCTGTAGTGATTACCGTAACAGGATCCAACATATTTAATTTAAATAATTTCTCTCAAAGCATTGGATCTTTAGCAGGAGGAGACCGCGTCACACTGGGATCAAATTCTGCAACAATCCTGACAACAGGTAATGATAATACCAATACAACTTTTTCCGGAGTTATATCGGGGAATGGCGGACTGACAAAAACAGGTATCGGCACATTTATTTTATCTGGACACAACACCTACTCTGGAGCTACTAATGTTAATAATGGAATTCTTCAAACTAATATCGCAAATGCTTTATCATCTAATACTGCGGTCAATGTAACAAGCTCTTTAAATTTAAATGATTTCAATCAATCTGTCGGGGCTATTTCAGGAAGCGGCAATATTAATCTCGGGGTTTCTTCAGCGACTATTTTGACAACAGGAAACGCCAATTCTGACACAATTTTTTCGGGAACAATATCCGGCAGTGGAAATCTGACTAAAACTGGAACCGGAAAATTCTCATTATCTGGTAATAATACTTATACTGGCGCAACAACTATAAATAACGGAAATATCAGCGTTCAGGGAAGCTTAAGTAGCGATGTCACAGTTAATAGCTCAGGAATTTTATCCGGCAGTGGTACTATAACAGGAAATGTTGCAAACGATGGTTCGATCAAACCAGGAAATTCAATTGGAACACTAAGCGTTATAGGAGATGTAAATTTCAGCAATATATCTTTTTATGAAGTTGAATTTAATCCAACTTCAAGTGATCTATTAGATGTTAGCGGAACTGTCACAATTGCTCCTGGAGCGAGTGTTGAATTACTTCCGGATTTTTCGATGGGAGCTTATGACCCATTTCAAAGATATACAATAATTCAGACAGGAGCTGGAGTTTTTGGGAAATTTGGCAATGTTATCTCGGCTTTTCCTGCATTTATCGGTGAATTAAATTATAGCAATCCCAATACAGTAGATTTAATAGTTAACATCGTTCCCTTTTCTTCACTAGTTGGAAGCGGCAATCCGGGTGCTGTGGCAGAATATTTTGATTCACTTCCTCAACAAATAGAAGGCTCTGATCTTGATAATATAATTGAAGATTTGCAATTTCTAACAATCTCCGAAATGGAAAATGCATTTGATCAGCTACACCCTGCGATTTTTAAAGGATTATCT
The DNA here is from genome assembly GCA_041661445.1 of Parachlamydiales bacterium. GTDB lineage: Bacteria > Chlamydiota > Chlamydiia > Chlamydiales > SM23-39 > JBAZUK01. Next base: position 30,409 of record JBAZUK010000003.1, read on the forward strand.
CTAGTCCAGGAAAACAATCTTACTAACATAAGATCTTTGACCGCTCAAAGATTAGCTCAGCTATATAATAACTGCTGCTGGGAAAAGTATCCTAACTGTCAAAAAATTTCTATCTGGGGTTCTACTTTCTATGATAATTATTCACAAAAGGACATTCATCAGTTAATCGGATTCAATTCAAATAGCGGCGGTGTTGCTATCGGTTTTGATGATAGAATATCTAAAAACAATTATCTAGGATTTACAGCCGGCTATTCCCTATCAGAGATAAAATGGCATCTTTCAAGAGGAAATTCTGATATCAATAGCTTTTATGCAGGCTTATACTATTCTCATTTTGACGAAATTTATTTTTTTAATACCTCAGTAATTGGCAGTTTTAACAATTTCAGCGGATCGAGGAATATTAACTTTCCAAATGTTTCCAGAGTAGCTAAGAATAATCACAAAGGAAAAGATTTTTCTTTTTATTTTGATGGAGGTTTTATTTTAAAACTCACCAAAAGATTTAATTTACTTCCCTTTGCTTCTTTAGATTATCTATATCTAAAAGAAGATGGATTTACTGAAACAAATGCAAATAGCCTTAATTTAGAAATAAAAAAATCAAACTACTTTTTGCTCAGAACTGAATTAGGTGTTAATTTCAACAAATGTTTTCTTTGTAAAAAAGACTTGCTTGCCGATGTAAAATTAAGTTATGTAACAGAAACCAGAATGCATGGAAAACATTATTTTTCAAATCTTGTTTATCAGCCAAATCATTTTACTGTTTCAGGTATAAAATATAACCGAAATATATTCTCCCCAGGTTTTTCAATATCTAAAATATTTAGTTCAAATAATATAATAGCGTCTATTAAATATGATGGCGAGTTCGGAAGAAAATATAATAATAATCTTGTAACCGCTCAACTGATCAAAAATTTTTAAAATTACATTACTCACTATTTTTGAATTTAATAATATCAACATTAAAAAAGACTTATTATTAAAAATATTTTCGGTTTTTTTATCACTTACATTGACAATTTGCTAATAAAAAGATATTTAGAATTAAATGAGCGCATTTAAAAAAAAAATTTTTATTTTATTATTTTTTCCTTTTTTTATTTTTTCTGTTGATTATGAATGGATTGCAGGAAGCGGGAATTGGAATACAGCTAGCAATTGGTATCCTGCAACAGTTCCAAATTCTTCTAATGCTGACGTTTATTTCCCCCCAGGTGCTGCTAAAACAATCACATTAGACATTTCCCCTAAAGTTAATTCCATGACTGTAACTTCAGGATCAAATTATACTTTCTCTCCTTCAACTAGTTTTATCCATTTTCAAGGGGCGGGGGCTTCCTTGCCTAATGGTACAAGTTCAACTATTTTTAATTGTTCTTTTAGTCTTGATTCTTCAACTGTATTTATTTGTACTAATGCAATGAACATTCCAACTCAAATATCAGGAACTGGGTCTCTTACTCTGCAGGGTTTTGGATTATTTAATTTATCAGGATCTAATACATATACTGGACAGACAATTCTAAATTTTGCTAATTTAATAACATCAGCTAACAATACCCTGCCCGCATCAACTTCATTAGTTTTTTTAAATAGTTTTCCAAATCCAACATTTGCTTTAAATAATTTCAATCAAAATATTGGTTCTCTTTCTGGATCTGTTGGAACTATAACTCTTGGATCTGCCACATTAACAACAGGAAATGATAATACGAACACAACCTTCTCAGGTGTTATTTCAGGAAATGGAGGCTTGACAAAAGTAGGATCTGGGACATTTACAATATCAGGAGCTAATACATACTTAGGAGAAACATTAATTAGTGATGGAATTTTAAAAACTGACATTGCAAACGCTTTATCTGCTTCTTCAGCTGTAATTAATAATAGTACTTTTAATTTAAACAATTTCAACCAAAGAATTGGTTCTCTTGCAGGAAGTGGAAGCATTAATCTTGGAACTCTGAGCGGTTCTACATTAACAACTGGAAACAATAATAGCAGTACTATTTTTTCTGGAACTATCTCCCAGACAGGTGGCTTGATAAAAGAAGGAACTGGAAAATTTACACTTTCTGGAAACAATGCTTATTCAGGAAATACTTTAATCAATAACGGTAATCTTGCTATCCTAGGATCCCTTACATCTAACATTATTACTATACAACCATCAGGAATACTATCTGGAAATGGCACCGTGACAGGATCTATTACAAGTAATGGAGTAATAAGACCAGGAGCATCTGTAGGCACACTTTCTGTAGCAGGACCTGTTACATTGAACAGTGGATCTGTTTATCAAGTAGAGTTTAATACCACATCATCTGATTTATTAGATGTAACAGGAATAGTAACTATTCAAGTCGGCGCAAATGTAGAACTTATTCCAGATTTTTCAGTAGGGGCATATCAGCCCTTCCAAAGATATACAATAATTCAGTCTGGAGGTGGAGTTTTTGGGACATTTGACAATATTATCACAGCATTTCCTGCTTTCATCGGAGAATTGAGTTATGACAATCCTAACACAGTAGATTTAATAGTAAATATTGTTCCTTTCACTGCTCTTGTTAGAAATGGTAATCCAGGTGCAGTCGCAGAGTATTTCGATTTTCTTTCTACTCAAATTGAAGGAAGTGATTTGGATGATGTGATTGAATCTCTTCAGTTTTTATCAATTGAAGAAATGAGAGAAGCTTTTGATCAGCTTCATCCTGCTATTTTTAAAGGACTATCTTTAGTTTCCGAAAGCAATGTTGCAAGTGTCAGATCGTTAATCAATCAAAGAATTGCAGAAATTTACAATCCAAACTGTTTAGGCAAGTGTTTCGGCTGCCAGAAATATTCTTTCTGGGCCGCTCCTTTTTATGATAATTATACACAAAAAAATATTCATGGTTTAAGAGGATTTGATTCCAATATAGGTGGATTTTCTCTTGGTTTTGATAATCGAATATGTAGAAATAATTATTTAGGAATTCGAATTCGTCTCGTGGTAAAGCTGATATCAACAGCTATTATTTAGGGTTATATTACTCATGGTCTAATGCAAACGCTTTTATCAACACATCTTTAATCGGAAGTTATAATCATATCAAAGGAAAAAGAAAAATTGAGTTCACAAGAGTATCTAGAATTGCTAAAAACCATCATCAGGGAGAAGATTTAGATCTTCATTTGGATGGAGGTCTTATTTTTAATAGGTGCAATGCTTTTTCGATCCTCCCTTTTGCATCTCTTGATTACTTCTATATGAGAGAAGATGGATTTACGGAAACCAATGCCGACAGCTTAAATCTGCATGTAAAAAAATCAAATTACCATCTATTGAGATCTGAAATAGGATCACACTTCAATAAATGTTTTCTATGCAGAAAAGATCTGATCGCTGATTTAAAATTAAGTTATGTCCAGGAAACAAGATTTGATGGAAGGCATTATTCTTCAAATTTAGTTGATCAGAGCGGTAGTTTTGTTGTTTCAGGCATAAAATATAACAGGAACATATTTTCTCCTTCTCTTACAATATCAAAACTATTTATAAAAGATAATATTTCGGCTTCAATACGATATGATGGGGAATTTGGGAAGAAATACATAAATCATAATTTAAGCGCTCAGATTGTAAAAAGTTTTTGAAAATTACATTACAAAAGCCAATTAATTTAGTCAGACGACTCTTTACCTATTTTTTTAATTTTTTTTATAATTGTCTGATTTACAAATTAAAATTATTTGGCTTAAAATTTCAAGCAATAAAAAATATAAACAAAAAATTTAATTAAAAAGTTAAATGTTTGTAAATTTAAGAAACTTAAACTTTTATTCACTTGGTAAAAAAAACAATTTATATATAAAATTTTACAAAAAAAATAAAAAAAAGAAGAAATATGAGTACACCAATTGATTATAAAATCGATATAAAATACCCAACAACACTGGAATACACTTCTTATGAAAACATTTTAGTTACTGATCAGCAACTAGAAGCCATTCGTTTTATCATGAATACTCTTTCGCTGGGAATCCTTAAATCTTTAGGATCAATAAGTGCTTTAGGAAATAAAGCACCAATTTTAGCAACTTTGCATCCATTAAAAAATTTAGCAATTATTATAGCAGATGATAATCTGAGAGAAAAATATAATACCATATATAATAAGTTTAGGTTTGATCTTATTAAGTCCAATTTTTTTGGAAAATTCAGCAAGGCACTTCAGGCTCCTGTTTGGAGACCTACTCTTTTAAAACCTGAATTTCTTGATGGTTTTGCGCAAGAAATTCATAAAGATCGCGATCGACTTAAGTCTCTTATTGAAGATGGATTAAATAATAATCAATGGGATGACTTTTTTAAAGAGTTAGGAAAATAATATTTTTCTTAAATATTTTTTCTAATCTTCTTCAGGAACTACCTCTAAAAAACTTAAAACAGATTTCTCAATTACAAAAAAAATCTCCAAAGACTTTTATCTTAAAAAATCTTTGGAGCAACGTTTGTAAAATTATTTTCTATTTTTTTAAAAAGTTATAAGTTTTTCCATCGGCAGTTATCTTCATGGTTTCAACAATCTGATCATTGTTTTCATTGAGACCAAAATTAATTTTCACATCATTTACTTTCAAAAAGAAATCTTTTTCTGTATATGAAAACATGGTAATTTCCGGATAGTAGCCCCATTTTATAGAAAGTGTGCTCATATATCCCTGGTCCTGCATATTTATTTTACAGATAGAACCATCTTCAATATTTTTATACTCGCCGATGAATTTATAAAGCATCATTGGTGTGATGATTACTTGTTCACGATGTTTTTTTAAACGCCATTTATCATTCAAAATGCGCTTGCCGATATCATATATATAAGCGCAAGAATTCGAGCAAATAACTACCCCTTTTTTTGTTTCAGGGCAAAATCCGATAAAAAGCTGATGTCCTCCTGTTGCTCCGCCATGATACATAAATTCCGGCATATATTTGTAGGTGATATTCCATTCATGACCTACATCTAAATCAGGAACATCCTGTTTATGCCTAGCTTTAGTAGTTTCCTGCATAATTGGGAAAAGATCTGTTTTATAAAAACCTAAATAAGCTTCTATAAATCTTGCTAAATCTTTTGCTGATGAGTGCAATCCGCCAGCTCCATCAAAAACAGCGATGTCCCAATGAGGAACAACTTTATCTCTAATATGAGCCTGAGCAAATCTCTCTTGCATTTCCTCAGTCAAATGAACCCTAGTGCTATCCATTCCAAGAGGATTTAGAATTCTTTCTACAACAAGATCCTCATATTCTTTATTTGCCTGCAGTGAAAGTACAAACCCTAAAAGACCCATTCCGACATTTGAGTAATTATACTGCACTCCTGGTTCATTTCTTAATTCACAAGTTGATAAAAAATCATATAAAAAAGGCACTGAATATTCACAAAACGGATTGTACATATCGCTCATAATAAAATTATGAGGCATATAATCAAATCCAGCGGTGTGGGTTGCTAAATTTTCTAACGTAACTTTTTTTCCATGATAAGATGGTGTTTTAACAAAGGAAGGTAAAAACTTATCAATCTGATCATCTAATTTTACCTCTTTTTTATTAACCATTTCTGCTAACAATAGAGAAGTAAAAATTTTCGAAATAGAGCCTGTCTCGAAGATTGCATTTTCATCAATAGGTCTTGAATCATTTACTCCCATTTTTCCATATTTATAAAATACTGTGCCACTTTCATCTATTAATCCAATAACCATTCCTTGAGTATGCCCATTATCCACACATTCTTTCATTACCTTCTGAATCTCCTCGCTGCTCATTGAAAAAGCAATAAATGGTATAAAAAGAATTAAAAAGATTATTTTTCTGATAAAATTCATAACTAACATCCTTGTTGGTTTACAAATAAAAGGTATAAAATTTTACCTTGAGATCAAAAAAATAACAACTAATGGTTTTGAATTGGGTCTTGAAATATATAGCTTTAGAAATAAAAAGAGTAAATTCTAAAACATTAAATTTTAAAATTTACCCATAAAAAAATTATCTATTTAACGCTGCTTGAGCTACTGTATTTGCGCTTGCAGCTGCTGCATCAACAGATCTGGAAGAATCTATAATATTAGCTGATTGTGTAGGATTATTATTTATTAAAGACCATTTATCAACAGTTTTATTTTCATAGTCAACTCTATGTGTTGCTTCTAGAATTTCAAATCTTCCGCCTAGATCCTGTTCAGTTCCAGCGAAGTCTGGAGATCTAGACTGATTAATAGGGTTAGTCATAATTTTATTTCCTCTTGTATGAATTATATAAAAAAATAAATAATATTTTATAATTGCTTAAACATCAATTAATAATTCAATTTATTTAATGAAATGAGATTTTAAAAACAATTTTATTTATATAATTAATATTTTAATAATATTTATTAAATAATTTATTTACATTAAAAGACCTTAAACTTAAAAATTTGTAAATCTTAAGTAGCTTATAACAAGACACTTGATCATTTAGACAGACATAAAACCATTTCTTTTTCTACAATTCAATAGGCTTTCTGAACTGTACAATATATTATTATTTTTAAAATATATAAAACAATAAATAAATTAATATAATTTAAATTGATTTTATATATAAAAAACAATACAATTATAGAATAATTTTTAAAGATTGTTAATATAAATAAATAACAATTTATTATATAAAAACGGAGAAACTCAATGACAGCAGTTTGTTATGATCCTTTTGCAAAATATAGAGGACCCGACTACACTCCTTTTCCTCCTATGGATCAATCATTTTTTTCACGTATAACCGATGCAGCCAGTTACGCAATGAATAAAACTTGCAAAGCTGCAAATTATGCTTTTGATAAAGTTTCTGGAGTTGCAAAGCCTTTGATTTTTTTATCTTTATTTAGCGCATCATCTGCTTTAACAACCAGCTTAATTACGACTACAGTAAACACAGCTTTTTCGACACTTTATAATAGGGACTTCTCCCAAGTCAGCGAAAATTTTAATCAAAATGAATTAATCGCGAATGCTTATTCAGGCTTGTATGCTTCAATAATTGGACTTGGAATCCAACTCTCTTCTAATTTATATCAAAATGGTAGCCTTCCATCATTTTCTGAAAAGAAAATCTCTGCTATAAAAAGCGGTGTCAATCTTGGAAAAAATGTTAGTATAGGATCTTATTTTATAAAAGCTCAGAACAAGATAATATCCTCAGTAATGCCAAGTGCCATCTCAGGTTGGATTTTTACTGGGATCGGCATGTACGGTTTTTATCAGTTAGGAAAAAGAATAATCGGCAAAAACTAATTTTTACTTCCAAAAATCTTTTATTAAGAAAATCTTCTCATGATTAAAAATAATTATTTGATTAGTTTCAGTACATCATAAGGCAGATGCCATTTTAAAAAAGATTGATGATCATCTGTTTCGATTTTCGTGCATCCCCCATTTTGTATATCAAATTCTAAATCCGAAGTTGGAAACAAAAGAAGCGAAATGATTTCTTTTATGGAAGGCATATGTCCGGATATGAAAAAGCTTTTATAGCCTTTACCCAAGCTCTTAAGAAATTCCAGAGTTTCTTCAGCAGGGACTTGTGGTAAAATTTTATCAGTTTGAATCATCATTTCAATTGGAAAAAGAAACTCATGAGCGATGATTTCTGCGCTCTGAATTGATCTTTTTTTTGGTGAACATAGAATTACATCAAAATTGATGTTTATTTTTTTTAACGCTCTTGCACTCTTTTTTATTGTTTGAATGCCATCTTCAGTTAATCCCTCTTCCAAATCCACATCAATTGTGTTGGCAAGTCCGTGTCTCATTAAAAAAAGTTCCATAACAAATCCTTTTAAATAACTTATATATTTTTTTATTTTTTTAAAAAATAATAATTTTCAAGTAAAATGATCTCAAAAATAGCAAAATTGGAAAATAAATGAAAAAAATTGTAATTGTCGTTTCCTTAGTCATGATTTTTTTGATAAAGCTATACCACTACTATTCATATCCTAAAATATTAAAAGAAGTTAAAAAATCTGACGCACTTGGGATTGTAAAAAGTGTAAAAGAGATAAAAATAAAAAAGATTAAAAACCCCATTAACGCCTGCATAGAAGAAAATGAAAACAATTATATTTTATCTTTTAGACTTAATGAAAAAGACAAAGATTATATCGGCATTACCAACTTAGATAGCGATCTTGATGAAATTGATGAATATAAAATTATAGATGTCAATAGCACAAAAGCCGAAGATGCCAGGGTCTTTAAATATGCCAACAATTATTATTTGCTATTCAATGATCAGCTTCCTGTAGAACATACCTATAGAGCAATGCACCTTGCAAAATTAAATGATAGAAAGGATAAAACAGATTTCATAACCACGCTCGATCTGCACATAAAAACAATTGAAAAAAACTGGATTCCTTTCATTAGTCAGGACTCCCTTTTTTTTGCTTACGGCCTAGTCCCCCACAAAATTCTTGAGCTAAAAAACCTCGAACAAAATGATCTAAAGCATCTGATTTTCCCAAAAAATATAGGTTATTCCAGATTTTTTTGGAAATGGGGTGAACCTAGAGGCGGAAGCCCTGCTAAATTAGTTGATGATGAATATCTTGCTTTTTTTCACAGTTGCTTCGGAAAGACAAAAAAAAGAAAGTTTTATGTCATGGGAGCTTATACCTTTCAATCAAAACCTCCTTATAAAATCACCAAAGTATCAAAGTTTCCAATACTTTTAAGCGATTCAAAAAAGACTAGAATATATTTTCCTACAGGCTTTGTAGTGAGAAAAGAAAACAATAAAGATATGATTTATCTATCATATGGAGTAGATGATAAAATTTCAAAAATTGCAATTATTGATAAAGACAAGCTTTTTGAGAGTATGAAAGAGGTTTACTAATTTCTGTTAAAAAATTAAGCGCTGCTATATTCGAAAACAACACGATTTTGCCAAAATAAGAGGAAATCGGGTAATGATCAAAAAAACCAATAATTAAAAAACTAAAAATTATACAGATCGAAATAATAAATAAATCATTTATACAGTATTTAACAGCATTAAAAATAATTGAAGTTAATAAAAGCAAAAAAATCATCAAAGCCAAAAATCCGCTTTCTGATGCTATTAAAAGATAAATATTATGGACATAAGCCCTTTCCAGTTTTTGATTGGAATATTCATCTTTTTTTATTAAAAAATTTCTAAAACCAACTCCTAAAACAGGATTTTTTTTAATCATTTTTTTTGCAACCTGACTTAATGAAGAACGTAAATTATCGCTTTTGCAATTTAATTCTTTTGCTTTATTTGACTGAAAAAGACTTCCAAGCAATCCTCTTTCTAATATAAATTTTGAAAAGACACATAGAATTACGAAAGAGCATGTTAAAAAAATTAGGCCCATTTTTTTTACATCATTTTTTTTAATCTTCATCAGGATAAAAAACATAAATGAACTGCAAACAAATGCCAGCATTCCTGCTCTAGAAAAGGTCAGGATCAAAGCAACTAGCTGCAGGATCAAAAAAATGCTAAAGACTATCTTTTTTTTACTTTTATGGATCTGATACATAGTCAAAATTAAAGATATGTTTAAAAACCCGGCAAAAACATTAGGATGCAAGAATGTACCGTGGGATCTTAAATAATCACCATTTTTTGAATGAATAATATTACTAAATATCCCTAATGAATTTTCAGAAATATAAATTTTTGCAGAATGTGAATTATTTATACTAAAAAAGGGTTCATTTAAAAACGATAGTCCAAGAGGTCTTTGTAAAATAAATTGTAAAATACCCACAATAGACTCAAAAAAGGCAAATATAAAAAAAAGCATAAAAAAGCATTTAAAAACAAACTCATAATTTCTTCTAAAATATGTTGTTAAAAAAACAAAAATTAAAAACATGGCAAGAGAAGCTCTAAAAAGATCATAAAAAGCTTTATGATGGATCTCGCCATCAGAGAAAAAAATAGACATTCTAGATAAGCATATAAACAAAACGATTAAAGAGGTGTTCAATGAAACATATTTCTTTAATTGATCTTTTCTAATAAAAAAAAACGCAGCCGTTCCAATGAAAATAAAATCAAAAACATTAACGTATTTATTTAGCCCGAAATATTTTTGAAAGTTATGATCTAATATTCTGAACACAGCGGGCAAAAGAAACAAAATAAAAATTGCAAAAAATGCCTTTAGGTGAGATTTTTCAATTTTTAAATTAAAATAATTACTTAAAGTCATATAATCTTGTAAAAAAGTTATTTTTATAATAAAAATCAATTATAGGAGTAATTATGAAAAAAACATCGTTTTATTTCACTTCTTTTTCTCACAATCTTTCTATTAATGTTTTTTTCAAATCCACAATTTATTTTATTTATAAATTAAAAGCCATAGCTTTAAAGAATTTTTAAAACCACGAAAGACATATGATTTTTTTTTCTAATTTAAATACAACAACTCTATCTTATAAAAAACTTTCCAAAGATATTTTTAAACAAGAAAAAATTTTATTAAAAAAAAGCATTGCTACTTTTTAAACAGAAATTAAAAAAGGGATAAAAAATGAAGAAGTTCTTTTTGATTTTCATACTAATAATTACATCAAAAGCTTTTTGCTGCACTACTATCTTGGTAACGAAAAAAGCGACAAAAGATGGTTCTCTTATCGTAAGCCATAGCGATGATGATGAGCTTGGGGATCAGAGAATCGTATCTGTCCCTGCAAAGAAAAATAAAAAGGGCGATAGACGGGCTATTTACCCCGATTTAACAACCAACTATCCTAGATATGTCGGCAAATCATCTTCAAAGGCCTATGATATTAAAGGATATAAGCCCACTGAACCTCTAGGTTATATCGATGAAGTTGCCAGCACTTATAGTTATTTTGACGGGAATTACGGAATTATAAATGAAAAACAACTTTCTTTGGGAGAATGCACAAATTCAACATATTTTTATTATGATCAGGAAATTGGTAAAAGAATTATGGGAATCGGTCAATTATCTAAAATAGCCTTGGAGCGATGCGATAAAGCAAAAGATGCAATTCATCTTATGGGAGCTCTTGCAGAAAAATACGGGTATTATGGCTATGGAGAAACCTTGTTAGTAGCAGATAAAGAAGAAGGCTGGGTTTTTGAAATCAGCTGTGATCCGGAAGGTGAATCTGCGATTTGGGTAGCAAAAAAAGTTCCTGACGGAGAGGTTTTTGTAGCTGCTAATCAATTTAGAATCCAAGAGATCAACCCTGATGATCCTGATATTTTATATTCATCAAATCTTTTTGATCTTTCAAAAAAATATAATTGGAATAAAAACAAAACTCTAAATTGGCTTCAGGCTGTTTGTCCTGGAGAGTTTGATCATCCATATTATTCTTTAAGAAGGGTATGGAGAGCATTTGATCTGATCAATCCGTCTTTGAAATTAAGTCCTTATGTTGAAAATGCATTCACAAAATATTATCCATTTTCGATCAAGCCTCAAAATCCTTTAACAATTGAAGACATCATGAAAATCCATAGAGATCATTATGAAGGGACCGAATTTGATTTAACTAAAGGGACTGCTGCAGGACCTTATGGCTGTCCAAATAGATATGTTGGAAAATATGATAGAGTAGATTTTCCTAATAAAATGAAAACAAAATTAAAAGGCGCGTGGGAAAGATCTATTTCAATTTATTATACAGGTTATACCTATGTTACTCAAATAAGAGACTATTTGCCGGATGCGATCGGTGGCATAACTTGGATCGGCTTTGACGATGCATCCTTAAGTTGTTTTGTACCATTTTATGCAGGAATTAATGATCTGCCAAAAAACATACAGTACGGTTCTCCTCAGACTTTTGATAAAAGTAATGCATGGTGGCCTTTTAACACTTGCGCAAATTGGATAAGTTATTTTTATTATGCTTCAAAAGATATCATAAAAAAACAAAATGAACTTGAAAAACTAGAATTTGATAACCAATTGGAATTAGAAAAAAAAGCTCTTGAAATGTTTGACAAATCTCCTAAAAAAGCTAAAAAATTTTTAACAAAATATTGCATAAAAAACAGTGATTTCATCGTTAACGAATGGTGGTCACTGCTTAATCTCTTGCTTGCAAAGTATCGTGATGGATTTATCAATATACCTGAAATGGCTCAGTTGGTCGGTTACCCTAATTGGTGGCTTGAAAATGCCGGCTATGAAAACGGTCCGATAAATTACATGAAAAAATATACTCAGCAAACAAACTATTCGGAGAAATAAAAATATAAGAAGGGATATTTATGGAAACAATGCAGGCAATATTGACAAGAAGAAGTATAAGAAAATTTAAAAGCGATAAAGTACCTAAGAATATAGTTGATGAAATATTGCATGCAGCCATGCACGCTCCTTCGGCAAACAATCAGCAGCCTTGGCAATTTATAGTTATTGAGGACCGAAAAATTCTAGAAGATATTTCGAAGATCCATCCATATGCCGGGATGTGCAGAACTGCTGCAATGGCAATTTTAGTTTGCGCAGATCTAAAACTTGAAAAATCCAAGGACATGTGGCTACTGGACTGCGCTGCTGCAACACAGAACATTTTGTTATCCTCTCATGATAAAGGATTGGGCTCAGTATGGGTTGGAATATACTTTAGAAAAGATCATATGGATAACTTTAAAAAACTTTTTAAGCTTCCGGATAATATAATACCAATCTCTTTAATCCCTATAGGTTATCCCGATGAGCAAAAAAAACCAGAGGACAGGTTTATAAAAGAAAGAGTGCATTATAACGCGTATTAAAAAACACAAGTTTTAAGAGACCTTAGATCACTCTGCTAATTTTCCGATAGATTCTTTTTCTTCCTTAAGTTTCTGCTCTTGCACAATTTTGCCTCCAAAAGCATATCCCGGCGAAGCGCTGCCATCTTTAAAAACGACTCTATGACAAGGAATATTAATCGGGTCTTTATTCTTGTTTAAGGCAAATCCGACAACCCTAGGCGTGGTTTTAACTATTTTAGCAATTTCACCATAAGTCCTAGTCTGTCCGATTGGTATTTTTTTAACTTCTTGATAGATTTTTTCAAAAATTTTCATGATTTTAAAAATAAAACTTGATTTCAAATGATATATAAAGATACTTCATATTTAGTAATAAAAACAGGAAAATTTATGAAAAGAAAAATTGTTAATCCAGATCCAAATCATAAAAAAAGAATTCAAGCTGAAGAAAAAATCGAAGATAAAGAAACAAAAGAATTGATTCAAAATAATGAAGAATTAAAGATTGAGACTAAATATAAAACTAAACCTCATAAATCATGAAGTTAGTCTTTCTTGGGACCAGAGGTTATATCGAACCTAAGTCCAAGCGCCACATGAATCATGCTTCTTTATTAATTATACATAAAAACAAAAGAATAATGATCGACTGTGGTGAAACTTATTTAAATAAATTAAAAAAGATAAATCCTGATCATATAATTATCACCCATGCTCATCCCGATCATGCTTTCGGTCTTAAAAATGGGGCTCCCTGCCCTGTTTGGGCAACACATGACAGTTGGAATATTTTGAAGAATTTTCCAATTGAAAAAAAATTCAAAAAGCTCATTAAAATCAATAAAAAGCAAAAAATTGAAAAGATAAACTTTGAAGCATTTGAAGTTATCCATTCAATCAAAGCACCAGCTGTAGGTTATAGAATCTCCGTTAAAAAATCAGCATTTTTTTATGTTCCTGATGTCCTTTGGATCGAAGATAGAAAAAATGCGTTAAAAAACATTATTTTCTATATAGGAGATGGCGCAACCATTCAAAGGAACATGGTACGCAAAGACAAAAAAACCAACGCCCTTTTTGGTCATGCAAATATAAAACAGCAATTTACCTGGTGTAAAAAAGAAAACGTCAGAAAAATGATAATAACCCATTGCGGCTCAGATATTGTTAAAAATGAAAAAAAGGCAAAAAAAATAATAGAAGATCTTGCTGCAAAAAAAGAGATTGAATTTGAAATTGCTTATGATGGTATGGAATTTTCATTAGATTAGAATCTTATTAATTCTCTTTATTAAATCTGAATTTAAACCTTGAAAAAAAACTATTGCCATAATAGTTTGAATGAACTTTTATTTTAATTTTTGAAAACCTGTTAAATATTAAAAGGACTTAAACATGCTTGTCATAAAGAATCAGAAGGGAATTTTTCAGTTACGCACTGCCGGCATTGTAAAGAAAGGCGAAAAAATTCTTCTTTTAAATGAACCTCATGTAAGTTATTGGTTTTTACCAGGCGGCAGAGTAGAAATGCATGAGTCAACTAAAGAAACCTTGGAAAGGGAACTTTTAGAAGAAATGAACGCAAAAGCTGAAATTGGAAATTTGATTTGGATAATAGAGAATTTCTTTCCTTTTAACGGCGCTCCTTTTCATGAAATAGGTTTTTATTATGAAGTAAAAATTCCTTCAGATCACCCAATAAATTCTCGAGATGAATTCCATTTTCAAAGAGAAGAGGACGGCAAAATCAAAAAATTTCATTTTAAATGGTTTTCACAAAATGAGCTCTTATCCATGGATATCAGACCAAAGTGCTTGAAAAATAAATTATTATCAGATTCTAAAGATTTTGAACTGATTGTTTACAAGGAAGATTCTTTAGAAAATAATCTTAAAGATCAGTAAAAAATCTCTTCTTTTTAGTAAAATATGCCTGTCTTGTATAACCCGCTTCTTTCAACAATTTATAAGCTATATCAAAACCCCTTGTCAAATGCTCTTTTTGGTGAGCATCTGCAGTTATTATCACCGGAATATCAAGTTTCTTACATTTTTTCAATAGATCGAACGATGGATACTGTTCTTTGCAAGGATAATATAAGCCCGATGTGTTCAGCTCAACTGTCATGTCTGCATCTTTAATAGCCTCGAGCGCAGATTTTATTTCTTCAGTTAGATCTGTTTGAGGCTGTATATTAAATTTCTTGTACAATTCTAAATGACCAACAATATCGAAAACCCTGCTTTGTGCCATTTCCCGTATCAAAATCCAATAATCTCTGGCTATTTCATTACAAAAATCCTTTGGAAGCTCATCTAATTTATTCTCTCTTAAAAAAAACTCCCATGGCGAATCAATTAGAAACCTGTCTACCAAGTGAACAGATCCAATAAGATAATCAAAAGGCATCATTTTGGCTATCTCTCTGAACTCCTCAACAGTTTCAGAAATAAACTCGACCTCAAGACCTAATTTAACAATCGGCTTTGTCATATTGGAAAAAGCGGATATTCTCAAAACATAATCTTTAAGCTTATTTAATGACATATCCCAGCTACTTAAATTATCAGCTTTCGACAAATTAAAATGATCGGATATTCCAATTTCATCTAATCCCAATTCCTTTGCGCCGGCAATAAGTTCCTCGATCGAATTTTTACCATCGCTGAAAAGCGAGTGTACATGATATGAATATTTTAACTTTTTATTTATCTTCATATTCTTCATAAGAATTTTATCTTAGTTTACATAAACCCGAGGCAGTCTTTCGTTAAAAGAACATAAAATATCATAAGAAATCGTGTTGCATAAAGAAGCGACTTCCTTGATATCAATTTTTTCATTTATTTGATTTCCCACTAAAACAACTTCATCGCCTATATATGCAGAATCATTTCCAATATCTACCATTAACTGATCCATGCAGATAGTTCCAACAATCGGATGTCTTTTGCCTCTTATTAACACAGAACCCTTATTTGACAAAGCTCTTGGATAGCCATCACCGTAGCCAATAGGGATAGTCAATATTCTAGTAGTATCTTTTGTAATATAAGTATGCGAGTAACTGACTCCTTCATCTTTCTGAACAACTTTAAAAAATGATACTTTGCTTTTGACCGAAAATATTGGTTTTATATCGCTAAACTTATCAGGCAGCGTTTTTGAATAGCAGCCAAAAGGCAAAGCTCCCAGCCTAACCATATCTTTTAAAGGATTGTCCATATTGCAAAGTGCTCCTGAATTGGCAATATGACATATAACTTTCTTATCCGGTTTCACTTTTTTAATAAAATTATCGAAATCACTGTACTGCATTGAATTCATTGGATGATTTGGAGTTTCAGCGCAGGCAAAATGAGAAAAAATTCCTCTTAAGATAAAACATTTTTCGTTTTTTAAATATTTATATAATTCTACTCCCGTGTCAGGTTTAACTCCAATCCGTCTCATCCCAGTATCAATTTTTAAATGGACCTTGCATACTTTGTTGTTTCTTGCACAGTATTCTTTGAGGATTTTTGCTTTAAAAAATGAACTTATGGTTATCTCTAGATCATTATCTATAAGATCTTTTATCTGATTTTCATGAAATGTTCCCAAAACAATTATCGGAAGTTTAACATTTACATTTCTGACTTTAATACCTTCTAAAAAATTAGCTACCGCCAAATAGTCCACCTCTTCATTTTCAGCTACCTTGGACAATTCAACAAGACCATGCCCATAAGCATTTGCTTTTACAGCAAGACAAAAAAGAGAATTATTAATCTGAGACTTGATCACATTTATATTTTTTTTAAATTGCTTTAGATCGATCTCGATCCAACTAGAATAATTGAGCATAAAAACACTTAAATTTGATTTTATGATAAATGTTATTGAATCTTTATAATATTTATAAAGAAAAATACAACAAAAAAGCGGGCCTAGAAAACCCGCTGAAAAAATTTAAGCAAAATTTGATTTAATAATAAAAACCATTATAAGCTAAATAAGCTCCGATGATTGATAAAATTGTACCTATCCAGACATATGCATTTTTATGACTTAGAATTTTGCTAATGATTTTAGAAAAATCTTTTAAAAAGTACAATCCTGCGATTGCCATGATTAATGACATCCATCCAAGAATGGTAATTAATACTCTCCAATCAGCAACCCAAAGGTTATGGGCTAGAATAATCGCTAGACCTACAATCAGTCTTAGAGAACTAACTACAATGATAATCGGATAACTTTTAACAGCTTCTCTTGCCAGGATCTGAAAATCAGCAGGCTTAAAAATAAAAGCTATTCCAATTATAAAAAAAACTAATCCTATTAATTGAGCTAAATATATACTTAATGAAAAAAAATCCATTTTAGTCCTCGTTGTTTATTTACTTAATAATTTTTGTAATAACAAAATTATTTTTTTTTTGATATTTTTTATTTTGATATACCATACTTATTTTTATGAACGAAAAATGCCCCTGTAAAAGCCAAAAGCTATATAAAAACTGTTGAGAGAGCTATCATCTTGAAAAAAGCTATCCCGAAAATGCTTATGTTCTGATGCGCTCAAGATTTAGCGCATATGCATTAGGATTAGTCGAATATATAATCAAAACAAGCCATCCGGATAATCCTTGTTTCAAAAAAGATCTAAAAACTCTGACAAAGGAAATCAAAGAATTTTGTAAAAATACGAGTTTTGAAAATTTAGAAATTTTAGATTTTGAAGAAAACCACAAAAATGCCTTTGTAACATTCATTGCATATTTAAAGAGCAGCAATTCTGATATTTCATTCAGTGAAATTTCACATTTTGAAAAATTAAATGGTAAATGGCTTTATAAAAATGGCCAAATCTTTGAGGGAATCAATAAAAATTTATGAAAGCATAAAAAAAACACCGTTCATATAAAAATCCATCTAAAACCATTTGCTCTAAATAAGGAACTCAATTATTTATTAAAATAAACGCGAGTAGAGTTTATGCACCCTCTTTGGAAAGGTTATTTATATTTTGGGTTAGTTTCTATCCCAATCAAATTATATAGCGCCCTTAGATCAAAAGAACTTCATTTCCATTTATTTCACAAAGAAGACAAAGGAAAAATAAAATTTGCAAGAATTTGTGAAAAAGACAATGAAGAAGTTCTTTGGGAGGATGTAATAAAAGGTTACGAATTTGAAAAAAACAAATATGTATTTCTAGAAGAATCGGATTTTGAAAAAGCGGATATTCATAAATCAAACAGCATAGATATAATAGATTTTGTTAATGAAAATGAAATCGATACAATTTTATTTGAAAAGCCATTTTTTTTAGAGGCAGACATAAGGAATGCTAGACCTTATCAATTGCTGCTCGAATCCTTAAAAAAAACCGATAAGATCGGGGTTGCAAAATTTGTTTTGCACAACAAAGAGCATCTTGCAATTATAAAACCCTACTTTAATACGCTGCTGATGATACAATTGAGATTTTCTGATGAAATCATATCTCATAAAAATTTTGAAACTTCAAAGAAAAAAAGTTCTGAAAAAGAGTTAAATATCGCAATTAGTCTTATTGAAGGATTATCAACAAAATTCAATGCCAAAAGTTATAAAGATACATATGTTCAAGACCTTAAAAAAATCATTCTAAAAAAATCAAAAAATCAAAGAGTAACAGCAAAAGGGAAAAAACCTGGACCAACAAAAAACATAGACATAGCTTTTTTATTGAGAAAAAGTCTCAAAGAAAAAAAGAAAGAACGAAAAAAAATTGCCTAAATTGATTTTAAGATATAAAAATTCTATCGATCAATTTACCTAAATAATAAGTCGCAGTAATAACAAAAAACATTATGGCAATATGCTCCATGGCTGCCTTATACGGATTGTTGCCTTGTTTTTTTGCAACAACATAACTGAATAAAAACAATAATATAAATCCCCAAAAAATATTAAGGATTATTCCCAAGGTTAAATTAAATATTATTATTATAGGCAAAAAGGTCAGAGTGACAAAAAATTTTGATAAAAATGTATACAGGGTTGAAAACCAAATTTCTTTGTTTGTATGATTTCCTAAAGATTCCTGTGAAACATGAATGCCAAGCGCATCTGAACAAGAGTCTGCGATAGCTATGGTTAAGATACCTGCTATAACTATTCCTTTAGAATTCGTTGTAGAAAAAAGACCGATCATAAGACCTAATGTTGTAATAATTCCAGATCCTATACCAAAGCCAAAGCCGGTTTTAAAACTTGCATTTTTCATAATTTTTTCCTTGAGATTCTTATAAAATAAGAATAGATGAAATGAAATTATTTTGTAAAAAAATAATTTCAGGACAACAAAACTACTTGGAAGTCAAATATTTGACTCCCAAGCAATTTCGGGTAAAGATTTCTATATGACTTTTGTTCTTTCCAGAGCTATCAAAAGTATTTTTTCGAGTAGTTTGGAATAACTAATATTAGCAAAGCTAGCCATGAGATTTAATTTTCCATCCCAGCACCAGCCTGGATTAGGATTAACTTCTAAAAGCTTAAATTGTCCATTTACATCTTCTCTGAAATCAAATCTTGCATAATCTCTGCATTTGAAATTTTCAAATAATTTGATTGAGGCATCTACAAGCGCACACTGCTTTTCGTTGTCTAAATTAGCTTGTTTGTATCTTATGTCGTTCCAATAAGGAGACTGCGGATCCCATTTTGATTCATAACATAAAAGTTTAGGTAACTTTTCATTTAAATTCTTATAATCAACTTCCAAAATAGGAAGAACCTCATAATCAGGGTTGTTTCCTAATATGCTAACAGAAAATTCTCTACCAGGTAAAAATTCCTGAACAAGTATTGGCACATGAGGGCATATGGTTTTTAACCAATTGAAATAAGAAACCAGCTCTTCGGTTGAGTTGACCACTGCATGCTGGGTGATACCCATAGAACTATCTCCCTTGGCAGGTTTCAATAAAGCGGGAAAATTGCCAGGCATAGCTGCCGAATTATTACTGGAATCAATAATAATCTCATCTGGAGTTGGAATTTCTAGTGATTTTGCAAATCCTGCAACTAAAGCTTTATCATAACAAGTAGCTAAACAAGTTGGACCGGCACCGGTATAAGGAATACCAAGTATTTCTAGAAGAGCCGGCACATGCAATTCCATATTAGGATCATTCCTATAACCCTCATCACATAAATTAAATACCAGATTTGTAGGTTTTTTCATCAATGCCTGAAGCATTGTCGAATGATTATCAACCCAATCAAATTCAAAATCGCTTAAAGTTTTAAGGGAGCTTTTCATTTTCTCAATAGTATTAAAATCTTCTTCATTAAATTTACCGTTTTTCTTAATAGGATCAGACAATCTGGGATCACCTAGAACTACACAACATTTAATTTTTGACTTAATAAATTTTTTTGAAAAAGAATTAATTTTTTCTGAAGCCTTTGCTTTTAAAATTATTCTTTGACCCATCATTCCAAGATCTTGATGTTCTAGGTTGTTAGAATCAACTTGCACATAATCCATTAACTCAATTTGCTGAAAGCCTGCTTCGGTTAAAAATTGTTTTAACTCATCAAAAGAATACAGCCGCTCTGCATAAAATTGATCAGCAATCGCCCCTTTTTCGACATCCACTACAACTTCTCTGCATACAAGTCTTGTTTTATCCAAAGACAAATTTCTCTCTCGGCAAACTAAAAGAGATTGAGTTATCCACTCCCAGCTTCTTGGCTGATAATTTTTTTGCATCCACTGGCCATTGGTAATATCCAAATAAAGAAATCCATTTGGTTTAAGAATGCGATTAACTTCTTTCAAAACAACTAAATCATCTTGTTTTTGTTCGAAATATCCGAAGGAATTTCCTAAAATGGTTACACAATCCAAGCTGCTTTGTTCTAAATTTATTTTGCGAGCATCTCCTTCTGAAAACTTAATGTTGTACAAGCCTTGCTCATCTGCTCTTTTTTTTGCCAATCTGATTAGATATCTTGATCTATCGATGCCCATAATATTATTGAATCCTCTTCGAGCAAGCTCCAAGGAATGTCTGCCATGACCACAGCATAAATCCAAAATTTTATCTTCTGTATTTATATTCGTGAACTTTATTAAATTATCAACATCTTCTGCTGTAATTTTATGATTTTCAACAATATCCGCATCAGTTTTTAGATATACTGAATTAAATAATGATTTCCACCATTCAGAAGGAAGATGTTTTTCCAAATCAGCAACAGGACCTAAAGTCTGCTGCAAATTTTGATTTGATTTACGATTTTTTAATTTTTTAATTGATAATGTTGAATGCGACATATTTTATACCCACCATTGGTGTCCATTTTGTTTAACGTATAATAAATAATTAATATTATCTGGAAAATTTAGAGAATCAAAAAGAATCTTTTTTTTCATTTCCTCAACAGCTGTAAACCCCAAATAGATCTTTTTGAAACATGTTTAAATTACATAAATAATTAATGTTTATGTATTAGATTATTCTTTTTCAAATATTTAATCAAAAAAAATACATTAGATCTTAACACTCAGAAACTTACCAAGTTTTTTAAAGCCTTCTATCCAGGGAATAGACCCTTCTTCCGCTCTTTTTGTCTTGAAATCTTCCAAAGCGAATTTTTTTAATAAAGAAAAATATATATTTTGGGCCTTCCATAGGTTCCAGGTCATTGGAATAGTAGAAAAAATTTCAAAAACTTCATTAATTTGATTTAAAATATTAATATTATATGGATCAGCTGATAGATGCTCCATGAAAGCTTCAATTCTTTTCAGGGATTTGAAACTTAGATTTTTAATATCAAATTGAAACCCCCATTTCTTGACCTCTTCAATAGTTTTTTTCAGTTGATCAAAATTTATACTCTCATCATCTAAAATTTCCATCAGATCCATTGAAAGCATCAGATCAAGGCTTTTAACTAAAACTGCTGGAAGCAAAAGTTTCTTTTCCCTCATCTCGGTGATCAGCGAATAATGAAGAGAATGAATATTTTGAAGAGATGTTGTTATTTCATGAATAGCCGACTTTAAAATTCTTTTAAGAATTTTTCTTTTATCATCCTGAAACAAATCCCAAAATGAAAAATCATGAGACGTGAAATTACTATTAATAATTTCATCTGTTTTAGCAAGATCTTTGGATAAAAAAGAATCTTTCAGAGAATTAAAAATTTTAGAAAAATCATTTTGTTTTTCATAAATATTGATCCCCACTTTTACATTTTGTTCCCCATAATAAATAGCTACAAAATTAAAATTTACCTTCTGCCAGGTCAAATTACAAAAGACCGATGCATTCCCAAAAGATATTTTCTTATCTTCGAAAGTAAATATTTCATGAGAAGACGTTTCGACAAAATAACAATAAATACTTGAATTTTCACTTTTCTTCTCAAATAAGGATAAAATAGCAAAATGAACTGCAACACTTTTCAGATCTAAAATTTTAGGTTTTATTATGGATCTATATATATAACCTCCATTTTTATATTCTTCGATATTACTTGCAGCTTTTTCCAGCATCGAAATAAAACCATCTTCATAATTTTTTTGATCAACTTCTGAGGCCAGCTGGATAGCTCTTGCAGCGTATTGCAATATCTGAAGAGTTTCGATTCTGGAAATCTCATCAAAAAACCAGCCACAGCTTGTGTACATAGCCATTAAATTTCGCTGCATTTCCAGCAATTTAAAAATCAAAGCCTTATCATTTTCAGTAATTTGATTCTTCAAATTCCTATTAAAAAAATTAGTTGTGTTTTGGAGAGATCTATCTAGAACTAAATCTATGTAATCATTTCTAATCTGCCATGGATCCTCAAAATAATTTTTCATTTTAACCTGGAATAACTCATTTAAATTATCCCTTAAATAATCTAGTGCATTTCTTAAAGGTTCTCGCCATTTTTGATTGAACTTTGAGTTAGGATCGATTTTGCATCCGCAATCTTTTGACCATCTGCCGACACCATGAGCGCAGCTCCATGAACTGTTTTCAATTATCTTAACTTCTGAAAGCACTTTAGATTTTTCTAAAAAGGCTGCATACAATATGCTGTCAACATTTTTATCTTTTTCAATCCGTCTAAAACAATGCGCTAAAGCCATATCTCCAAATTTATGATGATGACCAAAAGTTTCTCCATCAGTTGCCACATGAACCAATCTTGTTTCACTATCGTTTGGAAATGTTCCAATTAATCTGTTGGCAAAATTATCCCCATTTTTTAATAAATCAGAAAAAGCAATGTCATGGGAAATACTTCCATCATAAAAAAATATAATTATTTTTTTTCCGGATGGCAAATTACATAAATATGGAAATTGAGGATTTATCTTTCCGCCATTTACATCTACCCAATTTTTTTCCTCGACCTTCTTAATTTTATCGGCTTGGTATGGAGACAAAATAGTAAACTTTATGCCATTCTCAGCAAATAGCTCCAATGTTTGATAATCAACTGCGCATTCAGGAAGCCACATGCCTTCAGGCTTTCTATTAAATCTATGTTCAAAGTCTTTTATTCCCCAGATCACCTGGGTTTTTTTATCATTTAAGTTTGCAAGCGGCATAATCATATGACTATAACATTGGGCAATAGCGGCACCATGCCCCATATACATAGCCTGACTTTTTTTGTCGGCTTGTATTATGGCCTCGTAGATATTTTTATAATTTTTCTCTAGCCAGGTGAATAATGTCGGGCCAAAATTAAAACTCATTTTTGAATAATTATTTACTATATCGATAATCATTTGATTGGAATCAACAATTCTTGCAGCAACATTTGGCGCATAGCATTCATAGAAGATTCTTTCATTCCAATCGTGGTATGGGAAAGCCGTATCCTGCTGCTCTATCGTTTCAAGCCAGGGATTTTCTCTGGGAGGTTGATAAAAATGTCCATGTATGCAAATAAAACGATTCATTTATCCTAATCTCCAAAATATTTTAGAATTACGATTGCCAAAGGCGGCAAACTCAGATTGATTGAAAATGGTCTTCCATGAAAAGATTTTTCTTCTGTATCTACCTCAATAAAATTATTAAATCCGCTGCCTAAGTATGTCTTATCATCGCTATTTAAAATCTTTTTCCATTTTCCCCTGCAAGGCACCCCGATTTGATAATTTTCCCTGACAACGGGAGTAAAGTTACAAACAGCTAAAACGATATTTTTACCGGATTTAGGCTTTCTTATATAACTCAAGATACTTTTTTCATAATCGGTACAATCGATCCATTCAAAACCATCCCAGTCGAAATCTTTTTCATATAAGCATTTTTCTTCCTTATAAAAGAAATTTAAATCTTTAATCCAAAGCATAATCTTTTGCTGATACAAATTTAAATTATTCCAATCAAGACTTTGATCATGATTCCATTCAGGACCATAAGCAAATTCAGATCCCATAAAAGAAAGTTTTTTTCCCGGATGAGTATACATATATCCAAATAACAGTCTAAAATTAGCATATTTTTGCCAATCATCTCCCGGCATTTTAGAAATAAGAGAACCTTTACCGTGGACAACCTCATCATGAGACAATGGCAGCAGGAAATTTTCATTGAAAGCATAAAGCATGCTAAAAGTTAACTCGTTATGATGATATTTGCGGAAGATGGCATCAAGAGAAAAATATTTTAAGGTATCATGCATCCAACCCATATTCCATTTAAAACCAAAACCCAGACCACCTGAATAAGTCGGTCTTGTCACCTGCGGCCAGCTTGTTGACTCTTCAGCAAAAACCTGGGTATCCGGAAACTGACTGTACACCACTTTATTCAATGTTTGCAGAAAAGCTATAGCTTCAAGGTTTTCCCTTCCCCCATTTTCATTTGGGATCCACTCTCCTTCTTTTCTTGAATAATCTAAATAAAGCATCGACGCAACAGCATCTATCCTAATACCATCAACATGATATTTGTGCAGCCAGAAAATTGCGCTGCTGATTAAAAATTCTTTAATTTCATTCCTTCCATAATTAAAAATACAGCTATTCCAGTCAGGATGAAATCCTTTTCTTGGATCAGCATGCTCATAAAGTGCAGTGCCATCAAAAAAATTAAGTCCATGTCCATCTGATGGAAAATGAGCTGCTGTCCAATCTAAAATCACTCCAATCCCATTTTGATGAAAACTATCTATCAAATACATTAGCTGCTGAGGAGTTCCATATCTGCTAGTCGGTGAAAAATAAGAGGTTGCCTGATACCCCCAGGAACCATAAAAAGGATGTTCCATTATTGGTAAAAACTCAACATGTGTAAATCCCATTTCTTTTACATATCTGACTAGGTCTTTGGCTAAATCCTCATAAGTTAAAAACTCGTTATTTCCTTTTCTTTTCCATGAACCTAGATGAACTTCATATATAGAATAGGGAGACTCTAATGAATTATATTTCTGTCTATTTCTCATCCATTCCTGATCATTCCATTTATAATCTAAATTCCTGGTTACTGATGCTGTCTTTGGAGGATTTTCGCTATAAGAAGCAAAAGGATCGGCTCGTTGAGTGATATAATCATTATATTTTGAAACTATATGATATTTATATATTTCTCCTTCAGATAAATCCGGGACAAATCCTTCCCAAATCCCTGAACTGTCCCATCTATCTGCTAAAGGATGCGTTTGTGTATTCCAGCCATTAAAATTACCAATTACAGAAACCTGCTTTGCATTTGGCGCCCAGACAGAAAATAAAGTTCCCTTCTGATTATTGACTATAATTTCATGAGCTCCTAATTTTTCATATAATCTATAGTGCGAGCCTTCTTTGAAAAAATAAATATCCTGATCCCTGAAAAGGGAAATTCCATGAATAATATCTTTCATAATAATAAAATCTCCTCTTAGCCTTTTCTTATTACAATCAGAATAAAATTTCTAGAAAAATTCCCATTTGGTCAAAAAAAAATTCTGATCATGCTTTTTTAAAATTATAAAAAGAAAGAATCGCGAATAATTAAACAATGAGATTAGAGCATTTCATCTAAAACATTGTTATTATTTGTGTTTAGGTCTAACTTACTTATTTTTTCAAGCAAATATTCTTTCTTAACAAATCAAGATTCGATTTATATGATTTCTAAAAACCATAAGAAAAGTTGATTAACCCTGCACCAAAATCCAAGCTATTTCTACCCCAAACTGAGAACCAAGCCCCTATAATCAAAGCAATATCCGGAGTAAAATTATATTCAAAAGCAGGAGCTAAACTTAAAAAATCATTTGAAGGTCCGCCAATTGAGGCGATATCGCCATCGATTGAAGTTCCATTAAATCCACTAAAAGTTGTTTTGTTGTGATATTCATAAGCAAGGTCAACCGCAAAAGCAAACTTTTGTGTAAAACTAAACTCATAACCAAAGCTTCCAGTGAAATAATTTCCCGGGCTAACATGACCTCTTGTATTAAAACCTCCTCCGTAGGAATTGAAATTTTTAACTCCAACTTTTGCAGGGAATCCATAATTTAATGATAATCTAAATTGCATAGGATGGGTTATCCACCACCAAACAACCTTTGACATTCCAAGACCTAATTCAGTTTTATATGATCCTCCGCCGGTTCCCTCAACATTAGCCTTTTCAGGCTTTAGATTTTTATACTTTCCTGTTGGAAAAATTTCTTTAACTGATACTTTTAGAGCAGGAACATAGGGTTCTTCTTTTAATATTGCTAAACCAAACTTTAATGATGTATCTCCGATATTCCCTGATTTTTCATCGCTTTGGGATTGATAATACCCCTGCAAGGATAAAGTCGTATCAAGTCTGTTCACTATACCAACACCAAAAGCAATTGAAGGATTGATGCTAATAAAATCCGGAATGGATTTTGCATGTCTAGAAGCATTATAAGCAGCAAAATTATCTGTAATCTGCAATACGGGATTGATGTTTACATATCCCGGAGGAAGCACGTTTCCTGAACCTGTTAAAAGAGGTCCCCCATACCATGGGTTGAACATTTTTTTAGCTATCTGGAAATCTTTTTCTGCCTGTGATAGTTCAGTCTCTATTTGTTCGCGAGGGACATCTGCGTAAGCAAAAAAAGAAATAAAAATTAAAAAAATGAAGAACCTGCTTTTCATATAAAATCCCCTTTCTTTAGATTCTATTTTTTAAAATAATATTTTTAAAGACATCTTTAAAATTTTTAATTGTTAATTGATTTTCTTTACAGAATTTTGGAAAAAGCTAAAATGAAATTTTTAACCAACAAAGGAAAAAACATGAGCAGTATTAACGGTCCTTCACCACTTAGTCCTAATGAAAAAGAACTCTATAGAAAAGATTTCGAAAAGGGAAGTGAAATTTTTAAAGATGCAATGCAGGAATATACTCAAACAAATGAAGCTCATAAAAAAGAAATGCTAAAAAAAGCAATGAATGAAACCCTTCAGGCAATGAATGAGATATTAAATAATGTGCTTCATGAAAAAGGTGGGAAATTTGAGAAAATGATAACTGATGATTATCAAAATTTTATCGAAAACTCTAATTCAAGCACTATGAATGATTTAAATAAAGATATAGATAAAATTAAAAAATCGTTATAAGACACCCTGTGTAAATTAAATTTGTTACAATTTTAAATAAAACATTAAACAGCATTCTTCGCGTTTTTGTATTTTAGTTTATCAAAAAAAATTTAAAAGAAGTTTTTTTAAGCTCTCTTTGATATAATCATAACACAACAAATGGGAACTATTTTGCTTAAAAAAGAAATTACCGAACAAATTTCTCTACTTAACGCCTTGAAACTGTTTTATCCGGATTCATCCAATAAAACTTTAAGAGACATCCTTAACAATAAGCGTGTTAGTGTTGATAATGTTGTTTGCTACAAAGCAAATCTTTTATTAAATCCAGGACAGATAGTCAGTATCGGACCTATAATAAAACCCCTTTCTTTCGGTTTAAAAATTTTATTTGAAGACAAACATATCGTTATAATAAATAAACCTCTGGTTTTACTAAGCGTTCCAACTGATACAAATAAGGAAGCCAATATTTTATCAATTTTAAGAAAATACTTTAAAACAAATGAAATTTTTGCCGTTCATAGAATCGATAAAGAAACATCCGGTGTGATGATTTTTGCTAAAGGGGAAGAGTGCCAGGAAAAGCTAGATGAAATGTTTAAAAATCATGATTTTAAAAGAGTTTATCATGCCATTGTTCAAGGCAATGTTATAAATGATGAA
The DNA here is from genome assembly GCA_041661445.1 of Parachlamydiales bacterium. Lineage (GTDB taxonomy): Bacteria > Chlamydiota > Chlamydiia > Chlamydiales > SM23-39 > JBAZUK01. The sequence goes on from JBAZUK010000003.1 coordinate 58,493, forward strand.
GGAACTTGGGAAAGTCGATTAGTCGAATTAGGTAACTTTCAGGTAGTAAGCACAAAGAATGAAGAAGAAGGAAAACTTGCAATAACGCATTACAAAGTTTTAAAAAGATCTAAAAACTATACATATTTAGAACTTACCTTAGAAACAGGACGCAAACATCAAATTAGAGTACATTGTAAAGATTTCGGCCATCCAATTGCAGGAGACAAAAGATATGGGACCAAAGGTTGTGACCCGATTTCCAGAATATGCCTGCATGCTTATCTTCTGGAATTTATTCATCCATTTACTAATAAAAAAATGGCTTTCGTCGCTCAAATACCATCAAGATTTGAAAAAGTTATTTAATTAAAATGCACTCATTTCTTGAAATCAGTAACCTTATTTATTCCTAAAAAAATTTTCTATCTAACCTATGTCCTTAAAAAGAAATATTAAAGTTAATGAACAACCATCTGAACATATCAATCTGTAAACTGCTGAATTTTAAGGTACGTTATGTTAAATCAATTTTGCACTTCAACTTTTAAATTAAGAAATTGCAGATATTTTTTTAAATCATCATCTATTTTTTTCATAATTTACAAATATTTATTTAACCAAAGGAAGTATTATAAAAATCATTAAAAACAATTCGTTTATTTAAACAAACTATTTAATAATAACAACAATACAATTAAAAAAAGAAATTAATATTTTTCTCAAAAACTTAACATAAATAAAATAAAAATGAAATAAAAGTATCTTTCATTCTTTTAACTTGATATTATAATTCCATCATTCATAAACCCAAGCATATATTATATGACATTTAAAGAATTAAATTTACATCCCCAACTTCTTCAAGCCATTGATGAACTAGGATATGCAACTCCGACACCAATCCAAAAAGAAGCTATACCTCAAGTACTTGCAGGAAAGGATTTGTGCGCATCAGCTCATACCGGAACAGGAAAAACTGCAGCATTTCTATTGCCTTCATTAACTAAGCTGTTTCAAGCTGAACCTGAAGATAAGAATTCTTCTAAAATCGGACCAAAAATATTAATCTTAGTTCCTACAAGAGAGCTTGCCATGCAGGTATCTAATGAAGCTATTAAATTCACAAAATACTTAAATAAAGTGAAAACTGTATGTGTTTACGGCGGGGTACCATATCCAATTCAAAAAAGAGAACTTTCCAGACCCTATGAAATCTTAGTTGCCACACCTGGAAGATTAATAGATCATTTAAATGCTGGCAGAATCAATTTGTCAAAAGTTAACATTTTCATTTTAGATGAAGCCGATAGAATGTTAGATATGGGATTTATTGAACCGGTAACTGAAATTTCAGAAGCGCTGCCGGAAAAACACCAGACTCTTTTATTTTCAGCAACCTTAAAAGAAAGTGTAATTGATCTAGTTAAAGACCTTCAGAATAATCCTGTAAAAATTAAAATTGCCATGGAGCAAAAAAATATTGAGCAACGTCTTCATATGGCTAAAGGGCTTGATCATAAGCATAGATTACTAAGTCATATTTTGAGTGATGAGTCAATAACACAAGCTATTATCTTTACTTCAACAAAATCTTATGCTGATGAGCTTAAAATGAGACTTATCGAAGATGGCTTTAATGCTTGTGCTCTGCATGGTGATATTCCTCAAAACAGACGAACACAGACAATTAATAAATTCAGACAAGGCAGAGTAAGATTTCTTATTGCTACCGATGTTGCTGCAAGGGGTATTGATATTCCTGACGTAAGCCATATTATTAACTTTGATTTGCCTAGAACTTTAGAAGATTATGTCCATCGTATCGGAAGAACCGGAAGAATTGGAGCTAAAGGATTGGCACTATCTTTTGCAACAGCAAAAGATAAAAAAGTCCTTTCGCAAATTGAAAGGTTTATCGGTCACAGGATGACAACGCTAGAACTTCCTGAAATGAAAGAAAGACCTGAAAGAAGCGAAAGAAAGTTTAAAGACAATGATAGAAACGACAATGATAGAAATGAAAGATTTGAAAAAAGGGATAACTTTAAGAAACGCAAAAGATTTCATGATGACGATGAATTTGAAAACGCCCGTCCTGAATCAGATTTCTCAAATGAAAAAGCATCAATTGAGATCGATGAATTCACTGAAGTAACAGAAGAAAATAATAGCTTTAATGATCGAGACCACAAAAAACCAAGATTTGGAAAAAAGTTCGATGACGCTTCTTTCGAAAGAAAAGATAGAAAACCAAGAAGCTTTGGCAGAAAATTTAATAAAGATTTTGGCTTTGAAAATCGCAGCGAGAGAAAATTCGGATCTGGATTTAAAAAATTCAGCAAAGAGCCATCTTTTGGAAACAGAGGAGATAGAAAATCAAGGCCTGATAAAAGATTCGCAGATGATTCATTCGACCGAAACGATAGACAACCAAGACCTGAATTCAAAAAGTTCGGCAATGATTCCTCTTCATTTGACAGAGATGATAGAAAGCCAAGAAGCTTCGGTAGAAAATTTGCAGAAGGTTCAAGTTTTGGAGACCGAAGTGAAAGAAAATCAAGATCAGGATTCAATAAATTCGGTAGAGGATCTTCTTTTGGAAACAGAGGAGATAGAAAATTTGGTTCGGACAAAAAATACGGCAAAGATGATCGAAAAACAAGACCTGGAAATAATAAATTTTTTAAACCTGCTTACGATAAAGAAGAAACTTCGATTATTGAATAATTTTTATTAATTTTACTAATAAAGATTTTGAGATTTGCCCACACAATATCACATTGTTTTAAGCTTAAGTTAAAGAAATAATTGCAAATGATTGCACTAGTTAAGTAGAAAAATATTTTTTTAACTTTTGATTAAAAATAAATCTTTATTGAAAAGTTTCACCTTCAGATAAATATCTCCATTTGCCTAATGGCAAATCGCCGAGTTTAATATTTCCTATGCGAACTCTATTTAATGAAACCACTTTCAGTTCTACCATTTCACACATTCTTCTGATCTGTCTTTTTTTGCCTTCAGTTAGAATGAACCTTAAATTATTCGCATTTAAAATCTCTACCTGCGCGTCTTTAAGCAGTTCTCCATCTAAAGAAAGTCCGAACCTAAGCTTAGCTATCTTTTCCTTTGTAATTGCACCTGATACCTTTACAAAATACTCTTTTTCCATTTCGGACTTAGGACCAATAATTTTTTTGACAATTACACCATCCTGGGAGAGGACCAACAGTCCTGTTGAATCAACATCCAGACGTCCAGCCACTGAGAGCTTTTGTAAATGCTCCTTCTCAAAAATCCTGCTATTTTTAATCCTATATTGATTCTGCATTGTTATGAGTTCAATTGCAGCGACATATTTTTTTTCCGGTTGTGTCGATACAACTCCAAAAGGTTTATTCAATAATATCACTACCTTATTTTTCTGATATTTTTCCGCATCATCAATGAGCTCGATGCTTGAATCTACTGAAACCCTCGTACCCTGTTCTTCTATCAGCTTTCCGTTTACTAAAACCTTTTTCATATCAATAAAATATTCAGCCTCTCTTCTGGAACAAATTCCTCTTTGAGACATAAGTTTTGCTAAGCGAATAAAATTTTCCATAAAATTGATGTCTATAAGTTAAAAAAATAATTTATTAAAAAAATATTAAGCATAACAATATTATCAACAATTGTAACATACTAAAAAACTAAATTCAATTTCGGCTAAAAAAATAGATTTCTTAAAGCTCTTTTCAAATAGGTAATATATCTTGTAAAATTAAGTATTTACATTGGTAAGGTAATCTACTCTTGTTTCAAACCCTCAAAAACATTCTTGCTTTTTAATAAAAAAATGCAATTATGAAAATTAGCATTATCAAAATTTTTAAATTATGAAAATCAAGATTTATTTAATTATCGGATTAATACTTTTATTAGGAGTATCAGCAACTATATATTTTTCAAAAAAAAACAATAAAAAGCCAAATGAATTAATAATTCTGGGAAATGTGGATATCCGGCAGGTGGAATTGGGCTTTAGAGTTTTTGGAAGGGTGCAGAATGTACTTTTTGATGAGGGTGATGAAGTAAAAGAGGGCCAATTAATGGCCGTTTTAGACAAAATTCCATATGAAGAAGATGTTGCTAAAGCACAAGCACAATATGAATCAATCGACTTTGATCTGAAAAATTTTGAAGCTAAATTTCAAAAACGCACACAGGTTGCTCCAAATGCTATTTCAAAAGAAGATTATGATGACTCATTTTATAATCTTCAGACAATGCGGGCAAAATTAAAAGAAGCTAAGGCCCAGTTAGATTCTGCTTTAACAAATTATGAAGATACGCAAATTTTCTGCCCGACCGAAGGTGTTATTCTTTCACGGATCAGAGAGCCTGGATCTATATTGATTCAGGGAGAACCTGTTTATACTTTATCAATAAAATCTCCAGTCTGGATAAGAGCATATGTATCTGAGCCGAATTTAGGAAAAATTTATTTTGGAATGCCTGCAACTATTTTAACGGACAGCAACCAGGTTTATAAAGGACACATCGGCTTTATATCTCCGGTAGCTGAATTTACGCCTAAAAACGTTGAAACGTTAGAGCTTAGGACAGATCTGGTATACAGGTTAAGAGTAATCGTTGACAATCCAGATTATGCTTTAAAACAAGGCATGCCGGTTACTGTAAAACTTCAATTAAATAAGCAAAATGGCAAATGAACCTTTAATTGAAATATCAAATCTCAGCAAATCTTTTAATATTAAACAAGGATTGGCTCTAGAAAAAATTAATGCATCAATTCTTCCTGGAAAAATCATTGGACTAGTCGGTCCTGATGGAGCTGGAAAGACCACTTTGATCCGCATTATGGCAGGACTTTTAAAACCAACTGAAGGAACTATAAAAATTTCAGGATTCGATACGATAGAAAATGCAAGCAGGATTTATGAGATCATCAGTTATATGCCTCAAAAATTTGGCTTATATGAGGATTTAACAGTAAATCAAAACTTAAATCTATATGCCGATCTGCAAGGATTGAGCGCTTCTCAAAAAAATGAAAGATTCGCCACTCTTTTAAAATTTACCAATTTAAAAAATTTTACAAATAGATTAGCCGGAAAATTATCTGGAGGAATGAAACAAAAATTAGCCCTTGCCTGTACTCTTGTCAGCAAACCCAGATTACTGATTCTGGATGAACCCAGCGTAGGAGTCGATCCCATTTCACGAAGAGAGCTTTGGAAAATGATAGAAGAGCTAGTGAAAGAAAATATTACTGTAATTTGGAGCACTTCATATCTGGACGAAGCAGAAAAATGTTCAGAAGTCCTTTTATTAAGCTTGGGAAAACTGCTTTTTTTCGGCCCCCCTGAAAAATTGACATCTACTGTTAGGGGGAGATGTTTTCATATAGAAAATGCCATTGATAAAAGAAAAGTATTAAGCAATGCCTTAAATGATGAGAATATAATCGATGCGGTCATTCAAGGCAGCAGTGTCAGATTAGTTGCAAAACAAAACACTAAACCGGATATCAGCAGTTATCAAGCGGGCGAAAATGCTGTTTTAAAAGAGGTTGTTCCCCGTTTTGAAGATGCTTTCATGGATGTTTTGGGAGGAGCCCAGAAGGGATTATCTCCAATGGTTGAATTTATTAATATTGATAATAAAAATGATAAACCAATCGTTGAAGTAAAAAATCTTGTTAAACGTTTTGGCTCGTTCACAGCTGCTAATAAAATCACCTTTTCTGTAAAACCAGGAGAAATATTTGGTCTGTTAGGTCCTAACGGTGCGGGAAAATCCACGACTTTTAAAATGCTATGCGGTCTTTTAAAACCGACTGAAGGCGAAGCTTTTATTGATGAACTTTCAATTCAAAAAGTAACAAGTCAGGCCAGATCAAAAATCGGCTACATGGCTCAAAAATTTTCATTATATAACAACATGACTGTACTTCAAAATTTAAATTTCTTTTCAAGCATTTATCCGGCGAAAGACAAAAGAGAAGAAATAGTAAAAAAGATGTTGGATATTTTTGATTTAAAGAATTTTTCAAATATCCCAACGCATGATTTACCTCTGGGATTTAAACAGCGGCTTGCCCTTTCCTGCGCTATTATGCATAGCCCGAAAGTGCTGTTTTTAGATGAACCGACATCCGGGGTGGATCCGATTACCAGAAGAGAGTTCTGGAAACATATTAATGCTATGGTGCAAAAAGGCATGTCCATAATTATTACAACTCATTTCATGGATGAAGCTGAATATTGTGATCGAATTGGTTTAATAAATAACGGTAATCTTATCAAAATCGGTTCTCCAGATGAACTGAAAGATCTTGTTAAATCCAAAGATCTCCCATCTCCTACATTAGAAGATGCTTTTATTGAGTTAAGTAATTCTAATGGAGAAAAGCCGAATGGGTAACAAAAATTTCTCAAAAAAATTAAAAAGAATAAAAGCATTAATAAAAAAAGAATTTTTTCAAATAATTCGAGACCCGAGCACTATTCTTATTGCCATCATATTTCCAATGGTGCTTTTATTTATTTATGGAGTTGGAGTTTCTCTTGATATGAATAACTTAAAAGTAGGTCTGGTTTTAGAAGATACAAACCCGGAAGCTACCAGTTTTTACGCATCGTTAAAAGATTCAAAGTATTTTTCTATTGATATTTCAAACAGCAGAAAAGATCTCGAAAAAAAAATAAATGCATCAAAGCTAAAAGGAATGGTAATAGTTCCATTTTATTTTTCTGATTATAAAAAAAGATTAGATAAAAAAGGACCCATTTATGTTGTTGCAGACGGCAGCGAGCCCAACACAGCAAATTTCGTCCAAAATTATGTGATGGGAGCCTATAATAAATGGCTGATCCAGCAAAAGCTTACTTATTCAGAGCCAGATATCCCCAAAATACAAATCCAGCAAAGATTTTGGTACAATGAACAGCTTGAAAGTCGTTATTTTTTAATTCCTGGAGCTATTGCAATTATTATGACGCTAATCGGCACCTTGCTAACAGCTTTGGTAATATCCAGAGAATGGGAAAGAGGAACAATGGAATCAATGCTTGCCACACCTATTACAATGAGAGAATTTTTTATAGCGAAAATGTTTTCTTATTTTACACTTGGAATGCTGTCTATGATTTTTTGTACCTTTCTTTCAATTGTTTTTTATGATGTTCCCTTTAGAGGCTCTTTTTTAGCATTATTAGTTGTCTCTAGCGTTTTTTTGCTAGCTTCTTTAGGTTTCGGTCTTTTGATCTCATCTGTAGCCAAATCGCAATTTATAGCTTCGCAAATAGCAATATTAACAAGTTTTATGCCAGCTTTTAATTTATCAGGATTCGTATTTGAAATATCTAGTATGCCTTATCTTATTAGGTTAGCATCTCATATAATACCTGCCAAATATATGGTTTCTTCATTATCTACATTATTTTTGGCAGGAAATGTCTGGAGATTGTTAATAATAAACATTCTAGCGCTGCTAGTTTTCGCTTTTGTATTTTTTACAATTATGGCATTTAGAACAAAAAAAAGACTGGACTAGCAATGCGGAAAATCAGTATTTTGGCTTTGATTAAAAAAGAATTTCTGGCAATTTGGCAGGACAAAAAAAGCCGGATAATTATAATTATTCCCCCTTTGCTGCAATTATTCATATTTGCTTTTGCCGCTACATTAGATGTTAAAAATGTCACAATCGGCGTCTTAAATCAAGATGAAGGAAAACAGGCGTATGAATTGATACAACGATTTCAAGGAGCTCCGGTTATTTCAAAAGTTAAATACTTGTCCAGCGTTAAACAAATAAAAGAAGAAATTGAAATGCAGAAAGTGCTGATGGTCATTCATATCGACGCACAGTTCTCAAGAAATATTTTAGAAAAAAAACCGGCAAACATTCAGTTAATTTTTGATGGAAGAAAATCAAACACCGCTCAAATCCTGCAAGGCTATTCTAATAAAATTATCGAGCAGTATTATGCAGAGCTTACTAAAGACATCAATCTTCCCCCTCCAACTACGGTATTAATCCCAAGGAACTGGTTCAATTCCAATTTGATCTACACCTGGTATACAGTACCGGGATTAGTTGGCATATTAACAATGGTAACAACTATATTGATTACAGCTTTATCAATTGCCAGAGAAAGAGAATTAGGCACATTCGAACAATTATTAGTCTCTCCTTTAAAACCTGTAGACATCCTAATCGGCAAAATGGCGCCTGGAATTGTAATAGGTCTAGGCGAAGGCCTTCTTATTTTAATTGCAGCAATATTGGCTTTTAAGATCCCCTTTACAGGATCCTTATTATTGACATTCATGGCCATGTTCATTTTTGTACTTTCCGTAGTAGGAATCGGACTTTTCTTGTCAGCCTTATCAAAAACGCAGCAGCAAGCCCTTCTGGCATCGTTTTTTTTCATATCCAATGCAGTGATATTAAGCGGTTTTGCAACTCCGATTGACAATATGCCTCTTTGGCTGCAAAAAATAACTCTTATAAATCCGCTAAGACATTTTATCGTTATCATACGAAGTCTTTTTCTAAAAGACATGTCTTTTGATCTTCTTCTAACATATCTTTATCCAATCATAATAATTGCTGCTTTCAATTTAACTATATCGACTTGGTTTTTTAGAAGAAGGCTAGAATAAGTATTGAATTTTTAAAAGAACCCTAGACTTAGATTTTTCAATTTGATAAAAGAAAATAAAAAAAGCATAAATTAAAAAAATAACCCAAAGATAATCATGAAAAAAACAATTATATTTTCCAGTTTCCTTCTAGCAGGAATAATGTTTTTAAGCTCCTGCTCAAAATCAAACAAAATACCTAGCAAAAACGAAATCGAAAATATCGCAGTTGATGGTTATATCTACGGTTATCCTCTTGTAACTATTGAGATGACAAGACAGGTTTTAACAAATACTAATTCAGCAACTAACGGCAAAGCTCCAATGGGACAATTCAATCATTTAAGGAATTTTCCAAATTCATCTTTTAAAGATATAACTGCGCCAAATGCAGACACTCTTTATTCGATCGCTTTTTTAGACTTATCTAAAGGCTCTTATGTTTTGCATATCCCCAATATGGAGGATAGATATTTTTTAATGTCAATGCTAAGCAGCTGGAGCAATGTTTTTGAAACTTTGGGGACTCGCTTAGGCAATACAAAAGAATCTGATTATCTAATCACAGGACCAAATTTTACCGGAACAGTTCCAAACGATTTACAAGAAATCAGATCACCTACAAATCTTATTTGGATCATTGGAAGAACTTATTGTCTAGGAACAAAAGAAGATTATAAAAAAGTTTACGAAATTCAAAACCAGTATAAACTGATACCTTTAAGTTCATATGGAAAAAATTATCTCCCCCCTAAAGGCATCATAAATAAAAATATCGACATGAAAACATCAATCAGAGATCAAGTAAATAACATGAACATAGAAAAATATTTTAATATGCTCTCCATTCTCATGAAGAACAATCCCCCATCTGCCAAAGATTGTGCAATCATGGCAAAACTAGCCAAAATTGGAATTATTCCTGGTCAAAAATTTGATCTTAAAAAATTAAGTCCGGAAATATCAGCAGCGATTCAAAACACTGCCAATTTAGCGAAACAGAAAATATTAGATTATGAGAAAAAATCAACGAAACTTATAAATGGCTGGAAAGTATCATCTCCAACTGGAGAATACGGCACCAATTATCTTCAAAGGGCGTTAATAGCAATGATCGGTCTTGGTGCAAACCTTCCGCAGGATGCAATTTATCCTATGACAGATGTAGACAGCAATGGATTATCTTTAAATGGAAAAAATAAATATGTTATTCATTTCCCAAAAGACCACCTACCTCCTGTTAAAGGTTTTTGGTCCCTTACAATGTATAACGATCAATATTTTTTTATTAAAAATTCTTTAAACCGTTACTCAATAGGACAGAAAAACAACTTTAAATATAATTCAGACGGTTCTTTAGATTTGTATATTCAAAACATCTTCCCCGAAAAAGAAAAAGAAAGTAACTGGCTGCCAGCTCCTGAAGGTAATTTTGTTTTGATGTTCAGATTCTATTCTCCTGATAATTCCATCATCGACGGATCATGGCAAATACCATCAGTGGATATTGTTCAGTAAAAACAGTTTATTAATAAAAAAAAGTTACTGATTCAAGCAGATTCTAAGCGCTTGATTTATAAAAAAATATTTTTCTGCCTTCGGCAATCCTTATAAAAGCTTAGATTTTCTTATAAAAAAATTTATATTAGATTGGCCCAGGCCTAACATTTATCAAAATCTAGATTTTTTGGTTTTAATATTATTCTTAAAATTGCTTTTAATTATGTTTTGCCAATACAATAAATGTTGATTAACTTCTTAAAAATGATTTGTTCATGTTGAAAAATTTTACTAGCAATTTTCTGTTATCACCTATCGATCTTGAAAAAATTCATAGTGCTTTATACTTTCTACATATAGAAGAGCTCAAAAACATTTGCGAAGAATTTAATCTGGATCTCAAAGGAAATAAAGTTGCTTTTATCAATAGAATTTTTATATTTTTAAAAGAAGGTAAAAAAATAAAGAGTATTGAAATTCCTCCAGCTTCAAAAGCAGCGAAGAATCAAGAATATCCTTTTTCAGCAGACACTTTAATTCTTCATGGAAATTATAAAAATGATTATGCGACAAGAGATTTTCTGAAAAGTTTGATTGGAAATCATTTTCATTATACAGCTTACGGCATAGATTGGATAAAAAAAAGATGGGAAGAGGGCAATCCCCCAACCTATTTGGAATTTGCAAACTATTGGCAAAAAGAATTTGAAAATAGAAAAAAAAATGGGCTTATATTAATTTCTCACAAGAATTTAAAAAGAATAATCCTAAGGCCAATCGTCAAATGCTACTTAATGCATGGCAAGAAAAACATGACGAGGCAAAAAAGTTCATCTATGACCTATTAACGATTTAAAATTTATGCCAGCACCTGTTTTAACAACCAAAAGACTTATTTTAAGACATTGGAGAGAATCGGATCTCATCGCTTTTTCCAAAATGAATGCCGATCCAAGAGTCATGGAATTTTTTCCAAAAACCTTATCTAAAGCCGAAAGTGATGAAATTGCAAAAAAACTAATAAAAGAACTAAAAGAAAAAGATTACGGTTTATGGGCTGTTGAAGCAAAAAACATTGCACCTTTTATCGGTTTTATAGGATTACACAGCACTGATTATGATACTTCATTTACTCCTTGCATAGAAATTGCCTGGAGGCTTGCTTATGAGCATTGGAACAAGGGATATGCAACCGAAGGTGCTAAAGAAGCACTTGATTATGGCTTTAATAAATTAAAATTAAAAGAGATTGTATCTTTCACAGCTATTAAAAATTTACGCTCTAGAAAAGTAATGGAAAAATTAGGAATGGTTCATAATCCTAAAGATGATTTTAATCATCCAAAATTGCCGCTGGATCATCCGCTTAGTTTACATGTTCTCTATCGTCTGAACAATCCAAATTTTAAAAAATTCATAAAATAAAATTAATTTATTCCAATTAATTTTAAAATCCCTGAATCACAAATATTACGTATTGCTTTGATATCACATTCAATATAGGTCGATAGACAAGAACTATGTCAAAAATTAAAATTTAGTTTAGATTGAACTTGAATTTCCCGATACAATCATCTCATTAGTGTGTTTTTCTATATCATACAACAACAAAAACATGCATTTTCAAGATATTATCTTGAAAATGCATGCCTTCTTCACAAGATTTTTAAATTAAGTCATTTACAAACACTAAAATTAAATAGAAAATTAAAGAATTTAGAATAATTTTTAAAATTTCTACTTTATCTCGTCTAAAGCAATATTTAATAAAAGAACATTTACTCGCTTTTGCCCCAAAACTCCTAAAAAGGGTTTTTCAGTAAATTTCTCAATTAAAATTGATATTTCTTTTTCTTCTATATTCCTAGCTTTTGCAACCCTGGGCATTTGAAGTTCTGCATTGCGAACACTAATATGAGGGTCCAATCCGCTAAACGAAGATGTGACAGCATCGATGGGAATTAAAATATTTGGGGATAATTTATTTATTTTTTGATATTTAACTATATCGCTTTCAAAAGAATCCTGTAACTTCTTAGATGTAGGTCCAAGATTATTTCCTGATGAATTTTGAGGATCTTTTCCTGAATCTCTAACAGGACGCGAATGAAAATATTTCATGCTGGAAAACTGTTGTCCGATAAGCTCTGATCCAATAACTATTTGCCTGGTTTTATCATAAACCAAACTTCCATTGGCTTTATCCGGAAAAAAGAAATAACCGATTCCATAAATAAACAAGGGATAAACAATTCCTAATAGAATAGATAAAGAAAAAAATATGATTAAGGATGTCTTGAGATCACTTAAAATTTTTTTCATCTTATTTGCCTCCTAATAAATCTAATATTAGATCAATAATTTTTATCCCTATGAAAGGAAAGATAATCCCTCCAAGTCCATATATGATAAGATTTCTTTGCAGCAAAGTTATTGTTTTTTCGATTTTTAATTTTACTCCTTTAAATGCTAAAGGAATCAAAATAATAATACTCAATGCATTGAAAATAACTGCTGATAAAATTGCATTTTCAGGACTTGATAGATTCATAATATTAAGCTTTGAAAAAAAAGGAAAATATGGGATCAAGATTGCAGGAATAATCACCAAGTATTTCGAAACGTCGTTTGCGATGCTAAAAGTTGTTAAAGCTCCTCTTGTCATAAGCATCTCTTTACCCACTTGTATGATATCAAAGAGTTTAATAGGGGTTGAATCCAAATCAATCATGTTAGCCGCTTCTTTAGCAGCCTCTGTCCCGGAATTCATTGCAACTCCCAGATCAGCTTGAGCTAGAGCCGGAGCATCATTTACTCCATCACCCGTCATTGCAATCATAAAGCCCTGATCCTGCTTTCTCAAAATCAAATTTAGTTTATCTTTTGGTTTTGCCTCTGCTATATATTCCCCAACTTTAATTTCTTCAGCTATCGCTGCAGCAGTAGATTTATTATCACCTGTGATCATTACAGTTTTCTGACCTAATTTATGAAACTTTTCAAAATATTTATCGATTCCGGGTTTTATTTTATCTTTTAGCGCTATTATTCCATAAATCTGATGAGGATCGGCAACAATTAATGGAGTTCCGCCTTTCTTTGTTATTTGATCCATTGCTTCTTGTAAATATTTTGAAAGCAACGCTTTTGAAAAAAGCTCAATTGAATCTCTTGCGCCTTTCCGATAAGATATTCCATTATAGTCAGATCCGCTGATCCGTGTATCAGCGCTAAATGGCTTCCAAATAATATTTTCAAATTTCTCTTTAAAAATTTCAGGATAACTTTTTTCAATGTATTCTAAAATGTTTCTTCCTTCAGTTGTTGTGTCCAAATAGGTTGCTATATAAACAACTTTTACAAAATCTTCGATTTTGATCCCGGCTTCCGGTTTAAAATCAAAAACCTGTCTGTTTCCTACTGTTATAGTTCCTGTTTTATCAAGCATGATTATGTCGATATCTCCGGCAGCTTCTATCGACTGTCTGTTTGTTGCCAAAACATTTTTTTTGACCAGATGATTTATTCCTGCTATTCCAACAGCATTTAACAATCCGGCTATTGTAGTCGGGATCAAACAGATTAAAAATGAAATCAGGATCGTCAAGGAAAGATCGAGCTCAAAATATTGACTTACGATCTTCAAAGAGATCATTCCAACAAAAAATATAAAGGTTAATCCTGATAAAAGAAGTGTTAATGCCATTTCGTTATGTGTTTTTTTTCGGGTTGCCTTCTCGATCAGATTGATCATTTCGTCTAAATAACTTTCACCTGGATTTGCTGAAATTTTAATTTTGAGAAAATTCGATAAGACTTTTGTTCCGGCCGTTACACTGCTGTTATCCGTTCCGGCCGCTCTTATTACCGGATTTGACTCTCCAGTTATTGCAGACTCATCAATTAAAGCTATTCCTTCTATGATCTCCCCATCTCCCGGTATCGTCTCTCCTTCTTTAACAATTACAATATCTTCTTTTCTTAGATCTTGCGATGGCAATATGATCACTTTATCATTTTCAATTTTATTAGCTAAAACTTCACTACGGGATTTTTTTAGATAATCTGCCTGAGCCTGACTGCGCACTTCAGCAATTGTTTCAGAAAAATTCGCAAACAAAGCAGTAAACCAAAGCCATATGGCAATGTTCAATATGAAATGAAATAATTCAGCAGGAGAAATAAATAACTCTACGGTAGAAAGAATAGCGCCTATTTCCGAGATAAAAATCACAGGATTTTTAATTAGAAAAAAGGGATTTAATTTCAAAAATGATTTCAAAATTATTTGAAAGATCATTTTTGAGGATTTTTTTTTAGTTTTTTCTATTTTCATATTTACCTAAAAAAAGTGCAAATTATGCATATAAAATTCTTCTAATATTGGTCCAAATACGACAATAGGAGCAAATGTCATTATGCCTAATAAAATAATGATGAATATTAAAAGAAACGTAAATGTAATTCCTTGTACCGGAAAAGATTTTTCACTTTCAGGATGTTTTCTTTTCTTGACCAAAGATCCGGCCAATGCAATTACCAAACTGATAATGCCGAAACGACCAATTAACATTGCTATTCCAAGAGAATAATTATACCAGCTGTTAACCTTTAAGCCCGCAAAACCGCTGCCGTTATTTCCCATGCAGGAAGAAAATGCATATAGAATCTCTGAAAAGCCGTGAGGTCCCTTATTAAAAATCCCCAAAAGTCCTGAATGAGTAACAATCGCCAAACAAGTCGAGCCAAGGATCACCGAATAAAAAATAAGAAGGGCAAAAACACAAATCTTGATCTCAAAAATTTCAATTTTATTATGAATGTATTCCGGCGTTCTTCCGACAATTAATCCTGAAATAAAGATGGTAATCAAAACATAAAAAATTAAGTTATAGATACCTGAGCCTACCCCGCCAAATATAATTTCACCGAACTGAATGTTCAACATTGGAATCAGTCCGCCAATCGGAGTATAGGAATCTAAAGAAGAATTTACAGCTCCGCAAGATACCGCTGTAGTTGTGGCAGTATATAAAGTTGATCCAAAAATCCCAAATCTCTGTTCCTTTCCTTCCATATTTATCGATTGTTCAACTTGTTTACTTTTACTGAATAATGTGTTTCCTTTTGTCTCAAAAAATGAGGAAACAATCACACTTACGATAAAAATAATCAACATAGCAAAAAATATAGACCAGCCATGTTTTTTTCTTTTTATTTCCCGACCAAAATAATAAACCATAGAAGCAGGTATTATCAGAATGCTCAAAATCTGAATGAAATTTGTTAAAGGATTTGGATTTTCATAAGGATGAGCTGAATTAACCCCGGTGAAACCGCCGCCATTCGACCCAAGCAGCTTGATGGCTTCTTGAGATGCTATCGGTCCCTGAACAAGCATTTGGTTTGGTGAATCAAGACACTTAGCAGCAACATAAGGTTTAAAATTTTGCGGAACTCCTTGAGAAACGTAAAAAACAGCTAAAAGAATAGATAACGGAAGCAAGAGGTATAAAGAAACCCTTATGATATCTACCCAGAAATTGCCGATTTTGGTTCCTAAATGTCTGGAAATTCCTCTTACTAAAGTCGCAGCGACAGAAATCCCGGCAGCTGCCCCTAAAAAGTTTTGAACAGCAAGGCCTATCATCTGAGAAAAATATGATAAAGTACTTTCCCCGCTATAAGTTTGCCAGTTAGTTGTTGTTACAAAACTAGATGTAATATTAAAATTCATATCAGCTGGCGGAGAAGGAAGTTTTTGAGGATTGAAAGGCAAATAACTTTGGATCTGCAAAATTAAAAATAAACCAGCAAAACAGATAAGGCTAAAAATCAATACTGCCCTAAGCTGCTGCTTCCAGTCGTATTCAGCTTTGGGATCGATCTTACAAATTCTATACAAAAACTTCTCTAATGGCTTGAATAAAAAATCCAAAAAAGTTCTACCTTCCGGATTTAATACCCTGCTTATATATTTTCCAATAGGTTTGACTAAAAGAAGTATTATAAGAACAAATAAGATTAGTTGAATTACTGAAATTAAATCCATACCCCTCAAAAGTGCTCAGGCCATAAAATGGTTGATAACAGATAAATCAAAATAAAAAAAGAAATAAATAAAACGATTATATTAAACATATTCATCCTCTTTTTCGTAATATTTAATAAATATTTTTTATTGTCAAATGTTATAGTTTTTGCAGAACAGTTTTTATTTTTTTGCTATTTGACAGATAATTTTGTAAAATGAAAAGTTGAAATTTTTAAATTTAATAAATTGTTTTTTTTATCAATAAAAAATTAAGACTCATGAGCAAAAGAATTTATTTTTCTGTTTTCTTGTTTTCCATAATCTGCTCTTTTTTATTTTGCGGAGAAATGGGACATTATCAGCCGGGGGTTCTTAATTCTAAAGATTTTATCATGCCTGCAAAAGGTATTTACTATATACAGTATGATTCATTATATTTCAGCAATTCATTTTATGGACCGGACAGCAGAAAGCTATCTATTTTAAAGGCTGGCGAATCTTTCAGTTACAAGGGATATTATATCGATGCGTTAAGTGATTCTAAAATTCGTTTTAAAGTTAGATCTTTAGGTATTATCCCAAAATTCATTTTCGTAGCAAAAAATACAATTATCGGGGCTCATTATGCATTTTTTTTCAATCCTTTTTTTGTCTACGAATCTGTTAATCTTAAAACCGATGTTTTATCGGATTTACCGATAAATGGAATCCAGGTCCCCGGTAAATCGGCAACAAGGAATCTAAAAATTTCCAGCAATGTTTTGGCTATGGGCGATTTTTTCATTAATCCGATCTGGCTGGATTGGGATGACGATTATTTTGATTTTTGGTTTCGATATGGGGCTTATGCTCCTATTGGAAGCTACAAAAGCACGCGTCTATCAAATCCAGGACTTGGTTTCTGGAGCCATGAAATTGTCTGGGGCGGGAGTGTTTATTTTCAAAAAGAGAAAACAACTGCCCTTGTTTTAAACCTAACTTATGAAATCAATCAGAAACAAAGACATACCCATATCGTCCCTGGAGAATATTTTATCTTCGAATATGCATTAAGTCACTACCCTAATAAACACCTTGAATTTTGTTTAACAGGATATAGTTTGTTACAAGTTACTGATGATTCCGGGAATCTTTCAAGAAATAAACACATTAAAAGTTCAGCTAACGCGTTTGGGATTCAAAACAGCTACTGGATAAAGCCAGAAAAATTATTTCTCTCTGCAAGATATTTATATGAATATACTGCAAAATATAGAACTAAAGGTCAATTAGCAGGGGTAAATTTAACATATGTTTTTTAAAACATCGGAAAATAGATCTTATTATTTAATTTTTTTTCTAGGACTTCTATTTTTTTTCTCCCCTTTATCTGCTCAGGACGAAAAAGATCCAAAATATTTAGATAAAAAGCTTGCCTTACTAAAGGCAGCGCAAGATCCTTTAGATAATATGTATTCAGTTCCCCTGCAGCACAATTTTAATTTCGGATATGGAAATAATAAGGAAATGCAATACATCTTAAATATTGAACCGATCATTCCTTTTTCACTTCCCGGAAACTGGCTTTTCATCAACAGGAGCATCCTCTCAGTCATTTCACAGCCAATACCCAAGAAAAAATTTGGACTCGGAGATCTTATTACTTCGTTTTATTTTGTTCCACCCCGCTTAAAACACTTTGGATGTGCCCTCGGCCCCATTTTTCAATTTCCAACAGCCACTGATGAAATACTGGGATCTGAAAAATTATCTATTGGGCCGACCGCCGCTTTTATTTACACAAAGGGACACTTTTTATTTGGAACGTTATATTACAATCTTAGCTCTGTTGCCGGAAGAAAATCAAGAAAGCACGTCAACGTTATGACATTGCAGCCATTTTATTATTATAACCTGCCGAATGAATGGTATATCGTCAGCGCTCCAATTATTAAAGCCAATTGGAGAGAAACAAAAAATAATGTATGGCTAGTTCCCCTCGGCGGCGGATTTGGAAAACTTCTTGACTGCAACAACCAATTTATAAATCTAAATCTTGCAGTCTACTATAATATTAAAAGACCCCAGTTCAGAGAAAAATGGACATTTAGATTTGTAACAGAATATCTCTTTCCTAAATAAATTATAAAAAAACACTCCAGTATCATTATAAATTTTGACACAGAAAAAATATTCACAAAATTTAATTTGAGTTTTTTTGTTTCTAGAATAAAAAAAATAATATATATATTTTTTTATAAAATCCGGAGGTTTATTTTGAAAACATTGAAATTGTTAATATGTTTTATTTTTCTTTCAGCAATTGATCTTAGTGCCTGTACTGGAATTAAGTTAATTGCCAAAGACGGTTCAGTCGTACATGGAAGAACTTTAGAATTCGGCGTCCAGGTAAATACTTCTCTTGTAGTTATTCCAAGAAATTATCGATTTACAAGTACAACTCCCAAGGGCAAAGGATTAACCTATAAAAGCAAATATGCAGCTGTTGGAGCTATTACAAACAGTACTATAAGTATTATGGATGGAATTAATGAGAAAGGTTTATCAATCGGAACTTTTTATTTTCCAGGTTTTGCTTCTTATACTCAAATCACTAAAGAAAATCAAGATAAGGCCTTATCTCCTTTAGAATTTCCTAATTGGATTTTAACACAATTCCAAAACATAGATGAAATAAAAACAGCACTTAACAATATCGTGATTGCACCGACTATATCCAAAGAATGGGGTAATGAGCCACCTCCATTTCATTATATTGTCTATGAAAAAAATGGCGATAGCATCGTAATCGAACCAATAGATGGAAAACTGGTAGTTTATGATAATCCGATTGGAGTGATCACTAATTCTCCTACTTTCGATTGGCATATAAACAATCTTAGGAACTATATCAATCTTAAACCGGAAAATGCTACCCCTGTTACTTTAGACGGAATTGTCTTAACCCCTTTTGGACAAGGATCTGGAATGACAGGCCTTCCAGGCGACTTTACTCCCCCTTCAAGATTTGTCAAGGCAACCTTTTTTTCTACCTCAGCGATACCTTCCGAAGATGCTGAAAAATCTGTATTTCAAGCTTTCCATATTTTAAATCAATTTGATATTCCTAAAGGAATCGCACGAAATGTTGTTAAAGATCATGTAATTGTAGATTATACAATGTACACTAATGTAAGAGACCCGAACTCATTAAAATTTTATTTCAAAACATATGACAACCAAAATATAAAAGTAATTGATCTGAATAAATTTGACTGGGATGCAAAAAAGATAAAAAAAATTGAAGTTTCGGGGTTCGAAAAACCTATAGATATTTCATCAGATTTAAAATAAATTCTTTTACAAAAAAATCTCTTGTTATTTTTTTAAACAAGAGATTTTTTGTAAAAACATTGGAATCACAAACATTAAAGTCGGAAATTTATCAACACATTAAAATTTTATTTCCATTTAACAATGCTTGGAGCAGCAGAGTTTCTTGCATTTAGATTGATCAATAAATAATTATCCCCATATTTGTTTGAACAATCTTTAATTACAGTAAAGTTACCTTTTTCTTCCATAAAGATTTTATCCGCTCTAGCAATAATGATCTTATCACCGACTCTCCATTTATAAGTCGCCCAAGAATCAAACCAATTTATTTCCCAATCAACCTTATTTTCGGTAGTTACAAAATAACCTTTGTTATCAATTTTTTCGATAGAACTATTTTTTACCTGTTCCCACATATTATAATTAAGCTCGACAAAAAAAACTTGATTATTCCTAGCATTTTTCAAAACATATTCACTTTCACTTAATTTTATTCTTTTTCCTGGATTAGATTCTATTTCAAGATTATTTTTATTAATTATTATATCATCACCTATATTCCATAGATCAAATGAAGCCGCAAAAGCTTCAGAAACTTTTTGCAAATCATCAATAAATTCACTAATAACAAACCACTGAGAACCATCATTCAACTGGATAATTAATTTAGAATCATCATTTTGAATTACCCTTTCGAATTTCAGCGAAGAAATTGATAATTCAGATGATTCAAAAATATAATTTTCCTTTTTATCAACTCCATAAGCAAAAATATTATTAAAAATACAAATTGCAGAAAAAAACATATATCCATAAAAATTTTTTAACATTTCTAAAAACCCCATTATTAATTTACTTTAGAGAAAATAGTTTTAAGTAAAACTAAATTAATTGGAAGAAAATATCATCAGAAAACAGATTCGTTTCTTGATTTTTTCTCTATAATTTGTTCTCGCACTTTTTCTTTATATATTGCAATTTACAACCACGTTAAAATCTTCTAATCTTTTTAAATTCGAAGACCAGAATCAATTTTTGATAAAAAAGTTTGGAGTTTTTTTATGTATATCAATATTTTCTAAAATTTTGTTTTGCAATTTAAATTATATTTATTATAAGTAAATTTATAGACCACTAATAAATAAACAAAAAAAAGGAAGATAAGTTTATGACTAAAGTTCAAAAGAACAAAAATAATATCTCATTGTGTTCATGCAATAAGGGCTGTCCGAGTTATAACGATTGTGCAAAAAAAGCTAATGAAGGTCTTTTTTGCGCTATTGGCAAGTCATCTTGCAGTTTTAAAATGAATGGTTGTATATGCGGTTCTTGTCCGGTTCACAAAGCAAATGGTCTTAAATCAGGATATTACTGCATGAATGGAACAGCTGATGTCGTTGATCTAAAAGCAAAAAAGTAAATTATGAAAGTCTGCGAAAAATGTAAATCCACATATGATATAGGAAATAGATGCATCTCTTGTGGGGGTAAACTTTCTATCCCTAAAAAAACAGATGCATATTTAAAAAAATTTCTTGAAATAGACGATAAAATTTTAAAAAGATTTAAAGAGATACAAAAAGCAACGATTAAAGAAGCTAAGCTATCCTCTAAGCCGAAAACGAAAATAAAAGTTTTAGGTATTTCAGGTTCCGCCCGTGATGAATTTGACATGGCTGCAGAAAACAGCAACTCGGAATTTCTTTTGATAGAATGTCTGAAAGAATTAAAAAAGCTTGGCGCTGAAACAGAATTAATTCCTTTGCGAAAATATGACATAAAACCTTGCAAAGCCTGTTATTCGACTACAAACACACATTGCCACTTTTTCTGTTCTTGCTATCCAAAAGGCACGCCGACCGGTGATGATATGAGCAATATTCTCTATCAAAAAGTTCTGGATGCTGACATTTTAATTTTTGCGACTCCTGTTAATAACTTTAAGATTTCTTCTTATATGGCTCTTTTTATTGATCGTTGTATCAGCTTGGATGGAAGTTTGCCTCCTGCAGACCCAAAAGCTGTAAAAAATAAGGAATTGAATATTAAACACACCAAATTTATTGAACTTACAGCTGATGAAAAGGTTCCGGGAAGTGGATTTTTAAGAAGATTTATCGGAAAAGTTGCCGGAATTATCACAACTGGACATGAAGAAGGAACCTCGATGGCCATCTCTTCTCTTTTTATGACGTTAAATCATTATGGGATGATTTTCCCACCCTGGGCAACTATGTATGCTATGTCTTCTGTCGTATACCCCACTTATAAAGATAAAAAATTTGTTACAAGCTCAGTTTTTATTGAAGATGCTAAAAAAATTGCTCAAAACAGCATGAAGGCTCATAAATTAATAAAAAAATTCAATAAATTTGATTGGAAGTACGACTACTCTTCAAACTAGTATTTTGTCGCATAAATTTTATTTTTTTGGAATTACAATAATAGCATCAGATACTCTACGTATAACTTTTTGCCCTTCTCCTTCATCTTCATCTCCATGAGGAGAATTTTTTATTTCCCCATCAAAAACTATTGTTGAACTTCCCCCTCCATCTAAGTTGAGTGCATTGGTACAACTTAAAGAAATCATAAAATCTGATAGTTCATCCATAGACATTCCATCAAATATTCCTGTTTTATCTACAACAACAAAAATCCAATTCCCATTAGGTAAAATACCTATTGCAGTTCTAGCATGCCTATTAGTTAAAAATGTTGGAATAGTTAATTCTGGAGAAAAGTCTAAAATTTTTGTGCTATTTTTAATCAAAATTGGTGTGCCTCCAACAATATAATCGCATTTTCCCCATTCTTCAGAAATTGTTAAATTCGTTTGTGACATAATGTTAAAATCAAATGAAATTGATGAACCTTTTTGAAAAAACCCAAATAAAGGATGCTCTTTTTGAATAGATAAAACCCATCCATCCGCTGGAATAAGTGAACTACCTTGACCTCTTTTGATATCTGTAATTATATGATTTTGGATAATTAATTCCTCTCCATCTGAAGTAGTTAAAGTTGACTTATTAAAAAGAGAATTAAAAAGAATAATCTCACCAGTTTTTCTTTGACGATTTAATCCATCAACTGAAAGCTCTTTATTTAAATCAATCGTAACAAGCAATCTATCGAAAATGGGCTTGTTATGAATATTCCATCCAATACAACCTCTTGGCTTAAATGGAAGAGCAACCCAATCATGAATTTTTAAAGCACCACAAGCTTTACCATCAAGGGTTGACCCTATAGTAAAAAAACCCCCGTTAATAGCTGCTATTGCTTTGTGTCTGTTACTTAATGAAAGTACAGACTCTCTTCCGATTCCATTATCTAGAGCTTTAACCGCTTTTATTTCATATAAATCAGGATCAATCTCAATTATATGAATATATTGTTTATATAAATAAAAAGAATTTGTAATAGTTCTATATTTAATTCCATCACTTGAAAAAACAAGAGGAATATAACATAAAAAAAATACTATAAATAATTTGATCTTTTGCAACATCATGTGAATAATTTGAAAAATTAATTAAGTCGAAACTATTTTACATCCAGAATGTAATTTTTTTTAAATGTTTTTCTTAATTTTTCTCTATAACCGTGCCAAGAGTATTCCAAACAGGCATTTAGAAATTTATTTTTGATAATGTATTTTAAGATGATAAATTAGGAGCTGCCATAAGTTTTAATTATTTAAATGGTTTAAGTTCATCATTTGCAGAAATATACCATGAATCGTTTGCTATTGGAAAACACATAATTTTATTTTTTGAGCTAAAATTCAGTTTTTTCATGTCTAATGCCCGTAGATTCATATTATCATTAGCCGTTACATAATAGATTAAATTTATATGGTCACGAATTATTTGATATTGAGTAGAAGCTCCTGGCAGTTCTTCATTAATCATAGTAACTCTATTTAAAATATGAAGAGCATTCATTATTGCTTGCCGATCATTATTGGATTTTTGGACAAAATGATTTAGCAAATATATTAAAGCAAATCGACTGGTAGAAGACATATCTCCTGGTATGGTTATGTTTTTTTCATTAAGACTATTAATATTTTGAAATTTTTTTAAATTTTTAATTTGTTCAGGGTAAGGTGGAGAATTTGTTAAAACTGAAACAGCATTTTCATAAATTTGAATTCTTCCATTAACAAATTCGATAACAATACTTTTTTTATTACAATCATGAATTGCTAAATGAATTGGCAAAATTGTTTCTGGCGCTTCAATACCTGCTTTGCCTAAAACTACAATGTCTTTTAGACCATTTATTACTTCTTCTACATTTGCAAAACATCCTAAAATCAAAGATGGTAAATCAACAATAGTTATTGCTTTTTCTTTTGGTAAATTAAAGGTTTTTGGATATGTTGATTCATCAAGCCAAAGTGTAGAAACAGAAAGACCCTTTTCATTAAGACCATCAGTTAGTTCAAGCGAATGTAAAACGTTAGTGCCAACAAATCCATATTTTGAAATCCATTTCATATAGTGATCATCAGGACTTAAAGAAGAAATAAACTGTTTTTCTCTAGGAATTACTACTACTTCAGCATTAATTTTAATATCGTAATCCATGGTACGAGCAGAGATTACTGAACTACCTGAATTATTTAATAAAAAATCTGAACAACCTCTAATTGAAAAAAATTGTCTCTTTTTTTTATTTAACATCCTAAAACCCTCTAAGTAACTTTTTCTAAAAAATTATTTATATTCATTTTAAAACCTTTATCATAAAAAGACATGGATTATTTTCATCCCATAGTGTCTTAAATTCTTCTAAAGGATAAAATCCCATTGATAGATAAAAGGCTCTAGTTTTAGCATAATTTTCATCATCAGCTGATGGAGAAAGAGTTTTAACAGTCAAAAACTTGAATCTATTTTTTTTAAATACTCTTCAGCTTTTTGCAATAGCCTTTTTCCAACACCTTTGCGATGAAAATCTTTTTTTATTCCCATGACACAAATTTCTGAAGTATAAGAATTATGAATTTTTAAAGATAAAAACCCAATAATTTTTTCATCTGAACAGGCCACAAAAGTTGAAAGCTTCTCAACTTCTAGGATATAATTTTGTATAGATTTTTCAATACCAAACCATTCAGGGAGTGAGTGTAATATTTCATTGCATACAGTACCTAGCAAAGAGTAAATTAATGAAAGAATTCAGTTCAGTGCAAGTCAGCTCGTAAATTAAACTTTGTTTTCTTAGGTCTCTTGAATTGCAAACCAGCAATTTTCACTTAGTGATATCAAGAAAATTCATATTCTTCCTTGTTTTAGTAATAATTTTTTTAATTTGAAATTACAACAAAATTTCTTGCGACATTATTTTTACAGGATTAGATTCTTTTTTTTAAAAATGAGATGTATATGAAAAACTATAGACTTTTAGCAATAATTGTTCTTCTTTTTATGATTCCACAAACTTGTATTTATTCAACTCCGACAATACCAAAATATTTAAATAAAGGTTGTCAAAAACGAATAAATAAAAATTGGTTAAGTAGTCATGTATATAACAAATTAGTTTCAGTTATTGATCAATTTGAAGAGATTTCATCTGATGAACACTATGCTGAAGAAATGAATGAAGAACAACTTGAATCATTTACCAATCTTGTAGTTGGTCTTGCAATATTGGGTTCTTCAAAAGCCGATCCTGTTAAAAATGCCATACTATTGAACGATATCGAAAAATTATACAGTGATGAAGAAGATATATTGAGCTGTAACTTCAATTTTCAAAACTATTATCCTGGTGAAAATAGAAATTTTATTTTTGCAGAAAAAGATCTTTCTTATGAAATTGTTCAATGCACTAATATTTTCAAAAAAACAGGTAGAGGAATTAAAAAAGGAGTTAAAGCAACTGGTAGAGGGATTAGAAAAGGTGGCGAAGCTGTAGCACATGCTGGAAAAAAAACAGGGCAATTTATTGTAGAGCATAAAGAGCAAGTTCTTGCAGGTGTGGGAATAATTGCTGGAATAGCTGTAGGAACAATGGTGGTATGTAAAATAGTGGAAGAAAATAGCGCTCCTCCTATTACAGTCTCAGCCAACAATAATCCTAATCCAATTATAAGCAATCAGTCAGCTAATAATTCTACATCTTCTCAAGAAATCGAGAAAAATAATCCTTCATCACTTTTTTCTAATATTGAGTGGCAAGATCCCATCCCTGATAACAAATTACCGCCAGCAGTTCAAAATCAAATCTCCTTCCTTAAAAATTCGATAGATCAACAATTATTAAACAATGAAATCTATTCTGGTAATCCTCAAGATTCTAAATCTGTAGAGCAGAACAAAGAGTTTTCTCAAAACATAAGTTCTGAAATCGCTCATACTATTTTAGATATAGCAGCTACTACTGGTTTAGAAATTAAAGAAGTGACTTCCTTAGTGACACATAATATTTTAGGAGGGGCAGAAGAGGGTATAAACTTGCTAAATCTATTAGGTGAAGAATTCCAAAAAGAAATTTCTGATGTAAGTAAACTAATATCTCCACTAATAAATCAAGATCTTAATCTTGGAACCGATTCGAAAAACAATCTGAACTTGAAAGATGCATTTGCAAAAGCCCATGAAAAAGTCGATGAGTTTTTTTCTACAGATCTATCCGATTATTATAACATGGGAGCTCCAGAAGAATTTGCCATAGGTTACATTCCATTTTTTCCAGCAGCTGAAGGAGCTGCTATCGCTAGACAAGCATTAACAACTTTTAAGACTATTGAACAGGAAGCTGCTCTTGCTGAAGAATTATCTTTATCAGCTAAAGAAATCGCTAGAATAGAAAGTCAAATTACTGACAATACAATCAATAGCATTGCCAAAGAAAACTTTATAAAAAATGAAAATAACTTACTAAAAATTAGTTGCCCAGAAAAAAATAATATTGTTGATGAAGTAGCAATACAATTGAAACAATGGCTACAAGAAGATTATACTGTAATAACTAATAAAGCTGGAGATAAGGTTTTTCTTTCAAAAGATGGATTAAGAAAAATAAGATATGATTTTGAAAATCCACATGGAGATATTCCTCATATGCATATTCAAGAAAAAATAAACGGAAAATGGGTAGATGCAAGTGATTCACATAGAATTTATCCAAAGAATAGTTAATTTAAATAAAATGGAGAATTAAAATGAAAATTTTAAATTTAGAAGAAAAAAAAATATTAGATTCCGTAGATCTTTTTTTTACTAAAGAAGAAGCGCTTCAATTAATATCTTATTTAAATGATCTTGTTAAAAATCCATCCCACCAACATTCCCATTTAGAAAGTGATGATTATAGTAATGAAATAACAGTTTGGTTGTATGATAAAGAAAATTTTGATGATTTACCTTCTAAAGTAAAAAAAATGCTCGAAGACAATATATGGGAGTAATTTAAAAATTTTATAAAATCATTAGATGACAAAAATGACAAATCTCTAAATTTTATTACAATTTTTTTAACAGAAAAAGCCAACACAATTGAAACAATGGTTGAAAGAAGATTATAGAATAATTACCAATGAAGCTGGTGATAAAGCCTTCCTTTCAAAAGACGGACTAAGACGGGTAAGATTTGATTTTAATGATGCTGTACCACATAAAAATATACATGCTCATATAGAAATTAAAGTAAATAATAAGTGGATAAAATCAGGACCTATTTATCCTATAGACATACCTCATGAATAAAGGAAATAATTATGCATTTATTAAACAAAAAAACTAACACCAAGTTAGACAAAATTGTTATATATCTTACAAAAGATGAAGCTAATGAATTATCTTCAAGTTTATTGGAAATTTTGAAAGACATTTCAAGACATGAACATATTTCTAATGAAGATTTATCAAAAGAAGTAACAATTTGCATCTATGATGAAAATAACATTTCTAGTTTTGATAAAAGATCACAAATCCTTATTAAAGAAGATAGATAAAATTGCAAAACTGGTATTAGAATTAAAGAAACAACTTTTTTAGTGAAACATAGAATTTCATCCCATCTAGCCGAATTTACTCTTTTTTGGATATCGTTGATATCCCTTTAATCTGATTTTGACACGAAATCGTATTTTACCATTATTATAGATTCGCTTTTCAATTACTGCCATAAAACATCTACTAAATAAATAATAAAATAAAAAGTGTAAATAAACTATTTTAAATATACAGGTGATTTTTTTTCACTTGTCAGAATAACTATTTTCATTGATAGATTAATATATTAAATCTACTAGAATATGTAACTTTGGGACAAAATGGGACAGTATGTTAACCTATAACAACACAAATTATGGATTTGTTTAAAATGTTATTAGGTCCTTTTATATTAGAATTTATTAAAACAATAACCACGCCCTACATTGTAATCTGCATCACAATAATTTTATTAACTAAACGGTTTAGCCAAGAAATAAAACTCCTGTTTCCTAGACTTATCGAATTACATATAGAATGGAAAAATAAAAAGATAAAAATTAAATTTGCAGATACAATTATTAAATCCGATTTGCCCTCTGAGGAAAAAATTAAATTACTAGATATTTTCTACCATGAAGATCTGCAATTTTTGGCCAACAGAACATCTAAAATTGAAAATATTACAGGAAATGGTGAACTATATGATGCAATTCAATTTATAAATGAAAACTTAAATATTAATCGCGGAATCTTTACTGCTAATACAAGCGGTAAATATCTTATCACATGGAATATTCCAATAGAAAATATTTCTAATCAATCCACTGGACATTTATTTCTAGAAACATCTAATCAAAAAATTCTATCAACTTCCATTAATCCTTCACAAAACAAAGATAAATCAAATAAATATATTTTTACAGGTTCTCATATTGTGGAAATGGATACAGGGGACACAGCTAAAATAATAATTCAAATTGGAACTCAAAATGACCCTAAAACAATTTCATTATCCGAATCAGAAAGTAGCTTCTTTGGCGGTTTTTTTATTGGAAAAACTTTTTAAACCTTACGACAAATTAAAAAAACAATCGTTAAATTTAATCGTATTTCTTAGCCATTTTTAGTTAATTAGTGTCCCATTTTTGTCCCATTTTGTTTTTTAAATAAGATTGACGCTTGAAGTTTTTCTATCGGATGTCAATGATTATTAAAGATTTGGGGGCGGGTTGATTTGAACAACCGTAGACCGAAGTCGAGGGATTTACAGTCCCTTGCAATTGGCCGCTATGCGACACCCCCAATGATATGCTGGCGAAAGGACTTGAACCCTCAACCATCCGATTACAAGTCGGGCGCTCTACCAGTTGAGCTACACCAGCAAAAAAAGTTATTACTTTTATAACAAAAGTTATAGTTTTGACTCAAGAAAATTAATTGATTTGTTGATTAGACACCTGATTATTTTCCTGATTTGATAGATGATTCATAGAGATCTTATCTTTCTGGGGATTGAAATTTAACTGTGCGTTTATTTTTTTATGACTGTCCAAATTCGAGTCAGAATTAGCAGATGTATTTAACCCTACGATTTTTTTTTGAAAAAAGGACGAAATAATAGATGGGCTTTGAGTATCGATTTTTGTAGCCATGAATCTTTTTCCAATCATTTTTCTTTCACAGCATTTCTTAAATTTTTTTCCGGAACCGCAAACACAAGGGTCATTTCTTCCTGTCTTTTCCATTTTAATCCTCAATTATTTCAAATTAATTGTTAAAAATTGTATCACATTTTTTATCTAAAGTCTAACAAATTAATATTGAAATAGTATAAAATAATTGCTCAAAATCTAATCAATTTTAAAAAAATGTCGTTCAATATACCAGTTATTTCACATCCTTTTAAAGGCATTGGAAGAACAATCGAGAGCAAGGTTAGAAAAGCCCTAAAAGAGTTTTCTATGCTTGAGAGTGCAAATTCTCTAGCCGTTGCTTTAAGCGGTGGAAAAGACAGCTTATGTTTATTATTTATGCTTAAAGCTGTAATCGGCAAGGGATTTAAAAATATAGATTTTTATGCCATCCATATTGATGGAGACTTTTCTTGCGGCGCATCCTATGATAAAAATTATTTAAATGAACTCTGCAAACAATATGATATAAAATTTATTTCAAAGGAATTAAAGAATAATTCAGAAAAATTAGATTGTTATTCATGTTCAAGAAACAGAAGAAAACTGATCTTCGATACAGCAAGAGAGAATAACATTTCTACTATAGCCTTCGGCCATCATCAAGATGATAATGTTCAGACTCTTCTTTTAAATCTTTTTCATAAAGCAGAATTTGAAGGAATGATGCCAAAAATTAAGTTTAAAAGGTTCGGAGTTTCTATAATCAGACCATTAATATATGTAAATGAGCATGAAATAATTGAGTTTGCAAAACAAAATGATATTTTAAAAGTATTTTGTAAATGTCCGATTGGACAAAATTCAAAAAGAAAAACTGTAAAGAAAATTATTGAAGATATAAAATTAGATTTTCCTAATGTAAAATCCAATTTATCAAAAGCATCATTTGTTTATGGTTCAAAAAAAGCTTTATGTGAATAACTATTCTTACATTGAAAATTTAAAAATAATTAAATAGAATAATTAATTATGAAAATTTTAGAAACTTCTGTTTTTGTTATTTATTTCTCAGTTATAGTGTTAATAGCTTTCTTTTCTTACAGAAAGCAAAAATCAGATGTTACCTTTGTTTTAGGAAACCGCTCTTTAAACTTCTGGCTAACTGCCCTTTCAGCTCATGCATCTGATATGAGCAGCTGGTTGTTCATGGGATATCCTATGATAATTTTCGCAGCAGGCATTTTTAACGTCTGGGCTGCTATAGGATTAGTATTTTTTATGTATCTAAATTGGCAATTTATTGCTCCTAAAATAAGAAATGCTACGGAAAAAATGAACAATCTTACAATGTATGCTTATTTTGAGAGCAGATATCAAGATAAAACAAGATCGATAAGAATACTCTCGGCAATTATTTCATTTGTTTTTTATTTGTTTTATATATCATCAGGCCTGGTCGGGCTTGGCCTTCTTGTTGATTCATTGTTTGGATTTAGCTATACAACAGGCATCACACTTGGTTTATTAATAGTTGTTTTTTATGTATATCTTGGAGGATATGTCACTGTTGCCTGGATAGATCTATTTCAAGGATTTTTCTTGCTGGCTGTTATTTTAACAATTCCGGTCATATTGATATCCAAAATCGGAGGATTTTCACCGATTATCGATTCAATGAGACTGCAAAATTTAACAACCTCATTATTCCCCTCTTTTAGCTTAAAAACATTTTTAGAAATAATTTTTATAGGAGCCGGATGGGGGCTAGGATATTTCGGACAACCCCATATAATAACAAAATTTATGGGAATTAAAAATGTGAATGAAATTCCAAAAGCCAAATTTGTTGGAATATCATGGCAAGCGCTAGCTTTAGGCGGAGCCACTTTATTTGGGTTGCTCGGAATATATTTTTTCAACAATCAAACAACAAATGGTCAGCTTATAGTTTTAGACATCGTTAAAAAAACTCTGGATCCTTTTTTCGCAGCCTTAATCTTATGTGCAATATTGGCAGCAACGACAAATGTTATGGCAGCTCAAATTTTAGTAGTTGCTTCAAGTATTTCCGAAGATTTTTACAAAGGGATTTTTAATAAGCAGGCAACCCATCTTCAAACTCTTAAGGCTTCAAGAATTTCTGTAATTGCTATTGCAGTTATCGCATACATAATCAGTTATTTTAAGATCAGCACTATTTATCAGCTGGTATTATATTCGTGGTCTGGACTTGGATCAGCTTTCGGACCTTTACTGTTAGTCTCATTATATTATAAAAAGGCAAATAAAACCGGTGCCTTCATAGGAATATTGACCGGCGGTTTAATTGCAGGTATCTGGCCTCTAGTAAACAATAAATTCAATATCGACGTTCCTCCGATGATCCCCGGATTCTGCATCAGCTTGATAGCAATTTATTTATGTTCATTAATAAAAGAAAAAAAGGCAGTCATATGACAAAAAATTTTCCATCAAAAAAACCCTTTATATTAATTTCAAACGACGATGGTATCGAAGCACCTGGAATAAAACATCTTTGGAATGCACTTCATGAAAATTATGATGTCGCAATAGTAGCTCCTCATAAAGAAAAATCCGGTTCTTCCCTTGCAACAACAATGTTAAAACCATTACATATTTTCAAAGTAAATTGGGAAAAAGACACTCCTGCCTGGAAAGTAACGGGAACTCCTACAGATAGCATAAAACTTGCTCTTAGCGTCTTATTAAAAAGAAAACCGGATCTTGTCGTTTCAGGAATAAACAAAGGATCTAATGCCGGAGGAAATGTGCTGTTCAGCGGAACCGTAGGGTGCGCTATTGAGTCTTCTTTTAGAAATATTCCTGCTATCGCATTTTCTTGTTATGACCTAATTGACCCTGCATATGACGTTGCAGAAAAATATGTTCCTTATATTGTTGATTATTTCTTTAAACATCCCACTGCTTTAGGAACTCTTGTTAATGTTACATTTCCAAAAAAGGATCTGCCGATTAAAGGCTTTAAATTAGCAAGACAAGGACTTGGAAGATGGTTTGAAACTCCATCTGAAAGACAGCATCCTGAAGGTCATTATTATTATTGGCTGGGAGGAAGACTTGAAGACTCTCCTGAAAAGAAGAAAGACTCAGATACACATCTTCTGAATGATGGCTATATAACAGCAGTACCTATAAAAGCTATAGAACTAACCGACCATGATTATTTTGAAAACAAAAAAAATGATTTTGAAAAATATTTTCAAAATATTTCCTGAGTAGAAACTAAAAATTTTATTTAATGAAAAGCATTCTTGGATGAAAAATTATATCATAATTGCACTGCGTTTTTTTAATTTTTGATTTAGTTATTCGCAAGAGACTATAGGTGTATTTAGAAAAAATCAGCTATCTCTATTGATAATTTGAAGAATTTTGTTGTAATAAAACTTAAAATTAAAGTAAATTAGTAGTTCAATTGAAGGGCGTATAGCTCAGTTGGTAGAGCGCCTGCCTTACAAGCAGGTGGTCATAGGTTCGAGTCCTGTTGCGCCCAACTACCAAAGCGGGAGTAGTTCAATTGGTTAGAGCACCGGCCTGTCACGTCGGAAGTTGCGGGTTCGAGCCCCGTCTCCCGCGTTTTTATTATTGTTTTTACTTTTTTTCAAATGTAACATGGCTATAAAAACGCAAATAAATTTCTGGAATTTCTTCGTTAATATTCTATACACAGCATTGGGAGCTTTTTTAGCTGCAATAGCTATCCGTATTTTCTTATTCCCCAATAATTTGATTGATGGCGGAGTTGTTGGAATATCTTTGATTTTTGCAAGAATTTTTGGTGATAGTTATCTTTCTTATTTTCTATTGCTCTTCAATATTCCTTTTATTTATCTGGCTTACAAACACATAAGAAAAACATTTGTAATTCATATGTTTATAGCAATTATATTATTCGCAGCTTTTTTATCATTGCTGCAGAATCTTCCAATCTTTGATGGAGACTCATTGGAAGTAATTGTTATCGGAGGAGCTATCTTAGGAGCCGGCGCTGGATTTATTATTAAAAGCGGAGGCTGCACAGATGGAACTGAAATTTTAGCAATAATAATTAATCGCAAAAAAGGTTTTACTGTCGGTCAAATAATATTATCGATCAACATTGTAATTTTTACAATTTATGGCTGGATTTTTCAAGACTGGCATATAGCGCTAAAGTCATTAATGACATACATCGTCGCTTTTAAAATGATAGATATCGTTATTGCAGGACTTGATGAAGTCAAAGCTGTTATGATAATGACTACCAAACCTAAAAAGATTCAGGATCTTATCATGAACCAGTTAGGCTTAGGCCTTACAATAATTCCGGGTATTGGCGGATTTTCTAAGGAAGATCGGGATATTTTGTTTATCATTGTTGAAAGATTAAACTTAGCTGAGCTCAAAGATCTTGTTTTAACAGAAGACCCTTCTGCATTTCTAACTATTCAAAATCTTCATGAAGTTGCATACGGAAGACAAATAGCAAAAGTTTCACAAAAGAAAATATCAAATGGCAGGAAAAGAAGATTTTTTCTTTAATATTTTAATTTACTCAATTGAATAAATTCCTTTTAGACCTCTGAAATATTCTTTGTAGTCTAATCCATATCCAACTACAAATTTATCTTCGACTTCGAATAAAAAAAGATCAGGCAAAACAATATTTTTTAATTTTTTTGAAGTCTTTTTAAATAATAAAACCAATGTCTTTAAAGACGCGGGATTTTTTTTATTAATTTCATTCATAACCGCTGTTGTGGTATTTCCGGAATCAAAAATATCATCTATTAGCAAAACATGTTTAGACTTAATATCTAATTCATTTAATCCCTGTATCGATAGCTCTCCTCTTTTCGTCCCTTTGCTTCCATAACTAGAACAGGAAATAGCCTCGATATTGAAAGGAGTTTTCATTTCTCTTACAAGATCAGAAACAAATATAAAAGATCCTTTCAAAATCATTATTATTGTAATTTCTTTATTATTATATTCTTCATCAAGCTTCTGGGCTATTTGAAAAATTTTAGATTTTATTTCTTCTTGAGAAATAATAAGTTTAAATTTAGAAAAAACTTCTTTCATAAAAAAAATAATGCAGTTTTATATTCCTATATAAACTTTAAAATATAATTTTGCAAAATATAAAACAAAAAACTATTTGGAAATTTTGAATTTACAACCTTTTAAAATGAGCTCATCAACATAATTAAGCTTATAGCTATTGCCTTTAATGAAATTTTCATCATGTAGCATGTACAAATGAAAATCAATTGTTGATTTGACTCCCTGAATATGAAACTCCTTCAATGCTCTAATAGCTATTTGTATTGCTTCTTTCCTGTTTTTAGCTCTAACAATTAATTTGGCAATCATAGAGTCATAATTTGGGGGTATCGTATAACCGCTATAGCAGGCGCTATCTAGTCTAATATTCGGACCACCGGGAGGAATATAATATATTAATTTTCCAGGAGAAGGCGTAAAGTTGTTTGAAGGGTCTTCAGCATTGATTCTGAATTCAAAAACGTGTCCTTGAAAATTAATATCTTTTTGTCTAACAGAGAGTTTTTCGCCTTGAGCTATCTTGATTTGTTCTTTTATGATATCCACACCTGACAGCTCTTCGGAAATAGTGTGCTCGACTTGGACACGTGTATTAACTTCCATGAAATAAAAATTTTCCTTTTCATCAACTAAAAATTCAATAGTTCCGCATGAATAATATTTAGCGGCTTTAGCTATGTCGATTGCTGCACTTGTTATTTTTTTTCGAAGACCTGCTGAAATAGCCGGAGATGGAGTTTCTTCAATTAGTTTTTGTCTTCTTCTTTGAATTGTGCAATCCCTTTCTCCTAGATGTATATAATTCCCATGTTTGTCACCAACAATCTGAACTTCAATATGTCTCGGGTTTTGGATCATTTTTTCTAGATAAATATCTGAGTTGTTAAAACTTGCCTGAGCTTCTGTTTGGGCGGCAATGAATTTTTTTACAAAATCATCGGCAGATTCGGCAATTCTAATTCCCTTTCCCCCGCCTCCGGCAGATGCTTTAATAAAAACCGGAAAACCAATTTTTTTAGCTTCATTTAAAGCTTCAGATACATCTTTTACTATTCCTTTAGTTCCAGGAATTATAGGACATTTAGCCTTTTTCGCAATTTCTTTAGCTTTTGATTTATCGCCTAACATAGCTATTGCTTCATGAGATGGTCCAATAAAAATTAAACCGCAGCTCTCGCAAATCGATGCGAATTTAGCATTTTCAGATAAGAATCCATAGCCTGGATGTATTGCATCAGCCCCGGTTATCTCACAGGCAGCCAATATATTTGAAATCTTCAGATAAGACTTGGAAGAAGGCGCTTCTCCGATGCAGATTGCCTCATCAGCTAATAAAACATGAAGAGCTTCAGCATCAGCTTGGGAATAAATAGCAACTGTCGCTATTCCAAGATCATGGCAGGCTCGAATAATTCTTACGGCTATTTCACCGCGATTAGCTATCAAAACTTTCATGGTTCAATTAAAAATAGTTTGGTTCCGAATTCTACAGGAGAAGCATTTTCAACTAAAACTTCTTTAATTTTACCCTTCTTGCCTGCTTTAATTTCATTCATTACTTTCATTGCCTCGATAATACATACTACCGTATTCTCATTCACCTTATCACCAACTTTTACAAAAGGCATTTGATCTGGCGCACTAGCATTATAAAAAGTCCCTACCATTGGAGATACGACATAGTTTTTTTCATCAACAGGAATTTCCTTTTTTACTTCCTCATCAGGAGCTTTTACTTTTTTCTCTCTTTCAATAGGATAAGCAGGAACATTCACTTCATGAGAATCTTTTTCAAGAGAAATTTCAAAATCGCCTTCTTTGATGTGTAATTTTTTTAAATTACTCTCTTCCAGAAGAGCAACAACTTTTTTTATTAGATTTATTTCCATAAAAATCTTAAACCCTTTGAATAAATTGATTTAAACTTGTATCAATCTTAATTATATCTCCTACTTCTATGAAAAGAGGGACTTCAACTTTAGCGCCTGTTTCTAAAACAGCTTCTTTAGTAGAATTAGATGCAGTCATCTTATCTTCGCTTGAAGGAGTTTTTATTACCATAAGTTCTAAAAACTGAGGCAATTCAATAGAAAATATTGAATCTCCATAAAATAAAGCTCTAACTCTTATCCCTTCTTTGAGGTAATTTATCTTATCAGCCAAAATATCTGCCGGAACCAAAACCTGTTCTAAACTCCCGATATCTAAAAAAAGATAATTTTTCCCTTCCAAATACAAATACTCTAAAGTATGTTCTATCAGAGATACTTCTTGAATTTTTTGATCAATTTTAAAGTTTTTCTCGATAACTTCTTCTGTCATTAAATTTCTTAGTTTTGCTTTTATGAAAGGTGTTCCTTTCGCAAGACTTACTTTTGCACATGACTCAATTCGATAAATTTTTCCGTTTATGTTGATCGTCATTCCAGGAGACATTTGATTGCTAGGTGGCATATTTTTTTCCTTAGTTTTTTATCCTAAAATTTCTTTTAATTTTTTTAGGTTTTGAATTGTATAATCTACATTTTTATCTTTTTTAAAATTTTTACCCCTGCCCCATTTCATATGTATTGTTCTGCATCCAAGTTTTTTAGCCGGCAATAAATCAATATTAACCCGATCCCCGCATACATATGTTTTTTCTGGAGACATTTTAGTGTCGTTAAGTATTTTTTTATAATGATAACCTTTATTTTTACCTCTGACAACAACTATTTTACTAAATAATGATGGATCAATTCCAGCTTTTTTAATCTTTGTTAACTGAAATTTCTTATCGCCTCTAGTAACTATAGCTAAAATATTGTTTTTAGATAAGTATTGTACCACTTGAATCGCATTTTTTAATGTAAAAATTTTAATATCATCTATAGAAATTTTTTTCATGATATCTAAAGAAAGCTCATAAAATTTTTCTTCATTAATAGAATTTAAAAAAGATTTTACAGTTTCTTTTGAACCGGAAGAGTTTTTATCAATTTCAAGTAATTTTTTATAAGAAGCGTCTTCATTATCAACTTTAAGACCATGTTCGATTAAAGACTGCAATGTTTTTTTTAAAACAAATGGAGTAATTGAATTTGTCGTATCAATTAATGTGTCATCTAAATCAAATATTATTAACAATCTTAATTATCTCTTTTGCTAATTTTTTTGAATCATGTCTTATTAAATTTCTTCTAATAATATCATTTTTTTCCATAATTGCTAATGGACCCAAAAGATCTGCTAAAATAATCCTCTCATCCTGCAGCATATCATTTTCAACTAAATCCCCTTCCTCGGAATATTTCTGAATCAGTTCTTCAGATGGTTTGCTCTGATTCACTAAAATATAATCGAAAACGTCTTCCCCGATAAATTTAACAAGCTCGTTTAAATTTTCACTTACTTTATTTCCTGTAGACTGCCCTTTTCTGTTCATCAGATTTACAACAAAAACTATTTTTGCAAGAGTATTCTTCAGAGCAGGTGCAACACCTTCTACCAAAAGGTTCGGGATCAGGGATGTGTACAAGCCCCCCGGACCTAATACAATCAAATCAGCATTCATTATCTCATCAATTACTTTTGGATTGACCTTTGGATAAGGTTCCAAATAAATACTTTTGTAACCCTGATCAATTTCCTGACAAAGATAGATTTCTCCTTCATTTTCCAAAACTTTTCTATTGTTCAATATCATTTTCAAATGGACCTGGTTTAATGTAACAGGTATAACCTTGCCTTTGATAAATAAAATTCTGCCTGCTTCTT
Source organism: Parachlamydiales bacterium (assembly GCA_041661445.1). GTDB lineage: Bacteria > Chlamydiota > Chlamydiia > Chlamydiales > SM23-39 > JBAZUK01. Next base: position 96,418 of record JBAZUK010000003.1, read on the forward strand.
CTACAGCCTTTTCAAAACTACCAGTAACTTTTTCCAATGCAGATAATAAAAGGTTTCCAAAACTATGACCAATTAAATTCCCGTTTTCAAATCTGTAATTCATGAGGCTTCTCATAAGCCTAGAGGAATTCGAAAGAGCAACCAAACATTGTCTGACATCTCCAGGAGGTAAAACGCCAAGTTCATCTCTTAAGATTCCAGTACTGCCGCCATTATCAGCCATAGAAACTATAGCAGATAAATCAACATCATAGTTTTTCAACCCGCGTAAAATGACAAAATTACCAGTTCCCCCGCCTATAACAATAATTTTTTTCATATTCTCAACAACTTCTTAATTTTTCTATGCCGTCTTTCATGTTGCCCGAAGAAAAAAGATATGTTCCGGAAACTAAAAAATCAGCACCCTTTTTTTTGCATTTTGCACCTGTTTCCAAATCGATTCCACCATCGACCTGGATATCATATTTTAAATTCAAATCATCTTTAAAATTTTTAGCCATTTCAATTTTTTCAAGAGCAGAAGAAATAAATTTCTGGCCCCCGAAGCCAGGGTGAACCGACATAATTAAGACCAAATCACAAAGTTCTAGGTATTTTAATGCCAAAGAAAATGATGTTTCAGGATTAAATGCAATTCCGGCTTTTCTTCCACATTTTTTTATATAATTTAACGTATCCGCAACATCTTCTGTAGCTTCAAAATGGAAAGTAATGAGATCAGCTCCAGCCTCAATGAATTTTTCGACATACTCAAATGGATTGTAGATCATCAAATGCACATCTAAAAAAAGGTTTGTAGATCTATTAATAGCTGAAACCACTTTTGGTCCGATGCTTAAATTTGGAACAAAATGACCATCCATTATATCTATATGAATCGCATCAGCTCCGGAATTTTCAATTTTTTTTACTTCATCATAAACATGAGCAAAATCACATGATAAAATTGAAGGGGCAATTTTGATCTTATTTTTCATAAATCTTTCTTCTTTTAATTAAAAGATTAGACATAAAAACCACAAAAGTCAAGAAATAGAATCTTTTGCTTTCATCTAATAAACGAACAAATTATTAATAATATTTTTATTAAAAGAAAAAAAAATATTGGGTTGTGCGATTAAACTTTTAAAATTGTCAGCACCGCAAAATATATATAGATATTTTTAGATTAATTTAAATTCTGTTTTATAATGTCTAATAACATTTTTTGTTTAGCTTTTTCCTCACTTAACAAAACACATCCCAAATAAGATATGTCATGAGAAGTTAAATAAAAACTTATAATCTCAGATGATAAAATATTCATGTTGTCTATATCATCTTTTATCTTTTTTCTTATGTTTGGATCGTACAGGGGGATAACTATATACATTTGTTTTAAACCCTGTTTAAACAAGAAATCAGAGTGTTTTTTTATTCTGGTCTCTTCTCGTTTAATGGCATTGATCAACATAAGAAACAGATCTTTTAAAACCTCCTGCTTAACAATTGCAGTCATCTCAGCAGGAGTAATAGAATAAAAATATTTTTCCAAAAGAGAGTCATAATGATTGCCGATTTCGCCAAGCTGAGATTTTAAAAGTTTATATGATTCATTTTGTTTATGGATCATTCCCCCATTATAATCTCTAACTTCTCCAAATAAATTATTCAGTTCAACTAAAACATCTTGTCTGGCCCTATTAATATCAACTGTATTGTCTGATCTTAAATATTGAGCGCTTTCTAAAGAAACTCTAATTACATTAGCTTCTTTTAAATACTTTCTTCTGACAACTCCAACTTTTTTTACTTTCTCTTGAATAATTTTCAAATTACCTTTAGACCTTAGCAGAAGTTCTTTTATTGAGATATCATTTGGCTTCAAAACCCTTAATAAGATTACATTAAAAGTAACATCATTATATGTCTGCTTATCAAATGAAATAATCACTTGAGGGATGTCATGAACATATTTAATCTGTTGAGACAACACTAAAATATTTTTTACAATCTCTTCTTCATTTCTCGGCATAAAAACAGGATGAATTAATTGTTCGATGCTCCCCTTCAAAAATGTCGGCAAAGACTCTTTCAGCATATTGATTTCCTGCAGGGCAAAATCATTTCCATTATTTTTTTCCACTTCAATATAAGAAGTCTGAATCTCATTTTTTGATGTTTTATCAAAAAAATACGAATTCTCGACGAAACTGATTTCGGGAAGAAAGTGTTTTATTGCATTAATGAGCTGTTTTTTTTCAAAAATTTCATGCTCCTTTAAAAAATTTAGACCGACTAGCACTCCTAATACTGTTTTCTCACCTTGGGTTGGCAGAATCAATTTAGTTTTTAAAAATTTTAAGATAACATGTCTCTTATCCGGATTAAGATATATATTTTGTTTCAAAATCTTTCTAATCATATAAAGAATTGAAATTATCCTGCTAATATGGTGATAGTCTCTTTGAGATTTAAATTCATCACGAGACATTATTAAAAAATGCTGCATTTCCGAAAAAATATTTTTTCCAAATTCCTTTGGTCTTTTTTGCATTAAAGAACCAATTTTTTCTTGCACCATCGCAGTTTTTCTATCAGAAGATAATCCTTTAAATTCAGTAATGCGGTTAGCGTGAAAGTCTGAAACAATCCCAAGCCTCATCTCTGTTTCAAAAATACGTTTGTTTTTTTCTATGATTTCTAATTCTTCATCAGTTTCAATATTTATTATGGCTTCCATTATTGTAAACTTCTCTTGGTCTATTTCCAAAAACACAAAGTCACTAGAGAAAAAAAGTTCTATATTTATTTTTTTTTGAGGTATCAGCCATCTGGTTATCATGTCATAAAAAAAGCTGGTCGCATTCTTTCTATGCTTACACATCAAAAGTATTGATAGGTTTTTCCCCTTTTCAATCTTGGACCATTTCAAAATGGGAATATTCTCAGTTAAAAAAAGCTGAGCTTTTTTTAACTCATCTTCATTAGGATTTTCATGAAAAAATTCTTCAGGAAGTATTTTTTTGGCCAGACCTTTTAATGAATTAGCATGATGAGTATGGTTTTCTTCATCTAAAGAGTCATAATTGTTTTTAAAAAATTCTAGCTTTAATTTCATTGTGATACAAATATTTAATTTTTTTTTAAAAAACCTTAAATATTTTCGTATACAACTTTTGTGGCTTTTTTTAAAGAATCTTTTCCAATAATTGTAAAAATTTTTTTATTTATGTTTTTTTTGAAATTTTTAAAGCTTCTAATAATTAGTAAAATATTATTGTCTAATGCCAATTTTATACACCTAGGATGTAAAATCGGGTGATTGTCTTTGATTATTATATCTAATGCTTTTTCATACGTTAAGCTATAAAGAAAATTTGCATTTTTATTTTTTTTGGGGTCAGAATCATAAATACCTAAAACATCTTTATAAAATTCCACTTCATTCGTTCCCAATGCAATAGCTAAAGCTACTGCGGAAGAATCAGAGCCTCCTCTGCCTAACGTTGTAATTTCTTTTTCTCTGCTTACTCCCTGAAAACCCGCAACAATTACTATGTTATCATTATTTAACGCTTCAATAATCCTGTTGGGCTTCACGTCAATTATTTTAGCCTCGCTGTGGTTCGAGCATGTAATAATTCCCGATTGCGATCCCGTGAAGGAAATTGATTTTTTTCCTTTCTTTTGAAGAGCCATAGCAAGGAGCGCCATGCTAATTCTTTCTCCGACGGAAACTAGCATATCCTGTTCTCTTTTGGCAGGATTGTCACTTACTTTTCTTGCTAAAGAAAGCAACTTATCCGTTGTTTTTCCCATAGCAGAAACAACTACAACTATTTGTTTATATTCTTTAGATCTTTCAATTATGATATCTGCGACCTTTAAAAAACTTCTGGGAGTTGCAACACTAGCGCCTCCAAACTTCAAAATTAAACATGACATAAAAAACTCTTAGGCTTTTTTAGAAAATTATAAAATAAAAAATAGTTTTTTTAATAGACAGTTCTGAATTTTGAAAAATTTTGACTTAAAATATTTCCTTAAATTTAATCCAAGTAAGTTCATGTTTGTTATTATAAAGATGAATTAATTTACTATCCGGAATACTTTGAAACTCTTTTATTATGCCATCATGGTCATCCTTTTGGAATTTAATGGTACAAATAAAATTATCGCAAAAACCCAGCCATTTCTGGATCCAGGCTAAAAGTTTTTCGGGATAGCAGATCAGATCACTAAAAATCCAATCCATTCTGCCAAGTTTTTCCGGTAGGAAAGCAAATGCATCTTTTTGTAAAAAATTTATGTTTGGAAATTTATTTAAAGAGTTATCTAAAGGAGCTTTATCAACAGACATCAAATCGACATTCAGATTAGCTAAGACCCAAGACCAGCTTCCCGGACTTGAGCCGATCTCAAGACATTTTTCTCTTTCTTTAGGAATCTTCTGCATTATCGTAAAAGCTTCCCAAAGCTTTAAATAAGCTCTAGATGGTGGTTCTAAAGTTTCATGAAAACATACTTCGCCATTAGAAAATGACGATGAACAAGTTTGTGAATAAAGTAATGTATTTTCATCTAAAAGAGTCCAGGAACCTAGATTTATTTTTGGTAATTTTGTATAAAATGAAATTGTTTTTATAATTTTAGCAAGACTTTCTTGAATTAACATAGATCTTCTTACCGCCTTGTAAGGATACAAAGCCCAATTTTTTTGAAGACTTCTTAAAAATTTAGCGCCCTCTGAAATCGACTTAATTTTAATTAGTTTAGGTTCATACCAAACATTTTGAGCCCAAACAACACCATCGGGTACAGTATTTGATAAATAAAGCTTATCAAGCTTTTCAAAATCTTTTAGCTCTTTTTCTAATTTATGTTCTAATTTATCAATAGCCAGATATGCAAATTTTTTATCCATTTTGCTGTCTCCATGCCTCAGACATAAAAATCGAAGAAGCAATGGAAACATTTAAACTTTCTACATTTCTGGATCCTGGAATTTGCAGGGTAATATTAGCTTCTTTTAAAATTATAGGACTTATGCCATTTTGCTCAGATCCCAGAATAAATAAAATTTTATTAGAAAATTTATGCTTATATAAGGACTCGCCTTTATGGGAAGATGTGGCAATAATAGAAAAACCTTCTTTTTTTAATCTCCTAAGAGTTTCAATAGAATCCTTCAACATTATTTGAAACACATGTTCCTGAGCTCCAATGGCAACTCTGCAAGCGGAAGCAGATAACGCCGGCAAGGTTTTCTCATCACCTAGAATATACTTGATTCCGAAGTGAGAAGAAGCTCTCATGATTGAACCAATATTGTGAGGATTTTGAACTCCATCCAAAAAAAGCAAACAAACCTTTTCATTCTTTAAAACAGAAGTTAACATTTCTTCAAAAGTTGGAGAAATAATTTCTTTAGCCAGTATGCATACCCCTTCATGGTGAACCGATTCTGTTATACGGTCTAATTCATGTTCGGATACAATATGATATGCCTTTTTATTTTGAGAACACCATTTAAAAACATGAGTAAAGTTTTTAATTTTAGATTCTTGGACATATACCCTTATTATATCATGAGGTCTTCTTTTAAAAAGCTCTAAGCAGCTTTGAAAACCATAAAATTTCATTTCTCTATCTGTATATCTTTTTTTTGAAATTATATTTGAGGTCATATACTAATACTTTCTCTTTAAATTATATCGAATTTTTTTAAAATCAATGATTATGTCCTTTAAATAAATCTGTTTATTTAATCTTCATAAACCTTAAATCAAAATAAAAAATTTTGATGTAATTATAACAATAAAAAGCTTTTTCAACAAATGAATCATTTTCAACACCAGATATTTATTTAAACATTAAATAAAAAAAAATTTATTATTAAATTACTGCATTTAGACAAAAAATATTTAAAAAAAAATACTGATAAAAAATTTATTTTTTCAAAAAACATTAATTTTAATTAAATTTTAACTTTGAAAAGAATCTAAGGTTTATCTAAAATCGTATGAAAATATAATTTAACATTATGACAAGTATTAGCATTAGCTTATCAAAAGCAAATTCGATCGACGCTCTAGCCACAATTTTATCAGATGCTAGAACAAACATATCGTTCTGGGGATCCAGATATGTTACAAACAAACATTTTTCTTCAACGGTGACTCTTACAGAAGTAACAAAAAAAGCACTTTCTCTTTTAAATTCCTATCCAAAAAATTGGGATTATTCAACAACCGAAAGAACCAAAATAAAGACCATAATGGAAAAAATAGATTCTTTTTATTCCACAACCTCTGAACTAATTCAAGAAAGCAGTTTTCTTACACGGTTATTTTGCTGCTTAAGAGAAACTTTTTCTTCTTATTCCTCAGTCAGGAAAGCGTGGAAAAAACTTCCTGACATGACGAATTTTTATTCAAAAAATCAGTACCTTGAGACTTTTCCAAACGCTCCCCTTTCTCCCAATCCCGATCAAATGTATCAGCCCAATTCTAATGAAAATATTAATTTATACTTACCTCCGCCTCAGCCTAAAAGACGATGGTTTCATTTTTTCAAAAAATGAGTCTGTCTTAAAAAAATATCTTAAATTATGATAAAATATTTATATTATATTTCTTTAAAAATCAACTGCTTGACTGATTATTAAAACAGTTGTTAATATTTAATAATATTTTTCTTTAACATTGCTTTTATTAGTTATTTTTTGTTAGACTGCTTGCTTAAACATAATAAATAGGGAGTAACCATTAAATGAAACAAACAACCTATGATTGGAGTAATCATAACATTTTAGATGATGTTGAATATAAAGAAGAAGACGCAAAACAATTCAGGGACTTATTGGGAATAAAAGATGAGGAAAATGAAGAAGGTTTTTCACTGATGAGAGCCGGCCAAATGCTTTCTGGCACTATAGTTGAGATTAATAAGGAGTTTGCAGTAATCGATGTGGGTCTAAAATCTGAAGGCCTTGTCCCTTTATCTGAATTCGATGATCAAGAAGAATTAGCTCTGGGAAAAACTGTAGAAGTACTTTTAGATAAAACTGAAGGATCTGATGGTCAAATAGTATTATCATATGAAAAAGCAAGAAAATTACGTAGATGGGAACATATTTTAAAATCTTGCAAAGAAGGTTCTATTATAAAAGGAACTGTTATAAGAAAAGTAAAAGGCGGTCTGATGATTGATATCGGAATCGAAGCCTTTTTACCTGGTTCTCAGATCGATAATAAAAGAATTAAAAATCTTGATGATTTTATCGGGAAAAAATATGATTTCAAAATATTGAAAATCAATATTGAAAGAAAGAATATTGTTGTTTCAAGAAGAGAACTTTTAGAAGAAGAAAGAGCCTCAAAAAAATCTGAACTTTTGGATAATATAAAAGTTGGCGATCTAAGAAAAGGTATTGTAAAAAACATTACTGATTTCGGAGTGTTTTTGGATTTAGATGGCATAGATGGATTATTACATATTACTGACATGACTTGGAAAAGAATCAGACATCCTTCAGAAATGGTTCAGTTAGGACAAGAACTTGAAGTTGTGATTTTAAGCATTGATAAAGAAAAAAGCCGAGTAGCTTTAGGTTTGAAACAAAAAGATCACAATCCTTGGGAAGCTATAGAGAAAAAGTTTCCTCCTGGCACAAAAGTCAAAGGAAAAATAACTAACTTAGTTTCATACGGAGCGTTCATCGAAATCGAACCAGGAATTGAAGGATTGATACACGTTTCTGAAATGAGCTGGACAAAAAATATTGCTGAACCTTCAGAAATGGTTAACATCGGTGATGAAGTTGAAGCTATAGTATTATCTATTCAAAAAGATGAAGGCAAAATTTCACTTGGAATTAAACAAACTGAAAGAAATCCTTGGGAAGAAGTTGAAAAAAAATACCCAATTGGAAAGGCAGTTGAAGCTGAAATTAGAAACCTTACAAACTATGGCGCTTTTGTAGAATTAGAACCAGGTGTTGATGGTCTTATTCATATATCAGACCTTAGCTGGACCAAAAAGGTTTCTCATCCATCTGAAGTGCTAAAAAAAGGCGATGTTATCAAAGCAGTAGTATTATCTGTAGATAAAGAAAGCAAAAAAATAACTTTAGGCATTAAGCAGCTAACAGAAAATCCTTGGGAATCTATCGAAAAAATTCTGCCTGTAGGATCATCTGTGAAAGGAATAGTTACTAAAATCACCGCCTTTGGAATATTTGTTCAACTCGAAAATGGTATAGAAGGTTTGATTCATGTAACTGAATTATCTGATCAGCCTTTCGGCAAAGTTGAAGATTTAGTTTCTGTGGGAGATGAAGTTACTGCTAAAGTAGTAAAAATTGATTCTGAGCACAAGAAAATTTCACTTTCCTTAAAAGGTGAAAGTGGAAAAGATGATATTGTTGTTGGTAAAAAACGCAAAACATCTTCAACAAAATAATAAAGCTCTCATTAAATTAAGAGAGAATAAAACCGAAAGATTTTCTTTCGGTTTTATTAAATTTAAAAACTTATAAAGTAGGATATTGATGAATAAAGATTTAATTGCAATTTTTGAATATTTAGAAAGAGAAAAAGGCATTAAACGAGAACTTGTCATCAAGGCAATAGAAGATTCTTTAAGAGCAGCTGCTAAAAAAAGCATCAAAGGCGGAGAGAATGTCGATGTTGAAATAGATCCCAAAAGCGGTGATATAGAAGTTTTTGTTAGAAAAAATGTTGTTAAAGTTGTCGCAAATCCAGAAGAAGAAATTTCTTTAGAAGAAGCTGTTAAACTTAACCCTGATTGCAAGATAGGTCAAAGATTAGAAATAACAATACCGCCTCAAGATTTTGGAAGAATAGCCGCTCAGACTGCAAGGCAGATAATCACTCAAAAACTTAAAGGCGCCGAAAGAGACGTGATATATGAAGAATATCGTCATAGAGTTGGCGAAATTATCTCAGGTACAGTAAAAAGAATGGCAAGAAAAACGATAATTGTTGATCTTGGAAAAGTAGAAGCAATACTTCCCGAAAAAAACTTACCAAGAACAGAGAAACCTCATATTGGAGAAAGAATTCAAGCACTTTTGCTAGAAGTTCAAGATACTGAAATCGGCGGTGCAGAAGTTATTTTATCTAGATCTCATCCTGAATTCGTATCTGCTTTATTTGAGCAGGAAGTACCTGAACTCGCAGAAGGCGTGATCAAAATAGAAAAAATTGTTAGAGAAGCAGGGTATAGAACAAAATTGGCAGTTAGCTCTACCGATAAAAAAATTGATCCGGTTGGAACCTGTGTTGGTGTGAGAGGATCTAGAATAAAAAATGTTATTCGAGAACTGAATAACGAAAAAGTTGATGTCATTCCTTATTCTTCAGATAAAGTACGTTTTCTTCAGAATGCTCTATCCCCTATTACAATCCAAAGATTAAAGATTAATGATAAGGTAACAATAATTGTTAACGACGACGATTATCCGATAGCTATCGGTAAAAAAGGAATGAATGCAAGATTAATTTCTAGACTCATAGAACAAGAAGTTGATTTTCAAAAAATAACTGAATATCAGAAATTTGTAACAGTACAAATGGCTGAACTTGGAGAAAGCGATGATCCTTCTTTGGATAAGCCTTTAAAAATTGAAGGTTTAAGTTCATTAATAGTCGAAGGATTGATTTCTGCAGGATATGAAACTTTGAGGTCCGTATTAAGATCCAATCCTCAAGAAATTACATCTAAGGTTCCCGGAATCAATTATTTAGATTTAGCGGATAAAATTTTAGAACAAAACACATAGGAATTAATTTTGGCTAAAGATATTAAACTAAACATAAAAAACACGCAGATTGCTGAAGCATTACAAAAATTCAATAAAAAACCATCTTCTTTAAAAAAAGATGTATTGAAGTCTTCTGAGAAAGAAACAACAACCCCTCCTAAAAGAAAAGCAAGAATTATTTCTGCAGAAGAAGTGCAAACAGAACAAAAAGAAATCAAGGCTAAGAAAACACCTAAAATCTTAGAAGAAAAAACAGAAGAATTAACTCCGAAAGAAGAAATTTTATCAGTTGAACCAAAAGCTGAAGAGTCTATTGAAGTTTCTAAAGAGAAAAAAGCACATAAAATTTCAGAAAAAGAAATTGTTCAGGAAGAAAAGCCATCCCCTATCATCGAAACTGAAAAACCTCAAATTACAACAGAAGAAAAGAAAGAATCGGAAAAAGTGTCAATTGAAAAGCCGCCTATAATTGTAAAAAAAGAAATTGAAGAAGAAGATGAAGAGCAAAAGAAAAAAGGATTTAAATTTGCAAAAAATGTAAAAGCTGCAAAAAAACCGGAAGTATATCGATCTTTTGATACGCAGGACAGATTGGGACTTAGAACTTTTGAAGATGAACGTTGGAGAAAGAAAAGATTTTCTAAACAAAAACTTCAAAGAGAAGTAATCCCAATTATTCGTCCATCTCATTTAAAAGTTAAAGTTCCTATTTCAATTAAAGATTTAGCTCAGGAGATGAAATTAAAGGCTTCCGAACTAATCCAAAAATTATTTTTGCAAGGGATCGCTGTAACTATTAATGATTATCTTGAGGATGAAACAACAATTCAATTATTGGGTCAGGAATTTGGCTGCGACATAATTATTGATACTGCAGAAGAAAAAAGACTTCAGATTACAGAAAATAGCATCAAGCAGGAAATATTGAACACCGAAAAAAGTGATCTTATAATTAGACCTCCAGTTGTAACATTTATGGGACACGTCGATCATGGTAAAACATCTCTTATCGATGTGATTAGAAAATCAAATATCGCTGCAGGCGAAGCTGGGCAAATAACACAGCACATGGGCGCATTTAGCGTTAAAACGAAGTTTGGAATGATCACAGTATTAGATACTCCGGGCCACGAGGCGTTTAGTCAAATGAGATCCAGAGGAGCCCATGTTACAGATATTGTAGTTTTAGTAATTGCCGGTGATGAAGGAATGAAAGAGCAGACAATTGAAGCAATGAATCAGGCAAAAGAAGCTAACGTGCCAATTGTTATTGCAATTAATAAATCAGACAAGCCGGGGTTTGACCAAGAAAAAATATATAGACAGCTTGCCGACCACTCGCTTTTGCCAGAAGCATGGGGTGGAACAACAATAACAGTAAACTGCTCAGCTAAAACCCACCAAGGAATCGATGAGCTTTTAGAAATGCTATCTCTTCAATCTGAAATATTAGAGCTAAAAGCTAACCCTAAATCGAGGGCAAGAGGAACTATTTTAGAATCAGAAATGCATAAGGGATTTGGAGCGATCGCAAATGTTTTAATACAGAACGGAACTTTAAAGACATCCGATGCAATTGTATTTTCAAATAAATGGGGCTCAATAAAAACTATTCATGATCAATATAATAATCTTATAACATCTGCCGGTCCATCGATGCCTGTAAAGATTACTGGCCTTTCCGATTTAGCCGAAGCAGGTTGTGAATTTATTGTTGTTGAAAATGAAAAGAAAGCAAAAGAACTTGCTGAAGCCAGATCTGAAAAAATGGAACTTTCTGTTTTACAGCAGACTAAGAAAATCAGCTTAGAAAACATTACAAAGAAAAATAAAAAGCTCTTCCCAATAATTTTAAGAGCTGACGTTCAAGGATCTTTGGAAGCTTTAAAGACCTCTCTTTTGAAAATTGATTCAACAAAAATAGATCTGGTTATTGTAAATGCCGAAGTTGGAGAAATTTCTGAATCAGATATCAGGTTAGCATATGCCTCTAAAGCCATTATTTTAGGTTTTCATACAAAAGTTGAAAGTCATGCCGAGACTATGATTAAACATTTAAAAGTAGTAGTTAAGCTGCATGATATTATTTATCATGCTATAGATGATATAAAAGAATTAATGAGAGCATCTTTAGACAAAATCGAAGAACTTCATAATATTGGAAAAGCAAAGGTAATAGCTACCTTTAAATCCTCTCAATTGGGAACTATTGCGGGATGCCAGGTTGTCGATGGAATAATAAAAAGAAATTCTTATATTAAAGTTATTCGAGATGGTCAAGAAATTGCCAAAACAAAAATCGCATCTTTAAAGAAAGTCAAAGATGACGTTAAAGAAGTCAGCAAAGGTTCTGAATGCGGAATCGTTCTTGAAAACTTTTCTACTTTCCAAAAAGATGATATTTTGGAAGCAAATGAAATTACCTATTTAGAGCAAGAATTATAATATGAAACCAAAAAGAGTGGATCGTTTAAATTCATTACTTCGCGAAGTTATTTCTGAGGTAATACATCAGGATTTAAGAAATCCCAAAATATCGAAGCTTTCCACTGTTATATCGGTTGAAATAACACCAGATCTTAAATATGCGAAAGTATTTGTAAGCGTAATTGGACCAGAAAAAGAAAAACAAGAAACAATAAAAGCTTTGAATCAGGCTGCCGGATTTATCTCAGTCAACTGCTCAAAAAAAATTGTAATTAGATATTTCCCCACACTCTCATTCGAACTTGATACTACCATAGATAAATTCATGAAAATTGATGAAATCTTATCAGATGTTAATAAAGAAAAAGAAAACAGAAAAAAATCAAAAGATGAATGATAATCAAGGAATTCTTTTAGTAAACAAATCTAAAAATTTTTCATCTTTCACTTTAGTTAAAATTTTAAGAAAAATAACTAAAATAAGAAAAATTGGCCATGCAGGCACTTTAGATCCTTTTGCAACAGGTCTAATGATCATGCTGCTCGGAAAAGAATACACAAAGAAATCTTCTTTTTATATTAACCACGATAAAGAATATTTATGTAAGCTGCATCTGGGATTTACTACAAAATCTTTTGATTCCGAAGAAGAATTAACATTTTTTTCAGACAAAATTCCAACAGCTGAAGAGCTTCAGAGGGTCCTTGAAAAATTCCAGGGAACTGTTGAACAAATCCCGCCTATGTATTCTGCCAAAAAAGTCAATGGTCAGAGGCTATATTCTTTAGCTAGACAAGACATAACTATTGATAGAAAACCGATTCAGGTTACAATTAATACAGAGTTGCTCTCTTATGTTTATCCATATGTCGAGCTAAAAATTTCATGTTCTAAAGGAACTTATATAAGAGCCATCGCAAATGATATTGGATATTTACTAGGCACAGGAGCTTACCTGATTGAATTAAAAAGAACAAAAAGCGGAATTTTTAATTTAAAAGATGCAATAGACCAAAGCTGCTTAACAGAAGAAGTTAATTTACAATCCTATCTTATAAGATGAAAATTTTAACATCAATTTATGAGAAACATGATTTTCCCTGCAATATCACTTTAGGTGTATTTGATGGGGTTCATTTGGGTCATCAATATATATTACAAAAACTAAAAGAGAAACCTGGCAATTCAGTTGTCATAACATTTAAAAATCATCCTCTTGAAATTTTATGCCCTTTAAAAAAACCTTCTCTCATATATTCATGTGAAGAAAAAATCGCATTACTTAAAAGTTTTGATATTGATATAGTGATTTTGTTAGAATTTACAAAAGATTTTTCTGATTTGAATTATTTGGATTTTTTTAAAACATTAAAAGCAAATTTTTCTTTTACCAATTTTATAGTTGGTGAAGACATAAAAATCGGAAAAGACCAAATGGGCGACAAGAAAAGCATTGGGAAACTTGAAAAAATTTATGGTTTCAAAACAGAATTCTTAAAAAAAATAAAATATGAAGAGAAAATAATATCCAGCTCATGGATTAGAAAATTAATAAATGAAGAGAAATATTCTTTAGTAGAAAAACTATTAAATCGAAAATATGAAAACAAGGAAGTAATAAATGTCTGATCAGTCTACTACAAATTTGTCATGCGGAATAGTCGGTCTTCCAAATGTTGGAAAATCTACTCTTTTTACAGCAATTACCAAAAAAAAAGTTTCTGCCGAAAATTATCCATTTTGCACAATTGATCCGAACATAGGTATTGTAGAGGTTCCAGATTATAGGCTCCCAATATTATCTGGCTTATCCAAATCAAAAAAAACAGTTTTTGCAACAGTTTCATTTGTTGACATAGCAGGGCTTGTAAAAGGAGCTTCAAAAGGTGAAGGATTAGGTAATAAGTTCCTAACAAATATTAGAGAAACCGATGCTATAATACATGTTGTTAGATGTTTTGAAGATGATGAAATAATACATGTAAGCGGAAAGTTTGACCCCATAGAAGACATCGAAACTATTAATTTAGAGCTAATTTTAGCCGACCTTCAAAATGCTCAAAACATAAAAGCGAAACTTGAGAAGAAATCAAGAATTTCTAAAGAACATGAAGCTGAATTTAATCTAATAGAAAAAATAATTAATTCGCTCGATCAGAATATCTCTTTGAGGTTAGTTAACTTTACTCCTGAAGAAAAAGAAACAATTAAACAATGGTCTTTTCTAACCCTAAAGAAATCAATTTATGTTGCAAATGTCAAAGAAAGTGATTTGGTTAACTTAGACAGCAATAAAAATCTTCAACGAATCAAAGAATTTGCCAATAAAGAAAATTCAATCGTAATTCCAATTTGCGCAAAATTAGAACAAGAAATCGCATCTTTAGAAAAACACGAAGCTGAAGAATTCTTAAAAGAATTAGGCTTAAAAGAATCTGGTTTGAATCAACTGATAAAAGTAGCTTTTAGGCTTCTAGATTTAATTACATTTATTACTACCGGAGAAATTGAAACAAAAGCCTGGACCATCAAAAAAGGAACAAATGCAAAACTTGCAGCAGGAAAGATTCATAGCGACATAGAAAAGGGATTCATTAGAGCTGAAGTTATATCATTTGAAGATATGGTTAAATATAAAACACGAGCGATTGCCCGAGAAAATGGACGGGCTAGATCCGAAGGAAAGGATTATATAATACAAGATGGCGATGTGATATTATTTTATCATTCCTAACTGAAAAAAAATTTGTATTTGAAAATTTAGAATTATAAAAGATTTCCAGGACAAGTAAACAGTCTCACAATATATCTAGAACTAATATCTATTTTTTATTTTTGCTTTTTCTTTAATTATTTATTTCTATTATTTTTCTATAAATCTTAAGATTAATAAAAAAAAGATTGCAATAATTTTTATATTATTATAATTCGAAATTAGGAATATAAATCTTTTTTGGAGGAAGAAAAATATGCCAAAGAAAAAAACAACAAGAAAAGTAGCAAGAAAAACAGTTAAGAAAGTTGCTAAAAAAGTAAAAAAACCTGCTAGAAGAAAATCTAAAGCAAAATGCCCATCTTGCGGGATGTAATAACAAAAAGCCCTATTGACTCAAATCATTAGGGCTTAATAAAAAAGATCAAACAATAAAATTCCACAATTTCTAGATACAGATCAAATTCCTAATATTATTCTTCTATCACCTAAAAACCTGATCTCATTTTTAATAAAAATTTATAGGCAATAACTTGATTATAAAACGCTTACATCATTAAATTTTCCATCGACTCCTCTAAAACTATAAAATACTTTTAATTAACTAAATTTAGGAAAATACTAAATTAAACATAATTGTTTTTATTAAAAACATAATTAATATTTAATTAATTAACAAAAAATGATATTTAATAATTATAAGGAGAAATAATTCATGGGGATAAAAATGTTTAGAATTTTACCTATTATGATTGGAATCTTACTATTAGGCTCCACTCATGTTTTTTCACAAATCGGGAATAATAAGGTTTTGGAATACAGAAACAGCAAAGATGTATTTACTGTTGTAGTTACCAGAGGAGATGCCGGCAAAAGACAAACAAAAGATAAAGCGCTTCAAAAAGCTGCTATGGTATCTCAAAAATACGGCTTTAGATCTTTTAGCATTATAGAAGAAAATGAAGTTGATGTAATTCTTGGAAAACAGGGCTGGCCATCATCATATGACTTTCCTCAAAACTTATACCAGGAGGAAATAGTTGAAAAAGGTTACAACAGAGAACGTTTTATTTCCGGTTCAAAAAGTGATTACAAGCTTAGAAAAGGCTTAAGAATAAAAATTAAATGCTTTTATACACAAGATGCGGGTCAGTACAAAGTCTGCGATTTGGTTAAATGTTAAAAACAATCAATTTTTACAATGCGAAAATAGGTTATGTCATATCTAAAAAAACATTTTATATTTTTTTTTGCTATTACAGGATTGTTGTTTTCAATTTACATGATCTATTATTCCTCAAAAAAGACTCCTCCCCCTCCCATTGTATTTCAACCTCCCTTTCCTCCTTATACTCATTGCGTGGCCGGATCAGGCATGATCGAAGCAGCTTCCGAAAACATTGATATCGGCACACCTTTTCCTGAAATAATTGAAGCTGTTTATGTAAAAAATGGAGATATTGTCAAAAAAGGCGCCTCTTTGTATAAATTGGACACCCGCTCATTAGAAGCGAATCTTGAAGAGTTTATTAAACAAAACGAGTTAAAAATCAAAATTTTGGAAAATAAGAAAATTGAATTTTCTTTTTATGAAAACCTTAAAGACCAAAATGCCGTAAGCCAAAGCGATTATGAACAAGCTTATTATGATTTGCAGATTGCCAAAAAAGATGTTGAAGTAAGCTTAGCAAGAATAAATGAAACTTTAGTAAACATTAAAAGATCAACAATTCAGGCTCCAATAGACGGGAAAATTTTAGATATAAATCTTCATGTCGGAGAAAATGCTCAGCTAAATCCATATAAAAAAAATTTTCAATTATTATTTGGAAACCTAGATTCCTACCATATAAGAGTATACATAGACGAAACAGATGCTTGGAGAGTATATAAAAAAGCGCCCGCAACAGCATATGTGAGAGGGAATAGCTCTATTAAAATACCATTAGAATTTATTCAAATAGAACCATATGTTATCCCGAAAGCCAATCTCACTGGAGCCAATCAAGAAAGAGTTGATACTAGAGTATTACAAGTAATTTATAAATTTAACAAAAATCATTTACCAGTATATGTTGGGCAATTGGTAGACGTATATATAGAAGCAATACCCTCGGATTATAAATACGATGAAAAAAATTTTTATAATAATTAGCATATTTTTAACAAGCTGCATGGTTGGACCAAAAATCCAAAAACCAGGTACCGATCTACCAATTAAATATGAGCAAAATGGCTCATCAAAAGACAATGCCTTATCTCTCGACTCCTGGTGGAAAAATTTCAATGATGAAGATTTGAATAATTACATAAATATTGCAATAAAAAATAATTACGATCTGAAAATAGCTATTGAAAAAATCGAACAGGCAAGAAGTATTTATAGAATAAAAAAAGCAGATTTATTTCCTGAAATAAATCTTACAGCCCAAACAATAAGACAGCAAATAAGCAAAAATCTAACCACATCTTTTTTCCAAGAATCGATAAATCAAAATTACTTTCAATTTGGTTTTGATGCTATTTGGGAACTTGATTTTTTTGGAAAACTGGCCAGATCTAAACAAGCAGCATATTTTTCCTATCTGCAGACTCAGGATAGTTTGTTAAACGTATATATAATTTTGCTTAGCGACGTAGCAAAAACCTATATCGACATTATCACTTTAAAAAACAAAATCAGAATAAATGAAAGAAAACTGTTTTTACAAAACCAAATTTATGAATTAAATCTTAAAAAATTTGAATCTGGTCTTTCTTCAGAAATTTTAGAAAAAGAACAGTACAAAATAATTCAAAGCATCTCCCAGGATATTGTCAATCTGAAAACCTTTTATAAAACTAACATTAACCGCTTAGCTGTACTGCTTGGAAGAATTCCAGAAGACCTTGATAAGGATTTTAATAAAGAAAAACCAATTCCTCAAGTTGCCAAAGACATTGATGTTGGACTCCCCTCTGAGCTTTTGCGCAGAAGACCCGATATCAGAAGAGCAGAGAATCTTTTATATGAAAAAACAGCAAATATTGGTGTTGCTGTAGCTCAACTGTTTCCAAGCTTCTCTTTAATTGGAGGCTTTAATTACGAATCTTCTAAAACGAAGAACTGGTTTACCTGGGCATCAAAAAGCTGGTTTATTGGTCCTACATTTGATCTGCCTCTGTTAGATTTTGGCAGAAGAATTGCAAATGTCGACGCAACAAAAGCTGATGAGAAACAAGCCTTATATTCTTACAAAAACACAGTACTTCTAGCACTTGAAGATGTTGAAAATGCCTTAGTTTCATATTTTCATGAAAAACAGAATCTATCCTTAATATTGAATAAATACAATGCGCAAAAGAAAATTACAAAACTTAAAAAAGATTTATTTACAAGCGGACTTGAGAGCAAAATAAATTATTTGGAGTATGAACTAGTCCTTCTTGATGATGAGGATGAATATATAGATAAAGAAAGAAATGTGTCGATTGACCTTATCTCTTTAATAAAAGCATTAGGCGGCGGTTGGTAGGGAATGCTGAAAATCGCTATAAAAATGCTGATTAAAGATAAAGCTAAATATATTGGTATAATTCTAGGTCTTACTTTCGCTTCTTTCATAATCACCCAACAAGCGGCAATATTTGTCGGGATAATGTCAAGGACTTATGGGTTCATTTCGGACACATCTCAGGGAGATATTTGGGTTATGGACCCAAAAGTACAATTTATCGATGATATCAAACCGTTAAAAGATACAGTCGTAAATGTAATCAAGGGAATTGATGGGGTCCAGTGGGCTGTTCCATTATATAAAGGGCTGATAAAAGCTAGGCTTTCTAATGGGAATTTTCAGAATTGTATTTTAATAGGGATTGATGATGCAACCCTTATCGGAGGTCCTCCGATAATTCTGCAGGGAACAATACAAGATCTAAAATTAATTGATGCGATTATAGTCAACAAAGTCGGAGCAGAAGACAAATTAGCCCAAAAACTTCCAAACGGGAAAAAAATTCCCCTTAAAATCTTTGACGTTTTAGAATTGAATGACAATCGAAGTCAGGTTGTAGGAATATGCGATGTGCAACGAACATTCCAATCTCAACCATTGATTTATACAACTTACTCAAAAGCAACTTCATTCGCCCCTTTTGAAAGAAAAATGCTTTCTTTTGTCCTGGTAAAAGCTAAAAACGGTTCAAATATAAAAAAAGTATGTCAAAACATACAAAAATATACTAACTACTCAGCTTATACAAATGAAGAATTTAAGAAATTGACTGTTGATTATTATCTTAAATATACAGGAATTCCTTTAAATTTCGGCATAGCTGTTTTATTAGGGTTCGTAATCGGGGCTGCCATTGCAGGACAAACCTTTTATAACTTTATATTAGACAATCAAAGATATTTAGCAGTGTTTAAGGCTATGGGAGCTCAAAATAATGTATTGATAAAAATGACTCTTCTTCAGGTGACGTGGGTTGGTTTTATCGGATGGGCGTTAGGGGCCGGTTTCGCCTCTTTTTTTGGTTTTTTAATGAAAAATACAGATCTTTCTTTCAAGCTCCCCTGGGAATTATTCTTATTTACAATCGGCTCGATCTTTTTCATTTGTCTGGTAGCAACACTACTTAGTTTAAGAAAAGTTATGAGAGTTGAACCCGCCATAGTATTTAAAACGTAAAAGCTTATGGAAAATTATATAATTGAATGTTCTAAAGTAAAAAAAACATTTTTTACTGGAACCCAGCAGGTTGATGCCTTAAAAGACGTAAATTTAAAAATTAAGGAAAATGAACTTTTGATGCTCATGGGGCCATCCGGTTCAGGTAAAACAACTCTTCTTTCCGTAATTGCAGGGATTTTATTACATACTGAAGGCGAAATTTCCGTTTTAAACAAAAACCTAAAAATGCTCACATCGGATGAAAGAACTGATTTTAGGGGAAAAAATATCGGTTTTGTTTTTCAATCTTTCAATTTAATTCCCTATTTAACTGTAATTGAAAATGTATCTATTCCCCTTTTAATTCAAAATATAAAAAAAGATGAAGCAGAAACTACAGCAAAAAATTTATTAATCAAATTAGGCATAGGACATCTTATAAACAGATACCCTCAAGAACTCTCGGGAGGAGAACAGCAGCGCGTTTCTATAGCCAGAGGATGCGTCCATAACCCTAAAATAATACTATGCGACGAACCTACAAGCTATCTGGACGCAGAAAACGGTAAAAAGGCTATGGAAATATTAAAAAAAATCCAAACGGAAAACAAATCCACCCTGATTATAGTAACTCATGATCCCAGAATATTAGATTTTGCCGACAGAATAATTGAAATACAAGATGGCACTATCAAAAATGAAAAAATAAATTCAAACAATCACTAAGCTTTATCTGTACTTTCATCTGGAACTAAAAAATAAACCTCTCTATCTTCTAATTTAAATAAATGCTGAAAAGCAGTCTTAATTGCCATTCCTCCAGAAGTCATAGCAGCGCCAATCAAGCCATAAGTTGGCGATAAGCATGTTTGAATAATATTTATTGTGCCTAATAAATAATTAATGTTGTCGTTCTGGATTTTTGATATTGGTTTAGAAGAAAAAGCATTTCTTAAAGCTAAGATGCCAGCTCCATATAAAACACCTTGTAATAAGGCTTCATTTAATGAAGATCCCCAATGGCTTACATATTCAATTGCCGATGTTGGAGCCATAAAATAAGAAAATAGAAGAGTTAAACCAAAAAATATAATAGATTTATTTTCTTTGATAAAATCACAGACATTTTGCGCAGTTCTATACATCTTGTTTTTGGTTTCAGCCGAAATCAAATTAATTTTTAAGTTTGGAATCTTAAAAAACCGACTCTTTTTAGCACTAGTAGATGGACTAGCTATTGGAGATATCTTAGTAGTTGTTGCTGTCATAATAAAACCTATAATTAAAAATTTAATTGCAAAAGGATATATTTATTATGAATTTATCACAATACATAAAAAATATTTTAATAATTATTATTAAAAATTATAATTCTTCTTTTCTAAAATTTTTCCGAAAAAAAATTATTATTAAAAAAACCTTATCCTGAATAACAAATAATTTTTGTTAACGAAAAACTAAGACTGAAATCCAGCTGCAAGCAATCCAAAGAATCAAGGATATCACTTGCAGTTTTGAATCAATCAACTATATTGCTTAAAAATATATACCGCTTCAAGGACCATAACCATTAACCCAATAATTAGCAAAATCCCAAGCATTACTTTTTCACCATAAATTTTGAAACTTGATTTAAGTTTCATTTTGTACCTGCCAACCCAAACCATCAAAACAGGCAAAATACCATTCAAAAACGCTTCGCCGAATCCTCCGGCAATTCCAATCGCTAAAACAAAGATTCCTGGATTAAGCACTGTTAAAATAAAAGGAGGAATAAAAGTTAAAAGACAAAGCAAAAACCTATCTTTCCCATGTCTTTTCATTTTCAATCCGTCGCCCAAAAAATCAACTACTGAAAAAGCAACACCTAATAAAGATGTTACTATCGCAAAAAGACCAAAAATATTTCCCATAGCATAAATCCACCCTTTCCCAGTAATGGATTCTAAAGCATTTATGATTGGCAAACCTGATTTTAAAGTAGATTCAATCACCTCTTTAGGAATGGCTCCGATGATCAGATACTGCCACAAAATGTAAATAAAAAATGGTATAATAGTTCCGCAGAAAATGGAATATCGCATTAATTTTGGGTTTCGGTTGAAGTGAAAGGTAAGAGATGGAATTACATTGTGATATCCAAAAGCGCTAAACAATACGGGAGCTGCATATACAACATTAGTCCAATTTACAAATAGAAATCTTTCAAAAACAACGTTCTTACTTCCGGCTCCAATCAAGGCAAAATATGATATAAACAAAGCAGCCATCAAAATATAATTCACCCTATCAACAAATTTTATTCCTAAACTAACAATACTACCGAATAATAGTCCAAAAACCGCATAAGAGATCCAACCTTTTAAAGTGATATGAAAAATTGCTTCAATAAAAGTTGCAAGCAAAGGTGCTCCGGCTGCAAAATAAGCAATCATCAAACAATAGTATAAAAAAATAAAAGTTGCCCCTGAGACGATCTTTCCTTTATTACTCAAAAATCTTTTCGACATTGAAAGAACATTTGCGCCATTAGGCATCCAAAGAGTCGCTTCCAAGAACAACAGTCCTGTTAGAAACATGAAAAGCCATACAAAAAATGTGATAACAAAAGCAGGTAAAAATCCGGCAAGCCCAGTTATAAGCGGAATGGCCAGCATTCCGGCACCTATTGTCGTACCTGCAATCAGCAAAGTGACTGAAATAAATTCTTTAATTTTCATACTTAACTCCTATTACTAATCAATGATTACTTATTTTGAAAATTTTTAAAAATAAAATTATTTACTGATTCCCAGCTAAAAAGCTAGAATGGAAGAGATGAAAAAAAAGATTTGATTCTATATAATTTTTCATAAAAACAATTTTACTTTTATTTGTTTTTTTTATCAAACGAAAGTTGATTTTTTTATTAACACCTTAAACTATAAAGAAAAAAGAAGCATGCTGATAAAAGTTAAAATTATTCCTAAATCAAAAATTAATAAGATCGTCGAGTTTGAAAATGATATATTGAAAATTAAAATAAAGGCCGTACCTGAAAAAGGAAAAGCAAATGAAGAGCTTATTAAGTTTTTATCTGAAATATTTTCTATTTCTAAAAAAGATATAAAAATAGTTTCCGGCCATCATGCCAAAATAAAATTGATTCAAATCGATGGGATCACAATAGATAATGTAATACAAACAGTTGCAGATCAAAATCAAAAAAAATGATATCGGAAATCACAAGTTATTTGCCTGCTTTTTTTGTAATTCAACTTTTTTTATTTTCAACTCATCTATTTGTTTTTGAATCTTTAAAGCGACCTTTTTATTCTCATCAGCTAATTTCCAATGCTGTTTTGCCCTTTGAAGTTCTCCTTCCATAAATTGAAACCTTTCCGCTTCGTGGGAATGTTTGATGGCTTTTGATTCATATCCCCTTTTCATTTCTTCCAGCTCGCTAATCTTGGTATTAATGACATTTATCTCATCGTTGCCTGATTTGGAAAAGCTTGAAACAGATGAAAATAGAGCAAAAATCGAAATGAAAAAGATCATTGTTATTATAAAAACTCTTGATATTTTTATTCTTTTCATTTGAAAATGCTCCTTTTTACATATTCTTATTTTTAAATTATTCAATTTCAGATAAATACTCAAATTTTTTCTGGTTTTGTTAATTTTTTTTATTTAAAATCAGATCGTTTTATGAAAATTATATATTTATTATTACTTATATTCAGTTTTGGTTTTGCCAATCCTATCACCTTAAAAGAAAAGCTTATTAAAGCTCATAAAGGTGATTATGTTGTATTTGAATATAATAAAATTTTTTCTGTCGTTAAAGTTTTCGATTTAGATGAAAAAAATTTATTTTTAGAAGAAATTACCGTTTCAAAAGCTAGTCTCGATACAGAGATCAATTTTAAAAAATGGGTAGAAGATGGAGCATTGAATAACTCATCCTGGACAATTTATAAAATTAATTTGACTGACAGCAAAATTGAAGCAGCCTTTTCGATTTCAAGAAATTGCTGGATTAACTTAATTAACAATGAAAGTTTGGTTACGGGCCTCATGAATTTAAAACTCAAGGAATTGAAAAACGACGAAAGAAAAAAAATAGGACCAGCTCCGCAATTAGGTGAATTTGATACAAGGGCCTTATGGAATCCAGAAAAAATCTTAAATTCAAAAAAGATCAAATCAGCCAAATTTAACGCTTATAGATCAATATGGCCCGATGACGGATCTGAATTTGCCATGAAAATTTTTGACGTATACTTTGATAATTCTTTTTCTTTTCCATATTTTATTGAAATCAATAACGGTCATGTAAGCTATATGATAAAAACTATTGATTCAGGAAGTAATTTATATTCCCCTATCAAATCTTTTCCTGCAAAAGACCCTGAAATTATTGAAGTCAAAAAAAATGACACTAGCCTCGTTTTATATTTAAAAAATTCTCAAGACTTAAAAAGCTTTAACCTTTTTGCAATTGATATTTCTAAAGATGAAAGAACTATCCATCCCCTAGAACACCAAATAGTGATTCAAAATAATCTTTTACTACTTGAAGTCGATATAAACTTTTTAAACAATATCTTAGAAAAAAATCATAAATATAAACTTGTCGTTAACACTAAATTTCCAAAAGATATCTTTATCGAAAGTAAAAACATTTTACTTTGGAAATAGTATTTATTACATTAATTTTTAATAAGATAATCTCTAATAATTTTAACAAAAAATTAATAAAGAAATCCCATCTTATGAACAGAAATCGCTTTAATTTTAAAAAATTTTTTATCACTTACTTAATTTTTGATAATCTCATTCATATCTCTAGTTTTCTATAGATAAAACTGACATTTAAAAAAAACTTAAAAAAAATATTGAAAATTTTCATGTATTGTTATATTTTTCTTTATTAGTTATTTTTGAACAAACTTTCCACAATATAAATCTTTTAATTGCTAAAATTATATATTTTCCATTAAAATAATATGTTTATTTTTTAAAGGAAAATGGAATGTTTAGTAACAAAACATATTCACTATACAAATGCAAAAAAATTCTTAGACAAGTATATTCTCTTTATAAGAGAAAGAAAAAAAATCTAACTGAAATTCAAAAAAAACGTTTTGAAAACATTTTAAACTCTCTTCAAGCTTCTATCTTCAAAAAAAATAAAAAAGCCGCTGAAGCTGCCGCTAAAAACTTAGAAAATTTAACTATTTTGCATCTTAAAAAAACTCCCTTTGAAAAATTTTTCGATATAACTGTGTCGCTTATTTTTGCAATTATCGTCGCATTTGTTTTAATAAGACAGATGTGGTTTGAATTATACACCATTCCTACTGGATCTATGAGACCCACTTTAAAGGAAAAAGACTTTGTAATTGTTTCAAAAACTGATTATTCAATAAACGTCCCGTTCATGAATAAACATTTTTACTTCGATCCAAACTTACTCAATAGAGGCTCGATTGTTGTTTTATCTTCTGCCAATTTAGATCTTCCTGATACAAACATGCTCTATTTTTATGTTTTTCCCGGAAAAAAACAATTTGTAAAAAGGTTAATAGGAAAGCCTGGCGACATTTTATATTTTTACGGTGGAAAAATTTATGGAATAGATAAAAATGGAAATGAAATAGAAGAGCTCTGGAAAAGCCCTTGGATCAAGCAAATCGAA
Organism: Parachlamydiales bacterium; assembly: GCA_041661445.1. Lineage (GTDB taxonomy): Bacteria > Chlamydiota > Chlamydiia > Chlamydiales > SM23-39 > JBAZUK01. The sequence goes on from JBAZUK010000003.1 coordinate 121,669, forward strand.
CATATTCCTTTTATCAGATTTGAAGGAAGAGCTCTATCAGCAGGTAATAATTCTCAAGGCAATAGTTCTATGGTTTTTTATCAAATGAATGAACCTATAGCCTTATTAAACATCAATGCATTAAGTCAAATAGAAGGTTCTATTATTACCGGTCACTCCTCTGCATTTACCAAAGATTCTCAAATAAAAAATTATTTCGACATTTGGGGTATTAGCAATTATGCGATGTCAAGAATTTTGTCGAAAGAAGAGGTAGAAAACTTCTCTCTTGCCTCGTTAGATGGCGTCGAAAATGCTCCTTTATACTTAGAATTAACACACCACCCCAGCCTAAAAAACGCAAAAATAATTCGGGATGAGATGGGAAGGTTAAGACCAGGATTGTCATATGAAAGATCTTTAATTGCATTAAACGAAGATAGTTTGAAAAAGATATTCAATTCCATTTATACAGCTAGATTCGTTGTAAAAAACGGATACATATATCGTTACGGCTCAAATTTTAAAGACACTAAATATTTAGTGAAAATTGATGGCGTCGGTGATGGATGTTATGAGATTCAAGATGGAAAAGCATATCGGGTTAACTTTCTTGGTATTATTACCAAATTAAAAGAAGATCATCCACTTAATACTTTTTCTATCGAGAAAACCAAAACGTTTTATAATTTAGGAATAGAATTTATAACTCTTTTGAATCCTGGTAAAAACAATCAAAACTTTGTCCCTTCGAGATATGCATATTTCAAAGATAGAGGTTTATATCTTATGGGCCATCAAATCTTGAAAAAAAATGACTCTGCTATATTTAATTTCCTGCAAAGAGAATATAAAAAACAATCTACTTATGCTAATTATTTTCCTTTCGAAGATCAAGGGGCTCCATTAGATGAAAACGGGAATTTGAAAAAGGACTTTATTAAAAAATATGGAATCACAATCCCAGAAAACATGTGCATGGTGCTTGGCGACAATCATGCTCAGAGCGCTGACAGTAGAGAATTTGGCTTTGTTCCTTTGAACAACCTGAAAGGTGGTGTGAATTTTATTTTCTGGCCTCCTTCAAAAAGATGGGGATTACCCTTCCAGCCAGATTATTTAGCTATTACACTGCCAACAATAATCATCTGGACTATAGCCGGTTTAACTATTTTAATAAGTATAATTTACTTTAAAACAAAAGCTAAAAAGCCATTAAAATTTTAAGAAAACAACACTTGAAATTACGAAATAAAATTTCGCGGAAAAATCAATTGTTTTTAAACCTAGATTAGGCAGTTAGCAGGTTTTTATTCAGAGCTCGCTGCATTCTGAATTTTCCAATGGATATTATCAATATATTGATTTATTTCAGTGTTTTCATAAGCTGTAGTATAATTTATTATTAAAATTTTAGATTGCAACAAACCCATTCAAGGAAATTACTCAAAAAAATAGACCTACAATTGTTTTCAAAAAATTACTTTCAAAATCTCTCCACATCCGACTGTAGAGAGATTGATTTATTTCTTAAAAACAATCTTAAACTGTTTTTTTGCTTAATTGTGAACTGGATTATTCTTTAGAGATTTCAACAATAGTTTTCTCACCATTAATCTCAATTTCAGTTCCAAGACATTTCTCAAATTTAACAGAAATGGCTAGTATTTCATGATCAATATAATCTTTATGTTTTAGATAACTTTTTCTAATAATATCTGTTGTATCAAAAACAATTTTTATTCTATCGGTCACATCTAAATCATTCTCTTTTCTAAGCAAATTAATTTTATTTACGATCTCCCTTGCAATACCCTCTTCTAACAAATCATCTGTAATAGTAGTATCAAGAGCAACTGCGATCTCATTATCCCTACCAGCGGCTACCCCTTCTTTGATTTTTCTTTCAACTATCACATCTTCTGGAGTTAGAATGATTTTTTCATTGTCTATAAATATTTCAACATTTTGATTGTTCTCTATTGCAAGAATCTGTTTTTGAGAAAATTCTTGAATAATCTTTTGCGCTTTTTGTATCAATTGACCAATTTTTTTACCTAGAATTCTAAAATTCGGTTTTGCTACAAGAAAAATAAATCGTGATTCATCTTTTAAAAAATTAACTTCTTTAACATTCAATTCCTCGGCGATCAAATTTTTTTGTCCTTCTAAAAGATTTAAAACCGAAACATCTGCTTCAACATAAGCTTTTAATAGAGGTTGACGAACCTTAATTTTATATTCCTTTCTCAAAGCATGTCCAATGCTCACGGTTCTTTGAACATAATGCATTTCTTTTTCTAAATCGATGTCTCTTAAATTATCATCTGCACTCGGCCAATCACATAAATGAACTGATATTGGCATCTCCTGGGACCTTAATTCTCTGTATATTGAATCACTAATAAATGGGACAAAAGGAGCTGTGATTTTTGATAAATTTATAAGTACATAATAAAGAGTAGAAAAGGCATCTCTTCTATCCTGTGAATCTTCATCAGCCCAAAATCTTATTCTTGATCTTCTTATATACCAATTTGTTAGCTGTTCAATATATTCAACAATTGGATCGATCGCCTTATTAAGTTCATAATTATCTAATTCCGTTTGGACATCACGAATTAATTTCTGTGTTAACGAAACTATCCATTTATCAATATTGGAGTTTGATCGTTTTGAGTCCTTAGATGGCTTCCAGTCGTAAATTTTTGCATAAGTAGACAAAAAGACAAATGAATTCCAAAATGGTAATAAAACCTGACGTAAAACAGAGGCAATACCATCCTCTGAAAACTTCAAATCTTCAGCTTTAACTGCTGGAGAATGAAGCATATATAATCTAATTGCATCAGCTCCATATTTTGAGATCACAAGCTCAGGCTCAGGATAGTTTTTCAATCTTTTGCTCATTTTATTTCCATCTTCAGCCAAAATAATTCCGTTGACGATAACATTTTTAAAAGCAGGTTTATCAAACAATGCTGATGAAATTACATTTAATGTATAAAACCAACCTCTTGTCTGATCTAACCCTTCAGCAATAAAATCGCAAGGAAATGCCTTTTCACTTTCCTGTTTATTCTCAAAAGGATAATGATTCTGGGCATATGGCATCGATCCTGATTCAAACCAGCAATCAAAAACCTCTGAGACTCTTTTATAAGTTTTTCCTTCATATTCAAAAGACAAGTCATCAATATATTGTCTATGCAAATTTGTAACTTTTTTATTGGTTCTTTCTTCAAGCTCTTTAATGCTTCCCATAACAAAAATTTCATTATTTTCATCTTTCCATATAGGTATAGGAGTTCCCCAAAATCTATTTCTTGAAATAGCCCAATCTCTGGCATTTTCCAGCCATTTCCCAAATCTGCCATCCTTGATATGTTCTGGAACCCAATGTATTTTCTGATTAGCATTAATTAGTTTTTCTTTTATTTTTTCAACAGAGACAAACCATGTTTTTACAGCCTTATATATCAATGGAGTATCTGTTCTCCAGCAGAAAGGATACCTATGCCTGATTACTCCTTGAAAAAATAATTTATTTTCCTGCTTAAGCCTTTTTATGATTAATTTATCGGTATCTTTAACCAGCATATTTTCATATTCAGGAACCTCTTTCGTAAATCTTCCATAGCTGTCGACTGGACAAACTATATCAATATTTTCTTCTTTACAAACATAAAAATCTGCTTCACCGAATGCAGGTGCAGTATGAACGATTCCAGTACCATCTTCTAGAGTAACAAAATCTCCAAGAATTACTCTGAAAGCATCTTTTCTTTCAGCATAATAATTAAAAATAGGAACGTATTTTTTCCCTTTTAAATCTTTACCTTTAAATTCTGAAGTAATCTGAAAATCCTCTTTGAAAAACTGAGGAAGTCTTTCTTTTGCTAAAATATAATTTTTATCGGTTTTATTATCTTTGATTTTTACATAATCAATTTCGCTTCCAACAGTTAATGCCAAATTCGATGTCAATGTCCAAGGTGTTGTTGTCCATGCTAGAAAATATGTGTCCGGATCATCTTTGCTTTGAAATTTTACTACTAAGGACGGATCGTCCACTTCTTGATAATTTAAATTAGCTTCAAAGTTAGAAATAGGAGTTCCCAGCTTAGAAGAAAAAGGCATTACCTTAAAACCTTCATAAACCAATCCAAGATCATATAATTGCTTAAATACCCACCAGACAGATTCCATGTAATTGATATCCATCGTTTTGTATGTATTTGTAAAGTCTACCCATCTGCCAATTCTATTTATGGTTTTTTGCCATTCTTTTGTGTAACGAAGAACAATTTTTTCGCATTCATCATTAAATGCCCCGATGCCAAATTTAGAGACAAATTCATGACCGCAACATTCTTTTGCTTTTTCGATTTCATTCTCTACAGGCAATCCATGACAATCCCAGCCGAATCTTCTTGGAACAAAGTATCCTCTCATTGTCTTATATCTTGGTATAATGTCCTTTAAAACACTTGCCAGCAAATTTCCATAATGAGGAAGTCCTGTCGCAAAAGGAGGTCCATCATAAAATGAAAACAATCTGCTCTTCGCTCTATTCTCTACAGATTTCTTAAAAACATTATTTTCATTCCAAAAATTTAGAACTCCTTCTTCTCGTTTAGAAAGGGTTTCATCTCTTTCAAAATTAAACATTTCTACCTCAGTATCTTAAATAAGCACTTATCTTACACCAAATCAATAGTTTATGTAAACTAAAAAAGTATGCAAATTAATTCAATTATTGTATAATATAATTATAAAATAATAAAATCAAAACTACGGGGGTGCCCTGGTTTCGACTTACAAGCAAGTTATTAATGGCATGCAGAGGATGTCGGTTGGCCTCTTTAATCATCCGATAAAAAAAATAAACGACGAAACTAATGTGGAGTTGTTAGCGGCATAAAACCTAACAGTTTTTGCTACTCGGTAGCCTAAGATCTGACCTAAGAGTCTTAGAATCTACTGTCATATATCTTGGTATGGAATTTTCTTATTAGCTGTTTCTTAAGGAAATTTCAAGATTGAAAACAGCAAATCGATCTAATGCAGAGAGTCTTCTGTCCGGATCGAAGATTGATTAAGGACTCTAAGCATGTAGTCATTAATATTACAAGTTTCGTAAGGACGAGAGTTCGATTCTCTCCACCTCCATTTTTAAATCATTTATTTTAAGTAATTTAAGCTTGATTTTTAAAACTCCAATTACGCAACTGAAAATCAAAAATATTTCGAAAACAAAAAAAATTACAAAAAATTGATATTTCAACTTATAAAAATATAATCCCTTATTTATCTTTGTGTTGTACAATTGAAAAGATTATTCAAAGGTAATTTTTGATTCGACTATGTTTTCTATAGCTTTTTTAATATGACGATCAAAATCCGACTCAAATAAATGATCCTGCTTAACTCGGTATTTTTCAAACTCACTCTCAGCAAAAGCTTTTGCAATTTCATGAGTCACTTTTCCGTGATTCTCAAGAAGATCCTTTTGGTTGAATTGAAGAAAAGCATTGAGTTTGTCTGCCCAATCCTTCATTGTCATCGGAATATTTCGTTCCGCTTGATCTTCAGCATAATCTAGATACATTGTGACAAGGCGCTGTATTGAGCGCAATTCTTTTTCAGTTAGATAATTTTTAGCAATACTAACATCAGATTTAAGAATTTTTCCTTGAGGAGCGCTTTTCCAAGAATTTAGACCCATTCGATCCTTAGTGCTATCAGCACGTTCAACGATCAATTCCGATGCAGTATGCTTATGAATAGCAAAATGCAACTTATTTTGGACAGTAGCAAAAAATTGCTGCGTGATTTCTGCTTCTGGATCATAATCCATAGATAAAGCATAAATATCTGTGATTTTTTGATAAAACCGACGTTCACTAGCTCGAATTTCACGAATCTCTTCTAACAAGTTGTCAAAATAAGATTTATCGAAAAACGATCCATTTTTAAGCCGTTCTTTATCTAAAAGATATCCACGAATAGCAAAATCTTTTAATATTTTAATAGACCATTGACGAAATTGAATGGCACGCTGTGAATTTGTTCTAAAACCTACAGCTATAATAGCATCTAAACTATAAAAATCGGTATTCCTAGCAACTTCGCGATTTCCCTCTTTTTGAACTATTCGGAAATTCCGAATAGTTGCCAACTTGGAAATTTCACCTTGAGAATATAAATTTGTCAAATGTTCATTAATAGTGGGAACAGAAACTTCAAATAAAGTCGCCATTAATTTTTGAGTTAACCAGACATTATTTTCTACCACCCGCACTTCAATGGTATTTTTACCAGACTGACTTGTAAAGATTAAGAATTCGGCTGTGCTATTTCGAATTTGATATTTTTTATCTTCTTCAAATCTCATTATTGCACCGATTTTAAAAAATTATTATAGCATACAAGATAAAAGCTTGACCAGTCAAAAATTTTGAATACTTTCTTTTGCACGTCAATAAAACACAAACAAGTTTTTACCAATTTTTACACACTAGACTGCATAAAACAGGATAAATTGAAAATGAACTAGATTAATCGATAGTTTTTATTCTTATCCAATTAATTTTGAGACTTTTTTTTTAATAAATATATTTTTTTTCGTTTAATAAACCATTTTAATTAAAATTATTTTGAAACAATAAAATTAAAATCACATAAAAATTGAGGGGCATTTCTTTGATGGCATTCACCAGATATTTTTAAACATCTAATATAAAAACCTTTTTTACTCAAACCATTTATTGCATGAGAAATAGCTAATTGCAAATGATAATTCATACCGATTATTTCGGTTTCAATAATTTTTTTTAATCTTACATGTAATGACTTTTTTTCTTCAACGCTTCCCCCAAACTTCTTAGTCGCAACAATTTCATCTTCAATTTTTGAAGAATAAAAATTAGAAATAAAATTTTTGTTCTCTTCACTTAATCTTCTTTTATATTCATTAAAAAATTTATTATTATGCGACATTGGATCTGTTAGAATAAAAGATATTATCCATTGCCACCATGCACGAGTAGGTTCATTAAATTCTAAATCTATATCGTCGCTAGTTGCATCTAAAGCAAATTTTTCTCCATATCCTACATGTCTATTATTAAGTAATCTTAAATCTGAACATCCATCTGGAAGTTTTCTTAAATATAGTGTATCTCTACAGGCTAAACTCATAAAAACCTCTTATTTTTAATAAAAATTATATCTTACCTATTAGTATATTTCATCTTAAAACATCAAATTTGAATGTTTTCACTTACATAAAAATATATTACTAGTTAAAGTTCTCTCTGAATACATTGCTGATAAGCTACATATAATTTTGTAAAGTTAAGCGCTTATAAACAAAATTGCTTCATCTGGATGAAATATACTGCACTTAAGTATTAACTGAAGTAAATTCTATCCAAAATCAAAAAGCTTACAAAGGTCAATATTTTGATAATATCCAATTATCGATGCACTCGTTTTTGATTTACGCAATTTTTACGCACTAGCCCAAATAAAACCAACTGAAAGCAAAGCAAACTAAATTATTTAAATTGTTATAAGTATCTTATTTTGTTAATGTTATTTTATCTTTTTTATTCCAGTTTATTTCTAAAAATAGAGTTCGATTCTCTCCACCTCCATTATAAGCCACTAATTTTTAACTACATACACAAACATGTATACAAAAAACACGATTTAGTATACATTTAAAAGCATAATGTATACAAAAAACAAGAGTTTTGACGTATGTGGCAGAAAATAGGCAACTTAGCCCAACAAAAAGCAGGTTTTAAGGCTTTTATTCCAACATCATTTCCTCAAAATGAGTCTTTAATACTTTCTCCTGAACTACAAGCTAAGCATGGAGAAGCAATGAGAATGCTAGGAAAATTGGATGGTATTAGTCAATTACTTCCTGATGTAAACTTTTATCTTTTGATGTTCGTTAGAAAAGAAGCAGCCTCTTCCAGTCAAATTGAAGGAACTCAAGCTAGTATGATAAATGCTATTGAAGCAGAAGTTTCATCCACATCTTTTCAAGTTAAAGATGTAGATGATATAATTTGTTACATTAGAGCATTGAATTATGGAATGGACAGATTAAAAACAATCCCCTTATCTGTTCGTCTAATTAAAGAGATACATCAAGAATTAATGAATAGAGGCCGAGCAACTCAACATCCATTTCCAGGTGAATTTAGATATACTCAAAATTGGATCGGAGGAACATCTCCTTCAAATGCAAGATTTGTTCCACCTCCTGCTGAAGAAATATCCAGATGTATAGGAGATCTTGAAAAATTTATTCATGATAAAAAAAGTCTTATTTCTCCGCTTATTAAAGCAGCATTGTTACATGCGCAATTTGAAACAATCCACCCTTTTACAGATGGAAATGGAAGAACTGGTCGTTTATTAATAACATTATTTCTTTGGCAAGAAAAATTACTTACCTTTCCTTTGCTATACCTATCTAGTTTTTTCAAAAAACATCAAGATTTATATTATGAACGATTGCAAAAATATCATAGTTCTGAATCCCAAGTAGATTCCTGGCTAGATTTTTTCTTTGAAGGTATTATTTTTACTTCTAATTCTGCTTGTGAAATAGCTTACAAAATAAATCAAATTCGTGAACAAGATATGATGAAAATTTCAAAGCTTGGAAAAACATCTTCTTTAAATGCGTTAGAAGTATTAAAAAACTTGTTTCATCAACCCATCGTTGATATATCAAAAATTCAAGAATGGACAAAAACAAAAACTAGAAGCGGGGGACAAAAAATCATCGACCGTTTTATAAACTTAGGAATTTTAGTACAAAGAGATCCTAAAAAAACTTATGGCAGAACATATGAATATCGTTCCTATATTCAAGCATTTGAAAATAGTGAAAATTAAATATCGAAGGAAACTTTTATTTAAGCATTCCTCCATGAAGTTTAAATATTTTAATGGCTTTTCTACGAATATTTAGTAATTTTTTCTTCTTATTGGATTATATATACTGCACTTAACTTATAACTGCAGTATATTCTATCCAATTAGAATTATCGATAGTTTTTATTCTTATGCAATTAATTTTGCATTACTTATTTGCTTTAGATACATCACTTACTATTTTTTTTCAAATGGTCTACAATTAGTTTTGCAATTTTTTCTTCGAGACTCCGATTAAAGAATGTATGTCCCATGCCTTTTATCAAAACAAATTTTGATTTAGGAATGATATCAGCTACAGACTTACCATATCTTAATAGAACAACAGGATCTTTATCTCCATGAATAACGAGAGTTGATAGATTAGTTTTTTTAAGAACATCTAATCTTTTTATATTAGCAAGAAAATCACTCATCATTAATTCATGATTTTTTCCTGCATTTTTATTTTTTGTACGGGTCAAAAAATCTATTGTAAAATTATTTGCGAGCTCTTCATCAAGTAAATATTCAGCATTTAGATGTCGCCAAGCAGGCAGATGATTTTTAACTGTTTCTTCAAAAGTCTTCCCCTCTTTAATCGAATGAAAAATTTTTGAAGTATAATCAAGAATTTTTTGTTCATTCTCTGTGAGAGGAATAGTCCATTCATTTTTTTTAATTGAATGGTGCATTCTTTTCTTGAACGAGAGTTATTTGCAAATTGAATTAATTATTAGCCTTAAAACTTATGCATGCTTATAATTACCGATCAAAAATAATTAATGAGTGTAATTATATGTCAATAACATGCAATACCTATGGAATTAGATCGATTAATGCCGAAAGTTTTAATACTTATGGTTCTCAAGATGCACATCTTCCCCATTCAATACGAGATTTTGCAGTTACCTCTCTAAAAATAAATAATTTAATTTTGAATATTTTAGGATACATTCCTGGAGTTGCTCAAATTTCTGGATGCATTCGAATGGGAATTGGTAGCAGCATTATAATTTTAAGCTTTGCATTAGGTAGTCCAAATGCAAAAGAGGGCTTGATTATCGGTCGTTGGTTTAAAGAGGCGTTGGTAACAGGAACCGCTCAAATAGCACGTGGAGCATTAGAAGCTTTCTTCTCATTTGGCAGACTAATCAATTTGTCTTTAGACGTTATTGGAACGATTATCAATCTTCATACTGAAGTATGTCATTTACGATATACAGGTGGAATGGAGGAAGATGAAATTCTAGCAGAAGAAGCTCGCCCTCCTTATCGAGACCCTAATTATCCGATTCTTTTTATTCCCTTATATTTTGCTTAAGCAAACTTGGATTTAACAAATCCCACTCCAAAGTTTTGAATACGCCTCTCCATCTCCATTTGTATCTTTTAAACTTTTCTAAAAAATGCTACTTAACAACTCTAAGTTGATTTTTATTTGAATTTTGATAGATCATGTTTTATAGATCTCATTTGTTTACAAAGACATTTAATTTTACCAGGTTTAAAAAAAATAATTTTACAAACAAAGTTGCGCCCGAAGAGATGCAGCTTTGTTTCTTTAAAAAGGGATCATAATAAATTACTTGAATTACAAAATTTCTTTTTTGATTTTTTTTAATTCTTTTATTCTAATGATTGCTTTTCCATGTAATGGAAAATGCATAACGAAAACTTTTGATGAAATAATTTTGTCTTGCCATCCGAAGCTAAATTTTTTCAGACCAGAAAATTTTTCATATGAAATTTTACCAACGAAACAAATGACTTCGGGTTTTTCTTTTTTAATAATTAAAGAAATCCTTTTTTGACCTAATTTTTCTTCTTTATGTTTTAATTCAGTAATATCGTGCGTCGGACGATTAATAACATTTACAAAGCCAAGTTTGTATATACTATTAAATTTTTTTAGGTAAAATTCTTTTAGTTTTTTATCATCTTTTAAATTTTTTAAATCTTCATTAATTATTCCAGCTTTAGCAAGAAGATACCAAAAAGTTTTGTTATTGGAAAAAGGAACGCCTCTTTTAAATGAACCAGGATGAGGATTAATGCCGACAAAAAGAATTTTTGGTTTATGAATTTTATAAAATATCATATTTTTTCTAAGAAATCTTTTATAACAACTGCATTATTATGCTCAGTATCTTTTGCGCCATAAATCAATGTGACTTTGCCTTTTTTTATTTCAAGTTCTAATTCGCTTACTGATGTTTTATTATTTTTTAGTTCTTTTATATATTTTTTTTTAAACTCTATCCATTTAATTGGATCATGTCCAAACCATTTGCGAAGCTCGCTACTTGGCGCAATATCTTTTAGCCATATATCAATTTTTGCGTTTTTTTTACTTAATCCTCTTGGCCAGAGCCTATCAACTAAAATCCTAATACCATCATTTTTTTGTGGTTTTTCATAAGCTCTTTTTATATTCAATCCCATAAATTTCTCCATACGGTCAAAAATTTTGAAATATAGATCAATCTATTTGCACTTTTTTCAAAATCTTTCTTTATTTTTCAAATTACACACTAATATTTTAGTATGTCTATATTTGTACATATGAGATTTTACAATTTTTATCAAATTTTTTTAGCTAAGGCTAACTTTTTAAAAAAACAGGAGCAAATATGATTTATAATTAAAAATAAGAGTTATGTTTTCCAAGAAAGATATTGATAATGCAAAATTTTCTATGAAGTTGCTAGCGCTCAGGACTTTTCGAAAGCTTCAATTTGTTTTAATAGAGTAAAACTAAAAAAATTATCGTAAGTTGAAATCAAGTTTTTAGAAAATTTTACTTATAAGGGTTAACAAAACCAGCTAAAACAAACCGCTTGTTTCTGATTCACTTAATTTTTTTTAATAAAAAATATTTCAATCTGGCAATAACTGACTTGCCAAATCTTTTGCTAACTTTGCATCTATTGCAAGATTAAGCTTCATAATGCTTTTCATAACCAATCCAAGATCTTTTTTTGTCTTTGCACCTGTCTCAGCTATTGCCTTCATAACAATTATTTTCGTTTCTTCTGGAGAAACTGTCTTAGGCAAAAACTCCTGGACAATCTTTAGCTCAGATTTCAGTTTTTCAACTATCTCAGGACGATTAGCCGTTTGGGCCTGTTCTAAAGCTTCTTGAAGATTACCGAAATAAGTTTTGAATAATTTTATTATTTCAGAATCAGAAAGACTAGCTCGAGCATCAACAGCTAAAATTTTTGATTTAAGCATACGCAAGGTTTCTAATCTAAGTAAATCTCGATTTCTCATCGCTTCTTTGATACCAGAATTTATTTGGTCAATAATAGCCATAATATTCTCCTTTCACTTAGTTTTTTAGTTATCTTGAGATCATAAAAAAATGTTTACAAACACCCCAGTTAAGGGTTTTTTGAACATTATCGATTTTATAACCGCTAAAAAAGCAGAACAAAAAAGCTCTGCTTTTTTATCTTTGTTATTATAAACCTTTAACGCTTTTAGCTTCCGGTCCCTTACGACCTTCTTCTTCAACATATTCAACTTTTTGTCCTTCTCTTAGAGAGTTTGTACCCTCTTCAAGATTGTTGATATGAACGAATAGCTCTTTTCCACCTGATTCAGGTGTAATAAAGCCAAAGCCTTTTTGTGAATTAAAAAATTTAACTGTTCCTTTGGATTTTTTCACTCTTTTTCTCTCTTTCTTAAAATATTTAAAAAAAACCACTGACATATTTTAAATTATATCAATGGGACCCAAATATTTTGGGCTTTTTACATAAATCATAACCTATTTGGGATAAATCTTAAAGCAACAATAAATTACAACATATAAAATTTATTTAAATACTTAAGATTAATTATCTCAAAGCAAGCCTCGATTCGCAGAGAGAATCCAAATGTAACTATATTATATTTTTTTATTTTATAATTTTTTTTTATTATAAATAATCGCCTAAGAATTGAAAGTAATAAATAAGATGAATATAATCTTAAGAAGATAAAAAGCTAATATTAATCAGTCAAGCAAAGCTAGATTTATTTTAGTTAAAAAATCAATAAATGACTTCTTTTTTAAAAACTGGAAAATACTTGATTATGTTATATAGAATCCATGACATTCATTTAAGATATGACGAGGATTCACTTCAACACCTCAAAAATTCCATTCTTCAGCTTCTTCAGTTAAATGAAAAAGATCTTTTGTTTTTCAAAATCGCGAAGCGCTCTATTGATGCTAGAAAGAAGCCTGCTCGCATCGTTTACAGTGTAGATGTAGAAATGGCTCAGACTCCTTTAATAATGGAAGCAGAACCCATCTCTGAAAACCATATTGAGAAAATTATTTCCGGAAAAAAACCAAGTCATGTAAATCCTATTATCGTTGGGGCTGGTCCAGCCGGTCTATTTGCTGGTTTTATACTCGCTAAATATGGATACAAACCTATTATTCTCGAGCGAGGAAGTGATATTCAGGGAAGAAATATAGCTTTGGATAATTTTAAAAAAACGCGAAAACCTAACATTAATTGCAATGCCCTATTCGGTCTTGGAGGGGCAGGAACATTTTCAGATGGTAAACTTACAACATCCCTATCACACCCTTTTATTAGATATATTCTCGAAATTCTAGTCGAATGCGGCGCTCCTCAGCAAATTCTTATCGATGCGAAGCCCCATATCGGCACGGATATACTTCAGGGGGTCGTCACTAATCTAGCAAAAAAAATTGAAAGTTTAGGTGGAATAATAAAAACCGATACAACGCTTACTAATATCATCGCTAAAAATGGACTGATAACAAAAATTGAAACTTCGGAAGGTTGTCTAGAAACAGAAACTCTTATTGTGGCTACAGGCCTTAGCGCAAGAGACACATGGAAAATTCTTGAAGCCGCCGGTGTAGAAATCGCGCCCAAACCATTTCAGATAGGGATACGGGTCGAACATCCCCAGAATTGGCTAGACAAACAGCAATATGGCGAAGGAGCTGGCCATCCTGCCCTTGGAGCATCTGATTATAAAGTAGTAGCCAACATAAATAAAACACCTGTGTTTTCATTTTGCATGTGTCCTGGCGGATGGACAATGCCAACAATAAATGAACCCGGTCATCTTTGTATAAACGGCATGTCCTTTCATAAAAGAGAAGGCCGTTTTTCATCTAGCGGCATAGTAGTCACCCTCGACCCCAATATATATGGAGGTAAGAATTTAGATTCATGCCTCTCTTTCATTAGGAAAATTGAAGCAAAATGTTTCGAAAAAGGCGGCTCTGATTATACAGCCCCTGCCCAGACTCTTAATGCCCTTATTAAAGGGCAAATAGATAAAACTTTGCCAGAAACCAGCTATAATTTTGGACTTTCCCCAGCTTCCATGGATGATCTTTTCCCTGGATTTATCATTGAAAAAATCAAGGAAGCTCTACCAATTTTTAACAAGAAACTGCCCGGCTTCATTCAGGATGCAGCTATAGCAATAGCTCCTGAAGCAAGAGCGTCGTCACCAGTTAGAATAGTCCGCGACCAAGAAACCAGGCAATCTACAACGATAAAAGGTATTTATCCAATCGGAGAAGGTTCTGGCTATGCGGGCGGGATCATGAGCGCTGCTCTAGATGGTCTTAAATCTGGAATAAAAATCATCGAAGAATTCGCACCGGTTTCTTAGCGAATGTTTAAGAAATAATGTTTTAAGCAAATATTTTTTTCTAAGGATCTAGTTCATTATTTTGCAATAAAAATATCAATATTCATATGCACTTTTCCTTTTTTTTTATTACTAAGTTTTTATTTTGCAATTATTTTAAAAAATATTTAATGTAAAAAAATATAAGGATTTATTTCCTTAATTTTTTAATGGAGACAATTTTGTGAAAAGGAATAAAATTTTATTGAGTATAGCGGTTTTTCTAATTGCCTTAGGTGCATTTAGTATTTTATATGAACAAATCTCATATGTAAGACATGAAAAAATTATTGATATTGGACCACTGGAAGCCACAATTGAAAGAGAGACTCATTGTGTCAGATTGCCAGTGTTTTTCGGAATATCTGTCATTTTATCAGGAATATGCATATTTTTTTTGGAAATCAAAAAAAAGCCGCAAATTAAATAATTATTGATTTTCGCTCCTACTTTCTGAAAAAATTTAGATAAGTATTAGTTTAAATATTGAAGTGTTTAGTTCTATACATCTTCATTTATAATTTATAATTATCAAAAATTACTTTTTTTTAGACAAAAGCTTCACAATCTTTCCATCAATAACGAACTTGCCCTTGCCGCAATGATGAATCATGAGCGCTCTTTTTTTTCTAGGTCTGATCCATGCTTTTACTACCTGAAGAATAAATATATTATATTTTAAAGCCATTGTCATATCGATAACTTTACACTCAAGGCTCGAATAACACTCAGAAAGCAACGGAACCTGAACCTTTTCACCACTTTCTTTCAGAAGATCAAATTTTTTAAACTTATTAATTTTCTTACCGGAAATATTTCCGATGCCCACTACTTTTTTAATCAAATCTGCAGTAGGAATATTAATTACGCATTCTTTAGTTTTTTTTATCATATCAAATGTATAATTTCGATTGCTGATAACACATCCTAATACTGGTGGCTCAAAATCAATCATCATATGCCAAGATAAAGTCATGACATTATCTTTTCCATCACATGAAGCAGTAACCATAACAACTGGTCCTGGTTCGAGAAGTTGATAAACACTAGATAAAGGCACTGACTTTCTCATAACTTCTTCCATAAATTTTATTCTTTTAGAAATCTGAAAACACAATTTTCTTGTAAAATTATTTATGTTTTTTTCTAAACTCTCATAATGTTTTATATAAAATCCAGACGGGTTTTTAACAAGATCAAAAATTCAATGCTTCCTTGATTAATTTTGGTAGATAAAGTAAATAGATAAAGTTAAATAAGAGTATTGAATCTTAATTTCTAATAAAAAATCATACTATATTTTGTTGTGTAAAAACTAAAAAAAATCAATATATTGATAAAAATTCATCGAAGTATTCAGAATGCAACAAGCTATTATAGCTATAAGATCTTCTGAGATGTTTTATAAAAAAACTTTTTTTTCTTTACAAAAACAGATGTTTTTTCTATTGTTTTTCTTGAAAACAAACAAATTAAGGATGTTTTTATGACAATATGTAATTTTAGACCTATAGAACCTGCAAATTCCAGAAGTCCTTCACAAAGCCCTACAGCATCAATAATTAGTCAATTAGAAAATCCTTGGGGATTGCCATCAGAATTAGAAAATATACTAAAAAATAACATTGTAAGAACTGGAACAGATTCTGGTTTAGGCGGATTAGATTCAGAAGGTAAAGAATCTAGAATTGGGACAGGCTCTGATTTAGACAGATCAGATTCGATAAAAAAAATTGCAAACGAAATACTTAGAGCTAGAACAGGCTCTGATTTAGGTGGATTAGATTCGATAGAAAAAGCATTTGCAGTAGTTTAAACGGACTTGAGCAGGTATAAAGATAATATAAAGAGCATCAAAAATTGTTAAAATTTTAGATGCTCAAAAAAACATAATAAATTTTCATTACATTATTTCGGCAGCTATTTTAGCAAGTTCTGATCTTTCTGTTTTTTCTAAAGATATATGTCCAAATATTTTTTTATCTTGAAATCTTGATACTGTATAAGTAAGTCCATTGGAATCCTGATCAAGATAAGGGTTATCTATTTGGGTAGGATCTCCTGTCAAAATCACTTTAGTTCCATGGCCTGCTCTAGAAATAATTGTTTTTACTTCATGCGGCGTTAGATTCTGTGCTTCATCTATTATCATATACACTTTCGGCAAAGTTCTCCCTCTTATATAAGTCACTGCTTCCATTTCAAGTTTTTTACTTTCCATTATCCATTCAAAAGCAGATTTATCATTACCCTCTCCATTAGAAAGCTGTAAAAGCAATTCTAAATTATCATAGATCGGCTGCATCCAATTATAAAGTTTTTCTTCTTTAGTCCCCGGAAGATACCCAATATCTTTACCAAGAGGCATAATAGGTCGTGAAACTAAAATCTTTGAATAGACGGCTTCATCGAAAACTTTTTTCATCCCGCAGGCTAATGCTAATAAAGTTTTTCCGCTTCCTGCAGCACCCAACAAAGTTACCAGCTTTATATCATCTCTTAAAAGCAAATCTATCACACATTTTTGTTCGACATTCAGCGGCTGGATTCCCCAAACTCCTTTTTTTGTTTCAATTAAGGGCTCTAATCTTTTTTGATTGTGATTAAACTTACACACTGCTGAAGATCTTTCTTTGCTCTTCAAAATACAGTATTCATTTGGAAGCAATACAAGATCTTCCTTAACAAGGCTTCCATCTTTATAAAATTGATCGATATCCTGCTTGGAAGTTTCTATTGTTTTTAATCCTTTGTACATTTTTTTATACTTTACTTTCAGATTCTCATAATCTTCTGCCTCTATATTCATGGCTTCGGCTTTGACCCGAGTAACGAAATCTTTTGAAACCAAGATTACCTTCTGACCTTCTTGCTTTAAGACATAGCAAATAAGAAGAATTTTATTAGAATTCCTATCTAAAGAAAGTGGAAACTCATTTAGATGTTTGTTTTTTATATCTAGATGAATTTTAATTCTAGGACCTTCTTCGATTTCTACGCCTTTATTAAAATCTCCTGCCCCCATAGCTTTTAATGAATCTATATATCTGACCACTTCTCTTGCATTTTTTCCTAATTCATCAGACCCTCTCTTTAAAGAGTCCAATTCTTCAAGTACAATTAAAGGAATCACTACATCATTTTTTTGAAATTTTTTTATAGATGTTGGATCATGTAAAAGAACGTTTGTATCAATAACAAAAATTTTGCGAACCATTAAATATTCTCCTTATATTAATTATTTTTTTAACCGAAAATATTAAAACATCTCCCTTATTAGCATCATTACCTACAATGACATATAAACAAAAAAACATAGTAAGTAAAATGGTTTTTTAAATTTAAATATTTTTTTTTATTTTTTTTTAAAAAATTTCTTAAATATTGTTCTTATTTACCTTATAATTAAATACTTAAAAATTATATTTGGCATACAAGCGTAATAAGCGCTAAATATTTGACTATTAAATCTTACTTTTGTATAATTAAATTGATAAAAAAAAATTTAGGTTACTAATATGAAAGTGAATAAAGAAATATTAAGCATCCCTCCATATATATCCACTTCCTGGGAAAATATTTTATCTCTTTTTACAGCCCACGATCATTTAATAGTTGTTTTAAAAAACGGTTCAAAAGTAGAAATACCTGATTTGAATGTAAATTTAATAGAAGTAATTTTTGATACACATGCAAAATTTTTAGAAAATCAAACAAAAAAGACAGGGCTGAACCTTGGTTTATCCTCTTTAACCAACAGTTCGATGGACTCATTATCTTATGCTCTTCAGCATAATCCTGAACAGAAAAACTCACCTAATATGCCCCCTGACATAATTAAAAAAATTGCTAACCTGGCAAAGTTATTTGCAGAAGAGTCAAATATAGATATGCCAAAACCCGAACCTGATTGTAACTGCATGCATTGCCAGATTGCAAAAGCCCTGCAGATAGGCGCCGGAGTAAACCCTGAAAACCTCGATGAAGAAGTAAAAGAAGAAGATCTGAAATTTAGAGTTTGGGACATAAAAGAAGAAGGAAATAAATTATATTCTGTAACCAATCCACTAGACACAAATGAACATTATTCAGTTTTTTTAGGCACGCCAATCGGTTGCACATGCGGTAAAAAAAACTGTGAACATATCAAAGCCGTATTAGACAGTTAACTTTTTTATAAAAAAATTGTGGTAAAAAATTTCTCTTTCACTCTACTATTATAATTAAAGCAAATGTTACATTTAGCTTTGGTCAAAGGAGTGAAAGAATGCTAAGGCTGTTATTTATAATTAATTTTTTATTATTTTCAGCAAATCTTATAGCTGAAGAAAACAAAGGAAATGCTGTAAAAAGCAATGTAATCAAGAAAGAAATTTCAGAACAAAAAAATATTAAACAAAAAAATGTTCTTCAAAAGACTGACTCTCTTCAAGAGTTTAAGCCTTTTTGCGGAAAAATCACAGGCAGTAAAGTAAGAGTAAGAACATCTTCTGATTTAGACAGTCATATTATAAGCCAATTAAACAAAAATGATCTTGTTTTAGTAACAAAAGACGAAAAAGATTTTTGGGGAATTAAACCTGTTTCAAATGTAAAAGGTTATGTTTTCAGAAGTTATATAATTGATAATGTTGTTGAAGCCAATAGAGTTAATGTAAGAGCAGAGCCTAATTTAGATTCTCCTATTATTTTTCAATTACAGAATAAAGAAAAAGTAGAAGGATGCATCTGTGCAAATAATAATAAATGGATGGAAATAAGCTTACCTGAAAATGTTTGCTTTTATATAGCAAAAGAATACGTTGCTGTCGCAGGAAATGTTGAATATTACGCTGATATGCAAAAAAGAAAAAATGAAGTTGATAATCTTGTGAACTCAGCTTATTTCATTACTCAAGCTGAATGTAAAAAACCCTACGATGAAATGAACCCAAGTGAAGCAATTAATCAATTTGACCTTATTATCAAAGAATACGGCGATTTTCCTCAACATGTGCAGCAGGCAAAAGATGGCCTTGCCCTTCTGCAGGATAATTACCTGCAAAAGAAAATTGCATATTTAGAAGCAAAAGCAAATATTTCAAACATAGAAAAAAAAGAATATTTGGAAGCTTTAGAAAAATCTAAGAAAGCTGAAAATGAAAACATTCTCAGCAATTCTAATGACAATAAAAATCTCACAGACAAGATGAAATTCTGGGAACCTGTTGAAAGTTCTTTATTTACTACATGGACTACCTTTCATCCAGAAAAAAAACAAAATGATTTTTATAAAGAACAAGAAATTAATGCAGTTACAATTGCAGGAATAATCGAAGGATACTCTCAATCGATTAAAAATAAGCCTGGTGATTTTATTGTAGTCACAGATGATAATACAAAAGCATACTTATACAGCACTAAGGTTGATTTAAATCAATTTGTAGGAAAAAAAGTTGCTATAAAAGCCTCACCAAGACCAAATAACAATTTTGCATTTCCTGCATATTTTGTTAATTCTTTAGAAATTCAATAAACGAATAAATTATAAAAATAGCTTAAGGTTTCTTCTTAAGCTATTTTTTTTATTGTGTATCTTTTAGACCTCTTCAGATTTTATATAACAAGCTGTACTAAGTTCTTCAAGTTCGTTTTCTTTATGGGAAAGGCCCATATCTTTTAATTTTTTTGCACTTACCATTACGCGACTATTCAATGAAGCGACAGTTTGATTATATGCTTCTACTGAAGTTGATAAATTTCTGCCTAATTTAATAAAATGTGAATTCATGGTCATTAATCTTTCATAAAGCTCTTTTCCCACTCTTGCTATCTCATCAGCACTCTTTGATATCGCATCTTCTTTCCAGATATAGGCAACTGTTTTTAAGATGGCTATCAAAGTTGTCGGGGTAGCAATAATAATATTTTTTGCAGCAGCAACTTCCAAAATAGCTGGATCCACTTGAATAGCCGCACTTAAAATACTTTCTGTCGGCAAGAATAAAATCACATATTCAGGTGTATGGTTAAACTTGGTAAAATATTCTTTTGAAGCTAAATCAATAACATGTTTTTTTAAATTTTGTGCTTGAGCTTTAAACCTTTCAGTCCTTTTTTCTTCTACTTGATCCTGAGATTCTAAAAAAGCATCAATAGGAGTTTTAGCGTCAATGATAATTAACTTATCACCCGGTAATTTTACAACCAGATCCGGTCTATATGATTTATCCTCTGCAATAGCCGTTTTCTGTTCATAAAAATCACAATTGTTCAGCATACCGCATAGTTCGACAACCCTTCTTAAATGAATCTGCCCCCACGAACCTCTCATATTCGGTGAACTTAAAGCTTTTGTCAGATTAGCTGTTTCCCTTCTTAAAGAGCTTTCGCTTTCAATTAAAATATCTAATTGTTTATTCAAAGAAGAAAAATCACCTAGTCTTTGCTTTTCAACTTCTTTTGTATAACTATTAATTTTTTCAATAGACTCTTTTACCGGATTTAATACATTTTCAAGTTCCCTTTTCTTAAATTCAATGTCGGCTTTAAATCCTTCGTGATATTTATCAAAGTTAGATCTGGCCAATTCTATGAACGATTCGTTATTTTGTCTCATGATATCAAAAGACATGCTTTTAAAAGCCTCATTCAGAGCTTTTTTAGATTTGTTTAAACTATAATTTTGCCAGATTGCCATTAAGATAACCGAAAAAATAAAAACTAAAAAAAGCGTACTCATAGATACTCCTGAAAAGACCGAACAAAATAATATTATATTAATATAATTAAAAAATCACTTACTCTTCGTCTTCATCGTCTTCATCTTCTTCAGGCGCAAAATCTTCCAGAGTTTTTGATTTTTTTCCTGCGATTATTCTAATAATAGCTAAAACCAAAGCAATTAAAATATATGACCAAGAGCTAACAAAGAAAAGAAATGAAAAATAATAAAAGATACCATATAAAACAAAAATCGCAGCCATTCCTGAAAAAATTGCTAGATAAAAAGAAGGGATTCTAAAATGAAGACCTTTCAAAGAGGGAAATTTCCATCTGCTTACCATAAGGTATCCCAACAGAATATTGAATACTATCAGTAAAATTGTCCTAATTGAATTTGAAATATCCAAGCGTTCATTAAATATTGGAGATAATAAAAACAAATTAAGTGAAATAGAGCAAACAGCCGCGGCAGGAATTGGTAATCCGGTAAAATGCTTTTTCTGGATTGTCATCTCAACTATGTTCCCTTTTGCCTCAGTAGATGCTAAATTGAATCTAACCAATCTCAATATCCCGCAGAGTGTATAGATCATTGCTCCTGACACAGCGAAGAAAGAAAGTGTAGTTCCTTGCTCAAGAGATAAAGTTTTTAAAAGAATAACCGAAGGAGCTACACCAAAAGAAATACCATCCGCCATAGAATCAAACAATACTCCAAAATCGCTTTGAGCTTTAAAAGCCCTGGCAACAGCTCCATCAATAAAATCAGCTAAAGCAGCTAAAAGAATCAATAAGGCCGATTTCTGAACCATATCAAAAGTTCCACTTCCTGGTTCAATCATATTAACTTTAAAAATAACAAAAAGACCGCAAGCAAGGCCAAAAGCTGTTATCATGTTAGGAATCAGATAAATTTGTTTCATAAAATTTCTTCTCTTATAAAAAACTTCATTAATTATTACTTAATGTTCTGAATATCATTATTATCTATTAATTTTTTTCAAATCTATAAAAATATTAAATAATTTTCATGATACAATAAAATTAAAAGGAAGTGCTTATATGAACGAAAACAATTATAATGAATTTAGAATCAGCAATTTAGATTATGAATCAAAAAAAACAGACTTATTAAAACAAGAGCTGGATGTTAATTTACAACTGCAGGTAATCGTTAAAAAAAGGATAGAATTGCTCAAAGACTCTTTTCTGCAGATCCCAAATACCGCTCCGGAATATGCTCTTTTATTAACTCAACAGGAACAAGACATGATTGAATTAGATGAATTAAAATATCGAGAAGGCCTGATTACAGAGCTTTTATCAAAATACAAAAGTAAGTTATAAAAAATTTTAAATCTTTGATCTTATATTTTATAACTATCTTATAATAAATACTATCTAGCCTAATTTATAAATAAAATTAATTTAGTTTAGTTAATTTATAAATAATTAAATTTTTATTACAATTTATGATATAATAGATAAATATACAAATGTTTAATAACTAATTTAATTTAATAAAAAAGCAGGTAAAAAAATGAGTAGCAGTACTAATAATAGCGAAATTCAAAATTTTGATATCGACGAACCTGATGAAGCTTTAGATTTGGGTTTGGATGATGAGATGGATGATTAATTAATCGATAAAATTCCTTTAGAAAGCTCTAATTATCAATATTTTAAATATTTTTTTTCAAAAAATTATAATTTTAATATTATAAAATAAAGTTTTTATTATAATCAGCTTTAGATGCATTTTAAGGTTTATTATGAAAAAAACAAAAAAAACTAAAATTAAGACTAAAGAAAAACCAAAAAAAATCACAAAAAAAATCTTAAAGAAAGGCAAGTCGCCTAAAAAAACTCTAAAAAAGAAAAAAGCGCCTATTTGGGAACCAAAACTAAATCAGATGAAAGATAAGCTTGAGAAAACTTTAAAAAAGTTAAAAGATGATTTAGAAAAAAAAGTTTCTTTTGAAATAATTGAAAAAGATAACAATGAACTTTTATTGTTATTAGGTGAGTGCAATTATCTGGTTAGAGAGTTCCACGAACATGCAACTTTAAAAGCTAATAAACTTAAATAATTTTTTTATTTAAATATTATTAAAAAGTTTCAATGTTCTGATTGAAACTTTTTAATATTCTTTATCTTATTCTTTTTTAGATGTGTATTTATATTTTTTATAAAATCAGAGAAAACTTCAAAGGTAATAAATCTAGAAAATAGGAATTCAACTGCTCCGTAGACTTAAAAAATCAATTTTGAGATCTACAGTTCTTAATTAATTTTAAGGATCATTCTTTTGAGATGATTCTGAATTTATTAAATTTAATAATAAATTACACAAATATTGAGTTCATCAGCTGTTTGCAGGATAAAAAATGATATGCCGAATATTTTTTTTGTTATTCTTAAAAAACCTTGCGAAGCTCTACAATTAAATTAATGAATGAGCTTCCTTCCAATGTAAACAGAGATTTAAAAAGGAAAAACATTTCCTCTATTTTCAGCGCTGAAGAATTTTTCATCTTTATATAGAACTTCACCGGGATCCCTATTAAAATAAAGTCTATATTTATTAAAATCCGCAAAACGTTTTAAGTTATATTCAAGGATCAGATCTGTAAAATGCAATGCCAGTATCACATTGTCCAGAATCTTAGTAGGGAAAATAACAAGCTGAATATTGAAAACTCCTCCTAAAACATTAGTAGCAATGTTATTGGCTAGATCAACAAAAACTTCAGATGTGTAATTTGAATAATCTAATATGTTGATAGGAGTTGGAGAGTTGCCTCCATCTATAAGGCCGGTTAATCCCTTATTATTGCTTAAAACAAATCTATCCCCCTGCGTGCCTCCGACTAAACTTGGAATGTTTACAAATGATAAGCTCCCGCTAATATTTCCCTGGTTCAGATCCGTAATATTCCAAATGGTATCAACATTCGGACCATAAATAGTATCTAATATGTTTGTACCGTTAATTGTTCCTTTTTGAGGAACTGTCGTAATAATATGGTAAGCATTATTGGAAGTTCCTCCATTGATAAAAAGGTTCCCTGTTGTCAAAGAAACATTTTTATACAGATTTAATATTCCGCTAGAAGTTTGACCTATGTTTAAAGCAATATTGTCAGCTCCAGAATTTCCCGAGGTCAAATCGGCATTCAGATCAATATTATTCCCTCTTATTGTGACAGGAAAATTATTAAATGAATAACTTTCGCTACCTGTTCCAATAACAATCGAATGGCTGCCAGATAAATTTCCAATAAAAACATCGGAAAAGCCGCTATTAATTGAATTTAAATCCGTAGAAAGCAATCTAAAATTCGCTGATAGAGGATTTAATAAATCAATTGGATCGCTAGTATTTATTGGCTCAATGATTAAATTGCCACTGCCTGAAACGGCCCCTGATAATTTAATGAAGTTGGCTTTTAACAATATATCGCCGGTATCTGAACCTCCCCCGATAACAGCCCCAGCATTCAAATCAATCCCCGGGAATGAATTATCAAAACCTATCCCTTTAATTGAAATATCGGCCGAACCTGTGCTTAATATTCCAGAACCAGATAACATATTAAGTCCGCGATAGTTTGTTACCCCTGTTCCAGTTGCATTGATTGTTATTTGCCCTGAAACAGAAGATACTTTTGCCAGACTATGAAAAATAATTCCATCGCTTCCAGATGAGCCGCCAGTTGCGGTAATTTCAATTGTTCCAGTACCCAAAGATTGTATCTCGTTGCTGGCTGCCTGAACTCTGTTAAATTCTATACCGGGACCGCCATTCGCTCCTCCTGTTGCAATTATAACAATATTACCTGTTCCCAAAGATTGTATAGGAACTCCGGCTGTAATTCCCCCAAAATTATCCATTTCCAAACCCGGACTTGCATTTCCTCCATTTGCCGTAATAGTCAAATTTCCATCAACAACATGAAAATCTTCTAATATGCTATCAACGGAATAAATAAAAACTCCGGGACTAAAAATACTTGCATCTGTTGAACCTGTACCTGTAATTTGAATACCTGCGTCATTGTTTGCAAATATATTGTAATCTTCAATTAAGACCCCATCATTTTGATCAGAACTTCCTTTTCCAATACCATTAATAACAATTTGACCGGAATTAGCCGAGATTTCATGAACAGCGTTATCATCAGCGAAATTCACACCTCTATTACCTGTAGTGCCATCACCGGCTGTCCCAGTAATTGATATTGATATATCGCCATTATTTTTTGTGTTAGAGGTAAGTTTAATATTTGTATTGTCTGCAAAAACTCCAACATTAAATTGTCCCGCAGCGCTACCTCCTCCATTGCCGAATAATACTATTTTACCTTGAGTTGTATTAATGTTACTGTCCTCTATGTTAATTCCATTATTATTTGAAAGCGCACTAAGACTAGCGCCACCTATTCCTGTGATATTGATTTTTCCTCTTGTTACATTCGTTGGAAAAGTCTGTATTGTAGAATTTGATATTTTAACTCCGTGATTAAAATCGCTGTTTCCGCCTGTTCCATGTAAAATTATGTCACCGTCAACAGATTGCAATGTAATTGGAGATGCAAAAATACCTTGCAGATCAATTCCGCTATAATCACCATTTTTACTATCACCGCTTGTAAAATTTATCGCAGTAAAAGAACTGCCGGATGCTGTAGAATCAATAGTAACCGCATCATTAATTATAATCTCCCTATCTGCTGTGATGGTTAAAGTATTTGGAGTTGACCAATTAATATTAGATCCGCTCTGAATTGTTATAGTGCCTACTCCTCCAGCACCAGCTGCAGTCTGTATCACAACATTTGTAGAAGATAAAGCTGTGTTAATATTTACATAATCCAAGCTTGCCGAAGGTGTCACAGGATCATAAGTACCCGGAGGAGTTGTTGGAAAACTCGGAATGCTTGTTCCACCGAAGGCTCCTATAGTGATATCTGACGGATCTAAAAGTAAAGTTCCCGTTTTTCCATTTGCTAGAGTGTTAACAAAACCATTAAATCTTAAATTATTATTCTTTGAGGAGATTTCAACAAACCCGCCATCTCCAGATATAACCCCACCTTTAGCATCTATATTTCCAAAAAAACTTGTATCTTCATCAGACCATAAAATTACCTTTCCGCCATTTCCTGCGATCTTTGATGATGCATCGATAAACGCATCATTTTCTACATAAACATATTTTGCATTCTGAATGTTTTCATTCTTACCCTGATAATCTCCACCAATCAGCACAATCCCGCCATCTTTTTCAGAGCTGACATCTATGATTGCATTTTCTTTAACATGAACATATTCGGCTAAAAGATTAATTTCTCCGCCTTTATCTAGAGATAATGCTTTTAAATTTCCATTAACCTCGATCTTACCGCTATCTGAAGCTAAGATTATCCTGCCATTTTTATTTTCTATGCCTGTTGCATTTATGACACCATTTTGATTAATGGCAAGAGAGAATATATTATCACTTGCTGCCTTAAGCTCTATCTGAGCTGCATTAATAACTCCATTATTTGTTATCGACCCCAAGGTGTTTTTTCTGACAACAAAATCTTCATTTCCTTTTTCGTATAACAAAACATCCATAGCTCCCGCTATTCCTATAGTTTTAGAATCCAAAGAACCATTATTTTCAACTTCTCTTGATATCAAATAGATTTCTTTTGTAGCTTTTATTCTGCCCAAGTTTTGGATTTTACAAGAAGATTCTCCATTGAAATTTATGTCATGCCCATCTAAAAACTCATTATCTAATACATTTAATGTTGAAGCTATAAAACTCATGGCGCTTATCTGCCCGTCTTTTCCGATAAAAATTCCATTTTGATTAATGAGATAGATTTTTCCATTAGCTTCCAGGTTTCCATAAATTAATGATGGATTGTTAGTTACCACCCTATTTAGAATTACCGCGCTCTCGGAGGGCTGCATAAATTTGGTTGTTTCATTTTTTTCAATTGAGAAATTCTGCCAGTTTACTATGGCTTTATCGCTTAACTGATTAACTAATAAATTATTGTCTGCTGATATTATTGATACATCTCCGCTAACAACATCTCCTCCCTGAGGATTGGCAAATGCATTAGAAAAGTATAAAAAAAATATTAGAAATTTATTTTTCATAGAGGATTCCTTTCAAATTATATTAAAATAAAAAATTATTAATATGTCTAACATTTTCTTATGCATCCTCATTTTTCAAACTAAAGCATTAATTATCATTTTTAATAGAAAAATTAATTGCAATTTCGTTTAAAATTTACCATCAGACATTACTTAAATATTTACTGTATAGACAAAAGACTTTTTTATGTTTTTTTGCATGTTTTTTTTCAAAGCATAAAAAAATCCTCTGAGGTATGATAGGTTATTGATAAAAAAAATCTGTTAAACTTAATAATCATGATTATTCAAGATAGGATGCAACATGTCGCTTATAGGAAAAAAATACAATAATTTTATTGTTACAAAACAAACAAAGATTGAAGAGATAAAAGTTGAGCTCATTGAACTTAAGCATATCATTTTAGGCTGCGATGTAATAAAAATAAAAAATGATGATGATGAAAATCTGTTTTCTTTATCATTTAAGACCTATCCTCATGATTCAACAGGGTCTGCCCATGTTTTAGAACATATAGTCCTTTGCGGGTCTAAAAAATTCCCAGTAAAAGATCCTTTTTTTTCTATGCTGAAAAGAAGCCTCGCAACTTTTATGAATGCAATGACAGGATCTGATTTTACATGCTATCCTGCTTCTAGTTTGGTAGAAAAGGATTTTTATAATTTATTAGATGTTTACATCGATGCTGTTTTCCACCCGACATTAAGTGAAATGTCTTTTTTGCAGGAAGGCCACAGGTTTGAATTTTCAAATCCTACTGATGGCAGCTCGGATTTATTGATCAAAGGCATTGTTTATAATGAAATGAAAGGATCAATGGCAAATCCTGATAATATTTTGCATCAGAAGATTTTCCAGCATCTAACACCCGATCTTCCTTATTGTTATAATTCCGGAGGAGATCCGAAAAAAATCATCGAACTCACTTACGAAAATCTCAAGAAATTCCATGAAAAATTTTATCACCCCTCTAGATGTCTGTTTTTCTTATACGGCAACCTGGACCTTGAGAAACAACTCAATTTTATTGAAGAAAAAGCTTTAAAAAACATATCAAAGCAGCCGCCTATTCCAAATATAGTTAAACAAAAACGTTTTTCTAATCCTAAAACAATTGTAGATACCTACCCAATACCGGAAAATGAAACACCGAAGGACAAATCCATCATTTCTTTTGGATTTTTAACCTGTTCAATTGAAAATCAGCTCGATATTCATGCCCTGTCGATTTTAGATAATATTTTAATGGGAACCGATGGTTCTTATTTAAAACTGGCCTTACTGCAATCCAATCTTTGTCAGGAAGCAGATAGCTACTTTGATACAGATCTCAGCGAAGCTCCTTATATAATAGTCTGCAAAGGCTGCGATCCTAAAAATCAAGAAGCTATATTTAATATTATTACAGAAACGTTAAACAGATTAGTTAAAGAACAAATTCCTAAAAAAATTATTGATGCCGCACTGCACCAATTAGAGTTTTCAAGAAAAGAAATCTCTCATGATTTCGGTCCATATGGATTAGTACTATTCTTTAAAGCCGCACTGGCCAAACAACATGGAATTGATGCTGAAAGCACCCTGCTGATCCATTCATTATTTAATACACTGAAGAAAAATTTGGATGATCCAACTTTTATTCCAAATCTGATCTCTAAATATTTTTTAGATAATTCCCATTATATCAAGCTGACCTTGAAAGCCGATAATGAATTATTTGCAAAAGAGATGAAAGAAGAACAAAAACAAATACAGGATATTCAAAAAAATTTAACTCCATCTGAAATTGAAAAAATTCTTTCCGATACTGAAAAATTAAGTTTTTATCAAAAAGAGCTGGAAAGCTCATCGCTTGAATGTTTGCCAAAAATCGAAATAAATGATGTCCCTAAAAAAAATAAAAATTTTCTGTTAAATATTGAAAATGAAAAAAACTTTAAATTTTTCCATCATGATAATTTTACAAATGAAATATTGTATGCAGATTTATTATTCGATTTTCCAAAACTTGATTTTGAAGATATAATTTTACTTCCGCTGTTCTCTTCACTACTTACAGAAGTTGGAGCGGGAAAAAGAAATTACATCCAAAACCTTGAATACATAGAAGAATATACAGGAGGAATCGACTCATATTTATCTATCCATATCGATGCCAATGATTTCAATAAATTTACTCCATCGATTGCAATAAAATCAAAAGCATTATATAGAAACTCCGATAAAATGTTTGCCTTGATAAAAGATGTTATTACAGACCCGATTTTCACTGACTCAAAAAGAATAAAAGAGCTTCTTATGCAGCAATATTCCTATCTTGAAAGCTCTCGTGTAAAAAACTCAATGAAATATGCCATTTCGTTGTCTCAAAGCAATTTCACAAAAGCCGCTTTTTTATTATCTGCCTGGCATGGTATTGATTATTATAACCGATTGAAAGAAATTATTAATAATATCGATGCAAAAATCTTAAGTTTAATCGATAAATTAAATTCCCTAAAATCAAAAGTTCTTTGCATAAATAATGCCCATTTAGTGCTCTCTTGTTGTGATAAAATGTATTCAGAAATTCATAAAAATAATTTTTACGGTTTACTAGATATCAACTTTAAGAAATCAAGTCCTTTTGAGATAGATTTTAATATAGATGCAAAAGCGTCCCATGTAAATATAATACCATCTCCTGTTGCTTTTACTGCGACTTCTTATAAAACAATAGGTTTTATGAATGAAGATTCGGCCTCTCTTTTAATCGCATCTCAGATTTTTGAAAACGTAACATTGCATAAAAAAATAAGAGAACAAGGCGGAGCTTACGGCTCTTCAGCTAATTATTCCCCTACATCGGGAATTTTTACATTCTCAAGTTTTCGCGACCCTCATATCAAATCGAGCTTAGATGCTTTCAAAGAATCTGTATCTGAGATTGCAAATGGTAATTTTTCACAAGAGAATATCAATGAGGCAAAACTTGGAATTATTCAGCAGAATGACACGCCTATTTCTCCAGGATCCAAAGCTATTGCCGCCTATACCTGGCTAAGAGCAAATAAAACAGATAAAATCAGACAGAAATTTAGAGAAAAAATTTTAAGTACTACGAAAGAAGGGATTATTAAAGCAGTAAAAGCTCATTTACTATCTCAAATTGATGACAATGTAACTATCTCATTTTGTGGAAAAGAGCTTCTGGAAAAAGAAAAGATCAATTTAAAAAATTTCTCTAAATAATTAATTATTTTTGAGGTTTTATTTGTTTTAATTAAATAAAAAGAATTAATTAGGCAATGGTTTTTAGTTAAAAAAAATATATTATTCTTAATTAAAACTTGCTTGAGAATTTCTTTTAAAATTTATATAATCCAGTTTAAATAAATGTTTATTTAAGGAGATCATCATGAAACGAATCTTTATTTTATTTTTTGCAGCATTTCCATTATTCTTTTCTCAGATCATCGCTCAAGATCTAGATAAATCTTATCTTAAGCAGACGTCTAAAGCTTTTACCGAAGTTGGAAAAAAAGCTATTCCTGCAGTTGTTTTTATTAAAGTTACATACAATGGCGTATGTGAAGCTACAAACCCTAATGATTATTCTGATCCTTTTGAATATTTTCATGACGAATTTTTCAAAAGATTTTTCGGTTCTCCAAATGGAAAAGGGATTCAGGGACAGCCTCAATGCGCAGCAGGTTCCGGATGCATAGTATCAAAAGACGGCTATATTCTTACAAATAACCATATCGTAAAGGACGCAGATACAATAACAGTAACATTAAACGATGGTAAGGATTACATTGCAAAGGTAATCGGGACCGATCCGAAAACCGATTTAGCAGTAATAAAAATTGATGCGGATAATTTACCATTTTTAACTTTTGCAGATTCTGACAAATTAGATATCGGGGAATGGGTAATTGCCATAGGCTCTCCATTTCAATTGAAAGCTACACTAACTGTCGGAGTAGTATCGGCTAAAGGCAGACAGGACTTAAGAATAACCGATCTGGAAGACTTCATCCAGACAGATGCAGCTATTAATCCGGGAAATTCCGGCGGGCCATTATTAGATTTAGACGGCAATATAGTTGGAATAAATACTGCAATCGTATCTCAAACCGGAGGATATCTTGGAATTAGTTTCTCAATTCCTTCAAATATGGCAAAACATGTGATGGATCAAATTATAGAAAAAGGATCTGTTGTCAGAGGTCATTTAGGAATTTATCTGCAAACTATTGATCAGGAAATGGCCGAAGCTTTAGATCTGAACTCTACTGATGCAGTTTTAGTGGCTGATGTTACCAAAGACTCTCCTGCTGATAAAGCCGGCATAAAACAAGGTGATGTAATTTTATCTTATAACAACATTCCAATAAAAAATATGATCTCGTTCAGAAAGGAGATAGCCTTGATGAACCCTGGTGATAAAGTAAAGCTTCTGGTTTTGAGAAATGGAAATAAACAAAACATCGAAGTTAAATTAGGTCTTGCTCCTGAACCCCAAATGGCAATTAATAAATCAGTAGAACTTGGTCTGGAAGTATCCGAAGTAAAAGATCTATCTCCGGACATCATAAAAAAATGGCAATTTTCTTCTGATCTTGAAGGCGTTGTCATTACTTCAGTAAAATTCAATTCTATTGCAGAAAAAGCCGGATTAAAACCAGGCATGATCTTAATGCAGATCAATAACAAAAAAATAAGAAATTCAACTGACTTTAATGAAGCTATGAAAGAGATCGACAAGAAAAAACACATAGTTTTGTTAGTCAAATATCAGAATATAACCAGATTTGTAACCATAAAATTAAAATAAATTCAAAAAAGACTGGAGGTTTCATAAGACCTCCAGTCTTTTTGTTTCATTATCTATAATATCTATCTTGATACATTCTTTTAATTTGCTCTTTTACTTTTCATGAAATAAAATTTTTAAAATTTATTAAGAGAAATATTATGAAAAAAATATTAATTGTATTTTTTTATGCTCTTTCAAACTTTGGTTTTTCTATAAACTTTCTTGATGTTTCTTCTACAGAAACAGAGCTCGGCAATGCAGAAATTGTAATGAATAATTCAGGAAAATCATTTGTTGTTTGGGTAAATAATCAAAGATCTAATAAAACTCATAAGATCCAATATGCAGCATCATCAGATTTCGGCAAAACATGGACAGAGCCTAAATTACTTAAAAGCGTTCATGATGCTTGTAATGTTGAGCCGCCTAAAGTTATCATCAATAATTCCGGCGACATAATGTGCCTCTGGAATGAGCCGATATGTTGTAAAATAAATTACATTAAATCAGCTATATCATGTGATTTTGGCAAAACGTGGAATTTTCATGAAATTTCAGATAATGAATATTTATATCATGCGGCATTAACAAACATCGACAATACAGTATTATTAGTATTGGTAAAAAAAATTAATGATCCTGATGATGAATATAATTATTTAATTGAAATTCGAAGATCTCTTGATTTCGGTTCGTCTTGGCTTTCATCAAAATATTTCAAAACAAGACATAATCCTAGACCGGAAATTAAGTTAAGAAAATCAGGAAAGACATTACTTACCTGGAATGATGAATATTATAACGCTGAATACTATAAATATGAGACAGGCGATTATGACCAACATGTTATTGGATACAGCTCTTCGGACAACTTCGGTGAAGATTGGACAGATCCCAATGAAATCCTGACAGATTCAGAGCCTACCGAGATCCAAAATATTTTAAATGATGAAGGTAATAAAATAATTATGTGGAAAGAACAGCAAAAAGATTTCAATAACTGGTGGTCATCATCATTATTTTATTCTATTCTATCAGATAATGAAAAATCATTTGGGACAATGATTTTAGACAAAGCTTCCCCCGGTTTGGAATATTATAATCTTGTTTCTTCCTTTGAATCTTCGCCCTCTCTTTTTGCCGTTTGGGAATCCGATACTGGAGGAGGGTCAGATAATTTTGGTTTAATTAAAGTATCAGTCAGCAGAAATTTTGGAAAAACATGGACTAGTCCTAAAATTATCTCCAATAAATTTACAGATTGCCGTAAACCTATATTATTTTCCGACTCCCAAGGTCACGTTTTAATATCATGGAATACCTATGATAATAAAGACAAATCTTATATTATACAGTGCATATACTCTTCAAATTCAGGCAATAACTGGTCAAAAATCATTAATTTATCAAAAAAGGACCAGCTTTTCAAAGATCAGAAAATAGCTCTCAATGAGAAGGGAAAGATAATCGTTTTATATAAACAGCTAGAAAATAACAGATATGGTTATCAGATAATTATATCAGATGATTTTGGGAAAAGCTGGAAATAACATATAAGAAAAACATAATAAAATGTTTTGGCTCTTAAAAAAAACCTAGAAATTTTTTCAGAATATTTTACTTAATTTTTTTAATGAGCTGCTTCTTGCAGATCCTCATCTTTTAAACGGCATTTCAGCAGGTAATTTCCCTTAAGCGGATCTAATTGATAACGGCAGCTTTGCAGATATGATTCATCAAAAAAGTAAGATAAAAAGAAATAATAACTTGCCAAATTGAAATACGAAGAATCAAATCCAGGGATGGCAAATGGCAAAGACGAAATTACTATTATCGGAGGAACAACATTACAATCTTTTATAACAACTCCATTAAAAATAATCTTGCATGGAGGATTGGAAGGAATTTCATGAATAGTATTATCTATTGTACTTCCATTAAAATCAGCCAAACTAGGCTGCCCTCTTGCTCCTGCGAAAACCTGACCTGAACTGTTAACTAAAATCGGTGATGATAAGGTTCCCACATTGCCGCCTAAAGCATTAAAACTTGATGTATTAAGAGACGTGATCGCAACCGGTGCTGCGGTGTTAGTGATATCAGTCAATGAAACAAAACTTGGATTGTTTGCATTTATAGTACCTGAAAAGGTAATTTTTCCTGAATTAACCAATAAATTATTAATATTTCCAAGGCTCGAAATAGTATTTAAGAATGCTGTTCCAGTTCCCGTATCTATTGAGATACTTTCAAAATCGGTTCCTAGAATGCTCACAAATGAAAAACTTCCATTATTTGTAGTAATCTGAAGGTCGTTGGAGTTTCCTAAAACGATAGTCCCGCTTGTAAATGTAATAGGTCCGCCAAATGATGTGAAACTGGTTAAGTTCCCTGTGTTTAAATCTATAACATTTCCAGCCGAATATATTTGTGTATTTGCCTTATATGTATTTCCCAGTAAATTAATATCGTTAGCAGAAGTGATAGTGAAATTCTCAAGAGCGGTGGTTTCACCGACATTCTGATTCAAATAGACATCGCCAGTTCCTGCTGCAATAGTCAGATCATGTGCTCCATCAACTTTAAATAGGTTGATATCAGCTCCAGGAACTCCGCTGCTGATTGACAAATTTCCGGTAAGTGTTAATGGGCTTACGAAATCAATTGTTTGGTTATTTGTATTTAGAGTTCCGCTGCCCGAAACAAGACCTGCTCCATTTTGAAGGAAAGGACCATCTAAAGAAAAATTACCTGCAAAAGAAAATAAGCTGTCATTAGTTATAGTAAGAGGACCGCCTGCCGATGTAGTTACGTTACCATTGATGCTAAAAGCGACGCCCATCATTGAGATTCCCGATGCTCCGCTGGTAGTTAAATTACCACTGATAGTTGCTTGAGTAGCAATTCCTGATAGATCGATAGAGGTTGCGCTGATCGATGAAGATGTAAAATTATTTGCCGAGCTGACCAAAAAGTTATCTATCGGTCCGACATTTTGGGCAAATGAAATATTTCCAAGACCTGAGTTCAAAGATAGATTTTGAAATCCGCTCACGGTTCTTAAAAAACTGATATTTCCAAGACCGATTCCAGTATCTAGCGAAATATTATTTCCAAGGGTTACAGGTCCTGTGAAAAGAATAGGATTTGACAAGGTTGTTATATTGGCAGAAAGGTTGACATTGCCAAGTCCTAACTGCGAAAAAGATCCGGAAAGGTTAAAAGATGCCCCTGCGCTGATTGTTAAAAGATCAGAGTTTGTGATATTTACCGGTCCTCCTGCCAAAGTAGTAACAGGATTATTAAGAGTGAATTGAAAGCCGCTTAGATTAATTCCGCTACTGCCTGTACTTTCAATGGATCCATTGAAAGTAGTTAAACCGGTTCCTGCCAATTGAGTAATAAATCCTGCTGTGATCGCCTGGGTTGTAACATTATTTGCAGTTTCAATAGTTAATGAATTTATGGGAACCATGCTGCCGATATCTGCCGAAATGATAATATTTCCCGTTCCAGCGATCAGAACCAAATCCTCATTTCCATCAACAGTACTCGAAATTAAAATATCTCCGCCCGCATTACTATTAATAGTAGCCGCATTCGTTAAAGAGATTGCATTGGTAAATGTAACCATAGAATCTACAGCATGCAAAATTCCTTCAAGAGATACAATTCCTGTGCCGCTTTCTGTAAAAGCACCTGAAATCAAGGTTGAAGCTCCGAATTTGAAAGAAGAATCAGCTACATGATTTATAACTACAGATCCCCCTGCGGTTGTAATTACTGATCCGTCCAGGGCAAATGCATTGCTATTCAAGTTGATACCGGCTGCTGCGTTTGTATTAAGATCTCCACTTAAGGTTGTTGTCCCGCTTCCGGCTGTTTGCATAATCGTAGAAGCACTGATCGAAGATGTATTAATATTATTTGCAGCCGTAAAGATTAGGTTTCCGAGCCGTGTAACTGAGCCGGCTGCTCCATTTACAGTTATATCTGCAGCGCCCGAATTAAAACTTAGATTTCCCGGTCCATTTAAAGTTGATGAAAGAGTAATTGGCTGAGAGGAGGCGGTCAAAAAAGGACTGCCCGTAACTGCAACGCCGCTAGAAAAAGAAATCGCTCCATCACTTGTAACAGAACCGCTAAGCGATGATGATCCTGCCCCATTTTGTGTGAAAGCTCCGGATACTACGCAAGTTGCAGTAACACTGAGTAGCCCTGCATTTGTAAGAATCACAGGTCCGCTGTTTGTTGTTGTAACATTATTATTTAGATTGATAGCACTGGTTATTATCTGAATACCCCCAATAGTATTTGTGTCGGTTGTGTTATTTAGGGAAGTAGTCCCGGTTCCTGAAGATTGAATAAAAGAAGTAGTTGACAATCCATTAAATGTCGCATCTTTTGCACTTGCTATATTAATAGTTCCTAAACGTGTAGTTGATCCTATAGATGTGCTAAAAGTGATGTCGCCAAGACCACTTGTTAAGCTAAGAGTTTCAACACCTGCTGTCGTTGCATTAAGGCTGTTATTAAAAGTCATGGAGCCGATTCCCGAACCTGAATTGAAGGACATGTCTCCAGGAAGAGCAGGTGTTATCGATGGTGTTAGGGTAACCGGTCCATTAAAGTTAATTGAAGCATTAGATGTAGTAAGTGATCCTCTTATTTCAACCGGTCCAGCCCCGCTTTGATTAAATGCGCCTGATGAAGAGATACTCCCTGCCGCAATGCTTGTAAAAGTGCCGGAATTATTTACTGTTATAGGGCCTGAATTTGTAGTTGTCCAGTTTGCTCCTCTAACAAAATTTGTTCCATTCAAATCAATTCCAGTTATGCTGCTTGTAGTTAAAGAGCCTGCAAAAGTAGTTGTTCCGCTGCCTGCTGATTGAGTAAATGATGAAGCTGTTATAGTCTTAGCAGCAGAGATATCATGAGCGCTTGGAATGAGGATGCTGCCTATCGGAGTTGAATTTCCAATATCCTCACTAAATAAAATATCACCGCCTGAGCCTGAACTTATAGATAAACTGCCGGGGCCTTGGATAGTATTTGAAAAAGTAACATTTTGATTATTTGCGCTTGAATTAAAAACAGAAGCTGCAAGAAGTGTTACAGGGCTTGAAAATGAAATATAACCATTAAGGGTAGTAATAGACCCTGCAAAATTAACCGGCCCCGCTCCATCTTGAAGATAATGACCAGCGATATTACGCGAGCTGATCGCAAAACCTGTGATTAATCCAGAATTGGTAACATGTACAGATCCTCCAGTTGTTGTAACAAGAGAGCCGTTCAAGATAAAATTATTTCCGACCAGAGTAACTCCAGCGGCACCATCAGTATTAAGCGCGCCATTAACTGTTGCTGTACCTGTTGATGAAACCAAATTAACAAATCCTGCAGATGCTGACTGAGCTGTAACATTATGAGAACTAATTATAGTAATACTTCCAATTCTGGTAGTTGATCCGATATCGGATTGAAGTAAAATATTTCCATTATTGCCTGCAGCAAAGGTTATATCTGCAGCTCCATTGATGGTATTTAAAAAGGTAATCGACTGATTTGCTACTGATGTATCGAGTAACGGACTTCCGCTGATAGTTGTCGCTCCAGTAAATAAAATTGGCTGACCTGCTGTTATTGATCCTGACAAAGAAACAGTTCCGCTGCCCATTTGAGTAAAAGCTCCGGATAAAGATGCTGTTCCTGCAAAACCAAGGTTTCCAGAGTTAGTTACACTTAGAAAACCATTATTGGTAGTATTGACAGTACTATTAAAATTAAAATTATTTCCTGTTAAGGTAATACCAAGACCAGTCGAAACATTAAGCTGGGCATTGAAAAATGTAGTACCTGAACCTGCGAACTGAAGTAGTGATGCTAGATTTGTTTGAGCAGAAAAAGTTACATCGTCAGCTGAATTTATTGTTAAGTTTAATAGAGGATTGACACCCCCTATAACTCCACTAAAAATAATATCTCCAATCCCGGAATCTACTGTCAGCATATTTGAATTTGCTGAAGTATCATCTAAGATCCCATTAAAAGTGATATTAGCCCCAGTGCTGCCTAAAGTAGAAAAAACACTGGTTGCTTCAATGATAACCGGACCTGGAAAAGAAAGCGCATTATCATTAGAAACAATATTTCCAAAAGCATGCAGATCTCCTGAATAAGTGAAATTTAATGCGTTCGAATATTCATTTCCTAAAGTTAAATCTGTTCCAGTAAAGGACGTAGATAAAAATTCTTCATTTCCTGATGTTCCCAAATCGCCTACTACAATATTTCCACTACCTGCATCGAAAATCAGTGTTCTCAAACTTGAAGCCGCTGCATGAACATTTCCCAGGTTGATATTTCCATTACTAGAATTTATAGTAAGATCTGTAATAGCTGATAATTCAATGCCTAAACCGCCTGCAAAGTTTATATCATTTCCATTTGTGAAAAATGTAGTCAAGGCTCCTGAATTCATATTAAATGAAAAAGAAGGATCAATATTATAGGTCTGAGTGCCGCCAATATTATAATTGCTTCCTGTAAAATTTATATTTCCGCTTGCTGTCAGTGTAATAACTCCAGTAATCCCCTGATCTGTTGAAGTTCCAACATTATTAATTGAAATCTCACGACCATCTGCAATAATAGAGCTCAAGGATGTAGTGGATTCAATAGGATATCCAATAGGATTTAAGAAAGTAATATTCCCAGCATTTGCATCAAGAGTGAGAGTCTCAGTTCCTGCAGCTCCATTTACTGTGTTGCTAAATACAATGTTTCCTGATCCTACCGTAGTATGTAAATCTGCGTCGGCACCTACAATGACAGGTCCCGTAAACGATATACCCTGATTTGCCGTTAGAGGTCCGCCGATCACAATCTTTCCTGTTCCGTTCTGAATGAATGAACCGTCAATTGTTATAGGAGTTGCTCCTGCTCCCGAGACTAATCCTGAATTAGTGACTGTAAATGATCCGCCATTAGTAGTTTTTATTAAAGTCGCTCCCGCACCTACGGTAAAATTATTCCCGGTTAGTGTGATCCCTGCCGGTGTATTAGTATCAATACTTCCATTAAGAATAGATGTTCCTGTTCCATTTGTCTGGGTTATTGATCCTGCAGTAACTGCCTGAACTGTTGCATCATGAGCGCTTGTTATCGTAAATGCTCCAAGACGCGTTGTTCCTCCAAAAGCCCCTAAAATGCTGATATTTCCGCTTCCGGCTATTAATGTAATCGGCTGATTTCCGTCTACTGTACTTGCAGCTGAAAATGAAATCGTTCCACCTCCAATACTTGAATCGATTACGGATGGCGCTGTAAGAGTAATTGGGTTTGTTCCTGAAAAATTAATAGCTGCGCTTAGAGCTGAAGCATTTGTAGTTGTAATTGCGCATCCAAGTAAAACGCTTCCTGAACCGGCCTGGGTAAAAATTCCATTAGAAGTTATTGACTTGCCCGCTGTAGTTGTCAGCACTCCGCTATTAGTGATGGAGACAGGTCCGCCTCCGGTAGTTGTCATATTCTGCTGAATAGTAAAGTTCGTTCCGTTTAAATCAATTCCGATAGCGCCTGAGGTGCTGATGCTGCCGTTAAATAAGGTAGTTCCGCTTCCTGCGCTTTGAGTCAATGATGAAGCGCTAATACCTTGAGTTGTCAAATTCTGTACTGTCGAAACGGTTAAAGAACCAAGAGCTGTTGCATTCTGGGAAAGTAAAATATTCCCTGTTCCTGAAGATAAACTAAGATTGCCCGGACCGTTAAGCGTACCGGCAAAAGTGATCGGCTGATTTGCAGCTGATGTATTTAAAGATCCTGTTCCTGAAACAGCAAAAGGTCCGTTAAACTGCATCGCTCCGCCGGCTGTTATAGCGCTGGAAAGTAAAGTTCCTCCCGATCCGTTTTGTGTTAATGCTCCGGCAACCGAACCTGTTGCTCCCGCTGCGAAAGTAAGCAGTCCGGTATTTGTAACGCTCAAAGGTCCTGCTGCTGCGGTAGTGAAAGCAGCATTGAACGTAAAAGCAGTTCCTGTCAAGGAAATGCCTGCTGCCTCTGAAGTATTTAAAGCGCCATTGAAAGTAGTTGATCCCGATCCGGCTGATTGTGCAATAGATGCTGCTGTAATCGCTTGAGTAGAAACAATTCCCCCCTGAGTGATTGAAAAAGATTTAAGTGCGGTTCCTAAGCCTGCATCTCCGTTTAAAGTAATATTTCCTGATCCGCTATTTAATGTAAGGTTAAATGTACCGTCAATAGTCTGACTTAAATTAATATTTCCGGCTCCGGCAGCTGTGTTTAATGAAGTATTTCCCGTTAGTGTTATCGGTCTTGCAAATGAAATATTATTGCTTGAGGCAGAGATTGATGATGCTATGTGGACAGGTCCGGTCCCATTTTGAGTAAAAGCGCCTGCAGAATTTATGTTGGCGCCAATAGTTAATATTCCCGGAGTATTATTTGTAAATGTAACCGGACCAGAATTTGCTGTAGTTATAGAACCGTTTTGAGTAATAGTACCGCCGGTGATTGATATTCCCAATGCCCCTGTTGTATTAATAGGACCGGTGATTATAGTTGTTCCACTGCTTCCAAGTTGCCCGATAGAAGATGCCTTTACAAGAAGAGGATAGGTGATGTCCTGGACGCTGTTTACGGTAATAGCCCCAATAGGAACGGTAGCACCTAGGCTTGGTCCAAAAATGATATTTCCGGTTCCTGCTGTCAAAATTAAATTTTGATTACCATTTACAGTACTAGATAAAGTGATAGTTCCAGCGCCGGTATCAGTAGAAAGAGTAGTAGATCCTGTCAGGGTAATAGCATTTGCAAAAGAGATATTTTGATTCACAGTCGCAACTTTGCCTGAAAGAGAGACTGCTCCCCCTCCGCTTTGCGAAAAAGCTCCGGCAATTGATGTGCTGCTTCCTAATATTAAAGATAAAGGTCCACTGTTAACTATGGAAAATGGTCCTGATCCCGTTGTTATCAGTGTGCTATTTATATTAAAATTAGTACCGGTAAAACTTATCCCGGAAACTCCGGTCGTTGTCATATTTCCGCTAATTGCAGTAGTCCCAGTTCCGGCGCTTTGAGTAATTGAAGCGGCAGAGATTGCTCCTGCAGTAATATTGCGCGCATTTGTAAAGTTTAAAGCTCCGATAGGAGTAGATCCGATGGCTCCGCTAAATGTAATATTTCCAGTTCCG
This sequence comes from Parachlamydiales bacterium, assembly GCA_041661445.1. Classification (GTDB taxonomy): domain Bacteria; phylum Chlamydiota; class Chlamydiia; order Chlamydiales; family SM23-39; genus JBAZUK01. The sequence continues at coordinate 163,146 of JBAZUK010000003.1, forward strand.
GAATTTAAGGTTAAAGCATGAGGTGTTACTATGTTGTCATTTGTCAAAGTAGAGCTAAACAAGATATTTTGATTATTTGAAGAAGTATTTAAATTACTTGCCCCTGTAAGAGTAACTCCGCTTAAAAATGAAATTAATCCTCCCGATGTAAAAGCGCCGGAAAGATTTACGAGACCGGCTCCTGTTTGTGTTAAGGCCCCTGAAATTGAATAGGTGGAATTTGAAAAAGAAAGTAGCGCTGAATTATTAATTGTTAAAGGCCCGGCTGCTGCTGTAGTAACATTATTATTAAAAGCAAATGCGGATCCGGTAAGATTGATTCCATTAACTATGCTGGCATTTAACGCGCCATTAAAAGTAGTCGTTCCGCTTCCGGCTACCTGAGTAATAGAAGTAGCCGAGATTGCATCTGCTGCAACATCTCTTGCACTTGTAATTCTTAGAGCTCCTATACGAGTAGTATTTCCCACAGTCCCGCTAAATGTAATATCTCTGCTTCCTGAAGCAAGAGTTAAGTTTTGCCCTCCGGCGGTGGTGCCTTGAATTGTGCTTCCAAAAGCAATATCGCCTGAAGCTGAACCATTTGAATTGATTGACAAATTACTATTTAAGGTAATCGGATCCGCAAATTGAATTAAAGCATCCTGTGTAGATAAGCTTCCGCCTATATTGACGTTTCCGCCTCCGCTTTGATCAAAAGCGCCGGATATACTCAAACTTGAACCAGCTGCAATAACAAGAGCGCCTGTATTAACAAGAGTTAAAGGGCCGCCGTTTTGTATAACAATAGATCCGCTTAAATTAATATTAGCAGTTTGAATGGATATACCGTTTACATCTGTTGTTGTAATACCTGAATTAATGGATGTAGTTCCAACTCCGTTCGTTACAGTTAGATATCCGATATTTACAGAACTTGCCATTGTTAAATCTGTTGCAGAATCAACAGTAATAAAATCAAACGGAGCAGTAGAACCTACAGGCCCATTAAACTCGATAGATCCTCCACATGGATTAAAATCAAAACTTAAAGAATTCACGCCACCGTTAAGGGCATCAACCGTGCTATTAAAAATAACCATTCCAGGGCCAGGGCATGAAAAATCAACTGCACCATTAATAAAGACTGGGACATTATATGTCATAATACTTGAAGGCTGATGTCCTGAAAGGATACTAGAATCTGGTGCGTTTTGTTGTAGAGAGACGGCAAAAACATTTGTATTCAGAACTGGTGTTGGATTAAACGTATTAGCTGTAAGATCAACATTGTTTAAATCCTGTCCCGAGGATCCGATCTGGTTAAAATTATAGATTCCCATGCCTGCATTGACTGTAAAATTAAATCCTGGCCCTGAAAGATTTCCCATCGTGATTGTTCCGCCATTACTGATTAAAGTAAGGTCGGAATTACTCAGATTAATCGTTGCTGGTGTAATCGTTCCTGTTGTAAAAGTAATCGGTAAAGCATTTGAAGTAACGCTCGCAGGAGACAATGATGTAAAATCAAAAATACCGCCAGCTGTATAATTCTGAGTTCCATTATTATAAACAGTCCCTGTAAAGGTAATGTCTGTTGTTGCTGTTAATGAAGTTGTTCCAGTTGCTCCAAAAGAACTGGATCCTAAGCCTGCCCATGTAATATTAGTGGCATTTAAAGTAACATTATTATAAGAAATCATTGCTCCGATTGGTGAGTCAAGAATTATATTACCTGAACCTGCATCCATAGTAAGATCATGACCAGCCACAGTTCCATTAAAAGTTCCTGTGATCTGAATATTTCCAGCAGTTCCAACTCCGGTAGAAAGTACGGTGGAAGTGCTGCATATTATATTGCTATTTAAAGTAATGTTTGTAGCGCTAGTTGTAATGTCTCCACCTAAATGAACAGTAGTTGCTGTTTCATCTACACTTCCGGTTGCGGTAACGGCAGCATTCTGAAATACATTATTTGCAGATGTAACCTTTAAACATCCAAGAGGAGTAATTCCTCCTACAGTTGAAGAAAATGTTACATCTCCTGCTCCAGCTATCAACTCAATACATTCAGGTCCATCAACTGTATTAAAAAATGTTATATTCCCTCCATTGCTTGTATAAGTAGAAGCAAGCAAAGCATTCACAGCTCCCGAATACGAAATATCTCCACCGCTTGTGGTAAGAGTTCCTCCAACGTCATTTGAACCTGTTCCATTTTGTGTAAAACCGCCATCTAAAGTTATTGTTGTAGCCACATTCCAAGTTGCAGAACCGCTATTGGTTATTATTAAAGGACCAGCGTTTGTGGTATTTATTGTTAATCCAAATAAATTAAAATTATTACCAATAAATGTTATACCCGCTAAAGAATTGGTATCTAAATTGTCATTTATATCTGTAGTGCCTGCAGCATTTTGCAAAATAATTGATGAAGCGGTTATTGCGGAAACAACAACATTATTGGCAGATGTTATAGTAAAAGCACTGATACGATTTGTTGATCCAATAGGGCCCGATAATATTACGTTTCCGGCTCCGGCAGTTAAGGTTAAATCAAAATTACCATCAACAGCAGATAATAAGATCAAATCGCCTCCGTCTGAGTTGAGAACGATATCATTTGTAAGTGTAATAGGTGAGTCAATTGAAAGATTTCCTATTGATGAAATATCAGATCCTAAAGAAACACTTCCTGCTCCTGATTGAATAAAGGTTGTGTAAGAAGAAATAGGAGAGCTTGAAGCTACTGTCAAAGTACCGGCATTTGTGATTGTAATATTGCCGGAAAATACAGCATCATTAAAATTAATATCCGATCCATTTAATTCAATTGAAGCCGCATTTAAAGTTCCATTAAAACTAGTGGTCCCGGATATTGGAGTTATATTTCCTGTTACGAAAGCCACAGAAACAGCTACATTAGAATTTAAAGTAACTCCCGCTGCACTTTGTATTGCCACGTTAGTTAAAGGAATCAAATCGCCAATGCTATTCTGAAAATCAACATTTCCGTTGCCGGCAGTTACAATAAGATTTTCAGCACCATCAACTGCTCCATTTAATGTAATATCTCCTAGACCAGATCCTGAATTAAGTGCTGCAGCTGCAATCAGGGTTATATCAGATAAAAAACTTATATTATCATTTGAAGTAGTAATTGAGCCGCCAAAAGAAACTGGTCCGGCTCCGTTTTGCGTGAATCCTCCGTCAACGGTAAGAACCGAGCCACCTGAAATAGTTAAAGTTCCGGAGTTAGTAATGCTCATCACGCCGTTATTATTAGTTGTCACATTATTGAAAGTAAAATTGTTTCCAGTAAGCGTAATTCCACCTGAAGTAGTTATTAAACCATTAAAGGTTGCCTGTCCTGTTAATGCAGTTCCATTTGATATCGAACCTATTGTCAGACTGGACGATGCAGTTATATTATTTAGACTTTGAATAAAAAGTATAACAGGCTTTGTTCCTCCTACAATACCGCTAAAAGTAACATTGCCTGCATTTGCATCAAGAGTGAGAGTCTCAGTTCCCGCAAGTCCATTTACTGTATTGCTAAATACAATATTTCCAGATCCTACCGTAGTATCTAGATGTGCGTTGGCACCTACAATGACAGGTCCTGTAAACGATATGCCCTGATTTGCCGTTAGAGGTCCGCCGATCACAATCGGTCCTGTTCCATTCTGAATGAATGAACCGTCAATTGTTATAGGAGTTGCTCCTGCTCCCGAGACTAATCCTGAATTAGTGACTGTAAATGATCCGCCATTGGTAGTTGTTATTGCAATCGCTCCCACATCTACAGTAAAATTATTCCCGGTTAATGTAATTCCTACCGGGGTATCAGTATCAATACTTCCATTAAGGGTAGATGTTCCTGTTCCATTTGTCTGGGTTATTGATCCTGCCGTAACTGCTTGAATAGTTGCATCTTTAACGCTTGTAATCGTAAAGGCTCCAAGTCGTGATGCTATATCTCCAAAACTTCCTAAAATGCTGATATCTCCGCTTCCGGCTATTAATGTAATCGGCTGATTGCCTTTTACTGTACTTGCAGCTGAGAATGAAATTGTTCCACCTCCAATGCTTGAATCGATAACGACTGGCGCTGTAAGAGTAATTGGGCTTGTTCCTGAAAAATTAATAGCTGCGCTTAGAGCTGAAGCATTTGTAGTTGTAATTGCGCATCCAAGTAAAACGCTTCCTGAACCGTCCTGAGTAAAAATTCCATTAGAAGTTATTGACTTGCCCGCTGTGGTTGTCAGCACTCCGCTATTAGTGATGGAGACAGGTCCGCCTCCGGTAGTTATCATATTCTGCAGAATAGTAAAGGTCGTTCCGTTTAAATCAATTCCGATAGCGCCTGAGGTGCTGATGCTGCCGTTAAATAAGGTTGTTCCGCTTCCGGCGCTTTGAGTCAATGATGAAGCAGTAACTGCCTGAGCTGTAAAATTTTTAGCTGTTGAAATCGTTAATGTTCCAAGCGAAATTAAACTGCCGGCATTTTGAGAAAATAAAATATCTCCTGTTCCGGATGATAATGTGAGATTATCGGTTAGGGCAATAGTTCCGTTTAGCGTATTTAAGAAACTAATATTCGCATTGGCTGCGCTGGTATTTAATAAACCTGTTCCTAAAACGGCAAAAGGTCCGTTAAACTGCATCGCCCCGCCGGCTGTTATAGCGCTGGAAAGTAAAGTTCCTCCCGATCCGTTCTGTGTTAATGCTCCGGCAACCGAACCTGTTGCTCCCGCTGCGAAAGTAAGCAGTCCGGTATTTGTAACGCTCAAAGGTCCTGCTGCTGCGGTAGTGAAAGCAGCATTGAAAGTAAAAGCAGTCCCTGTCAAGGAAATGCCTGCTGCACCTGAAGTATTTAAAGCGCCATTGAAAGTAGTTGATACCGATCCGGCTGATTGTGCAATAGATGCTGCCGTAATCGCTTGAGTAGAAACAGTGGCTGCATGGGTTATTGAAAAAGAATTAAGCGCAGTTCCTAAGCCGGTGCCGGCATCTGCACTTAAAGTAATATTTCCTGTCCCGCTATCTAATGAAAGATTAAATGTACCGTCAATAGTTTGACTTAAATTAATATTTCCGGCTCCGGTTCCTGTGTTTAATGAAGTATTTCCCGTTAAAGTTATCGGGCCTGAAAATGAAATGTTTGCATTTGTAGTGTTAATATTTCCTGCTAAAGAAACTGCACCTAATCCATTTTGAGTAAATGCTCCTGTTAAATTAATATCTCCTGCAGCAGTACTTGTAAGGGTACCGGCATTTGAAATGGTGACAGATAAAGGACCGGCTCCAGTTGTGGTAATTGCAGCTTTTCTAACAACGGAATTTGTATTAATTGAAATTCCCGCAACTCCTGAAGTTATAAGCGCGCCATTGAATGTGGTTGTTCCTGAACTTGATGTTTGTGTAATAGAAGCTGCTTTAATACCTTGGGTTGTTAGATCGCCTGAACTGCTTACGTTTAAAGCACCTATTGGAGTTATCGATCCGACTGCTCCACTAAGCAAAATACTGCCTCCGCTTGATAACAAGCTCAAACCATATCCGCCATCAATTGTATTACTGAAAATCATGCTTCCGCCACCCACACTCAAATCAATAACTGAAGGAGAAAAAACTATAACTCGGCTTCCTACAGAAAGATTACCATGTACAATAGTAGTACCCGAAACATAGAAAAGGCCTGTTCCCGATTGACTAAAGTCCCCATCACAGGTAATTATAATACCTGTTGCTCCGGTTATGTTTCCTGTATTGATTATAGTAATATCTCCAAGAGCGGTTGTCGTAATATTTCCACTTGAATAAAAATTATTACCGGAAATATCAATTCCTCCTGAACCAACATCAATCGTTCCATTTACTGTAACATCTCCGCTTCCCGTGGTAAGTATTGCTGAATTGGAAACAAGAGATTGCAAGCTAACGTTCTGAGCTGAAGTAATCTTAAAGGCTGCAATCGGGAAATTAAAACCAATATTTCCGGAAATGAGAATGTTGCTGGCGCCTGATTTTAAGGTTAGATCAAATGGACCGCCACTACTGTAGTTATCAATTGTGCTCATAAAATTAATTTCATGAGAAGTCGAGGATGTGTCGATAGATGCATTACCGATCAAAGAGACTGCGGTTGTAAATGAGATTTGATCATCTGAGCTTATAGAATTCCCAATCTTTGAAACTCCTAAACCTATCTGTGAAAAAGGACCGCTTAAAACGCAGGTTGCTAAACTCTCCATTGTCAGAAGCCCGTTATTATTAATCAGCAAAGATCCATTGTCTGCCGTATTAACTGTATTATTAAAGGTAAAAGCATTCCCGGTAAGATTGATTCCTGCACTGGCTGAAGTAATAATAGGACCATTAAAAGTAGTCGTTCCAGTTCCCGCAGTTTGAATTATAGAAGATGCTGTAATATCATTTGCCGTTAAATTATTCGCCGTTAAAACTTTTAATAAAACTAATGGTGAAGTTCCGCCTGCAGCTCCGACAAAAGAAATACTTCCGGAGCCTGATGCCAAGGTCAAATCAAAAGTGCCGTCGACAGTGCTGCCAAATGTAATATCAGCATTATTGGAATTAATCGAACTCGAGCCGGTTAAACTAACCGGATCAGAAAAAATAAGAGGATTAGCGCCTGTTACAGTAATGTTGTTTGCGATTTCAATAAGGCTTGCGCTTACAAAAAAAAGATTTGTTAAAGGAGCAGTTCCTCCGATAATGTCAGCAAATGTAACGATGCCGGTTCCTGCAGTAAAAGTTAAAGAATTTGCGCCATTTAAAGTGCTGTTAAATAAAATATTGGCATCATTAGAAGTTATATTGCTTGTACCTGTTAAACTTACAGGACTTGGAAAAATTAGCGAATTGTCAACTGTAACAGTTATATTGCTTCCTATCTTAATAAGACTTGCGCTTGCAAAAGATAGTTTTGTTAAAGGAACGCTCCCCCCGACAGCTCCAGAAAGTGATATAATCCCGACTGTTCCAGCTCCCAAAGTTAAAGAATTTGCGCCATTTATAGTACTTGCGCTTGTTGCGAAATTAATATCAGCTCCGGTTGAAACTGCTCCTGAATTTGTAGCATCAAAATTTAATGCTCCGGTTATCGCAACCGGTCCCGTCATTGTAATTATGCCACCGCTTGTAGTTATGCTGCCGTTTATATTGATGGCAGTTGACCCTGTATAGCTTAATGCACCTGTAGTTTTTGCGCTCGAAGATTGGGTAATATTAGCTGCTGTGGCTGTTAAACTTGTTAAAGGAGTTGTTCCTCCAATGGCCCCGCTTAATGAAATTGTTCCTCCGGTTCCTGCATTCAAGGTCAATGACGTATTGCCGTTAATCGTAGATGCTAATGTTGCAAAATTAATATTTGCTCCTGCAGGCGTTGTTCCTCCATTAGTGCTATCAAAAACAGGCGCTCCAGTAATCAAAACCGGTCCTGTCATTGTGATGCTTCCGCCGTTTGTTGTGATATTGCCATTCACATTAATAGCGCTTGATCCAGAATAACTCAAAGCTCCTGTTGTTTTTGCGCTTGAAGTTTGAGTAACGGTTGCTGCAGTAGTAGATAGGCTTGTTAAAGGAGAAATTGCGCCGATAGATCCGGTAAATGTTATTATCCCAGAACCTGCTGAAATAGTCAGGGCATTTGCCTCATTAAGGGTACTACTAAAGCTGACATCAGCATTATTGGAATTAATTATACTCGTCCCAATCATGTTCACAGGACTTGGGAAAGCTAACGGATTGGCTCCTGTAATAGTTATATTGCTTCCTATCTGGATAAGATTTGCACTTGCAAAAGATAGGTTTGTTAAAGGAACGCTCCCCCCGACAGCTCCAGAAAGTGATATAATCCCACCCGTTCCGGCCTTCAAAGTTAAAGAAGTCGCTCCATTTATGGTACTTGCGCCAGATACAAAATTAATATTAGCTCCGGCTGGAACAGGTGATGGTCCTGAATTTGTAGTATCAAAAATGCAAGCTGCGCTTAATACAACCGGTCCTGTCATTGTAATTATACCGCCGCTTGTTGTAATAGAGTTATTTATAGTAATTATAGTTGATCCGGTATAACTTAATGAACCTGTTGTCTTAACGGTTGAAAATTGTATAATATTTTTAGCTGTTGCAGACAAACTTGTCAAAGCAGTAGTGCCTATAGCCCCGGTAAATAAAACAGTTCCTGATCCTGCCGTTAAGGTCAGCGAATGTGCACCATTTAAAGTGCTGTTAAAAGAAATATCGGCACCATTAGAAGTTATATTGCTTGTGCCTGTTAAACTTACAGGACTTGGAAAAGTTAGCGGATTGTCAGCTGTAACAGTTATATTGCTTCCTATATTAATAAGACTTGCGCTTGTAAAAGATAGTTTTGTCAATGGAGTGCTTCCGCCAATTGAACCTCCAAATGATATAACGCCACCTGTTCCAGCTCGCAAAGTTAAAGAATTTGCGCCATTAATAGTACTTGCGCTTGTTGCGAAATCAATATTAGCTCCGGTTGGAACTGCTCCTGAATTTGTAGTATCAAAAATTGATGTACCGGTTATCGCAACCGGTCCCGTCATCGTAATAACGCTGCCGCTTGTAGTTATGCTGCCGTTTATATTGATGGCAGTTGTTCCTGTATAGGTTAATGCACCTGTAGTTTTTGCACTCGAAGATTGGGTAATAGTGGCTGCTGTTACTGTTAAACTTGTTAAAGGAGTAGTTCCACCTACAGCACCGCTAAGCGAAACGATTCCTGCAGATCCCGCATTCAGGGTAAGAACCACAGCTCCATTAAGAGTGCTTGAGAAACCGATATTTGCCCCAGCAGGCGCAACTCCTGCATTAGTGCTGTCAAAAGTAGGAGAGCCGGTTATCGCCACCGGTCCTGTCATGGTAATGCTTCCGCCGTTTGTTGTGATATTGCCGTTTACATTAATTGCTGTTGAACCTGTGTAACTAAGCGTTCCGGTTGTTGCTACGGTTGAAGATTGGTTGATAGTTGCTGCCGTTACAGATAAATTTTTCAATTGGCTCGACGAAGCAGCTAATGTCGTTGTTCCGCTTCCTCCATTAACAGTCAGACTTCGATTGGAATTACCATCAAGCGTACTATTAAAAGTCACATCAGCATTATTGGAATTTATTGTGTTTGAGGGGATTGATACTAATGTAGGAAATGGAAAGACAAGAGGATTAGCTCCCGTTACAGTAATATTACCGACAAGAATATTACTCGTGCTGGTAAAGATCAGATTAGTTAAGGGAGTAATCCCTCCTATATTATCGGGCAAGTTTATAGGCCCTATCCCTGCTATAAAAGTTAAGGATGTCGCTCCATCAAGAGAACCGTCCAAATCAATCTGAGAATTAGCTGTTGTAAAAATGGTAGGATTTGATATTACAGTCGCACCTGTTAGCCAAATGAAGCCGTTCATACCGGTAGTAGTAATATCTCCATTTATATTAATGGCTGATGGCGCTGTATAACTTATAGCGCCTACTGTTCTTGCGGTTGACGATTGCGTTATACTTGCAGCCGTTGCAGATAAACTTGTTAAAGCATTAGTTCCACCAACAGCTCCTCCGAACGATATAGCTCCTCCTGTACCTGCTCTTAAAATAAGCGGGACAGCTCCATTAAGTGTGCTTGAAAAACTGATATTAGCTCCGGCGGGAGTTGCTCCTCCATTTGTACTATCAAAAGTAGGAGTTCCGCTTATCGTAACCGGACCTGTCATTGTGATGCTTCCACCACTTGTGGTAATGTTGCCGTTCACATTTAATGCCGTAGCACCTGTGTAACTAACCGCTCCGGTTGTTTTTACAGTAGATGATTGGGTGATAGTTGCTGCTGTTGCAGACAAACTTGTCAAAGCAGTAGATCCACCAACAGCTCCCGTAAATGTTGTAGTTCCCGATCCTCCTGTAATAATCAACGATTGAGCACCATCAATAGTACTACTAAAGGACACATTACCATTACCGGAATTGATCGTGCTTGGTCCTGTTATGCTTACTGGCTTTGAAAAAATAAGAGGGTTAGCTCCTGTTACTTTAATATTGGCTCCAATATTAATACGAGCCGCATCAGTAAATATAAGATTAGTTAAAGTAGTACTTGCTCCAACATTTCCGCCAAACGATACATTTCCTCCGGTACCCGCATTAAAAGTAAGTGTTGTTGCTCCATCAAGAGTGTCTGATAAAATAATATCGGCTCCGGCCGGATGTGACCCAGCAGTGGTATTAATGGTAATACTAGGGTATAACAAAACTGGACCAATTGATACGGTACCACCACTTGTTGTGATATTATGTATCTTACTAAGTAAACTTCCATAGGTTACGGTTCCTCCAGCTACAAATGAATATACAATCGATTGTTGATCAATTGTCGCCGAAACCACTAAGAGGTTATTAACAGAAACTTGTCCTGAAAAAGTCGTTGTACCCGTCCCACCTGAAACAGAAAGAGAGCCGGTACCAGCACCACCGCCAGCGCTTAAGACATTTTTAAGAAAGGTAACATCTGTTCCTGTACTTACATTCAACGTAACACCGTTAGGAATTGTCACTACACTATTAAAATCAACAAATCCAAAATTTGTTGTTATTTGCCAAGTAGTATTAGCTCCTGTCTGAAAGGTGAAATTGCCTCCAGCTATCCGCAAATCCACGCCTGACTGAATCATGTTAATAACTGCATCATTATTTTGAGTTATAGTGCCGGTACCAGCACATAATACAACTAAGGAAGCTGCATTATTTATTGTTGTATCATTAATAGTAAAACTACCACCGCTAAAACAATCTGCTGCGTTTGCAAGAGCTGAAGATCCTTGATTTGTATTATTGCGAACTATTGTAATAGACGATGGATCTAGCAGCCAAGAGCCAATTTTTCCATTGGGAGACATAGTGTTTGCGTTTCCAAAAGCAACGCCTAGATTTTCTTTTCCTGAGGTTTCAACAAAACCGCCATCACCGATTTCTTTTCCGCCGCGCGCATAAATCTGACCATTATAATAGGTAGTATCATCTGACCAGACAATTACCTTGCCACCGTCGCCTCTCTGGATTGCATCGCAGTAAATGTTTGTATCAGCATCAACAACAGTTGAAATAGCATTGTGAACTTCTTCTTTCCCCTGATATCCGCCGCCGATCAATACCTCTCCACCGCCTATATCACCGGATGCATTTATCTCAGCTTTTTTTAGAGAAACATAGTCCCCTAAAACATGAACTGTTCCGCCTTTTTCACCGATATTAAGATTTGAAGCATCTATACTGCCTTCTACTATGATGTTTGAATTATCTTTTCCGTTAATCTCTACTTTTTTGGCAATTATTGAACTGCTGTTTACAAGATGGATAACCCCATTTACTTCTGTCATTTCATCTGCCGGTTTGATCCCATCGGCATTGACAACCATCTTGATGGCTTTTTTTGCGGCTCTAAGCGTCAGCTCGACTGCTCCATTAGCTGCTTCAATGTTTCCATAATTTTCTATAAGCGCTTTCTCCAAATCCCCTTCAGCGGTAAATTGAATGAGACCATCCCCTGAAAAATCAATTGCCACTTTTTCAGATGATGCTAAAACAACTTTTCCCGCATGGGCTAAAATTGAGCCCTTGTTTTGGATTATCGGAGCGAAAAGGGCTATGAACCCTTCGGGACTTACCGAGATATTTCCTTCATTGACAATACTTGATTTTTCAGATCCTATCTCCTGAAAAAATTTAAATCTGTCATTTAAAAAATCATCATCAAGAATGTTTAAGGTAGAAGCTAGAAAAGAGCCGGTATTTACTGTTGCATTGGGACCAAAATAGATGCCGCTTGGATTGACTAAAAATACTCTTCCGTTACCGCTTAGCTTACCTAAAATTTTACTGGGATCTTTTCCTGTAACTCTATTTAGGATAGTAGCCTTATCCGATGGCTGGATGAACTCGACATGCTCGCTTTCATTTATATTGAAACTCTGATAATTGATTATTGTCTTGTCAGAAGCTGTGATCTTTAAATGATTGGCCTGAGAATTGAAATCTGCCTGACCGTTGACAATATCTGCCCCTTCCGGCAAGGCAAAAAGAGTGCTTCCGGCTATAAGAAATGCATTAAAACATAAAAAATTCTTTAAAAAGCTTGGCATGTTACTTTAATGTAAGTAAAAACTCCTCTATTGTCATCTCTATGGTTTAATGGAAAACCAACATCAAGATTGAATACAAAATTATAAGGTCCGTTAACTCTTACACCAAGTCCGCTGCCCCAGAGGAAGCTGTCTTTTTCAGATTGCAAAAATACGCCGCCATGATCAAGAAAAGCATCAAACTGGATTATGTCTTTCCACTTTTTTTTATGTAGCATAAAGAAACATTTGTTTGCAAGTATTGGAGGAGGCAGACGGAACTCAAAGTTCAGATAATAACCATTATCACCTAAAGCAGCGGCAAGAGGAAAGCCTCTGATAGTATCAACGCCGCCAATATAAATCTGCTCAGGAAGCGTTAATTTACTGGGACTTAGCTGCCCTGATCCGTGAAAGTAGAAGAAGCAGTCTTTAGGCAAATACTGTATCCTGTCATAATCCATGTTAAAAATAAAAAATCTTCCGCCTCCGCCTCTTCGCGAGCTGTTTTTATCAACAGCTTTCAGGCCGCCTAAAAAGTTTGGGATACCGGCAGCCAATCTGAGAACAAGATAATCTCTTCCCTGCATCGGTATAAAATGATCAAGAGAAGTTCCGAATGTTAAAACCCGAAGCTTATCAAAAGATGATCTACTGGAAAGAACAAAGTTCTGGATCTGTTTAAAATCGAAATATGTAAAAAGATCCATGCTCAGAGAGCGTTTTCTGATAAGGGCCTGGTTGAATTTCAAAGTAGCAATATCAGATCTGCCTTTTAAATGCAGACTTGTAAGTTCTTCAATTGTGAATTTTGAAAAAAGATAGGCAGCTTCCAAAGAAGCTCCTTTTCTATTTAACGGCACATTATAGATAAGATCTGTGAAATACAGCGCATTGATCGGAAAGCCGACAACTTCAGCAACCGAGAACTTGTCTCCTTGCGTAAACAGATTGCCCCAATCAAGACGCCCGCCTGCCCTGAAATTTGTAGTCAGATTTCTTCCATAGTTATTTGCGTTAAGATAAAGATGAATAGGTCTGGCATCATTGACTCTTAGTATTACATCTGCATATCCAAATTCTTTACCCTTTTGAAAAACAGATCCGACCATGAGGTCGCTGTTGTCATTTACAAGCATTAATGCCTGCAAAAAATCATCATATCTAAGTGCCTTGTTCTGCAACTCCGTAAAATAGCTTAAGATGAACTCTTTGGTATAATACTTGTTGCCGACTACCTCAATATTACCAAGCTTTCCTTCGATAACTTCTATTAATAAAGATCCATTTTCAATAGCTTGCGGAGGAGGATATGCCCTGGCAAGAAAATATCCTTTTCTTGCATAGATATTTTCTATGTAATAACAAAGTTCATAAATGTCTTTAAGAGATAACTTTTTATTTAGATAGCATTTTGATTTGGAAATTATTTCCTTTGTCGAAATGCATTCATTTCCCTTTACTTCAATGCGATTGATCAAAACCTTTTGGCCATCTGGCATTTCCAGTCTTTTTTCAGGAATATCGATCTGGATTGCAGGGACTGTTTTTTCCTGATCAAGAGGTTTGGCCTCATATTCCTTTTCCAGCTCGCGCTCTACAACTCCGGCAGATGGCGCTGGTGGAGGAACGGCAAACAGCCCGATTCTTGTTAGAAGAAAAAAAATAGTGAAAATAAAATATCTTTTAATCATTTCATCATCTTAAAAAAAATTATATATATACCACAATAATAAAATATAAAGTAAACAAATTGAAATGTTTATAGATTTTTAAAATTTTCTTTGGCGGAGAATCTTACGCTAAATATAATTATTGGCTTTTTAAGGAGAAAACAATGAAAAAATTAATTTGTATTTTAACTTATATGATACTGGGAAGTTGTTTTGCAAATAAAAGTGAATATTATGTTCATCCGAATGGCACTTTTATTTATGAAAGCAGAAATTTCGGTCCTTATTATATATCGGAATTCCAACTGGATTCTTGCGAAATATACAACAATTATATACATGGAAAAATCGACAAATTAAACGAATGGACCCAGGCCTATAAATTTATAATAAATGATGAAGTCATATCATCTCATTATTCATATTTATTTTCCTTCGGCTCGCTTTTCGATTCCTGCAAATATTTTGATGTATATGATAATACAAACACTTTTATCGGCAGTATCGAAGGCAACTTTAGCGTTGAAGCATCGGCAGAATTTCTTTTTTATGATAAAGATCACCAATTATTTGCTAAAGCTTACATAAATAGTTCTAATCCTCAAATCACAATATCGTCTCCAGAGGGGCAACCATTAATTACCGGCATAAAGATATTTCATGATTACGGTCCATTTTATAATAATCCCAGTTTTCAACGATCTCCTGATTATTATTGGAAAATCAAAATGAATGATAATGGTTCTTTAGATCCTCGGTTTCTATGGCCTTTTATTGGTTTTATATCAGAAGTATGGTGGTACGAGAGTCCCGATTAAAATCCCTAATAAACTCAGTAGGCTTTTAATAAATTTTTCAAATAATCATAAACTTGATTATTGGCAAAAAATTAGACCTCCAAAAATTTTTTTATTAAACAATTAATAAAAAAAACTTTTAAATTCGGAATCATTTTTTACATTATCAAAATATTTCTCTGATAAAATTGACTCAAGATCAATATCGCCGAACTGAATGGCTGTTTTAAGCCAACCACCTGCAGGTTTGGCTTCTTTTAACATAGCAAAGGCTTTAGCATTGGTTAAAGCCACAAACTTAGTAGCAGATAACTTATAACAGTCTGAAGATAACTCTTTTACAAGATCAAAATTATTTTCTTCAAAAGCCAATTTATGCAAAAGACAAATTGCATCATCCATGAGATTATTTTTTATCAACAGAAGATATTCATAGGCTTTTTTGAAATCATTTTTTTCATAGGCAATAAAAGCAAGGTAATGAACGGCTTGATTATAGATCATGCCGTCATGAGTCTGATTTCTAAGATCCATCAGAAGTTCTTCTGCTTCAGCATAATCTTTTTTTTGGAATAAAAATATTGCCTTATTAAGTTTATTTACCAATTTTTCATCTCTATCATCTTTCGATAAATCCTTTGATTTCCTATAAAGCTCAAAGCTCTGGAAAGCAAAAAGGAAAAATAAAGCTCCTAATAAATATTGTCTTAAGGCAAAAGATACCAGTGCAATCAATGTAGCAATGACAAATCCCAAAATCAAAGATGCCTTAAATCCTTTAACACCAAAAAAACCTTCCAGCGCGATCCGTAAAAGCTGGCCTCCATCTAAAGGCAATACCGGGATAAGGTTGACCAAAGACCAGAAAAGATTAACTGAGCTGAAGATTTTAAGAGTGCTTAAGGCTAGAGGATTTTTAATAAAATCAAACCATATAATTAAAACAGAAATGGCAAAAAGCAGAATACCGAATAATGGCCCATTCAATGTAATTAAAAACTGCTGGTAATACTTTAACGTTTTTCCATGATATGTTGTTAATCCTCCCATGGCAACTAATTGAATTTTAACTCTTTGTTTAAAAATCAGAGCCATTACAGCGTGACCTAGCTCATGAACCAAAACTGAAACAAAAATTATTCCAATCCAGAAAAAAGTTCCAATCAGACTTCCGCTCATAAAAAACCCGATAAGAGCTGAAAATAACCAAAAAAACGGATGAATATAAATAGGTATTTTTTTAATAATTTGCATTTTTTAATATCCTTCTTTTATTCTTTGTTATGTGATAGAATTCATTTTCAATCAAGGAAATTTTACAATGTTGAACTTTTTTAAATCCAAGCTGAAAAACATAACAAATTTCATCAAAAATATTTCAATAGGGAAAAAAATAAAAGATCTTTTTTCTAAGAAAATCGATGATCAGCTTTTTGAAGAGCTTGAAAAACTTTTTTATGAAGCAGACCTTGGAATAAAAATTTCAGTAGAACTAACAGAAAAATTAAAAGAAATCTTAAAAAAAGACCCTAACATTAAAACAGAAGAAATATTGCAGATCATCAAAAAAGAATTATTAAAAGATACGATATCTTGTGAAGAAGTTACCTTAAAAAAACCGCATGTTATAATGATCGTGGGTGTAAATGGGAGCGGTAAGACCACTTCTATCGGCAAGCTAGCCAAATACTACAAAGATCAAAATAAAAATGTATTATTGATCGCTGCTGATACCTATAGGGCAGCAGCCGCAGATCAACTTTCAATCTGGGCAAAAGACATTGAGGTGGATATTGTTAAATCTATCCATGGCTCAGATCCTTCTTCAGTAATATTTGACGGCTTAAATGCAGCAAAATCAAGAAATGCGGATATAGTTATTATTGATACGGCCGGAAGACTTCATACTAAAACAAATTTAATGCAGGAACTGGAGAAAATCAAAAGAGTCTCAAAAAAAGTCATTGAAGACTCTCCTCACGAAACTATTTTAGTAGTTGATGCTACAACCGGTCAAAATGGTGTTGACCAGGCCAAAATATTTAATAGTTACACTCCTATCTCTTCTATCTTTTTAACAAAATTAGACGGTTCTGCCAAAGGCGGTATAGTACTGGCAATCCAAAAAGAAATAAAAGTTCCGATTAAATGGATCGGTGTTGGAGAAAAAGTTAAAGACATCCAGCCTTTTGAAGCTGAAAGTTTTATTGATGGACTCCTTTCTTTAGATTAGCGAGTTTTTCAAATTTGTTTTTTTTTATTTTTCTGATATAACTAATAAAAAGATAATAATGTATGTCAGCTGAAAAAAAATATAAATCCTTAATCAATGATACTATTTGCTATCTGCAGGACTTAGAATTTTCTAATTTTGAACCAAATAGCATTTTTTATAGTAAGCCGGAAAATAAAAAACTATCCTCTGTTAAGAAAACTCCAAACAAAACACAAGCTAATAATAATCTATCCAAGACCCTAAAAGAGGTTTCTGCAAACAAACAAAATCCATCCATAAAACCTCTTGTAAAAGAAACTAAAAATGAAAATCAGGGCTTTGAGAAAAAATCAACATTTGAGGAATCAAAAACAAAAAACAGCATCGATTCAATTGCCAGCCTTGAGAAAGAAGAAAAAAAGGAATTGATGCCAGATGAGTCATCTAAGCCAAAAGACATTAAATCCCTCAATGAGAAAAATTCTTTAGAAACTTCAAAATCACTTTCTGAAAAAAATCAACTACATATTTATGACAATAATATTTTAGATAGACAGATCAATGCTCCTTTTATAAATTCTGCAAAAATATCAGAAAATAATGATCTTAAGACTGAGGATAAATCAGATAACGATAAGTTAAGCAAGCAGTCAAATGCTGTTCTTGAAACAAAAAAAATAATCAGAGAAACTAAACCTTCTATCATTGAAGATAACTTTAATGACATAAAAAACGTTTTAAAAAAAATACAGCCGAATCTGATATTAACTGATGAAATACCTGATGATAAAACAGCGAAACAAAAAGCACAAAAGTATAAATTCAAAAACATCTCATCGCCGATTACGATCTTGGCTTATAAGGAAAACGAAGATTATTACAAATTCTTAGAAAAGCTCTCCATAGCCCTAAACATATATTTTATGCCTACTAAAGTTGTTTCTGCCTATCTGATTGAAAAACAAAACAATTGGGAAGCTTTCTTTTCTGAGAATGAAATTAATTTAATTATCTCTTCGGACTATACTGTTTTTGAACTTCCCATCTTAAGAAAACATTATAAGGAAAATCCTTCTCAGCAGGAAAAATATTTAAAAGAAATCCCATTATTTTTACTTCCGGACATATCAATTTATTTTAAGGAACCTTCTTTAAAGCTATCTCTTTTCAAAGCAATCGAGAAAAAAGTGACTGAAATAAAAAAATGAATATTGCAAGCGTAATAGTTGAAAATAATATTAATAAACCTCTTGACTATCTGATCCCTGAAAACTTTCAATCAAAAATCAAAGAAGGCATGTTGGTCGAAGTCCCTCTTCGGGGAAAATTAACCAAGGGAATTATCATTGCAATAAAAGACTCCTCTCACCTGAAAGAAATTTTGCAGATAAACCGGATTGTTTTTGATGAAGCTATTTCAAAAGACATCTTTTCTTTAGCCATCTGGATGTCAGCATATTATTGCAGTCCATTATCTAAAATTTTAAAATGCATAATTCCCAGCAGCGTTCGAAATGAAATAACTTCCAAATATCAGATACTCATATATTCAAATAAAACAAAAAACGAACTTTTAGATATTTTAAAAGAACTTCTCATCAAAAACCCCAAGCAGGCTATTGTCATCGAACACATTTTGAAATCTCCAAAAAAAGTTTTATTGTCTAATCTTCTATCTGAAACAGATTTATCAAAAGCTCCCATCGAAAGCTTGATCAAGAAAAAGATTCTGTCTTCAAAAAAAATCCTAGCCGATGAAATTGATGTCTTAAACAACGTTGAATATTTCCAAACCACAAAAAAAGTTCTTAATAATGATCAGCAAAATGCCTTAGACAAGATTAATAACAGTTTAGAAAACAACTTGTTTTCTACACATTTGATTTATGGAGTAACCGGAAGCGGTAAAACGGAAGTCTACATGCAGGCGATTGAAAAAGCGCTATCTTTGAACAAAAGCGCGATAATGCTAGTGCCTGAGATATCATTAACCACGCAGACAATTGAAAGATTCCGCTCTCGGTTTAAAGAAAAAATGGCGATATTTCATCATAAAAGATCTTCCGGAGAAAAAAGTCTGGCTTGGGAAAACGTCATCCAGGGAAAAGCTAAAATCATTATCGGGGCCAGGTCCTGCATTTTTGCTCCAGTAAAAGATCTGGGATTAATAATAGTCGACGAAGAACATGACCCTTCATACAAACAGACCTCAGAAACCCCGACTTATAATGCTAAACACCTGGCAATAATGCGCGGCAAGTTAAATAATGCAACGATAGTTCTTGCAAGCGCAACGCCATCTATTGAAAGCTATTACAATGCTATGTCTAACAAATTCATTTTAAGCAGCCTTTTTCAGAGGACCAACAATTCAGAACTTGCAAATGTAAAAATTGTTAACATGAAAATCGAAAAGAACAAAACAAATGGATATTTTTCAGAAGAACTTCTATCTGCAATTAAACAAAGATACGAAAAAGGCGAACAGACAATCTTGTTTATCAATCGAAGAGGATACAATACCTCTATTCGCTGTACTAACTGCGATTATACTTTTAGATGTCCTCATTGCGATATTACCCTTACTTACCATAAAAAAGAAAATAACCTACGCTGTCATTTATGCGGAACAAAAGTTGAAATAATAAAAAACTGTCCTAGCTGCCAAAGCAATGAATATATTAAATACCAAGGCTATGGATCAGAGCATATCCAAAATGCCTTGAAAGCCATCTTCCCGCATATCAGGTCTATTCGAGTTGACAGGGACACCACAACAACCAAAGATGGTCTGGAGGACATGTTGAAACAGTTTAGGTCAGGAAAAGCCGATGTTCTCATTGGAACTCAGATGATCGTTAAAGGCCTTCACTATCCATCAGTTACTTTAGTTGGAATATTAAATACAGATGCTGCATTAAATATTCCGGATTTTAGAGCATCGGAGAGAGTCTTTCAGCTCATCACTCAAGCTTGCGGCCGTGCCGGTAGAGCTGAACTGAAAGGCGAGGTCCTTATACAAACTTATATGCACGATAATGATACGATCAAATATGCTTCCAAGCAGGACTATTTAAGTTTTTATGAAAAAGAAATTGAGACTAGAAAACTATTCGAATATCCTCCGTTCTGTCAAATGGTGAAAATTGCCTTTTTATCAAAAGATGAGCTAAAAGCTAAGGCAGCTGCTGTTGAATTTAGGAAATTATTAATCGAAAATGTAAATGATACTTACAAAATTCATCCCGTTTTACCTTGCGGCAGAGCCAAGATAAAAGATGTTTTTAAATACCAGTTTTTAATAAGAGGCAAAAATATTAAAAATCTTTGCTTGGAAATTAAAAAAATTAAAGATAACTTTAAAGCTCATTCTGATGTTATTGTTTTCATAGATGTTGATCCAATTGATACATATTTTTAAAATTAATTCTTATTAAAAAAATTTAAGAAAAAAATATATAAAAATTTATAAAAAATGTTTTATTCAATTAAAATTATGATGAATAACCGTTTTAAATAAAGATACTTAATAAATTTCTGACAAATATAAAGTCATAGTTTATATTTGTCATTATTTTGAAAAATTATTCAAAACGTATTGTAAAAACACCTAAGATCTACTTTGCAGACACTGGGCTTTTATGCTACCTTCTCTCTATAAGAAATATAGATCATCTCAAAACACATCCCCTTCTTGGTTCAATTTTTGAAACATTTATTGTAAATGAGTGTTTTAAAAGATTTTTAAATATAGGAGAAACTCCTCCGCTTTATTTCTGGAGAGACCAGTCCGGCAATGAAGTTGATTTAATAATTCAAAATGGGAGAAAAGGATTTCCTATTGAGATTAAACTTTCTCAATCATTTAACCTCGATTTTAAAAAGAGCATCGAAAAATGGTTAGAATTAAAAAACAATTCTGCAACAAAGGGAATGGTTGTCTATTGTGGAAATGAAGCCATAAGTAATAACATTTCGGTTATTCCTTGGTTTTACTTATAATTTTTTTTATTTGATATTTTTTAATTATTTTCAAACTGCATGTTGGCCTGATTAATAAACATTTCCATGCCATAAATTACAAGACAACCTCTTTGCTGCGCATTCTTTAAAAAGGGAGTCTCAATAGGTTTAGAAACAACATCCATAGCAATAGTGCCAGAAATTAAACATTCGGCGGGTATAATATCGACATCTTCCATTCCTGTAGAGGTTGCATTAATTATCACATCATATCCTTCTTTCATAACATCTTTAATTCTTTCAAGAGGGAAAGCCTTACATTGCAGTTTTGATGCCAAATCATAAGCTTTTTTCTGATCTCTATTAAAGATCGATAAATTAGCTTTTCTTTTTACTGCTTCATAAGCTATTGCTTTAGCTACACCACCAGCACCGATAAGAAGCACTCTTTTATCTTTGATTTTAATTTTTTTCTCAATGGAATCAATAGCAGCTATGCCATCTGTGTTATATCCGATTAATTTCTGATCTTTTATTAGAATTGTATTTATTGAACCAACATTTGCCTTATCTTCATCTATAAAAGATAAAACATTTTCTTTTAAAGGCATGGTAACGCTAAATCCGACAAACGGAAACTTTTTAATCGCAGTAAAAAATACCGGCAGCTCATGAGCCTGAAGATTGATTTTTACGTATACAGCATTGATATTTTTTTTTGAAATATAGTCATTGTGATAAAGATGCCCTAAGGAATTATCCAAGGGATAACCGATCAATGCATAAATTTTAGTGTCAGAATCAATTTTTCTATAATTATAGACATTTAACAAATCTTCTAATGAAATCTGTCCCAAAGCATTTTTTTTATCAACATTTGCATAAGTTATTTTATTACCGTAGATCTTTGATATTACTCTAACAAAAGATCCATTATCTCCCATAGGAATAGCAATCAAGCTTCCATCATTATTTTCTTTTAAGAATTCTAATACTTTTAAACTGTCTATCGAATTTTTAGCCTGAGTTGCGATCTTATAAAAAGTCGCATAGGGGTTTCTGATACTTTTTAATACTTCTTTCAGATCATCTGGGGTATTTTCAAAATTATGATAAGAAGTAATTATTTTTACATCCGGATGTTCCTTTGTCATCTTCATTAAAAAATCAACCGAGATATCGGATTCCAAGTCAAAATAATTCGGTTTTAAGGAAAAAAGCCTGGAGAGATCAAAGTATAACTTATTATCATGCTGAAGATATTTTCCACCGTGCTGTTTTCTTCTTAATGAAAAGATTACGGTTTTATTCCAATATTTTTGTAATTTTTGTATTTTTATTAAATCTATTGCATCTAAACAATCCAATCTGATTTCAATTGCATCGGCTAAACCCGCATCTTTAATTTGCCTTTTAGCAGAAAACAAATCAGGACCTGTTACAACAGCTGTTAACATATTGTTTTACCTCCAACTACAAAACTAAAGGAGTTTAATATATTATTTTCAATAATTTCAACATTATTAATTGATTTGCCAATACATTTTAACAAAACAAATCTATTTTTCCCTAAAATATTTTTTTTATCTCTTTTCAAAAATGAAATTATCTTCTCTTTTGATAAATTCGGAATGTCTTTTAAAAGTTTTTTAGTCATTAAAAAACTATAAATTTCCTCAAATTCTTTTTTTGAAAGAAAGTTCATAACGTAAGAAAGATGGCTCTCGATCAATATCCCATAAGCCAACGCTTCTCCATGAGTTATCTGATAATCTAAACCGGCTTCTATTGCATGGCAAATGGTATGGCCGAAGTTTAAAATTTTTCTCAAGTTATTATCATTTTCATCTTTTTGGATAATTTTTCTTTTAATATTGATGCTTTTTATTATCATTTCTTGAGAAATAAAGCTTGAATGCAAAAGATCATAGAAATCTTTTTTTTTCATAATAAGCGTATGTTTTAACATCTCTACAAGACCGTTTTTCATTTCATCATCACTTAAAGATTTTAAAACATCAAAATCGATAAAGACAGCTGAGGGATGATAAATAACACCTATGGTGTTTTTTCCATATTCTGTGTTCACCCCTGTTTTGCCGCCGATTGAAGCATCTACCATGGCAAGAAGTGTAGTGGGAATTGCAACATAAGGAATTCCCCGCATATATGTTGATGCAACAAAACCTGCGATATCACTTACTATTCCCCCTCCCAAAGCAATTATTAAACTATCTCTTCCATAGTTACTTTCTAGTATTTGATTTTCGATGAGCTCTTTAGTCTTTCTGGTTTTATTTATTTCCTTATTTTCAAAACTGAGCAGTTTGACTTTTAAATTTCGCTGTAAAAATTTTTCAAGCAAAGGTTTTGCGAGTTGCTGCTCTAAATTTTTATGAGTGATAATAACAAATGAGTTTGCCATTTTTTGGCAAAAATCTAATATGAAGGATCCTTCAAGAAGCTTATTTTCATAAAAAATATTATATGAATGATTTTTCAGTTTTACTCTTAGCTTCTTCATCGTTTAATATCCTTGTTTGATTAAGTAAAATGAAATCAACTATTGTCAAAGCGCACATTGCCTCAACAACTGGAGTAGCTCTTATTGCGATACAGGCATCATGCCTGGAATCATCTTCATATTTTAATATTACTTTATTGCCGTAAATATCTATTGTATTAATCGGCAGACCGATTGTGGCAGCAGGTTTAAAAACTACTCTGCCGATTATCGGCATTCCATTTGAAATTCCAGCAAGAATCCCCCCTTCATTATTTGTAATTGTCCTGACCTGGTCATCAACATACTCAAAAACATCATTTCTATAAGATCCTCTTTTGTTAACCGACTCAAAACCATCGCCGATTTCAAAACCCTTGGCAGAAGGTATGCTCATCAGGGCATAAGCAAGTCTTGCATTTAATTTATCATAGATCGGCTCCCCTATTCCTACAGGAACATTATCAATGTAAAATTCTACAATCCCTCCGATTGAATCTTTTTGATTTTTTATTTCCAAAAGCTTTTCCAACATCATCTTTTCTGCTTTTAAATCAGGACAATAGATTGAATTTTCATCTAAGCCGCTTAAATTATTGTAATCAATATCAGCACTGATGTTTCCCAAAGATTTTAAATAAGCAAAAACCTTGATGTTTTTTCTTTTTAGAATCTTTTTAGCAATAGCGCCTGCAGCTACTCTTAGAGCAGTTTCCCTGCCGGAGGCCCTCGAAGCTCCTCTATGATCAAATATTTTGTATTTTTTAAGATAAGTATAATTCGCATGAGATGGCCTTAAAACATTTATTATTTCATCATAAGCACTAGATTTTACATCATTATTTTCTATAACAATGCAGATCGGAGCTCCTGTAGTCTTTCCTTCAAAGACTCCGCTTACAATTCTAGCAAAGTCAAATTCATTTCTTTGTGAAACATACTCATTTAAATTAGGTCTTCTTTTTTTCAGTTCGATATTTATCTCTTCCTCGGAAATTTCCAGATTCGAAGGGCACCCATCAATAATAACTCCAATTAATTTTCCATGCGATTCGCCAAAAGTAGTTACTTTAAATATTTCCCCAAATGTATTACTCATAATAAAATCCTCATGATTTCATCGCAGATCTGCAAAATTTCTTTGTTATCATTTAAAACGATATGATCTGCACATTGCTGATAAAGTTTTTCTCTATTTATAAATTCTTTCTCGAAAAAATGATCATCATTAAAAACAGATCTTTTTTCCTGAGAAATCCTTTTTTTTAAGATTTCTTTCGAATTTTTAAGATAAATAACAGTTTTTTTGTTTGTAAAAACTGACAAATTATTTTTATTTAAAATACATCCGCCTGATGTGGCAATAATTGAATTATCAACATTCTTTGTTGAAAAAAAAGCTTCTTCTTCAAGAAGTCTAAACTTTTCTTCTTTCAAAAAACGATATATTTCAATTACATCACTTCTTTTCTTATTTCTTTCAAAAAAAATATCAGCGATAACATCATCCATATCTATAAAATTTTTGTTGAGCATCATGGATATTTTTTTTCCGATTGCAGATTTGCCTGAACTCTTAAATCCGATTAAAATCAAATTCATAAAATACATGCGCCCATTTTTATAAAGTCTTCCTTAAAGCCCGGATAAGTTTTATCAATACAGCTTATATCTTCAATTGTTGTAATTCCATCTATAGCCAAAGCGGCAACACACAGCGACATTGCTATTCTATGATCATTATAAGAATTTACGGTTGCTGGTTTTAAATTTGATTTTTCAATTACCAGTCCATCATCTAAAACTTCAATTTTTGCATTCATTTTTTTAAGTTCTGATGAAATGACGGCAATTCTATTGGATTCCTTGTTCTTGCAGACAGATGCATTCTTTAAAATAATCTTACCATCATTAAAACATGCAAAAACCGCCAGAATCGGAAGGGAATCCACAAAATCATTTATATCGATTTCAGCGCTTCCAAATAGAGTAGATTTTTTTACGATTATCGAATTATCATTTTTATTTACTTCAATTTCAGCATTAAATTTTTTAAAAACATCTATGGTTTTCTGATCCTTTTGCAAGTCATCAAAAACTATATCTTTTATCGTAATTTCCGAATTAGTAATCAAAGCAGCAACGATCGGAAACAAGATTGAACTAAAATCGCTTGGAACTGCATATTCAAAAGCTTTAAACTTATTTCCACCGGACACTTTATATTTCTCAAAATTTTCATTTATATATTTTACATTAAATTTATCCAGCCAATTAAGAGTCAGGTCAACCCATGGCTTCTCTCCGGGATTTTCCACTTCAATATAAGTATCCTCTTTTAACAAAGATGCAGCTATTAATAAGGCTGAAACATATTGCGAATCTGCCCCTTCTATTTTAACTTTTCCATTTGTAATAGGTCCATTAATCTCTATAGGAGCAAAGCCTTCTTTCTTTAATGATTTTATATCTGCATTTAGGAAGTTTAATGCATGGATAAGCGGCTGCATAGGTCTGTTCCGGCAGATTGAACTATCCCCTGTAATAATAATTTTTTTATCTGCTATTGCGTAAACAGCTGTTAAAAACCGAAGGGCAATCCCGGAATTTTTCACATCAAGACTATCGTTTTTTTTTAAAACAATTTTTGAATTAACACCTTCGATTTCCAAATTATTTTTTTTTATTTCAATTTTAGCTTTAAATTTTCTGCAACCTTCTATAAAAACAAAAATATCATCCGACTTCAAAAAATTTTTTATTTTAGATTTTCCTTTAGCAAGAGAAGCAAATAATATAGCTCTCATGCTCTGTGATTTGGAAGAAGGAATGTAAAGCTCGCCTTTTAAAGATGATTTTTTTACAAAATAGTTTTTCATTTTACATTATTTATTTTAGTTAAATTGAAAAAAACAGAGTTATTATATACTATTTATATCAAATATAAATAGGAATAAAAAAATGGAAATCAAAGAACCTGATTATCATAAATTTGAAGAGTTTCAAAACAGAACTAAAAAACTAAAAGATATAAGAGACTCAAAATTAGATCCTTATCCTCCTAAGTTTTCTCCTTCGCACAATTCGGTAGAACTTCATGATTTATATAACGACAAAGCCATCGGCCATTTTGATGATGCTGCCTCAGGAGAAACTCAAAGCGTTTCCTTTGCAGGACGACTAATTCTTTTTAGACCTATGGGAAAAAATATTTTTGCGCAGCTTCAGGACGAAGGCGGAAAAATACAGATCATGTTCAATAAAGACTTATCTAAAATAAATGGTTACAATCCAGAAAATTCAAGTGAACAATTATCAGACATTAAGTTTATAGAAAAAAAATTAGATCTTGGCGACATCATTGGGGTTGAAGGAAATTTGTTCCATACACAAAAAGGCGAGCTTACAATTTTAGTAAAAAAATTAACAATACTTTGCAAAACGCTTTTACCGCTTCCGGACAAACATTCCGGGCTTTCTGATCTAGGAGTAAAATACAGAAAAAGATGGCTCGATTTAATAACAGATAAACACATTATCGATACCTTTATTTTAAGATCAAAAATAATCAAAATGATCAAAGAATACTTAGATGAAGCAAACTTCATGGAAGTAGAAACACCGATATTACAAAATATTTATGGAGGAGCTGAAGCTAAGCCTTTCAAAACCCACATAAATGCTCTTCATCAAGACATGTATTTAAGAATTTCTTTAGAAATCAGTTTAAAAAAATTACTTATAGGCGGTTTTGAGAGAGTCTATGAAATCGGTAAAGTATTTAGAAATGAAGGGATCGATAAGACTCATAACCCTGAATTTACCCTTCTTGAAGCTTATGCATCATATTGGGATTATAATGATCTTATGGAATTCATTGAGAAAATGTATGAATCTATCGCTTTAAAATTATTTGGCTCTACCAATGTTCAATATAACGGCCATATAATTGATCTAAAAGCTCCCTGGAAAAGGCTTACTATGAAAGGTTCTATCAAAGAATACGGCGGAATTGATGTCGATACAATGACAGATGAAGATCTATTAAAAAAACTTTTAGATACTGATATCGATAGAAACAAACTAAAAGGAGCTTCAAGAGGAATTATGATCGCTTTATTATTTGAAACCCTCGTTGAAGACAAACTGATCCAGCCTCATCATATTACAGATCATCCGATAGAGACTACACCTTTGTGCAAACTTCATAGAAATCCAAAAG
The DNA here is from genome assembly GCA_041661445.1 of Parachlamydiales bacterium. Classification (GTDB taxonomy): domain Bacteria; phylum Chlamydiota; class Chlamydiia; order Chlamydiales; family SM23-39; genus JBAZUK01. Next base: position 190,653 of record JBAZUK010000003.1, read on the forward strand.
AAAGAAAAGAAAGGCTTGTTGAAAGGTTTGAAAGCTTTATTTCCGGACATGAAGTCCTTAATGCTTATTCAGAATTGAATGATCCTGAATTACAGCGTGAACTTCTATTAGAACAGGCCAAGAAAAGAGAACAAGGCAATGAGGAAGCTCATCCTCTTGATGAGGAATTTATTGAAGCAATCTGTCAAGGTATGCCCCCTGCTGCTGGTTTTGGAATAGGCATAGATAGATTAGTGATGTTATTTACGAATTCCCAATCAGTAAGAGATGTACTTTTCTTCCCGATAATGAAGCCGGAAGAACTATAGTCTGAGATATTGGAATTATTTTTTTATTAAATTAATACTTGTCATTTTAATTATAAGTATTAATTAATATTTTACACTTTAACGTCTTTTGTAATTATAGTACAATGTTTATTTAATTAACCAAATTGAAATTAAATAAATGTCATTAGACTGTTCAATATGTTTAGATACATGCAATAACCCAACATCATTAACTGTAGAAGTACCCTTTGAATACTTTCATGAGCAGAATTCTGTCTTAACTGAATTAAAGCCTATTTGCCGGCATAAGTTTTGTTTTGAATGCATAAAACAATGGGCCAATCAATCAAAAACGCCTGGATCAAAAACGCCTGGATGTCCCAACTGCAGAAGAGAATTTACCCATTTAAGTAATGAAAACTACCACAACATTAATACAGTTGTTATTAAACATTTATCAGCTTTAACTGAAGAACAGCTTATTACTATTTTGATAGGATTTATTCTTAAAAAAGATTTTAAAAATGCTCTAATAATAATAAACGACAGAAAATTTACTGCATTTAATGAGTTGATAAATGAATTGATAAAAAAAGGTGATTTTAGCGGAGCTGAAGAAATTGCAGAAAAATGTCTATCTGAAGACCGAAAATCTGAGCCTTTGACGAACATCCTTATTACTCATCTAATTCAAAACAATTTTCAAGAAGCTCAAAGAATCGCTAATAAAGTCCCAGATCCTTATTTTAAAACACAAAGCCTTATTGAGCTTGCTGATCATCTATCCGATAAAGATACAGAAGAGGCTTTAGGATTTTTAAAAGAGGCTGCCGCAGTTTCTTTTGATGTTTCAGATGATTCTAGAAAATCATCTCTTCTAGAAAAAATAATATCTCAATATATAAAAAACAAAGCCTTGTTAGAAGCAAGTCAACTTACAGATCAAATTCCACTTCATTTTTCTAGAGTGGTAGCTTTAATAAAGATTACACAAGCTTATATTTTGGAAAATGATTTTGACCAGGCAGGAAAATTATTAGAAAAAGCTGAAAAAATTACTGAAATGCAATTGTATTCCTCTTTTGAAAATACTGAACTTGATGCAAACAACAAATCAAACATTTTATTCGACATTACATCTCTTCACTTATCTATGAAAAGATTTTCAGAAGCCATCAAGGTTGCTGATAAGATTGCCGACCATTCTTTAAAAGCCTTTGCTGTAGCATATGGCATTCGAGAAATTCTTCTACATCAAGCTTCTCAAGTAGAACAAGTCCTAACCTGCGCAGAAATCATTGTCGATTCTTTACCACCTGCAACAGATGAAATCAGTGAGCAGCAAGAATACTTCAAAAGCGAGGCCATTTTATATATTGCTCTAGTTCATCTACAAAATAACAATCTGGAAAAAGCTAATAAAATTGTGAGTAAAATAACCAATCAATTTTATAAACCCCAAGCTCTAGTACAAATTATTTATAACCTCATTGAAAACAATGTATCAGAAAAACAAAAAATACTTTTCAATGCAGAAAGCATCGCAGACACCCTACCTGATGAACCTGCAGAAAGCATCGCAGACACCCTACCTGATGAACCTTCTGAAGAAGTATTAACTGAAGACATTTCTGTGGTAGGATATAAATCAGCAGCTTATAGTTATATCTCTTATGGATTTCTTCAGGACAATAATTTCGTCGAAGCTAGAAGAATTGCAAATAAAATAAGAAATAAAAATTTAAAAGAAAATATGTTGGAACAAATTAGTCTAAAAGAATCTGAAATGTCATCGATAAATAACTTATAAATTGTGATATAAGCATTTGATTTTATCAAATTTTAATAATAAAAAAATTTCGATTTTCAGTTATTTTTTTTATAGTACAAAAAATAATTCAGGTGTGTTTTTTTTTATTTTTTTATAGAATAGCTACAAGTTTTTTTTCAAATTCAGCTAAATTACTCAAATAAAATAATAAAAAGGAAATATAATATGACTATTGATAACTGTTCCATATGTTTACAACCAGTTACAGAAACAACTTCTCTAAACAATCTTGAATTAAGTTATGATCCTAAAAAAAATTTAGTCTATTTTAAAATACAGCAATCTTGTGCGCATTTATTCTGTAATGACTGTATCCGTGGATGGACATATGCTTCTGCAAATATACCAAAACATCTATGTCCAAATTGTAAAGTTCAATATACCTACTTGAATTTTATGGATACGAGCGCAACTGATAAAAAAACCAAAATTGTTTACACTCAAACTTTAAACAATTTGTCAGAAGATGAATTAATATCATTTTTAACTAGCTTTGTTTTAGACGGACAGGCTGAGCTTATGATAAAAATGATCAAAGATAAACAATGTAATGTCCCCTTAAAAAAATTAATAGATAAATTAATTGAATCTCAATGTTTAACAGTTGCTGAGAAACTTTGCTCTGAATTATCATCCGATGATGAAAAATCAAGATATTTAGCTGGTATCTCAAAAAGCTATATATCTACAAGTTTACAATGCGCCATTAGAGCTGCCAATGATATTCCCGATAAATTTTTGAAAGCTATGGCCTTGTTTGAAGTTGCTAAAGCTTATATTTCAAAAGGTGAAATGGAAGCAGCTCTACTTTTTTTGAGCAATGCAGTAATAATCGCAAATGAAATGCTTAATAACGATGAAAAATCTTTAGCTTTATTACAAATAACTTATGAGTATATCAAGATACAACACTTAGCAGAAGCAAAGACCGCATCAGATAAAATTCCTAATGATTTTGTAAGAACTAATGCTCTGACAGAAATTTCTAGAGGATATTTTGAAAATAACGATTTGACTAAAGCTAAAGACTTATTGACAGAAGCTGAAAAAATTGCAGACGAACTGTCATATGAAATAACAGATAAGAAGTTTTCAGATTCAGATGAAAAATCTTCAGCTTTATCAGCTATTGCCAGTGCGTATGTATCAGCCAAAAACTTTGATGAAGCAAATAGAATAACAAACAAAATCTCAAATAAATCTTTAAAAATTGAAGTCATGTTCGAAATAGCTGAAGCTTATATCAAAGAGAACAAAACTCCAGAAGCTTCCCATACGTTAAATACCCTTGAAAAATTAGCTAAAGAAATCTCCGAAGAAGGCATTGATGCTGATTCACAAGAACCTGATGAAAAATCTAAAATATTGTCAAAAATTGTAGATAAATATTTATCTATAAATAACTTTGTTGAAGCGCAAAGAGTATTAAATTCAATACCGAATAAACTCTCAAAATATACTGCACAATATGATATGGAAATAAAAAAGTTTAAATTCGATCATAATGCTAGAGTAAAAAAAATAATTGAATCTTTAACTGAACAATAAAAATCAAGCCAAAATAAGAACGTTTTAATATTTATTTTGGCTTAATAAATTTATTTTTTCTTAAGTCTTGCACCATCAGGCATATCTTCAATAACATAACCCATATCTAAGATGAAGTCTCTAAGCTCATCTGCAAGATCAAAATTCTTATTCTTTCTAGCCTCTTTTCTTTTTTCAAAAGCTTCGGTAACGTTTTGAGGAATTGTTTGGTTTTCATCTATAAAAACGCAGCCTAATATCTCATCGATTTCAGTAAATAAGTCTATGACATTCTGGGCTTCAATTTTGGATATTTTCTTATCATCAATGAGATGATTGATTTCCCTAATCAAGTCAAATACTGAAGCCAGGGCAACAGAAATATTTAAATCATCTGATAAAGCCTCTTTAAAATTCATTCTGGTTTTTTGCAAAACATCAGCAATCAGATTAAATGATGACTCAGTGTTTATCGACTTTAATCTCTGTATAAAATCTTTTATTCTTTGAATTGATGCTTTTGCAGCCTTTAGTCCGTCAAAAGTAAAATTTAACTGGGTTCTATAGTGGGTATGCAACAGCATATATCTTACTTCAGCGCCGGTAAAATCCATCGAAAGCAAATCTCTTAATGTATAAAAATTTCCAAGACTTTTGGACATCTTTTTACCGTCTACTATTAAATGCTCGCAATGTGCCCAGTGAAACACAAATGGTTTGCCGGTAAAGGATTCAGATTGGGCAATTTCATTTTCATGGTGCGGGAACATATTATCTACTCCGCCGCAATGGATATCCAATGTTTCGCCTAAAAGTTTAATTGACATTGCAGAACATTCAATATGCCAGCCAGGCCTTCCCTTTCCAAATGGACTATTCCAGAAAATATTACCATCTCTGGTTTCATCATATGCTTTCCAGAGGACAAAATCAGAAGCATTTTCTTTATCATATTCATCAGCGGATATTCTCTCGGATGCTCCCATTTTTAAATTTTTTAAATCTAAATGAGACAATTTTCCATATTCAGGGAATTTTTCAATTGAAAAATATATACTTCCATCAACTCCTTTATAAGCAATTTTTTTATCTATTAATTTCATGATTATATCAATCATATAATCGATATGCTGAGTTGCTCTGGGATAATATTCCGCTTTTTGTATATTTAATGTAGATAGGTCTTGTAGGAAAGCTTGTCTAAATGGCTCTGTATATTCCAGAAGCGACATTTTTTTATTTAACGCCCCTTTAATCGTTTTGTCATCGATATCAGTGATATTCATTACCTGCAGTAAATCAAAACTAAAATATTTTAACGTTCTTCTTAAAAGATCTTCAAAAACATAGGTTCTGAAATTACCGATATGAGCGTAGTCATATATAGTAGGTCCGCAGGTATACATTTTAATTGTTTTCCCATCATGAGGAATAATACTTTCCTTTTGTCTTGACATTGTGTTAAAAAGCTTCAAATAATAAGTTTTATTTTGCATATTTTATTCAATCCTTGACTGCAAGTATCTATAATCTATTTTTCCTGTACCCATAAGAGGTATTGTATCTATATTTTTTACTTCTGATATTTTTACCAGATTAGAAAAGCCAGCTTCTTTTAAGATCAAATTGGCTTCGTTTTTTGTTAATTGAGTAGTTGTAAATAATATAAGATTTGTCCGATTTCCATCAATCTCTTCTGCGCATACTGCTACTATTGGAGCTTCCGGCTGCAGATTCATTCTTCTGATTATTTCTTCTGAAATCACTTCTTCCACTGCACCCAGACTTACCATTTCTCCGGCAATTTTAGAAAACCTTTTTAATCTTCCGGAAAGAATTAAGTTTCCATCTTTGTCCAGATATCCTAAATCACCTGTCCTATACCATTTTTCGTTGTTTATCTGTATAAAAGGATTTTTATCTTCAGCTAAATACCCGCTGAATACATTTGACCCTTTAACACAAATCTCACCTTCTTTATGTTTATCAATTAATTGATCTGTCTCAGGATTAATAATACAAAGTTCTATATCTCCAACTGTTTTTCCAACACCATTTTTTTTGTTCTCCTGATAAGTTTATTGAGATAATTGGAGCGCATTCAGTTATTCCGTAGCCTTCGACCAATATTTGCCCGCCATTTAATTTTTTAACTTTTTCATAAACATCTTTTGGAGTTTTTTCAGCGCCGCTAACGAATAATCTTATTGTTTTGACCTGATCTTTAGTTGCGATTTGAAGCAAAGATTTTAAAAAGCTTGGTGCTGAACAGAGAATGGTAATCTTCCATCTATCAATCCCTTCCGCTAAAGAATAACTATCTGTCGGATCAGGGAAATATGCAACCTTTAAACCTGAAAGTATCGGCAAAATTCCAGCTACGGAAAAACCAAAGGAATGAAAAGGCGGCAATATTCCATAAAAAATATCCGATGATTTTAAATCGGCATATTCAATTGCCCCGGTTTGATTAGATAAAATATTTTTGTGTGTTAAGGGCACTGCCTTGGGAGCAGCTTCTGTTCCGGAAGTAAACAAAATAACAGCCGCATCATTTTCAGAAACCTTATCTAAGTCTAAACTTTTTAATAAACTCTTTGTAGATTTATAAGATCTGAAAAGAGTTAATATCTTTTCTTTTTTAGATATTCTTTTTTTCAAGTCTTCAAGATAATATATTTTTTTTGTCAATGATCCGAATTCAACGTTGGACAATCTCTCTAAGAATTTCCAGGAAGTGATTACACACGATGCTTGAGAAACTTGCATCATGTGATTTAAATTTCTAGGTCCTAATGTCCAATTCAGCATCACCGGAATTTTGTTAGCCAAATAAGTAGCAAATATTACCAGATAAGCTCCGATTGAAGCAGGAAGAAGAATTGCAACATATTTTCCAGGCAACTTTTTTAATTCCTGAGAAAAAGCCAATGCTGCCAGTTTCATATCTTTATAATTCAAAACTCCTATCAAATCATCTCCGCATGCAATCGAACTACCCATTTTTTCACAGGAATTTAAAAAAGCTTCAGCTATAGTTTTTCCAATAGGGGTAAAGCACTCGGGTCTTTCTTTTTCTTCCGGCCACTTATACACAGATACTTCTTCAGCTTTTCTTTTAACAATTTTTTTCTTTCCTTCAGCAAACTCAACAACATCCCTTACGGTCTGCAGATCTTCCGGATGAAGAGCCGGTATTTCATAATGTACGCTTAGAAATGTAATTACCTCGGCAATATCTAGAGAATCAAGACCAAGATCTTGAGCTAAATCCTGCTGAAGTGAAATATTTGATTCTTTATTTTTTGAGATTTTAGCTAGCTCTGCAAAAACTTCTTCTTCAAGCTTCGAAGATGTGCCATTTCTCTCTATTGATTTTTTCACCTCTATTCTTGGAAGTTTTAAAACTAATTCTTTAAATGGACTATATGAAACTAGAAAAGCTGGTTCTGAAGAAACAATATTTCCATCCTTATCAGGGTATCTGTTATACCAATTCTCCAAATATTTATTAATTTCCAGCCTTGTGCCGTTTTTGGGAAAATCCTGAGGCTGAGCTTCAATTTCAATTAACACTTTCCTTCTCGGCATAAAAAATACAAAAGCTTTAAAAAGATATTTTATTCCTCTTACCACCATGCTTTTAAAATCAGGAGAGCCGTTCGTATAGGCTCTTGAAAAACTGCTGCCCCATAAACCTGTCGTTCTAATTAATACAATATTTACATTCGGACATTCGCTTATTATTGAATGAGTAGCAGAAGCTCCTCCAACAATCTCTTTGCCGGTATGTTTTAATCTGCCTGCAGGATAAATTAAAAAATTATCTCCAGCTTTTATACCATCAATTATTTCTGCAATAGTTTCTTTTGCTTTTTCAAGCTTGATCTCATTTAGTGAAGTATCAAAATTAGGTATTGGCAATGCCCTGGCCAATTTCATCAGAAAACTTATTCCGGATTGCTGGAAAATATATTCAACTACAATAGGTCTCATTTTGTATTTTGGCCAAAGATATAAAGCGATCAGAATAGGATCAATATGAGCTGAATGATTCGGCAAAAACAAAACCCCATAATCTTTGTTAAATTTATTCTTTTTTAGTTGATCCAACCCTTGTATTTTAACTGAGTATCTTAAACGAATAACTAATCTTCCAAAAAAACAGATTAATGTTGCTAATAACCAATGCATTGTGCCCTTTATTTTTTATTTATAAATACTATTTTATACTTTTTTTTAAATAAAACAAAACCAAAAAACCCTCCAGTCTTAGAAGAAAGCTGGCTATAGTAAAGTCAACTTAAATATATTTTTTTAATAATTTAATATTTTTCCAATTTATTATTCACAGTTTTGAGTTCTATAGTTTGATAATAGCAACTAAATTTTTTATTATAAGAAAACCAAAAATTCACTTTAAAAATAATTAAAAAAGACGAAATGATCTGAAAATTTGCAAGAACAAAATCATTAAGAAAATAAGTAAAAACCCAAACAATCAGTTTTTTAATGATCTATTAAAAAAAATTTATACTGATATTAGTATTTAATTTTTCAAATATTTTAAAAAATTTACCTTAGGATTTGCTAACAGCTCTTTAGCTAGAAGATCCGCTCGAAGAACACCTGCTTTTGTGTAAAAGGTGGATAAATAAGCTGATTTTTCACTTTCATCACCCATTAAGCTGCTTTGTACCCACAAATTTGTTTTGGAATCAAAATCTTCGGGAATATTTTCTTTAAGAAAATCTATAACCAAGTCTAAAAAGCTGCTATTTCTCTTTATCTCTTCAGCTAAACTTTCTATTATTGCTTGAACATCATAATCTTTTTCTATTTCGCTTAAGATAGCAGTAACTTGTTTATCCGTTAATAACGTAAAAGGATCTGAAAAACTTTTGTTTTTTGCTAAACCCGACAGTTCTTTAATCTTATCAAAATCATTTAGAATATGCGGATTTGTGAGATCAAAATCAACTCCTTTTTCTCTCAATACTTCTATCATATGTCTTTCTATAAAAGATGTTTTAAGATCTATCAGGCATTGTTTAATACGACCTTCTATACTTGCATTTTGCATGTCAGCGCTTACTTGATCATAAATATGATCAATCTCATCTTTATAACGTGTTCCGCATGCATGTCCTGCAGCGCCGAGTCTAAATAGCACTTCCGCAACTTCTTTTGGATCTTTACTGTTTCTTAGAAATTCAATTATATGGCTCATTCGTAAATTCAAATATTCATAATAAGCTTTTAATTCTTCAGCGTTTTCAGCTTTTGGAGACCCCAAAAAACCATCTTTAGCATCAAGATGACCTACAATCAAACTTAATCCTTGAAGAGCTGTATCTTTTTGCTCATCAAAAGTTTTATTACCGTAATCATCTGAGTTTTTCTTTAATTCTTGAATGGATTCGGGAGCAACATAATTTAAAGCATCAGTTTTAGAAAAATCTAAATTATCAAATAACTCAATTAAACCGCTGGGTCTATAGTCTTTTATTTCTTGAATAGGTGAAGATTCTTTAAGAACCCTTGGAACAACAGCAAGGGGCTGAAATTTCACACCAATATCTTTAGATATCCTGCCTTTTTGATCCTGAGTTAATAAATCATATAAAAATGTTGGATTATCTATTGAA
>JBAZUK010000004.1:0-158446 GCA_041661445.1 Parachlamydiales bacterium
GCTAATGTTTTTGGGAGATAATGCTATGAATCAAATGGAAAAAGAAGTTGCTTTGCAAACACTGGAAAGATATTCAGGAAGTAAGCCTGAAGATTTTATGCCTAATTTAATACTTACCAATTTTCCAAGATATGTTCAGTATTTTGCTGAATCCAGAGGTGTTCCTTTTATTCAAGGATCAACTTTTGAGGTGGCACATTGCCCAAAAGAGCAAGTCAGCATATTAGATTTTAAAATTGGATCCCCTGCAGCTGCTTTAGTTGTTGATATCTGTTCTTTTCTTCCTATAAAAACATCTATTCTGCTCGGAATGTGCGGAGGACTTAGAAGAAGATACAATGTAGGAGAATATTTAGTTCCTGTAGCTGCAATAAGAGGCGAGGGAACATCCGATTACTATTTCCCCCAAGAAGTTCCGGCTCTTGCCAATTTTTTAATGCAAAAAGCTGTAACTGAAGTTTTGGAAGAGAAAAAAAGGACTTATCATATAGGCATTACCTATACTACAAACATGAGATTTTGGGAGTTTAATGAAGATTTTAAAAATATCTTAAAAAACTCTAAAGCCCAAGGTATCGAGATGGAATGCGCTACTCTATTTGCTGCAAGCTATAAAAGAAAGTTTACTTTAGGAGCTCTTTTATTGATTTCGGACCTTCCTTTAAAAGAAAATGGAATCAAAACCAAACTTAGCGCTGATTTTGTTTTTGAAAATTATACAAAAGAACATGTTGAAACTGGAATTCTGATTTTAAACCGAGCAAGGGAAATGCAAAAGAAATCTATTAAGGGATCTTATAATAATCCTTGATCTTTGTTATTTAAAAAAAATAATTTTACGACATTTTATTAGTTAATATATTTTTTTCATCTTGATAGCTTTTAATTTATCTAATATTTTTTTTAATAAGATATTTACACTTAAATATGCTATAATTTTTATAAAAAAAATTAATTAAATAATATGTCTTTATTAGCAGTAAAATCTTATCCTGACTCGGTTTCTGAATGTTGTTATTGTCATAAAAAAGAAACATCCCAGGATAAACTCTCAAAATGCGCAAAATGTCTTTTTACCACATACTGCAGCAAAGAGTGCCAGGCACGTGATTGGCCAAAACATAAAAAAGTTTGCAAGATAGATGAATTATTGAAAACATACAAAAGGTTAAACATTAAACCTGTAAATGAATGGAAAGATATTCAGTATTGGGATGATTTCGGAAAAAGAAATTCTGAATCTGATGCAGTTTCTGATCTTTTTCATGAATTAGTGAAAAGATATATAGATTTTTTTAAAAATTCCAGAAAAACACAAAAATGTGCTGCGTTAAATTTAGGCTGCGGTTTTGATAGCTCTATATTTGAGCTATTGGAGAACTGCTGGAGTGTTACTGCTGTTGATTTTTCAAAAAATGTTGTCGATACTCTTAAAAAAAGAGCAAAAGAGGAGAGTGAAGAATCTAAAGGCGACGCAAGATGGACATTGGATCAGCTATCAATTCTTCAGCAGGATATAACAGAATTTGATTTCAACGCTAAAAAGTATCAGCTAATTATAGCTGAAAAAATTTTAACTTATGTCCATCCTCATAAATTTGCTTCTCTTTGGAATAATATATATGAATCCTTGGAGATGGGAGGCTTTTTTATAGGCGATTTTTTAGTGATTGATCTAAAAAAAGATCAAATAACAGATAGCCTGCAAGGAAAACAATTGGATAGTTCTCAGGAGAGCTTGTTAATTGAAGATGTTACTGATAAGCTGCTTGAAAAAGTTCAAGAAATGAGTTTTTGGCATTTTAGAAATTTTGAAACAGCAAAAAAACTTTTGGAATTAAAATTCACAGTTCTTAAATTCGAAAAAACTGATTTTAAAAAAGATGATTTAGGATCGGATCTTTATCAATTCATAGTTCAAAAAATCAAATGATTAAAACTATTTTATTCAAAGATTAAAATTTTGTTCTAAAAGATGAATTGCTTTTTTCCTGAATTCCTCAATATCGGTTTTCTTTGGCAGGATTAAAGTTTTTAAAGCAGGTTTGTCCTTGTTTTGTTTTTCAGCAATAAGAGTTATTTCCCCAAACTTCAGATAGCTGAAATTGTTCTGATTGGCATAGATTCTAATTCTTGTTAAGGAAAGCAGCTCCAAGACTTCTTTTGGAAGGGCACCAAATCTATCAATTAATTCATCTGCAATTTTATCTACAGCTTCGTTTGCTGATGCTTCTCCGAGCCTGTAATATATTTCCATTCTAAGATTCTCATGAGGAATATAATATTCAGGAAGATAAGCCGCATATGGAAATTCTATTTTTGTTTCAATAAATGAAGCCTCTTTTTTATTCTGCAAGCTTAAAATTGTTTTTTTAAGAAGTTTGCAATATAGATGAAATCCAATGTTTGAGATTTGACCGGATTGTTTTACTCCCAGAATATCGCCGGCACCTCTAATTTCCAGATCTCTCATGGCGATCTTCATTCCACCGCCATAACCTTGGGATTCCAATAAAGCATTTAGTCTTTTTTGAGATATTTCAGAGATCTGCTTGTTTTTGGGAATAATAAAATATGCAAAAGCAACTCTGTTCCATCTTCCAACCCTTCCTCTGAGCTGATAGAGATCTGCCAGTCCAAAAGCATCTGCTCTATCTATGATAATTGTATTTGCATTAGGGACATCGATACCGTTTTCAATAATTGTTGTAGCGAAGAGTATATCAACCAGGCCCTTTTTAAATTGATGAAAAATATCATCAACGCTCTCTGTTGCCATTTGTCCATGAACAACTGCAACTTTGGATTTCTGGCTAAGTTTTTGAATATATTCTGCTCTTTGATAGATTGATTCTACTCTGTTATGAATAAAAAAAATCTGCCCCTGTCTTGTCATTTCTCTTAAGATTGCATTTTTTATAATTTCATCGTCATTTTCTGCAATGATAGTTTTGATGGGCAATCGATCTTGAGGAGGAGTGTTAATAATTGACATGTCTTTAACTTTTATCAAAGACATATAAAGCGTTCTTGGGATCGGTGTTGCGCTTAGAGTTATGCAGTCTACGCCTTTTTTAAGTTTTTTAAGATGCTCTTTTGCTCTTACCCCGAAACGCTGTTCTTCATCTATTATAATCAAACCCAGATTCTTGAAAGATACATCCGATGATAAAATTCTATGGGTTCCAATTAAAATATCAACAGATCCATTTTTAGTTTTTTCAAGAATATCTTTATTTTCTTTTGCAGTTTTGAATCTGGAAACAACTTGTATATTGATAGGAAACGAGGACATCCTCTCTTTAAAAGTATCGAAATGCTGCATCGAAAGAACTGTTGTCGGAACAAGGACTGCTACCTGCTTTTTTCCATCACATACCGCTTTAAAAGCAGCTCGCATGGCAACTTCTGTTTTCCCATAGCCTACGTCTCCGCAAATAAGCCGATCCATTGCTTTGTTACTCATCATATCATTCTTTATTTCTTTGATGGCATTCAATTGGTCCTGCGTTTCAACGTAGGGAAAATCCTGTTCAAAAAGGGTGGTTTCCTCTGAGTCTGAGGGATATGCATAGCCTCCCTCAAATTCTCTTTGGGCCTGCATGGTTAGAAGATCTGCCGCATATCCGATTATTTGTTTTTGGGCAGCTATTTTTGTTTTATTCCATTTTGGAGATCCCAGTAAGGATAACTGTGGTTTTTCTTCCGAGGAACCTATATATCTTGTAACTAGATGAGCTTGGGATATCGGAACATAAAGCTTGGAGTTTTCAGAATATTCGATTATCAAAAATTCAGTTTCTATGCCTAGATGATTCGAATGCTTTTCGCAGCCCAAATATTTTCCGATTCCGCTATGATAGTGAACTACCAGATCTCCTATGTTCAAATGATGGTATTCAGCATATGGAGCTTGGTAGGTTTGGCGAAATATTTGTCTTCTTACAACTTTTCTTTTAGTAATTTCATTATAGGGGATTATACACATCAGGCTGTCCAAGACAACGAAACCCGATGAGAGAAAACCAAAATCAAAAATAAAATCCTTAGAACTCAATTTTCTGTTTTCCAGCAATTCAAGCAGATGGGTTTTTTCTGCATCACTTGATGTTAAAAATAATATCTTTGATTTTCTTTCAAGAAGTTTAGGTATGAAATCTATGATGTTATCAACAGGTTCCATTAAAAAATCATTAAAGTGAATGAAAGGATGGAGCCAAAGTTCAAAATTAAATTTCTTTTGAAAAATCTCAAAAGAAACTGGTCGAAAGGAGTCTTTTTTTTCTCCAAGAATTACATCTGATAAATCTTGGATAGTCTTATCGGAAATAAATATTTTTTCATTTTTTTGTATAATCTGCAAAAGTTCTTCAAAAGATAAGAAATATTTAGAAGGTTTAACATTTAACGCGACTAAGTTTTCTTCTATTTGATAGATGTCTTCAAAAATTACAATAAAATCCTTTTTTAAATAAGATAAGAGAGTATCAAGCTTATCAGATTCTTTGAGAAGTTTTAGCTCGTCTGCAATAAAAATTTCCAGGCTATTTGTTTTTTCAATTGATTTTTGAGTAGAAAGCTCAAAAGATCTTATTGATTCAATTTCATCCCCGAAAAACTCAATCCGATAAGGAGATTCTTTATTTGGTGGAAATAAATCAATTATCCCGCCTCTAACCGCAAACTGAGCTTTATCGGAAACTATATTTGTTTTCTCATAACCTAAATTTATTAATTTTTCTGTGACTTTTTCAAAAGAAATAATTTGATTGACTTTCAGTTTAATTGACAAAAGAGAGGCTTTGTCTTTTGGAATAATTTTTTGTAGTAAAGAATGCAATGTAGTTATTACAACATGAGATTTATCCTCAGTCATAAGCTCATTTAACATTTCAAATCTTTTCCCGACAATGTCAATAGACGGCCGGATCTCTTCTGAAAAAAGAATTTCCCATGAGGGAAATTCTAAAAGGTTAATATTAAAGGTTGATAAGTTTTTGTATAGGAGGTCTTTTTTTGCGTCTGTTGAAATTATTAAAATGTCTTTATTAACATTTTTAGCAATATATACGATAGAAGCTGCTACTTGCGCATCATCAATATCATCCATTAAAATAGGAAAATTATTTCTTATTTTTTCAAGCAGCTTTCTAAAGGATAATGAATTGATTTCTTCTATCACTTTTTTCTAATTTCTTTTTTTAATAGCTCGAAAGCCTGTGTGATTTTGGAAGGATCGGCTCCGCCTGCCTGAGCACTTTCTTTTTTACCGCCGCCGCCGCCGTTTATTACTGGAGCTATGATTTTTATCAAATCATTTGCAAAAATATTTTTTGCAATCAGATCGGGAGTGATATTTATAGAGATCTGGCATCTGCTATCAACTTTTGTCGCAAGTACAACAAGCGCTGATTTAAGATGTTCCAATAATTTATCTGAAAGGTTCTTTAGATCCTTCGGATCCACTTCAACTTCCTGCATAATTACAGTATATGAGTTTAGCTTTTCAGCTTTTTTCAGAAGTGATTCAAAGAGTTGATTTAATTCCAGCTCTTTATTGGCCTTCAATTTTCCGATCAATTCTTTGTGCTCTTCAACAAGGCTTGTTATTTTCTCTTCTAATTTGTTTGGAATAGTTTTTAATGTTGCCGAGATATTGTTTAACAGATCTTCGGTATCATAAACGAAATCTTCTGCTGCAGCCCCGGTTACAGCTTCAATCCTTCGGACTCCTTGAGAAATAGAGCTTTCTTTAAAAATTCTGAAATAACCGATATTTCCTGTAAAAGAAGTATGGCACCCACCACAGAGCTCCTTGGAATAATTGATGTCGATAACTCTTACTATGTCAGAATATTTTTCTCCGAAAATCTGTCTTATCGAAGAATCTTTTTTTGCTTCCTCGAATGGGATTTCATAGGCTCTTACTGTAGTGTTTTCTCTGATTTTCTCATTGATCAGTCTTTCTATTTGTCTCACTTCCTGGTTACTTAACGCTTTATTGTGATCAAAATCGAAACGTAGTTTGTTCTCATCAACTAAAGAACCGGCCTGTTTAATATGTTCTCCTAAAGTTTTAGAAAGAGCGAATTGAAGAAGGTGAGTGGCAGAGTGGTTTGCTTCGATTTTTTTTCTTCTTTCAATATCAATAGAAGCGTGAACTTTATCCTGTTTTTTTAATTTTCCTTTAATTAATTTTCCGATGTGGACAATAACTCCAGGATAGGGATTTTGAGTGTCTACAACATCAAAAACAACTCCTCCCTTGGTTATTTTTCCTTTATCGCCGACCTGTCCGCCCATTTGAGCATAAAAAGGCGTTTTATCTAAAATTATAAAAGCAAAATCGTTTTCTTCGATTTCATCTGTAAATTTATCATTTTTTATTATTGCTGATATTTTAGCTTCAGTTTCATATGTTTTGTGACCCAGGTAGTTATTCGGGGGATTAACTTTAGTAAAGTCTGCAAAGAAATTCTCATCAAATTTTTGTGAATGTTTCTCTTGAGCTTGACGAGATCTTTCTTTTGCAAGGTTTTCGAGCTCGTTGTATTTATTTAAATCTACTTTTACATGTTCATCTTTTGCAATTAATAAAATTTCTTCAATCGGAAAACCATAAGTGTCTTTTAATTTGAATGCCATCTCGCCATCGATCGTATCGTTTTCACTTTTTGCTTTTGCCAGAACCTGACTCATTAGATTTCCGCCTCTTTGAAGGGTTTTAATAAATAATTCCTCTTCAAGAGTTAAAACTTCAGCAGTTCTATCTTCTGATTTAATGATTTCAGGAAAATCATCTCCCATTATTGAAGATAAACCGGGTAAAAGTTTTGCTAAAAACGGT
This sequence comes from Parachlamydiales bacterium, assembly GCA_041661445.1. Taxonomy (GTDB): domain Bacteria; phylum Chlamydiota; class Chlamydiia; order Chlamydiales; family SM23-39; genus JBAZUK01. Next base: position 6,848 of record JBAZUK010000004.1, read on the forward strand.
TTGTTCAGATTTAACATTTTTCCATATCTGACAGCTCTTCTTAAAATTTTTCTTAAAACATAGCCTCTGTCAACATTTGAAGGTATTATTCCATCGGTGATTGCAAAACTTAAACATCTGATATGATCGGCAATAACATGGAAAGCGGGAGCTAAATCTAAGTTTTTAGGGTTGTATTTTATCTTGGAAATTTCTTCTATATGCGAAATTATTGCCTGAAAAGTGTCTGTTAAAAAAACCGAGTCTACACCCATTTTTAGAGAAACAACTCTTTCTAATCCAGCGCCGGTGTCAATTGATTTTTTTGGCAGCGGGTTCATCTTGCCGGTTTCATCTTTGTTAAACTGCATGAAAACAAGGTTCCAAAACTCTAAATACCTCTCTCCGGAAACATCGTAAATGGGAGATTTGGCATCTGAATAGGAACTGCCCCGATCATATAAAAGTTCAGCACAAGGTCCGCAAGGTCCAACATCCCCCATTGACCAAAAATTTTCTTTTTCACCAAAACGGACTATTCTTTTTGAGGGCATGTATTTTTCCCAGATTGCAAAAGCTTCATCGTCATCTTTATAGACAGATACCCACACCTTATCAAAATCAAATCCGAATACATTTTTAGTGATATCGTAGGCAAATCTTATTGCATCTTCTTTAAAATAATCCCCAAATGAGAAGTTTCCTAGCATTTCAAAAAAGGTAAGATGTCTTGATGTAAACCCAACGTTTTCCAAATCATTATGCTTTCCGCCGGCCCTGATGCATTTTTGATCGCTTGTAGCTCTGGTATAAGATCTTTTGCTTTTGCCTAAAAAAACGTCTTTAAATTGATTCATTCCGGCATTGGTGAACAATAAAGTTGGATCGTCTATCGGAAAAACCGCCGATGAGGGAACAATTGTGTGTGATTGCGTTTTAAAATAGTTTAAAAAACCATGCCTTATGTCTTTGGAAATCATTTTTACCTCATCATAAAATGAATTAATTATAGATAAATAATCTAAACCAATGGGTTGGCAAAAGTCAATATCTGTTAAATTAATAAAAATTTATCTATTGCGTTTTTTTTTGTATTTTTATTTTCTTTAATGAAAATTTCTCTTCCTTTTGAAAATTACTACATAAAATTATTTTTGACATAAAACGTTATTTATTAAAGTCTTATGTCTTTTTCTTGGTGAATAATTTTTAATAGTATATTATTTTTTAAAAAAATAAAATTAAAAATAATTATCTTATGTGTTACAATATAATTAATTTACAAAATAATTAATAATTAATAATTAGTTTCTAATTAAAAAATCAAAATATTTTTTTAAAATTATGGCAATGACAGTTAATTCATCATATAGATTGTTTGTTAAGGGCTTGCATTTAGAAGATGCTGATCTGGGGGGTCCAAAAGAATGGGAGTTTTGCTTAAATCCAGCAAAGCCTAACGAGGATGGACTGGATTTAGAACAGAACCAAGCTAAACAATGGGTTGAGGCTCATCCTCAGGGCTGTAAGGAGTCTCTTAATATATTAGTTGAGCATGTAGAACATATTAATTTTCAGAAATTTTTAAATGCTTTGGAAAAATCTATTAAAGACATTAAAGTTAAAATGGATGCTGTTTATAAACCGGCTACAGAAAATCTTAATAATCAGGAAAGAAGAAAATTTATAGTCTTGGTAGAACCTAAAAAAAGCAATCAATGGGTTGCAGAGCTGGCAAGAAGTTATTTTAAGGTTACTCCTCAAGCATACTATAGGTTAGGCGAAAAAGGAGCGAAAGTATTTATCAAAGAAGCGGATAACTGCAGTTCTGAAGTTCATCAAAAAGATCTGGTTTTATTTGACGATGCGTCTTACTCCGGCCAACAGATAAGTGAGCACCTTTCAAATATTCTGCAGGTTTTAAAAAAAACAGGTTCAAAGGTGAACGTATTTGTTGTCGTTCCTTTTATGACTATCGCTGCCAGAGAATGTATTGATGGGGTCTTGGCTTCAAATAAAAAATTAGCTTCAAGAGTTTTTATTGCTGAACATGAAAAAATGAGCTCGATTTCGGATATTTTAAGTGATGGGCAGTTTAAAGATCTAAAACGTTATTATCTAGGTCTATCCGGAAAGGAAACAGTTACTTATTTTAGTCATAAAATGCCGAATTTCGTTTCGTTTTTTAGCGGAATAAAAGACGGAACCGTACATAATACTGAAAAAATCACTAAAAAAAGATATGAAATCATAAAGGAGATTATTTCGCCTTATAAAGGCTCCTCATAAATAAATTTATTATTGTTCTCTAATTTTTTCTAGGAGCAATCCTAAATTATTTTGACCAGGGTAAGATGATAGATTATCTGCAGATCCACATCCCCAGAATTCATCAGAAGTTTTTTCAACGAGCCTTCTTTTTTTTGTGTTTTTGAGGAAATTCATCAATATCGGATTTTGTGAAAATTTTCTTTTTAGCAAATCTTCCATCAATCCAAGCTTTTCTTCTTTATCTTCTTCAGAAGATTTTATTGAAGAAAAAGTTTTTTTTGCCTTTGTGGAAATTTTTTTTGCGTCTAAAGGATCTATTGAATTTGCAATCTGCACAGCTTTTGAAAAATCCATCTGAGCAACCCTTTGCGCAAGATATGCGGTTTCCAAACAATAATAAATTTTATCTTCAACTGCAGGCATAGAGTTAGAAGGGTCTGTATCATCCGTGTTTTTTAAAGATGAATCAACTGGAGCTTTTCCAAGAATTAGCGTTGGAAAGAAATTAGATAAAAAAGCAACTTCAGGAATTTTGGAATTAAAAAAAATCGAATCTTCGCTGTTAGGATCAATTGATTGAATTTTTCTAACTTTTGTCCACTGCTGATTAAATTCCATTAAAAAATTAATGCAGTCTGGAATGGCTGCTGGATTTTCGTTAATAATTCTTACTGCAAGCGATGTATAGTACTCAGCTAATTCTTTTGATTTAAGCTTTTTATTGCTTATACTCCAAGTCCCTTGAGATTCTTGAAAACTTTTTTCAAAAAGTTGCTCATAAGAGCTGTTTTCTGAATAATATTTATTTAGTATCTCAGCTAGTGGCATTGTTGGATGTCCCGAATATTGTAAAACAATAATTATATCATTTTTTTATTAAAAAACAATTGAATTTTCTAAAGAGAATTAAAAACAGAATTATTTATTTTTGTTGTTTTTTTTAATTAATAATAAATCTTTTAAGAAAGCGAGCTTTAAAAAAAAATAATGGTTTCTTTTTTAATAGCCTAAGCTTTTAAAAGTTAACTTTTTCAAATAAAAGAGCGAATCATGCGTTTTTTAATTATTTAAAAATTTACATTCAGTTAAAATTCTTATAATTTTATTTTGTGTTAAAAAAAATGATTATAAAAAATAAAAATATTTTTCTTGTATTTTTGTGTTTCAAGTCATTATTTTGTTTAGGTTTAATTTAAGGAAGATCTTCATGGATGAAAAAGCAAAAAGCATTTTAGAAAAAATAGCAAATACTATCAGAGGTTTAGCAATAGATGCCATTGAAAGAGCAAAATCGGGCCATCCCGGATTGCCTTTAGGATGCGCGGAACTAGGTGCCTATCTTTATGGAATTGAGCTAAAACATAACCCGAAAAATTCTTCCTGGATCAATCGAGATAGATTTGTGCTCTCGGCAGGACATGGATCAATGCTTTTATATTCTTGTCTTCACTTGGCGGGCTTTGAATTATCTATCAAAGAAATTAAATCTTTTAGACAGCTGAATTCAAAAACTCCCGGACATCCTGAAGTTCATATAACAGATGGAGTTGAAGCCACAACAGGTCCCTTAGGTCATGGCATCGGAAATGCAGTCGGCATGGCAATCGGACAAAAAATTTTGCAGGATAAGTTCAACACAGACAAATACAAACTTTTTACCGGTAAAATTTTTTCATTAGCGGGGGATGGATGTATGATGGAAGGAGCTGTTTCCGAAGCTTCATGCATTGCCGGTCACCTCAGATTAGATAATTTAGTTGTTATTTATGATTCCAATAAAATTTCATTAGACGGACCGATCTCAGAAAACACTTCTGAAGATACTAAAACAAGATATAGGGCATATGGATGGGACGTATTTGAAATTGATGGACATGACTTGGATGCAATCGACGCAGTTTTCAAAGAAATAAGAACAAAACAGCTAAGGCCTGTCTTGATCGTCGCAAATACCATTATAGGAAAGGGATCTCCGCATAAGGCAGGTTCGCATATAGTTCACGGATCTCCTTTAGGAGCAGAAGAAGCAGCAGCTGCCAAAAAAGCCCTGCATTTGCCAAATGAAGAATTCAATGTTCCTAAAGAAATTTATGATTACTTCAATGCAAAACTTGTCGAGCAAAAAAAGCTAGAAGATGACTGGAATCATAAGTTTTCTTTGTGGGCAAAAGAAAATCCAAAACTTTTTGAAGAATTTAAGAAGATGCAAAATAAAATCCTTCCATCAGATCTGGAAGATTTATTGAAAAATCTGGACATTAAAAAAGATATCGCAACAAGAGAATCTTCCGGTATGATTTTGAATTTTTTAGCTGACCGTTTACCGTTTTTATATTCAGGATCGGCTGACCTTTCATGTTCAGATAGATCGTATTTAGAAAAATATGAGCAGATTACCTTTAAAAATTTTAAAGGCAGAAATTTTAAATTTGGCGTCAGAGAATTTGCTATGGGCACTATCTCAAACGGTCTTTCTTTATCTGATGCCTTTACGCCTGTATGCGGAACTTTTTTTGTTTTTTCAGATTATATGAGAAATGCCATAAGGCTTGCTGCTTTGTCAGATTTGCATGTTATCTATCAGTTTACCCATGATTCTGTTTTTTTAGGAGAAGACGGACCGACACATCAGCCGGTAGAACAATTAGCTTCCTTTCGGGCAATGCCGAACCTTCAGGTAATTAGACCTGCTGATGCAAATGAAGTTAAAATGGCATGGCTTGCAGCTTTGAGATATAAAGGTCCGACTGTATTGGTTCTTTCCAGACAAAAACTAAAAACCCTTCAAGAAACCAATGTTTCATTCGAAGATGGAGTTGGCAGGGGGGCTTATATTATCCGAAAAGAAAAGAATAAAAAAATTGACTATACGCTTTTTGCGACAGGATCAGAAGTTTCTCTTGCAATAGAAGTAGCTGATGCTTTAGAAAAATTACAAAAAAATGTAAGAGTTGTTTCAATGCCGTCTTTTGATATCTTTGAAAAACAGCAGCAAAAGTATAAAGATGAGATCTTAAATGGGAATATAGGAAAAAGAATTTCTATTGAAGCCGGAAGTGAATTAGGCTGGCATAAATATATCGGAAGTGATGGAATTGCAATTTCTGTTAATAATTTTGGTAAATCAGCTCCAATGGAAAGGTTGAAAGATCTTTTTGGATTTACTGTAGAGAGTATTATTAAAAAAATTGTCTAGGTTTTTCGGTTTTTTACCATTTTTTCATGCCGGAGCTTTTTCTTTGTTAGGATAGATGTATTAATTTTCGGTCTTTTTAAGAGATGGTTGAACGCAATTTTTTTATATTTCTAAAAGTTTTATAATCCTTAAATAATATAAAAATTTTTGTTTATTTGATCTATTTTCCCATGAGCAAAGGGTTGTATGTTATATGATTTTTTGTTATAATTTAGTTAGGGCTTTGTCCTGTATGATTATAAATAATAAAACTGAAGTTGTTAAAATATTTAATACCTAATTAACACCTAAAAATATTAATAAAAAATAATTTAATAAGAGGGTTGTATGGGTAATAAAAAAACAATTTTTAAGATCGAAGATATTTATTCAAAAATAAATTATATAAAAAAAAATCTTTACAACGCAAAGAATCTTAATGTTTCAGATGTTTTAAATTACACAGATAATTTGGATCAGCTTTCCTTAACATCTATAAAAATTAATGATCAGTCAAAAAATGTATTTATGAAAAATAGCATTAAAAACATTGAAGAGGATATTCATAAAATATTTGGAACAATTGAAGAAATTGAAAGTTCAAGACAAATCGATGATGATGAGATTTTAAATAGATTACACAGACTTTTGTATTTGGAAGATTATCTTGAATTAAGGTTTTTCAGCATTAATTCAAGTGAAATTGAAACTATTTTAGCTTTTATTGAAGACGAACTTTCTGATATTTCTAAAGAAAAAGCATTTAATAACTTTTTGATAGACCCGATAATTGATGAAATCAAAAGCAAGCTACAGAATCTTAAGTTTAGATTCGATTTTCCGATAGTAGAAGAATTGAATGAGAAAAAGCCAAGTTATGCGCACAGGATTTTGATTGAGGCTTGCGATTTGAAAAGCAAAGATCCGGAAAAATCAAATATTTTAATTAAGAAAATTGATGATTTGTCTGATCTAGTATGGCTAGCGAAAATGTTTATGTATAAAGATTTTGACAAGGCGTTACATATTTTTGATAAATTAGATGAAAGATTGAAAGATAAAATCAAAAAAAATATTTGGAAAATAAGCGGAGAGCAGAACCGAATTATAAAAAACAAGTACTCTAGCGCATTAATGGAATATGTGGCAGAAGAAATAAATGCTTAGCAAAAAGTGAATTTATTCGGAGAATCCAAATCTTCTAATTCATCAGATTTAAATTTTTCGATCAAACCTAAAACTGATAATTTAAATTCCTGGTCCAGAATTTCATTTGCAATTTTTTTTGCTGCTTCTACTTTTCTATTTAATAAATATTTTGCATAAAGTTTAATGCGAGAAGATGTTGAAGGGGAGCGTAGCTCAATATCAATTAAAAAAAGTTTTTTAATGTCCTGATCCTGAATTCCATTTGCAATTTCTTTTGCTGCTTCTACATCACCGATTAATAAACACCTGTCAACCATCTTGAATTTAGCTAATAGAGATGAATTTGATATAAAATTTGATATAAAAGAAATAATTACTTTTGTTGCCGCTAATCCAATCCCAGTAAGTATCAATGGCATTGAAAAATTTAAAACTCCAATTATCAGGAAGACTGCTGAAGCGATTAAGATTATTTTCTTTGTAACATCTAGCGTTGTTGGCGAATTATTGAGTTTTGAAGGTGGTTGGCTTATTGATAGAGTAAAAACTGATGAAATTGATGCCATTTTTATCCTTAAAAATCTTTTTCGAAACATAATAACTTTTGTTATTAATTCATGTCTAATTAAAAAAATTATTATACAACCGGATAATGGGTAATTTTGATTAGGAAAAAGATACAATCTTAATTTTTTTGGAAGACTAATTTGCTATTTGGGTTATTTAGATGATTCGGAATTATTATCATTTTGTGATGCAGGGTGTGTCTCTTGAGATTTTTTTTCAGGATGAACATCTTTTTTAGAAACTGAAATTGTTTGTTTTATAGCTATTGATGTATCTGTGCTAAGCGGCGCTATAGCAGAAATAGGCATGAACTCGGTTTTTTCAGATTTAGGTGTTCTCTTTGGAATTTTTATTTTGTAATAGATTCCTGATAACGTTGAAATCAATGCAAATAAAGCTATAAAAATAAATATTCCAGAAGAGTCAAATTCCATAAATAGAGATGTCATGAAAGGACCAACAGTCGCGCCAATTCCATATAATACCGACATAATTCCAATGATGAATGGAATGTATTTTGAATCGAATTTATCTGTAGCATGGGATATGCTGATAGGATAGATTACAAATGAAAATCCGCCTATAAAAAAACAAAATAGATAAGCTAACATATGATGGACTGATGAAAAGAAAATCATCATCAGACAAGAGAGGAATAATAAAGCGCTGCTGGCTATTAAAACCTTTCGCCTTTCAAAAAGATCGGAAAATAGACCGATCGGCCATTGAAGAACGAATCCTCCGGCAATAGTAATTGTCATGATATATGATACCCGTAAATTTTCGCTTTGGGCGTAATAAGGTAAAAATGAATAGATTGCGCTTAAAATCAAGCCTGATATCAAGCATCCCCAAAAACTATATGGAGCATGCCTAAATATTTCTTTTATGCTTTTTTTAGTGATTTCAGAAGAGCTCTCGGGAGTTTTACTGTAGTTTATTGATACCGGAAGAATTGAAAGATAGGTTAATATTCCAAAGACCAAGAAGGCAGTTAAAGTGTTTAGATCTACAAATCCTATAAACATTTGAGAAAGGGATTGCGCGCCATACAGAATTATCATATATACTGATAAAATTCTTCCTCTTGTGTTTTGTGTGCTTCCGCTAAGCAGCCAGCTTTCAATAATAACATATAAAGCAGCTAAAGAAACTCCTGCGATAAATCGTGTCAGCATCCACAGAATTGTGTGTATGTACAATCCCTGGACTAAAATGCTCGCTCCGAAAAGAGCTGCAAATGCAACAAAAGATCTTATATAGCCTATTCTATAAATTAATTTTTCCGCTCTTACCGAACCTACCAGATAACCAAAATAAAAAGATGAATGGATTAATCCAATCAGTGTTTCGGTAAAATTTTCATTTTTAAGTTTTAAGGTAACAAAGGTTGTAAACAAGCAGCTGCTTGAAATAACAAAAAATAAGCTGAGCAGAGGGGCTACTAAAGGATTAAATTCTTTAAATTTTTGTTTCATATTTATAATATTTTCTAAGTATTATAGTACTTATTATCTAATTACTATGGGTATCACTTTTTTCATATTTTTTAAAGGTATTTCGCCCTTTTCTAAGAGGTAAAATATCATAATTTATGCTTAAGGCATTAATATATAACAGGATGGGTTTTGTCCTTTAAGGTGTCTCCATGTGTATAACCTAATTGCTTTAAATTATACCCGTTAGGATCTGTAGAATTTGGCTTATATATAGTTTTAAAATCACTATATCCAATCAAGAGATATTTTTGGGGGACTTCAAAAATACCATTGAAATTCAAATAGGAGCCGGGTTTTAAAAAAACTGAGTTATTTTTTGTTTTAGGAAGAAAAGTATGATCATTAAAAATGGTATCGTCCATTTTAATTACAACCAGACATAAAAGACCTTGAAAAGTAAAAAAATCATCAATCAGAACCTTGTCATCGAAAGGATTGCTGCCATTTGAATAGATCGCCTGATCAAAACAAAGCCTTAATTGATTTCGATTTGTTAAATTTTTTACAATAGAGACAATCCTGTTATTCAAAACAAATTTTCTGATAAATTCAGAACTTCTAAAAAGATCTCTTGTGCTTTTGTATGATTGCAAAAAATCAGTAGAGGAATTTTTAAAATAATTATCGATTTCATTTTTTAATTTTTGCATTTCTTCAGAAGAAAAGATGTTTTCAAACTCAATGAAACCACTTTCCTGAAAAAATTTTATTTGCGATTCTAAGATTAAATATTTCATAGTTTTTTTATACAAGTTAAAGCTTTATCAATTGTTTCTTTTGCTGCAAATCCTGAGAATCTAACGAAACCCTCGCCGCATTTACCGAAGCCGCTGCCCGGGATGGTAACAATATTCTTTTCCAAAAGCAGATCAAAAAATTCCCATGAGGTAAGGTTTTTCAATGTTTTGCACCAGATAAATGGACAATTATCCCCGCCGTAAGTAGTTAAACCGATCTGATTCAAGCCTTCTTTTAAAATTAAAGTATTTTTCATATATTCATCAATTATTGCTTTAACTTCCAATTGTCCTTTTGGTGAATAGATTGCCTCTGCCGCTTTCTGAATAGGATAAGGTATCCCGCCTATTTTTGTATTTATATATCTTTGCCAAAGCTCATTTATAGAGATATTTTCTTTTGTTTTAAGTTTTTTAGGTATAACAACATAAGAGCATCTCAATGAAGTAAATCCTGCTGTTTTCGAAAAACTTTTCATTTCAATTGCCACTTCATCAGCTCCCGGAATCTCATAAATTGAATGAGGAACTTCATCTGAAGAAATAAATGCCTCATATGCTGCGTCAAAAATTATCAAGGACTTGGTTTTTTGAGCATATTCAACCCATTGCTGCAATTCCGCTTTTGTAAGGGCTGTTCCTGTCGGATTGTTAGGAGAGCAGAGATAAACTATATCTAAATGTTTTTTTAAAATTCGTGGTTTAAAATTATTTTCTTCAAGAAGGGGAATATAAAAAAGTTTGTTTTTTCTTCCGCACATTATATTCGAATCTTCATAAACGGGATATGTGGGATCGCAAAGGCCGACACAATTATCGGCAGAGAAAAGATCGCCGATATTGCCAAGTGTATATTTTGATCCGATTGATACAAAGATCTCACCCAGATCTATGTCAATGTCCTTATAATCATTTTCTTTAATAGATTTTTTTAAAAATTGATATCCGTCTGCCGGCCCGTAACCTTTTAAAGTTTTAGGGGATTTGAGTTCATCAAGGGATAATTTTGAGGCTTCAATAACCGAGTCTGCAATAGGAAGGGTGACGTCGCCGATTCCTAGATTTAAAATTTCAAGATTTTGATTTTTTTGCTTCTCTTCAACTTTTTTTTCAATATCATTGAAAAGATAATTTTTTTTTAGTTTTAATAAATTTAAATTAACTTTTGCCATATTTTCATTTTTTAATTTTTTTTTATAAAAAAAATACATAAAATAATATTAAACTACAATAAGAAGAAAATGATGAACGAGCTTTCAGTACTTAAAAATAATTTGAATGAGATTGAAAATAAAATTAATATTGTTTTCCAAAATAAAGATCTCTTAATGCTTTCATTTATCCATAGTTCCTACATAAATGAGAATAAAAAAATTATTACGCATCACAATGAAAGGCTCGAATTTTTAGGAGACAGCGCTTTAAATTTTATTGTTGCGGATTATTTATATGAAAAGTTATCCGAGGCTGCTGAAGGAAAATTGTCATTGATCAGGTCAAAGCTTGTGAACGCTTTATCCTGCGCTAAGTACTATCATATTTTGAAACTGGATGATTATGTGATTTTAGGCAAAGGAGAAAAAGTTGCTTTAAGAGGAAAAGAAACAATTTTTTCCGATGCTTTTGAAGCTTTGATAGGAGCAATTTATTTGGATAAGGGATTTAATTTAACCAAAGAATTCATTTTAAAAAATTTTCAAAATGATTTCGATGAAGCCATTAATAATCCCGGAATCGATTTTAAAGGAAAACTGCAGGAATATTCTCAAAAAAAATTCCAACAGCCTCCGGAGTATAAAATCTTAAAAGAAGAAGGTCCTGAGCATTCAAAAGTATTTACAGTTGCTGTTTTAATTAATAATGAAGAGATGGGGTTGGGGAAAGGTTTTTCAAAAAAACAGGCTGAACTGATTGCTGCAGAAGAAGCATTTAATAAATTAAATCTGGAAGGTTAGCAATGGCAAAAGAATCAACTGTCTGGGAGTGTTCCGCTTGCGGCTTTACACAAAAAAAATGGAGCGGCAGCTGCATCAGCTGTTCGACCTGGAATTCTTTTTTCGAAAAAATTCAGCTGGATGAAAAGAAAAAAAGATTTGAATCGAAACAAAATAGTTCTGTTAGCGTTAAACTCAAAGATGTTGAAATTTCATCTTATCAAAGAATAAAGACCAACTTTACTCAGCTGGATAGACTTTTGGGCGGAGGACTTGCTATCGGTTCATTAATTTTGATCGGAGGAAATCCGGGTATTGGCAAATCGACTCTTCTTTTACAGTTATCCAACTTGTTTGCCGTTCAAGACCTGAAGGTTCTTTATGTTACGGCTGAAGAGTCTCTGCAGCAGACTACCTTAAGGGCAAAAAGGATTGGAGTTTTTTCAGAAAATATTTATTTGCTGTCTGAAACAAACTTTTCAGCCATCAAGCAGCAGATTGATCAAATAAAGCCTGATATTTTAATAATTGATTCTATTCAGATTATTTATAAATCAGAAATCAGCTCTTCTCCCGGTTCTATTGTTCAGGTAAGAGAGCTGGCAACTGAATTTATGTACCTTTCAAAAGAAAACGGCATCACTACTTTTTTAATCGGCCATGTTACTAAGTCAGGGGATCTTGCCGGACCTAAAACTCTTGAACACATAGTTGATGTAGTCCTCGATTTTGAAGGCGAGAAGCAAAACGGTTTTAGGCTGATCAGATCTGTGAAAAACAGATTCGGTCCAACAGATGATATTGCAATTCTTCAAATGTCTGAAACTGGTTTAAAAGAAATTGATAACCCCTCTCTTGCTTTCGTAGAAAAGAAAATGATTAATCTTCCGGGGACGATCATTGCTGCGACCATCGAAGGTCTAAGGGCAATTTTAATAGAGGTGCAGTCTCTTGTTGCTTCCTGCGGTTTTTCTTTTCCGACCAGAAAATGTTCGGGAGTGGATAACAACAGGTTGGCGCTGCTGCTTGCCGTATTAGAAAAAAAATTAAGATTCAATCTTAAGGACCTGGATGTTTTTGTTTCTATTGCCGGAGGTATGCAGATAAAAGAGCCCAGTATTGATCTTGCTATTTTGTTATCTATTGCTTCTTCTTTTTCCAATAGAAAGCTAGGGATGAATACCGTTGTAGTCGGAGAAGTTGGACTGGCAGGGGAAATCAGACCGGCTTCCCGGATTGAAGCCAGGATCAAAGAAGCGATAAATATGGGTTTTGAAAATATCATTATCCCTTATCAGAACCTGAAGGAGATTTCAGATTCCATAAAAGAAAAGATCAACATTATCACTGTAGAAACAGTAGATAATGCTATTGATCAGCTTTGTTAATAGAAAACCTTAATTTTAGACTCTGAAGAACAGAATTGTTTGTATTAAATTTTTAACTATGTTTTTATCTAAATAAAATAATCAGGAGATCTTATGACCAATTATCAATTGCCGGATTTAAGATATGATTTTGACGGACTTGAACCGGTTTTTACAAAAGAGATGCTTGAAATTCATTACAACAAGCATCATAGGGCATATGTTAATAAATTAAATGAAGCTCTGGAAAAATATCATGAGGCTGAAATAAAAAATGATGCAGAGAAAATGGTAGAGCTTCAAGGTGCAATTAAATTTAATGGAGGCGGTCATATAAACCACTCAATATTCTGGCAGATTCTATCTCCTGAAAAAAACGGTGGCGGTCATTATGAATCCGATTATGAGATAATAAAAGCGATAGAAAAAGATTTCCATTCTTTTGAAAATTTTAAAAATAGTATAAATGAAATATCTTTAGGTATCCAGGGATCCGGATGGGGATGGCTTGGGTATGATAAGAAAATCAATAATTTAGTGGTAGAATCCTGCTCAAATCATGATCTGCTCAGCGCTCAGGGAATCTTTCCAATATTTTGTATTGATGTTTGGGAACATGCTTATTATTTAAAATATAAAAATGACAGGGCAGGGTTTATAAAAGATATTTATAAAATATTAAATTGGAAAGAGATCAACGAAAGATATATAAAAATATTTAGTTGATACTAGATGTTCCACTTTTTTAAGACCTAATCAGATTACTTTCTCAAGAAAGACATTCTTAAATCCTCAGCATATTGCAAAGCCGCTCCTATAGAAAATTCATCTAATTGAGTTTTTGACTGGAGATAATAGCATTAACAACTTCAGTATAACCATTTTCCTTAGCGTATTGCAAAGCCGCTCTTATAGAAGATGTATCAACTTTACTTAAAATAGCATTAGCAATTTCAGGATGACCATTTTTCACAGCAACTGCAAAAGACCCTCCTAAATTACCTGCAGAAATTTCATCGATTCTTGGATTAGAGATAATAGCATTAACAATTTCTAAATGACCGTTTTCCGCAGCATTTTTCAAAGCCTCACTTATAGAGGATTCAGAAATTTCATTGAATCTTGGATTGGAGATAATAGCATTAACAATTTCTAAATGACCGTTTTCCGCAGCATTTGCCAAAACCTCTTCTATATAAAATGCAGGAATTTCAACGAATCTTGGATTGGAGATAATATCATTAACAATTTCTAAATGACCATTTTTCGCAGCATTTTTCAAAGCCTCTCCTATATAGGATCCAGTAATTACACTGAATTTTGGATTGGCAATAATAGCATTAACATGTTCAAGATGACCATTACCGGCAGCCGATTCCAGTTCTTCTTCCAGTAGTTCTTTATCCTCTAAAAGCATTCCTAAACGTTCTATTAGTTTACGAGCTTCTTTATTTGTTGAAGTATCTAATGATTTTGCTATCTTATGAGTTGTTCCCCAGTTAATCGGTTCGTCTCTTCCGTCTTCAAAAAAAGGTGGCTTCTCTGAAGGCATCTCAGGTTTTCGGTTAAAACTATCCCAAAATCTCCTCAGTTCATCAAATGGCAATGACAGATTTTTGATTTTATTTGTTATTTCTTCCCAAAACGGATATTTCTTATTAGCTTTAATTTGATAAATTGCCAATTCTCGTAAAGAGGGTGTTCGAAAGGGTATCGAGATCATAACAGGATTCATAAAAATTAATCTCCTTTTTTTTATTAAATTATAATTAATTGTAATAAATTAATAATTATTATAACAAAGTAATAGTAATATGTAAATATAAATTTATTAATATTTAAATGAATATTTCACATCTGACATTACTGCTTTAGTTTCTAATGGTCCTAAGCTATTAAAAAAAATTATTTACATTCAACTCGAAGTAAAATATTTAAAATAATTACGGTTCATCCACTTTAAAATCTTCAAAAACTGAAGAAGAATATGGAAAAATAAAAAATTTATTATCAATGGCTATGTCACTCAAAAAATCTAAATCAGTTAAGCACATGTCTCACCAAGACTTCAAGAATGAGGTAGCTTGCTTAAGTTTTAAAAAAGAGGAATACCGGGTTGGTAAATAAAATTTTTTTGATTAACTAATTATTAGTGCTTTACGAAAATATAATATTTATTATACCTTGTTCATTTAATAAAAATAAGTTAAAATATAACACAAAAATTGGGTGTTATGGGATTGTTTTCAAGGCAAAAACCTAAAATAAAAATTGAGAGCACTAAGAAAGATTCTTATAGCGGTTGGGTTAAGTGCACAGGATGCATGGAATTGGTTCATGCAAATGAATTAACCGATAATTTAAACTGCTGTCCAAAATGTGATTATCATTACAGACTTACCGTAAAACAGAGATTGGACCTTCTTTTGGACAAAGATACTTTTGAAATATTATTTGATAATATTCAACCGAAAGATTCTTTAAATTTCGTAGATACTCAGCCTTATAGTGAAAGATTGGAAAATGCAAAGTCTAAATCAGGGAATGATGAGGCGATTACTGTAGGGACCGGATATGTTAATGATCAAAAGGTTGCTATCGGCGTATTAGATTTTAGTTTTATGGGCGGATCTATGGGATCTGTTGTCGGAGAAAGGATTACATTATTGATCGAGCATGCGATAAAAAATGATCTTCCCGTGATATTGGTTTCAGCTTCCGGCGGAGCCAGGATGCAAGAATCAATCTTATCTTTAATGCAAATGGCGAAAACATCAGCAGCATTAACAAAATTGCACAAAAGCAAAAATCTGTATCTTTCTATTTTGACGAATCCTACTACTGGAGGAGTGACAGCATCTTTTGCATCTTTAGGAGATGTTATTATCGCCGAGCCGCATGCTTTAATTGCTTTTGCAGGCCCAAGGGTTGTTGAACAGACAATTAATCAAAAATTGCCCGAGGGTGCGCAGAAATCCGAATTTTTGTTGGAAAGAGGAATGATAGATCTAATAGTTAAAAGAAAAGATCTTAAAAATAAGGTTTCTTTTTTTATTAATTTTTTTGCAAAGGAAAATGTAAATAACAAAAAGAGCAATTTAAAAAATACCTATCTAAAACTTGTATCTTCAAATAAAGAAAAAGAGATTGATGAAAAAAATTGATGTTAAAATCATCCTGCAGGGTGATAATGATGAATTAATTCCTGTTTATGCTACCGATGGAGCTGCCGGCGCTGATTTAAAAGCAAATATTGAAACAGATATTGAGTTACATCCAAAAGAATCCATCCTGGTTCCTACCGGTGTTTTCTTACAGATTCCAAATGGATTCGAAGTGCAGATAAGACCAAGAAGCGGACTTGCCTTAAAGCATAAAATTACTGTTTTAAATACCCCGGGGACTATTGATTCCGATTACAGGGGTGAGATCAAAGTAATACTAATCAATCATTCGAATGAAGTTTTTATAATTACTCCTAAAATGAAAATCGCTCAAATGGTAATTGCACCTGTTTGTCATGCTGAATTTATTAAAAGTAATGAACTGTCTGCTTCAATAAGGGGAGGATTGGGTTTTGGCCATACTGGGTTATCTTAAATCAACACATATTATAGATTTTTTAAACGGTTTTAAAAAAAAACCATCATCGAGAATCTTTGATTGTTTAGATGTTCAGAATATAGTTTTTTTAAAATCTAAAAATAAGAATGAGGCTATAACAGAATTAGTCGATTCATTATATAATTCTAAAAAGATTGCCGATAAAGATTATTTTTTAAATAAAATTATAGAAAGAGAAGATATTGTCTCTTCGGGCATTGGAATGGGAGTTGCAATACCTCATGCTAAACTAGAGGGTCTGGATAATTTTTTTATAGCTTTGGGAATCCAAAGAAAATATAAGATCGAATGGGATTCGATTGACAAAATGCCGATCAGAATAATTTTTTTGATAGGCGGTCCTGATAAAAAACAAAACGAATATCTTCAGCTTTTGTCTCAACTGACAATTGTTATGAAAGATCCTGATTTGCGAAGAAATATCTTAAAATCAAATCATCCTCAGGATGTATTTGATCAATTCGTTCATTTTTAGTCATTTTTAATCTTTTTTAAAAAAAACTCTTCATTTGTTTTTGCTTTTGTGATATCTAAGATATTTTTATAACAAATTTTTTATGGAGTACAATAATGGATTTAAAAATTAAAGATGTAGCCGAGTTGTTAAATGTATCTGAAACTACAATTCGCAGATGGCTTGCTGATGGAAAGATACCTGCTTACAGATTAAATCATCAATTCAGGTTTTCAAGAACCGAGATCGAGAACTGGGTGCTTAGCTGTAAAATGCAAAAAGATAACGATGGATTTAATCCATTTATAGAAGAAAAAACAAACTTGATCGATATCAAAAGTGAAAAAGCCACATCGATATTAAGTAAAAAAATTGGAACTCAGGCGTATTCTCTTTATAGAGCAATTTATAAAGGATCGGTAATTAATAACGTTTCCGGTTCTACAAAAGAAGAAGTTATAAGATCGTCAGTAAATATTATTTCTAAAAATCTTTCCTTGGATGCCGATGTTTTAACGGATCTTTTGCTAGATAGAGAAAAACTTATGCCGACTGCTTTGAATCATGGAATAGCTGTTCCCCATACAAGAGATTTTCTGCTTCCAAAACCTTATGATATAGTTTCTGTAGTATATTTAAACAAGCCGATCGAATATGGCGCATTGGATGGAGAAAAAGTAAGAACGTTGTTTTTCTTATTTGCCTGCGACGATAAAAGACATCTTCATCTATTAGCTAAAATAGCGCATCTGACAAGAAATGAAGATTCTTTGAATTTTATTAATCAGCAGCCGTCAAAAGCTAGTTTGTTAAACTACTTAAAAGAGTGGGAAACAAAATTAGCAGTTCCTGCTTTTGATAAGGTTTAAAATATATACGAAAAATAAATAGATCTAAAAAAATTAAAAACGGCAGGTTTTGCCGTTTTTAATTTAAAGCATTTTTTATTTTGATTCTGAAGCCAATTCTTCTTTTTCTTTTTGTTTTTCTTCTTCACGAAAAACTATTTGATCTTTGTCCACAGAGATAAAGTAATTTACTTTCTTGTCAGGATTGTAAAGAAGTTTCTCGGCTAGAGGATCTTCAAGGTATTGTTCGATTGTTCTTCTAAGAGGTCTTGCGCCCATCTCGGGTTGATAACCTTTTTCAACAAGAAGAAGCTTAGCTTTGTCATCAAGTTCAATTCCGATACCCTTTTTCAAAAGTCGATCTTTAAGTTTTTTGAATTCCAGATCAACAACATCTTTTAAGACATTTTTATCAAGTGTTCTAAATATTACGATATTGTCCAATCTATTTAAGAATTCAGGTTTAAAGTGTTTTTTTACAGCTCCCTGAATTTTGTCCTGCATAGATTTATAATCTAAAACGTTATCGCCGGCGCCAAAACCAACTTCTGTTGATCTTCTAATTAAATCTGCGCCAAGGTTCGATGTCATGATTATTATGGTGTTTTTGAAATCAACTTTTCTTCCCATAGAATCGGTTAATTTACCCTCTTCCATTATTTGAAGAAGTAAGTTCATTACATCCGGGTGAGCTTTTTCAACTTCATCAAACAAGACAACGCAGTATGGTCTTCTTCTTACCTGTTCGGTTAGCTGGCCGCCTTCTTCATGTCCAACATATCCTGGAGGCGATCCTGTGATTCTGCTGGCAGCAAATTTTTCCATGTATTCAGACATGTCTACTTGGATAAGAGCTTCTTCTCCGCCAAATAGATGGATTGCAAGCAATCTGGCCAAATGCGTTTTTCCGACTCCCGTTGGTCCTAAAAATAAAAATGATCCGATCGGTCTATTTGGATCCTTGATATCAGCTCTGCTTCTTTTTATAGCTTTGCAGACACTGTTAACAGCATCTTCCTGACCTGCTATATCCTGAATCAAAACTTTCTCCATATGGATGATTTTTTGAAGTTCAGACTGAGTCAGTCTAGAAAGAGGGATGCCTGTTTGTTTGGCAATTATCTGAGCTATGTCTTCATCATCTACAATCGACTGGTTCTCTTCTTTGGCTTTTTCTTTTTCCATTGTAATATTCTGAAGCTGCTCTCTTAATTTTTTTTCTGAGTCTCTTAATTTGGCAGCTTTTTCATACTCCTGTTTGCCGATAGCCTCCTCTTTTGAAATTCTAAGAGTGTCGATCTCAGACTCCAATTTTTGTATTTCAGGAGGTTGGTGCATAGTTGTAATTCTGGCTTTTGCACCGGCTTCGTCCATAAGATCTATTGCCTTATCCGGTAAAAATCTGCCTGAAATATATCTATCAGACATTTGAACTGCAGCTTCTATCGCATTATCTGTATATATACAGTTATGATGTTCTTCGTATTTTGATTTTAATCCATTTAAAATGGCCTTGCTTTCTTCTACAGATGGCGGAGGAACTTGAATTTTTTGAAACCTTCTTTCCAAGGCAGCATCTTTTTCAATGAATTTTCGATACTCGTCCAATGTAGTAGCTCCGATACATTGAATTTCTCCTCTTGAAAGCATAGGTTTTAAGATATTCGAAGCATCGATCGCGCCTTCGGCAGCGCCTGCGCCTACTATTGTATGCAGCTCGTCAATGAATAATAAAATATTTCCATTTCTCTTGATTTCATCCATGACTGCTTTAATTCTCTCTTCGAACTGACCTCTATATTTTGTTCCGGCGATCATCAAAGTCAAATCTAAAGAAATCAGTTTTTTGTTTCTTAAAGTTTCGGGAACATCTCCTTGAATGATTGCATGAGCGAGTCCTTCAACTATTGCAGTTTTTCCAACGCCCGCTTCTCCAATCAAAACAGGATTGTTTTTTCGTCTTCTGCAAAGGATTAATATCAATCTTTCAATTTCTTTTTTTCTGCCGATGACTGGGTCCATTTTACCTTCTCTTGCAAGTTCTGTCAGATCATGACCATAGGCTCTAAGGGCCGGCATTTTGTCGATTGTCTTGTCTTGAGTTTTGGCATTGCTTGAGTTGCTGTTAGAAGAAGATGCCATCGGAGGCATTTGTAAATTAAAAGTTTCCAGCTCTTTTAAGATTTCTTTTCGAATGTCTTTCAGATCAACGCCCATGTTCTCGAGCACTTGAGTCGCTACGCTGTCTGTTTGACGAAGAATAGCTAGAAGCAAATGTTCTGTTCCAACGTAATTATGATTTAAATTAGAAGCTTCTTCGTTGGCAAATTCAAAAACCTTTTTTACTTTTCCCGTTAATGCAGGATCAGAATAAACTTGCATCTCAGGTCCGAACCCAACTATTTTTTCAATCTCTTCTTTTGTGTTTTCATAAGCTACATTCATGTTTCTTAAAACATTAACGGCTATTCCCTGACCTAATTTTAAAAGCCCTAATAATATATGCTCAGTCCCTAAATAATTGTGATTCAGTCTTTGTGATTCTTTCTTTGCAAGTTTTATTACCTGCTTTGCTCTATTTGTAAATTTATCAAACATTTTTGATGCCTTTTTAAAAATTTTTAAATTTTAATCACTTATATACAATTTTAACTTTTTCAAGCATTTTTGTAAATTGTCAATTACAAAACTTGATTGCTAATTATTTTTTATAAATATCAGTATTTAAACTACTTAAATATTTAGTCATTTTTTATTCAAAAATAAGCTATGCTTTCTTTTAACAGTAATAAGAAAAATCATGAAAATTGTCAAAACAGAAAATGAAATTGCTGAAAATATTATGCAAAAAGATGCTTTTCTTTTAGAAAAGCTAAAAGATGAGCCCATTTTACATCTTTATGAGTGGAAAGGTGATAGCCTGACATATGGTTATTTCATTAATATTGAAAAACATATAGATCTTGCTACCGCTAGGAAAAGAGGACTCTCCCTTGCCAGAAGACCAACCGGTGGGGGTATTGTTTTTCATTTATGGGATCTGGCATTTTCCTTTTTAATGCCCTCCAGTAATAAAAATTTTTTTAATAATCCCTTGGACAATTATAAGTTCGTAAATTCCATAGTTTTAGATGCTGTAAAAAAATACTTGGACAGCAGCTTATCTTTTTATGAAGAAGAGATAAAAGATGCCGGTGAAAAAGTAAAAGAAGATTTTTTCAAAACGGATCAGAAAAATAATAATTTTAATCACTCACCAAATTTTTGTATGGCGAAGCCTTCAAAATATGATCTGATCTATAATAATAAAAAAATAGCAGGCGCCGCCCAAAGAAAAAAACTAAACGGATACCTTCATCAGGGTTCCATTTCATTGATTATGCCTGATGTTTCTTATATGCAGGAAGTATTGATCAATAAAGAAGTTGTTTTAGATATTTTTTATAATTCTCATCCAATCTTTAAAT
This sequence comes from Parachlamydiales bacterium, assembly GCA_041661445.1. Classification (GTDB taxonomy): domain Bacteria; phylum Chlamydiota; class Chlamydiia; order Chlamydiales; family SM23-39; genus JBAZUK01. The sequence continues at coordinate 27,919 of JBAZUK010000004.1, forward strand.
CGGATTTAAAAGAAAAAAAAGAAGTTATAAAAAAAAATCTCATCACAAGTTTTAGCGATAAAATTTTTTAAATGCTTTAATCATCATACTTTGGGGAAGTTATTTTTTTGATTATTTATTTGTCAAAAATAATTTTTAATATCAGTGACATTCGGTAGGGGGAATTTAAATTGAGAAAAGAAGATCTTAAGAACAATTGCTTTGTTCTGATAAAAGTCATGATTTTAAAAATTTTATCTATATGAAAAATAGTTTTTTACTGATGAAATGGCTAAAATAATTTTTATAAATTTTTTAGAAATACAATTTCTTAATTTTCAATTTAATTTAAGACCTTATATAATTCAAAGACTATAGTAAAAGCTATTAAAAAATGTTGTAACGTTATTTTAGGAATTATTAATGAAAAAAAGTGCTATTTCACCTACAAGAGAAGAAGATTATTCTTCATGGTATCAACAAGTTGTAAAAGCTGCCGATTTGGCTCAGGCTTCACCTGTAAGAGGCTGCATGGTAATCAAGCCCTGGGGATATTCTCTTTGGGAGAATATTCAATTCATACTTAATAAAAGAATTAAAGAAACAGGTCACAAGAATGCTTATTTTCCATTGTTTGTTCCTCTTTCTTTTCTGGAAAAAGAAGCAAAGCACGTTGAAGGTTTTGCAAAAGAGTGCGCGATAGTCACTCATCACAGATTAGAGCTGAAAGATGGAAAATTGGTTCCTGCTGAAGATTCAAAACTAGAAGAGCCTTTAATCGTAAGGCCTACATCCGAGACGATAATCGGCGACATGTTCTCCAAATGGGTTGAATCTTATAGAGATCTTCCGATTTTGATAAATCAATGGGCAAATATTGTCAGATGGGAAATGAGAACGAGATTGTTTTTAAGGACAACAGAATTTTTATGGCAGGAAGGGCATACAGCCCACAGAACTAAAGCCGAAGCTGAAGTTGAAGTATTTAAGATGCTAGGTGTTTATAAGGAATTCTTAGAAAGTTATTTGGCAATCGCTTGTATTGACAGCAGAAAAAGCGAATCCGAAAAGTTTCCGGGAGCTGACAATACCTATTCTTTAGAAGCAATGATGCAGGATAGAAAAGCGCTACAAGCCTGTACATCACATGATTTGGGTCAGAATTTTGCTAAAGGAAATGATATAAAGTTTAGTGATGAAAACGGAGCGATACAGTTTGCCTGGACGACTTCATGGGGTTTGACAACAAGAGTGATCGGAGCTTTGGTTATGGTGCATTCCGATGATGATGGTCTGGTTCTTCCTCCAAAGATAGCGCCTTCGCAAGTTGTGATTTTACCTGTTATTCATACTGATGAAGTTAAAAAGAGCGTATTGGACAAATGCGAGGAAATAAAAAAGGAACTGGAAAAAATCCGATATCATGAAATGAATATTTCGGTTGAAATTGATTTAAGAGATATGAGCGGGGGAGAGAAAAAATGGGACTGGATAAAAAAAGGCGCGCCATTAATAGTTGAAATCGGACCGAAGGATATTGAAAAAAATAGTGTTTTTGTCTTGAAGAGACTAAATCTTGAAAAATTTAGTATGAAGACAAATGAGTTTATTGCGAATATCTGTTCAATTTTAGATGAAATCCAAAATACGATGTATCAGACATCAAAGAATTTTTTAAGTCAGCATACGCAAGATATTAGCGATGAAAAGGAATTTTATAAGTTTTTCACACCGAAAAACAAGGAAAATCCTGAAATGCATGGTGGTTTTGCCAGATGTTTTTATTGTGAAGATGCTATGCATGAAGAAAAAATTAAAGAAGACCTCTCAGTTACAGTCAGAGGAATTTTAATGGAAAAAAATAATATTGAGAAACCATGTGTTTTTTGTGGAAAAAAAACTAAAACTAGAGCAATTTTTGCTAAATCATATTAAGGAGAGAGTATCGTTATGCTAAGTTTTTTAAGAAAGTACCAGAAAATATTTTTTGTAATCATTGCCGTTGTTATTGTAGTAACATTTTCATTTTTCGGAACTCAGGGAGTGATTTCTGAAGTTAAGAAAGTAAAAGATGAAGATATTGCTCAAGCTGTAGATGGTTCTAAAATAAAACTCTCCGAAATTGAAAAAATGTCTCTTTTTCTATCATCTGATAGCGAAGATTATTCTATTAAACAAACTCAGATAAGAGCCAATTTATTCAATGACGGTGTTTTAAAAAATGATATTTTTCAATCAGGTATAGCAAAAATAATTTTTGAAAAATATTTTGACAAACTAGCTCCATCGCTTAAATCAAAATTTGAAAAAGCAAAGAAATATCGACCTTTTGTACATTACTATGATTCTTCAATTTCTGCAGAGGCAATTTGGCAGAATTATAAACCGGAAATTTCTGATCTGCTTAAAAAAGTTAAAGAACAAAAAGAACTTAATTTGGAATTTTGCAAGCTTTATATCGACCTGTATAATGAACAGATGAACTTTCATCCCGAGTCATTAAGAAAGATCATCTATTTTCAGGAAAAACAAAAAAATGCACAGACAGATCCTAGAATTTTACAAGATAGCTTTGCAATTTTTGGATATGATAATGCAGTAGAATGGTTTGGAAAAGATTTTATAGATTTAATCTCTCAATTTATCATCAATACATCTCATATAGCAGAATCAAAAGGATATAAGGTTTCCGTTAAAGAAGTAAATATTGATTTGATGACAAATTTAAAAAAAGCATTAAAAAACCAAACAGACATATCTCTTGCTGAATCATATAAAAGAATGCTTAAAATTCTTGGAATGGATGACAAGTCTGCTATAGATGTTTGGCAAAAGGTAATGCTTTTCAGAAAATATTATAAAGATGTTTCCAATACTGTTTTGTTAGACAATTTACCTTACAAGGAATTTTTGGATTTTTCTGCCACAACAGCCAAAGTCAAGGTTTATGATTTACCAAAGCATCTTCAAATGAATAATTTTGAAGATCTGATGCAATTGGAAATGTATTTAATGGCAACTGCGGACAAATCAGGCGCTTTGGATATTCCAAATAGTTTTAAAGCTATTGATCAGATCGAAAAAGAATATCCTCAGTTGATAGAAAAACAATACCAGCTAAATGTTAAACATACCAATTTAAGGCAGGCAGCTCAGAAAATAAAAGTAAAGGATATGTATTTTTGGCAGTTAGATGATAAAAATTATTCTAACCTAAGAAAGAATTTTAAATATCTGCCTGAAGCAAATTCAAGAAAAGAAAAACTTGATGTTTTTGATAACCTTGAGGTTTTTCAAAAAATGCAGGTCAATGACTATTCAAGAATTTCTATGGTTAAAGAAAACTTATCGATTATTGATGAAGCTTTAAATAATGAAGAAGCTAAATTTTATGATTTTTATATAACTTTAGCCGATCCTTCTTTTCCTATACATTTCCAAAATACTGCAGAAGTTGTTGAGCTAATTGATAAAAATGATTCGGTAGCTAAATACACACAGGACAATGATAATTTTTATCAGATTGAAGTTGTCAAAAGAGATCAGAATAAACAGTTAGTTTCTTTTGAAAAAGCGAAAAATCAGGAAATCATTGCAAAAATTTTAGATGATTACTTAGTTAAAGAATTTGAGGATCTCAAAAAAAGCAATCCTAAATTTAAAGATGTAGAAGACTTTGATTCTGTAAGATCTGAAGTAGCCAGCATCGCGTTTTCAGAGATTATTTCAAAATTAAAAGCATTAAATCTATCGAAAGAACTTTCTAATGATGCGGTTTCAAAATATAGATTGTATCCGTATGTGGAAAATATTTTAAAAAATATTTCAACTAATGAAAACTTTATGCTGAATTTAAATAATCAGTTTCAATTATCTTCAAGGAATATAGATATTTCAAGATCTAAAAATCCAAATTGGATTGAGAAAATCGCATTTTCTATGGAAGAGAAAAAGTTTTCTAAATTAAATTTTAAAAATGATGGGAATATTGAGTTTATATATTTGGAAGCTATACAAAAACCAACAGCGGCAGCAGATAAGGTCGATATTGCGAGAGATAAAATCGCTAAAGAGACCTCACAGCTTTTAACTAAAAAGTTAATTCAGGAGCTGATGGATAAAAATTGTATTGTTATTCCTGTCAAAGAGATATGTGAATAATTAAATGTTAGATAATCCAATAGACATCAAAGTACTTAATTTTTTTGATATAACCTTAGATTGCTTTAAGGTTATATCAAAAACAAATCTTTTGAATAAAAAATATCTTATTGAATCTTTTTCTTCTCTAATGAATGAAGAGGAAATTGCAAAAGTTTATATGGGATGGAAGGAAGACGGGTTATACTTTATTTTTGATATCAATCAAAGTTTTACAAATGTTTTTTCAGATTATAGAAAAGGAGATTCTGTCGAGATTTTCATTGATACGAGATCTCTAAATACAAAAGGTTATGTTACCAAGTTTTGTCATCATTTTGTTTTTTTTGCAGAAGAAGTCGATGGCTATAAGGGAATGGAAGTAACTCGTTTCAGAATGGATGATATGCATTCTCTTTGCGAGTCTAAAGATTTAATTGTAGATTCTATTGTTAAACCAAGCTCCTGTATTTTGAATATTGAAATCCCTGCGAATTGTCTGTTTGGTTTTAATGTTAGGGAAATAATGCAGATTTCATTTGCATACAGAATTAACAGATTTGAAGCCAATCCACTGCATTTTTCAATCAGCTCTTTTGAGCATAGCATTGAAAAAAGCCCACATCTTTGGCCAAAAGTAAATTTAGTAAGTAATTAAACTTGTTAATTGTTTTCATAAAAAATATTGCTTATCAAATTCATCTAAATGAGAATAATAATTAAGTAATTTCGCTTGAGTTTTAACCCAAGGTAATTTGAGTCCGCTAACATCATGTATTGGAGTTGTACCTTCCGGATATTCAAATTTTATCATATTTATTCATCCCATAGATCTTTTGAATTTATTAATTTATTTTTTTCCACTTCAATCTGTTCATCTATAAACTTTTGATCAGGTTTTTGTTTTTCTAAAGCCATTGTACCCAATAAGTAGCTTACTTTTTTTTTAGCTTGTTTATAAGCTTGTTTAATTTTAATTTTTTCTAAATTTTCAAATGGAATTGCTGAAACAATTAAGCTACACGACAAAGCCTTAAAAAGTTTGTTTAATGTATCTATATTAGGACTCAAAGCTCTTGACTCGATTCTTGAAATAGTAGATTGATATACCTTAGATTTTTTTGCTAAAACTCTTTGAGACATATTTAATTGTTTTCTAATCAAAGCGATAAGCTGACCTACAAAAATCTCTTGTTGAACTTTTTGTAAGTTTTTTGATGCTTTAAAGATTTCTAATAATAAAAGTTTCTCTGATTTTCTCATAAAAATTATATTTTTCTTTAAATTATGATAGCATTTAGAGCATCAAAATCAAATGAAAATATGCTCTTATTGCATAATATTGAATTGTTACTTCTTGTTAATGAGTTATATAAGTAATTTATATAAGAAATACTTTATTTAAAATAAAACATTAGAGCTTTTCAAGATTTCAATTCGGAAAAACATTGCATTATGTCCTGGCATCATGGATGATAGTTTTCACAAAGCCGAATAGATGCTCTTTCAGAAGTTGAAACTGCATAGGATTTTCAATTAAGTTTTTATAAAATCAGGTCAAAATTTAATTTTTTAGATCAAAATTTAATGCATTTTTTTATTTTTTTGATTTGAGTAGTTGAATTTTTCTGTTTTTTGATCAATTATTTTTTTAAGTAATAGGTGTTTTTTAAGGATTGGATCTATTAAGATCATTTAAAAACCATTAAAGGAGAATTTATGAGATTTTCAAGTTCGCACGCCTGGGCAAAGCTTGATGGTGAAATCGCAACTATCGGTATTTCCAATTATGGGAAAATACATTTAGGGGAAATAGTTAATATTGAACTGCCTGAAGTTGAAAAAGTTGTAAAAAAAGATCAGGATGTCTGTGTGCTTGAATCTAACAAGGCGGCTGTTGATTTTCATTCACCGCTTTCCGGTAAAATTATTGAGATAAATGTGAAATTAATTGACCATTTGAATATAATAAACACGTCGGCTGAAGATGATGGGTGGATCTATAAATTAAAAGTCAGTGAAAAAAAAGAATACGATAATCTGATGACATTTGAAGATTATGAAAGAAGTCTAAAATGAAAATTTTTTTAAAAAGTAAAATTTATAAATAGTGTTTTTGTGAAAAAGAAAATAGTTTTTTTTGTCTTAATATTAGTTTCTTCCCTATTTTTAATTTTCAGCAGACAGGTTTTGAATTTTGGGATCATATCTTTTTTAGATGTTTTTACAAAAAAAGCGATATCTTCCAAAATTACTTTCAAAAGCATCGATATAAAAAAAAGAAAAATTGTTTTAAGAAAAGTCAATTTAACATCCAGCGATAAATTCAACGTAGCCGCAGAAGAATTAGATATAAAGTTCAAGCTTAAATTTTCAAAATTCAAACTTTTGATGATCCTGGACTGCAATGAACCGAAAATTTCATTATTTAAAAATAAAAACATTCTTGAGGACATTCACATAAAGGATAGTAGATTTTTTTCAATATTATTTAATGTGAATGATGGAAAGATCAATCTGATTGAAAATGATAAAATTCTCAAGCAGATATATTTTGATTTCAGATCCTCTAGTCTGGTAGGTAAATTTAATCTTTTTTTTGATAAGGAACTTAAAGATAATATTTCCCTCGACATCAATGCAAACGGAGTTAAAAAAACTTTCTCTGCCAATTTAGAGAAAGTTGATTCATCCAACTTAAATGAGATAATAAGTTTTTTTGATATTAAGTATTTAGAAAAAATTTCAGGTCTTTTAAGCGGAAAAGCTGTTTTTGAACTGCAAAACCTGGAAGTTTGCAATTTTTTCACCAATTTAGAATGTTCCAATCTAATATTTACAAATCCAAATACGAAATTGAAATTCGACTTTAAATATTTGAAATTTGAAGGCTCTTACCCGGATTTTTCTCAGAATAACTCACTTTTTTTTAAAAATTTAAAAAGTAATTTCTTAAAATCTACAAAATTAAGATTAAATTTTGATGATCTGGCAATTTATACAGAGAAAAACACTGTTTTTTCGAATATCAAGGGCGCTTTTTCTTTTAATCCATCGCTTGGGGCAAAATTATTTTTAAATGGAAATATCAATGATGAAAAAATGCATCCATTTGAGATTGATTCCAAGGCTTATATCAGCAGCGCATTTTCAAATTGGCTGGATTTTGACTTTAAGTTAGACGACAAAAGTATTATCTGTCTGAAAGCTAAGGAAATAGAAAGTTCATATAACTTGCATTTGTCCTGTAATGAGCTTAAATACAATTTTTTTAATGATATTCAGGATCTTCTTTGCGGTTATTACAGTAAAATAAAAGACTTCAAATTTAATGATGGAAACCTGAGTTTCAGCATAGATACAAGATTTGATGAAAAGGGATTAAATAAGGTTTTTATAACAGATTTTGAATTAAAAAATATTGTTTTTGAAAAAAGCAGTTTTGGTGGTTCGGTATCAAAATTAGAGGGAAAAAGCTCTTTTGATTTTAGCGCAAATAATTTTTGGGACACTTTTTTTTCGGATATAAAAATTGACAAGGCTTCTTTTTCATATAATCAAAAAAAGATAGAAGATTTGAATGCTAACATCTTTATCACTGATGGAGTTTTCCAGTCCAGCAATGTAGTATGCTTAATCGAAAAATCACTCACTGATGCCCAAATCAAGGGAAGAGTTGATGAATTTAATATGCTCTTGCAGTCAAAGGGTATGATAAAAGATACAAAAGACTCATTCGAATCTTATGTCTCATGTCAAAAGAAAAGCGATAAATACCTGTTTAGCGGAAATATTAAGATTTCTGATGGTCAGGATGCCGCATTTGGTTTTGATTTAAACAAATTATTAATTTTTAATTATAAAGATTTTAAAAATGCCTTGGAACAAGGCTGGATAAGGGCTGAAAAAGTTATTTTTAATAAATGGCCAAAAATATTGAGCTATAATTTAAATCTCGATGGAATCGGAAATTTTGCCGGGTTTTATAAAAATAACAAGCTTCATTTTCAACTGAAAGGAGAAGGTTTAAGATACGCTAATGAAAATATAGATCTTATAATCGATAAAATCGGTGATGTTAATGAATTCCTGTTTGAAAATGACAAATATATTGACGGATATTTAGATGGTTCAAGTTTGTCTTGCGAAGTGCCTGAGGTCAGGGGAAGGTGTTATTTACCAAAGTTTGATGTTGCTTTTGAATTAAACGATATAAAAACCAGCGTTGTCCAAAACATTTTGACATCTAAGGTAAAAGCCGTAAGTGAAGATGTTAAATTGGATGGAGAGGTAATATTTGATTTTTCAAAACAAAAACCTCTTTTAAAAATCGACGTCAAAGAATTTCATTCAGATATTGAATCTTTTCAAAGATTATTAAAGCATTTTGAGTATGAATATAAGCTATCCATTACGGGCCAGATAGACGGATTTGGCAAAGTAATTACATATTTTGATAATCCGGTAGATAATTACTTTAACATAAGTTTTGATATCAGCAATGCCAGCTGTAAAATCAATCAAAAATCTACTTTTAAAAATTTAAGCTTAAAAGGCAGATGCTCATCTGATCAGATGGAATTTTATAATATATATAGTGATTTGGCTTTAGAAAATAAAACTTATAAAATCAATTGTCCAATTTTACGAAAAACGGATAATGATTTAATTTTTGATCTGAGATTGGAAAATAATATTTTTGATCTTTTAAGACTAAAGGGAAAATTCTTAAAGGAGAATAAAGGGTATAAGCTCTGTTTGGATGATGTTAATTCCCATTTCTTTAATCAAAAATTAAATGGTTTGGAACTCGTTCTGAATCAAGATTTGAAATTCGATAATTTCAAATTTAATTCAAAAACAGATTCATATATTTTGATGTCGCAGATGCAGTTCCTTTTAGATTTAGGTTTTGTTCCTATGGATGCGCTCGATCTATCTGATCTGATAAAGACAAAACACTTGGGAAGCCTGGATATAAAGTTATCATTAAATGAAAAAAAAGAGCTGATTTTCGATGCGTCTGCAAAAGAATTGGTCCTTTTCGGTATGGAATTCCAGAACTTTTTATTTAAAGGAAAAACAGAAGAATCAAATATTGAGATTCAAGCTTTTAATTTTAATGATTATGAATCTTCATTTTTATTGCAGCTAGGCAAGGATCAGCTTCAAATAAAAGATTGCACTTTGAAGAAAAAAGATGGTCTTTTTTTAAAAATGCAAGGATCTTTTGATCCAAAACTATCTACTTTAAATACCAAGATTTCCGAAGTTGAAATTGATTTGAAAAAAATGAATTCATTTTTATGCAACCAGATCAAGGTTCCGCAAAATTCCATAGACGGTTGTTTGAAAGGAAGCGGAAACTGTTCTATTTGCATTCCAAAAGAAAACAATAAGTTTAATATTTCATTTGATCTTGATTTTGAGCCCAGCAACCTGACAACGGAAAAAGTCAGAATATACAACAACGGTACTGTAAACTTAAAGTTTTCGCTCGATAAAGGTTTTTCAATTCAGGGCTTGGATCTAAGTTTTTATTCAAAAGAAATCGATTTATCTTCTTTAAGTTGTAAAATCACCAATTTAGGCTATGATTTTAAAAGAAACAGATGGTTGTTGAAAGATTCAAATCTATTTATCCCGAATAGTTTTAAAAATTCGATAGCTAAAATAGATAGGTTTAAAGATTTATTGGAATATATTTCTTTTGATGATGATATCGATTTCACCTGCGATATAGATATAAGCAAAGACCTGTCAAATTTTAACATTTCTTCAAAAGAAGCCAATTTTAATTTATTTGGAAAAAAACGTAAATTTAAAGATCTGTTATTTATTATAAAAGAAAGTAAGCTGTTTTTAAAATTTGATTATTTTATAAATAAAAGTTTTTATACCATCGAAAATATAATTTTCCTAGATAAAAATCTAACTGCTAAAACCACTGTTTATGACAAAATCCCTTTCGAATACGAACCGCTTTCGATCAAATGGCAGATAGATAATAAGAAGATTATTGTCAAAGAGATCAGCGGTCATTTTTGCGGGATAAATTTTTTAATGCAGGAAGAGCTTGATAATCTCAATTCCAATAAGCTTTTCGGAAGCATTAAAATCGATATGACAAAAATGAAAAAGATTCTTCCTGAAGATATTCAAAGTAGCATAACCAGTTATTCTTTGGGAAAGGGTTACGAGATAAGCGGAAAGCTGGATATCGATTTTTCTAAAAATAACAAGTTTGTTTTTGATGGAATTTTTTCAGGAAAAGATTTTGAGTTGATAGGGTATCAGTTTAAAACAATGTTTTCCAAGATCAGTATTAACGATGACTTAATTAAAATAAGTGATTTTAAAATAAGCGACCAGGCAGGGATTCTGATCGTAAACGAAATAGATTTTACCAAAAAAGATGACAAATGGCATCTTTCTATCCCTGTTTTGAAAATTAAGGATTTAAGACCTGCATTGATGCAAAAAATCAATCAGCCTCTAGGAGAGATGACTCCATTTTTGATAAGAGAGATGTATTTATACGACGTTCAGGGCGAGATAGGAGCCAAGGAATCTTTTACCGGACATGGGAATTTAACTTTTATAAACTCTTTTAAAAGGGGTTATTCGGTATTTGATTTCCCTGCCGATGTCCTTAGTAGAATTGTCGGAATTGACCAAGCATTGCTTGTTCCCGTAAGAGGTAAGATTGATTTAAAGATTAAAGATGCAAAACTGAACTTAATTAATTTATATGATTCATTTTCTGAATCTGAAAGATCTAAATTTTATCTGCTTGACAAATCAAAAAAATCCCATATTGATTTTAATGGAAACATATTTATAAATATCGCAATGAAACAATATGTTTTATTTAAATTTACAGAGTCTTTTGTTATCTCCATAAGAGGTAATTTGGAAAATCCGGAATATAATCTGAAGAAGAAAAGAGGCTTTTTAAATTAATCAGATTGCTTGCGGTGTACAATTTTTCTTCTTAAAAAATATTTTCTGCAAGTAAAAAAATCCTAAGACAGATTTTGATTGAAAGTCTTTGTTTGCCAACTATTTTCAGTAATTATAATATGTTTTGCAAATTTTATGAGTATTGTTATGAAAAGGATCTTAATTTTATTTGTTTTTATTTTTGGTAGCAGACTATTTGCTGAAGATTTAATTGAAAAAGATAGTATAAAACTAACCAGACATTCCATGATTGTTAATGGGAAAGAATTAAATTATACAGCATCAGCCGGCTCTTTGATTGTAAAAAATAAAAATACTAAATCAAAAGCTAAGATTTTTTTTGTAAGTTATACAAAAGATTGCGATTTTTCAAAAGACAGACCGATTAGTTTTGTTTTTAACGGAGGGCCAGGTTCTGCATCTGTTTGGCTTCATATGGGCGCTTTAGGTCCAAAAAGAGTTCTTTCTTGGGAAGAAAACCAATCCTGCGTTCCACCTTATCAGTTAGAAGATAATCAAGAGACAATATTAGATTTTACGGATATTGTTTTTATTGATCCTGTCGGCACGGGGTTCAGTGATATTATTGAAGGCAGTGATGATGATTTTTTTGGATTGAATGAAGACGCTGAGTCTGTCGGAGATTTTATTTACGGATACATCAATTCATTTAAAAGATGGGTCTCTCCAAAATATATTATTGGAGAGAGTTACGGAGGCATGAGAGCGATTTGCGTAACAGAGTACCTGCAGGACAATTATAATATTTTTTTGAATGGCGTTTCTTTAATTTCACCTGTTATAAATTGTGAACATTATATCGATAGCAGTATCTCATCTCATTTGTCTTATGCTTTGGTTTTGCCTACATTTGCAGCTACAGCGTGGCATCATCATCTTTTGTCTGAAGAACTTCAAAATAAAAGTTTAGAGGATGTTATTTCAGAAGCTAAGGATTTTGCATTGAATGATTACATTATCGCTTTGATACAAGGAGATCAAATAGCTGATTTTCAAAGAGAAAAAATTGTTTTGCGTCTATCAGAATTAATAGGGATTTCAAAAGAGAAAATCGAAGAATCCAATTTAAGAATTGATGAATTTACCTTTTTAACAAATCTTTTTCCTAAAGATAAAAGCACTGATTTGGTTCCAGTTGCCGGAGTTCACGATACCAGAGTTAAAGGATATGCAAGATATTTAAGGGAAAATCCAAGTGTTGATAGGATCTCAGGCGCTTATAGCGCAATTGCAAATGATTATATTAGAAACGAGCTCGAATTTACCTCTGAAAAGCCGTACACTATTCTGAATGAGACAGCTAACCGTGACTGGAAATGGAATTTTTTTGGGAGTTTTAAAAATGTTGATCTTTCCAATAATATCAGACATATATTTGCAACAAATCCAAATATAAAAATTTTTGTCGGCTGCGGATATTTTGATTTAGCAACTCCGTTTTTCTGCAACAAGTATGCAATTGATCATCTGCATCTTCCCATCTCATATAAAGAGAAGATCACCCTTCAGTATTATGAAGCTGGACATATGCCGTATCTGCATAGAGAGTCTCATAAAAAACTAAAAGAAGATTTATTTAAGTTTTTTTCGGAAAAAAATTAAAAATAGTTTTCATGATAAATTTTTTTAAACAAAAAATTAAATCCTTTTTTAATCTTCTCTATCCGAATCTCTGTCTTCACTGCTCGGCAAAATTAAAAAACAATTTTTTTTATTTTTGTGAAGACTGCCTTGGTTCAATATCGTATATAACGCCCACAGAAGAACCTTACTGCGCGGTTTTTGATAGAAATCCGTTCGCTTTATCAATAATAAAAGAGCTTAGAAGACAAAAAATTCTATCCATGCCTAAAATAGCGGCTTCTTTTATCGTTATACAGCTTGCGAAGATCTCTTGGCCTATCCCGGATAAAATTATTCCGATAACAAATAAAACTATATTTAAGGATCATAGATATTATCTGGCAAAAGAAGTTAAAAAATTTTTTCCAAAAAAAATTCTAAAAAATGAAAATAATAATATTCTAGTTGTAACTGACGTTTTGAGCCTGCATGAACTTGAGGTGATTAAGAAGAAATACAAAAATCAAAATATCTATGCAATCGGTCTTTGTTTTGATTTTTTAGAAGATTCGAAACTTTGGGAAAATTAAAAAAATATTAGACATAATTTAAAATATCTTCTTTAATTGGAACTGAAAGCAGGTATTATTTATGAATAAGTTATTTTTTATTTTTTTTACGATTTTCTTTTCTTATTTAAATATAGGAATATGTAACAGGACCTCTGAAAAATCTATTAAGGAAACCTCAAGCAATGAGGATTTAAATGTAAATATTACCGCATTGATATTTACATCAGACACCAAAAAACTTGTAAATGATCCATCTATATATACCGGAATAGTTATTAATAATACATTTGTTCCTGATAAAAATGTTTTTGTAAAAAAATTCTCTTCTTATCTTCATGAGCCGATTACTTTGGAAACACTGGATAAAATTAAGATGGAAGTAACTTCATTTTATAATGAGAGAAACTATCCTTTTGTATCCGTCCTTATCCCATCAGGCCAGGATATTACGACAGGAAATGTAAAGGTTTTAATTATCACCAGCAAAGTCGGTAATGTAAAAGTTGAAGGAACCAAATATTTTTCAGGCAAAAGGATTCTTGATGAAATCACTTTAAAAAAAGGTGATGTTTTAAATTATAATAAAATGCTCAAAGATATCTCCTGGATCAATGAATCTCCTTTTTTAAACTCATTTTTCTTACTTGAAGAAGGTGAAAAATTTGGAACAACGGATCTTGTTGTAAAAGTTAATGAAAAGTTTCCACTAAGAGTTTATGCAGGATATGAAAATACCGGCAATCTTATTGCTGGGAACAACCGGATACTGACAGGATTTAATCTAGGAAATGTCTTCGGTAAAAACCAGCTGAACTATCAATTTATGAGCGCTGCTGATCTGGATAAATGGCAGGGACATTCGGCGAGTTATATCATTCCTTTCAAGTGGAGACATATTTTTAAAATTTTCGGAGCTTATGTATCTATAAAAGATCCAAATGGGGATTATCTTTTAAAAGGACATGCAAAGCAGCTTAGCGGCAGATATACAATTCCAATTTATGCAAATAAGATTAAGCACAATATTATTCTTGGATATGATTTTAAAAGAGCTAATAACTTTTTGGATTTTTCTCAAAGATTAAATTTTTTAAATGATATAGATATCTCTCAATTCATTATAGGATATGAACTTTTATATAAATACGTTGCCTTCAGAAATATGAACTATATCAGTCCCGGAGGCATGACCAAAAATAATCATACTGCTGATTTCACAAATATAAGACCTGGCGCTAAAGCAAATTATTTCTATTCAACGCTCTCTTTGGATGCATCGGTTTATATGCCGAGAAATTTTAGCTACGTATTTTCCTCATCTTTTCAAGTATCGAATCAGAAACTGATGCCGTGCGAACAGTTTATCCTAGGCGGTTATTATACTGTCAGGGGATATAGGGAAAATGAAAGCATATCTGATTTCGGGATCCTACTTAAAAATGAAATAAGGACCCCTCCCATCAATCTTCTAAGAATAAAAAGAAATGATATTCAATTTTTAGCATTCTGGGATTTCGGGACAGGATTTCAGTCTGACAAAACAATACTTTTTCACAGCAGTGAAGTGTTAACATCGCTTGGAGCCGGAGTGCGTTATAACATAAAAGATAACTTTAATGCCAGATTCGATGTCGGATTTCCATTAACTAAAATTAATAGGAAAGATGACATAAACAGCAGATACAACACACACTTTGGAGTATACCTTGCATTTTAATAGTTTTAATAGAAGTAAAATATTATTAGCATTAATGCTTTGCTCTTCATACGGTTTTGCCAACCCCAGCGGCGCCGATGTTGTCAGCGGTGATGTGTCAATGATATCAAGCGAGAGCAGTTTATTAATTACTCAGACAAGCGATAAGGCCATCGTAAACTGGCAAGATTTTTCTATATCAAACAATGAAACTACCAAGTTCCTCCAGTCTTCTAATGATGCTGTAATTTTAAATAGAGTGGTAAGCAATAGTCCATCTTTAATTTATGGAAATCTTGAAGCTAACGGAAAAGTGTATCTTATTAATCAAAACGGAATATTTATCGGACCGAATGGTCAGATTAGCGCAATGACCTTTATAGCATCTACCTTAAATGTATTGGACAATGAGTTTTTAGAAGGAAAAGATATAAACTTCTCTAACGATTCATTAAACAAGATTCAGAACTTAGGAAAAATCAATACCTCAAAAGAAATCTATTTAATAGCAAAAGAAATAGAAAATGAAGGTTCATTGACATCTGAAAATGTAAATGTCATTGGAACTAGTGATGTTTTATTATATGAAAAAGGAAATGAAAATTTTGTTGTCAGAAAAAACACAACAGGCCTTATTACTAATAACGGAACTATAAACGCAGTCCAGACAGTGCTAAAAGCGTCAAGCGACAATATCTACGCTCTTGCCATAAATCAAAACGGTGTTATCAATGCTAAAGGTATTGAAAATAAAGATGGTAGGATAATCTTATCAGCTGAAACTGGCAAAATTGAAGTTAGCAAAGATCTTAATGCAACATCTTATGAAAAAGGCGGAGAAATAGATCTTCTTGGCGAATACGTTCATGTAAAAGAAAATGCTAATCTAAATACAAGCTCTGAAAATGATGGCGGAACTATACTTGTCGGTGGAGATTATCAGGGAAAAAATGAGAACATTCAAAATGCGAAATATGTTTATGTGGAAAAAGGATCAACAATAGATGCCTCATCAAAAGTTCAAGGTAACGGCGGAAAAGTAATTCTCTGGTCTAATGAAGGAACATGGTTTTATGGAGATATCCAAGCGAAAGGCGGATCTGTATCTGGAGATGGCGGATTTGTCGAGATCTCCTCTAAGGGATTATTGGTCCCATCAGGATCTGTAAATACAAAGGCAGATAATGGGAAAACCGGAACCTTGTTATTCGACCCAGTTGATATTACAATAACAAATGCTAATGCTAACATAGATACTTTTCCATCGCCTGAAAACTATGTTTTCAGTGGTACCCCTGCAACAATAAAAGCAGTAAGTACCGGCGTAGGAGATAGTCTTGAGGAGTTTTTGGCACTGAATAATGTAACGATTAATACCAGCAGTGAGACAGGCGCCTTTGCCGGAAATGGCGATATAACAGTAACTACAGGTTTTTCCTGGAGTACCCCTAATAAATTAACATTAGTAGCAGACAGGGCGATCAGCATTCAAAGTGCGGTAGTATCAAGCGGAACAGGCGCATTTACTGCCATGGATTTTACTGCAGGAAATATTTTAATACCCCCTAGCTCTTCGTACACGGGTATAGATATAAGCGCAAATCTTTTAACAACAGATGGCAAAATAATTTTAAAGGGCTTCAGTGGCAATGGTGGTGACAATTTTGGAGTTCTTATACAAAATGGAACTATGAGCACATCTGGAATCGGTGATATCTCTATAAAGGGAACCGGAAGAGGAACAGTAATTACTATAGGATCTAATGGTGTGCAGTGTAATACATGTAATATTTTAACTACAGGAAGCGGAAAGATAAATATTGATGGAACTAGTACAACAGCTGGTAGTATAGGGTTAGAAATACGCGCCGGGGCACAAATAAGCACTAATTCTAATGATTTGACTTTAACAGGAACTACTTCAGGTGGTTCACAGGGTTTAATAATTTATTCATTTGGAGGAGAATGCGATGTTTTTACTCAATCTGGGAATATTTTGATTGATGGAACAAGCAATGGACTTTATGGAGTTGATCTGGAAACATATGGTAATGATATCAATATTTACTCTGTTTCGGGATCAATAACAATTGATGGCACTGCAAACTTGTTTACCGGAGTTAATACTAATCGGGCTGCTCTAGGTGGAGTGACTAATATTTATACAGGAAACAATCTCGTAACGATAACAGGGGTAGGGGATGGCGGCAATCCCGGATTAAATTTTAATTATGTTTTAATTGGAAGTCCATCCCAGACTGGTAATATCATTATTGAAGGTGAGGGCATTAACATTGCTTCGACAGCTTCGATAACTGGAACAGGAGCATTGACATTAGAACCGATAAGTCCAAGTTCATCTATCGGTCTTCTTGGAGGAGCTGGAGATTTTAACTTAACAGCTGCTGAATTAGACAGGATAACAGATGGATTTTCAAATATTATTATAGGAAGATCAAATGGAGACCATGTAATTACTGTAGGTACGGGAAGTGAGAGTTATTCATTTAACGATCCTTTAGTTTTAAATGGTAAAACAATTGATCTAAATGCTGATCTGACATCTGGGGGTTCTGGAGCTAATAACATTACTTTCAATATAGGTCTGGTATCAGCCGGCACATTAAATTTATATAAAAATGTCACACTAACATCCGGAAACCTTCTGATCAATGGAGGAGCTGTTGATGATACGTTCAACATCATTACAACAACAGCTCAAAAAGCTCTTTTAAATGGTATTGGAGGAACTAATACGTTAGTTGGCCCAAATATTGATAACACTTGGAACATTACCGGAAATGATGCCGGAAATCTGGCAGGATCATCATTCCTTGTTTTTAGCAATATCCAGAATCTAACTGGAGGAACTCAAAGCGATATCTTTATTTTATCAGATCAAAAGGGAATATCAGGAACTGTTGATGGCGGCAATTCGCCAATTCCTGTAAATACTTTGGATTATTCAAAGTATACAACCCCGGTTGTTGTTGATTTAATTGGGGGAACTGCTACAAACATCGGAGCTATTTTAAATATTCAGGAAGTAATTTTTCCTCTGCCGCCATCTGGAGTTAATTCAACGCTTGTAAGTGCATATATTACAGATATAATTTTAGCATATGACCTTAAAGTTTTTGCCGATAACAATACTTACAGATTTTATATGTTAAGAGATCTTTTGGAAGTACTCTATCCGGATGATTATTTTTTCAACTTTGATATATATAAGAAGTTGAAAAAGAAAATAATATATTAATAGCTTAATAATAAAATATTATTGGCTGTTATGATTCGATATTTTTTTTGATTATTTCAATTTGTCTGAATAATGTTTGATTCTTTTCAAGTTCGGAAGATATTTTTTTCCAGGCATGCAATAGAGTGGAGTGGGTTTTACCGCCGAAAGAAGAAGCAATTTTTTGCAGAGAATCACTAATTAATTCTTTAGAAAGATACATGGCAACTTGCCTGGCCTGCGCGATGTTTTTTAGTCTGCATTCACCTTTCAGATCGGATATTTTAATTTCAAAGGCCGAGGCTACAGCTTTTAAAATACTATCTACAGAAACTCTTTTTTGAGGCGTGAAAAAAAGCATCTCCTGCAAAATGTTCTGAGTCATTTCAATATTTATTTCCGAATTGGACAATTGGGAAAAAGCAGCGAGACGATTAATCGCTCCTTCTAACTGTCGTATGTTATTGTAAATTCTTTCTGCTATGAAAAAGGCAACATCATTAGGTATTGCAAATTTCTTTTCGGTTGATTTTTGCTGTAAGATCGCTACTCTTGTCTCTAAATCAGGTATACCGATATGGGCAACCAATCCCCATTCCATTCTGGCTACTAATCTCTGAGATAACTTTAATTGTCCGGGAGGCTTATCGCTTGCAATTACAATCTGTTTTGTCTGATTTATTAAACTTTCAAATGTATTACAGAATTCCTCTTCGAAATTTACTCTGTCCTGCAGAAATTGAATATCGTCAACAATCAGTACATCCAGATTGCGATAATACCTTTTCATTTTATCGACAGATTTGTTCCTTAAATTAAAAACCAGATCATTAATAAAAGCTTCTGTTGTAATAATTTTAATATTTGATTTTTTGTAATTTGTGCGAATGAAGTTGCCGATAGAATGCAACAAATGTGTTTTACCAAGTCCGACTCCTCCATGAATAAAAAGAGGGTTAAAAGATTTTCCCGGATTTTGAGCGACGCCGAATGCTGCTGATTTAACAAACTGATTAGATGGTCCCTCTATGTAGTTTTCAAAGGTATACAAAGGATTGAAATTACATTCATCTTTATCAAGAGCTGCTTGCGGGAGGATAGGGGATTTTATTCTTTTTTTCTGTTCTTCTTTAATTGTAAAATTAATTGATAGTTCACCGTCTTTATTTGCAGGGAAAAAAACTAAAAGATCTTTTCTGTAATTGTCTAAAATATATTCCTGAACAAAAATATTAGGCACTTCTAAAGTGGTGCAGTCATTATTTGACTCGATGACATTTATTTGAGAAAACCAATTTTTATACTCGGTCTCAGAGATTCTTTTTTGTATGTAATCAATAAATTGAGCCCAGATTTCTTGATCTTTACAAATTAACATTTTTTGTCTCTTTTTAGGTTATAAACAAATTCAAATAACGTGTACAAAGAAGATATTTATTATTTCTAAATCTAACATGAAAAAATGTTAGCTTGCAACAAAATTGATTTGATATTCAGACAAAAAGTTTTAAGTTATTAAGACTCAAAAAAAATAAAATTAAAAAATCAGGAATAAGCGCTAATCAGCGCAGAAGCCTGCTGAGCTAATTTCTGATTAGAACTTTTTATAATAGAATTCGCAAGAGCAATTCCTTCGGTCCTATAACCTAAAGACAGTAAAGCTTTTGCCTTATTTAAAATTATTAGATAATTGCTCGGATCTATTTTTGATGCTTTGTTAAGATAATCGATGGCCTTTATATATTTTTCCTGATGTAAAAACAAAGCGCCTAAAGTTTGCAGATCGTAGCTGTTTCCCGGGGATAAGATGGTAAGTGCTACAAATATTTCTAATGCTATATTGTAGCAGCCTTGTTTGATGTATAAATAACCAACTGATCTAAGATCCTGAAGGCTTTCATCGGAAAGTTCTAAATAATTCTGCCAATCCATGTTTAACCCTTATGATACTCATCTTTTCTTTTTTTAATCTCAGTGATAATTTTATTCAGATCGGTCATCATAGTCGCAAATTTGATCAAATGCTGTTTTTGAAGCTCTTCCTCTTCTTCGGATCCTTCGTTCTCTTCCTCATCTTCATTGGATGTTTTCTTTTTCTTTTTTTTTCTTTTTTTGTTTGAAAATTCAATTGATTCCAGTTTTTCAACAAGCTCTGCCATAGATCCCAATGATGGAACCATCTGATAAGAAAAAATGTTTGATGTGACTGCAAAATTTGCAGGTGGTTCAAAAAGAGAGGTTTCGCTTTGATTTGTCCCCCAAAGTAAATCCATCTCGGTCAATTGGGGAGCTGTTTTTAATATCTCGGCTCTTGAAGCAACAGACGGCGCTTGAAAAATTTTCTTAACTTCTTCTTCGCTTAAAAGTTTTACGTCATCAATATACCGCTTATGAACTTCTAGTCCTAAATTATCAACAGTTTTAGCGTCTGCCATGAAAAATCTCCAAAGATTTATTTAACCGCCAAAAATCATTGTATCATTTAGATAAATAATTAAAAGAACAAAAAAATAAATGGGAGAAATTAAAAAAACTTATACGAAATGGTTTTTAGATTTTTAAATTTCATATTAGGTTTTTAGCTGGATTTGTAATCTTGATGTCTATTGATAATTAAAAAGTTCAAGAAAAAAATCGCTTGGTTTTTTTTGAATTAACTAACTTCTGATCCAACTTCGCCTATTAACAGACTGTATAGCAAAAATATGATCTTTGATCTCAGGTCAATCAAAAGTTCGCAACATAACCAGTAAAGAGTTAAAAAAGCCTCTTATATTATATTCAAAAACAATATAGCATCGATCAAAAATCTAATGCCTAATATGAGCAAAAACAAACCAATAACTCTTTTAAAAGTAAAAAAATGGTTGTGTTTTTTAAAATCAAATAGGTCAAGTCCAATACATATAAAAATGGAAGCAAAAAGCATTCTAGCCAAAAGAATACAGGCATGACCAGGAACACTAATTAAAAAATTTTCATAACTCATTCTTATCCTTTACTTAGTTTTTTTTTATTTCTGTTAAAAATAAATTATTTCCACAATGCTTAATAACAAATACAAACTTATTGTACATCTTTTAAAAAATAAATCAATCATTAATGACTTTAAATCTACCGTTTAAAAAAAACTCTAAAACATTAGCCTCTAGCAAAAAGAAAGCATAGCGTCTGACATATCAATAATGGTAAAGGGTGATCTGCAGTTTTGTTACAATTATCCATACAATCTGTAAAACGATCGGCATTTACCATGGGAAGGTTAATTAATACTGCTAAAGAAATAATAGGGAGAGCAATCTTAGAAATGCTTTTTATTATTCTAGCGAAATATGTATTTAAGATTTGAGTTTTATTCGATGAATTAAATTGACTTAATGAGGCTTTATTAGAAAAATTAACTATTGATGACATTGTTTTCTCCTAAGGTTTAATTTTGATAAAATAAATATAAAAACTTCGTATGCTAATATTAACACTCATAATTTGTCAATGCATTTTAGCTTTGTCTTCAGGGCCGATGTATTAAAATTTTTGCTTTAAAACATTTTCAAGATATTCATCTGACCATCTAGCTTTTTTCTTTCTCCTTTTTAAAGAAGGAAGTGTGATAAACAAAAAACATTGATGATTTGAGCAATTTTATAAGCCAATTTTTCAAAACATTCTGAATCTTATGTAATAGAATTATATGAAAAATTAAAACAGAAATCCTGCGCTTAATTCAAATAAATGATCATAAGAATATCTAAAAAAATTACCGTACAATCTTATAATAATTGGATCTATAATACTTTCACCAACATTTATTTTTTCAGTGTATACAGTACGAGCTAATATTGTGGGGATATTCATATTCAATTCAATAGACCCTTGAATTTTCATAAACTTATGAAAGAATCCTAACGAAACAGTGGCATCTATCCCCATTTCTTTTATTGTCGTTTTACATTTTTCTGTGAAAGAATAATTACTTACTGGACCAAATATTGAATTAATAGAATTGTTTTGATCTGAGCAATATGAAGAAGTTTCTTTTAGATCATTCAATGCTAAACAGCTTCCTATCCCTAAATAAATATTTCTCATAACACTCATGTTTTTTGTGGATAAAAATATCAATAACTGAATTTTAGGAGCTATAAAAGAATTGATTTCAATTTCTGAATTCGGAGAAGTTCTTTTCATGTAACGCGCTGATAATGAAACATCAAAACCATAACGATTTTTTTTTATTAAATAACCTATGTTAACAGAAGGACCAGTAATAAAATCTAAATTAGGAATGGTTGTCGCACCTAATCTTAAAAATAAGTTCTCTTTGAAAGCATCAATTTTTGAATTTTCAAAAAGAAGATTTTCTTTTTTTATGGTTTCTTTAAGATCCTTTATTTCACCAAAAGCAATATTTGCTAAAAGGATTCCAAAGCCTAAGATAAGTTTTGTGATAATTTTCATTTTTTGCATCCTTGTAAAAAAATGAAAACAGTTTTAGAAATATTAATAATTAAATCAAGATTTTTTAAGGAAATTGAATATTAAAAATTCATTTATTATTTTTCTTTGTTCAGAAATTCTTAATCTTTACAAAAAACTCATAAAAAACAAATATCTTTCAGTCAAAATTTGGAGTAATTATGTTTCGAGTGCTTTTTTTAGTTTTTTCAATTTTGAGTATTTTTTTACATGAAGAAAATTGTGAGGCTTACCAATCGACTGTAGATGCACTTCCTAATGTATTGATTGAAAGTTGTGTAAATGCCCTTACTGGAAGCTTATATATTAATGAACCTGATACGTTAGCTTTTGGAAAGGAATCATTAGTTTTCTCAAAAAGATATCTAACAATCGGGTAATGTAACATCCTTTCTATAAATTTAGATTAAAAGAAAAAGATATAAGATCGATACTCTTCTTTAAACATATCAAAATAAAAAGGAGAATTGATAATCTGTTATTCTACAATCTAATTATAAAGATAAAATTTTCTTGAAGTTACTCTTAAAAAATTCATTGAAAGTATTATTAAATTTCAACTAAGAGATTTTTTTGTATTCCTGAGAATTCATCAATGATTTTCTTTTGGAAACTTTGATGTAATTCAATAAAACCTTTCTTGTTTGAAATGTCAAGAGCTTGAAGTATTGATGTTATGATAAGAGCTCTTGTGAATTGGAAAAAGCTTGAGTCATCCATGTTATTATTATCAAAAGATATTGGAAATCCATTATTTGCAAGTATTACATCGTCGCATTTAGTATTTTGCCAAGGATTATTTGTTTTAGGTGAGGTTTTTCTTAAATGAACTGTATCGAACTCCCTATCGGATGATGATAGACTTACTAAGGTAACGTTTTTCTTTAAATATTTATGAAATTCTTTGGATAATGATATTGTTCCGGTACATCCAATTATTAAATCAGAGTTCATTAGAACATCTGGAAGTTGGTCTTCTTCGATATCTGAATTGTTATTATTTTTGTCAAACCTTACAACCTTATATTTATTTTCTAATGCAGTATATAAACACGATCCCATTTTACCATTGCCTATTATCAATATATTCACAATTTTTTGGTTCGATTCAGCGATCAAAGAATTAATTTTTCTTATTGCATTCGAAATAACCCGAGGATATTCAATTGTTAATTTAGCTTCAGATCTAGCTAAGTTTATGATAGGGAAAGATAAGTCTTTTTTAATTAATCTATTATATCCTGATGCTGTTTGTTCTATGGCAACAATCTTGGAAAAGTCATCTACATATTTTTCTATTTCGTCAAGTAATTCTCCACCGTCATCAATGATAATGATTTTTTTGTATTTTGAGGATTTGAAAATATGCTGTCGTTTTGATAGAAACTCATGAATTCGGCTTTTAAAAGTATCATCATAGTTTTCATGAGAATTAAAAAATACACTTAAATCACTGATGTCAAAACCATTAGCTTTCATTTCACTATAGGTTTTTAAATCTGTAGAATAACATTTGCCAAGAAGAGATAGATTTTCTTTTTTTAAGCCTTTATTTATTAAAGCCTTAAACATTGAATAAGTTGAAGGTAAAATGTGTTGAACTCCAATAATGTAACAATCATTTAATTGATCTTCTTTGAACAAAGAGCTTGAAAAATCTATCATAGGAAAGTTCATATATTATTCCTTCTTAAATAATTATTTCTAATTAGTTGAACGAATTCTATTTATGGATTTTACTAAAATGGACTCGAAGATTAAGCCTATAAAAGCGCCTATAATTAGACCGATGAAATGACCTATAACAAAACCTACAAAAGCTCCAAATACTATTGCTAAGGTTTTCGATAACATTTGAATTTTAAATAATTTATTAAAAATCAATTTTTTCATCTATTTTCGACTTGTTAATAGTTAATTAATTATCACCTTTATTAAGTATATTATAATAAATTTTTTAATATTTTTCAATCTTATAAAAGACTTGTTATAAATATTTTTTTAAAATATGCTGAACTTAGAGAATAAGGGACTTATGATAGGAAAAAAAGCTAAGATTTTTGCTTTAATTATAATTTGTTTTATATGTTATTTAGTTGGAGTGTCTTGGACTATTTTACCATCTATTTCTAATATTTTATTAATCGATTTGCTTTCAGAAAAACAATATGCGGTCTTATCTTTTTCTTTAGTATTAGCTGCTGTGATGTTTTCTAACATTGCGGGACTTCTTGGTAAAAAGTGGGGCCTCAAAAAGATAATAAATTCCGGAACTTTTTTTGCTTTTATTGGAGTTTTTATTGTTGTTTTGAGCACATTTTTTTCTAAACAAATTTTTTCGATATTATTAGTCGGCCAGTTTATTTTAGGTTTGGGACTTAGTTTTATTTTAACTTCAATAACGGCTTATTTATGCTTATCATTTCCCAATCTAAGCGCAATGACTCTAACGGCAATATTTGCATGCATCAATTTAGGATCAATAAGCGGCCCATTATTTTTTAATTTAAAAATTTTTCAGGATTGGTGGTTTAACTGTTTGATAATTAGTATTTTATGGTTTGTGTTTTTTGTAAGTTCATTAAAAGCATTGCCAGTAGTAAAAAATCCACATTCGGCATTAAAACATAGAAATATTTTCAGCAGGAAATTTACTTTATTTTGGTTGTTTTTCTTGGTGATTCTTTTATATTCGCTTTGTGAATATACCTATGCTTTTTGGGGAATTGTTTTATTAAGTAAAATAAAAGGATTTGATTTGATAGCTTCTCGATATGGACTAGCAATTTTTTGGGCAGCTGTAGGAATTGCACAAATTACAATCTTTTTCTTATTAAAATACAAGCCCGCTAAGTTTTTTTATCGCATTCTACCGATATTCATTTTTTCAGGTTTTTTTATCTTATCTTATGCATCAAAGTATTATAACAATATTATCGGATTGATAATAGGTGGATTGGGTTGTTCTGCTTTTGTAGCCCTGAGTTTAAGTTTCGTTGAAAAATTCTTTAAAGAGATTGCTGAAATTTCGGCAGGAATAATGTTTACTGGGTATTTTTTAGGATATATTCTGGGATCGTTATTTATTGGACAATCTATAAATTATATTTCTTTAAACACTCTTTTTGTTATTGCAGGAATTATAGCAATTTTTATTGAAATATTAGTTATGAACCTATTGATAAAAACTAAACGAAGCACTTAATTAAAATCATCTTCTTTATCGGCACAAAGAGGTTTGCTGGAAATCCTGTTTAAAATTAAAATAATTATGAAAAACAGTGGTATGCTCAAAGATAGTAGCCATTTATTTATATTATAAAGATATAAAGAGATTCCTGTGGCGCCTATCGCAAGTAAGAAAAATACAAAATAAGCATAAAAGACACCATGAAATAATCTTGGCTTTGTAAGACCTTTAAAAAGCTTTTTGACTAAATGATGGGAATTCCCAAGTGATGGATATTGTTTTTCCAATTTATAAATTTCTTGCCATATTGAAAATATTAAAGATTCATAAATGCCTGCATCAAGATACCATAACAATGAAACTCCTTGCGCAGAAAGAATTGAGAGAAAAGATATAACAAGTAATACATCAATATGTAAATCTTTTTCAAAACCGGAAACTAAATAACCAATGCCCACAAAAGTTGCTAAAACCCATGTTATTGCGAGTGCTTTATATTTGGTCTGAAGATCATTATAATGATCTTCATAAGAAACAAGAGCAGAATACATTCCATATGCTATTGTCTCTGGATCTTCACTCATTTCAATAATTTCAAAATCACTAGGTAATCTTCCCGATTTTTTATTGTTATATTCCGATGAAAACATCTTTTACTCGCTGATATAATTTATTTCTTTTAACAAATCATTGATTTTATTTGTTTTTTTCTTCATGAAAATAAAAATGATAATTGAAACTAGGACAGAACTAATCAGTGAAATGATTGATAATATTTTGCAATTGTGAACCAGATATAGATCATAACTTGCCGTTAATCCAATAGTTAATATTATTGTGGTTATGCATCCAATATAAAAATAAGCTACGTTTGATGGATGGTCTTTTTTATGGCTCGCCCTAATCATGTTATGATGCGCTTTAGGAAGCCATTTATGTATTTCTTCAAATCTATAAGCTTCAGCAAAATTACTGACGAGCAAACGTTCGTAAAATTTTAGATCAACATGCCAAAGGGTATAAAGAGAACTTATTCCTATTAGAGAAACAATAAATGCAGCAAATGTTTTTTCAAATGGCAAATTAATATTTTCAATAGAGAATAAAAAACCTATTGCAGCAATAGATCCTAAAAGTATTGTGGATGCAAGAAGTCTAAAATGTGTTTGCATATTATCAAAATGCTGCACTTCTCTAATGAAATTGCAATACATCCCATATGCTATGAGCTTAGTTTTATTTTCTTCTTTTTTATCCATAGTTCCTCAATTTTTCTTATAATCATAAACTTTATGAATGTACAGCTTTTTTTTGTTTCATGAATTTCAAGTTGATTTTATTTATTTATTCATTATTTTGAATATCAACTGATAGGAATTTAACTATGGGAAATTTTTTCATACCAAGATTTAAAATAATTAAAGCTCAAAACTTGGACGATTTAATTAAAAAGGCAATAAAATTTATTAAAAAAAGAGGAAAATATATTAACACAAGATCCGGATCATGTCAGCAGTCTTACGGTATTACATATGTTCTTTTGAATTCCCGAAACAGAATACACTGGTTGCGATATCCAAATTCAATCAGATACCTAACTAGAGAGCTATTAGCATATTTTGACGGCAGCTTAAACATAAATGACGGTCTTTTAGAAGCTTCTTCATTCTGGAAAAAAGTAGCAAATGACAAAGACTATATTTTTTCCAATTACGGGTATTATGTTTTTTATCAGAAAGTAAAAGATTATAAATCTCAATATGACTGGGCTTTGGAGAGATTATTGGAAAATCCCTATACACGAAGAGCTATGATCAATATCAATCAGGTATTTCATAAAATAAGTGATGTCAAAGATTTCCCATGTACTATTAGTCTTCATTTTTTTATTGTGGAAAATACTTTATATTGTTCAGTATTTGCCAGAAGTTCGGATATATACTATGGGCTTCCGTACGATATTGGATTTTTTTCCTTTGTTCAAGAACTCCTTTATCAGAATTTAAAACAAAAAGATCCAATGCAGTTTTCGAATTTAAAACTCGGTCCCACTTTTATTAAAACTCTATTTACTCAAATTTATGATTTTTCTAGAGATAGAGTTTTAGAAATTTTGAATAAAAAGAAAGATAAGAAAATAATAGAAATAATGCCAGCTATTGATGATGCTGAGTTAGTTTTAAATGATATCTATAATCATTCAGCAAACTCTCAGGTCATGAAATGGATTTATGAAAAATGTAATGTTTAAAAAACTTTTTTAAAATCGATTCCAACATAAATAATTTAAATTGTTTTTGCTTTATTTTTTGACTTGTTTCAAGAATGTTAGGTACGAGTTGTAATGTAATTAAAAATATTCATAAATTAAGTTAAAAAAACTAAAAATTTTAACTTTTTTCTTCATCAAAATAAAATGGGTCTGTTTCTTTTAGTTCAGGTAAACTATTTAAATATTCGAATTGTTTCTTGCCTTTTTCTGTTATATCAAACCACACAATTTCATGAGGATATAATTCTCGATTTAAAGCATCCCATTTATTTTTTATTTCTATTAACGTTTCTTTTATTCCTTTATCCCAAATTTTAAAAGTATTATCTTTTTGTAAAGTTCCTGCAACAATTAGACCTTCTTCTAATAAATTCTTTATTACATTCAAAGTAGTTTCTTTTAGCGAATTTAAGTCATTATATCGATAATATTCTTCTACAAAGTTGTAAATGTAATATAATGGGGTCCAATCTTCTAAGCACCATGTTAATGTTTTGACTTTAGTTTTTTCGAATGTTATATTCGTTTTTCGCGCATTTTCCAAAGTTTTTCTTTAGCTGTTATTAAAGTTTTTTCAAACTCAGAAAATTTAAATAGCCACATCTTTTTATTTTCAGGCGGATATATTTCAATCATTAAATTTTCAAAACCTTCTTCCTGTGTCAATATCGCTACGAATTGATCATCAAAGTATATTTCTGCACAAAGTTCTTCATAAGACAAATCACTTGATATAATAATCTTAAAATCATTCTTCATATTACCTCATTCATTAGGTTGTAAAAAACCCATTAATTCATTTAATTCTTTTCGCTTAGGTTCAGTGGTTTTTAACATTTCTTTTAAGAGCTTGTTTAATTCAATCTTGGTAATCATTTTTATTATTCCTCCATTTTAACTTCAATATATCTTGGAGATATTTTTTTATTAGATGGAAAAGTCGTAACAATTTTATTACTTTTAGCACCTTTAACAATTATTAAATCGTATCCTTCTGAATAACCATATTTCGAAATTTCTTGCGATATTATTTTTTTAATACTAAATTCTTTTTTCTTTATTTAGCGGAGAGTTTATATGATAAGGCTTTTTAAAAAATCAAAGATCTTTGTGTTTTTAATTATTTTAATTAACACATCTTCACTAATCGCTTCACAAATCCCAGATACGATATCAACAACAACAACTGATTCGGATTTTCAAAAAACCGATATATTTAGCAAACTGTTTAATGAAGATGGGACTCTATCTTATAATGCAGTGATTAAATTTCTTGAAGATTTGGAAAATGAAAAATTACAAATTTGTTCTCAAGATGATTGGAATAAGATTGATGAATTTCTTGCATATTTAGCTAGACAAGGTATCATGCCAGATACTCCTGATGAAGAAAAAATTGCGATTGAAAATGATATCCAAGAAGATCTTCTTGGCTCTAATGATATAACATTTCAAAATGCTTTTTATTACTCTAATAGCTATCAAATTATACCAGCCATTTATTATGACCAAAGTTTAGTAATACTTCGAGCTAATTGGATATCACACAAATTAAAAAAAACAGCAAAATTTATTAAAGAACATAAAAAAGCTATAATTATTGCTGCTGTTGTAGTTGTTGCTACTGTTGCGGTAGTAGCAACTGTTGTTGCTGCAACAACTACAGCAGCCGTTTCTGCTGCTGCAGCTACTGCTGCTGATTCTTATAATAATAAACCTAAAGAAGAAAACAAAGCAGAGCACTCTTCTATAGTACCAAATTCAGTTCTCAATAATTCTCCAATTGCTCTTCCTGAACCTACTTTACAAAATGCTTTTGATAATCAATTTAACAACTTAAAAAACTCATTAACAAACAATTCCTTTGAATGGACTCCAAATAATCAATTTTCATTCAATAATGATAACCAAAGAATCATCGGATCTGTTTTAGCTCATGAAGCTTTGAATAACATTCCAAATATACAAAGCTATAATCCAGATCTAATTATTCAAGGCCATGGAAAAATTGATTATATATTCTCAACTTTTCAAACTCCTTTTTATGCAGATTATAAAAAAAACTCTAACAATCAAGGAAGTTGGCAAAGTAATATATTTTATTATCAAGGGCAGGAAGCTTTAAAAACAAAAAACTATGACCAAGCTATAGATGACTTTGGAAAAGCTCTTGAAATCAATCCAAATAATCATGATATCTACTTAGATCGAGCTTATGCACATTTAGAAAGGGGAGATTTTAATCAAGCATTGTATGATTACAATAGTTATTCTGTAAATGAAAATATTGAACAAAAATCAATATCTCTAAGTGATAAAGCACGTTTATGCCAAATAGCTATTAAGGGAATGTCTAATGGTGCTATAAAATCGGGTAAAAAAACAATAGTTTATGCTGCTGAGGTCTTGCAAGATCCAATCAAAGCTGGAAAAGATATTTATAATGGCGTCAATAGTTTTGAAGATCGTTTAGTAAATTTGATATATGATTATATTTTACAACCAATAGAAACTACAAAGGAAATTTATAATGAAATTAGAGACACAAATGAATGGAAACAATTAAGAGATACGTTATTTCCTGAGCTTGGAGATTTATTTGAAAGATGGGGTGGTCTTACTTTAGAAGAAAAAGTGGCAATGGGATCAAAAGTGTTTGGAGAATTTTGTACGGATTTTGCGACATATGCAGCTGCTCCAGAACTTTTTGCTAAAGGAGTAAAAGGGACTAAAGAATTGGTAGAAATGGCTAAAAGTTTTGAAAGAGCAGATAAGGCTGTTCTTTTAGAAGCTTTTGCAGGAACAGGAGGGGGTGGATCATTTCAAGAAATGGCTTATTCGAGCAGAATAAATGCGGGTACTATTGCTGCATCAGAAAAATTAATAGAAGGTTTTAGTATTGAGAAATTAGCAGAGGCAGGTAAAGCTTTTGATAGAGAGGGATTAACCAAATCTGGTAGAGCTTTAGCAAAGCATGGTGGACGTGAACCCAGTGTTTTTCCTAAACCATTGGGAAATCCAGAGCAGATTAATTTGCAAGGACAAAAAATTTTAGAAAGTATTTTGAACAATCCTAATAGCAAAATTATAAATCTTGGAGAAAAAGGATTTAAAATTTACGACCCTGAAGGTAAAGGATTGTTTTATTATAAAGATGGAACATTAAGAGGATTTATAGAGGCACAATATGAACAAGAATTTTAATTTAGAAATTTGTAGTGATTTGAATTATGAAGGATTGGTTGTTGATATTTCATATAAAAATGATCTTATTGCTACTTTAAATCAAGACAAAGACATCGATAATATTGAAATTAAATTATATTCAATTAAAGTTGGGACTTCTTTAAAATTATCATATAAAGATTTTGTTGATGTTTTAGAAAAAGCAAAAAAATTACTCATCGAAATAAATAAAAAAAATGAGAAAATGTAGAATTACAGTTGTAAGTTTACCAGATAGAGAAAATCTTGTTGCAGAAATAAGCTACGATGGATTCCAATTTGCTGAAATTTCTCAAGAAACAGGTCAATTAATGATACAATTCTATAGACATCCTAATAAGGAATTCTGGGGATTTTCTTTGGAGGAATTTCAAAAAATTGTCGAAAAAGCCAAACAAAAATTAATTGAAATTGGTTAAATTAAGATTACGAATAAGCGTTTGAAAAAACTAAAATTAAAACTTTAGCTTGGTATAATGAAGATTGGATTGACTCTAGATGATTTTTTTTTAATTATTCAAGGAGCTAAGGAAACTTTGATTAAATATCATCAAAAAAAGCTTAAAATAAAGATAGAATTTTCGAAACTAATCAAATAATTGCTCTAAATGTTTTAGATAGCTGTTGAAGTAATTCCAGATTTATTAAAAAAAATATTGTAAATCTAATTACTTCTATAAGCTTTGGAGCATCTAAAATTATTTATTCTTTAATAAAAAAAACTTTTGAAAGGATGAGTTACTATTAGATATGTTTATTAAAACATATGAGTCAGGTTTTAAAATCTCAAAAAGGGATTTTCATAAAAACAATTAGTAAAAATGAATATCTACCACTAAAAAATGCGCTTGTAACAAAAAAAAATAATTGATAGGTTTAAAAATGTATCTAAAAAAATTAATGTTTTATAAAAAAGAAATATTAAATAGAGCTTTTCAATGGTCGGTGTTTTGTTAAACAAGAAACAAAAAAATGTAATTTTATCTGTAACCTTTGGAAATATCTTAGAATGGTTTGAGATTTATTCTTATGCTTATTTCGCTCCTATTCTAGCAAAAGTTTTTTTTAATTTTCATTCAGAATTATCTAATTGGATTTGGGTTTTTGTGGCTTTTGGTGCAGGCTTTATAATGCGGCCATTAGGCGCGATTCTTTTTGGTTATTTTGGTGACTTAATCGGAAGAAAAAAAACATTTATTTGGTCGATAATAATAATGACTATGCCAACTTTTGTAATAGGAATTTTGCCAACATTTGCTCAAATAGGAATCTTAGCGCCTATTTCTCTGATTAGTTTAAGATTATTTCAATCTATTCCAGCAGCAGGGGAGTCGCCGGGTACTTTTTGTTTTTTATATGAAAATGCTAATTTAGATAACAAAAGATTCATGAGTAGTTGGGGTGCATTTGGTAACCAAATAGGAGCAATTTTAGGGTTAGCCGAATCTTTCTTTATGCATCAAATTTTTTCTGAAGAATTTTTGATGTCTTGGGGATGGAGGATTATATTTTGGTCAGGTGCAGCTATTGGATTGATTGGAGTATTTTTGAGACACAAATTGCATGAGACTCCATTGTTTTTACAATTAGAAAAGTCCAATAAATTGACACTAAATACACTAGGAAGAGTAATAAGAAATCATAAAAAAACTATTGGAATTGGAACTGCATATGGTGTTATTAATGCATCAACTTTTTATTTAATTGCAACCTACATACCAACATATTTTAACATAACGATCGGTATAAGTTCACAAATCAATGCTATTATTTCTTTTTCCATATTATTCATAACAACAATTTTATTGCCAGTATTTGGAATTATAGGTGATAAGTTTAGTAATAGAAAAATTATGATTAGCAGTGCTTTAATGATAATATTTTTGTTATACCCACTTTATCTTGCTATTGACAATAAAAATTTACTTTTAATAGGAATAATTGGATTCTTAAGTATATTTCCAATCACTTGTATAACTGCTTTAATTCCCTATTTACTAGCTGACTTATTTCCAACCAACATTAGATTTACTGGTGTTGGCTTAGCATTTAATTTAGCTGATGGAATTGTGGGAGGATTTACTCCTGCAATATCACTAATACTTTTGAAATATGTTCCGAATGAAGCTGCTTTTTGTTGGTTTATATTAATTTGTTCAATTGTATCGTTACATTTTTATTACAAAAAGATAAAAGATTAGATTTTTTTAGCAATAATATCTAATCTCGAGAATTTGAAACAGACATTTCCATTTGGTAAAATTGGTTCTATTTCCAAATATCGTTCAATAATTTGATTAAAAAAAATAGCTTTTAGGTGTTCTGGCAACACTTGCAAATAAGAAAACCATTGCAAAACATACTTTTCAAAACATCCTCTTGTTGGAAAAATTACTTTTTGAATTTTATCTGAAAAGCTAATTAGTAAAAAGTTGTTGTTCATAAGAAAATGTTCAAGTTTATCTTTTTCAGGAAAGTGCCAGTTTGGAGAAAATGTTCTAAAGTACGAAGACCAGTCGTTTGAAGAAACATTTTCTGCAATTGATTGTTCTAAAGCAGAAGAAATTCCAAGAGGAATTGTTGCAACAAGATGACCAGACGATTTTAAGCTTTTATACGATCTTTTAAAGAAATCATTTTGATCTGAAAGCCATTGTAAGGCGAAAGAAGAAAAAATTACATCAAACTCACACACATAATCTAATTTTTTTGCGTCTTTAACTAAAAATGATAAATTTTCAAAGATTTTTTTTGGAAAATTTTGTTGGGCAAAATTAATCATTTCATGTGAAATATCTATTCCTAGTATGGAGCCAAGTCTAACATTGCTAGCAATTTTTGCAGTAATTTTTCCATCTCCACATCCAACATCAAGGATTTTTTCATTACCTTTAAATTGAAAATTTTGCAAAAGTTGATTCGTTGCTTCATATTGTATTGAGGAATTTTTATGATATTCTTCCGCATCCCAAATATGATTGGTAAAAAGGTTCATTATTTAAGACCTATTTTAAGATTTTTAATTTCTAAAGAAGCAGGAGAATATGAATACCAAAATCTTGGTTGACCAAAACGTTTTTGAATTTTATCAAGGTTCATACCAATTTTTAAAAGGAGTTTATTAGAAGCTATATTTTGAGGATGGGCTGTAGCGATAATTTTGTAAATAGGAAGTTCGATGCATTTTAGAGATTTATTTTGATTTATCTCATCGATATATTCAGTTAATATGGCTTTCAAAGCTTCAGTTCCTAATCCCTGATTGTGAAATTGTTCATTTAAAATAAAACCGACTTCCGCAATCCCTAAATGCTTTGTAGGAACAAGATCAATTTGACCTATGAAAGACATAGAGTCTTTTAAAAAAATTGAAAATAGACCAAAAGGTTTTCCAGCTAAAAAATATTTTCGACCTTTTTTATCTATGATTTTTTTTACTTCTTCTCCATTTCTTGGCTTGCCATGATCAAAAAATTTTGTGATCTTTTCATCACCATACAATGATATACAATCATTAAAATCTTCATTTTCATATGAACGAATGAGTAATCTCTGGGTTTCAATCGTTATAAATAAGCCAGAAAAATCTATTTCTATATTAATTTGAGTTTTATATAAAGAATTTTTAATGGCTAGTGGCATTGTATTTCCTTGTCAATATCACAATTTTGAATTTCTTCAATTTGAGTAATAATTCGATCATATAGGAAATCAGATTTTTTTAAATGTTTTCCTAAAGCATTGTAGGGACGTTGATTGGTTTGAGATCCATATTTAAAGGAAAAAAAATTAACTTTCAAATAAAAGTTTTCTAAAAGTGGATATTGATTTTTAATAAAAAATTCAACATCTTTTTGAAACGAGTTTAGATTGTCTTTATAATATTTAAATTCGTCATTTGGTAGAGCAAATACAATTTGAAAATCTTTGGGTATTTTATTTTTTTCAAAATGGATTAAAATTTCATTAATTAATAAGCAGCCTTCAAGATATTGAAATACGGAATATGATTTGTTAGCATCATTATCATACCAATCAAGCATAATTGGACAATTGTTAGAAAAAATTTTTTTTATAGAAATATTTATTTTAGGAAAACTTTTGCTAGTTTTTTGAATAAAATTCCTTCGTAGAGCTTTTCGAAAATAATCTATTAAATTTTGTTCGGATATTTCTTGCATTTTCTTAAAAATTTTAGCAGATTTGATGCACTTGATCCTATTATCTGAAAAATTTTCAATAATATCGCAAAAACTGCTGTTTTTATGGATAGAACATAAGGGATTTTTGAAAGCACCCCAGGCTGTTAAATCAACTAACCAAAATTTAGCATTTAAATTTTTTTTAAAAATAGGAGAAATTAAAAAATTTTTATAAAAATCTGCACAAGTTTTTGTGAGTCCTTTAATGCCTATATACCAAATAATTATTTGAGGATTAGATAATTGACTTATTTCATTTACAATTTGTTCCATTGTAAAGTTTTCAATGAATTCAACATTAACCTGAACTTTTTTTGAACCCAAATTATTGACCATAATTATTCTTTATTTTTGATATTTTATCACACCTTAAATATATTTTACAATTATCTCTAGTTCTTATTAAAAAATAAAAGATTTCTTATTATATTACATAATTACAAAAATTATAAATTTGATTTAGGTTAAAAAGTTATTAAATTTATTTTAAAAAATCATTTGGTTTTTGACTTATTTCAAGAGATTAAGGATTTTTGGATAAAAAATTAAAAGCAAATGAAGGTAAATAAAAAATTGATAAAATTCAATAGTCGTTTTGTAAACGAATTTTTATACTTATTGATATGGTTTTGTTATTATTAATTATGAACATTCAAATTAGCTTTTTGCAGATTGTTCATGCTGTTGTTTAGTTTGAGAGAAAATTTATACTATGATGTTTTAATATTTTTAGTATTTAGTGGATTCGAGCCTTATCGCGAAAATATATAAGTATTTTATAATTACTCTATTAAGATTATGTTAAAATAATTTATTTAAGAAAGGAACAAAGGTATAATCCAAAATTAAGCCAAAATAGAGAGAAATATCATGGCCTATAAACTAAAAGTTTTGAACGTGAATAATTTTTTGAATATCTAAATAAAAATTACAAAATTGAAGAAATTGCCAAATGTTTAAACAGGCGTATTTCAACGATATATAAAGAAATAAACAGGTATAATTTAAGTGGTTTTCATGGTTTTTAATGTAAAAAAAGCATTTTAAAAATAATTAGCGCCCTTAATTAGAACTTAAGCTTTATTGTTTTTTTCTAAAATATATTTGACTTTTCCGGCTTTAGATTGTTAATGTGAAAATAAAAAGAGATTTGTTTTGGGTGCTTTAAATTTTTTAAAGAAAATATTAATTGAGTTTGTGGATTTTGGAATACCTCTTTTTTATATTTATTTTGTTATAGCTGGATTTTTTTTGATTTTTTTTCTATTACCAAAAAAAATTAATAGAAAAAAATATATCATAATTCTTGCTATGTTGTTATATGCTCTTTTTGGTTTTTTAGGGATTTTTTATTTGCTATTTTTAAGTCTTTTCGCAGGTGGGTTAAAATTTATTGTTTTTTTTCCTCTTTTTATCATTTATTTAATATCTATGTGGCAGATAAGGAAAAAATGGAAAATTAGATATCATCGCAATAATAAGGAATCGTGGGTTTTTCAAATGTTTATTTATATCATAATTGTAGTTGTGACTTTGGGATTTATGAATCTTCTTTTGGTTAATTTATTTTGAATAACTTTGTTTAGTAAAATGTTCAAATTATTTTTCTTTCAAAAAATAATGAAAAAAAAGTGTTTTCCAAAATCCATAAAATCTTGAAGTTATCTTCATAAATTTAATTAATTCAAACTAAATTTCGATTCATGATAGAATTTAAATGATTTAGATAAAAATTGTTTATGCAAATAGACGTCCAAAAAAAATCTGAAAAAATTCAAAACAAAAGCTACCGCTTTATTGATGGGATTAACCGATGAACCGTTAATTGCTTTTTATTCCATTTTACCATCTATTCCTACAAAAACCTACATGTGAATGCTTTTCAATTATCTTTATTTTTAGTATTAAGACCGGTCTTGTCCAGTTTTTGATGTCCTTATTATAAATCCTTATAAGGATTGAATACATTCAAGCTCCTAGTAAATAAGTCAATATAAGTAACATCTGGAACTATTACCAAATCTTCTTTTTTACGTTTTTTTGTTATGATCAAAGCTGCTTCTGTAGCTAATAAAGCGCCACTTAGAGCAGCAGCTCCGCTATTTGTGGAAATACTGCCGATAAAAGGCAAATCAGTGTTGATATTTTCTTCTCTTTGGAACTGCAATTTATATTCATCTTTAATAAACTGAGGGTATCTTTCATTGCAGGCGAATTCTTCAAATTTCATGCCATCCGGATCAAAAATCATCAGAATTGCACTTAGATATGGGATGGGACAAGATAGATTATATTTCCCATGTTCTCTGGCAATGCGGGCGAACATGTATTTATATTTGAAATCAGACAAATCTATTGCATCAACAACCAGATCGCTGATGCCTATCCATTTATTAAGTTCTTTTTCCGGTAAGGTTTTTTCAAAAACAGTAATTTTTGTAAAAGGAGCGATATCTTTCAATATATTTCCCATAACAAAAGCTTTGTTTTTTCCTAAAGAACTAGTGGCAGCGCCATATTGCCGATTCATATCGGCTTCATCGAAAACGCCAGGATCCATAATAATTATTTCTTTCAATCCCATGCGGGCCAATGTAACAGCTTGAATTCCGCCTACTCCGCCGACCCCGGCAAAAAAAACAGTCGCATTTTTTAATTTATTCTGTTCGTCTTTCGTAAAAATTCCGATATTGCGGGTATACATTTCAAAATAATCCATTTTCTATATTCCTTTGCTTTTTTTAGCATGCTCAACAAATTTTAAGAAAATTCTGTTATATAAAGACAAGTTTTTTCTGGTAATTTCCGGGTGGCCCTGAATGCCGAAAATAAAATTTTCAGTATTCTTACTTTCGATAATTTCTATTATTCCGTCTATTGCTTTAGAAGAAGCAGATAAATCAGAACCCAATTGATTAATAGCCTGATGATGCATCGAGGAAGTAAAGTATTTTTCAACTCCCAGCAGTTTATAGCATTGAGAGCTTTTTTCGATTGATATCTCATGATAAGGTGTCAATCCATCATCTTCTGCAGAATGACTTATTGTTGCTGTGGGAATCTC
Source organism: Parachlamydiales bacterium (assembly GCA_041661445.1). Classification (GTDB taxonomy): domain Bacteria; phylum Chlamydiota; class Chlamydiia; order Chlamydiales; family SM23-39; genus JBAZUK01. The sequence goes on from JBAZUK010000004.1 coordinate 66,520, forward strand.
TTGATGTAAGGTTCCGCCTTCAGCAACATTTATTAATTGCAAGCCTCTACAAATGCCAAGTATCGGCAATTTATTTTTCTTGGCTAAATTGTATAAGTTAATTTCGATTAGATCTCTTTTTGAATCTGGCGCTAAAGAAAGAGGTCTATGAAACATGCTTCCGAAAGATTTTATATTATCGGAATATTCTACTTTTTGTTTTTCGCGATAAAATGAAGGATCGATATCTTGTCCGCCGGGCAGAAGCAAACCATCAAGTTTATCAGCAAAAAATGAGACATCGTTTAAATCTATTGTTATTGGTATGAACAAAGGAATGCATCCCATTTCGATCATCCAATCTACATAACTGTTTGTTAAGATCAGAGATTTTTTGTGTCCGTTAAAAAATGTGGACGTTGTGAGAAGGGGAACAGGTATGCCTATTATAGGCTTTTTACTCATAAGATCTCCTTTTTAACTTTGTTTAAAGTTTTCATTTGCAAAACTATGTAATCAAACAGCATATTCAATTTCTTGTCATCATGTGACAATTCTTCATAAATCTTTAGTTTTGCATAATTGCTATGAGCTTCAATAAAAACTCCCAGGCTGTCGTTTACTTCTAAAACATAAGACTCGCCATTTTCGCTTGATTGAATAATATCAACTATCGTTATGGGAATATCTAATGCTTTTGCTGCTTTTTTTGCCAAAATGATTTTTTCTTCATCATAAGCGCTTGGTACGACATGACCGCCAAGGTGCACATTTGTTTTAAATTGATGCTCTTTTGCCCGACTGTAGTAATCGACGACTTCGCCATTTATGATTTCGACACGATAATCCTGCTTGGTAAAAGGGATAAATCTTTGCAGAAATAATTGCGAAAAGTGTTTTTCTATCAACCCATATAAATCCATAAAATGTTCATAATTATCAAACTTGACGATACCCTGACCGCCGAACCATTTTCTTGGCTTAACTAATATACTTCCCCAATCATCGAAGAGTTTTTTCATAAAAGAATCAGAAAAATTGTTTCCTATAAGTAATGAATCAGGCACTTTTATTCCGGCTTTTCTTAATTTCATGTTAGAGATAAATTTATCTCGGGCATTTTCAAAAGGATAAAATGGATTGATAACTTTCACTCCTGAGAGTTCAAGGGCATGCAGCATATCAATCTGCTGATCACTTCTTTCATCTGCATTCATATGGAACAATAAATCCAAAGAAGTTAAATCTCTGCCATCCTCTGTCATTACAAAATTATTGATGCAGTAACATTTGCGCAAATCAAAATCATCTATTACTTCATAACCCTTATCGCGAAGCATTTTTATTAATTTAGTGCGCGGTATAATCCCGCCGTCATTTTTGTACATCCAAATTCCAATTTTCCCATGGCTCATAAATGACCTCTTTGATTGTTCATGTTAATAATGTCATTAAGATTCATTCCAGTTTTTAATAAATTTACCAATTTCTTTCCTGGATTTTCCAATTTATCTATTCTATCACATAAACATTCGATATATTTTTCTTCTCCATAGCCTCTTTCAACAAGACCCTGTTTAACAAGATCGTAAAAAGTATATAAAAACTCTTTAATAGGCATGTTGAGAAATTGCCAGTCTTTTTCAAAAAGCTGATATTTAGTCGCTTTTATTCGCAAAACTGAATTTTTTATTGTGATGAACTCAAGCAGTTTTTTTATTTTACTGCAATTTTTGACTATTCCTATGTTAAATGCTGTTGTCGAAAATATATCATTTAAAGGCTGAAGACAATCGGATCGCATTTCCAAAGTACCATGTCTGGTTAAAACATTGTAAAAATAAAATCTAAAAAATTCCAAATCGCTTTCTTGCGGCTTAACAGTGATATTTTTCAGACTATTGTCTTTATCGATTATTTTCCCTTGAACTTGGTCGGACTTAAAATAATCTCTAATGTTCATGGAATTTAAAGATATATATTTATTATTGCGGATAACATAAAAAATTTGCATCTTGTCTAATAAGAATTTGTAATATTCCCGCAAATCACTGAAATACAAATCTACAACAGGGTGATCGGACTGATTGGAAACAAAACAGTTGTTCTGCCAAAAATAATCACGCGAACACATATTTAAAAAAGGATCTATCTCTCCATCCCAGAAGCTGGAATTGGAAAATAAAAGACCTTTAATCCATTCAGACTTATTCAAAATATTTAACGCTTCTATAAAATTTTCCACTTTAAGGTGAACATGGGTATGAGCTGAAGAAATAATTGAGGCCCAGTGATCAATATTATAAATACCTTTGCATCTACATCTTTTATGGAAAATATCAACCACCTTATGATAATCAGTTTGAAGAATGGGGACATCTTTAGCCCATTTATATGGATTTGTTCCCTGACTAATTAATTGGTGTTCTCTTTTAGTTAAAAAACTCATTATTTTTTCATAATAAACCCAGAATCTTCTAACGATCTCTTCTAGATTTAAAACAGGAGATAAAGAAAATTCCAAAGTGGAAAAGCAGTATTCAAAGGACATAATATCCCCATTAAGAGGATTTTCCATTTTTACCGGTATCTTGTCGCTATAAAGAGTAATCTTGCTGAATCCCAAATCTTCAGTGATAAAAAAAGAAAGCTTTTTGATAACTTCTAGATCAATAATATTTCCGCCAAATCTGACGATTGGAAATTCTAGTTCAAGACCTATTTGAAATTTTTGTGGCGACTGCTCGATCTTTTTTTTATAATATTTATCTACTGCGGAAATTAACTTATCTTCCATATATTTCTCTCTTCCTTATAACCCGTATGTAATTTTTAGGACATTTAATTGCAAGAAATTTTGTGCTAATTTTTTAGAAGAAAATAACTTATTAAATAACAGATTATTATTAAGATTTCGTTGCAGGTTTCTTTCTGTTATCACAAGACAAAGCCATGATCTTTTTTTAATCTTTAAAATAATTATTATATTCACAATAATTTGTTAAAATTTTTTTTAACATATGCGAGATTAAAATGTCTGTAGCAATAATAATAGAAGATAGATCTTCTCTATCCTTGAATAATACCAAAGGAACAAAGCCAGTACCTGAAATTACCCTTCCGGCTTCTAATGCTTTTGTAAGCATAAGTGAGCTAAAAACACTTTTGTTTTCAACAAAAGCCAATTGATTCATTATATATAAAATATTATTTTTTTTGACGAAATCTTCACAAAAATGATTGATTGGATTTTAATGTTCACAAATTTTTTTTGATCATAGAGTTGATTAGATAAGTTTTTTAGTTGCATTAGTTTTTTTGCATAAAAGTGTCTTGTTATACGAACAAGATAATATAAGAACTTAAAAAGTTTATATTTTTTTAATTAAAATAAAACAATAAGGAGTTTTACTTATGTCAACAAGTGCTACAAATTTTTCTATTAATGTTAACGCAACACCAGAGCTAATGAAATCAATTGCAGCTTATCAGGCTAAAATACCTGGAGCGGAAGATGAATTAGGGGCAAGAATTTCTGAAGTAGTAAATAATAAAATTCCATCAGTGGATAAAGAAGAAGAGAAAACACAAAGTTCTAAATGGTCATTTGCCACTGTAGCAACAGTTACAGCAGCGGTAGTTGGTATTTTTTCTTATGCATTTGGATATTCGCGTGGAAATGAAAATATTTTAAATCGCATTTCAGCTGAAGAAGCGGGCAGAATAAGAAAAGATTTAGAAAGAGAAAGCGCAGATGCTTTAGATTTATTAGATGGTTATATTGTCGATTAATTCTATTAGATTTTTATAGAGCATGTTTTTTAATTTTTTTAAGAACATGCTTTAATAAAAATCAAAATTTTATTTACAAAGTTATTTCGCCAGGTTTTTTAATTTTTTTATGTGTTTTTCAAAAAGATTTTAAGTAGAGAACAAAATCGAAGGGATCTATAAAAAATTATTTTTATAAATAATTAAATGTATTAACCAGAAAGATTATTTTAATTAATTGAATTAGCAGAAAATATTTACAAAAATAATTGATTGGTTTTTAATGCTTCCAACTTTTTGGTTAAGGAGTTTAAATATGGCAAATGCAACAGTTGCATTAAATTTTTTACAAGAAAGTGTTCAAAAATACGGTTTCATGTATTTTTCTTCAGTAGAAGGGTCAGGTTTTGCAGTTACAAGAGAGGCCGTATGTCTTATTAGTTCTGTTGCAATAGCAGCTATAACAGCTATTGGTTGTTGCTGCACTAGATTGTGTACTAAACCAGGAAATTATTATAACCTTAATACCGTGCCTCCTATGTCAACTAAACAAGTTATCGTAGAACCTCCTAAAGAACATGGTTTCTGGAAATATATACCTAGTTTTGGAACTATTCAAAAACCTTTATTAATTCTTTCTACTATGATAACCATCATAGGTGGTGTTAGAAAAATTTTAACTAATAAATCATAAAGAGGTGTTTCATTATGTCTATACAATCCATAAAGTCATATCCTCAAAACGAGAATCATGTAATAACTCAAGATGTAAAGCCTTGGAAGAAAATATGTAAATTAGTGTGGAATATTTTTTGGGCAAGCATGGCCCTGATTAGCACTATGTTTTTGGTTTCAAATCCATCTATTGTCCTTACTTTTGAAAATACAATGCTTTATCTTCCGGAACTATTTTTTCTTACAACCTACATTTATTTTTCTTATAGTTTTTTTATTGATAACCTTTATGAAGCTGAAAAGAACTTATGCTCTTTTTGGAAAGGACATGAAGTTGAAAAAGCTTAAATAATTTTAAAAGAAAAAGGAGTAAAAATATGGCAAATGCAACGGTTGCATTAAATTTTTTGCAAGAAAGTGTTCAACAATATGGATTCACATACGTTTCTTCAAATGGAACTGGTTTTGCAGTTACAAGAGAGGCGGTGTGTCTTATTAGTGCTGTTGCAATAGCAGCTATAACAGCTATTGGTTGTTGTTGCACCAGATTGTGTACTAAACCAGCAATTCATAATGCTTATAATCTTAACACTATCCCTCCTGTAAGGGTTAAGCGAGAAAATGAGCCGACAACTAAGAATCAGGGATATTCAAAATATTTACCTAGTTGGGAAACGATCGGCTCTTATTTATTATATTTTTCTATAGCAGCCGGAGCGATAAGTCGTGCAAATGATCTTAGAAATATTTTTAAAACAAACTTAAAATAGGAGTGTTTTTATGAGTATATCACCAATTTCTTTAGCAGTAGATAAATCTGTTAAAATCCAAGAAATTAATCCTTGGAAGGAGACATGTAAATTAATTTGGAAGATTTTCATTTCTAGCATCACATTAATTAATTCGATGTTACTTGTTTCTGATTATTCCAAATTCGTGCTAACTGGAACACCGATAATTTATGTGGCATCCCTTTTTTCACTTACAGTGTTAATTTATGTATCATTTAGCTTTGGTCTTAAATATCTTCAAGATGCTGGAAATATATCAAAGGACTTGTATTCTTTTTGGAAAGGTCATGAAGTTGAAAAAGCTTAAATAATTGAATTTTTATATTAAAACAAAAAAAATAAAAAAGAGGAAATTATGTCTACGGTAAGCCCATTAAGTCCAATCTCACAATCTCCAGAAAAACAGTTAGTAAATCAAGGAGATATTAAAAGTTGGAAGGAAATAAGTAAAATAGCATGGAATATAATATCAGGATTTTCTGTTTTATATTTATCAATGCTAATGGTTGCTATTTCACCATCAGTTTTAATTTTTGAAGGCACTCTTCTTGATGCAATAGATTTGTTTAGCAGCACTGTTGCCATTTATACCTTATTTGGATTGTTTTTGAAGGATATTCAAGATGCTTATAGTAGATCAAAGGACTTGTATTCTTTTTGGAAGGGACATGAAGTTGAAAGAACTTAAATGTACCATTTAAGTTATTGAGCCTATTGCAAACATATTTTTGTTTTTTCATTGCACTGTTTATGCATCTAAAGGATGTTAAAATTTCCCATATTTTTCCAGGATATAATATTGCCAGAACTTCTGGTTTGATTCTCATTGCCAGCATAAATTACAAAAGTATTTTCGCTAGTATTTTTAGATAAGCTATCCCAATAATTTTAACATTCGAAAAAATTTCCATTAATTGGTTGAGCAGATTTTATTTCAATGGGGATAAGAAAGTTTTGATATTCAATAAAACAATCAATTTCATGCGCATTTTTATCTCTCCCAAAAAAAGACATTTGACCCAACATTCCTATTAGTTCTATTTTTTTAATTTAACTGATAAAAACGATTAAAAAAGGCCGCCTCTTAAGTAGTGGGCTTAAATTGGCCAAATTGTAAATAGAATTTACAAATTGTCCTAATCGATTGTAAATCTCTTATTTTTAATTAATTATACTTTGTTGCTAACTTAAATCCTTCTTCTGATGGTCTGAATTATCAGCCAATAACTTTAATTTTTGTTTATCAAGAAAACTGGGTTGATCTAGCGATAGAGATAACAGGTTTTTAGTAAAAAGCTTTGAAAATTGAATTTTTTTTACCATGAACCAAGTTGTCGACAACAAAAATCATATTTCTTCCAACTTCAGACATTAGTTTTAAGTATTTTATAATTAGTGTTTTGCGTTAATTGTTTGATGTTCATAAAGTTATTTTACTCCTAAGTTTTTTAACAAACTTTCCACAATTTCCCACCTAATGCCACAAAATGTTTTTCAGATTTTTTTAAATTATTTATATTTAAATATATATGTATAGATTTTTAGATGAAAAAAGATCCTGTTTTAAGAAAAAAATCAGAAATTGTTTACAACTTTTTAAATAAATTGTTAGTATTTGTGGTAGATGGTGGGAAAATTTATGGATCAATTCTTTTTTAGTGGATCATCAAATAGCAAATTAGATGAGAAAAACAGATTTGTGCTTCCTCAGCAGATGCGATTCGGTCTTGTTGAAGAAGGCAGGCTTGAATTTTTTATCGGACTTGGATTAGGCGGCTGTTTGTGCATATATAAAAGAAGCGAGATTCAAAAAATTGTAAAAAAATTTCAAGGGAAGCAGCATATAAGCCAGTATCAGAAATTTTTCACTTTATTTTTTTCAACTTTACATGAATCTACCTGTGATAAAGTTGGAAGAGTTAGTTTGCCTAACCATTTAAAACAAGCTGTAAATATTAAAAAAGAAATAGTAATAGCTGGTGTTTTAAATAAAATCGAGCTTTGGTCAAAAGAGTCTTACGATAAAAATTTATCTAATCTACTTTTAGGAAAAGACACTGAGCTTGATTTGGCTAAAATGACAGAAGATGCTTTTTCATTATTGAATGAAGTAGATGGAACAGTTACAGAAAATTAGACATTTCCCAGTACTTTTAAAAGAGTTTCTAGAAGCCTTCAAAGAGATGGAAATAGAAACCTTTTTTGATGGTACTTTAGGCGCTGCAGGCCATGCAAAAGCAATCCTGGAAGAACATCCTGAAATAGATATCTTTATCGGATGCGATCAGGATAAAGAAGCTTTGGAAATTGCAAATGAAAATCTAAAGCCTTACATGAACAAGGTGAGGATGATCCATTCGAATTTCAGATATATCAATAAAATTCTAGATGAGATGAATATAAAATACTGTGATGGAATATTTTTTGATCTAGGTGTCAGCTCAATGCAGTTTGATGTCGGCGATAGGGGATTTAGTTTTCGGTTTGATGCACCTTTGGATATGAGAATGAACAAATCTGAAGAACTGACTGCAAGAATAATAATTAATGAATGGCCGGAGAGCGAGCTGGAAAAAATCTTTAGATTGTACGGTGAAGAATCAAAATCGAAAAAAGCTGCAAAACAGATTGTGGATAACAGAAAAAGAAAAAAAATAAATACTACTTTTGAACTTTTAGAAGTATTAGAGCCGGTTTTAGGGAAAAGAAGAAAAATTCATCCTGCAACAAAAATTTTTCAGGCTTTAAGGATTTGTGTTAATGACGAGCTTAATATTTTGAAAGAAGGTCTAAATGATGCGATCGGAAGATTGAGTATAGACGGCAGAATAGTCGTTATTTCATTTCACAGCCTTGAAGACAGAATTGTAAAAAATACCTTCAAGGAAGATGACAGATTGGAAATCATAACAAAAAAACCAATAGCTCCGCCTTATTATGAAAAAAACAGAAGAGCAAGAAGCGCAAAAATGAGAATAGCAAAAAGGATTAGAGGAAAAGATGAATAAATCAGGTACTTTTAAAATATTAATATGTCTTTTCGCTTTTGCAATGTGTCTTTATTCTTACATTGAAAAACAAAATGAGGTAACATCTTTGAAAATTGAAATTCCTAAGGTAGCAAAAGAAATTGACAATCTGAAAGAGGAAATTAAAAAGATGCAGTATGAAGTCGAAGTTTTTGAGAATCCTGCCTATTTGATGCAATTGATCAGACAACCAGAATTTAGTCATCTTAAACATCCTTTCGTAGAAGATGTTTTGAATATACCTGAAGGAATAGCTCTTTTTGAAGGAAACAGAAAAGAAGTTTATACTCAGTAATTAAACTCATGAAATCTAATTCAGTTGATTCGCAGGAAACAAAACGTTTAGTTCTTATTGCATGTTTTATATTTTTTTTATTTGGATTAATTGTAATTCAATTCTATCGTCTGCAGGTAATTGAAGGCGATAAATGGGACAGGATTGCAGCTTCCCAGCATCAAATTGATATAAAACAGTATTTTCTCAGAGGAAGGTTCTTTTCAAATACCGAAATTAAAAAAGATCATTATCAAAACAATGTCCCTTTTGTTGTTGAAGTACCAAAATTCCATCTTTATATCGATCCATATTCTTTAGACATGAAGCAGAAAATCGCTGTTGCAAAAAAAATATTCGAGTTTTTCCCTTGTCCCTTGGAAGATAAAGAAAAAATTTTCAGGGAATTTTTAAAAAAAAGCAGAAGCAGAAGAATAATTTCCTGGATCGATAAGGAAAAAAAAGATGAAATAATGAAATGGTGGCAGGATTTTTCTAAAAAACAAAAAATTGTTAAAAATGCAATTTTTTTTGTTATAGATTATAAAAGAAGCTATCCCTTCGGAGCACTATTAGGCCCTGTCATGCATACGGTACAAGAGCAAAAAGACCCTATTACTTTTCAATCAATTCCGACAGGCGGACTTGAACTATATTTTAATGATTATCTTCAGGGAAGATTAGGAAAAAGCACTCTTACAAGGTCCTTAAGGCATCCTTTAGATACCGCTGAAGTCATAGAGGAATCCGAGAACGGGTGCGATGTCTATTTAACGATAAACCATTGTTTACAGGCTATTGCTGAAGAAGAGCTTGAAAAAGGTGTTGCAAAGGTAAATGCTAAAGGCGGATGGGCGATAATGATGGACCCTTATACCGGAGAAATTCTAGCTTTTGCCCAGGTGCCTACTTTTGATATTAGACAATACAGCAAATATTTCAATGATGAAAAGTTAAAAGAGTTTACAAAAGTTAAGGCTATTGTTGATCCTTATGAGCCCGGATCCGTCATGAAGCCGATTACTCTTGCATTATGTTTAAAAGCAAATGAAGAGCTGGTTAAACAAAAAAAACATCCGATTTTTCATCCTGAAGATAAAATTGCAACTTCAAAAGGAAATTTTCCCGGAAGAAACAAGCCTATAAAAGATGTAAGACTGCATCATTTTCTAAATATGAATCATGCTATACAGAAATCATCTAACGTCTATTTTGCAATTTTAGTAGATAGGGTGATTAATGCTCTTGGAGAGAAATGGTATAGGGATAATCTCATCGAGGTCTTCGGTTTTTCCCGTAAAACAGAAATTGAGCTACCCGGAGAATCTGAAGGTTTTGTTCCCGCAAGTGATAAAAAACATCAAAACGGTTTGCAGCAATGGTCTAAAGCAACTCCTTATTCTTTGGCTATGGGATATAATATTTTGATCAACAGCGTTCAGATGTTAAGGGCACATTCGATAATTGCAAATGAAGGCCTGGATGTTAAGCCGACATTATTAAAAAAGATTGTAAAGAATATTGATGGGGAAGATAGGGTTATTGTTGATAATACGAAGAATTTCGAATTGACCAATAGAAAGAGAGTGCTAAGCAAAGATGTCTGCAGGCTTGTCAAACATGCTATGAAATATACAACAAAATCAGGCGGATCGGCGCCGGCAGCAGATCTTCCCGGATATACTGAGGCCGGAAAAACCGGAACTGCAGAAAAAATTACTGATGGACATTATAACAAGGATGTTCATATTTCTTCTTTTATCGGATTTGCTCCGGTTGAGAAGCCCAGGTTTGTTTTAATAGTGGTAATTGATGAGCCGGAAAAGAAATATGTTCCCGGACTTGGGAAAATTTATCAGGGCGGCGTTTGCGCAGCTCCCGTTTTTAAAGAGATTGCTCTTAGATCTCTTAATTATTTAGGTGTTGCGCCGGATGATCCTTTCGGTTATCCTTATCCTGATACTAGAAGGGATGCAGCAAAAGCCGACTGGTCAAAAGAAATTAAAAAATTATCGGATCTGTATAAATCCTGGAACTAAAAAAATGAAATTAAAAAAAGTACTAAAAAACATAAAATATAAAGAAATTAAAGGTAATTCAGATATCGAAGTATCTGCAATATGTTCAGATTCAAGAACGGTTTCACCTAATAGTTTGTTCATAGCCAGAAAAGGTCTGAAATTCGATGCAACTAATTTTACATATGATGCAGTAGCTGCTGGCGCTGTTGCTATAATGACAGATATATATGATCCTTTTTTAAAAAATGTTACTCAAATTATAAGCGATGACATCGATGATTCTTTACTAGATATTGCTAATAATTTTTATGAAAATCCTTCTAAGGATTTATCCTGCATTGCGGTTACCGGAACAAATGGAAAAACTACAACATCATATTTAATCAAGCATATTCTGGATAGCAATAATAATAAATGCGGTCTTATGGGGACGGTTGAATATATTGCAGGCGAAAATAAGATTTCTTCAAAATTAACTACTCCGGATTGCATTACCATTCAAAAATTTTTAAAGGAAATGGTTAATGCAAAATGCACAAGCGTATGCATGGAGGCTTCTTCTCACGGCATTGAACAGCAAAGATTAAAAAATATTGATTTTGATATTGCAATTTTTACAAATCTTACATTAGATCATTTGGACTATCATAAGACTTTTGAAAATTACAAAAATTCTAAAAAGAAACTTTTTGATTCCTTATCTAAGAAATCCTATGCAGTTGTTAATGCAGATGACGAGAGCTATTCATCGATGATCAAAGACACAAAAGCAAAAGTAATTACTTATTCTTTAAAGCAGAATGCTACACTGATGGCTGCAAATATTAAATATTCTCTAGATGGATCGAGCTTTGTTTTAAAATATCAGGATATGAAAATCGATGTTGTTACTAATTTGGTCGGTAAATTTAATATTTATAATATTTTAGCAGCATTTAGCGCATCTATCTGCTTAGGTATTGATCCGCAAGAAATATCTAAAAGCATAAAAAGTTTCAAACAGGTAGCGGGAAGACTTGAAAAGGTTTCCAATAATAAAAACAAAAATATTTATGTTGATTTCGCACACAGCGATGACGCATTAATAAATGTATTGCAGACCTTAAGGGAAGTAAAAAAAGGAAGAATAATAAATGTTTTCGGCTGTGGCGGCGATAGAGACAGATCTAAAAGACCTAAAATGGCAAAAGCATCGGAATTATATAGCGATATCTCAATTGTTACATCCGACAATCCCAGATCGGAAAATCCTTCAGAGATAATTGATGAAATAATATCAGGGTTTTCTAAGAATGCTAATTTTTTAGTTGAAGCAGATAGAAAAAAAGCGATAGAAAAAGCAATTAGTCTTGCAACGGATGATGATATAGTTATAATAACTGGAAAGGGACATGAAACTTATCAAATTTTTAAAAACACGACTATCGATTTTGATGATAGAGAAATATCAAAAGAAATATGTTTAAGATTGTAAGGTGTTTATGATTCGTTATGCGGTTTTAATTTCTTGTATTTTATCTTTTTTGTTTTTTTCTTCTAATATTGATGCAGCTGAGCATAATAAAATATCACTGAAGCCTGTGATTGTTTTAGATGCAGGACATGGCGGTCTTCATAAAGGCGCTAGGATCAAAGATCCGTTCTTGGAAGAAAAAAAACTAACTCTTACTACAACGCTTTTAGCTAAAAAACATCTTGAACAGCATGGATACAAAGTTATTCTGACAAGAGATAAAGATAGTTTTGTACCGCTTAAAAAAAGAGTCGACAGGGCAAATAATTTAAAGGCCGATCTTTTTGTCAGCATTCATTTCAATTCCTGCCCTAACAAGATTGCAAAAGGCGTTGAAATCTATTTTCATAACTCAAAAGAGAATCTGGCAAAAACCAAAAATTCAAAAAAATTAGCCCACTGTGTCTTAAGCAATGTGATAAAAAATACCAAGGCAGAGTCACGAGGGGTTAGAAAGGGACAGTTTGTTGTTGTAAAAGAAACCAAAATGCCTTCTATTTTAATAGAAGCGGGTTTTTTAACAAATCCTCAGGAAAGGGATAATATCAGAAATGGTATCTATTTAGAGAAAATTTCATTAGGAATTGCTGAAGGTATTGAAAATTTTATGAAAAAATATATCTAAAATCTAAAATCCCCAAGATTTTTTTTCTCAAATAGAAAAATATAATTTTTGAGGTTTTCGCATAAAATTTCTTAAGTTTTGCGATTTTGTTTTTGGACTTCAAAAATTTTTTGATGAATTTAGTTTTAAGTTTTAAAATAATGCTATATCATTTTAAAGAAAGTAAATCTGATTCAGCTATTAATAGATAAACAAATTTTTTTTTGAGATTTCAATGATTAAAAAGAAAATTCTTATCCTATGTTTTTTTATATCATATGTTTTTTGTGATGAAGCTATATCCGTAGCGCCGCAAAATAATGTGGTGGTAAAACCGATAATCATTTTAGATGCAGGGCACGGCGGACTTGATAAAGGCGCGAAGATCAGATATCCCTATCTTGAAGAAAAAAGACTTGCGATGACCACTGTTTTATTTACAAAAAAATATCTTGAACAGTATGGTTACAAAGTCCTTTTAACTAGAGATAAGGATTATTTCGTTCCTCTTAAAAAAAGAGTGGACAGGGCGAATAATTTAAATGCGGAAATTTTTGTTAGTGTTCATTTCAATTCATGCCCAAATAAATTAGCAAATGGTATAGAAATATATTTTCACGATTCAAATGAAAATAAATCCAAAACAAAACATTCAAAAAATTTAGCTAATTGTGTCTTAACAGATTTAATCAAAAATACGAGTGCTAATTCCAGAGGTATAAGAAAAGGGGATTTTGTCGTTGTAAAAGAAACCAAGATGCCTTCAATTTTAATAGAAGCCGGTTTTTTAACAAATTCTCAGGAAAGAGATAATATCAGAAAAAAAACGTACCTGGAAAAAATCTCTTTAGGTATAGCTGAGGGTATCGATAATTTTATTAAAAAACATATATAATAATTTTTAATTAAATATTTAACTTTAAAAAATTATATATATTAATCATCTTATGAAAATTCAATAAAAAAATATTTAAAATAATATTAAAATTTTTAATATCAGTTAATTTTAAAAATTATAATATATTTAATGTCCTCGGCGCGAATTGAACGCGCGACCTACCGCTTAGGAGGCGATCGCTCTATCCACTGAGCTACGAGGACAAAAGATAAATCTTACAAAAACTGATTTTACAACTCAAGGATAATTATATTAATAATTTAAATTTTAATAATATTGCTAACTTGTAAATATAGCTAATAAATTGAAATTAATATTTATAAATAGTATAATAAATGTATTATAAAAATAAATAATTATAGAAGTATAGATGAGTGTTGTAATAAATAGATCTGCAGTTATCGATCAGGAAAATATCAAAATTCTCTCAAATAGACAAAGAGGGGATGTGTATTTTTGTGTAGACGGTATTCTGAAAAAAATGTCTTTCATTCAGAAAATTGTTTTTATAGTTAGCAAATTTTTTGAATCGAATTTTTATCATGTGAATCAGGATCACATCAGATTGGTTATCAATAATCTGGTTTCCAGATTTGAGAGCGTTGATGATTCTCTTGTAACCAGACTTTTTTTTGATGCATTAGCACCGATGTCAGAAAAAATTTATGATCGTTCGAAAATTAATAGCAGGATATTAACTGTTCTAAGAAGATCTTTGAGTTCCTGCGAAGATTATAGAAAACTCGACAAGCAGCAAAAAGATAAAGAAGGCTTGGTTAAATATATTCCATTTTTCTTTAAAGAGAGAAAACTATCAGCTGCAAAATATGAAAGATTAAAAAACCAATTACTCGAAGCGATGCTGGCTACGAATCTGGGGATAAGAAATATAGAATCCGGCAACGGCTGGTCCAGAACATATTTTATTAGAGATCTCAATCATCAGACTATAGGGGTTTACAAACCGGGTTCGGCTGACTCGCTTTCTTTACATGCCCCTTCTTTATTAATGCGGGTAAGAAACAAGATTCTTAAGAAGTTAGGATATGGCGGTTCTGTTTTTATCCATCTGGCCGGAAAGTGCCATATTGCTGAAGCCGCAAGTTTTGAAATGGATGATAAGATGGGAACCGGAATTGTACCGCCGACAGCTGTTGTTTCTTTGAATCCTGATAAATATAAAAGAAAAAATACAGAAAAGGAGAAAGGATCCTTTCAATTATTTGTGCCAAATGCTTCGCTGGCTACTGAATTTTTCGGGATTCATAAAAATTATAGAAAAAAAGTTGACTTGGAAGGAATTGAATTTTCAGATGAATTATTTGACAAATTGATAATCGATGATATTGTTTCAGGAAATTTAGACAGACATGCTGAAAATTTTCTGGTTCAAAGAAGTAAAAATAACCCAAAAGCTGCTCTCAATATTAATTTAATCGATGGCGGTATGGCTTTTTCTCCAACGCATCCTAAATCGAAGTTTGAGATGAACAAACAATATATCTGGGCAACAACATATTTTCAGTGGTCTCAAAGAAAGTTTACCCAGTCCGGAAAAGAAAAGATTAAAGATGTATATAAAAGAAGACATGAACTAGCTAATGAACTTAAGAAATTCTACATAGCCGAGAATGAAGATCAAGATATTGCCAAAGAAAGAGCAGACAGGATGATCGAGAGAATTGAAATGCTTTATCATTTGGTCATTATAAAAGATGAAAAAAAATTCAAATTTCAAAATTATAGAACTATTGAACAGATGAACAAAATCAGAGACGAGATACTAGCAGGCTAAGAAGCTATTCCGTCTTTAAAATTTCTGTAAAAACATAAGATGGAATTGTTACCTTGCCAATTCCCAGTTCTTTCATTTTTTTCTTACCCTTTTTCTGCTTTTCCCATAGTTTTCTTTTTCTTGTGATGTCTCCGCCATAACATTTAGCAGTAACATTTTTTCCCATGGCAGAAATGGTCTCTCTTGCAACAATTTTTCCGCCTATAGCAGCCTGAATAGGTACTTTAAAAAGTTGTCTTGGGATTAGATCTTTTAATCTATTGCATAAAGCTCTTCCTCTGCCTTCTGCTTTAGACCTATGTACTAAAACAGAGAAAGGATCAACAGGCTCTTCATTTACTTTTATTTCAAGTTTGATGATATCTGACTTTCTATAATCAAAAAATTCATAATCGAAAGATCCATAACCTCTTGTAATCGATTTCAGTTTGTCATTAAAGTCTGTTAATATTTCATTCATAGGGAAAATAAAAGTTAAAAGTAATCTTTTGGCATCTAAAGTTTCTGTTTTTATCAGCTCGCCTCTTTTTTCCATCCCTAAATTCATAATGTTCCCAAGAAATTCGTTTGGCAGCATCAAATGGCATTTTACATATGGCTCTTCGATATAATCAATCAGCGTAGGATCGGGAAAATATGCTGGATTATCAATTGACAATTGGGTTCCGTTTGATAAATGAACCTGATAAACCACGCTTGGAGATGTTGTAATAATGTCTAGATCATATTCCCTTGTTAATCTTTCAAATACTATCTCAAGATGAAGAAGGCCTAAAAAACCGCATCTAAAACCGAATCCTAATGCCTGAGAACTTTCCTGCTCCACATTTAATGCTGAATCATTCAGCTGTAATTTCGTTAATGCGTCTTTCAAACTTTCAAAATCAGATGAGTCTACAGGATAAATCCCCGCAAAAACAACGGGATTAATAAGCTTAAAACCATCTAAGGGGGTTTTAGCGGGATTTTTTGTTAAAGTTATTGTATCGCCGATCTTAATATCCCGGGTGTTTTTTATATTTGCTACTACATATCCGACTTCGCCGGCTTTTAAGGAGTCCACAGGTTTTTCGGTAGGAGAGAAAATTCCTACATCGAGGACCTCAAAATTTTTATCGGTGGCCATCAGTTTAATATTAGTTTTTTTAGTTATTTCACCGGATATTACTCTCACATAAGCCATTACTCCCCGATATGAATCATAATGGGAATCGAATATCAGAGCTTTTAAAGTATCTTCTTCTGCTTTTTTTGGAGGAGGTATATCTGTAATGATCCTTTCTAATATTTCTTCTATACCAATATTTTTTTTAGCTGAAGCAAGAACAAGATTCTGAGTTGGCAATCCTAAGACATCTTCGATTTGATTTTTGGCATCTTCAACATTAGCACCCGCAAGATCTATTTTATTGATAATTGGAAGAATTTCCAGATTTTTGTCTATGGCTAATAAAACGTTTGCAAGAGTTTGGGCCTGTACTCCCTGAGAAGCATCGATTACAAGTAAAGCGCCTTCACAGGCCGCAAGAGATCGTGAAACTTCGTATGAAAAATCCACGTGGCCGGGAGTGTCAATGAAGTTTATCTGGTAAGTGTTGCCGTCTTTAGCATTATAGTACATTGTTACAGGATGGGCCTTGATCGTAATTCCTTTTTCTCTTTCAAGATCCATTGCATCCAAAAATTGTTCCTGCATTTCTCTTTTAGATACTGTCCCTGTTAATTCCAGCAGTCTGTCTGCAATAGTTGATTTTCCATGATCGATATGTGCGATAATAGAAAAATTTCGAATAAATTTAAGATCGTATTTAAACATGCTTTTTGTCTTTTAAAATAATAGTAGTTTAATTAAAAAAATCTATCTTTTCAAGAATGATTTAATTATTCATTGGATTTCAAGTAATGTTGTAAATATTTTAAAACAAAAAAGATACATAAGATTAAATAGTTTTTGAGATGTGAAAAAAAATAAGCCCGTTAGGAAACGGGCTTATTTTATTATGTTAGGAGAGGGAAATTAGTTGATAGTTTCTTTAGAAGTTGCTGGTTTTGCAACAACTTGAAGATCCGCTTCAGTAATTTTTTTCTTTTCCTCTTCTTCTTTTGTTTTAGCAATGAACAATTTGCTTAATCCATTAGCGGATAAAGTCCACATTGTTGTTATGATAACAATCAAACCAACAATTATCATTGGGGCTGCGCCGATAAGACCGCCACACATAATAATTAGACCTTGTTGTAATAAAGATCCGCCTGATTTTCCAAGTCTTGCTCCTACAACGTCAATAGCTGCTTTTCCTTTAACTTTAGACTCTTGGTCTAATGGGATGTAAGCCATTTCTTTTGTCGGATCAAAGAATGTGTATTTGCATGATTTGGTTAAAATGTTTTGAACGGCACCTGCAAGTACTATAAGCAATTGAAGTGAAATTCCGCCTACTAAGTGAGCAGGTAAATATCCTTTGAAAAGAATTAATCCAAAGAATAGAAGTCCGGTTAACAACAATAATATAGGAGTCAACATTGCTGAAACTCTCCAGCCGAATCTTCTCATGATGTTTCCACCTAAGAACATAGTAGTAAATACTGTCAATAATCCTGTGCAGAATGAAAATCCACCCATAAATGCTAGATAATCATTTGAATTTGGATATTGCAGTTTTAATTGTGCTTTCCAAGATACTTCAATCAAGTTTATTGCTATACCGTAAGAAATAACTAGAATTGCAAGAAGTCCTAAATATTTTGATTTGATTAAAAACTGGAAACTTTCTTTCATAGAAAGTTTTGGTTTTGCTTTTTTAGTAGATTTTTGTTCATCAGGACTATAAAAACGAGCATCTGTTAACACATTTTTGTTCATCCACCAATAGCAAGCTATTACAACCAATCCCATTCCAACTACGATTAACATCAATCTGTTTATTGTAATTCCCCATGGATCAACCCCTGCAATTCCAACTAATGTTTTAGGAAGGTTTGCAAAATATCTGATTGTTGGACCAGATACTAAAAGAGCAATGTTTGCACCAGTTAAAAATAATGCATAAAATCTTTTTGCTTCATTTACTTTAGTTATATCATTTGCAAAACCCCAAAATAATAATGATAATACAGCGCTGCCCCAGAGTTCAGATAATATATAGAAACAAGAGAAAGTCCAGTTTCTAAGAACTGCTATCAATCCGACAAATCCTACTGGTAAAATGCCTTGCATTTTATCAGCAAAATGATGAGGGTGAAGGACATCGCGAGCAGGATATAGTACTAAAGCGAATAATGCGAAAAATGCCAAAAATGGCAAGATTGTTGCATAGAATAAAGCCGGTTTACTTAATTTGTTAGAAAGTTTGGCATATATTAACATAAAAATTACAGCGCTTGGAAGAACTCCCCAAAACTTTAAGAAGGGAATTGCCTCTGCTCCTGAACCGCCTGCTGTTACGATTAATGAGTCTTTCATGTCTCTTAAGATTGTATAATTGAAACTTATACAAAAAAACATGACCAGCATCGGAAGCATTTTTTTTAATTCAAATGTATGTATTGGCCAAAGTAAAGATCGGACTTTTCCGAAATCTTTTTTTTCAGTTTGTGACATATTTGTTTTCCTTTATTTATAAATAAAATTCGTGTTATTTAAATGTGCAATTAATTATAGGCCATTTATTTTAAAAATCAAGTTAAATTAGCTTTTGAAAATACTTTTGAAGGATTTTTTTTAAATAAAAAAAAACCTTTGAAAACTAATTATTCAAAGGTTTTTTTAATGATAATATTTAAATTATTTTTTATTCATAAATGTTTCTTCGAAATTCAATAAAGAATTTTGAGCATTGACTGTTTCAATGTAGCCATTCCAAAGTTCTTGTTCAACTCTGTTTTGTCTTATCGCTTGAATCAAATCTCTTTTATAAGATGCTAAAGATTTTTTAGGACTTAATATTGAAATAATTTCTTTATCGCCGGCAAGTCTTGCAATATTTAACATTCTTTCTAGTTGCCATTTAGTGAAATTAAGCTGGTCTCTTCTTTTTCTAGAACCGCGTGCAGCTCTTGGTTTTGGATTAACAACATGTGGCTTTTCAACATTAATAATAAATTCTTTAATCATAGAAGATAGTTCTGAAGGGTTTTTTTTCTTCATTTTCTTTAAAGTGAAATGATGGATATAGCCTCCGGATGTAACTGGTATATATTTGCAAATGTCATTTTCTTTTTTTGCACCAACTTTCTTAATAGCTTTAGAAATCATTTCTTCAATTTCTTTAAGATTTTTTTGTTTTTGTAAAACATCTTTTTCGTTTAGATTCATTTTTTTCCCTTCCTATTTAATTAGGGTTTTAAAATTATTTTGAATAGAAATCTTAATTACACACTACTCAAAACAGCAAATTTAAACATCGGTTGTTTAAAATGCAACAATAATAATTACAGATTATAAATAAAAAAGATTGTTTTTTGCAAGTATGTTATTCAATTATTCTAATATAAAGTTATTTTATCATTATATTTTTTCGACTTTATAAATAACTTTTTCATTTGATTTCAAAATAAACATTTTATGAAAAGAGGGAACAATTATTTCATTAGTATTGAGAAATTCAATATTATTGGCATAAAAATGTGAATTTTCTCCTAAAATAATTTTAAAATATTCTTTTCTTTTTAATTTGTTTTGAAAATTATTATTATTTGATTGTTTATCAAGACCTAAATTTTTTATTGTTACATTACTTAATGTACAGCTTGAAGTGTTATAAATATCTTTAGCAGTGTTTTTTGTTAATTTTGTTTCAATTATTAAGGATCCGTCCAGATAAATATTTTCGATAAGAACTTCTGCAATTTCCAAATCCAGCTCGGAACCATAAGTGATTTTGCCGCCAATAATTTTTTTTGAAATGATAGAATAAAGAGGACCCATCATTGGATTTAATGAACAATAAAAAGAAGGTCCTTTTATCAAAAAGTCTTTTAGCTCGCATATAGGAGGTATATCAACCTTACAGAAGTTTTTTAAAAGATCGTGATAATTGTTTAAATAATCATAATAACATTTTACCGGTGTCTCAAATAATTCAGAGCCTTCTTTATAAGCGTTTTTAGTTGTTGAAATCGTTTTTTTTCTTGGAGACAAACTGACAAATGTTTTTAAGTCTTTAATATTTTTTTTATCAATTTTTTCTTCTTTGCAGTCTTGAATGGAATCTGCAATGCTTTGCATCATAGATTCTAATCTGCCTGCATTGATTTCAACGATTCCGCCATCCTTTGTTTTTGAAAAAACTTTGTTCTTCAAATTAATAGTAAGCCCCGGGAAGGGATCTAGAATAGAGGCTTTTTTTACTTCTTTTAAGTCTGCGAATAAAATATTTGTATTTGAAAAATAATTTGAATTATCGGTTTCATCCAGACCGAATTTTTTAAATTCGGTATATTCAATATTTGAGATGTTGTAATAAAATCCATTTTTTGCGGATTTTTCTTTAAGAGCTACCAATCCTTCCTTATATCCGGAGATTCTAGGACAGGATGCAAAACCAAAAGCTTTATTATTTTTAATTCCGATCCCCATAAAAGCCAAAATTAGATAATCGGTTCCGGCTATTGGGTTATTGATCTGTCTGACAATTGCCTTTTCTTTTCCGCGGGATTCAAGGAAATCAAAAATCTTTTTTTTGCTCATCAGATGCCACAAGACGCCATGGCCTGAAGGCTTCAGGGCCAATTTTAAAGGGGCCTGAAGGGTCCAGTTTCCATTTTCAGCTATAACGGGCGCTGAGATTTGCTTTATGAAACAGAAGCTGTTTTTATCTCTATCAAACCAGTCTTTTTCTTCAAGAATGGAAATTATATGTTTATGATTATCTTTCTCATCGGAGGTCATTATTACTATAGGGACTGTAATTTCAATGTTATAAGTTTTCCAGTATAAATACTCTAAAGCGCGCAAATCCCTGATTAGTATTTCTAAAAGGGTATGTCCCTGAAAGTCAAGTTTTGCCACAGGCAGGGGATGCTTAGTAACTGGATCAAACAGTTTTAATCTGTCTCCTGCTCCTCCCATAGGAAAAATGAAAGCGAATTTATTTAAATTGTCCAATCCGACATTAATCAGCTCCTCAACATCATGATTGCAATTGGTCAGATCGAAATATGTAGTTTCATAATATTTGATATTTTCATTCTTAGAAGGTTCTTGAAGAAGGTTTAAAAAAGCGTTGTGATAGCCTATTATCCCGCCTATTGCTGAATAAAAGTTATCAATATCTGTTAAAGTTTTGCAAAATTCTTTTAGTAGAATATGATAATTTGGAACATTTTCAATATTATAAAAGATATTCTCGGCTTGATTGATGGTCATTAATATTTTAAGGACATATTCATCTTCTATAGAATTATTTGCTGCATTTAAAAAATTCGGATGAGAGTTGATAAAGCTAATTACATCAGGATCTGCATTAAGACATTGAATTTTTTTAATGATTGTATCTGATGCATTTAACTTATTGATTAGTTTTTCAAAGTCTTTTGCCATTCAAAGCTCTTGATAATTAAAAACTAAAATATTAAATACTAAATTAAAAGAAAAGATAAATTAGTAACTATTATTATGTTTTTTAATGTTCTTAAAAAAAATAGTTTTTCTAATTTTTCTTTTCTTAGCTGCATCGATCACATTTTTCTATCGTCATTTGCAAAGCAAAAGGATCTATCAAGTTTTTTACTTCGCCTTTCATATATGTAGCATTTCTTTTGCCATACCTCATTTTACGAAGCAATGTTTTATTGGCCTTTAAGAAAAAGAAATTATCAGATATTGAATATTATTAGGGGCAGTTTTTGTTTTGGATCTCATTTCGGAGTTCATTAAAGCAGCATTTTGTGCTTTTTTGGGTAAAAGAAAAAAGTTTGAAGTAACTTCGAAACTACCAAATGGAAAATATCCATATTTTAAATTGCCGTTTAATATTTTTTTAGCCTCTTGTGTTTTGTTTCGATCATTTGGAGGTTAAATAGGATTTATTATGAAAGATATGATTTTTGGAGCATTGCGATAAAAATATTCTGGACGATTTATAATCTTTTAGTCATGTCCTCAATTTTTTATTTTAACGAATCCAAAGAACTAATTAACAAAAGTATT
This sequence comes from Parachlamydiales bacterium, assembly GCA_041661445.1. Lineage (GTDB taxonomy): Bacteria > Chlamydiota > Chlamydiia > Chlamydiales > SM23-39 > JBAZUK01. The sequence continues at coordinate 89,020 of JBAZUK010000004.1, forward strand.
GGTTATGAAAAAGTTTAGTATTTTTTTCTTTGCTGTTTTTATGTTTCTAACATCATTTACTACCCCAAAAGATCCTTTGTTTTTTGGAGTAGCTGTAGATGGTTATCCAGTAACTACAAATAGACTAGAAAACATCTATAATGAAATTAAAGTTAAACCTAAAATGATCGTTTTTTATTTAATGTGGCCAAATTTAAAGGAAACAGATAAATCCTTTGATATTATTTCTTCTTTAAAAGCCTGTGATAATTTTGGGGCTATTCCTTGCATTACATGGGAACCGATGAGTTTAGAAAATAATAAAGAAAAAGTAGTTCTTAAAGAAGATGTTCTGGATGGAAAATATGATCGCTATTTTGATGAATTCATGCTTCAAATAAAAATGTTCAAACAGCCTGTGATCATCAGGCTTGGCCATGAAATGAATTTAGAGAAATATCACTGGGGAGTCAGTGAAAAGGATTATACAAATAAGGCTCCGGATGCTTATAAAAAAATGTTTATTTACATAGTTGATTATTTTCGAAAAAATGATATTGAAAACGTATTCTTTGCTTTTTGTCCTAATGCGGAGAGCGTTCCCAATCTTAGCTGGAATCAAATAAAAAATTATTACCCGGGAAATGAATATATAGATATTTTAGGGATTGATGGTTATAACTTCGGAAATTGCGCCACCTTAGAAAATGTAGGGTGGGATTCAACATGGAAGAGTTTTAAGGAGATATTTGAAAATGTTTATAATGAATTAAGAGAGTTGTCCTTGATCAAGCCTATTATTATTTTTGAAACAGCTTCTACTTCAAAAGGTGGAAATAAAACTTTATGGCTAAAAGAAGCAATTGAAAGCGCAGAAAAATTGGGGATTTCCTGTATAAATTGGTTTGAGCACAATAAGGAATGCGACTGGAAAATTACAAAAGACCAGACACCGGTTTTAAAGAAGTATTTTTCAGATAAAAATGAGAAAAAAATTATGATGAAGGAAATAATTAAATAAAGCACCTAGATGCGTTTATCAGGTATCTGGTGTCAATAAATAAACAAAGATTTTTTTAATCGAATTAAAATATAAGTTTTCTCTCCATCATGAAAACAGGTCAATTTCCATTGACTATTTATAAGATTTCATGATATTTTTTGCTTAAATTTTTTATAAGCAACAATAATCATGAAAAGCATATCTGTCTTAGGATCAACCGGATCTATTGGAAAATCTACATTAAATGTTATTAGAGATTCAAAGGATTTATATAAGGTGGTAGCTTTAGCTGCTCATTCAAACATCGATGAACTTGAGAAACAGATAGATGAATTTAATCCCAAAATAGTTGCCGTATTCGATGTAAATAAAGCAAAAGAATTAAAAAAAAGAAAACCTAAAATAAAAGTTGTTTCATCTATCGAAGGCCTTATCGAAGCAGCAACGTATCCTGATGCAGATTTTGTTATGAGCGCGATATCTGGAAGTATAGGACTATTACCGACTATTGAAGCTATTAAGGCAGATAAAGTTATCGGTCTGGCGAATAAAGAGGTTTTGGTTGCCGGCGGAGAGCTTGTAAATGCTTTGCTAAAAAAATATCACTCTAGAATAATTCCCGTTGATAGTGAACACAGCGCAATTTTCCAGTGTCTAAAAAATGAAAGTTCAAAACAGGTCAAAAGACTTATTTTGACAGCTTCAGGAGGTCCTTTTTTTAGATATTCTGAGGAAGAACTTAAAAAAGTTACTATTAATGATGCATTAAAGCACCCGAATTTCAGTATGGGCAAAAAGATAAGTGTAGATTCATCTACAATGATGAACAAAGGCCTGGAGATCATTGAAGCTTATTACTTATTTGATGTGGAAGACGATCAAATTGAAGCGATCATTCATCCGCAGCAGATAATTCATTCAATGGTCGAATTCGTTGATGGTTCTATGCTCTCTCAAATGTCAAGACCTACTATGGAAATTCCTATCAGATATGCCTTAAGTTACCCTTTAAGAGAAAATGCAAATGTAGAAAATTTTGATTTCACAAAAAATAATAACCTTACTTTTTTTCAGCCTCCTGAAGATAAGTTTTTGTGTTTAAAATTAGCAAAACAGGCATTAAAAATAAAAAAAAGCATGCCTTGTTTTATGAACAAGGCAAATGAAGTTTTAGTATCAAGATTTTTAAAAAATGATATTTCATGGTTTGATATTTCTTTAAAATTAGAAAAATTAATGTCTTCTCATAAGCCGCAAAATTTGGTAGACTTAAAATCAATTGCGGAAATTGAAGAAATAGCATCCCAAAAGGCAAAAAATATATGAATATAGAAAATACTTTATACCTTATTTTAGCAATTCTAGGTCTCGGTTTTTTAATTTTTATACATGAGCTCGGACACTATCTAATGGCTAAAAGAGCTAAAATGAGAATCGAAACCTTTTCTATCGGATTTGGTAAACCGATTTTTAGCTGGTATAGAGGAGAAGTGAAGTGGCAGATCGGCATGCTTCCTTTTGGCGGTTATGTAAAAATCGGCGGAATGGAGAAAGAAGGGAACTTAGAACCGCATCAAATACCAGACGGCTTTTTTGGTAAAAAACCAATTGAGAGAATAAAAGTTGCCTTAGCCGGACCTGGAGTAAATTTACTTTTTGCATTTCTAGTATTTTTTTACGTTTGGATGGTAGGCGGACGAGATAAGCCTTTTGCAGAATTTACTAAGAAAATCGGCTTTGTAGATAAACAATCCGAACTTCACAAAATGGATGTAGTTGCCGGTGATGAAATTACAAAATGCAATGGAAAAACATATGAAGGCTATATAGATTTAATAAAAACTCCGATCTTTGACGGCAGCAAAGAAATCCATATAGAAGGAAATAAAATTGATTATTACAACAATATTAAAAAAAATGCATTTGATTACAAACTTCCCTTGTATCCCGACGTTTCAAGAGGAAATGATATAAAAACATTTGGCGTGCTTTCGCCAGCGATGTATCTTATTTGCTTACGGGATCCTACAGACAGTCCGGTGCTTAAAAATTCAAATATAAAAGAAAAAGACAGACTTCTGTGGGCAAATGGAGAGATATTATTTTCAATCAATCAGCTGAATTCGATTATTAATGAAGATTCGGTTATTTTAAGTGTTAAAAGAAATAATAAAATAATAGCTGTTAAGGCATATCTATCAAAATTATCCGATCTTAAAATTCCTTATGATTTTAAAAATGAGATCTCCGACTGGAGATATTTTAAAAAAATAAATACAAATTTAAATGATATCAAAATAATACCTTATATTTTCAATGAAGATAATATTATTGAAAATCCTTTATCGTACATAGATGAATCAAAGGCCTTAGAGAATCAGAACAATCGAAATATATTTATCAAGCCGCTAAAAAAGGGCGATAAAATTTTAGCTGTTTCAGGACATATAATTAAAAATAGAAATCAGCTTCTAAATTATATGTATGAATCTGAAGTGATAATGGTCATTCAAAGAGATCCTGCTTTATTTACAAGATTATCATATCTTGATGAAGATAAGAATTTCGATGAGAATTTAGATATGAATTCTTTGAAGAAGATGATAGCTTCTCTTGGATTAAAAAATAAAATTAAGACTCTTGACAATCTAATCCTTCTAGATCCGATAAAGCCAAGAATCTTGAAGCAGATGGCAGAAGAAGGTAGTTATTTTGTTAATGATTATTCAAATATAAAAAAACAAATTGAATCGGAAAGAAACCCTGAAAAAAAAGCTGAGCTTATAAAACACTTCGATCAGTACTTTAATGAAAGAAAGATTGCCATAGAAGTAACTGATAGGGTTGTTAAATATAATCCAAGTCCTGTAAAAATGTTTCTAGATGGGTTCAAAGAGACTTATAAGACAATATTTGCTTTAGTAAAAGGTTCTTTGTCTCCCAAACATTTATCCGGTCCAGTGGGAATAGTACAGATGGTTAAAAAATCCTGGAGCATCGGCTATTTAGAAGTATTATATTGGCTAGGCTTTATAAGCTTAAACTTAGGTATTATGAATCTGCTTCCTATTCCGGTTTTAGATGGGGGACATATTATTTTCTCTTCAGTTGAAATTGTGACAGGAAAACCTATGAAAATAAAAACTATGGAAAAGATTATTATTCCATTTGTCATCCTTTTAATTGCAGGTATTATTTTTGTTACATTTCATGATATTTTAAGAATTGTCAGAAATCTGTTTTAACAAAAAAACTAGAAGTTTATCATTCTTATAATGGTTTTTTATAAGGAATTGATACATGATAAAACTTTTTCGGCAATTTTCGAGAAAAGCTATTTTTCTAATGTTTCTTTTCTTCCCGTTTTTATTAATGGCCTCGCTTTCAGAAGAGATATTATCCGGCATGACCCTTGATGAAAAAATAGGTCAGCTTTTCATGATTCCAGCCTGTCCCAAAAGAGATGAAAATCATTTAAAGGACCTGAAAAAATTATTAGATGTTTATCACATAGGATCTGTTATTATTAAACAATCAGATCCAATAATTCAAATTAGCTTTTTAAACTATCTTCAAAGCATTTCCAAATATCCTCTGTTAGTTTCTGCTGATGCGGAATGGGGTCTTGCAATGCGCATGGAAAATACCATCGCTTTTCCAAAAAACATGACACTTGGCGCTGTTTCGGAGGATTCATTGATTTATGAAATGGGGAAAGAAATCGGCAGAATGTTAAGATCTGTCGGAGTTCATATAAACTTAGCTCCGGTAGTAGACATAAATAATAATCCGCTAAATCCCATAATCAAAATAAGAGCTTTTTCTGATGATAAATACAAAGTTGCAAAAAAAGCTCTGCAGTTGGTTAATGGGATGAAAGACGAAAATGTAATAGCTTGTATTAAACATTTCCCGGGATATGGAGATATTGTAACAGATCCGCACCTAGGTCTTCCTGTAGCCTATCATGATTACAAAAGATTGCAGGACATTGAGTTTTATCCATATGATTTTTTAATAGATCAAGGAGTTGAAGCTATAATGACAGCTCATATCATGCTCCCGAATTTATCTGACAAGCCGGCTACTATGTCAAAAAAAATTATCGATATTTTAATAAAAGATAAAAATTATAAAAATTTAATAATTACTGACGCTCTTAATATGAAGGCTTTAACCGATCATTACTCCATAGAAGAAATTGCTCTAGAGTCACATATGTCCGGAAATGATATCTTGCTATATGGAGATCATATAGGACCTAACGTTGATGATATTTTAAATAATCAGATACCAAGAGCATTTAATGCTATAAAACAAGCTTATTTAGACAATAAGCTTAATGAAAAATATTTAGATAAATGTGTTTTAAAAATATTAAAAGCAAAAGAAAGCCTAAAGCTTTTTGAAAACAGATCAGTTCCTGATTACGATCCGAAAATTATCCTTAATCCAAACGCTCTTTTTCTAAAAAAAAGACTGTTTGACCAAGCGTTAACTATTGTTAAGAATAATAATAGCATATTTCCAATAGATCTAAATAAAAAGATAGCTTATATCTCATCAAAAAAAGATCTTGCAGATGATTTGATCGCACAGGATTTCTTAAGCGATTTCAAGTCTTATACAATTGATAGCGTCAACTTTAATTTTCCATCTTACGATTATGTTATTATAGGAATATATGAATCAGATCTATCTGAGGATTTGATAAACAGGATTAATAAACTTAAAGCAAAAAATATTTCAATATTTTTCTTTGGATCAGTTTATAAGATGATACAATTTTTAAATTTTGAAAATATTATCTTAGCATATGAAGAAGATGATTATGCTATTGAATCTGCGATAGATTTTATAAGAAATAGAATTAAGGCAAACGGTATTTTGCCGATACACATATGCGATTAAAAATTTAAGATTTTTTTGATTTTTTTTTAAAAAATTACCCAGTTGATTCAAAAAACATTGAAATAGTTCTTTCGATAAATGACAAAAGTAAAATTTTTGATGAAAATCATTCAATATCATTGATAAAATGTATATGACACTTTGGTGTATAATTTTCATAAATCAAAAAATTTAACAACTCTCACTTTTATAAAATCCAAAACTACAAAATATAAAGCGGTAGATAAAAGCAATGTTAATATTAGATACACACTGATCGACGCCATTAACAATCCATTTATTGCCATGAGTGTTACAATTATAATATCAAATAGGGATGAGGCTATCAGCCAAGTGCTTGGCATTGAATGCCAAAAATGTTTACGTTCCCGTACAAGATAAACAGTTGCCTGACCAATAAAAACCAGGGTTAAAAAAATTAATGTTTGTATTTCTGGTATGGAGAGATGAAGAAATTTGATTCCCGTAAAAAGGATACAGAAGGTATATCCTAAAATAAAAATAGAGAAAAAGCCTCCGATCAAAGTGAGTTTTCTGATGTCCCATATGTCAGGTTTCTGAGAGAAAGAAACCTTATCGGTGGAGATGGACATGGTTACAAAATCATTGGTAAACAATAGCAAAACGATTAAAAGCTGAGAAATAATAAAATTATTTGTAAAAATCAAACCAAGACCTAATAAAACTGAAATTACCAAAGTTTTGATGATTTTATTTAATGTATAGGTCAGCATGCGCTGATAAATCTGTCTGCTGGTTTTTATGGCTTTAAGTATGTCAGGAAGTCCGGGATTGGTTAAAACCAGACTTGCTGCAGCTTTAGCAACATCGGTTGCATTGCTCACAGCTATGCCGACTTCAGCTTTTTTTAGTGCTGGGGCATCATTAACGCCATCTCCGGTCATGCCGGATATATTCCCCATATTTTGTAAAATTTCTATAATATGAAATTTATCTTCCGGAAAAACTTTGGCGATAATATCAGCTTTATCAATTTTTTCTTTTGATTGATAAATATCATCTCTGGAAATTGATCGAGATCCGATTCCCACTTTACCTGCGATATATTCGGCTGTTGTCTGATCATCTCCTGTTATCATCATGACTCTAACGCCCAGATCCTGGATTTCTTCTATTGTTTTTTTTGATGATTCTCGGGGAGGATCCTGCATGGCTATCAGGCCTACTAGATTGAAATCGTTTTCAGTTCCCAAGATTGTAGCAAGTATGCGAGCACCATTGAAAGAAGATAGTTTTTCAATATCTTTTGATAAATCGTATTTTTCATTGACCATTTTTATAAGTTCAGAGGAAGCTCCTTTGAGAATATGTAATTTTTTGCCGTCAAAATCGATAATGGCCTCAGAACATTTCCGGCTAGGATCAAAAGGAATAAACTGAATTTTTCTTGCCGAAGAGAATCTTGAATTACGTGATTCCGAAGCTGCTATTATAGCTAGATCTATTGGATCCTGTGTTGCTTCTTCGGAAGCTAGAGACGCTAATACTATTAGGTCATCTTCGCTGTAAGAAGAATATGGATGTAAGGTAGAGACTTTAAGAGAATTTTGCGTTATTGTACCTGTTTTGTCTATACATAAAATATTCATGCCGGCAGCTTCTTCTATTGCAGATAAACGAGTGACAAGAACACCTTCTTTAGCAAGATCAATGGATCCTAAAGCTGTTGATAGCGCATATGTGGCAGGCAAGGCTACAGGAACGGAAGCGACTAGAAGCAGCAGGGAAAAGGGGATCATCTCAGTAATAGGCAATCTATGGTATTGAGAATAAATAAATACTAAAATAATCAAAGCTAAATCAAAAATGACAAGGTATTTAACTATAGAAAATATTGTTCTTTCAAGATGTGATGGAGTTTTTGAAAGTCGCATTATCTCAGCAGTTTTGCCGAGAAAGGTATTTTTTCCGGTTGCTGTTACTTTTGCATAAGCTTGCCCATGCTTGACAATAGATCCTGCATAAAGGATATCATTAGAAGAAGGTTCAACAGGCAGAGATTCTCCTGTAATGGTAGATTGATCTATTAGAACCTGACCTTGCAATAGTTTTGCATCTGCAGGAACTATATCACCCATTCGAATAAGAATAATATCATCTACAGCTAGTTCCAGAGACGATATCGTTTTCCATTTTTTATCTCGAAAAACTCTTGCCTGTATGCTTAATCTCTTTTTCAATAAAAGTAGGGCTTTTCTCGTCTTATCTTCTTGAAAAAAGCTGATTAACGCATTAAATAAGATGAGTATTCCAATGATCCAGGCCTCTGTAAATTTTCCTAGAACGATTTCTAATAAAATAATAATTTCAAGCATCCAGGGAAGCGGTGACCAGAATTTACGTAAAAAAACAGTTATTGGATTATATTTTTCTTCGGGAAGGGTATTTAATCCATATTTTAACAAGCGCTCTTGAGCTTCTTTAGTAGTTAATCCATTTAATTCGATCATTTATTTCCAATCTTATTTAACGTCATATTAAGCATTTTTTTGTTTTTCAATCAATCTTTGCCTATGAATAGAATAATTCTTTAAAAAATTTGAGAGGTCATATCTAGAGAGAAAGAAAAAGGAAATATTAGTTGTTTTTTGGAAAAAACTTATGAAGTATATGTTATTATCAAAATAGAAATGAAGATTTGATTTTTGTAAAAGGAAAGATCATGTGGAATTTCTATTTAATAGATTTGTTTAGCAAATATGATATGTAATATCCCTTTTAAATTATTCAAATTCAACTAAAAGTTTAACCTCGAAAGAATATTTTTTTTGCCATATTCAGATATGTGTTAATAAATGATCCTTTAGGAGTGTCATTTATTAACGATGATTTATAGATCTGCAGATGTGAGTATGGTGAGTATTGTGAATATCGTGAGTATCTTTCTTTATAAAAAAAGCTTTCGAAATCATTAGTATTTTCAAACTTTAAAATACCAATATTTGGATCAAAAAAATATATTTTTTCTCCTTCTTTAATTAAACTAACTGCATGACTACTTTTCCCTGTGAGGGATATTAGATATGTTCCATCAGATAAAGAGTTAAAGGCAGATTCCAAAACTGCTGGTTCAAGATCAAACTCAGAAACTAATAAATTTTTAATAACAATTCCAGCATATTTTCCTAATTCTTTCTCAAGCCTGCCCATCTCTTGATCAAAAAAATCCATTGTACTAAGTAATCTGGATGTTATATCTGATTCTTCATTTTTTTGATGTTCTAACGTTACGATATCCTCAACAATATCTGTAGCTTTTGACTTAAGCTTCTTCTCATTAGAAGAAAACAAAAAATGATCTTGCATTATTTGCAAAAGCAATGATTGTCTGTTTGCCCCACTCTCAAATATTTTACCGATAGCTTTAAGTTGCCTGTCTCTATTAGTAGACATTCCTTGAGTTTTCAAAAACAAATACAAAAACCAGGAGCTCATTCCATAACATACACCAATATCATTAGAAAAATTTATCTGTTTTAATTCTGTTAAATCAAAAAGTTTACAAAATCTATTACCTAACGATTCTCCTAACTCTTTTTTTATGTCTCTAATAAATTTATTAACAATTTTTATCGCTTCAAAAGTATCAGTTTTACTTGAAATTTTGGGATGAACATCCTCCCATTTAAAAGGTAGTTGTAAATAAAAATCAGATGTACTTAAATCAGCTACATTTTTTGAAGAACTTATCAGCTTATTTTTATACATGGAAATTATACAGGAATGAAACATACTATAAAGTAAATGATCTACTATTAATCTACATCTGGTAGATAAGCTAGAAAAAAATAAGACTTTCGACGCAACATAAAAAGAAATGATTCCAATGATCTCAAAAGGTGCTTTTATGAAATCAATAATTTTCATTGTAGTGGAAGAAACTTCAAAAATTGGAAAGTTGCCATTTAAATAATCATTTTTAATTGTCTCTATTTGACTTTTTCCTGAAAAAAAATCATTAAATCTATTTTCATCCTGCAAGACCGAATAGGAAAAATTTTGATTATTTATAACTGTCATATTGAATTTACTTAACCTAAATTTAATTTTAAAATTGTCGCATAATTATTAGTTGGAAGCAATTTTTAAATTAATTATTATTAAGAATAAGTTATTGTAGTTACATATAATAAAAATGATAAAAAATAGATTTGTTTTTAATGTTTTAATGCGCTTAATGCCTAAAATAAAGATTTGCTTTTTGTAAAAGATAAGAAGATGGCATTTTCTGCCATCTTCTTAATTGATTGTTCTATTTGTTTTTATCATCATCTACAATTTCAACATCCGCTTCTTCGATGTCTTCTTTTTTAGATTGCTGATCAGACTTTTCTTGAGGATTGCCTGGATTAGCCTGCTGGGCCTTTTGAAGTTCCTCACCAATTTTTTGCATATGAGTATGAAGTTCTGATATAGCAGACTTGATTGAGTTTGTATCAGATCCTTTAAGGGCATCTTTTACTTTATCAATTTTGGATTGAATGTCTTTAACAATATCAGAAGGAAGCTTGTCTTTGTAGTCCGACAAAGCTTTTTCTGCTCTAAAAACTGTAGCGTCAGCTTCATTTCTTACATCGATCTGCTCTTTTTTCTTCAAGTCTTCTTCTTTGTGCTTTTCAGCTTCTTGTACTTTTGCTTTGATTTCGCTTTCTGACAAGCCTGATTTTGCTTCGATTTTTATTTTCTGCTCTTTTCCTGTTTGCTTGTCTTTGGCTGAAACGTGCAATATGCCATCCGCATCTAGATCAAAGCATACTTCAATCTGAGGCATTCCTCTTGGAGCAGGCGGAATGTCTGATAAATCGAATCTTCCGATTTCTTTATTGTCGCCGGCCATAGGTCTTTCTCCTTGAAGGACAACAATAGTTACAGCAGGCTGATTATCGGCCGCTGTTGAGAAAACTTGCTTTTTCTGAGTTGGGATAGTGGTATTTCTTTCAATAAGAGGAGTCATTACTCCGCCTAATGTTTCAATACCTAAAGTTAAAGGAACTACGTCAAGAAGAAGAACGTCTTTTACTTCTCCGCATAAGATTCCGCCCTGGATGGCAGCGCCTACGGCAACAGCTTCATCAGGGTTAACGCTTCTATTAGGTTCCTGATTAAAGATTTCTTTAACTTTTTCTTGAACAGCAGGCATTCTTGTCATACCGCCGACTAATATTACTGTAGTAATATCAGAAGCTTTCAATTTAGCATCTTTAAGGGCTTTTTCACATGGAGTCTTTGATCTTTCAATTAAATCATGACATAGATTTTCAAGTTTTGCTCTTGTTAATGTTAATGAAAGGTGTTTAGGTCCTGATGCATCCATTGTAATAAACGGTTGGTTGATATCGGTTGATTGTGTTCCGGAAAGTTCGATTTTTGCTTTTTCTGCAGCATCTTTCAATCTTTGAAGGGCCATTTTGTCTTTTGAAAGATCAATGCCGTTTTCTCTTTTGAACTCATCTAGCATCCAGTTGATAATTCTAGAATCGAAATCATCTCCGCCGAGGTGAGTATCTCCGTTTGTTGCTAAAACTTCAAAAACACCGTCGCCGATTTCCATGATGGAGATATCAAATGTTCCTCCGCCTAGGTCATACACCGCAATTTTTTGCTCATGGCTTTTTTCAAGACCATAAGCTAAAGCTGCAGCTGTAGGTTCTGGAATGATCCTTTTTACATCTAATCCGGCAATTCTTCCGGCATCTTTTGTTGATTGTCTTTGAGAATCGTTGAAATAAGCCGGAACCGTAATAACAGCTTCAGTAATTTTTTCTCCTAAATAATTTTCGGCTGTTTCTTTCATTTTTATTAGAACTTGAGCAGCAGCTTCTTCCGGAGTAACATTTTTGCCGTCGATTTCAAATACTGCGTTACCATTAGAGTCCTTGGTAACTTTATATGGAACTGTTTTAATTTCATCTAAAACTTCTTCATATTTTCTTCCGATGAAACGTTTTGTTGAAAACAATGTTTTTTCAGGGTTTGTTATTGATTGTCTTTTTGCAGGAATTCCAACAAGTCTTTCGTTTCCTTTGAATGATATTATTGATGGTGTTGTTCTTGTTCCTTCTACGTTTGCAATAACTTTTCCTGTTTTTCCTTCCATTATTGCAACACATGAGTTTGTTGTACCAAGGTCTATACCTATTATTTTTCTACTTTTTTTATTCATAATTACCTCATATTTTATTTGTTAATTTTTTAATCGCAGCTAGATGATCCATCAGATGAATTTTCTTTTCCTGTTGTTTCATCCACATCTTGTAAATCCTGTTTGTCGTTTATTGGCTGCTCATTATTTTTTTGTTCTATAATTTTTTTTGTAACTTTAACTTTTGCCGGACGGATTATTCTGCTTGCGCTTTTATAGCCTTTTGCAAATTCTTCAATTATAGTGCCGTCAGGATGATCATTAGTTTCTATTATTTCCATAGCTTCATGATAATGGGGATCAAATGAATTGCCGATAGAATGGAATGCTACCACGCCGTGATTCAGAAGGATCTCTTTCATTTGTGATAAGATCATCTGAAACCCAAAAGACCAGTTTTTTACTTCTTCAGAAGATTCCTTAGCAAAATTTAATGCATTTTCGAAGTTATCAATCAAAGAAAGGAATTCGGAAATTGTGCTTTCTACTGCATAAGATATTGCTTCTGTTTTTTCTTTCTGCATTCTTTTTCTAAAATTATCAAGTTCAGCAATCGAACGAAGATATTTGTTCTGTGTTTCTTTTACTTCCTCTTCCAATTTCACTTTTTCAGCCTGGATCTTGGCAATTTCTTCTTCATGAAGATTGGTTTGTTCCGGATTTTTTTCTTTCTTATCTTTTTGTGACATTTTAATTTTTTCTCCTATCTGCTTTTATCCTCAAGAAGGATTGAATTTTCTGATACTTTTTTTAAATCAGGTGTTTTTCTAAAGGTGATTTTATGTTTATAAACATTTTTGGTTAAATTGTCTGAGAGCAATTTGCTAAATGATTCTAATAATGAAAATATATCTTTATAATAAGTCCTAAGAGGACAAATAAGACCGATCGAGCCTACTACAGTGTTTGAAATGTAATAAGGTATGCCTATAATTGCAATGTTTTCAATTTTGAACCCGTAGTTCTGCAGATCGTCAGCTATGAAATAACAAATACCTTTTTTTTCTTGCACTGCCTTCATTATTCTTTGTATATCGAAATTGTTCTCAAATATAGAAAGAGCTTCGGCAAGAATTAAAGGATCTTTAAATTCCGGATAAGATAAAAGCTTGGAAAGTCCTGTTTTATAGATATCTTCGAAGCTGTAGTTTGTGCAGTCTACAATATATCTTACCATCGTCTCATTATAAAGATGCTGGGCAAGTTTTATTATTAACGGATCATCTGAAAGAGGCTTTTGTTTTTTATTCATTCTCCATAAAAAGAAATCTTCAATAAACTTTAATATGTCATCATTTATTTCCAGACTTGAATATAAAATTTCAGTCTTGATAAGGCCGAAGTCAGTTATAATTACACATAATATTTTATTTTTATCTAAAGTTATCAGTTTGATGTTATTTACAAAATCTTGATCAAATCTAGGGGTAGAGCCGAAAACACTTAAATTTGACATTTCAGACAAGAGTTCTAAAGAATTATTCAGATAGTCAGATATTTTCTTGCTTTTACTCATTAATTCTTTCTGAAGTATTTTTTCTTCTTTTTTGTGGGATTCAAAGGTTTCAAGACAGTGTTTTGCATAAACTTTAAATGCTTTGGCTGTTGGAATTCTTCCGCCGGATGAATGCTGTTGGGTTAAAAGTCCTTTTTTTTCAAGATCTGCAAAATAATTCCTTATAGTTGCCGAACTAATATCGCTAAACTCGTTTTCTTTTAACGAATTAGAGCCAATAGGAGAATTTGTCTTAATATAAAGCTCTACAAGACCTATAAGAATTGATTTCTCTTTGTCTTCTTTATTAAGCCTTTTCTTTACAAAAATCTTTTTCAAGGTTTGCACTCATTTTAATTAATATTGTTTTTATATTAGCACAATATATTATTTTTTAGCAATCAAAGCATTTGTTTGCTTGAAAGATTTCTTAAATTGCTTAAAACAAGTTATTTGAAAAAATTAAAATTTGCTGAATTCCTGCTTTGTAAGCAATTATTTTAAATAAAAAAATGAAAGATAATAAATAATTATAGAGTTATAATAGGTATGTAAAAGAAGCATTTTTAAGGATAGTTGTGACATCAATACCTTCAATATCAATAGAAACTAAAAATTCTATTGATAATATAACAAATAATTTTGAAGCTATTCAGAGCCTTCAAGATAGTAATAATGTTAAGAGAGATCAGAGAGCTGATGTTGATGATAGAGTAGTAAATGTTGCAAATGCAACGATATTGTCAAAAGATCTTAGTGGTGAAATGGAAGCTGAAAATGGGTTAAATGGAGTAGTAAGTAAAAAAAGAGCAAATCCTCCTGAAAGCAATCATTTAGCTCATTTACAAGGATCTTCTGAGGATTTTGAATGGTTTTCAGCAGATAGTCCTTCTCAAGAGGATTCGGGCTTTGACGCTTTTGTTGCAGAACCATTTAAAAAAAGTAAGCTAGATCACGAAAGCTCAAGTGATTTGAAAAAAGATCAATGCGACGCTGATAAACCCAAAAAAAATAAAAGAAATGTTCAATTTGAAGGAAATTATTTAGATCAGTATGTTAAAGCAACTTCAGAGGATAAAAAAGTTCTTGTTTCTGACCCAAAATCATCTCAGAATTCAATCCTCAAAATGAAAGCTTACTTAGGTAATTTAAGAAGTTCTTCATTTTTTTCAGATGGTTCTTTAAAGACACCAGTAAAGACTCCTGATGATTTGCGTCATAGGGCTTTAAATTATCCAAGTGTAACGCCTCAAAGATTAGAGCTATATCAAAATGAAAATTTCGCCAATGTCGATTTTACACAAATGGCTATGGCGGAAAATCCTCAGTCTGCAGAGGCCCAGATAAACTGTGAGCTTGATAACCCAAATATGATTACGGGCGCTCAAAGCGCTCCTTCCCTATCAGCTAAAAGCTTAGAATTTAGTCTTGTGAGAGACAAGTCTTCTCAGGTTTTTTTAGGAGAGAGAGGAAAGTTGAATTTATCTGATTATGAAGATGTGCAGAAAGAACGCCATAAAGAGTTTCATCCTTCTGTGAATGTAATAACAATCGAAAATATAATGTATCAAAGACATCAACAAACATCAGATGGTCATTGCTTTTATCATTCGATTGTTCAAGCTATAAGAAATAGAAAATTTTTTTATAAAGAAAATTTATGCGAGGTTGAAGAAGCTATTGTGAATTCTGAAATGCCTCATATTAGAATGCGTCAGGAATGTGCAAAGTGGATAAGAGAACATAAGAATGATCCGGATTTCAGAGAAGAGCTTCAAGCCGGAATTAGGGATTTTTTTCCAAATTCAGATGAAAATTTTGAGTCTAATATTGAAAAATTTTGCGCAGCGGTTGAAGGAGAATCTGTTTGGGCAGATCGAACGTTAATAACTGTTGCCTCACATCTTTTGCAAAGAGCTATTTATGTGCGTCAGAAAATTGGCCTTTATGAAGCGTGGGAGATATTTGGTTCGCAATATAAAAATAAAACTCCAATTCATGTATTACTAGAATTTAACCATTATGATTTAATTGAAAGAGTAGATGAATGAGTTTTTGCTATTTGTTTTTAATAAATATCAAAAACAAATAGCTGCCTTTTTAATTTTCTTTAAATAATTATTTTACAGGCTTTAAAAATTTCATATCATCTAAATACTTTCTTAGTACTGTTGGAATAATTACGGAACCATCTTCTTGCTGATTATTTTCTAATATTGCAACCATTAATCTAGATGTTGCTAATCCAGAAGCATTTAGTGTATGAACAAATCTTGTCTTATCATCTTTTTTTCTGCATCTGATTTTAGATCTTCTGGCTTGAAAGTCAGTACAGTTCGAGGCTGAAGATACTTCATAATACCGATTTTGACCAGGCAGATAAACTTCAATGTCAATTGTTTTTGCAGAAGCAAAAGACATGTCGCCTGAGCAAAGGAGCATGTTTCTGTAATGCAGTTCCAATCCCTGCAAAACTTCTTCGGCAGATTTCAGCATTGATTCAAACATATTGTCGCTCTCTTCAGGTGTTGTTAAACAGAAAAGTTCCACTTTGTTGAATTGGTGGGTTCGTATCAATCCTCTTTCCAGTTTTCCATGAGTTCCGGCTTCCCTTCTAAAACAAGGAGTATAAGAAACATATTTGTATGGAAGCTGATCTTCATCTATGATTTCATCAAGATGAAGACCGTTTAGTGCAGCCTCAGCGGTCGGGATTAAATAAAGATCGTAATCTTCATCTTTTATATGAAAAACCTGATCTTTAAATTTAGGGAACTGGCCTGTTCCATACATTATTTCTTCTCTTACTAAAATAGGAGGGATAATCTGGGTAAATCCGTTTTGCAGATGTATGTCTATCATGTAGTTTATTAAGGCCCATTCAAGTCTGGCCCCTAAATTTGTATAAAGGGCAAAACGGTTGCCGGATAATTTTGTAGCTCTTTTGAAATCGAACAAATTAAGGCTTTCTCCAAGTTCAATATGGTTCTTGAATGGAAAATCAAAAGATGGCTTTTCCTTAAAGGTTTTAATGCATTTATTATCTTCTATGTTGAGTGATATCGGAATATCATCTTTTGGAAGGTTAGGCAAAAAAGATAACAATTCGTTTCTTTTTTCTTCTAATTCCTTGAAGTTTTTATCAAGCAAAGTAATTTCTGCGCTGATTTTGGTCATTTCATTTAAAAAATTAGTAGTATCTTCGTTGTTTTTTTTCATTAAAGCAATTTCTTTGGAGGCACTGTTTCTTTTGGATTTTAAATCATCGGTTTTAGTCTGAATTTTTCTAAGTTCGTCATCTAAAGATAATATTTTAAAAATATCTGTGTCGGGAACTTTTGTTTTTAATTTTTTTTCTATTGTTTGAGGGTCTTCTCTGAGTAATTTGATATCAAGCATGTTTTTACCTAATTTTTTTATTAATGATTATAAAATTATTTATTCTTATTTTCAACAACAGCTCTTGTCAAAGCTATTTTTTTATGATAGAATAAGTAATAATTTTATTAATTAGGAAGTCTTATGCCAGTTTCTTTGCAAGCTAAAATACCTCTTATCTTAAGGTTTCATCGTTTAATGGATGCTTTTGCCAAATCAGATGATGAAAGAGATTTTTATTTAGACAAAATTGAAGGTTTTTTAGTCTACGTTGATTTAGATAAAGAGCAAGAAGAGCTGGATTTGCTTGAAAAAGAACTTAAGGAAGATAGTGATAGATATTGTTTGATTCCTAAAATGGCTTTTTATGAAATAAAAAAATTTATGGAAGGTTTTGTTGCTGAAAAAGTTTACGATATCGATACCAAAGAAAAACTTTTAGATATAATCGGCGGCAAGGAAGCCAGAGAAAATTTTTTAGAGTTTATTTATGATAACTTGACTGAACTTGAAAAATGGCAGCAATATTATCAGGAGAGATTCAGAGTCAGAATTATTGAATGGCTAAGGCAGCATAATGTCAAATTTGTTTTTGAAGAAGATTTAGAGCTTTCTGCCGGCATAATAGAAAAATTAAAACAAACTCTTTTTGACGAGAAAGTCCCAAAAGAATTAGCCAATGCCAGAGAGATAATAATCAACAAGTCAAAAACTTATTATTCATCTGAAGCTTTAAATCCACGACCAAAAAGAGGACGTCCTCCGAAACAAATAGCCAAGGTTGAAATAGAAGCACAGGTTTCCATGGATATCTACAGCCATGTTCCTAAGGCGGCTAGAGCATTTTTATATATTCCTGAAATTTCAAGCGCGTCTGCCGTTACATTCTCCGCCAAATTCGAAACTGAAGAACAGCTTTTAGCTTCATTAAAGGGAACACCTAGAGTTAAAGTAGATGAAAAATTAGAAGCGCTATCTAGAAAATTAGAATCTCTTCAGCAATTACAGACCAGATTATCTGCTTCCGAGATTGATCTAGGTATAGAAAAACTTCAAAAACCATTCAAAACTTTTACAAAACCCAAGTTTTCTGAAATTAAAAAAATTGAAATTTCTCCAACAGAGAAAGATTCTAAAATCGGAGAAGCAGTTCAAGTTGCGCTGCCATCTATGGGCAAAGATAAAAAAATTGAGCCTGAAAAAAGAAGAATCATCAGGATCAAAAAAGTATCAGAAATTAAACCATCTAAAAAAAAGGATTAATAATTTCTTTTTATGAGCCTTCAAAGATCTAAGGAACATCTTTTACATATTTTAAATCTTCTATATGTCAGCAGGTTTACCGACGAGAAGATGAACAAAATGGTTAAACAAAATAAAGGTACTACTTTTTTTTTATCAAATCAGGGACATGAGTTAATCGGCATTTTAACCGCTTTAAAATTAAATCCGAAAGAAGACTGGTCGTTTCCTTATTATCGCGACAGGTCATATGTAATCGCGCTTGGCTCTTCTTTAACAGACCTTTTTGCTTCTTTTTTAGCCAGGGACTCAAAACATCATTCATCAGGAAGAATGATGCCGGATCATTTTTCGGACTCTACGCTTAACATTGCCCCCCAGTCGAGCTGTGTCGGTTCGCAATATCTTCAGGCAGTCGGTGTCGCAAAAGCTATGCAGTCGAATGAAATTGTATATGTGTCTGGAGGAAATGGATCAACTTCCCAAGGGGATTTTCATGAAGCATTAAATTTCTCCTCGATTCACAAGCTCGGAGTGCTGTTTGTAATTCAGGACAATGATATTGCTATTTCTGTTAGAGCAAAAGATCAGACGGCAGGTTCTATTGCAAAAATATTTAGAGGCTATGAGAACTTAAAAACATATGAAGTAGATGGTACGAATTACGAAGAAATTTCTAAAACATTGGATGAAGCTGTAGTTTATCTAAAAAATAAGAACGGACCTGTTTTAATTGTTGCCAAGGTATCCAGACTTCAGCCTCACAGCATTTCTGATGATCCAAAAAAATATTTATCTGAAGAAGAGCTAAAAAAAGAAAATTTAAAAGATCCTTTAATAATTTTTGAAAATTATATAAAAAAAGAAAAAATCGTAAATCAGACTGAGATTGAAAAATTAAAAAGGGAAGCTTTTGATTTTGTTGAAAAACAAGCAGCTTATGCCGAAGAAATTGATTTTCCAAAAGATGAAACTGTCTTGGAAAAATTATTTATCGATTACGAAGTTGAAGATCATGAAAGCTTGATGCAAGATACAATAACGATTATGGACGGATTAAATCATGCTCTGAAAGAAGAAATGGAAAAAGATTCTTCCATTATAGTTTTCGGAGAAGATGTTGCGGATAAAAAAGGCGGGGTTTTTGGCATCACTAGAGGACTTGGCGATAAATTTGGAATCGAAAGATGTTTTAATACGCCTCTTGCGGAATCCACCATAATTGGTTTGGCAGTCGGTATGTCGATGGCTAAAAAGAAACCTGTTTGTGAAATTCAGTTTGCTGACTATACCTGGTCGGGGATCAATCAGCTGGTCAATGAACTTGCTTCAATATATTATAGGTCTAACGGTGAGTTTAATTGTCCGGTTGTTGTAAGGATTCCTTTCGGAGGCTATATTCAAGGCGGTCCTTATCATTCTCAAAGTATTGAGTCCCATCTCTGCCATGTTCCCGGTTTGAAAGTTGTAGTACCTTCCAATGCAAAAGATGCAAAGATGCTTTTAAAAACTGCGATAAGAGAACCAAATCCTGTTGTGTTCTTAGAACATAAAGCCATTTATCGTCAGATAAATTTTACATCTACCCTAGAACCTACTGAAGATTCGATATTGGGTTTTGGAGAAGCTAATATAGTGCATCCCGGCAAGGATGTTACAATAGTTTGTTATGGGATGATGGTATCATTTGCTTACGAGATTGCTAAAAAATTAGAAAATGAGAATATATCTATCGAAGTGATTGATCTAAGAACTTTAGTTCCCTTAGATCTTGAAACAATTTTGACCTCTGTTAAAAAAACATCTAAGCTTATAGTTTTGCATGAAGATAAAAAATTCTGCGGATTTGGGGCTGAGATTGCAGCATTAGTTATGGAAAATGCTTTTAGTTATCTTGACGCTCCTATTAAAAGGATTGGAGCTTTAGATATCCCGGTACCATATGCTAAAAATCTTGAGGATTTATATTTTCCTCAAAAGTCAAATATCGAAAAAGAAATAAAAGACTTGGTAAGTTATTAATTTTTTTTTTCTAGTTTTTTTTTCTAGGAATTATTTAGAAAATTCAATTTTTGGTTTTTAAAAAAATCATTTATATCAAAAAATTACTTGAATTAAAGATAAAAGTTTTGCAAAATCCTTGTTAAAAAATTGGAAGTTAAATGCTATTTTTATCAAGTGTTTCATTCCCTTCAATACAAAGATTTGTTAAAGAAAATGCTGAAGATGTAATAATTGGCTGCACCGATGTAGCCTTAGTGACATATACAGGAGATTTTAAAGCAGGTCTCTATGGAGCAATAGGCTATACGATTGCAAAAACTATTGAAGTTGTAAAAAACAGATTTTTTAATAATTCCAGTCCTCAGGAAAATCCTGCATTAAATCTTGAATCTTCAGAGCAGCCTATAAATCGGCAATTAACTCCTCGAAAAGGTCAAAGAGGATCCAGAGCTTCTAGGTTTCTTAAAAACCATTTTAAAGAAATAGCTATAACAGGATTACTTGCTCCACTGCTTGCATATGATTTCAAAATGACATCTTGTGGAGCTTTGGGATATGCAGTTGAAAGAATAATTGATGTTGCAAAAAGTAAGTTTAGCAGCTTATTTTCTTTCTATCAGGAGAATGTGCAGCTGCAGCAAGAGCTGCAGCTATGCCGAAATGAAAACGTGAACTTAAGAGCAGCAAATGCTGATCTTGTAAAGAAAAATTCTCGACAAGAAAAAGAAATACTTTTGCAGAGAGGGGTTGTTAAAGGTTTTGAACTTGAAAAAAGAGTTTCTGGTGCTCAGGAATATATACTGACATTAGAGCATACAATAGATGAATTAAAAAATAAGTTACAAAGATTTCAGGACTCTTATAAATCACGGGGAAGGATAGAAGATGATTTAAAAGATAATTTAAAAAAACTAGAGCAACAAAATAAAACTTTAAAAAACAAAATAACTCGACTTGAAAAAGATAAAAGCGAGTTAGATGAAAAATTAAAAAAACAAGAGTTATGGCTTTTTAAGCCAGTAGTTTCAGCAGATCAGCAGGAAAATTTTACAAATTTACAAAATAAATTATTGGACTATCAAAGACAGAATACTGCTTTAGAAAATGAAAAATCAAACTTAGAAGATGAAAAATCAAAGTTAATAAATGAAAAATCAGAGTTAGAAGATGAAATTAATGGATTAAGAGAAGGAATGTCTCGGCTTAATGTTTTGATTGAAGGATATAGAAAAGGGTTTAATAACAGGGCTTTAAAAAGAAATGTAGGTGCATTAACAGAATTAAAAAACATTCTTTTAAAACTACATCCGGAAATTAGAGATGAAGAAGAAGTCGGCCGCACTCTTAACCCTGTAGAGCAAGTAGATGCAAAAGCCGCTGCATCTGCAATAAGAAGGGAATTTAAAGATTTGTTTCAGGAAATACAAGATTCTAGTGACGAGGTTCAGAATTTAGTAGAAAGGATTGCATCAGCAGTTAATATAATTGATGAGTCGGAAAATAAAGCAGAATGCAGCGTCTCGCCAATATCGGAATTGAGTGATTCTGATGAAGAATTATCTTAATTTTTTTGTTTCCCAGCCAATATCGCTAAAATCGTTTATCTGACCTGTAAGCAGCACATTGCTTGCATACCACAAATCTTTTTCCTGAAGGACATTCCATGTCCTATCTAGAGCATCCTTATTGGCTTCATAAAACAGCTGATATTTTTGTAATTTATCTCTAGTTGATAAAAAATGATTTTTTAAGCTTGAAAAATATTTTTTGTTAACAGCATATGCATGAGCTCTATATGATTTTTTTATTCTGTTGATATATGGATGCTTACTTTTTTCAATTTGATCGTAATAACCTCCGAATAAAAAAACATCCCATGGGTCGACAGTTTTAAAAAAATATTCTATTGTCCCATTTAAAAACTGGACATCATCAATAAAAAAGCAGTCGTCTTCTAAAATCAATATATTGTTCAAGTTGCTCTCTAATGCAAAATTTAGGGCTTCAATATGACTTAGAACGCAGCCGAGATGGCCATTAAACGGAATATAGGTTGCATCAATTCTTTTAATTTTATTTTTTTGAACATGCAGTCTGGATAATTCACTTAAAATATGAGCTTTTCTATCTTTTCGATGTTTCAGATTAATATAGGCTATAGCATCAAAACTATTTAGCATATCAACCTATTAACTTTTTTGATTTTCTGACCTTAATTAATTTTAACTTTTGAGAAGCGTTTTTAATAAAATTTGCATTTAATTTTTGAAACTTGCTCAGTTTTTCGGTAATTGTATTTTGAGCTACTATTGGAGTTTTCAATTCCTCTTTTTTTGATTTTAGTAGTTCGTCCATTGAAATCAGATGGGCCAGAAGCGATTCTTGTGTTTTTTGAAATGCATCAAGCTCTTCTTTAATTAATGGTACGCTTTTCATGGCTTCAGCATTTTCGATCAACTTGTCTAATGTTGAATCGATTTCATAAACTATTTCTTCTGAAAACATTTTTCTCCTCATGGGTATCTATTCGTCATTTTTTTTATAAACAATTATTTTGTCAATTAAAAATATTGATTTTTTGTTATTATTGATTTGATAAATTTAAAAATGATAAGAAAATGATAGGTTTTTGTCCTTTAGCCTCAGGATCGAGGGGAAATGCAATATATTTTGGCAGTGAAAAAACTAAAATATTAATCGATGCGGGAATTTCATATTTGCAGCTTAAAACCAGACTTGCCCAAATTAATGTGAATGTTGAAGATATCGAGGCTGTGCTGGTAACCCATGAGCATGTTGATCATATAGCAGGTTTAAAAGTATTGCATGACAAGCATTCAACTCCGGTTTTTGCAAATTCTGATACTGCCAAGGCAATTTATAATAATCTGCAGGTGCTGCCGAAGTTTAAGATATTTACTACATCGGAGGAATTTGAATTCAAAGATTTAAAAATCCTTCCTTTTTCTATTCAGCATGACACTTTGGACCCTGTCGGCTTTGTTATAAAAACAAAAAACCTTAAGTTTGCTTTTTGTACGGATTTAGGATTTGTCACCTCTTTAGTTAGAAAGATTCTCAGCGATTGCGACTATTTATATATTGAGGCAAACCATCATGTTCCTTTTGTCGAAGCGTCAAATAGGCCCTATGTATATAAACAAAGGGTTTTATCAAGGCAGGGACATCTTTCAAATGATGAGTGCTTAAGACTTTTAGATGAGATAATTCATCCGAAATTAAAACATATCCACATAGCGCATATTTCCGAAGAATGTAACTCCAAAGATCTTATTTCTGATTTGATCAAAGAATTGTTGATCCGGAAAAAATCAAAAGCTTTGTTTTCGTTAACACATCAAGATAAAATATCGAATAAAATCAATTTTTCTGATTTAAATCTTTAATAAATCTTTAACTGATTTAAAAAAAATATTTAAAAATAGATTGAATAAAATTGATGCTATTGCAAAACTATTTTCAATTTTTAATATTCTTATGTTCTATATGAAAAAAAACACAAGACTTCTCACAATTGAAAAAATGCTAAAAGAGATCAAAGAGAGAAAAGTAACTGATGATAAAATAATTGATAAAATTAAATTTGATTTGGATCAGGAAGAGATAATATCTAGAAATTATCTTCAGATAACTCAAAATGGAATATTTGCCCAAAACAAAAAAAAAGCGGTTCTATGGAACAAACAGGTGATGGATCTTAAAGAAGAGCTAAATTCTATAATAGGGGATAATTAGATATCTAAAGACAAAATCTTTCTTGGCTTTGAGCCTTCCTGCGGGCCAATTACTTTATTAGCTTCCAGCTCATCCATGATAGAAGCAGCTCTTGCATAACCGATTTTTAACTTTCTTTGCAGATAGGTTGTAGATGCATTTCTCGTAGTCAAAACTATTTCAAGAGCTTGGTCATAAAGAGCATCTTTAGCATTAGAAGTTTCTGAGTTTTCTTCTTCTGTAGTGGCCATTGCATCAAAAGATGGTATTAAATAATTTGTCGGATATTTCTCACAGATGTTTTCTATTATTTTATTAATATCTTCATCTCTTATGTAAGCGCCTTGCGCTCGGATCAACTGAGAAGATCCCGGCTGAGCGAAAAGCATATCTCCATTGCCCAGTAAAGACTCGGCTCCAACTTCATCTAGAATAATCTGCGAGTTTATTCTGCTGGATACCTTGAAGGCAATTCGGGAAGGAAAATTGGCTTTTATTATACCGGTAATTACTTCGCGCGACGGTCTTTGAGTAGCAAGAATTAAATGAATGCCGACAGCCCTTGCCATTTGCGCAATTCTGGTAATCGGAGTTTCAAGATCGGAAGAAGATACCATCATAAGGTCAGCGAATTCATCAAAGATCGCTACAATTATAGGAAGTTTTTCCGGAATCTGGATTTCTAAATCCTTTTCTTCTTTTTTTATTTTTCTTTGATTGAAAGCCGTGATGTTTCTTAAAGATAAGTTTTTTAGGATATCATATCTTTGATGCATCTCTCTAACCAGCCATTGAAGAGCGGCATAAGCTCCGTGAGGTTCTGTTATAACCGGAGCAAGCATATGAGGTAAATTGGAGTATTGTGTAAGTTCGACTTTTTTTGGATCTACCATTAACAGCTTTATTTCATCGGGTGGAAGGTTCATCAAGATGGACATGACCATTGTGTTTATGCAAACTGATTTTCCTGAGCCGGTAGCTCCCGCTATGAGCATGTGAGGCATTTTTGTAAGATCTGCTGTGACATATTCACCGGTAACGGTTTTTCCTAATAAGAGAGGAACGGATTTTTTCTTAGGATTATTCTGATAGTTGAATAACATTTCTTTTAAGCTTACTTCCTGAGGATACAAAGAAGGAATTTCCACTCCGACAGCAGCCTTCCCAGGTATCGGGGCTATGATTCTAATTGATTTTGCCTCTAAATTTAAGGCAATGTCATTTTCCAGAGATTTAATTTTTTGAACTTTAACTCCAATTGACGGATGTACTTCAAAAGATGTAATAGTAGGTCCGCAGTTGATCTCGCCAACCTGGGCTATGATGCCAAAGTTTTTTAAGGTTTCTTCTAATACCTCGGCCTGTTTTTTGAGCTCCTTTTTAACAGTCGGGTGATCAATTTTAGGCGGATCGGTTAATAAATCCAAAGGAGGTATGTGATAAGGTTTTTTTAGTTTGTCAGTGAATGTGGGATTCTTGTAGTTAATATCTTTTGCATTGGAATTTATATTTACTTCTTTTTCTTTAATTACATTGGGGCTAGGTTCTATAATTTTTGTGGGAATTTCATTGTGGATAATCGGAGTTTTAGGTTTTATTTTTATCTCCGGCAAATTTGTTTCTTTAACAATTTTTTCTTCTTTGTTCTTTAATATTTTTTCAAAGAAATTTATTAATGATACAAGAAGCTGTTTCATGTATTTTTTACTTTCCGGCTTTTGTCTGGATTTTTTGATTCTATCTGCGATATTTTTAGAAATAGTGATAACGTTCAATCCTGTAAAAAATAAAAATGAAATCAGAGCAGAAGTTGAAAAAATCAATATGCAGCCAACTGTGCTAAGAATCTGTTTTAAGTTCAAAAAAGATAAATCTTTGTAAATAAAATAAAAGAACTGACCGCCTAAATTGTATCTTGTCTGCATTTGGGGAATCGGCCTGTAATGATAAATCTGATCTGTGAATATTTTTTTATCGTATGATGAAAAAATTCCCGGAAACTGGTCAGCATAAATATTTAATAAAAAACAAGAAGAGATTAAAAAAACAAAAAAACTGATAGATTTTAAGAAGAAATTATCAAGGTTTTTATTAGAGGCATATCTTATACCGATCCATCCCAGGTATAAAATAAATAAATATGAAGCTAATCCGAATAAATAGTTTAAAATATATGCGCTGTAATAGCCTAAAAATCCAAGCCAATTGGAATTAGGCTGATATTTGACAAAGCTGAACAAAGATAAAAACAATAAAAAATTCAGGCAAAGAATTAAAAGTCCTTTAACTTCAGAATTTTTTTTCTGTTTTACAAATTTTTTCTTGTTAATTGGTTTTTTTTTCATTTTACAAAATATAAATAAATAAAGCTAAAAAAAGCAAGCCCTAGTAAATACCAGGCAAAAGGTTTTAGTTTTTTATGCGATCTTATCAAAAAAATAAATTTTATCACTAAAAAACCAACGGTTAATGATGCTAAAAAACCTATCAAATAGCATCCAAATGAAGCATTATCTATTTCGGGAGCATTTTTAAAATATTTCAATCCTTCTAAAAAGTTTCCCCCAAGTATTGTGGGAATGGCTAATAAAAAAGAAAATTTAATGGCTTCTTCTATTTTCCATCCTCTCAAATAACCCGAAGAGATCGTCCAGCCGCTTCTAGATAAACCAGGTATTAGCGCAAATGCTTGCATAACTCCAATTAATAGCACATCCTTGATTTTTCTTTTAGAAGATAAATTTTCATTTTCTTTAATCTGGATTTTTGAGCAGATAAATAAAATTAATGATGTGAGAAGTAAACTAAATGGCAAAAACTTGATCTGAGAAAAATAATTTATAGGGGATTTTAATAAAAAATATACCGGAAATAGCGGCAATATCGCTAAAAAAATAATCCAATAGTGCTTTTGCCTGATGATATTAATTATATCTTTTCTTAAAAAGATTATTGCGGCGATCGTAGTCCCTAAATGACAGCAAAGGTCAAATAATATATCTTCTTTGATATTAAACAGCATGGATATCAATTTAAGATGAGCTGATGAGCTCACAGGGAAAAATTCAGTCAGTCCCTGGACAATACCTAAAAGCAGTGATTTAAAAATAAGCACAGGTTTTTTAAGATGTTAAAAAATTGGGCGATTGACGGGACTCGAACCCGCGACATTCGGAACCACAATCCGACACTCTAACCAACTGAGCTACAATCGCCATAAAAACAATACATTTTTAAACAAATTACTATTTTAAGTCAAATCCGATAAAGTATATTTAAAAAAAATATCAACTTAAAATTCTAACTTAACATTTTTCTGTTTAATTAGATTTTTTAGGCCTTCCGTTTCTTTTTTTTACTAGTGTTTAAAATTTTTTTTACGATCTATTTTCATTTAAGGATAAAATTAATAATGTTAATAATTTTATTTTTTTTTAATTATAATATAATTCTTTAATTATAATATTATCACTAGTATAATTGTTATTTTAAAGTTATTGTAATTAACAAACAATTATTAATATTTAAAGATTTAAAATTAGGAGCGAATAATGAGCAGTGTAAGTTTTTTTGGATGTTTTGAAGGAAGAAAATATGATAGGTTTCTTGATGATGCAAAAATAATATCAGAATCTGCGGGATATTATCATGCAAAACTTTGTTGGCTGCCTGGTGCGATACCTTCTTATGATACACCTCATCCGCTTCAAGGGACAGTTCGATGGATAAAAGGATTTATCCCAGGTTTTATTGCTGATGCAGAGCACTCATCTGAATATGCATTAAATTGGTCGGTTTCTTTAATAAATTGTAATTCCGTACCTTCTGTGATTGATAATAGGGAAGAAGATGCCAAATGTTTTTTAGATGCTTATAGAGCCTTGATACTGCAGTCAAAATTATATAAAACCCAAAATGCTAAAGCCTCAAAAAATTATGAAACGGCAGCTAATAGTGTATATGATTTTGCATCTAAATTTTTTAAAGAAGAAGTTACTAGTCTTGCACTAAGCAGAATGGGATTTTCTTTGAGCAGGAATTTTAGATAAGCAATAAATTTTTAATTTTAAAATTTTTTCTAAAGCTAAAAATAAGAATCAGGCATTGATATTTAGCTTTTTTTTTGAATACATTAGCTCATAGCAATTTTCGGCAGCGAATAATTGAAAATCTTCAATTTTTGAGTTTTTATCCCAACTTAGATTATCACGCCTCTTTCTGCTTTCTCAGGCGTTTGTTTATGAAAATATTTTAAAAAGAAGATGAAAAAGTTTTGTCACTTTTGATCTCAATGGGAATAAGTCGAGAGCCGCTATAAAACAACAAACCAACTTTAGATTATCTAAGGTGCAACTTTAGATTATCACAACTATCATTATAAAAAATGAAAGAGATAATAATATTAAATTTTATATTTAACTTTTTTTGCTTTAAAAAAGATCTAAATACTTAGGTGTAATTTTTTCTTCATTACTATGCTTCAGTATCAAAAATAAAAGTCCAACAAGAGCTAGATAAATTATAACAAATTCAAAGCTGATGCTTTGTGATCTCAAATAAATTTGCAGGTTAGCCGGTGGATTATCAGATAGCATTAAAATAAATTTTGTAAAATAAGTGGAAATATAATTAATGACATATCCGATTTGAGGGAATGTAAAATAAAAAATTAGAGCAAAAATAACCATCATCATGCAAATACCGACTAAAAAGGGTATAAATAGATTATATATAAAACCTAAAAAAGCAAACTTGTGAAAATGAAATAACACGACCGGAATTATAAAAATGTTCACAACTAAGGACAGACATATGCTTTGTCTTATAAAATTTAATATTTTTTCTAAAATTTTTGAGATCCAATCAAGTTCATTTATTTCTTTCTCAGATCTTTTTTTAATGAATTTATCGAAATAATCATCTGTTAATGTAAATCCTAAGAGGATCGCGAAAGTGCTTAAATAACTTAACTGAAATCCGATGTTTGCAATGTTGAGTGGATTTAATATTAAAATAACTATCATGCTTGCCCCGATAGAATTTAAAGCAAAATATTTTCTGTTGATCAGACTTGCTGATAAAGCCATTAAAATCATTATATAAGATCTTTCAACAGATACCAGGGGACCTACGAATAAGAAATATAAATTTACTATTATTATAAGAAGAAAAGCAACTGTTTTTGGTGAAAAGAAACATCTTAGGACTGAAGAAAAAAATATAGTGAGCACCCCGAAATGAAATCCAGATATGGCAAGAACATGCTGAAGACCTATTTTAGAAAAATTAAATGTCAATAGTTTGTGAGTGTTGTCTCCTGTCAAAAGAGTATGAAGAAAATCAGCTCCATTTTTATCATTTATTATTTTTTTCAGAATCTGATGAAATTTTTTTTTCAAATCGAAGCGCAGATTCGTGATGCTTGTAATTTTTTTATCCTGAACCCACTTTGCTTTAGATTTTAGCTGATAATTATATTTTCTCGTGGCTATCAGCTGACCCGGGATTACGTAAGTGTGATCAGAAGAATATTTTTTTTTAGATGAAACTGAACAGGGGATATTTTTGAATTCATTTTTATCAGTTCGGAAAGATACTAAATTTCCCTGATATAAATAACTTTTCCGATTAAAATAATAAGATTCCTTGATCGATTTGATTTCAAATTTAGCTGTTCCGGTAATTTCTGAATTTATCTGTTTTAAATCTGAAAAATTAAAATAACAATAGGCGAAAGCAAGAGAAAAGGCGCTGATAGCAAAAAAAAGAGATTTCTTATTCCAGATAAAAACTAAAAAAATTAAATAAATTAAATTTTCATAAAAATAAGCTGCAATGCCTAATAAAAAAAATATCCCAAGGTATAAACAGGGATAGGTTGATAAAAAAGTATCGGCAAATTTTAAGTTTTTCATCTTAATAAAAGTTATAATTCTGAATGGAATTCGCTTTTTAAGGAAGTTTTTTTTCTTCATTCATATTAATACAAATATTTTTTCTTTAAAAAAGTATACTTTTGATTTATTATACTACCTATGTAAGAGGTTAGATGAATAATTCTGTCGCTGAATATTATCAAAAAAACTTAATAAGTGGATTTGAAGATATAATTATCGTTGAAAAAGAAACGAAAGCTTCATTCGAAGAGCTTAAAAAATTGGCCCCGAATTTTCCAAAAGCCTGGCATGAGCTTTCTCAATTAGATTTGTCTGACAAAATTGAATTTTCATCGCTGTTTTTTTCAAAAACAATCCCTTATCTTCCGCATATTTATCCTAAAGTCCTTGATTTTTTTTCTAACCTCGAAGATTTATCAGTGATCATGAGTAAAAAACCTAAGCTGCCGAATTATGATGTTGAGCTGGTATATAGCATGATGAATGATTCGACTTTTTTTAGAGGGAGGCCTCCATTGGATAGCTTTTCTATCAGCCTGGTTAATCGTCAATTTAATGAAAGTTTACCTCATGATTTTTTAAGTTTTTTAAAGATACACAATGGATTTGCTAAAAATAATGACAGCGGTGTAATAGAAGCTGAAAACATCTATGATGTTACAAATAATATGCTGGATTTGATAGAAGACCAAAAAAAAATAGTTACCTGTAATAATCAAATCATTGATCCAAAGGATTTGATATTTTTTTATCAGAGTTATCAGAAAGTGGATTTTCAATGTTTTTATAATAGATGGGTGTCAAATTCAGATATTGGAAATGTCTATTATTCATATAGCGATAGTACCATATCTAATTTTCACGACAAGGCAACCGAAAATATGGCTTTTGCTACTTTTTTAGATTGGTTGGTTTTTTATTTAGAGATGGTGGAATTTTAACTATGTATACAGTTGGTGATTTTTTTAATAAATATAAAGATAGCCTTGGTTTAAAGTTAATTACCGGAAAAGAGGGATTGAAAAACCGCATTAAAAAACCTGAAGTTCATAGACCCGGCTTAAGCTTGACCGGATATATCAAAAATTACAAGTCTTATAGAATTTTGATTTTCGGCAAAGGGGAAATCGAATATTTAAAAGGGTTAGACAAGGATCTTCGGCGGACAAGATTGGAATTTATCTCCAAAGACGTCCCTGCGATCATAGTCTCTCATAAGAGCAAGCCATTAAAAGAGTTGACTGCTATTTGTGAAAAAAATCAAATTCCGCTTTTGCTAACGGATTTAGATACAATGACGCTTACTAGCAAAATGATAATTATTTTAAATAATGATTTTTCTCCATCCATTACTGTCCATGGTACTTTAGTAGAGGTCTTTGGGGTCGGAGTTTTGATCCAGGGAGAATCTTCAGTAGGAAAAAGCGAAGCTGCATTAGGCCTTCTGGAAAGAGGCCATAGGCTTATTTCAGATGATATTGTAAAAATAAAAAAGAAGGATGATAGCTGTCTTACAGGATCAGGTCCTGAACTTACAAGACATTTAGTGGAAGTAAGAGGAGTAGGGATCATAAATGTTGCCCATTTATTTGGAGCCGTCAGCGTAAGATCGGACAAGGTCTTGGATATAATTATAAAATTGGAACAGTGGGACGATACCCATTTTTATGACAGAGTCGGTTTGGAAGAAAAATATTTTGATATTTTAGGTGTAAATTTACCTTTTCATCTTTTGCCAGTAAAGCCCGGAAGAGATGTTGTTTTATTAATAGAAACATTAACTTTAAATCATCGCTTGAAAAGTAGTGGATATAATTCCGCAAAAGAATTTAATATTAAATTGCTTGAGATGATTTCAAAAAGGAAAAAAAAGCCAAGTGAAATTACAGAAAACGCTGATAGTAAAAAATGATTTAGGTCTACATATAAGACCTGCAGCGACAATTGTCAAATTGCTGCAGTCAGTTAAATCACAGGTTTTTTTCACATTGAAAAAAGAAACTGTTAATGCAAAAAGCATAATGAGCATTCTAATGCTTGCAGCTAAAAAGGATTCTTCAATTACTATTACTGTTGAAGGATTAGATGCCGAGATTGTCATGAAGAAAATAACCGATTGTTTTGAAAAAGGTTTTGGTGAATCAAATGAATGATTTTCAGCAGATAATTTTAAAAGGTCAGATATTGAGCAGGGGGATCGGCTATGGCAAACCTATCTTTTTAGATTCAGTTAATATTTTTGAAGAAAATAAAATTTTAGAAAAAGAAATAGAAGAAGAAATCTCTAAATTCAAAAAAGCTGTTGTCGAGAGTAAAAAACAAATCACCCAAATCAAAAAAAGTTTGTCGAAAGATAAATTGAGCATAACTTTTGATATATTGAACACTCAATTAGAAATTATTAATGATCCTCTGATATCCGAAGAAGTAACATCCCGGATTAAAAAAGAAAAGAAATCCATTGAAGCGATTTTGGGAGATATTCTTTTAGAATATAAGAAAAAAATTAAAGACCCCTTTTTTAGAGAAAAGGCTTTAGACCTTGCAGATGTTTTCAAAAGAATTACGACAAATGTAAAATCGATAAAGGTTGATGTTTTGAAAAAAAGCTCTTTTAAATCAATCATAATATCAAGTGAAATAATTCCATCGGATGCTTTTGAAATCGATTCAATGAATATATCAGCATTCATAAGCTTTTCTAATAGTTACGAATCTCATGCTGCTATCATAGCGAGATCTAAAAACATCCCTTTCATCTCTAATGTCAATATAGAAAAATTAAAAAACTTGAATTTAAGTGAAGTTATCGTTGATGCAGATAATGGAAAAATAGTCGTTAATCCAACTATTCAAACTCATGAAAAGTATCAAGTTGAAGTTAAAAATATCGTTCTCAAAAAACCAAATATAAAAATTAATAAAAATATCAGTCTGTATGCTAACGTATCAAGCATGGCGGAAATTCACCAGCTTGTAGAAAAAAGGATTAAGGGAATCGGATTATTGCGAACAGAATTGTTGTTTTTAGAAAATAAAACTATTCCAAGCGAACAGATTCAATATGAAATTTATAAGGAAATTGCCTCAAAATTAGATGATAGGCCATTAATAATTCGTCTTTTTGATTTAGGCGGAGATAAAACTTTTTTCAATATTACCGATAAAACAACTAGTGATTTTTTTGGCTGCAGGGGAGTTAGGTTCTTATTAAAGAATAAAAAGATTTTAGAGGATCAAATTACGGCTATATTAAAAGCGAACGTGAACCAGAATATTTATATATTGATTCCTTTTGTAAAAGATATTGAAGAAATCAGATTAATTAAAAATTCTATTTATAAGCTTCAAAAAGAACATAATATTTTTTCAGACATAAAAGTCGGATCGATGATTGAAATTCCAGCTGCTGCGCTTATTTCGGATGAAATAATCAAGGAAGTTGACTTTTTGTCTATTGGCACCAACGATCTGTCAAGATATACTTTAGCCTCTCAAAATTTATCCGCAACTCAGCTTCATCAATCATTAATTAAATTAATCAAAATGATTGTCACTGTCTGTAAAGAAAATAAAAAACCTCTTTTTTTATGCGGTGAAATTATCGCTAATACAAAATTTCTAAATCAATTGATAGAACTTGGGGTATCAAACTTTTCAATTGCAATTAAACATTTGGACGCTTTTGAGTATAAAGATTGATTTAGAATAAATTTTCTAAAGAAAAGTTGTCACTGTCATCTTCTTTTTTTATTTTTTGATCAGCATCTCTAAAAGCAATGATTATTAAGTCTTGCAAGCCGTCAATATCGTTCGGATCAACGCATTTAGGATCAATTTTTATACTTTTAACCTCTTTTTCGCCATTCATAGTAATAACTACTAAACCATTTGCTGCTACGCCCTCGAACATCTTTTCTTTCAGATCATTTTGTTTTTTTGTGATCTGTTCCTGCATAAGTTTGGCCTGTTTTTTCATTCTAGAAAAACCGCTTCCCATTTTTAATCTCCTTTTAGGTTTTATTCATGCCGTTAAGCTCGATTTGAGCAAATTTAATTAAAGTGTCATAATGACTTTGATCTTTTGTTTCTGTAGTAGCATTTGATGATATAGAAGGCTCAGATGCATCTTTTTTTACGGCAACGATTGATTCATTCAATATCTCTTTTCTTATCTCTTTATCAACGAATTGGTGCTGCTCTTTTTTTGTTGATTTTTGAGACTCGCTAATCGGCAAATTGCTATTATGAACTTGATTAAGCAGCTCGGTAGGTTTGTTTAACAGCTCCTGTTTGGGTTCACTGCCAGATGATAAATTGTTTTTTGATATAGTTGGAATTACCAGATCTTCTCTAACTTGAGTATCAGAAATTTTTTGTGCTTTCGCTTGCTGTCCTATGCTAAAATCAATTTTCTCAAATTCAGACTCGTTTAGGTTTGAAGTGTTGCTTAAATCAGAAGCGGCGTCATGGGGAGGTTTTTCCTGACTTGTTGGGTTTGATAAATTAATATTGGGTTGTTCATTAAAAATAGCAGCTTTTTCTTCAGGTTTCTCTTGTTTTGATTCATTGATAGAAGCTGCTTTGGATTCAATTTTTTTTGAGGCGGGATCATCTGGGATTTGATTATTAGGAGTTTTCGGCATTTGATCTCGCGGTTGTATACTAAAACCATCTTTTTCAAATCCAGGATTTTGTGTTGCATTATTACTGATAGCGGAATCATTCTGGGAAATAGATTTTTCAAGATCAATTAATCTTTTTACCAAAACATCAATAGGAAGTGAGTTTTTGCTCTTGATTATTTTTAAAATAAGCATTTCCAAATGGATTCTTTTAAATGAATTTTTGTTAGCTGCTATAGCATTTGTCAAGGTATCCAAAATATAAAAAATTTGACTTTCTGTGAAAAGTTTTGAGGAAGATAGATACTGATTTTTAATATTTTCAGGTAAGAAGTCTAAAGAATTTTTTTGCATTTTAATAATAAGTAAATTTTTGAAATGCTCGACTAATTCTTCAACAAAATAAGTTAAGTCTTTTCCAGAGGAATTAATTTTATCTATAAATTCAAAAGCATATGAAGTATTTAAATTATAAATATTGCTATCTAATTCAAATAAAATATTATGATCAATAAATCCAAGTGCCTGATTAATGTATTCTAATGTGATCTTGCCTTCAGAGTAACAAAAAATTTGATCCAGAAGCGATTCAGCATCACGAAGCGAACCATCAGAAAAATTTGCTATCTGATATAAGGCCTCTTTATCAATTTCTCTTTTTAAGTCGCTGCTTATAGATTGAAGTTTTTCTATAATCAATTCATTTGAAATCCTTTTTAACTCGAAACGCTGGCATCTGCTGATTATTGTAGGAAGTACCTTATGAGGTTCTGTAGTGGCAAAAAAGAATTTTATATTCTCAGGCGGTTCCTCAAGTGTTTTAAGAAGAGCATTGAACGCTTCTTTTGTAAGCATATGAACTTCATCGATGATATATATTTTATATTTTCCTGAAGGGGAATAGCCTATAGTATCATTGATTTGACGGATATCGTCTATGCCTCTATTGGAGGCTCCATCGATTTCGATGACATCCAAAGACCGGGATGCAGAAATTTCATTACAGGACTGGCATTCATTACATGGTTCGAAGTCTTCTTTTAAATTTTTACAGTTCAAAGCCTTGGCAAACAGCCTTGTCAGAGTGGTTTTGCCTGTGCCTCTTGTGCCGGAGAAAAGATATGCATGGGCGACCCGTTTATAACGAATAGAATTTTTAATTGTTTTCACAACAGAATCCTGCCCGATTACATCTTTAAAGATTTGTGGCCTATATTTTCTTGCTAAAATTTGATACTTTGCTGTCATACATTTTTTTTGTTTTTGAATTTATTTTTAGGAAAAAATGTTTAAACGTCCAGAAAAATTATATTTATTGAAAAGTTTGATTGATATAATTTTAAAAGTAGGATATTTTTTAAATTGATGAAAATACTAAAAGAGCTAAATTTACTAGAAAATCTTAAGAAAAATGAATTGGGACTGAAATTGCTTTTGGTCCTGTTTTTTGGATTTTCTTTAACTTTATTTTTGCATTTTAAGCAGCTAAGGGTTGACGTCTTAGAACTAAACACGAAAGCCTCTAAATATATTATTGCCCAGGTAGATTTTGATTTTCCCGATGATGAAGCAACTATTATTTTGAAACAAAAAAACTTAAGTGAAATTTATCCCATTTATTATATCAACGCCCAAGAGATTAAACAAAAAAGAGCTGAATTAGAAAATTATATTATAGAAAATAAGCAATGGCAGAAATTTCCTAATATTACCTATGAAGAAATTAACGATCTTGCTGAAGTCTTTGAGAATTTTTTAATGAAAGCCAGGTTTGTTAATACAGCTACTCTTAAAAAAATGAAAACATTTAATATCGATGTTTCGGATTATCTTTCCATTAAATTCATCAAAAACGGAGATCTGCTCCCTAAGGGGTATTTTTCGATTTTAGAGAAAAAGATGAGATCTAAATTCTCAAAAGTTTTGGGTGATAAGATTTCTGAAGAAACAATGGATTTTATAACAGATTTTTTTGAAAGTAGTAATTATGTTTTAAAAGTAGATAATCAAACCAGCCATCAAGTAAAAAAAATCATAGAAAGAAATATCCCGCAGCAATACACACATGTAAATGCAGGCGAACAAATTATCGGATATAATGAAAAAGTCTCATCTAGACATATCGCAATGATCCAGTCTATGAAAGATTCTCTGGCTGAAAAAATCAATCTATTCAATCCGGTAAGAATCTTAGGAAGCATTTTATTATCTTCTATTTTTATTTTTATAACTATTTTATATCTGAAGATAGAGATGCCGAAACTTTTGAAATCTTTTAAACAGCTTTCATTAATAGTCTGCATTTCTCTTTTAACCCTGCTTTTTGCAAAAGTTATGGAATTTGCTCTGTTAAAGAGCTCTAATTCTTTTTTAGAATCGGTAAGATATCCGATAATTATTCCTTTTGCGGCATTGTTGTTTAGTATTTTGTTTGATATAAGACTGTCGCTATTTGTCTGTTCTCTTTTATCCATTATCCTATCAATTACCCTTGCGGTTGATATCCCTACGTTCTTAGTGGTCAATTTAGTGGCATCTTTAATCGTTATTATCACAACGAGAAGCTTAAGGAGAAGAACAGAAGTTTTTGGAGTTTGTTCAAAATGCATGTTTGGAGTAGCTCCGGTTATTTTAGCTACCTATTTTTCGAATAATAATTTTTTAAGTGTTACTTTGATCTCTAATTTGGTCAGCTGCTATATCGTTCTTATAATTACTGGAGTTTTTGTAGTAGGCCTTTTACCTATTTTAGAATCAATCTTCGATGTTTTAACTGATATTACTTTAATGGAATACATGGATCCGAATAATGAGCTTTTAAGAAGGCTTACATTAGAAATCCCGGGTTCGTACCAGCATTCTTTGGTGTTAGGCAATATTGCTGAAGCTGCTGCGCATGAGATTAATGCAAATGCATTATTTTGCAGAGTGGCAACTTTGTATCATGACATAGGCAAACTAAGCAATCCAAACTATTTTATTGAAAATCAGGGAGTCGGCATCAATATTCACCAGCTTTTGACGCCTGTTGAGTCTGCTCAGGTAATTATTTCCCATGTAATAGAAGGAGAAACGCTTGCGAAAAAATATAGACTGCCAAAACAAATAATAGATGTTATTAAGCAGCATCATGGCACTACTTTAGTTTATTATTTTTATAGAAAAGAGTTGGAAATCAAAGGAAATGATTCACAGAAAGTGGATGAGGAATTATTCAGATATCATGGACCAAAACCTAAAACAAAAGAAGCTGCTATTATCATGATCGCAGATTCGGTAGAAGCAGCATCAAGGTCTGTAGAAAAAATTTCTGAAAAAACATTAAGCGTTCTGGTGAATAAAATAGTGAAAGAAAAAGCAGATGACGGACAGTTCGATGATTGCTGTTTGACATTCGAAGAATTAAAAATTGTTAAAAAAACAATTGTAAAAACATTGATGCTGACAAGACATTTAAGGATCAAGTATCCGGAAAAGAAAGATGAAAAATTAAATATTTATCTGGAGCCTTACTGCATCGATAATAGCATCTAAACTTGCATCGCATCTTTTTATATCTTCTTCCAAATCTTTAATATTCAGCAGATGATTTCCGACATAAACCTTCATTTTGGGCTCTGTTCCGGATGGCCTGATGACAATATTGCTGTTATCGCTAAGCCAAAATCTCAAGACATCGGACTTTGGCAGTGTCAAATTGGTTCTTGAATTGATTAAGAGTTCCAGGCTCTCTTGAGATAAATAATCATCGATCCTATCAACTTTTAAATTTCCAATCATTTTTAGGGGATTTAGTCGCAGATTTTTCATTACAGTTTTCATTTTTCCCATACTGTCTGGAAGTTTTTCGAAAGAAAATGAAGATAATTTTTCCCGGTAAACACCATGTTTTTTATATAAATTGTTTAAAAGATCAACAAGAGTTTTATTTTCTTTTTTAGCAGCATTTGCAATTTTAGCTATTAACAAAGGCGCTGATATTCCGTCTTTGTCCCTTACAAAATCTTCAATCAGATACCCTAAAGATTCTTCAGCCCCAAATAAAAATTTATATTTTTCTTTTTCTAGTTCACCTATCTTCTGGGCTATATACTTAAAACCGGTTAGAACATCAAAACATGAAATGTGATGATAATCGCATATTTTTTTAAACATTTCAGTTGTTACTATTGTCTTTACTGCATAGGATTTTTTATCTGTTTTTATCAGGCTGCATAAGTAATCCAAAATAATACAGGCGATCTGATTGCCGGATAAAATATGAATCTGGTTTTTATGATTTACGACAACTCCCATTCTATCTGCATCCGGATCATTAGATAGAAAAATATCTGCTTTTTTTTCTTTTAAATATTTAATTCCGAGCTCTAGGGCTATTTTTTCTTCCGGGTTAGGTTTTGCAGCATTCGTAAAATTGGGGTCTAATTCTTTTTGTTCTTCGACAATATAAAGATGATTGAATCCATATCTTTCAAAGCATTTTGGAAGAATCGTGATTCCAGCTCCATGAAGATTCGAGTAAACGATTTTAATTTCGGGGTTTTCAACCTTGCTACTAAAAATTTCTAAACTGAAAAGTTTTTCAAAGTAGGCCTTGTCGATCTCATCTTTAATGATATTAATCAAAGGATGAGAAAAAGAAGAGATAATTTTAACATCTTCAAAAGAAGATATCTTATTATATTCTTCTATAATTTTTTGATCATGTGGAGGCAAGACCTGACCGCCGTCTTTCCAATATACCTTAAAGCCATTGTATTCTTTAGGATTGTGCGAGGCTGTAATCATAATAGCAGCAGTGCAATTTTTATATCGGCAGCCAAAAGAAATTAAAGGGGTAGGTCTTATTTCATCAAATATAAAAACTTTAATATTGTTTGCTGCAATTACCTTAGCAGCTTCTTTTGCAAAAAAACTTGAGTTTTTTCTATTGTCATACCCGATAATAATTGAAGGTTTTTTTTCTTGTTTTCCATTGATGTAATTGCAAAGGGCCTGTGTTGCAGTGCAAATTGTGTATTTATTTAGTCTATTGGTGCCGATTCCCATTTTTTCTCTGATGCCGCCAGTCCCAAAACTCAAATTTTTACTAAAATTTTCTAGGAGTTCATCTGGATTTTCTTTTTGCATTTTGATAATTTGATCTTTTGTCTCTTTATCATAGGGACCGGTTAACCAATTCTGGATTCTTTTTTCTGCTAAATTTTTTTCCATATAATACTCAAATTGCTTTTTTTTTGATTATTATGATTTTCTTATTTAAAAATCAAAAAAAACTATTTTGATTTTTCTTCAATTTCTTCAAAAGAAAATAATTTTGAGTTATTAGAGTCTATACCTGGGCATTGTTTTTTTACATTTTCCCAAGATTCAGGCGATATCAGATTGTCTTTCCACCAGGGAAATTGTTTGCATTGAAATGGTCTGGCTTCATAAATTTGACATTTTTTGTCTTTTAAAAAACAGCAGTCGTAATTAACAAAGTTTTCAATTAAAGATATTCGGTTATTTACAAGTCTTGTATATTTTTTTAAAAAAGCTTCTCTTGTGATCTTTAAAAAATTTATAATGTTTTCGATGTCTTTTTCAGAAAGCCATACATATCCTGGACAGCCTGTGCAGCATTTTCCACAGCCGGTACATTCAAAATTCAATCCTTCTTTATACCAGTTCATGTTAAATCAACCTTATGTATTTGATCTTTTTCCCAATTGTTATTTTTTAATGCATAATTGATAATCCTAAAGGAATTATCTTCAATTTCGACAATATTAAAACTTGCATTTTTTTTATAAGATATGCAGCCGGAGCAGGCCATGTAGGAAGAATCAGATATTTTTTCAAAAGAAAGTTTGTGAGTATGCCCATGAAGATATAGTTTAACGTTCGGATGGTTTTTTATTATTTCCAATAAAGCTTCTTTTCTTTTAAGCGTGATCTTGCTTTTTGCATCATGTATTACCGGATAGTGATTGGTTATGATAATGTTTTTTTCTTTAGGAATCTTTTTTAAAACCTCTAATAGATGGTTTTCTAAATCTTTGGAGAAGAATCCTGAACATGAAAAGAAAGGAGAGGGAACACAGGTATCTAATCCTATATAAAACCATTTATCTGATAATTCATGCACTTCAATTTTTTCGTTTTTTAAGCTTTTAGAAAAATGACCTTTTTGATTGTCGAAAAAATTATAAAACAAGGCATTTTTATAGGAGTTTTTAGTATATTGATCATGATTTCCGGGAACAATAAAGGTTTGAAGATCAAGTAAGCTGATAAAATCTTTAGCTTTTTTAAATTCATCTTTTAATGAAGTCGAAGTCAGATCGCCAGTAATAAATATTAAATCAATACCTAAGGATTTTAAAAATTTATCAAAGGCCTTTAAATGATTCTGTGAATATGATTTTTTTCTGTTTATTATAAGATTTGTTATGCCTATGATCCTTTTGGAAAATAATAAAAATGGATTTAAGGTAATTTTAGAAAAATGGATATCAGAAAAATGAGCTATTCTAATCATATTTAAGTCTTTTTATATAAGAATCTTAAATATGATTATATGCTATCTTTGATTATTTATAAATATGTTTCTGATGCTTATGAGACCATTTTTCTTTCATTATGGGTTCTCTATGCTTCATTTTTTTATTTTTTTCATCTACATCAAGGTCTTCAGGAATATGCATTTTTCTTTCTTTTCGAACAGTTTCTTTAGCTTTTTTTACTTTTTGTATGTTTTTATCGGATATAATTTCTTTCTTATACTCTTGTTTATATGATTCATCCTCAGCATTTTCAATATTTTCCCGAGTAACTTTTTTTATGAATTTCATCATATGACTTGGAATATCCTTCATATTATTATCTCCTCTTTATAATTATAATTTTATTATTAAACTTAATTACTTATCAATTATAAGATTTAATATATTAATTACAAATAATTTAAATGTTGTAAAAATTAATTAAGTTTTATTTAATAAAAAGTTAAGTGTCTTTAAATGAATGAGTTAATGCAAAAGTTTTGTATATTCTATTAACAGATATAAAATATTGATAGTATTTCTCTCTGATCCTTAAGAACTTAATATTAAAAGCCAAATCCGATGGCAAGATAATATTAGATTTTAACCATCCGGGCCGCCATGTTTTTATTAATTTTTTATTTGCCGCAATTAAAATATGATCGATGTTTAATAATGAGGCCAGATGTACTGCAAATGAATCATTTCCGATTAAATATGAAGATTCATACAGATATGATGCAAAATCGCTAAGAGTAGATAAATTAGGCACAAATATACCGAGTTTTTCTAAATCGCTCCAGTCGTTTCTTTCCTGAGAAGATACTGTTATTGCTACCTCATATCCATTTCTTTTTAGTTTTTTACAAAGTTTTATGAACCTGGACTTATGATAGCACTTGTTTTTATCTTTTGAAGTCGGGTGTATAACAATTCTTTTTGGGTGCTTTTTATAGATAAGCTCTTTAGGTATTGTTATTCCTGTTTCAAGCGAAGGGGAGTTTGTATTAAAAAAAATGGACAGAGACTTTGCTAAGGCATGCGCAATCGGAATGTCTTCAGAGATTGCGATGTCCTTTGTAGATAAATTTCCATGTTTGGATTGTTTATAGGAAAAGTAAATTATACTTATTTCTTTGTTGGGCAGATTGTCTTTAAGATCTTTGATTTTATTTAAGCAGCTATCGTCATTTTGTATAAATATATGATCAAAGCAATTTAGATTGCTGCTATGTGAATTTTTTTCGAAATTATAATCTGAAAACCAGTTTTTTAATGAAAAAATATTATCATGAATTATTGTGACATCATAATTTAGTTTTTTTAAATGATTGGCAAGAATCATCAAAATTAAAGCATCACCTATTGTGTCAACCGGTATTATTGCTGCTTTTTTCATTAAAAATATCCTAAAATTCTTAAAAAAAATATTACTCGGATTTGTTTGGGTC
Organism: Parachlamydiales bacterium; assembly: GCA_041661445.1. GTDB lineage: Bacteria > Chlamydiota > Chlamydiia > Chlamydiales > SM23-39 > JBAZUK01. Next base: position 131,430 of record JBAZUK010000004.1, read on the forward strand.
CGAGAATATTTTAGATTAGTTTTTTCTTTCTAATCTTAAAATTTTCATTTTGGTTTCAAAGCAGCTACTGCCTTACTTTCTCTAAAATTCAAATCCTTATTTTAAGGAATTGATTATTTACCATCTTTAGAGTCGGCTATTAATACTTCCGAAAGAATTACCATTTTCGTAATAGAAACGCTATTTTCAAGTGCAGTTTTTATAACTTTTGCAGGATCAATGATGCCTGACTTATAAAAATCTTCAATTTGCTCGGTTACAACATTAAATCCGAATGAGCTATCTTTTTCCAGGATCAAATTTATGATCAGATGATAGTCTAGTCCAGCGTTGTAAATGATTTGCTTTATTGGGGCTTCACAAGCTTTTTTCAAGATCATGGCGCCAACTTTTTCATCATTTTCCAGATTTAGCTCATCAATTTTATCTTTTGCTCTTAATAGGGCAATTCCGCCGCCGGGTACAATGCCTTGTTCTATTGCAGATTTTGTCGAATTTAAACTGTCTTCGTATTTTTGTTTTTTTTGTTTTAATTCGCTTTCTGTTGCTGCGCCTACCTTAATTACAACAACTCCGCCTTTTATATTAGATATTCTCTTATCAATTTTTTCCTGATCATATGGATCCTGAAGACTTATTTTTTCATTCTCCAGCTCTTTGATCCTTTTTTCAACTTCTGTTCCGGCTCCCTGGATGATTAAAGTATTTTCTTTTGAAATAATAACTTTTTCAGCAGAACCTAAATTTTCATAAGTGACATCTTTGAGATTCATTCCTTTATCTTCATTGATGAAAGTAGCCCCACTCAGATAGGCAATGTCTTCTAATACATCTCTTTTTTTCTCGCCGAAACTAGGCGTTTTAATTGCTGCAACTTTTATGATTTTTTTTATGTTATTGATAACAAGTGTTGCAAGAGCGTCGCCGTCAATATCATCGGCAATTATTAATAATTCAGATGAATTTGCAATGCATATCTGCAAAACAGGAAGAAGGTCCTGAATTGAATTTATCTTTTTATCTGTAATTAATATTTTGGGATTTTCCATTTCAACAGTCATTTTAATTTGATTGTTGCAGAAATAGGGGCTCAAATATCCTCTTTGAATTTCCATGCCTTCGACAAATTCTATTTCAGTTTCATTTTTTTTACCCTGTTCGATTGTTATTGTTGATTTTTCTTTTCCCTTAGAGAAAGCAAGGGCAATATCGCTGCCAATTTTCTCATCAAAGGAAGCTGATACGGTCGCAATGTTTTTAAGATCTTCATCTGTCTGGATTTTTTGAGAAATTCTATCTATCTCGCTTGTTACAGCTTTTAATGCTTTTTCCATTCCCTTTTTAATTAATACAGCTGATGATCCGGCTGCCATGCTTTTCATGGCTTCATTTACTAAAGAACGAAGTAATACTATTCCGGTTGTTGTTCCATCTCCGCAGGTCTGCTTAATTTTTTTTGCGGCTTCTTTTGCAAGAATAACGCCCATATCCTCGAATTCATCTTTTAATTCAATTTCATCAACAATGCTATAACCGTCATTAGTAATTCTAGGCATTGCCCAAGAAGATATTCCGACATTCCTTCCTTTAGGACCAAGGGTAACAGCAACCGCATCCGCGATTTCATTGATACCTTTTTTTAACTTTTCTTTTGCTTCTTCATCAAAAATAATATCCTTAGGGTTCAAAGACATGATATAGCTCCAAATAAAATAATTAATTAAAAAGATAATTTAAGTAATTTTTTAATTATTTTCAAGGAAAGTAAAAAACAAAGTATTATTTAATTTTAAAAGCTTTATAAAGCTCTTTTTTAGATATGTTTTTTATTTCAGCGCAGACTTTTATGGCTTCATCAAGACTAAGACCATGCAAGCTTTTTAAAAGCTTTATGCATTCTTCATTGCTGATATCATCGATCATTTCGCCTTTTTCAACAGCTAAAACGATTTCACCCTTTAAAGGGTTTTCTTTTAAAAACTTAAATAGCATTTCAGCTTCCATGCAAAGTCGCATCTCGAATTTTTTAGTCATTTCCTTTAATACCGCAACTCTTCTTTTTGGGGCTAACCTAGAGATAATTTCTATTGTTTCTTCAGTTCTTCTAGCCGATTCAAAAGCAATTGATGTGCCTTCAAAAAAAAGCATTTTTTTTATGGAAAATTCAAGTTCGCCTTTTTGTTTAGGTAAAAAACCTAAAAATTGAAATGTATGGGTGTCAAAGCCGCTTAAAACTAAAGCCTGTATGATAGAGCATGGTCCGGGAATTGCTTCAACTTTAATACCTGCTCCGTAGCATTCTTTTATAAGATTTTGTCCAGGATCAGATATCAGGGGAGTGCCTGCATCAGATATAAGTCCAATAACCTTATCGTTTTTTAAGTCATCTAAAATTTTTTTTTGAATTTTTGATTCATTGAATTTATGAAAACATATTAAAGGAGTATTGATTTTATAGTGCGCTAAAAGGTTCTTGCTGACTCTTGTGTCTTCACACAATATATAACAGCAGCCGGACATTACTTCAATTGCCCGAAGCGTGATGTCTTTTAGATTACCAATAGGTGTTGAAATAATATATAACATAAAAAGGTGGCACCCAGATTTGAACTGGGGAATGGGAGCTTTGCAGGCTCCTGCCTTACCGCTTGGCTATGCCACCGAAAAATTTATAAGAATTTTACAAATTATATAAAAGAAAATCAACGAAATAAATTTTTGGACTTAAAATAATTTTTTGTAAATTGTTATAATAAATTAAAGAAATGCAAAATATTATTATGTGAGATCTTAATGAAAATTCGAAATATAATTGAAAAAAGCTTTGATTTTTTATTACATAAGCATGATTGGCTGATTTCGTTTTTTATCTCTTAGGGGCCAACGTATAAGTGTATATAAGCTGTTATCAAAATCTTTTTTTTCTGCTTCAGTTACCTCAGTTAACCACAGTTGCTATTGGATCAGTGTATAAGTACATATAAGCCAATTTTTTTCGATCATCAAAATCTTTTTCTTCTGCTTCTGTTACTTCAGAACCATAGTTGCTATTGTCATCTAAGCTATTGAATTTATACCATTTTCCGTCATCTTTTTCGATGTATGTTATATAATGTCCTGATTTTGTTGTTTCGCCCAGATGATAGATAAATCCTTTAAGAGAAAAGTCTACTTCATCATAAAGAACATCTGCAGATAAATGAGATCCCTTTTGTAATTTTAATTTTTCAGGGACAGAAATTAGTGTATTGTCTTTTGTTGTTTCAGGAGGAAGGGGGGTTCCGTTTTCATCACATTTTTGATTTCCATTTTCATCTAGAGCAGGATACGAATTGAAACGCTGAACTTTTAGCATTAAAAAAGGAGGCTTTTTAGTATATAAGGTTTCCTTTTTAGTGATTTTATGTGCGCCATTAGCATCGCGGGATTCAGGGAGTTTTGCTAGATCGGTTTCTTGACAAAATTTATCTAAACTTTCTTGAAGAGAAGGTTTAACTTCCACATCAAGTATAGTTGTGTTGGCTGTAGTTATTGCGCCTGTAGACATGAGATCATTGTACATTCCCCCAAGGTGAGGTGCTTTATAAAATTGCTCGGTTTTTGTTTGAAACTCTTCTTTCTTACTATCAAAACAGCTGCTTCTTGAAATAACTTCATGGGGGTCTTGTTCCAGATCTAGATCAACTATATCATGGCCGGCTTTATCTTTTTTTAACGCTTCTTTTGCAAATTCTATCGCTTCTCTTTCACGTTCTTCTTTTGGTTTGGCAAATTCAACAGCTTGCCCGTCTTTGGTTTTTGTTGCATCAATTAACGCTTTAGCTGCATGAAGATAACAAGTGTTATACAGTTTTTTTTGTTTAGGAACATCTGGTGTAGATGTTTTTTGAATTGAATCAGTTTTTGCTTTAGGATCATCTTGTTTTATTATTTTTGCCTTGAATGTCCATTTATCCGGATTAGTCCAGTCTAATACGTTTAATGATAATACAATACAATCTGTTATGTCTTCTGAATCTAAAATACCTTCATGAAGGACAATGATTTTTGTTTTTATTTCACCTTTAGCATTTTCTTTGTAGCTTCCGTCATCATTTTTTTCTTTTACTACTACATAAAAAACACATTCTTTTGTGAAATCCGGTTTTCCATCTTTTAGGCTAGTTTTTATTCGCATTGAAACAACATCTTTAATATCAATTTTTTTGCCTTTCCCATATTCCTGCCAGCAATTTTGCATTTTTTCTCTGATTTGTGTTATTTCGCTTTTTTTAGGATCTTCATCGTCAGCGAAATTATATTCTTCAAGGTACTTTTGAGTCCTTCGGTTGTTATAATTTTTAAGTCCGGTTGTAATGTTTTCTGTTATTTCTTTCGCACCACTAGAAAAAAAACGTGCCACTTCCAAACTCTTTCTTGCAATGAAATGCAAGGCTCTGGTTTTTCTTTTTTCACCGGCTTTGGTATAATCGTTGATTAGCTTATCAATTTTTGTAGTTGTTACATCTTTAGGATCCCACTGTTTGGTTCTTTTTGCCCAGAACTCAAAATGCTGACCATCAATTGCGTCATCATCTGTAGGTTTGAAAGAAACCTTCGTATTTATATCGGAGAATTTTATTTGACTTTCTTTATCTGTAAATCCTGTTGAAATGGAAGCAGGGGTAGTGGATTGAGATAATGAAGATGAAGTAGATGTTTGCGATTTATTAGTTATATTTGTTGTCATAAGCTTCTCTTTAATGTTTTTTTATTTATTAATTATTATTATATCTATTAATATTATACTTTAAATTTTAATTAATTATCAATAAATTTTTAAGAGTTTATTAATGATTAATTAATTATTTATAAGTTAATTGTAATTAATGATTTAAACAAAAAGAATTTATTATGAATAAATTAATAAAGAAAGTAATTAACCTGGGCGCCAGGAATTATCAGATCGATAGCAGGCTTGTTAACGAAAAAGACCTTTTCTTTGCCTTAAAGGGGGCCAGAACCGATGGTCATCTATATTTAAGGGCAATAGCGAAGGAAAAGGCTTTAGCCGCAGTTATTAATAAGGACTATTATGTTCCCCAAGACATTGATATTGAGCTTATTAGAGTTGATAATGTTTTATCTTTCTTGCAGAATGTTGCAACAGAAGCGCTTAAGAAAAGCAGAGCTAAAAAAATCGGCATAACAGGTTCTTTTGCCAAGACAACTACCAAAGAGTTTATTGCTACATTATTAAATGGTAAATTCAAAGTCTCTAAAACCTATAAGAACTATAATAGTCAGGCGGGGTTCCCGATAGCTATTTTGAATATTGATAAGGATGTAGATTTTTTAGTACTTGAGATGGGAATGGAAGAAAAAGGTGAAATTGCAAAACTTGTAAATATAGCTCCGTTGGATATTGCATTGATTACTCAATTGCTTCCTTATCACAATATCTTTGAAAACATTGATGATTTGTCAGATGCGAAAAAAGAAATTTTCTCAAATCAAGATACAAAGATCAAGCTGATCAATAAAAAGATTTCCCATTTAAAGGCCTTCTCCGATGATAGATATTTAACTTTTTCAACAGATGATGAAATGGCTGATTTTTATTTGGATATTGAAAATCAAATTTTTTATGAATTTGGAAAAAAAGTTGAGTTTAAACTTCCTTTTAATGAAACGCATTTTTTAGAAAATTTATCTTCTGCTGTGGCTGTCTGCAGATTATGCGAAATGTCTTATGATGATATTTTTGAAGGGTTTAAATCTTTAAAAGCATTTGATTTAAGATTTGAAAAAGTCTATATAAACGATGTCCTGTTTATTAAAGACTGCTACAATGCAAATCCGATTTCAACTATCGCCGCTTTAAAAAACATTCCTAAAACTAAAGGAAAAAAAATTGCTGTTTTAGGATCTAATTTGGGACTAGGAAAATATTCGAAGGAAGATCATTTGAAGATCTATAAAGTAGCAAAAGAAAACGTTGATGAAATTTTATGTTATGGAAATGAATGGGAAGAAATTGATAATATCTTACTTTTTTCGGATCATGAAAGTTTAGCAAAGCATCTTAATCAAATAATGAAAAAAGATGATGTTGTTTTGATAAAAGGTTCAAGATCTATGGAGCTTGAAAAAATTTTTAATTTTATAAATTGATCAATTTATTGATTTTTTTTAATATATTGTTAACCGGGCAAAAAAATGCTTCTTCTTTTGATAAAATATCTATTTAGCTTTTTTAATAGTGAAATACCTACAGTGTTCAATTATGCTTCAACAAAAATGATTTTAGCTGCGATAACCTCATTAATGATAACAATTTTTTTTGGACCTTTTGTGATAAGAAGATTGTACATCATGAAGATCGGTCAAAAAATTCGAACAAAAGATATCTGCCCTGTTTTAGCCGAACTGCATGAAAAGAAAAAAGATACGCCTACCATGGGTGGTATCCTAATATTATTTTCCATGATAATTTCATTGTTATTATGGATGGATTTATCGAACTTTTTTACTTTGATTTTATTGATCACTACTATTTGGCTCGGCAGCGTTGGGGCTTTGGACGATTATTTAAAACTTAAGTATAAAAATTCAAAAGGTCTTCCTTCAAAACTTAAATTTTTGCTTCAGTTTGTATTTGCAGCTTTAGTTGGAATGTATCTGCTTATGCCGATGAATAATACAAAAAACTCTTTTAGGCCAACTGCAAAAGAATATAGCTCCAAAAAAGCAATAGAAAAAAAATTAGCGCCTAAAATTCAGAATTTAACAACGAAAGAATATATGTCAAAACTATATGTTCCTTTCTGTAAAAAACCTATTACTTTCAAAGGTCTTGGAACCATTTTTATTTTTCTTTTGATAATCTTTGTGATAACCGGGTCATCTAATGCAGTGAACCTAACAGATGGATTGGATGGTTTAGCTTCGGGGTGCCTTGTAATGGTAGCGGTTGTGCTCGCTTTGATCGCCTTTTTTTCAAACCACGTCCAGATGGCAAAATATTTGAATGTTTTATATATAGAAGATAGTGCCCAGATTGCAATTTATTTATTTGCCATGGCCGGGGCCTGCCTTGGATTTTTGTGGTATAATGGTTTTCCCGCCCAGATATTCATGGGAGATACCGGATCTTTATCTTTAGGCGGAATTATTGGAGTATCTGCGGTTTTATTGAGAAGAGAACTTTTGCTTGGAGTGATCGGCGGCATTTTTGTTGCAGAAGCGCTTTCAGTAATTTTACAAGTGTTGAGTTATAGGTATAGAAATAAAAAAAGAATTTTTTTATGTTCTCCGCTGCATCATCATTTTGAATATAAGGGATGGCCTGAGCCAAAAGTTGTAATTCGATTTTGGATCATTGGACTTCTTTTAGCAATAATCGGAATAGCATCAATGAAGTTTCAGTAAATATATGAAAAAGTATTTAATATTAGGTCTTGGAAGAAGCGGAAAATCAGCTGCTTTTTTCCTTCTGAATCAAAACAAAGAAATAATTTGCGTAGATGATAATTTAGTTGAAGATGAGCAAATTAAAAAATTAAAAGAAAAAAATGTTCCTGTTCTTAAAGACTTCTCTGACTTTAGTGATATTGAAAAAATAATCGTATCACCTGGAATTAGTCCGAATCATGAAATTATTTCAGAAGCTATAAAGCGTAATATTGAAGTGATAGGAGAAATTGAGCTTGGGGTTTTGTATTTAAAAAATCGATGTATCGGCATAACAGGAACTAATGGAAAAACAACCCTAACAAAATTACTCGCCCATATTTTTAATAATAATAATAAAGTAGCTTACGCTCTTGGTAATGTCGGTACTCCTTTAACTTCATATATAGATAAGTTTGGTCGGGATGATATAATAGTTTTGGAGCTTTCATCATTTCAGTTAGAAACGATGAAAACAAAATTTTTAGATGCTGCTGTAATAATCAATATTACTCCAGACCATTTAGACAGATATCCGTCTTTTAAAGAATATGGGATTGCAAAATTAAATATTATTAATTGCTTAAAGGATGATAAAAAATTATACACAACAAAAAAGATTATTAAAAATTATTTGTCAGATAACAATAAAAATGAAATAAAACAAGTTACTGAAGAATCTGAAAATATCGCTATTAAAATCTGTTTGGATTTTGGAATTCAAAAAAAAGATATATTGAATTCCATTAAAACATTTCAAAAGGATAAGCACAGAATTGAATTTGTTCGTGAAATAAAGGGGATTTCTTTTTACAATGATAGCAAAGCTACCAATGTTCATTCAGTTATTTTTGCTGTTAAAAAATTTAAAAAGCCAATTATTTTGATAGCAGGCGGTGTTGACAAAGGTTTCACTTATAAAGTTTGGAAAAGATCTTTTAAAAATAAAGTTAAAACTGTTTTGGCAATCGGGCAAAGCAGAGAAAAAATTAAAAATGAATTAAAAGGTTTTGATGTGCTGCTGTGCGACTCTTTAAAGTCGGCTATAGATAAAGCTTATGCTTTAGCACAAAGAAATGACAATATATTATTTTCTCCCGGGTGTTCTAGTTTCGATATGTTTAAGAACTATGAGCATAGAGGAGATGAGTTTAAAAAAATTGTAAATGGTATAGAGGGGGAAAAATGTCTCGAAGAAATACTATAATTATATCAGTACTTGTAAATGCTGTATTATTAATTGTTTTATTTATAACAGCAATAAATTCAAAAAACAAAAATAAAATTGATCAAAAACTTCAGAACACAGCTATTCTTGAAGAAACCACAATTGATGCAAAAGAATTGTTTTCGCCAACTGTAGAATCTAAAGATCTTTCAGTAATAAGTCCGCAAATACAGGGAAGTGATTCTCAAAATAATATTGTTAATCAAACTCCTATTCAATCAAATCAACAGGAATATGTTTCAATTTTTGATGATAAAAATGAAAAAATTAATGGAAATGATGCAATTGTATATAAGCTTCCGCAAATAGAAAATAAAACTGATAATGTTTTAGAGGATAAAATAATTGATTCTTCTATTTCTTCTTCTAAAGAAGTCGCTTCTTATGAAGTTAAGGTTAAAAAAGGTGACACCTTAGATAAAATTGCTAAAAGAAACCATGTTAAGATATCTGAGATTACAAAATTAAATAGTTTACCAAATAGCTTTTTAAAAATTGGACAGACTCTTAAAATTCCAAGCTCTTCAAAAGAATCTTATCATGCAAAAACAGCAAATAAAACATTATCAAATAACAACTTTGATGATGGAATGGTGAGCAAAGCTGAGTATTATACAATTAAAGTCGGTGATAATCCTTACACAATTGCATTAAAAAATAATATTAAGCCTAATGATTTGCTTAAAATTAATAAATTGGACGAAAAAAAAGCAAAAAAACTTAAGCCTGGTGACAAGCTTAGAATCAGATAGATATGAACAGGGCAGTTTTTCTTCTAATCTTATCATGCTCAATAATTTTTTCTATTGGGCTGATAATGGTTTTTAATACTACTTCAGCTGAGATTCTGAATAAGTCTCTAGAAGTAAATACAAATTTGGCTTTGGTAAAGCAATTTATATATGGGATGTGTGGAGTTCTGATAGGACTTTTTGTTTGGCTTATCGGTTACCATAAAATTATTAAGATAAGTCCTTATCTCCTCTCTGCCTGTGTTTTTCTTTTAATTCTAGTTTTTGTCCCTAAAATTGGGCAGACAATCAATGGAGCTAAAAGATGGGTAGGAATTGCGTCTTTGACCCTGCAGCCATCCGAGTTTGCGAAGTTTATTATTCCCATTTATTTTGTTTATTACGCAACAAAAAATAACTGTTTGCTGGAACTTAAAGATTTCTTGAAGGTGATTTTATTATTCTCTATTCCCATTTCTCTCATATTAATAGAACCTGATACCGGAACAACAATAATCATATTGTCAACGCTTGTGATTATGTTCGTTTTGATGAAGATCAAATTTTCATATTGGGCCCTGCCTCTTTTGATATTTGTTTTTTCAGGAGCTGTCACAGCATATAATATGCCTCATGTGAGAAGTAGAATTAATGTATATCTGCATCCGGAACTTGATCTGCTTGGAAAAGGTCATCAGCCCTATCAGGCCAAAATTGCTGTAGGGTCTGGTAAATTAACGGGAAGAGGCCTTGGTGAAAGTATGCAAAAATTAGATTATCTTCCCGAAGCGAGAAGTGATTATATTGCTGCGATCTACGCTGAGGAATTTGGGTTTTTCGGGATAATATTTTTAATTGCTTTATATATGTGTATTTTCTTTGCGGGATTTTCAATTGCCATGAGGGCAAAAGATAAAGTTGGATTTTATTTGGCAGGGGTTTTAACATTTTTGATATCTTATCAGGCTTTTTTGAATTTGGGTGTAGTGTCATGCCTTTTACCGAGCAAAGGAGTAACGCTTCCGTTTTTCTCTCAAGGAGGAACATCTTTGATCGTTAATATCGTGGCAATATTTTTGCTTTTAAACATCGCAAGTCAAAAAAAAGAAAAAGAAGAGGAAGAATGTCTTCTAGAAGAACAAAAGTATTAATCAGTGCTTCAGGTACCGGCGGTCATTTGATTCCTGCCCAGCAGCTTGCTGTGGATATTCAAAAAAAAGGCGGAGAAGTTTTTTTTGCGGCTGCAGATCTGTCAAAAAAGACCTTTTTTCAGAAGGATAATTTTTCTTATTTAGATATTTCATCTTCTTACCTGAACAGGAAAAATTTATTTCTAGCTTTTTTTAAAATCCTTAAAGGATTGATTCAAAGCTTAAAACTGATTAGGAGATATAAACCTGATGTAGTAGTCGGTTTTGGAAGCTATCACACATTTCCTGTCATGCTTGCAAGTTTTTTATTGATGAAGAAGATTGTGCTCTTTGATTCAAACGTAGTTCTTGGAAAAGTGAATAGGGTCTTTTCTAAAAAAGCAAAATATATAGCTGTTCAATTTAATCTAGAAAAAAAATTAAAAAATGAAATTTTAATAAAAAGATTTCCATGGATAACAAATGAGATATTGAAGAAAGATTTTAATCTGGAAATCGGACTCGACAAGAATGTATTCACGATTTTGATTTTTGGAGGATCTCAAGGATCTAAAATAATAAATGATAACTTTATATCTATCATAGAAAAATTAAAACAGGATCAAAAAATACAGGTAATTCATATTTTGGGTAAGGGCTCAGATCTTGATAAATACAAAAAAATATATGACGATTTATCGATAAAGTCCTATGTTAGCGCTTTTGAAAAAGACCTTTTTAATTTTTATGTTATTTCTGATCTTGTTATTTCAAGATCCGGAGCCTGCTCAATATTAGAGCTTATTCATTTTGAGAAGCCTTCAATTTTAATTCCATTTAAAAATGCTAAGGAAAATCATCAATATAAAAATGCAATTTTTATGAGGGACGTCGTTAAATCCTCTGCAGTCATTGAAGAAGACAGATTAACGCAAGATGTTTTGCTGGAAGAAATTCTAAGTTTTTTTAGAAATGACAAATCCAAAATATCTATTTTCAGGAAAAATTCGCAAATTTTTAAAATTACGGATGATAAAAATAATAAAAAAGAATTTTCTGATCTAGTATTAGAAATAGGAAGTAATAAGTTATGAATAATACATATCATTTTATAGGCATCGGCGGGATTGGAATGAGCGCTATTGCTAAAGTACTTTTGCAAAAAAAAAGCAAAGTCAAAGGTTCAGATATTAAAAGCAGTTATGTGCTTGAAGAATTAAAAAAAAGCGGGGCTCAGATTCATATCGGGCATGATGAAAAAAATGTGGACTCGAATGATACGGTTATTGTTTCTTCAGCAATACAAGATGATAACGCCGAGTACTTGAAAGCTAAAAAATTAAATCTTAAAATTTTGCATAGATCTGATATCTTAAATGAAATAATGACGGGATCAAAACCCATACTCATTACCGGAACTCACGGCAAAACAACAACAACTTCTTTATTGTCCGAAGTTTTTTTGCAAAGCGGCAAAGATCCATCTTTTGTTATTGGCGGCATATTGAATTCATCAAAAACCAATGGATATTTTGGAAAAGGAGAGTATTTTATTGCTGAAGCAGATGAGAGCGACGGCTCTTTTTTAAAAACTCCTCCATTTGCTGCTATAGTAACGAATCTAGAAAAAGAGCATCTTAATTACTGGAAAACTTTTGAGAATTTAAAAAGGGGCTTTTGTGATTTCTTTTCAAAAGTTTCAAATAAGCAAAACCTGTTTTGGTGTATAGACGATGAGAATTTAAAAAAAATAAATCCGGAAGGGATTTCATATGGTTTTTCGAAAAATGCAAATCTAAGAATTGAAAATGTCAGAAAAAATAATTTTCAGACTATTTTTGATATAACTTTTTTAAATAATACATTTAAAGATATTAAAATTAATTTAATTGGAAATCATAATGTTCTGAATGCTGCTGCAGTGTTTGGGCTTTGCCATCAGCTTAAGATTGAAGAAAAATTTATAAGAAATACTTTTGAGAAATTTGTAAATTCATCAAGAAGATTAGAAAAAATACAAGATTGTCAGGAAACAGTATTTTTCGATGATTATGCACACCATCCGACAGAAATCAAATGTACTTTAAAAGCTCTTAGAGATCAAATTAAGGAAAGAAGGCTTGTATGTGTTTTCCAGCCGCATAGATACACCCGGCTTCATGATCTGCTAGATGAGTTCGCAGCGGCATTTGATGTTGTTGATGAACTGATCATTACCGACATATACAGTGCAGGGGAAAAGCCTATTAAAAATATTGATGAAAAAATGCTTGTTAAGCTGATTAGAAAAAGAGATATTACCGTTAATCACGTCCCCGATCAATTTCTAGAAGACTATTTGCTTAATACTGTTATCCCTTTTGATGTAGTAATAGCGCTCGGGGCAGGTGATATAAGTTCAAAGATTCGAAATATCTCTTCAAACTATTCAAATAATCCTAAGAAATTAAAGATCGGAATATTGTATGGAGGAAAATCTAACGAGCATGAAATTTCTATAAAATCTACCAAAAATTACTCTCAAGCCTTTGATAAGAATCTTTTTGATTTAAAATTTTTTAAAATTACCAAAGAAGGAAAATGGATTTTTCAGGATGAAGACATGTCTTTTGAAAGAAATCCCAAAGATATTTTTTCCCCAAAAATTTTAAAAGAGCTTAAATCCTGCGATGTTTGTTTTCCAATATTTCATGGGCCGATGGGAGAAGATGGAATGATTGGAGCGTTTTTAGATACTTTAGATATACCTTATATGGGCTCAGATTATTATACTTCGGCAATTGCTATGGATAAAGCGTTTTCGAAGTTTATTGTTAAATCCTATGGACTGTTAACATCAAATTTCATAGAAGTTTTGGAAATTGACTGGAAGGAAAACAGATCAGGTATTTGCTTAGATGTTTTAAAAAAGCTATCTTTTCCATTATACATAAAACCTAATCATTTGGGATCCAGTATTGGAATTAAATATATTGAGAGCGAAAAAGATCTGGAAGAGAGTATTGATTATGCGTTCAAGTTTGATACGTCCTTGATTATCGAAGAGAGGATAATAGGCGGAGAAGTTCAGGCGGCAGTTATTGGGAACGATCATATAACAGTTGGCGAGATAGGCCAGTTTTTATCAGAAAATAAGTTTTTTGATTATGAAGGCAAATATGAAAAAAGTTCCATGGTTGCAAAGCTCCCTCTTGATTTAAGCAGAGATAAAATTCAAAAAATTCAAGATACGGCTAAAATGGTATATAAAATTTTGAAACTAAATGGCTTTTCCAGAATTGATTTTTTTCTAGATAATGATGGAAACCTATACTTCAATGAAGTAAATCCGATTCCCGGTTATTCCTCAAATTTAAGCATGTTTCCAAGGATGCTGGATTTTATTGGTATTACTAATAAAAACATGATTAATAATTTTGTTGTCTATGCATTGCATAAGAATAGAAAAAATAAAAGATTTGAAAAAGCAAAAGTATGAAAAAAGATTTAAAATTATCACAGGCAATTTTTTGGATATTAGCTTCTACTTTTGTAATTTCAGGGTTTAGCTATTTCACTTTTTTTCAATATAAAAAAATGCAAAAAAAAAGATGCTTGATGTCCAGTTATAATATCAAAACAATATCTCAGAGTGTAAATGATAATAATTTAGATGTTAACTATTTAGCTGAAATTATGAATTTATCATTAGACAGACCAACCAATTTATTCGTTTTTGATGAGATGGATGCTAAAGAAAAACTTCTTAAAAATCCACTTATCAAAACGGCTGAAATCAAAAAGATCAAGCCGAATTGTGTTTTTGTCGATTATGAGATAAGAAAACCTATAGCCTTGTTATATGATTTTGATAATTTTGCAATAGATGAAGATGGTAATATTTTTCCTTATGAGCCCTTTTTCAAAGATAATGATTTGAGTAAAATTTATCTTGGATTGGAGTCTTTGGAAAAATTAAAAAAAGTTGAATCAAAAGAAGCCTGCTTAGCTTTGGATATGTTAAAAAAATTGCAGGAAAGCGGTTTTTCAAAGCTTGTAAAAATTGTCTCTTTAGATACTTCAAGATCGCAGCTTCAAAGTTATGGACAAAGAGAAATTCTTTTAGAAATTGAAGAAGATCTTATCGTAAAACAGAAGGAAAAAGAAATTCATCTTATTTTCCCTAAAATATTGCGCCTTATGGAAAATAATTATCTTCAGCAGATTGGTAATTATATTTCACTTAGAGAAAAAATAATGAGAGATTATGAGTCGCAATTTAAACAGATTCGGATTGATGATAGCGAAATTAAATTTAAACCTAAAACGATAGATCTTAGAATTTCAAAACTAGCTTTTATTGATCAATAACCTTAGAAATAAAATATTTACTTAATTCAGTTCTATTTCGCTTATTAGACCGCAATGATCTGATAGAGCTTCATCTTCGATTTTTTTGTCATCATAAAATGTTTCAAGAAGAGAGGTTACGATGCTTTTAGCTGAACCCTTTTTTACCAGGGTATGATCCAGATTTAATCCCGGAGACGCTCTTTTTGCAACCAGAGTAGCGCAGAATTTATCTCCCCCCCAGGTAAATTTGTTATTGTAATTAGTTTTTTTTTCAAATAATTTACTTATATTAAGACTTGTGTACTCATCGTCATCTAAATTTAAATCCCCGGTGACAATAACAGCTTTGTTTTTTTCATTTTCGGTTTCTCTTTGAATTAACTCAATAGCAGCTTTTCTAGCTTTTTTTTCCTCGCCTGTAGGATAAGCACATTCTTCGGAATGCTGAGGATGCGTAGAAAAAATTTTAGCAAAAACTCTCTTTTCACTTTGAAGATCAAATGAAAAAAATCCCTTTTTTGTATATGTGGTTCTTCCAACCAGGGCTTTTGGGGGAAAAGCTGAAAAATTAGGGTTTTGAATTTTGAATTTGCTAGCGACAAACATACCCGAGGAAACACCTAATATGTTTGGACCGATATTAAAATAAAAATGAGCATATTCTTTTTTAAGTTTTTGCTGCAGGTGCAGAGCTAGATTGATATCAAAAACTTCATATAAACAAATTACATCACACTTGGTCTTTAAAAGTTGATTGGATATTTTTTTTATTCGCGACAGCCAAATTGGCATTACGCCGCCATCTGTAATTGAATATCCCCCGCTAATTCCACAAATGTTCCAGGACAATAAATTAAATGTATGGTTTCGTAATATTTTGTCGGGGGATTTTCCTTTAAGATGTATGTAAAGTTTTTTTTGCAAGCAGCTGCCAAAATATCGAAAAGCTATTCCCAAGATGGCGGAAGGTATGGCAATAGAAGATGTGATCAGAAAGCCTAGCAGAAGAAAAATTTTTTTTATGTAATTAGATATTTTGTAAGACCTGGTATCAATATAACTTACAATTTGAAATCGTCTATAAAACTCATGGGCCTTACAAATCGGATCTGTCAAATAAGATGCTATTTGAAAGAAGAGAATCGGCATTCTTTGATCTGGTTCAATATGGATTTTTTCGGAAAATTGATGCAAATTATTTGAGATAATGGGCTTAATAAGGCTCATACATTAATTTATTGGTTAATTGATAGAAATAATATATAAAACTTAGGATTAATTAGGTATCTTCTTTTACAAAACCAATCAATTTTCTTTATCAATTCGTCAATTATTTTTTT
This sequence comes from Parachlamydiales bacterium, assembly GCA_041661445.1. Lineage (GTDB taxonomy): Bacteria > Chlamydiota > Chlamydiia > Chlamydiales > SM23-39 > JBAZUK01. The sequence continues at coordinate 147,622 of JBAZUK010000004.1, forward strand.
ATTTTTCAAAAACTGCAAAGATTAAAAAAAATGTTTTTTTAAACAGAAGATCTTTATATAGCAGAACTTTCCAGTCAATGGAATTTAATGTTGAAAGAGTGGCTAAAGACGAAGAAACTAGAAAAAAACTAGTAAAATTATATGGAAATAGATGGGTAGAGGTATTAGAAAAAAAATATCACAAAATTTTAATTGATTATTTTAAAGATCCTAAAAAATTTGAACATCTTTACAACCCGGCCTCAAGAAGATTATTAGCTGGATTGGGATTTAAATGGTCTCCGTTTAATCCGGATATTAAAAAGAGGGCTCAATTCAATAAGGAAAATAAATGCGTATGTTCTGAATTCACTTTGAAAGTATTTACGCAGTGTTTTGAAAATCTTTGTGATGAAATTGGAAGCGATTGGGATAAAAAATTTAAAAAATCGGACAAACCTTTGCTTGATCATCCAATCAGGCCGCATAGAAGACTTCATAGGGTTAAACCAAATGAGCTAGTCAATCGATTACTGGAAACCGGCTTTAGTAAAGTATTGCCGCAGGAAGCAATAATTGATCAGATTATTGATTATTATCATTATGACTTAGAAGCCGATAGATAGATCCCAAAAGATGAATTCCTTAAGATTTTATTTTAAGATTTTGTACAAATTTTTAATTTACAAAAATCAGTAAGTCCAAAGCTTTTTAATTCTAGCATACAGCCATAACATATTAAAAACCATTTTCTAGATAATGGAAGGTTTTTTTGCTTTCAGTAAATTAGAGCATCGAGAGATGTTTTTTTATAAATTCAAACAAAAAAAAAGTAGGTAACATAATCTTAAAATATCTTAGCAATTGATAGATAAAATAAGGGATATAGTAGGTATTATCACATTTTTTTTGATTTAAAAATAAATGTCAGGGTTAAAAAAAGAAAAATTGTTGTGGTTAAAAAAAATATTTTTTGTAAATCTAATATTTGTTTAACAAAGGAAGACAAAGTGATATTAGGTCTAGATATTAATATTGAAGAAGTAGATAAAATTATTATCTTAAGGCTTCTTGGAAGAATTGATGCAGCTTCATCATCGCTTTTGCAAAGTAGATTGAATGTATTGATCAACGAAGGTCATAAAGTTGTTCTTCTTGATTTTTCCAATATCGATTATTTAAGTAGCGCCGGAATAAGAGTTTTACTTACATTTACGCAAAAATTTAAAGAAAAAAAAGGAAGATTTGGGATTTTTTCAGTAGTTGAGGATGTTAGGGAAATTATCAAGCTTACCGGATTTCACAAGATCTTAAATATTTATAAAAATGAAAAAGAAGCTTTGGTTGAGAAAAATCTGTGAGCACTTATAAAGCTGAAAGCTTTGAAAACCTTATCGAAAAGCATTATTTGCTTTTAAGAAAAAAAAGTTTCGAGATCAAAAAAAAAGTAATTGTCATTGCAGGACCTACCGGTGTAGGAAAAACAAAATTATCCATTTCTATAGCTCAGATATTAAATGGAGAAATAATATCTGCAGATTCTATGCAGGTTTATAAAGGAATGAACATTGGGACAGCCAAAGCTACAATAGAAGAACAGAAAAAGGTTTTGCATCATCTGATTGATTTAAAAAACATTAATGAAAGTTTTAATGTTTCGGAATACTATACCGAAGCCCACAGGGCTTGCAGGGAAATTTTGCTAAAAGGCCATGTGCCTATTGTAGTTGGAGGATCCGGTTTTTATCTGCATGCTTTTTTGTATGGTTCTCCCTTGGGGCCTTCTTCTAATCCTGAACTTAGAAAAGATCTAGAGCAGCAGTTAAATGAGCTTGGCACAGGATCATTGTTTGAGAGATTGCAGATATTAGATCCAGATTATGCCAAGACAATCACTGCAAAAGATAAGCATAAAATTGTCAGAGCCCTTGAAATAATATCAATTACAAAAAAGAAGGTCAGTGAAATTCCAAAGCCGGACATTTCAAATATTCCTTTGTATAATTATAGACTTTGGTTTTTGCATTATCCAAAAGAAATATTATATGAAAGAGTGAACCAAAGATGCGAAGATATGATTAGGGCGGGATTCATCGACGAGGTCGAAATACTTAAAAATGAGGGAATTGAAAATAATTATTCTGCTTCACAATCAATTGGATATAAACAATGTTTGAAATTTCTGAAATCAAATCAAACGGATGCTGATAAAAAAATATTTATCGATGAATTTAAGCAGGCCTCAAGAAAATATGTTAAAAGACAGTTTACCTGGTTCAAAAAGGAGCCTAATTTCCGTTGGTTGAATCTTCAAGAGATTGGATTTGACAAAGCAATGGAATTTATCCTGCAGGATTATGAACAATCGATGAACTGAAAGTCTGTTTTGAAGATTAAATTTTCGAGATTAAATTTTTTTTTATAGATAAAAATTATAAGTTTTTGCTTGCTTTTTCTATATTTCAATTTTAAACTGTTATCAGTTAATATATTTAGAAAAGAATTTTCCTTAAAAAGATCGTTTTTTGGGGTATTTTATTATTTCTTTTCGAAATTCTCAAAAGGGTCAATTTTATGGATGAAAAATCAAAATTAGAAAATGTTCAAACTTCAAAAGATAAAAATATTTTGGACTTAATCAAAAAAATTAAAGATATGGATTCAAATGAAAAGAAGATACAGCAAGCTTTAGAAGAAATGAAAATATCTCTTAATAATGAAGAGAAAGCTGATTTTAAAACGTTTTGGGAAATTAAAAATCTATGTCTGGAATTGTTTAAGGAACCGGTTAACAGTTCCATTAGAAGTCTTTTATGGAAAGAATATTTAGAAATATCCAACGAAGCCAAAAGAATTAAAAACATTATGTTTCAGCAGATGGACTTTGAGATCGAGCAAATCGATCTAGCTATCTCATCAATAGAAAACGATATCAGTAATTATGATGATATATTAAGTAATCTCAAAGATATTGAAATTGATTTTAATTCAAAAACTTTATCATCCAAAAAAACTTTTTATTTAGAAATTCAGAAGGAATTAAATTTATTAAATACTATTGTGGTAAGAATTAATTCTTTGAGAAAAGAAATTATAAAAATTCAAATGAGAATTTCTAACAAAAATAAATTTTTGCAAAGACTCTCTGTAGCAGGTGATTTTATTTTTCCAAAGAGAAAGGAATTGATAGAATCGCTTAGTGATGAATTTTCAAAAGCTGTTGAAGATTTTGAAAAGAAATTTAATTTGGACAAAACTCCATTTCATGTTTTGAGAGATGAAGTAAGAAGTTTGCAGAATGCAGCAAAAAATTTAAATATCAACTCCCAATCATATATGAATACCAGATTGAACCTTTCAAAATGCTGGGATAAAATAAAAGCTGCCGAAAGCAATTATAAAAAAGAAAGAGAAGCTTCCAGAGGAACTATTGAAGCGGCGCTAGTTAAAATAGCTGCATTGAGGGCAATGTGTGAAGCAAATCCTGAGGATAAAAATATAGAGAAAGAAGAAAAAGAGATTTTTAATTTTATAAAAACTCTAAACTTGAAGCCCGAAGATGTCAAATTTTTAAAACATAAAGTTAATGAGGCGAAAGATCCAATTTTTGAAAAAAAATTAAATGAGAAAAAAGAAAAGATCAAAAAAGCATCTGATCAGGAAAATATTAAAAATGAAAAAATCGAAAAAGTAAAAGATTCAATAATAAATCTTTTAAGCAACGCTCAACTTACTTTAGAAGAAATATATCTTGAAAAAGGAAATATTGAACAGGATTTAAATAATTTGAATCCGGCAGTTCTTGATAAAATTTCTTTAAAAAAATATTTAAGACAGCTAGATCATTTGGTAGAAGATAAAAAGGAAATTGATAATAACAATAACTTAATGGATCTCGAATCTCTTCATAAGATTTTTGATGTTAAGAAGCAAAGAAAGGTAAACATAAGAAATTATTTAGAAGGCTTGAATAAAGAACTTTCCGGATCAAATTTTGATTTTGAAAAAGCTATGGCTTTTCGTGATTTAATTGATTTTGAAAAACAAAAGCTATCTGATATTGAAAATTCAATAGAAGAGCTAGAAGAAAAAATTTCACACTTAGAAAGTAATTAAAGTGCGTTTAACAATTTTTGACCTTGATAGAACCTTACTGAAAACTAACGTCAGTTTTAAATTTTATTTTTATCTTTATAAAAACAAAATTTTTAGTAAAAGATCTATTTTTAAACAAATATATTTTTTGATCTGCTACAGATATTTTAATATGTCTTTGCAGTCATTGCATGAGGTCACTTTTAATACTTTTTTAAAAAACAAAAGTTACGATGATATTAAAAGACATGTCAATGTTTTTTTAGATAAATATTTGGTTAAATTATTTTATATGCCTGCAGTTTTAAGACTGCAGAAAGCAATTTCGGAAAATCATTATATTACTATTTACTCGAGTTCCCCATTTTTTTTAGTTGGGCCGATAGCCGATCTATTGAAAGTAAATGAATATAAATCTTCGTTATATTCTTTGAATAATCATAATAAATTTGAAAAAATTAAATTAATTTTAGATGGAGAGAAAAAAGCTTCTTATGCGCTTGAATTGATGAAGAAGTTAAATATTTCAAAAGAGGAGGTTTATGTTTATTCAGACAGTATTGAAGATCTCTCGCTTTTTGAGATTTCAGGTAATAAAATTGCAGTACAGCCAGGAAAAAGTCTAAAAAAAATATTTATCGAAAATGGGTGGGAAATAATATGACAGATTCTGCATTTTTCGGCGGTAGTTTTGATCCAATACATCTGGGACATATCAATTTAGCTATTGAAATAAAGGAAAAGCTGAAATTAAAAAAAATAATATTCTGTCCTGCCTATATTTCTCCCTTCAAACAAAACAATCAGACAAAAGCATCGGCAAAAGACAGATATGAAATGGTGAAATATGCAATAAAAGATATCCAGGGATTTGAAGTAACCGACATTGAAATTGAAAAAGAAAAAATTTCTTATACAATTGATACACTTAACCAGCTTAATGAAGAATTGAGACTGATAATAACCGAAGATGCCCTTGATACATTTCATTTATGGAAAGACTATAAACAAATTTTAAATAAAGCTCCATTAATCGTAGGAGCTCGAAATAATGTTTTGCATCAGTATAAAAGCAAACATTTTACTTTGAGAGAGGATCAGTTTGTTAAAACAAACGTTTTTGAAATATCCTCTTCTGATATTAGAAATAGATTAAAAAAAAGATTGTATTGCGCTCATCTTTTACCAAAAGAAGTTCTAGACTACATTTGTAAATCTAAGTTATACTTATAAATTATTTAACTAAGAAAAATGTAAAAAATATGAAATCAATTAAGTTGATAAATTCAATAGCCCAAGCTATTTATGACAAAAAGGGTTACAATATAATAGCTTTGGACGTTAAAGGAATTTCTTCAATAACAGATTATCTTATAATTGCTGAGGGAAGTGTCGAGAGACATATCAAAGCAATTGCTGATGAGGTAATTTATCAATTAGAAAAACTTGGGGAAAAACCTCTTCGGGTAGAAGGGGATATTGAAGCAGATTGGATTGTTATCGATTATCTTAATATCATTGTTCATCTTTTCAAACCGGAACTAAGAGAAAGATATGGTTTAGAAAAATTGTGGAAAAATGGAAAAATCATTAATTTAGATATAAAAACAGAAGATTTGGGATGATATGAAAAAAAGAAGAGTTGTTGTTACCGGATTAGGAATAGTTTCATGTTTCGGAAATGACGTTGATGTTTTTTATGATAATCTCTTGAAAGGAAAAAGTGCTGTAAAAAAAATAAGCAAGTTTGATGTAAATGAATATCCAACTCAAATTGCTGCCTGCGTAGAAGATTTTGATGTTGGCGAATATATGCCGAAAAAACAGGCAAGACGAGCAGATCCTTTTATTCGATATGCTATGGTTGCCGGCAAAAAAGCTTTTGAAAATGCTCAGTTAAACAACTTCCAAGATATTGATAAGAAAAGATGCGGTGTCTTAGTTGGTTCCGGAATGGGCGGAATGAGCAGTTTCTCAGACGGGGTTGAAACTATACTTAAAAGCGGTTATAGAAGACTTACTCCTTTTTTTGTGCCTATCATTATTACCAATATGGCAGGGGCCATGCTTGCTATAGATTTGGGTTTTCAAGGACCTAATTTTTCTATTTCCACAGCATGTGCAACATCGAATTATTGTATTCATATTGCTGCAGAACAAATTAGAAATTCAAATGCTGATATTATGATTTGCGGCGGAAGTGAAGCACCTATGTCTCCTATTGGATTAGCCGGTTTTGTTCAGGCTAGGGCTTTATCTGAAAAAAATGATGAGCCAGAGAAAGCATCAAGACCATGGGACAAGCAAAGAGACGGCTTTGTAATTGGCGAAGGCTGCGGAGCACTTGTTTTAGAAAGTTTGGAAAGCGCTTTAAATAGAAAAGCTACAATTTATGCAGAATATATGGGTGGCAATCTTAATTGCGATGCCTATCATATGACCGATCCTAGAGAAAATGGCGAAGTTGTTGCAGATTGCATAATTAATGCAATCAAAGATGCAAATCTTTCAATTAGTGATATAAATTATATAAATGCTCATGCGACTTCAACAATAGTGGGCGATCTTTGCGAACTTAGAGCAATTAAAAGCGCATTTGGCTCACATACTAAAAATATAAAAATAAATGCAACAAAATCCATGATAGGGCATTGTCTTGGCGCTGCAGGGGGGGTTGAGGCAATTGCAACCATTAAAGCTATAAATACTTCTGAACTTCATCCAACAATCAATTTAGAGAATCCGGAAGAGGAATTGGGCGATCTCGATCCTGTTGCAAACGTTTCTAAAAAACATAAAATTACTGCCGCGATATCTTCTTCATTTGGCTTTGGCGGACATAATTCAGTTTTAGTTTTCGCTCCTTATAAAGGATAAACTAGGAATAATATAATGATTTTTGAAGAGAGTTATGGGATAATTCCTTTAAAAAAAATTAATGGAAAATGGGTAACTTATTTAATTCAAAATAAAAGCGGCAATCATTGGGGATTCCCAAAAGGCCGCGCGAATATTTCAGAAACCCAAAAAGAAGTCGCATTAAGAGAATTAAAGGAAGAGACAAATCTTTCCCTGGTTCGATTTCTATCCGAAGAAACTATCGTTGAACAATATACATTTAAAAGAAATTCCACCCCGATATCAAAAAAAGTTCATTATTATTTAGCAGAAGTAACTGGTGATGCAGAAATATCTACTGATGAAATATTGGACGGAAAATGGGTCGATGTTAAATCTGCGAAAAATTTATTAACATATTCTCAATCAAAAAAGATTGCAGATCAAGTTGAAATAATTCTTCAAAAACTTATAATTTAAAATGATTTTTTTTAGGAGACCTTTATGAGCTATACGTTAGTTGAAGGAAAAGAAAAAAATTATACTTTAGCAAAAAATATCTGTTTAATTATTTTTGGAGCAATTTTTTTAGGAATATTTTCAAAAATTTATATACCCCTTTTTTTTACACCTGTTCCAATTGGTTTGCAAAATTCTATCGCAGTTTCCTATGGTTTTTTTTATAAAAGCAAAAAAGCCGCCTTATCAATTTTCCTATTTGTTTTTTTAGGATGTATGGGATTGCCCTTTTTTTCACATGGATCTTACGGACTGCTGCACCTGCTTTCTTCTACAGGAGGTTATATAATCGGATATATTATCGCAGCTTTTTTCGTCGGCAGGATCTTTGAGAAGATAAAAATATTTTCTCTTAAAAATATTTCGCTAACAATATTATTTGGACATCTAATTGTTCTTGTTATGGGATGGCTTTGGTTTTCAACTATTGTTGGGATGAAGACGGCTTTTGTTTTAGGAGTGCTTCCGTTTATAGCTGGGGATGTTTTTAAAAGTATTGTTATTACAAAACTGATAAAATACCTTAATTAGTCGATTAGTTTTATTTTCCAACTCTATTTAAAGGAAGGTTTGTAGCGAATCCCTGAATTTTTTCATTCATAGGATATTTCCCTTTTTTATAAACAGCTATTTTTCTTTTTTTAAGAGGGTTCTGCTTTTGACAGGCTTTTAGGTAGGCATCCTGTATTGATGAATTATCTTCTATCTTAAAAGTAGCTGTAGTTTCATATTTTGGCGGCTTTTTCTCGGATTTTGGTGTTATGTTTTGTGCTCTATGAGATTCTTCTGGTCCTTTAAAACTTCCTATTCTTGGCATATTAGCCTCCAATTTTTTTGTTCCCTTAATGAACTTATATATAAATATTTATAATTATATCAATAAAATTTTTAATCAATGTCTAATGATCCTATTTTTTTTTATTCTTTTTTATAAAAAGATCATTGATTTTTTCATGAGTTTTTTTAAGAGCAGGATCCGTTTGCTCATCTTTTAATATTGATATTTTTCTTGCTTTTCTTGAAACAAGGTTTGCAAGTTCCTGCCATTTAGATCCTTGCTGGTTAGTTGAAAATACTGGACTGGTAGTTTTTCTTACAATCATTTTATTGCTCCATATTTTTTATTTAATTATTTCAAACTTAAAGGTCAATTTTTTTGTTTTTTCTTGAGCTTATTGTGATAAAAAAATATTTTAAATAAATTTTTAATAGATTGGATCTTTTTGTCTTTTAATTGTAAATAATAAAATATTAGTTAGTTATGATAAAATTTTAAAAATGTCAATTTGTACATTCATATAATTATTGGTAGACTTATTAAATATTTTTCTTGTTCTTCAAATTATATTATTTTTAATTTGGAAATTATTATAATAATCAGATATGCAAATAGATATATTTTATTTTAAATGATTAATTTAAAATAATTAATTGTTATTAAACTAATTGTTTTGTTATAATAATTAATTACACAAAACTCAAAGGCGTAATTATTATGTTAGGAAATATCGCGTTTAAAAGATGTATAGATTTTGTAGATTACGTTCCTATTGCCAGTACGATGAAAAGTTTGGCAGGTATATTTAATAAATACGCTTATCAGCATGAAGAAAATCGAGAACAAAATAAACATAGTCTTATAGTTTCTAAACAAAACACTTCTTCTGCAAGAGAGGCATGGTCGCTAATTCCTGTTGTTGGAAATCTTGCAGTTATTGCTGTTGATGTTTTCTCTTATCTCGAACCCTCAAAAATTCTTGTGAATTATCCATCAATGTTAAGTGAATCATCAAAAAATGATAGAAAATTTATCTTGGCTGCAGTGAAGGAGAATGGCTTTGCACTTCAATATGCAAGCGATGAGTTGAAGAATGACCCCGAGATTGTCGAATTGGCGTTTGTGAGAGATAGAAATTCTTTAGCATTTGCAGGTAAAAACGCAGTGCTAAGTATTGTTAAGCAAAATGGCTTTACACTTCAATATGCAAGCGCTGAAATGAAGAATAACTGCGAGATTGTCCTAGCGGCTGTTAAGTACGATGGCAAGATGCTTCAATATGCAAGCAATGAGTTGAAGAATGACCCAGAAATTGTCGAATCGGCGTTTGTGAGAGATAGAAATTCTTTAGCATTTGCAGGTAAAAACGCAGTGTTAAATATTGTTAAGCAAAATGGCTTTGCACTTCAATATGCAAGCGCTGAAATGAAGAATAATTGCGAGATTGTCCTAGCGGCTGTTAAGTACGATGGCAAGATGCTTCAATATGCAAGCAATGAGTTGAAGAATGACCTCGAGATTGTCGAATCGGCGTATGAGAGAGATAAAAAGTCTTTAGCATTTGCAGGTAAAAACGCAGTGTTAAATATTGTTAAGCGAAATGGCTATGCACTTCAATATGTAAGCGCTGAAATGAAGAATGACCTGGAGATTGTCGAATCGGCGTATGAGAGAGATAAAAAGTCTTTATCATTTGCAGGTAAAAACGCAGTGTTAAATATTGTTAAGCGAAATGGCTATGCACTTCAATATGTAAGTGCTGAAATGAAGAATGACCGCGAGATTGTCGAATCGGTGTTTGAGAAAGATAGAGATTCTTTAGCATTTGCAGGTAAAAACGCAGTGTTAAATATTGTTAAGCAAAATGGCTATGCACTTCAATATGTAAATGCTGAAATGAAGAATGACCGCAGGATTGTCCTGGAGGCAGTTATGCAAAATGGCCTTGCAGTTGAATATGCGAGCGATGAACTGAAGAATGACCGCAGGATTGTCCTGGCGGCAGTTAATCAAAATGGCCTTGCAGTTGAATATGCGAGCGATGAACTGAAGAATGATCGTGAGATTGTCCTGGCGGCAGTTGAGCAAAATGGCCTTGCGCTTGAATATGCGAGCGATGAACTGAAGAATGACCGTGAGATTGTCCGGGCGGCAGTTAATCAAAATGGCCTTGCACTTGAATATGCGAGCGATGAACTGAAGAAGGCTCGTGGTTTTATCCTATCGGCAGTTAATCAAAATGGCCTTGTGCTTGAATATGCGAGCGATGAACTGAAGAATGACCGTGAGATTGTCCGGGCGGCAGTTGAGCAAAATGGCAGAACACTTGAACATGCAAGCGATGAGCTGAAGAAAGATCGTGATTTTATCCTGGCGGCAGTTAAGCAAAATGGCGGAACACTTGAACATGCAAGCGATGAGCTGAAGAAAGATCGTGATTTTATCCTGGCGGCAGTTAAGCAAAATGGCGGAACACTTGAACATGCAAGCGATGAGTTGAAGAATGACCGTGAGATTGTCCTGGCGGCAGTTAAGGAGAATGGCGAGATATTTAAATATGCGAGCGATGAACTGAAGAAAGATCGCGATTTTATCCTGGTGGCAGTTAAGCAAAAT
>JBAZUK010000005.1:0-128431 GCA_041661445.1 Parachlamydiales bacterium
GAATGAAAGAAAGCGGCGTTATCGGAACTAGTTATTTTGACTCTGATCCTTATAAAATTCTTGGATTTAATCTACAGTATTTTTCTAGGCTTGAAATATCAGCTAACGTATGGATCTTTAAAAAAATATTAGAAGGCAGTTTTGGCAAGATGGGGTTTGGGGAGGATGCTGATAGGACTGCTAACATTAAGTTAGCGCTTTTAAAAAACTCCGATGGTTTTGAATATCTCCCCGAAATAGCTGTTGGAATTAATGACTTTTTTGGATCAAGAAGATTTCATTCAAAGTATTTAGTCCTAACAAAACAGTTTACTGATCAAAACTTTGAATTGACCCTTGGTGTGGGAAAGGGAAGGATTAATGGGTTTTTTGCAGGAGCAGCTTATTTTCCCTTTTTAAACAAAAAGAATAATTTATATAGACAAATCGCTTTGTTTGCAGAATATGATGGAAATAATTATAAAAAGCATGAAATGGAACATCCTTCAGGCAGAGATGTCAGATTTCCAGTAAATTTAGGAATAAATTTCCAGTTTAACGATATTTTTCAGTCTTCCATTTCAACTTTACGAGGAAAAAAGATTTCAGCCTCGTTCTGTGCTAGTTACAATTTAGGACAAACAAAAGGAATCTTTCCTAAATACCTTGATCCCCCATTATTTTGTAATTATTCCATGCAAGGACAAGATAATGATATGCAAAGAATTGCTCAATCATTTAAAGATCAGGGATTCGATCTGGTGCAGGCCTCATCGACAAGTGATTTTGATAACAGAAACCTCTATTTAACAGTTATTAATCTTAAGTATAGATCTTTAAAAACAGTTAAGTGCAGAATTCGGAATTTAATAAGTTTTCTTCCATTGGATGAATATGAGAAAATAAATATTTTTCTTCAATCGGACGGAATTGCATTATATGAATATATTTTTAAAAAATCTGATTTAGTTAATTACCAAGAAAGAAAAATTAATATTTTCGAGTTGGATTCGATCTGTGCAATTCAAGATCCCACAACAGCTGGAAACGATAATTGTAAAATTTTGTATGAAAGAAAAAAAGCCAACTGGATGTTGACTGTTAGACCTAAAGTTAACGCTTTTTTTAGCAGCTGCAGAGGAAAGTTCAAATATGATGGTGGTTTTTTGGCTACGCAGGAAGGATTTGTTTTTAAGGATTTGTATTATAATTTTCAGACCAGCTACATAATTAAATCAGCCAGTGCTGAAGTTGGAAGCAGGGATAAGTACAACCCTTCGCAACTGATTAATGTCAGATCAGATTTTGTTAAATATTTTGAGACGAATTCATTTCATATTGATAATTTATATATTCAAAAAAACTATAATCTGAAAAAGGCCTTGTTTGGAAAAATTTCACTTGGATATTTTGAACTCGCTTATGCCGGAATTGATGTTGAATGTTTATTTTATCCAGTTAATTCTTTTTATGGCGCTTCAATTGAGTTGGCAAATGTCTATAAAAGGGAATATCATGGAATGGGATTTCAAAAAAAAATCAGAAAGTGGAACAACACAAGTCCCGAATATGTAAATTTTATCGGATATCAATATTTTCTAAATCTTTTTTTGGAAATAAAACCCTTAGATGTTTCTATAAAGACTACCATAGGACAATTTCTGGCAAAAGATGTAGGTGTAAAATTTGAGATTTTTAGATATTTTAAAAGCGGACTAGATGTCTCTTGCTGGATAACTTTTACAAATGGAAATGATAGAGTTAACAATCAAAGATATTTTGATAAGGGATTTTCATTGGCGGTTCCTCTGGATATTTTTATGAATAAATCATCAAAAACAAAGACCTGCTTTAAAATGTCGCAATGGCTCAGGGATGTTGGGGCAAAAGCTAATACAGGAAAGGATTTGTATTCTATAATCCACAATGAAAGATATTTTCCATAAAAAGAATAAAATGTTAAGATAAAGTTTTTTATCATAATGTAGGTTGAAAAATGAGAGCAGAAGAAGGTTTTTCAGAAGAGCAAATAAATATTCTTAAAAAATATGTAACAAATACCAGTAAAAATATTTTTGTTTTGAAAAATCTGCCTGAAGTAATCAAAGGTGCTTTGTTCTCCAAATACTCAAGGTCTCCTTTAGGACTTAGGGAATTATTATTAAAAGAATTTTTAAATGAGAATCAATCAGGGGAATCTGTTTGTGAAAACGATCTTGTAGAAACTCAAAAAGCTCAGGATTTTTATGATAAAATTCTAGATGGATATGGTGATGATTCGATAGGGGAGCTCGGCGGAGCGCATTTAGCAATAGAAAACGTTTCCATGATAGCAGCAAAAGCTATTGAAGACTGCCGCATCGGTGGCTCGCCTTTAGAAAAATCAACAAGATATATCTGTTTTGATCAAAAAATTAATGATGATTATCGTTTTTATAAAGAACCGATTTTGATGACATCGGCTTTCAAGGATATATATTTAAATACATGTAGAAATCTTTTTGATACTTATGCAAGGCTAATCCCTCCTGTTACTGAGCTCATTGAAAAAAACTTTCCTCAAAAAGAAGGAATTTCTCCCGGAGCTTTTAAAGCAGCTCTAAGAGCAAAAGTATTGGATTGCATAAGAGGGATTTTACCTGCCAGCACTCTAACTAACTTAGGAGTTTTTGGGAATGGAAGGTTTTTTGAAAATTTAATTAAAAAATTATCATGTCATAATTTGGTTGAAATGCAGGATGTTGGAAAAACAGCATTTAATGAATTGACAGGTGTTATTCCATCTTTTGTGAAAAGATCTGATAATAACAATAAGTGTCAAATGGAGTATTCCAAATTTATTGAAAATACGAAGCAAAATTTAAAATGCCTGTCCAGAGAATATGTTGATGATAGTGTAAATAATGCATCAGGGGTCTCCTTGATCAATTATAATCCGGATGATCTTTATAAGGTTTGTGCAGCGCTTCTTTTTGATTATTCAGAAAACGATTTAAAATCGATTCAGTCAATGTGTAGAAATTTACCAAAGGAAGAAATATTAAGAATTTTTGAATCTGTTGCAAGCCTTAGAGAGAACAGAAGACACAAATCTCCCAGAGCTTTGGAAAATGCAGATTTTACGTTTGAAATAGTAGCTGATTTTGGCATTTATAGAGATTTGCAAAGACATAGAATGCTAACTCAGGAAAGACAGCTTCTTTCCTGCAATTTAGGATATTATATTCCTCACGAATTAGTTGGAACTCCAATGCAAAAAGATTATGTAAATGCGATGAATTGTGCAAGAGACGCCTACGAAATGATTTCAAAAGAATTTCCTGAAGAAGCTCAATATGTCGTACCGATGGCTTATAATTTGAGATGGTATTTTAAATTAAACCTCAGGGCGCTTCAGTGGTTATGTGAACTTAGATCATCTGCCGCGGGCCATTCCGGTTATAGACTTGTTGCTCAGAATATGGTTAAACAGGTCTGCAGCGCAATTCCTGAATTTACCAATTTTTTTAAGTTTGTTGATTTCCAATCTTATGATTTAGGTAGAATGAAACAAGAAATTAATCGAGAAGAAAAAATAGCAGCAAGGTCGAATGTCTAACCTTAAATTAATACCTGGCAGTATTTTTGGCGGAATGCTATTAATTGCAGGATGTTGTATTGGGGCTGGCATGTTAGGTCTCCCGATTCTTTTGGGCCTATGCGGCTTTATGCCATCAATGTTACTTCTTTTTGCTTCATGGATTTTCATGACGTTCACTGGGCTTCTTTTAGTTGAGATAAATGGATGGTTCTATGAGCAGGTGAATATTATTTCAATGTCAAAGAAGGCGTTAGGCCCGATTGGACAGGCTATAAGCTGGATTTTGTATTTGTCTTTATTTTATTCGCTCGGGGTTGCGTATATTTCAGGCGGAGGTAAAATATTTTTTTCTTTTTTTCCCTTTTTCGGTTCATCCGTATTAGCAATAATATTTTTTGTTGCAATATTTGCTTCATTAGTTTTTTTAGGAACAAAGATAGTAGATTTTTCTAATCGCCTTTTAATGGTTGGCCTGGTCGTATCTTACTTAATAATGACCTTTTTAGCAGTTCCTAAAATAAATTCTTCTTATTTCACATATGTAAATATGAAATATTTTTTATCACCTCTTCCCGTATTAATTACTTCTTTTGGTTTTCATAATATGATCCCATCTTTAACGGCATATATGAAAGGGGATCTGAAAAGAACTAAAATAGCTATAATCGGCGGAAGCGCCATTTCTCTAATTATATATTTTTTCTGGGTTGTCATTGTATTAGGAATAATCCCTTTAGAAGGTGAAAATGGCTTAAGAGAAGCCTTTTTAAAAGGAAATGAGGCAACAATTCCGTTAAGAAATATTTTAAAATCAAAAATTATTATTAGTTTTGCCGGTTTTTTTGCTTTCTTTGCCATAGTAACATCTTTTTTAACACAAACTTTAGGATTAACTCACTTTTTAGCCGATGGCCTTAAAATTAAAATCAATTCCAAAAATAATTGGTGGCTTATTCTTCTGGCTGTCGTTCCATCTACAGTTTTTTCTTTAATTTATCCCGATGTTTTTTTTAAGGCTTTAGATTTCGCCGGAGCATACTGCGCAGTTATACTTTTTGGCATCCTGCCGGCTTTAATGGCTTGGATCGGTAGATATATTACTAAAGAAACTTCGATTTATCATGTCAGGGGAGGAAAGCTTTCATTAATTGTAGTATTTCTATTTTCTTTCATTATAATATTGAGTCAATTATTGATTTTTTTTGGTTTTTAACATGAAAATTGCAAATAAATTTTTTGGATCGATTTTATTAATATCCGGGACAACTATCGGAGCAGGCATGTTGGGTTTGCCTGTTTTAACTAGTTTTAGCGGATTTTTTCCTTCTATTATTGTTTTTGTTGTTTTTTGGATTTATACACTTACGACTGCATTTTTATTACTTGAAGCCAATTTGACTTTTGAAGGAAATGTTAATTTAATTACGATGTCCGAAAAGACCCTGGGTTTTTTAGGGAAGTCTTTCACCTGGGTATTTTATTTATTATTATTATATTCATTATCAGCTGCCTATATGGCAGGAAGCGCGCCTCTTTTTGCTGAAGCAATCAAATTCTTAACGGGATATGAACTTCAATCTTGGGCCAGGCCTTTGCCTCTTTTGGTTTTTTTTGGAGTTTTTGTATATCTTGGAGCTAAACCTGCAGACTATGTAAATAGAATGTTAATGACTGGATTGGTGGTTTCTTATCTTGTCTTAGCATTTTTTTTGCCAAAAAATGTAGATTTTAATTTATTGAAGCATTTTGATTTTCCAGCAATTGCCATTGCTTTTCCAATTGTGCTTACATCTTTTGGATATCATGTTGTAATTCCAACTCTTACGACATATATGCGGCACGATGTTAAAAGAATGAAATTAGCTATTATAATAGGAAGCGCAATTCCTTTACTAATTTATGTTTTTTGGGAATTTATGGTCCTAGGCATAGTAAAATTAGATGGATCAAATGGTCTGGTTAATATGTATTATCAAGGAGAATCTAGCACAAGTTCACTTGTAAACACATTAGCAGGAGTTGGGGGAAGGAAATGGATTGCAACGGCTTCAAATTACTTCTCATTTTTTGCCATTGTGACATCATTTATCGGTATCACACTTAGCTTAACTGATTTTATATCTGATGGATTTAAGTTAAAAAAAAATAAAAAGGGAAGATTATTAGCCTGTATCATTACATTTTTGCCTCCTGTAATTTTTTTATATGGTTATCAAAGTGTTTTTCTTAATGCTTTACAGTATGCGGGTATTTTTGTTGCAATACTGCTTGGTATAATGCCAGCGCTTATGGTATGGAAATTAAAAAGCAAAATAAAATTTTATAATACTTTTTGGGGAAAAACTATTTTGATCTGTGTTATTCTTGGGGGTGTAATAATTATCGGATTTGGAATAGCAGAAAAAATGGGTTATTTAAATTCTCTTATCAAAGGCTACTAAAATAACATGTTTCAGTTAACAACCGAATTCACCCCAAGGGGTGATCAACCTCAGGCAATTGAGAAATTAACTAAAGGAATTTTAGATAACAAACGATCTCAAGTCCTTTTGGGAATTACAGGTTCAGGTAAAACTTTTACGATGGCGAACATAATCCAAAATGTTCAAAAACCGACGTTGATTTTAGCTCATAACAAAACTTTGGCAGCACAGCTATATCAAGAATTTAAATCTTTTTTTCCTAATAATGCAGTTGAGTATTTCGTTTCTTATTATGATTATTATCAACCCGAAGCTTATATAGCTAGAACTGATACATACATTGAAAAAGATTTAGCTATAAATGATAAAATCGACAAAATGAGATTAAGCTCAACAAGGTCGTTAATTGAAAGAGATGATGTAATTATCGTTTCTTCAATATCTTGTATTTATGGCCTGGGTATTCCAGAGTTTTACGCTAAGATGGTTCTGACATTAAATGTTGGAGCCGAAATTAGAAGAGATGATGTTCTGCTTCATTTAGTAGAACTGCACTACAAAAGAAATGATTATGAGCTTGCGAGAGGTAATTTTAGAGTTAGGGGAGACGTTTTAGAAATCGTTCCCGCTTATGAAGAAGACATAGCTTATAGAATTGAATTTTTTGGTGATGAGATTGAAAGAATTAGTAAAATAGATCCTTTAACTTTTCAAATTTTTGAAAGAATTGATAAGATTACTATTTATCCCGGATCCCACTTCGTTACTCCAGAAGATGTGAGATTTACTGCAATCGACAGAATAAAAATAGAGCTTGAGGATAGGATTTCTTATTTTGAAAAAAATAATAAATTGCTTGAAAAGCAAAGAATAAAAGAAAGAACGAATTATGACATTGAGATGATGAAAGAGATTGGATATTGCAAAGGAGTTGAGAATTATTCAAGGCATTTTAGCGACAGAAGACCAACTGAACCTCCTCCATGTCTTTTAGATTATTTCCCAAAAGATTTTTTGATGTTTATTGATGAATCACATCAAACGCTCCCTCAAATGCATGCCATGTATAATGGTGATAGGGCTAGAAAAGAAGCCTTGATTGAATTTGGTTTTAGGCTTCCTTCGGCATATGATAATAGACCGTTAAAATTTGATGAAGTACAGGAAAAGATCAATCAGGTTATTTTTGTGTCGGCAACACCGGGGGAGTGGGAAATAAAAGAATCAGGGAAAGATTTGATAGAACAAATTATTCGTCCAACAGGCCTATTAGATCCTAAAATAGAAGTAAGAAAAGCTGAAAATCAAGTAGATGATGTTTTAGAACAGATTAGAATTGAGACCCAGAAGAATGGCAGGGTTTTAGTGACAACTTTGACAAAGAAGCTGGCAGAAGATTTATCCAAGTTTCTAAACGATATTGAAGTTAAAGCGAAATATTTACATTCTGACATCGATACTTTAGAAAGAATTGCAATAATTAAGGACTTGAGATTAGGTAAGTTTGATGTTTTGGTCGGCATCAATCTTTTAAGAGAAGGTCTTGATATTCCCGAGGTGTCTTTAGTAGCTATCCTGGATGCTGATAAACAAGGATTTTTGAGATCGGAAACATCTCTTATTCAAAGTTGTGGCAGAGCTGCTAGAAATGTAAATGGCAGAGTAATAATGTATGCCGATGTAGAAACTATGGCAATAAAGCATACAATAGCAATCACTAATAGAAGAAGAGCTATTCAACAAGATTACAATGAAAAAAACAAAATAATACCTAAAACAATTGTTAAAGCGAAAATTGAGACTGTTGAAGAGACTTTTGGAATCAAAGAAGACATTATAGATGAAGTCAGACATTTAGATATTAAAAAAATTCATAATACAGATGATCTTGAAAACAAGATAAAAGATTGCGAAAAAGAAATGAAAAAAGCTGCTAAAGAGTTGAGATTTGAAGATGCCGCTAAATTAAGAGATCTTTTGCACTACTATGAAAATCTTGAAATCGTAAAATGATTTTTTATGAATAGAAACTTATATTCTATCAATAATAATAAACTTCTTTCATTACTGTTGTATTTATTTGATTTTTTTAGCGTCTTTTTCGTTAAAAAATCTAAAAATTCTCAAAAGTCGATACAAAGTCCTAAAAAAATTCTTGTTTCCAACATTGCCCATCTTGGAGATGTGATTCTTTCTTTGGGAATTTTGCCTGTTTTAAAAAAGGAATTTCCTGATGCTAAAATATATTTTTTATGCGGTTCCTGGTCTAATGAAATTGTCCAAGCTCATCCATTAATAGATGGTTTTTGTAATTTTGATCATTATAAATTAAATAGATCAAATGTTTTTTTTATAAAAAAAATTATAAAGCATTTTAGAACAAGAAGAGAAGCAATCAAATTTATAAAAAATGAAAATATATCTCTGGCAGTAGATTTAAGGTTGCACTTTCCAAACTCTATCCCGCTATTATATAAAGGGAGAATAGAAACAAGATTGGGATACACATGCGCCGGTTTTGGATGTTTTCTTACTCACTGGTTGGATTATGAAAAAAAAGATGTCCACATAACCAAATATTATATTGATTTGATTGATCCTTTTTTAAAAAACAAGATTCTAGATAAGCAGCTTCTGCCAAAACTTCATGTTGAGAATGTGATAATTTCTAAAGAAATTATAACGAAGCTTCCGGATAATTATTATGTTATTCATATTGGATCAGGAGATAAATTAAAGATGATCGATATTCAATATTGGATAGAGATAAAAAACAGGCTCGTTTTAAACAAAATTCCGATCGTTTTTACAGGCAATGGCGAATTTGAAAATGAAATGATTAATCAGATCATAAACGGTAGCGATTTTTGCATTAATTTATGCGGCGGCTTAAATTTAAACGATTTATTTTTTGTTGTTAAGAACTCTAAAAAAATAATAAGTGTTGATACATTGATTCCACATATTGCAGCTGCTTTCGATATTCCAGCAGCTATTTTTTACAACCAAACCAACAATCATCATAATTGGGTTTTGAAAAAAGATAACATAATAGTTATTGAATTCGATCCTCAAAATTTGAATAATATTGATTTAAACGATTTACATAATTTTATTTAATCAACTTTAGAATAAAGAAAGTGCTGTTGTAATGAGTATACTGTTAAATTTAAAAGGCTTTTATCATAAGATTGCAAAATCGAATTTCAATTTTAAAGTTGAAAGGGAAAAATTAAATGATGCCATTAGAAGTATACCTGAATGGCAAAAATCTCAAGTAGAGGAAGAATTAAATTTTTCAAAGCATATTTTTTCCGAAGATGACTCTCTTGCCTTAATTAATAAAACCATAATTAATCTTAGAAACGCTAATCTTCTAAACGAAGCTTCTCTTGTTAAAATTTCTATCAAAGACAATCGGGTTTCTTATGAAAGTTTTTTAGTAGATAAATTTCATCCAAGATTCATAAGATTTAGAAATTTTATGAAAAAAATTTTAGATTTTATCAAACTTTCGGATACAACTTTTTTATATTCAATCTCAGACACATTAGATGATCCTAAAATTCTGAATTTATTAGAAGCTCCCGTGTTTTGCATTTCAAAAAAAAATGGAAATAATAAAATTATTCTTTTCCCTCATATTGAATGGATGAGCAAAAACGATGGCTTTATTGAAGCAATATGTAAAGCGGATTTACAATGCCCATGGAACGAAAAAATAAATAAGGTCTTTTGGAGAGGGGTGGATACCGGATTTGAGAATTTTGAAGAAAATGAAAGATTTAAAGTGGTGGTATTATCTGATAAATATCCAGAATTAATTGATGCAAAGTTTTCAGGAATTTGTCAAAACCAGGATTTAAATAAATATTCCCAGCTAATTACAAACATTCAAATAAGTCCTATTGATCAAATAAAGTACAAGTATTTATTAGCGATCGATGGAAATGCTTTTCCAGGTTCGTTTTTTTGGCAGCTTTTTTCAAATTGTGTAATCATAAAAAACAAGTCGCCTTATCTGGAATGGTATTATTCAGGATTAAAAAAAGACGAGCACTTTATTGAATATGAAAATGAGAAAGATTTAATAGAAAAAATTAATTATTGTAAAATTGATGATCAGAGATCTTTAGAGATTTCAAAGAAGGCAAGCGCTTTTTCAAGACAATTTTTATCCAACGAAAATATTATTTCTTACATTCACTATCTTATAGATCGTTATTCGGTCTTATTCAATTGAGTTTTAAGAATAAAATTCCTAAATTTTCATTTCCACTTCTTTAAAGACATTTTTTTTCGATTTTGATTGAATATTCCAAAAGTAGGAATATTGACCCTCTTTTTCTAAAAGGGAAGAGTGGGAACCATATTCAATAAGCTTACCATCATTAACAACGAGGATTTCATCCGCATTTACTATTGTTGACAATCTATGCGCGATTATTATCAAGGTCTTTTCTTTTCTTAAAGCTTCAATGGCATTTTGAATAAGTCTTTCAGAATGCGAGTCTAATTGCGATGTGGCTTCATCAAGAATCAATATCTCAGGATTTTTTATTAGAGCTCTTGCAAGAGCAATCCTTTGCCTTTCTCCTCCAGAAAGCTTATGTCCCTTTTCACCAATTATAGTTTGATATTTCTCGGGAAGTTTTAATATGAAATCGTCAGCATAAGCCAATTTTGAGGCATATTCAACTTCAGATAGTGTAGCTTGCTCATTTCCAAATTTTATATTGTTTTCAATTGTGTCGTGAAATAAGAAAACATCCTGATTGACTATTCCGATTTTATCTCTCCAGGATTTTAATGAAATGTCTTTAAGATCTAAATCATCGACTGTAATTTTTCCTTCAGTCGGATAATAAAGTTGTAAAAGAAGATCAATTAAAGTAGATTTTCCAGCGCCGGATTTTCCGATTATTGCATAAGTATTTCCTTTATTTAAAATATATGAAAAGTTAGAAAGAGCTAAATTCTTTCTTTCATTATAGTTAAAAGAAACGTTTTCAAATTTTATGGCTCTCTTGAAGTTTTTCAAATCCAGACCAGCAGGGTTAATGTATTCCTTGTCTTCATTTTTTAAGATTCCAGTAAGTCTATTAAGTGGTCCTTTATAACTTAGAACCTCTGTTATGCTGTTTACGAAAACTTGCATTCTTGCAGATAATCTATAAGAAATCAAAATAAATACTAATAAATATGAAATGAAAGACGGATTGTGCCTTAAAATTAAAGCCCCTAAGATTAACATTATGCCAATAACTAAAATTCCGATTATCTCGCTCATGGAATTAATTAAAGTCCTCCAAAAAATTAATTTGGTGTTGGATTCAGCGATTTTTTTCAAAATATCTTTTGTTCTATCAATGATATAATTCTGTTTATAGAACATGTGAATTAGTTTTATTCCATTTATGTTTTGATTTGTTTGAGATGAAAATTTAACTTCATCTTTTGTTAAATCAGTTGATAAGTTGGACATTTTTTTTATAAGGGATTTGTATAAAAAGTTTACTGAAATAAAAGAAAGAAGCAGGAAAATCGTTAGTATATAATCAATCTTTATTAAGCAGGCAAGGGAAATTAATCCAATCGCAAGTGAGCTAAATGCATTATTGAAGTGTGTTAAAAAAATTGGCACAATACTGGGGCTTGAGTTGTAATTAATAAGATCTCCGGCCTGGTATTTACTAACGAAAGGATAGCTAAAATTAAATATTTGCGTATATATTCTATGCTGGATTTCAGTGGTAGTTTTCATTGATATTCTTGAGACAATATATTGAGATATAAAAATAAAGCCGCTACGGATTAATTGGATGAATAAGGCAAAGATAATAAAAAATAAAAATTGTCTATTAGCTGAAAGTGGTTGAATATATTTTAATAAAAATGAAAAAATTGGCAGTGAATTTATCGTCTCACCTCTAATTACATTTACAGCTAACAGTATGCCTCCATAAGACAAACCTTCCATAAGGCCTGCTAAAACAGATGGAATGATTGTAAATATCAAAAGAAATAAGTTTTTATTTTTTTCACCAACTATACATTGGAATAGAATAGAATTTTTCAATTCTTTAAATTTTTTTAGCATAATATTAATCGTTTTTTTACTCTACATATTAAGTTATAGCCATATTTTTTAGAAATCAAAAGGAATTTTAAAGATGATTTCCTCTTAAAAATTATGGATCTTCTCAAAAAACTCGAAAGAGTTATACTTAATAGGTCGAAAAACACAAATATTATTTTCAAAGTAATCATATTTAAGAAATAAGAAATAATATTTGAATTTATGCTGTCCTTGCAGCGCTCAAAATCTAGATCTAAAACTGGAAGATTCTGGTAAGGAATTCTATGGTACCACTTATTTTCGATTGTTTTTAAATTTTGTCTTGCTCAAAATAATTTTATTCAGTATTTTTTAATTTTTAATTTGGGAGTTTTATGAAAATTTTAGTAGTTGGCGGGGCTGGATATGTTGGTACAAAATTAGTAAATTTGCTCTTGCAAAAAAACTATGAAGTTGCTGTTTTAGACTTGTTTTTGTATGGAGAAAATGTTTTCGATGATATAAAAAATAATCCTAAATTAACAATTTTTAAAGGGGATGTCAGAGATTTAAACATAGTAAAAAAATCTCTTTTAGGTTGTGATGCAGTTATACATTTGGCATGTATATCAAATGATCCAAGTTTTGAACTAAATCCTATATTAGGGAAATCTATTAATTTGGATTCCTTCGAGCCATTTGTAGTTTTATCAAAAAAATTAAAAACTAAAAGATTTATATATGCCTCGTCTTCTTCTGTTTATGGTGTGAAAAGTGAGTCAAATGTTACTGAGGATATGTCATTAGAGCCTTTAACAGATTATTCAAGATATAAAGCTGATTGTGAAAAAATTCTTTTGAAACATAAGAGTAATGATTTTGAATGTTGTATTTTAAGACCGGCAACGGTTTGTGGCTATTCTAGAAGGCAGAGGCTTGATGTTATTGTAAACATTTTAACAAATAATGCTTATCATACCGGTAAAATTAAAGTTATTGGGGGGGGGCAAATGAGACCAAACATTCATATTGATGATATGGTGCAAGCTTATGTTTCTGCTTTAGAAGCTTCTAAAGAAAAAATTCAAGGTCAAATTTTTAACGTGGGATTTCAAAATCATACAGTGCTTGAACTAAGTAATATGGTGAAAAATAAGGTGTCTAAAAAAAGAAAAGTTGATTTGGAATTTATCGAAACGAATGATAATCGCTCTTATCACATTTCATCTAGAAAAATTACACAAATTTTAAATTTTAATCCTAAATTTAAGATTGAAGATGCAATCGATGGTCTGATTGATGCTTTTGAAACAAAAAAATTAATTGAACCACTTACCAACACATTATACTTTAACATTGCAAGAATGAAAGAATTAAATCTGGAGTAAAAAATTGAATACTTTAGTAACCGGCGGCGCAGGTTTCATAGGAAGTCATCTTGTTGAATTACTATTAGAAAAAGGTAATAAAGTTATTGTGCTCGATAACCTCGACGGTGGATGGGAAAAAAATTTTCGAGAATTCAAAGACAATCCAAATTTCACATTTTATAAAATTGATATTAGAGAAAGAATCAAAATTAAACCTTTTTTTAAGGGAATCGATTGGGTTTTTCATCTTGCTGCTAAGGCTGATATTGTCCCCTCGATCGAAAATCCGAGAGAGTATTTTGAAACAAATGTCGATGGAACTTTTAATGTCCTTGAAGCTTCTATGGAAGCAAACATTAAAAGATTTGTTTATGCAGCTTCATCCTCATGCTATGGAATAGCAAAACAATACCCTACACCCGAAAATGCAGAGATTTCTCCTGAATACCCATATGCATTGACTAAATATCTTGGAGAACAATTAGTAATGCATTTTTGTAAAGTTTACAAGTTTCCTGCAGTTTCATTGAGGTTTT
Organism: Parachlamydiales bacterium; assembly: GCA_041661445.1. GTDB lineage: Bacteria > Chlamydiota > Chlamydiia > Chlamydiales > SM23-39 > JBAZUK01. Next base: position 13,947 of record JBAZUK010000005.1, read on the forward strand.
TTAATGTTTATGGACCGAGGGCAAGAACTACAGGGGCATATGGAGCTGTGTTTGGTGTTTTTCTTGCTCAAAAACTAAATAATAAGCCTTTTACAGTTGTTGGGGACGGAACCCAATCTAGAGACTTTACATATGTAACAGATGTAGCTAACGCATTATTTACAGCAGCTAATTCCGATGTTTGTGGCGATGTATTCAATGTTGGAAGTTCCGGTCATTATACCATTAATGAACTTATTAACCTTCTTGGGGGCGATGTAGTATATATACCTAGAAGGCCGGGTGAACCGGATATTACATTTGCCGATATTTCAAAAATTCAAAAAGTATTGAAATGGAAAGCAAAGATTTCATTTAAAGAAGGTGTTGAAAAGTTGTTTTCAAGAATCGATGATTTTAAAGATGCTCCTGTCTGGAATGAAAAGAGCATCGAAAAAGCTACAGAAAAATGGTTTAAATATTTAAGTAAATAATTTTAGGTTTATATGATTATTAATAGACTGAAAGAACTTAATGATGTAATTAATAACACTGTCTGTACAGCAAGAAATGAAGTATTAGAATTTGATAAAGCTTTTTTTCTGTTTAAAAATTATTTAATTAATACCAGATTAAAAAATGGTGTTGTATATGTGATCGGTAATGGGGGAAGCGCTGGGATTGCTTCTCATTTTTCAATAGATTTAATAAAAGCACTTAAAATTCCTTCTAATACTTTGACGGATTCGAATATTTTGACTTGCCTTGCAAATGATTTTGGTTATGAAAATTGTTTTAGTGAATTCCTAAAAGTAAACTTAAGAAAAGATGATTTACTTGTGTCAATAAGTAGCTCAGGGAATTCAATGAATATTATTAATGCAGCTAATTTAGCTAATAAAAAAAATGTTCGAATTATTACTTTTTCCGGTTTTGATTCATCCAATAAGTTAAGAAAAATTGGTGATTTAAATTTTTGGTTGGATAAGAAGGAATATGGGCTTGTTGAAATGGGGCATTTTTTTATTTTACATTCAATAGTTGATTTGTTTAATAATATAAATCTAAATAAGGAAGAATTAACAGCCTATGCACAAAAAAGTTAAAACATTTGATGAATTAAAAAAGGTTTTAGAAGGCCATAAAAAAAATGGTTCAAAAGTTGTCCAGTGTCATGGGGTTTTTGATCTTTTACATCCAGGACACATCAGATATTTTAAACAAGCAAAATCACAAGGAGATGTGCTCGTAGTAACTGTAACTCCCGATAGATTTGTAAACAAAGGTCCTGGTAGGCCTGCTTTTGAGGAAACCCTTAGATTAGAAACAATTGCAGCTCTTGATTGTGTTGACTATGTAGTTTTGAATGATGAACCTGATGCAGTAAATGCCATAAAAAATATTAAGCCGCATTTTTATGTAAAAGGCACAGAATACAAAGATGCCTCAAAGGATATAACTGGAAAAATAGTTGATGAATCAAATGCTGTAAAAAGTAATGGTGGTAAAGTTTTTTTTACTGATGATATTGTTTTTAGTTCTTCTTCTTTAATTAATCGTTTTATTGATCCACCTTCACCTGTTGTTCAGCAATTTGTGTCTTGTTTAAAAAAACAATATTCATTAGATGATATTTTACAAAAAATTGAAAACCTTTCGGATATGAGAGTTTTGGTAATAGGTGATGCAATAATTGATATATATCAATATGTAAATCTTTTAGGCCAGACCGGTAAGGGACATCATCTTGTTGCTTCATGCTTAAGTAATGAAACTTTTTTAGGTGGCTCATTAATTATCAGTAATCATTTAGCGCCTTTTGTAAAAAATGTTACCTTACTAACTGCTGTTGGCCAAAATTGCTCATATTTGAACTTTGTAAATGATAATTTAGATACAAACGTAAATAGGGAATTTGTTTATTTAGAGAATAAATCAACTTTGACAAAAAAACGTTATGTTTTAAAAGATGGGGAAAATCTAACAAAACTTTTTGAGACTTATTCTAATAATGAACCTCTTTTAGACGAAATAAATACAAAAAACATAATATCATTTATACAAAAAGAAGCTAAGAATTATGATCTAGTTCTTATTTGCGATTTTGGAAATGGATTTACAAATAAAAATATAATCAACGTGATTTCTGAAGTTCCTGTTTTTTTAGCTATTAATACTCAAACAAATAGTGGAAATAGAGGGTTTAATGTAATTACTCATTATAAAAGGGCTGATTATATTTCATTAAACGAACCTGAAATTCGACTAGCTGCTCATGATAGTAATAATGATTTAAAAGAGGTTGCAAGTAAAATATCTGATATTATTAAATGTCCTCTAATCTCTGTGACAAGAGGGATAAATGGAGTTTTTTGTTTCACTAAAAATGGATCAACAGTAATTCCGGCATTAGTTTCAAGGTCGATAGATAGACTTGGTGCGGGAGATAGCTTTCTCTCTTTATCCTCTCTTTGTGCTGCAAAAAAATACTCTCCTGAAATAATAGGATTTATTGGGTCAGTTGCAGCTGCAATGGATGTGCAAATCGTTGGGAATAGGGAGTCGATAAAAAAAGATTCATTATGTAAATTTATAACAAGGTTGATGAAATGAAAAAAGTTTTAGTTATTGGTAGCAACTCATTTTCGGGAAGCGATTTTATTGATCTTTTATTAGAAAAAAAAGAATACCAGATAGTAGGTATTAGTAGATCAATAGAAAAAAGCAAGGTTTTTTTACCATATAAAAAAAGAAATTTAGCAAATTTTACATTTTATCAAATTGATTTAAATAATGACTTAAATAAATTAAACAAGATTTTAGACGATTTTCAACCTGAATATATTGTTAATTTTGCTGCGCAAAGTGAAGTCGCTCCAAGCTGGGAAAATCCACATCATTGGTTCCAAACAAATGCTGTTGCGCTCACTAAACTTGCAAATCTATTGAAAGATAAAAAATACTTAAAGCGTTATGTTCATATTTCTTCACCAGAGGTTTATGGAACTTGTATAGGAAAAGTTACCGAAGAATCTTCCATGAATCCTACAACACCTTATGCGGCTTCAAAAGCAGCAGGAGATTTTTCTTTGTTTACTTTTTATAAAAATTTTAATTTTCCTTTAGTCATGATTAGAGCTACAAATGTTTATGGGGCATATCAACAGCTTTTTAAAATTATTCCTAGATCAATAATATATTTAAAAATGGGTAAAAAAATTGAGCTTCATGGTGGAGGAAAGGCAATTAAATCTTATATACATATAAGGGATGTTTCGATAGGCGAGCTTTTGGCAATGGAAAAAGGAAAAATTGGCAGTATATATCATTTATCGCCAGATAAAGGTGTTTCAATCAAAGAGGTTGTTAGTATTATTTGTAATAAAATGGATGTTAATTTCGAAAGATCAACATTAGTTGTAGGGGAAAGATTAGGACAGGACCAAGCATATATTATTGACTCTACCAAGGCTAGAAAAGAGTTAGGTTGGGAGCCTACAATTAGTTTTGATAAAGGAATAAATGAAACAGTTAATTGGATTAATGAAAATTTTGAAGAAATAAAAAAACATGACCTTCAATATGTTCATAAGGAATAGGATTTAACTGTGTCAAACTTTGGGTCAACGATGCTTACGGAACAAGATTTATCCAATAGAGGATTTAGATCTTTGGGGAAAAATGTCCAGATTAGCGATAGAGCAAGTCTTTATGGTATAGAGAATATAAGCATTGGTAATAATGTCCGAATTGATGATTTTGTAGTAATTATTGCAACAGGAAATGTTCAAATTTGCAGTTTTGTTAGTATTCATAATTTTTGCTTTTTGGGAGGAAAATATAATATTTTTTTAAAAGATTTTGTTACATTAGCCCCCGGCGTAAAAATTTTTTCAGCAAGTGATGATTATTCAGGAGAAAAACTTACTGGTATCACTGTTCCTTCCGATTTTACAGGTGGAAAAAAGGGAGAAGTAATTTTAGAGAAGCATGTGATAGTAGGGTCAGGAAGCATTATTTTACCCAAATTGCGAATTGGCATCGGCTGTTCAATCGGAGCGTTGTCTTTAGTTAAAGATAACTTAGATCCCTGGGGTGTTTATGGAGGAGTTCCAGTTAAAAGGTTGAAAGATAGAGAAAAAAAATTATTAAAATATGAAGAAAAATTGATTATGGAGTTTTCGAAATGAAAATTGACATTGGTAAATATAATAAAGATCCTAAAGAATATGAAAATTTGATGCAGGATTTATATAACAAATATCCAGATGGAATTAACCTGCCTTCTGAATATGCTTTTTTTGTTCAAGAAAATTTGATGAGTCTTTTAATACGACTTGCAAGATATAAGTTTGTGTCTCGTTTGTTAAAAAAAACTGATAAAGTATTAGAAGTGGGGTGTGGTTCTGGTCTTGGAAGTATTTTTTTAAGTCAGCATTGTTTACATGTAACTGCAATAGATAATAAATTAACAGAAATTCAAGAAGCTTTGGCCATAAATCAAAGAAAAAATATAAAATTTGAAAAAAATGATTTGTTTAATATGGATCCACAAAATGATTATGACTTTGTTGTTGCTCTAGATGTCATTGAACATTTAACTGAAGAACAAGGGATTCAATTAATTAAAACTATGTCAAAATTTTTAAAAAAAGAAGGGATGCTAGTATTGGGAACCCCTAGTATTTATTCTTACCCTTATCAGGGAAAACTTAGTAGAGCATCTCACATCAAATGTTACGATCAGGAAGAGTTATCAAAAGTTATAGATAAATTTTTTAATAGAACTTTAGCATTTTCTATGAACGATGAAATGGTTCATACTGGAAATTCTAAAATGGCTTGGTATTATTTTGTAATTGGCTTAATGCCCAAATAAAAGAGATTAATATGGAAAAAAAAGTTGCTTTTTTAGATTTACGAATTGATAAAGATGAAAGAGAAGAGTTATTAACAGCAATAAATACCGTTTTTGAACATGGGAAAATTGTTCTGGGGCCTGAAGTCCAAGAATTTGAGAGATTGATAGCCAATTTTTGTAATAGAAAATATGCTGTTGGGGTTAGTTCTGGGAGCGATGCATTATTTTTAGGACTTAAGTCATTGGGAATTAAAGAAGGTGATGAGGTGATTACAACTTCTCTTTCATGGATAGCAACTGCACATGCAATCGCAAGAACAGGAGCAAAACCCATTTTCGCTGATATTAACGATGACTTGAATATTGATCCTGACAGCATAATTAAATTAGTAACTTCAAAAACAAAAGCCATTGTTCCCGTTCATTATACCGGGAAGATTTGTCAAATGAATAAAATCTTAGACATTGCAAAAAAACACAACTTGCATATTGTTGAAGATAGTGCACAAGCTTTTGGAGCATTATATGAAGATAAGATAGCCGGTTCTTTCGGCAAAGTAGCTTGTTTTAGTTTAAATCCAATGAAAGTTTTTGCAGCTTGCGGAGAAGCAGGAATAGTGCTTACAGATGATAAAGACATTTATGAAAAATTAATTATTCTTAGATATAGTGGAACAATCAATAAAGAACAATGTATTGAGATAAGCTTGAATAGCCGCATAGATACAATTCAAGCCGCAATGCTAATAAAAAGATTTGATAGAGTAAAAAATATTATAGAAAAAAGAAGAAGATCGGCTCAATTTTATAATGATCAATTGAAAGATATTGTTAAAGTTCCAATTGAGAAAAATGAGGAAAAAGATGTTTATTATACCTATACTATTCAGGCAGAAAAGAGGAATGAACTTCAGTCATTTTTAGAATCTAAAGGAATTGAAACAAAGATTCAGCATCCTTATTTAATGCCTGATCAGCCAGTTTATATTAATGAAGTTCAAAATAATTTTCCAAAAGCTAAAAATTTGATAAAAAAAATTTTATGTCTTCCAATTCATGAAAAATTAACACAAAATGAATTAAAATACGTAGTCGATTCTATTAAAGAGTTTTATGCAATCAATAGATAATTCAAACACAATTTATAATGATCAAAATATCATCAAAATTTGTAGTGATGATTTGAAAATTTTAAAAAAAAAGGCAACAGAATCAAAATTAAAACGTGCGAGAATTTGTCTGCATAAGAGTCTTGATGAAAAAGTTCAGGAGATGATTATTGTTTTTTGTAAAGAATCTTATATTCGTCCTCATAAGCATGTAAATAAGAGCGAATCTTTTCATCTTATTGAAGGAGAATTGCAAGTTGTTTTTTTTGATAATGAAGGGAAGATTATAAATAAAATTAATTTATCTTCTTATAGCAAAGAAAAATATTTCATTTATAGACTGTCTTCAGATTGTTGGCATTTTGTAATTCCGCTTTCTGAGTATGTTATTATTCATGAGACTACACAAGGTCCTTTTAGAGCGGAAGAGGCTCTTTTCCCATCATGGGCGCCAGGTTATGATGAAAACGATAAGATTTCATTGTTTATAAAAAAATGTTTAGAATAATCAAAAGTTAATAAAAGAGGAAATTTAATGGCTTATATAGATTTTGTTTCGCAAATACATAAAAAAACAAAGAGAGATTATTTAGGTAGAGTAAATGAAAACCCTAAAGCTGAGATGGCTAAAATAGCTAAAAAATTTGGCCAAGAATATTGGGATGGCGATCGAAAATTTGGATATGGTGGGATGAAATATGATGGTAGGTGGAAGCCAGTTGCTAAATTATTAGCAAATCATTATCAATTAAAATCTGGTCAAAAAATTTTGGACGTTGGATGCGGCAAAGGTTTTTTATTATATGATTTGAGTCAAGAAGTTCCTGGTTTGGAAGTGCATGGCATTGATATCTCAAAATATGCAATTGATAATAGTATTAGTGAAATCAGAGCAAATCTTAGAATTGGTCATGCAAAAAAATTGCCTTATGAAAATAATGAATTTGATTTAGTAATTTCGCTTAACACTCTGCATAATCTTCCATGTTATGAATTGGAAGTGTCTCTTAAAGAAATTGAAAGAGTGGCAAAAAAAAATAAATACTTAGTAGTTGAATCATATAGAAATGAAGAGGAAAAGGTAAATTTGTTATATTGGCAACTTACTTGCGAGAGCTTTTTTTCTCCAGAAGAATGGCAATGGTGGTTTAATAAATGTAACTATAATGGAGACCATTCATTTATTTTTTTTGAATAACGGGTGACTAACTATAAGTCAGAAATTTTAATTAAGTTAAAATGATAAATACAAAACTTTTTTATGACCAAAGTATCTTTAGAATATCAGCCACAAATTGATGGACTACGCGCAATTGCCGTGATAGGAGTCATTTTATTTCATATGAAATATCAGTGGATTAGTGGCGGATTTGTCGGTGTAGATATTTTTTTTGTCATATCTGGATATCTTATAACGTCGATTATTCTTAAAGAGCATGAAAATAGACAGTTTAAAATTTCTAAATTCATGGTTAGGAGAATAAAACGCATCTTACCAGCTCTTCTAACAATGTTGTTTGTTATATCTATTGTGATCTATTTTTTGTTATTTATAGATGATATAAATAGTTTTGGAGAACAAAGCTTATCAGCGATTTTTTCTTGTTCTAATATATTTTTTTGGAAAACGATAGGAAGCTATTGGGGACCTTCTGCGAATAACTTACCGCTGCTTCATATGTGGTCACTATCCCTAGAAGAACAATTTTATTTGGTTTATCCATTAATATTAATGTTTTTTTTATCTTTTAGGAGAAAATATGCTTTTTTTAGTATTTTAGTAATTGCTTTATGTTCTTTCTTTTTGTACTTATATGATTCTTCCTTGTCTACTTTTTATTTGCTACCCATGAGAGCTTGGGAGATAGCAGCTGTCTTGCAGCAATAATACTTTGGAATCGTCAAATATTATGGTCCTCTAAAATTATGCAGGCCTTAACGATTTTATGTTTAATTTTTATTATGATATTTTTTTTAAAGTCAAACGAAGGGTCTAAGTTTTTTGTAATTGGAACAGTTAGTTGCTCAGTTTTCTTGATTATGTTAGGCCATAAAAAAAACTTAATAGTTAATACAATTCTTTCATCATCTATTTTTGTAAATATCGGAAAACTTTCCTATTCGTTGTATTTATGGCATTGGCCAGTAGTTGTCATAGCAGAAAAATTAAAAATAATTCAAAATTTTGAAATTTCTAAGATAGTTATAATTATTATTATCGTAATAGCATCTCTGTTATCGTATAATTTAATAGAGAAACCTATTAGAAAAAGCGATAAAGGACTAAAAATCATTTTTATTGGTTTTATTGTGTGTTTGATCGTTTCTTTTTTCCTTTATAAGTCTAACAAATACGACGGTTCAATATATAATAAAACTTATTGGCTTGGTGACATATATAACAACAATCCGAGAATGGACACATCTATATGGCATAAAATGAAAGGTATTGCAGTTCCGCAGAGAGAAGTTGCTTATAACAATGCTTTCGAAAATTCAGGAATTATAAAATATTATGGTGGAAAAAATCCCGATATTGTAGTTTTGGGAGATTCACATGCGTTGATGTGGTCATGCGCTATAGATAGTATTTCAAAAGATCTTGGCTTAACCGTATGTTTTTATGCTGCTGATGGAACATCCCCATTTATCGAACTTCCAATAAAAAAATACTCATGCTCATGGAAGTATATGTCTTCTGAAGAAAAATTTATTTTTGAAAAAAATAAAATCGAAAATCTTAATAAATGGAAACCCCGTATTGTAATAATTGTAACAAGATGGACGTGGTTATTAGAAGAAAAAATTACTGCAGATTTACTTGAATTTATAGAGAAATTAGGATCGAAAGTTTTATTTATTGAAGAGCCACCACCATTATATTTTGGTCCCCAAAATACTCCAAAGTTTTTAGATTTTTTACACATGATTCCAAAGGAAAATTTAAAACAATTTGTTAGGATTACAAATTATAATAATTATCTGAAGGGTCAAAATTTGATGAGATCGATAGCAAATAAATATACATTTTGCGATACAATTTCTGTTTCAGATTTTTTTCTTAGAAACTCTTCGGAAGCTCTAGTGCTTGATGGTTTTAAAGTATTATATATCGATGACAATCATCTGAGTTATGATGGAGCGATGATTTTAAAAGATAAAATTCATGACAAAATAAAAAAAATAATTCAGTCGACTCAATTTTAAGAGACTTGAATCGGTAAAAATTCATCTTTTTTACTAATTTATTGCTTATCTTTTTCTCCAATTTATCTTACTTTCAAAAATTTAATAAAAGTTAAGCTTAAAGTCCTTCTCCATATTTCTTTTAACTTTTTTATTTAGGATAAAGATTTGTATTTTAATGCATTTCAAAGATTGCAAGAATCAAAGAACCTCCTATTCAATTTTCCTGTGGTTAAAAATTATTCTAAAAATTTTCTTATCCAATCAGTTTTTCATACAAAGAAGCCATGGGAAATAAATAAAACAAATGTAATTTTAATAATATGATTTGTTTAAGTTGGATAAAATTACGTTATGTATCATATGTTTTCAGTTTTTTGATTTTTTAAAATACGATTAAAAAAGTTTATCAAAAATATTATTTTAAAAATTTCAAAAAAATGAAAAACAATTTGCAACAGATGCTTAAAAATCCTACCTAAGTTTCTAAGAATTTTATTGCCTCTAAAAAATTTATATATTTTAACCATTTTTTCGATATTGGAGATTTGATTATCAGAATTTTTCACGATATTTTCCCAAAAAGGAAGAGTATCAGTTGTTTTTAAAAATATTGGCTTATGCGCATATTCCCAATGGAATGATAATAAATTTGATCCCAACCATTCAATTAATTTAAAATATATAAAATTTTTTGCTGGCAAATAAAAATTAGTAATGCTTTCAGAAGTTAATTCAAAACAAACAAAATCATCAGAATCATCTATAATTTTTATCTTTTCTTTTGATATTCCAACTTCCTGGACAAAAGTATTATCTATAGAAGAATGAAGATTACAAATTTTTTGAGGCCAAATCATAATTGGATGTAAATGAAAACTTCTAATAAGAATATTTTTTTCATCTAATTTCCAATAATAACTGTCGTAAATTACTGGAAATTTATTGTTTTTGCAAAACAAAAGTTTACTAAAAGGGTGTAAATTATCTAAGGCAAAGTCATTCAGATTTCGGGGGCTTAAATCATTTTTTTTATAAAACTCCTGAAAGCCTTTGATAAAAGATTCTTTTCCTAGACGTATTCCATTAACACAAACTGCTTTATATCCATTTTCGATAGAAGAGATTAGTGATTTGATTGTATTATCTGAACAAATAGAGTCTGCATTGATAAAAATTAATATTGCTTTCTCATTAATCGCTTTTTCACTTGCATTTTGATGACATAAATTCATTAATTGAAAATTCATGATTCTCGGAGAAGTTTCTGTTATATTTTCTTTTAATTTATCAATAGATACAAATTCGACGCTTAATAAAGAAACAAGCTTTTGGTAAGAATCAGAATCAGTAATTTGTTTGATGTGTTTTTCATATGTATAAATTTTAAATGTCGATACAAAATTCTTTTTTTTAGATAAAAAAGGCAAGTTGTTTTCAGAAAACAAAAACTTTAAGCTGATATTCAAGAATGTATTTAAATAATCTTTCCCCCAAACTGGAACAATAATATTAAGATAGTTTTTGTCTTTCACGAAAAGCCTTAATTAATAAATTTTTCTTAATTTAAATTTTATTTAAATAATCAATAATTATCCATTGATTTATTCTGTTTTCTAAAAAGCTGAACAAAATTAAACTTTGTGTTGCGATTTGTTATATTTTTTTTTATCATTAATTATTTATATGATTTAGGGAAACATGAATTGTCAAATAGAGTTGCTTAAAAAAATTGCGAAAGAAACGCGGTATGAAATTTTGAAGATGGCTTTAAATGGTGAGTCATCGCATATTGGATCTTCGTTATCATGTGTGGATCTATTAGTTGGTTTGTATTGGAATTTTTTGAACATTTACCCTAAAGAACCTAATTGTATTACTAGAGATAGATTTATAATTAGCAAGGGGCATGCAATAAGTGCATTATATGCTATATTAGCTCTTAAAGGGTTCTTTGATAAAGATTATTTGTTAACATTTAATCATGATGGTTCTTCCTTGCCTGAACATCCAAGTCCTTTTTGTGTTCCCGGATTAGAGGTAGCAACTGGATCTTTAGGGCATGGTCTTTCTATTGGTCTGGGCATTGCTCTTGCAGGAAAAATATCAAAAGAAAATTATAAGGTTGTTGCTCTTCTAAGTGATGGAGAATGCAATGAAGGCTCAATATGGGAAGCAGCTTTATTTGCTCCAGCAAAAAAATTAAATAATATAATTGCAATTATTGATTTTAATAAATGGCAAGCCACTGGAAGAAGTGAGGAAACTATGCAAATTTCTCCTTTGGCTGATAAATGGAAAGCTTTTGGTTGGGAAGTTTATGAAATTGATGGAAATGATATGCAACAGATAATTAATATTTTTGATTTAATTAATGAAAGACAACAGAAACCTGTTGCCATTATTTCTCATACCATTAAAGGCAAAGGAATATCTTTTATGGAAGATGATAATAATTGGCATTATCGAATTTTGAAAAAAGAAGAATTGTTAAAAGCAAAAATTGAGTTGGAGTTATAATTTCATGAGGAATGCTTTTGCAGAAGAAATTACTAACTTAGCCGCGAATGATCCTAGAATTGTTTTGCTTTCAGGAGATATTGGAAATAAACTTTTTGATAATTTTAAAAAATTTTATCCAGATAGATTTTATAATTGCGGTGTGGCTGAAGCAAACATGACAGGAATTGCTGCAGGTCTTGCAATGAATAATTTTAGACCAATTACTTATACAATCGCTTCTTTTAATACTATTCGTTGTCTTGAGCAGATAAAATTAGATGTTTGTTATCATAATGTTCCAGTGATAATTGTTGGGGTTGGAGCAGGTCTTTCATATTCCAGCCTTGGAGGATCGCATCATGCATGTGATGATTTGGCTTTTTTGAGAACCATTCCAAATATGATAGTTACTTGTCCTGCCGATAGCTTTGAAGTTAAAAAAATTTTAAGAGAAGGTATTAAATTAAATCGACCAATGTATTTACGCATTGGTAAAAAAGGTGAGCCATTAGTACATGCAAGAGAACCTGATTTATCAATAGGAAAGGGTTTAATTGTTAAAGATGGGGAAGATGTTTGTTTATTTGCTACTGGAAATTTAGTTTATTTAGCCTTAAAAATTGCTGAAAATTTAAAAGAAAGTTGCATTAGTATTCAAGTAGTTAGTATGCATACAATCAAACCATTGGATACTGAAATGTTGATAAATTCCAGTAAAAAGTTTCCATTAATAGTTTCTTTGGAAGAACATTATTTGAATGGTGGATTGGGGTCAAGCATTGCAGAATGCTTTGTTGATCATCAGATAAATTGTTCTATGCTCCGTTTCGGGATTTCAGATGTTTTCCCATCAAAATTAGGTTCTCAAGAATATTTAAGAGATTGTTATAAGCTAAATTTAGAAAATATAACTACAAAAATTAAACAACATTTAAAAAAAGAAGTTTTATGCGAACAAAAGCTGCCATATTAGTTGAAACAAATAAACATCTTGTTATTGATGAAATTGAAATTCCTCAACTTATGCCTGGACAAGTTTTAGTAGAAATTAAATATAGCGGTGTTTGTCATACTCAACTTTTAGAAACAACAGGTTTGAGGGGAAAAGATGAGTTTCTCCCACATTGTTTAGGTCATGAAGGAAGCGGAACTGTTATTGATGTATCAAAAAATGTAAAAAAAGTGAAAATCGGTGATAACGTTATATTATCTTGGATGAAGGGATTGGGGGAAAATGTAAATGGGACAAAATATGATTGGAAAGAAAAAAAGGTTAATGCTGGAGCGATTACCACGTTTAGTCATTATGCAATAATTAGTGAAAATAGATTGACTATTTTACCACAAAACTTTCCTCTTAAAGAAGCGGCTTTGATAGGTTGTGCTATGCCAACAGGTCTTGGGGCAATATTTAATACTGCAAATCCAATGCCTGGCGAAAGTTTAGCAGTTTTTGGATGTGGGGGGATTGGTTTATGTGCAATTCAAGGTGCAAGAATTGTAGGTTGTGCTCCAATTATTGCTATAGATTTGAATCCAAACAAGCTTATCCTAGCAAAAGAAATGGGAGCAACTCATCTCATTGATGCTTCGAAGCAAGACCCTGTCAAAGCAATTCAGGAGATAACATCACTTGATTATGCGGTTGAAGCAACAGGTTCATGTTTGGTCATGAATCAAGCATTGCTTAGTGTAAGAAATCAAGGAGGTTGTGTTGTAATCATTGGGAATGCTCCATATGGTAATAACCTCAACATTGATCCTAAGCAATTCAATTTAGGAAAAAAGATTCTAGGAACCTGGGGCGGCGATAATGATCCCGATTTGCATTTTTCAAAATATTGTAAATTAATTCAATATGGATACTTTAATATTAAACCTTTCGTAAATAATGTTTATAGCCTAGATTCAATAAACCTAGCTTTAAGCGATTTGCAAAATGGTAAAGCACTCCGCCCGATAATAGATATGTCATTAGGTTAAAAAATGAGAATAGGAATTGATTTTGATAATACAATTGTTTGTTATGATCAAGCATTTTATCTGTCGGCTTTAGAAAAGAAATTGATTCCTGAAAATGTCAAACCTACAAAAGAATCGATAAGAAATTACTTGAGGACAATAGGAAAAGAGAATGAATGGACTGCTTTACAAGGTTATGTTTATGGGAAAGGGATGGATCTGGCATTAATTTACAATGGTGTTGATATTTTTTTTGATCAAGTAAAAAAATTTCAATTCGATATTTACATTATTAGTCATAAAACTAAATATCCTTATATAGGTCCAAAATACGATTTACATATAGCAGCAAAAGAATGGTTAAAAAAACAAACCTTTTTTGATGTTGATTGCTATTTTGAATTAACTTTACAAAATAAGCTTCAACGGATCAGAGAATTAAATTGCGATTATTTTATTGATGATCTTCCCGAACTCTTGAGTGAAGAAAATTTTCCAAAAAATGTTAAAGCTCTATTGTTTGATCCAAACGATTCATATGATTCTACTTATCATTACACAAAATTTTCTTCTTGGCGTGAGATTAACAAATTCTTGAAAATATCATGATTGAAGAAAAAGAAATTCAAGTTATTTTAAAAAAAGCACTTATAAATGATCAGTTTCAGAATATCACTGAATTAAAAGGTGGGGCTAATAATAGGGCTTATAGAATTGATTTAGAAAATCAAAAATTTTTATTAAAATATTATTTTAAAGATAATTTTGATTTGAGAAATCGATTAAAGGTTGAATTCAATTTTTTAAAGTTTGCTTGGAAAAATAATATTAAATATATACCAGAGCCAATATATTGTGATGAAAAAAATAATATTGGAATATATTCATATATAGCTGGTAGAAATGCCATTTTATCTGATGTAAATGATAAAAATATCCAAGCTGTTATTAATTTTTTTCTGTCTTTAAATTTAAATAGGCAAAGGGCTTTAGATTTGCCAAAGGCTTCAGAGGGATGTTTTTCTATTCAGGAATATTTGAATATTATAGAAAAAAGAATTCAAAATCTTATACAAGTTGAAGAAAAACATGTTCATTTTAAAGATTTTTTAGCAAAAGAACTTATACCTTTCTGGAAAAAATTGAAGGAAAATACAATAAAGAAAGCTAATGAATTAAATTTTCTTGTTGATTCAAAACTTTCTATTGATGAGCTTTGCATTACTCCATCAGATTTTGGTTTTCATAACATATTAATTAAAAATAATCGCCCTTTTTTTATTGATTTTGAATATGCTGGCTGGGATGATCCTGCAAAGACAATTTCAGACTTTTTTTGCCAACCAAAGATCCCCATTCCCATGAAATATTTTGAATATTTTATGAATTCAGTGATAAATAATTTTGGAACTCCTGAAAAACTTATTAATAGAATTTATTTGGTTTTTCCTTTGTGTAAAATTAAATGGTGTTGCATTTTATTAAATAGTTTTATTAATACTGGAAAAAACAGAAGATTTTTTGCAAATGCAGAAGAGTTAAAAGAAGAACAGATAATTAAATCAAAAACCCTCTTAGATGAAATTATTCATCATTATTCATCTTTTCGATTTTTTTAATTATTGTTTTTGAATATAGTTTTAGTTCTTGTAAAAGAGAGATACATGAATAAATTTACATTGTCGATCATAATGTCAAATTTTAATTATGCTCATTTTATTCATGAGGCTATTGATGCTATATTATCTCAAAGTCGTTTGCCAGATGAATTTATAATAATTGACGATGCTTCGACTGATAATAGTATTGAAGTGATCCAAAATTTAATTAAAAATTTTTCCTTTATAAAGCTTGTTAGGCATAAAAAAAATACTGGTGTGATAGATTTAGCTAATGAAGGTATTAGGATTTCAAGTGGAGATTTTTTATATTTGGCAGCATCTGATGATAAAATCCTTCCAGGTTTTATTGAAAAGTCAATGCAGTTTTTAGAAGAAAACCCTAATTTGTCAATTTGTACATCTATTCCTGGGTTTTTTAATAATACGAATTCATCAGACATAACGTTTAATCCTATGCATAGAAATGGCAACATTATTTTTGACAAAAAAAATATTATTAAAGCGTTAAGATATGAAAATTTTTGGCTACCCAGTCATTCAACAATAATTAGAAGAGATATTGCTATTAAATATGGTGGTTATACTAAAAGATTAAATCATTTTTGTGATTGGTTCTTAAATATTAAAATTGTATTAATGCATGGTATGGGATATCTTGCTGAACCATTAGCTGCTATGAGGATGCATCAGAATTCATATTCAGCTCAAAAGAGAAAGAATACTTCTGAAGAAAGAAAAATTTTTTATAAACTTCTTGATATCATCGAAGAAGAAGATAAAGACTTGAAAAGTGCTTTTAAAAACTCAGGAGTAATTAATCAGTTGGGCATGAAAAATGTTGTGTTTTTAATTTCCAAACCTAATTATTGGAGTTATTTGGTACCAATTTTAGCGAGAAAATTTAAAAAGTTATGTATAAAATTGAATAATTCCATAAGAAATGCTTTTTTTTCTATTTCTTAAACACAGGTGTTATTTGGGCCATATCTGGTGTTTAAAAGTATTTTTGCAAAGAATCTGATTTTTTCTTTGAAAAAGTTGACGCTTTTCGCTCTTTTATTTGGAAAAACAGAAAAAATCATCATCAATAAAATGCTTATTAAAATGCCAGAGAGTGATTTTAGATAACATTTCATTCTTGATGGTAATGATAATGAGATTAATCGGGTAATTTTTAAATAAAACGCCTTTGATAAAAATTTATTTTCGTTTAAATATTCACTAACCTCATAGGCGTAATCATGAAATTTAAAAATTAGTAATAATGTTATGAATTTTATTATTATCTGTTGTCGTTTTTCTTCATCCAGAATTGATAATCTTCTTGAAAATTCATTTATTGATAATACATAAACAGCGTTTCCCCAGATAATTTGAGGATTTGAAGTGGGTGAAAAAACATTGTTTTTTCTTATCCATTTCTCTGATTCAAGATTCATTAAAACATATCCAAATTTTCTTAAGTATTGATCGATATCACTAAAATAAGGGGCATTTAAATGTCTGTCTGCAAAAGAAACTTCAGCTTGAACGCCAAGACATGAATTTGATAAAAATTTTTCTGAGCCTTTCAAAATTTCCAAATCAGATCCTTCGGCATCAACTTTTATAAAATCCGGATAAATATTTTTAGATAGCAAAATGTTTTCCAAAGAATTTACTTCAAAATTTTCTTCTCCGACATTTTCATGACAGAAGCTATTTAAAAAACCGAACAGTAATTTTTCATTTAAATCATAAAAAGTAGATGCTTGAGGATATCTTTTTAAATATAGCTTTTTAACATCTTTGCTTGACCAAAGACCAATATTGAAATTTTCGAATTTTCCTTTAGTTTTTATAGTTTCAGCTCTCGGATCAGGATCAAAAGTAATAACGTGCAGGATTTCTTCAATTTCTTTGAAGTGTTCCTCGACTCCGCCAGTTGACCCAACATCGACAAGGCAGATATTTTCTTTAAGAAGATCTTTTATATGATCAATATTGTTTATGGCTTTTATATTAGATAGATTTTTTAATGATTTTTTTATAAAATTCATAATTTAAAGCTAAAATTAAAAGCATTTTCTTAATGAAGATTTTGCTATAACTCATTTTAATTGTAAACATGATAACTTTTTATTCGATAATTGTTTCCTTAAAAAATGAACTTGGTCATTTTTTTGAATATAACCATTCATTAACCAAGGCAATTGAATTAAATGGATGGAAACACATAAAAGTTATACCAAAATCCTGCAGTTTATCCGATCTAGATGATTCTTGGCAAAAAACGATTAATGAAATAAATCATAAAAATAAATTTAAGAACATAAATAATGTTGTACCGTTTATCAAAAATGTTAAAAAAATCAAAAAAGATAAAGAAGCAGTCCTTTTTATAGAGGATTTCAACTTAATAGTTTTATTATTGCTATTATTCGCTGTTCTTTGGGTAAGGCCAAAATGTCAACTCTGGCTGTTTCATAGATTTGAGTATAAAATAACATTTTTGAAGGGAAAAGCTTATAAATTAATTCACTATTTTTTTGAAAAGATTTTAGATAAGAAAAATGTTAAATATTTAACCGACAGTGATCTTATCGCTAAACTGAACGGTGAATATTATATAAGAAAATTTAATGTTTTTCCAATTCCACATACAAATAATTTTGTTATCCCAAGTAATGATTTAAGAAAAAAGACTGAATTAGAAAAAAAATTATTTTGGTGGCCAGGGGGATTGATAAGAAAGGAGAAAGGGCTAGATGTTATTCAAAAAATAGCAAAACTTTTAAAGCAGCAAGATAATATTAATATTGTATTAGCCGAAGCTGCTCATGAGTTTGTTCGGAATGAAAATTTTGTTTATATTCCTACATATCTAACAAGAGAAGGGTATCTTGAATGGATGGGTAAATCTGATTTGATTCTGCTTCCGTACGTCGGGGAGTCTTATCAATATAAGACATCTGGAATATTTGTCGAATCTATATGTTTTGGGAATATTCCTGTTGTTAGTGATAATACTTGGATGGCGCATGAGCTAAAAAAATTTAATTTGGATGAGCTGGTTTTAAATTGGGAAGATAATAGTATTATAGAAAAATTAAGAACAATCACATTGAATAATTTTATTAGAGAAAAATTAGATTTCATGAGAAAATTTTATGAAAAGTTTCATTCAATTAACAATTATTCGATAAAGCTGAAAGAACTTTTAGAAAATAAGGTTTAATTTTTATATTTGTTGTTTTGTTTTTACATAAATTTAAAAAAATGAGGAAAAGATGAAGGAAAGAATATTGATAACAGGCGGAGCTGGGTATATCGGATCTGTACTGACCCCCTTCTTACTGGAAAAAGGCTATAACGTTACTGTGTTAGACAATCTGACGTTTACTCAAAATTCTTTACTTAGCTGCTGCAGCAATCCTAACTTTAATTTTATAAAGGGCGATGTAACTGACTTTGTTTTAATGAAAAAAATTATTCCAAATTTTGATATTATCATTCCATTGGCAGCTATTGTTGGAGCACCAGCTTGTTCTTTTCAGCCTGAACTTTCAAAAAGGGTTAATTTGGATGCTGTAATATTTATTATTCAAAACACTACATCTGCTCAAAAAATATTATTTCCTAATACTAACAGTGGTTATGGGATAGGGCAAAAAGATAAATTCTGTGATGAAACAACTCCTTTAAATCCCATTTCTTTGTATGGCAAACAAAAAGTAGAAGCAGAAAAAGAATTGCTAAAGACAAATAGAGCAATTTCTTTTAGATTAGCAACTGTTTTCGGAATTTCTCCTAGAATGAGACTGGACCTATTGGTAAATGATTTTACTTTCAAAGCCTGTCAGGATAAAAGTCTTGTAATATTTGAAGGCGATTTTAAAAGAAATTATATTCATATTAAAGATGTTGCGAAAGCATTTTTGTTTGGTATTGAAAATTTTGATGTTATGAAGGGGCAGGCTTACAATGTAGGACTCTCATCGGCAAATTTAAGCAAGAAAGAGTTATGTTTAAAAATTAAGGAAAAAATTAAAGATTTGTATATTCACTCATCTGAGATAGGACAGGATCCTGATAAAAGAGATTACATTGTTAGCAATAAAAAATTAGAGGATCTCGGATGGAAACCGTCTTATTCTCTTGAAGATGGAATAGCTGAAATTATTAAGGCCTTTCCTTTACTTGGAAAGAATCAGTTTAAAAATGTTTAATTAAATTTTTTAAGTGATTTTATCTAAATATTTTTACTTTAATTTTTAATGATGTAAATCCGCTTTACATCTAAAATTTTATCAGTTTTTGGGCTTCTAAAAAACTTTCTTTTGTTCCGATGTCTATGAAAAAAGAAGATGTCTGATAAGAAAAAATGTTTTTTGAGCTGATAGAATGGGGGAAGAAATCTTTTTCAATCGAAAAAGAATCAAATAAGAAATCATCAAACACATTTTTCTTCATAAGATAAACGCCTGCGTTTATGTAGCCATTAACATTCTTGTCGTTTTCTTTTTTTTCGTCGAAGCTTAGGATTCTTTTTGTTTTCGGATCAATTTTTAAACTTCCGTATCTTGACACGTTTTCAATTTTGTTTGATAAGACGGTAATGTCAGCATTTTTTTTCGAATGAAAATCTAAAAGCTCATTTGAATTGAAATCAACATATGTATCACCATTAAGGATAAGTACGTTTTGAGAGCCGGCAGTTTTTAGTCCTTTTTTGATTGCCCCTCCAGTTCCAAGCGGCGAGTCTTCTTCGCAAAACTGAATGTTTTTTAAATTTTTATATCTCCCCATTATCTTTTCTTTTTTATAACCGACAGATAATATGATGTTTTCAATCTTAGCGTCGGACTGAAGCTTGCTGATGAGAATGTCCAAAAAAGGGATACCGTTTATTAGTGCTAGAGGTTTTGGAATATCGCCAATTACATCTTTTAATCTAGTTCCAAAGCCACCGGCTAATATTATTGCGTCCATTTTTTTTAATCCTTCATATATATAATTGTTGAACCTTGATTCTCAAACTTAAAACTAACTTCCAAAAGATGTTTTAAATCATTTCTAATTTTGGCGTGATTTTCTTTTGGGGCAACAAAGGCTAAAAAACCTCCGCTTCCTGCGCCGCATAATTTACCTCCGAAAGCCCCATTTTTCATTGCTGTTTCGTAGTCTATGTCTATTTGAGGATTTGAGATTTTAGAGGATAGCATTTTTTTTAGATTCCAGCTCTCATTTAATAATTCGCCGAATTGTTTAACCATTAAATCAGATGGAGAGTTTGAGAGAATGTCTTCAGCTATATAGACCATGTCTAACATTTTCATAAGATATTTATCGTTAGATTTGGACTTTGTTTTGTCAATTTGTTCTTTTACAACATCAGAAGCAAATCTTGTAAGTCCGGTATAAAAAATAATTAAATGATCTTCTAAAAATTTCAGTTTTTCCTGTGCTATTACTATAGGTCTTACATGAATGTTCTCTTTTTCAAATTCAATAATGTTGAAACCGCCAAAGGCTGAGTGGAATTGATCTTGAGATCCTACATTTTCTTTAATAAGGTTCTGTTCAACGTGGCAAGCTTCGGAAGCTAGGTTCTGTTTGGATATTTTTTTTCCTTGAAGGGCGTATAATGCATTTAGGAATCCAACTGTAAAAGAGGATGATGAACCCAAGCCTGTTTTAGCTGGTAAATCTGAAAAAATGTGAATGTCTAGATTTCCTGAAATATTCTTATGTTTTAAGCATTCTCTTATAGAAGGATGCTGGATCTCATCAAAATGTTTTACCAGTTCTGTTTTTGAATATCCGATTCGGATGTTATATTCAAAAAATTCGCTTAATGTATTGACGCTAACATATGTGTATTTATTAATAGTTGTTCCCAACACAGCTCCTTTTGAGCGTTCATAAAAAGCAGGATAGTCAGTCCCGCCGCCAAAAAAACTGATTCTTACTGGGGTTCTAGATATTATCATCATAAATAATTTTCCTTAGTAACATGAAAAAATTATCAAAAAAGCTATATTGTGTTAAAGTCTTTTTATTATTTTAAGGAAAAAAGCTTATGAAATGCCGTGTTTGTGGTTATGAAGATTTTGATTTAGTAATGGACTTAAAGGATCAGCCATGGGGAAATCATTTCTTAAAAATTGATGAAGTTGGAAAAGAGCCTTTTTATCCTTTAAGAGTTGTTTATTGCAAAAAATGTCAAACGGCTCAATTAGATTATACTGTTAAAAAAGAAGTAATGTTTGCTGATCATACATATCTCAGTGGGATAACCAAATCATTAAAATTGCATTTTGATGAAGTTGCCATTGATGTAGATAGTAGATTTTTTAAAAATAAAAAGCATAAAACAATTTTAGATATTGGTTCGAACGATGGTACCCAATTAAAATCTTATAAGGAAATAGGTTATGATGTTTTGGGTGTTGAATCGTCGAAGACTATCTCGAACATAGCAAACAGAGATTTAATTTTAACGATCAATGATTTTTTTAATTTAGATTTAGCTAAGAAAATTAATAAAAAATTTGATGTCATTAATGCCTCTGGCGTTTTCTTTCATCTAGAAGAGCTTCATTCGGTTACAGATGGAATTAAGTTATTGCTTGATGAAAATGGCGTTTTTGTTGTTCAGTTTATGTACATGAAAAACATCATGGAGAATATCGCTTTTGATCAGATTTACCATGAGCATCTTTTATATTATACTTTAAAAACCATTGAGACTCTTTTGAATCAGCATGGACTTGCACTTTTTGACGCAAGGTTTTCTTCTATACATGGAGGTTCAATAATAGGTTTTGTTACACATATTGGGAAAAAACAAAAAACTGACAGGTTATTGGATTTATTAAAAAAAGAAGAGCTTTCTAAATGCAACGAATATTCATCTTATCAAAAATTTGCTCAAAAAATCGATCTTCTGAAAAAAGAAAATTTAGAGTTTTTGAAAAAAAGAAAAGCCGAAGGCAAGAGCATATATGCGATGGGCGCTCCAGTTAAAGGAAACACCTTGCTAAATTATTTTGGGATAGGCAAAGATCTAATTTCATGCTTAGTTGAAAAAAACACCTTAAGGAAAAATCTTTTTTCTCCAGGTTCTCATATTCCAATTGTTATCGAAGAAGAAATTTCTCCGCCTGATGTATATTATGTTCTTGCCTGGAATTTTAAAAAAGAGATCCTGAAAAATAATGAACATCTTATAAAAAATGGAGTTGAATTTTATTTTCCAATCAATCCGAAGGAGTAATAAATGAAAGTTCGTCATCACAATATACCAGCGTCATATTTATATTTGGAAAAAAATAATAAAATTTTACTTTTAAAAAGAGTAAATACGGGATATGAAGATGGTAACTATTCCTTAGTTGCGGGTCACGTAGAAATCGGGGAGCCCTTTTCGGAAACGATAATTAGAGAAGCTTTTGAAGAATCGGGTATAAAAATTGAATCAAAAAATTTAAAAGTTGTTCACGTTTTACATAGAAAATCAATAGACTCTGAAAGAGTGGATGTTTTTTTCACTACAGACAAATGGGAAGGTAAAATTGAAAACAAGGAACCTAACAAATGTTCAGAACTTGAGTGGTTTGATATTAACAATCTTCCTAAAAACATTGTTCCCTATGTAAAATTCGTAATAGAAAAAATTAAACAGGATGTTTTTTACAGCGAATATGGATGGAATGAAAAAAATATGAAAGAGAGAAATATATGAAAATTCTGATCACAGGAGCTAGCGGTTTTTTAGGAAAGTTCTTATATAAAAAACTTATAAGTTTAGGGCATGATGTAACAGGAATAAGTTCTAAGACAAATGATTTAACAAAATTTGATTCTTTAAATACTTTTAATAATATTCGATTTGATCAGATTTATCATTTGGCAGCATGGACGCAGGCGGGTGATTTCTGTTTAACTCATGCCGGAGAGCAGTGGATAATTAATCAGAAAATTAATACAAATGTTTTGAGTTACTGGCAAAAATACCAGCCCCAAGCCAAGATGATTGCTATGGGAACAAGCTGCAGTTATGATCCCGCTTTGGCGCTAGTTGAGGAGAATTATCTTCTTGGCAGGCCTATAGATAGCCTTTTTACTTATGCAATGACAAAAAGAATGCTTCTTGCTGGCCTTCTGGCGTTGAAAAAGCAGTTTGATCTTGAGTTTTTATATTTAATACCATCAACTCTTTATGGAGAGGAATATCATTTAGATGGAAGGCAGATGCATTTTATTTTTGACTTGATGAGAAAAATAGTAAAAGGGAAATTTAATAATGACAAAGTGATTCTTTGGGGGGATGGATATCAAAAAAGAGAGCTGATCCATGTTCAGGATTTTGTAAACATAATGGTAGTTCTAGCCCAAAGAGAATCCGGTGAAATAATAAATATTGGTTCCGGAGAGGAACTCTCCATAAGAGATTTTGCTCAGAAAATTTGTAATATAATATCTTATGATGAAAAAAAAATAATGTATGATGAGTCTAAATATGTGGGCGCAAAATCAAAAGTATTAGTTATCGATAAACTGAAAAAGAAATTCCCTGATTTAAAGATGCTTTCTTTAAATGAAGGTCTTGCAAGCACTGTTGATTGGTTTATTAAGAACAAAGATGTTTTAACAAAATAAAAAATTATTTTTCTAAAACACACAAAAAGTTTGCTGTATATATTTTATTAAAGTTAGTCCCATAGGCAATATATTGAAATGCCGATATCAAAGGTTTTATAATAAGATTCCATAAAATGTTTCTAATAAAACTTTTAAATCCATGAATGTAAGGATATAATTCAAAAAAGCAATATTTTTTAAAGTCAGATAGATTAATTGTCTGGGTTAAAGAATAAATTGTATAGGCTCTTTGATGGGTGATATCAGCGTACCTAAGCGGAGAAAAAGCCGAAATCGCATTTGGTACTTGAATAAATAATTTTCCATGATCATTCAAGGAGAGATAGGCAAGCTGAAGGATCTCAAAAGTTTCAGGTAGGTCAATATACTCAAGAACATCTATCAGTAAAATTACATCATACTTAACTTTATTCTTTTTAAGGAATGTCAGTGAATCGATGCATTCGACATTGGAAAGATTTTTTTTTGCAAGTTCGATTTGTTCCTGAGAAATATCAATTCCCCAAGCGTTAGCATATCCCTTGTTATTTAGAATATTTAAATATTTCCCATTGCCGCAGCCGATATCTAATATTCTAATATTTTTATTTGTAGGGAAATGTTTTAAATAGAAATGCTCAAAATATCGCTTGTCATACTCATTAGCTGTATTTTCTTTCTGGAAATTATTTGAATTGGTCAAAGTAGAATATTTTTTGAAAATGTTTTTATCTATCATTTTTTTGGTTTGTACTAAAGTTAATGAAAGTTATAATAATTGCTTATTTATAAATTAATCAAGAACTTAAAGCGTAAAAAAACATGGAGAATTCAGATTTTTTAGTTATAGGAGCTGGAATTGTAGGGCTGGCCACTGCTTATCAAATTTTAAGAAAAAACCCGAATTCAAAAGTAATTGTTTTAGAAAAAGAAAATGATATAGCAAAACATCAGACATCTAGAAATAGCGGCGTTATCCATTCAGGGTTGTATTATAAACCTAACTCATACAAAGCAAAAATGGCTCTTGAAGGAAGAAAAGATCTAATTGAGTTTTGTGATCAGTTTAATGTAGCACACAAAAAATGCGGTAAGATTATTGTAGCTACTAAAGAAAAGCATTTTCCCGGACTTATTGAATTAGAAAAGAGGGGAAAAGCAAATAATATAGAAGGTCTTGAAATAATTGGAAAAGAGAGAATTAAAGAAATAGAACCTAATGTTAAGGCAATTAAGGCTCTATTTGTTCCGAACTGTGAAATCATTGATTTTCTAGAAGTCGCAAGGAAACTTAAAAGTGGAATTGAAAAGCTTGGCGGAAGGGTATTTCTAAATCAAAGGGCAAATCATATCAGAACTGATAACGATCAATTATTAGTTGTTGGCGAAACAAATATATTTAAAACAAAAAATTTAATCAATTGCGCGGGATTATATTCCGATAGAATTGCAAAGATGGCAATGCCTAATGAAAAAATTAATTTAAAAATTGTTCCTTTCAGAGGAGAGTATTACGAGATAAAAGAAGCGAAAAAAGATTTAGTTAAGGCTTTGGTTTATCCGACAATCGACACCAGGTTTCCTTTTTTGGGAGTGCACTTGACCCGCATGATCAATGGAAAGTTGGAAGCTGGGCCTAATGCCGTTCCAGCGTTTGCAAGAGAAGGTTATAAAAAAACTGATTTTAACATTAAAGATGTTGCGGATAGTTTTTTATATAGCGGTTTTATCAAGGTAGGTTTTAAATTTTGGAAAATGGGACTTTTTGAAATGTATAGATCTTTGAATAAAAGAGCTTTTTTTAATTCGATAAGTGAAATTTTAGATGGAATCGAAATGAAGGACATTATTCCCGGAAATTGCGGTATAAGAGCTCAGGCAATTGACAAAAGCGGTAAATTGGTTGATGATTTTGCTATCATTAAGAAAGATAATATGGTGCATGTATTAAATGCTCCATCTCCAGCTGCGACAGCATGTTTGTCAATTGGAAAATATATTTCAGAAATTGCGATGAAAAAATGAAAAAAATCTGTATTGATGCAAGAATGCTGCATTCTGCCGGGATCGGCACATATTTAAAAGAAATAATTTCAAACTTAAAAAGTTCTCCTTTTAAAATTTTTTTGATTGTAACAAAAGATCTTCTGGAAAAAGAAAAAGATTTTTTAAATGGATTTGAAATAATTATATTAAACTCTAGGATTTATTCAATTAAAGAGCAGATTTTTTTACCTTTTAAAATACCGAAATGCGACATATTTTTTTCTCCGCATTTCAATATTCCGATATTTAAAATCAAAGCTGAAAAAAGATTAGTTACAATTCATGATGCTTTTCACTTGGCCTTTTTTTCTAAACTTAGTTTTTTTGAAAAAATTTATGCTAAATTTATTATAAACTTGGCTATAAAAAAATCTGATAAAATTATTACAGTATCAAAATTTTCTAAAGATGAAATAATAAAGTATACAAATGCAGATCCCAATAAAATTTTTGTAATATACAATGCAGTAAATACCAAAATATTTAGCAGGACAGATGACCAAGAAAGAATTCTAGAAGTTATAAATAAATATAATTTAACGAATAGCTATTTTCTGTTTGTGGGAAATTTAAAACCTCATAAAAACCTTATGAATTTATTGAAGGCTTTTGATGTTTTTATAAGAGATTATCCAGATATCGATCTTGCAATTGTCGGAAAAAACAAAAATTTAATAAATTCTTTTGATGTTCAAAAGGTTCTCAAAAACAATAAAAAACTGCAATCGAGGATTAAGTTAATTGATTTTGCAGCAAATGAAGATCTTCCGGTGATATATCAACAGGCTTTGGCTCTGGTTTTCCCTTCTTTTTACGAAGGCTTCGGTTATCCTCCCTTAGAGGCAATGGCTGTAAATTGCCCGGTGATAGCTTCTAATATTGCAAGCATTAAAGAAATATGCGATGATTCGGTTTATTATATTGATCCTTATGACTATATGAGCATTTCAGGCGCAATGAAAAAAATACTTAATAATAAAATCTTAAAAAATGATCTTATAAAAAAAGGGAGCGAAAGGATAAAATTATATACTTTAAAAAACTTTATAAAAAAACATTTTGAATTATTTGAGTCTTTATGAAAAGCGTATTAGTCCATGATTGGATGATGTCATATGCAGGATCTGAAAAAGTTTTAGAGCTGATGCATCAGAGCTTTCCTTCTGATATTTATACTCTTGTTAAAAACCCCAAAGTTTTAAAAAAAACTTATTTTGAAGATAAAAAAATTCACACATCATTTATTCAAAGCCTTCCTTTTTCAAAAAAATTATATCAGAAGTATCTTCTTTTTTTTCCTTTTGCAATCGAACAGTTTGATCTGAGCGATTATGATGTTGTTATATCATCATCTCATTGTGTTGCTAAAGGAGTAATTTCAAGGTTTGATCAATTGCATATCTGTTATTGTCATACTCCTATGAGATATGCATGGGATTTATACTTTCAATATTTAAATGATTCCAATTTGAATAGGGGAGCTATCGCCTTTGTAGCAAAGATGATTTTGCATTATTTAAGAATGTGGGATATCTCATCTTCGAAAAGAGTTGATAAGTTTATCGCCAATTCCAAGTTTGTTGCAAGCAGGATCAAGAAAATCTATGATAGAGAATCTGATGTGATTTATCCTCCATGCGACGTTGATTTTTTTGAACCGAAATATAATAAAGAAGATTTTTATTTAACGGCATCCAGATTCGTTCCATACAAAAAAATTGACTTGATTGTTGAAGCTTTTTCTAAAATGCCTGATAAAAAACTCATCGTTATCGGCGATGGTCCTGATATGTATAAAATTAAAAGTAAAGCAGCAAAAAATATTGAAATATTAGGATATCAAAATGATTTAACTTTAAGATCATATCTTCAGAAGGCAAAAGCTTTTGTATTTGCAGCAATTGAAGATTTTGGAATATTACCTGTTGAAGCTCAAGCTTGTGCAACTCCGGTTATTGCCTTTTCAAAAGGTGGTGTGAGAGAAACGGTTATAGAAAACAAAACCGGGATATTTTTTGATGAGCAGACAGTTCAAGGCATAATAGAAGCTGTAAATAATTTCGAGAAAAAGGAATTTGATTTGTACGAGATCAGAAAGCATGCTTTAAATTTTTCCAATGACAGGTTTAAAAAAGAATTTAAGGATTATGTATCGAAAAGTGTAGAGGAACATAAGTTAAAATTATGAAAATTGTTATTTTAGCAGGAGGTAGCGGCAAAAGACTTTGGCCGTTATCGTCAAAAACAACTCCTAAACAATTCCTAAAATTTTTAGATCATGAATCCCTTTTTCAAAAAACGCTTCTTCGATTTTCAGATTTTAAAGCCGCAGATGAGCTTTTCGTTGTAATAAACAAAAATTTTGAAAAAATAACTCAAAAACAAATTCAAGAACTAGATTTAAATAAAAAAATTACAGTATTGATCGAGCCTGAACAAAAAAACACTGCCGGCGCCATGATATTTACTTTTAAATACTTAAAAGAAAATTGTCAGCTTGATGAAAATGAAAAAGTTTTATTTTTACCATCGGACCATTTGATTTTTCCAAAGAGTAAATTTTTATCATATTTAGATATTTTAAATTCATTGTCTATAAATGAGATCGTTCTTTTTGGCATTCGACCTAACAAAATAGAAACTGGCTATGGGTATATAAAATTATCTGAAAAAATTTATGAAAATATTCATAAAATTGAAGGATTTGTAGAAAAGCCGACATTTGAAAATGCTAAAAAACTGTTTATGTCTGAACAGTACTTGTGGAACGCAGGAATTTTTCTTTTAACTGAAGAAATATTTAGGAACGAACTAAAAAAACATAATTCTGATTTATATAAATTTTATGATTTACCTTATGTAAAGCTGCTTGATGATTTTTCGAATATGCAAAATATTTCGATAGATTACGCTCTTCTGGAAAAGTCTAAAAATATCTTGGTTAATATTTTAGATGTATCATGGTCTGATGTCGGCTCTTGGGACAGTTTATATGACGTCATGCAAAAAGATGAGAATTCTAATGTTACCAGAGGAAATGTTTTAACACTTGATACTAAAAACAGTCTGATCTTTGCTAAGAAGAAATTGATATCAACGATAGGACTTGAGGATATCTTAATTGTTGAAACCGAAGATGCCATTTTTCTCTCAAAAAAAGGTGAGTCTCAAAAGGTAAAAGAATTAATTGAAAAGATTAAAAAAGATTAGATTTTAATAATTCAATACGATTTGAATCATATTTTCTTAATGTGTTTGTCATAAGCAATTTACGTTTCTTTATTAAAAATACTTGGTTTGGTTTTTAAACAAAAATATTTTTTTTTGGTTTGGATTTTGAACAAATTTACTTATTAATGGTTTGTATTTTAAACATAAAAAAAATATAAAATGAGCAGGATAAATTGGAAAAACCGATTCTGATCGGCAGCTGGGTAAACAGTTTGAGACATTTGTTGAAATAAATTTTGAGCTAATTTTAAATACGTTTTTGATCTGAAAATTATCTGGTCTCGGATAAAATTGATTCAAGCCCATTATATTCAGGTGCAACCCTTGCACATCCCGATCAAGTTGATGCTATTTCAAGTCTTCTGTGAATCTAACCTGTTTATCAATGAATAAAAAAGAAGATAGAAACCAATAAAAAGCCATTACCGGTATATATAAACTTGCTGAATCGGCAAAAGATATAATTAAATAGGTGATAAGACCGGATAAGATACTTTTATCAATCTGAGAAGATACCATTTTGAGATTTTTTAGGATAAAAATATATACCGGGGAAAACAAAGCTATAACAAAAAGAATAAGCCCAATTACTCCAAAAATATTTAAAATGCTGAAATACAGCATTTCCTCTATAGCTTCAAAAGGAACGTTTGAAAACATTTTTAAGTTAAAATAATCTTCTTTTAGTCTATTGCCCAAAGTTTTGTCGAAAAGCCAGTCTATCGGATAGTTCATATTATTGAATATGATTATGACAAGAGATATTATTGCTATTAATGAGATTAAATATTTTATAGAAGAGGCAATCATATTTTTTTTTATAAAGAATCTATATAAAAATTCACTTATGATCAAACCTATCCAAACGGTTCGGGAGATTGTTAAAATAAGTGATAAATAAACGATTGTTCTTTTAAAAAAACTTTTTTCAAGGAAACGATATAGAGGTAAAAACATCAAAATAGAAATGCCATAGATGTTTCCGTTATTATATGTTGAAATTAATTTAAATAAAGAGCCTCTATCAGAACACTTAGTGGTTTCAATCAGCCCTATTTCATGATAATTAATTGTTAAAAAGGGAACTTCAAAAAAAGATCCGACGATTATTTTATAGAAAAAAAGAAAAATCCCATATGAGGCGACAAAAAAAATAGATCTTTTTAATAATTTAAAAAAATATTCCTGATCCAATTTTTGAATTGGACTAGAAAAAACGAATAAAAAAATAAAAGGCAAAAAAAAGAAACTTACAAAAAATGAAATTGCAAAACCAATATATGATATTCCATTCAAAGTTATGGAAACTAAAGAATAAAGCTGGAAGGGAAGCAGAGAGAGAAGAACATAAATATTATCCTTTGCCACAGAATATTTTTTTTTAAAAAGGCAAAAAAAAGAAACAATAGAAAGTAATAAATAACCCCAAGTGAGGGGGATATCGTTTATTTTAAATCCACCTTTTGGAAAAACGATTAAAAACAAAACTAAAATAAGAACAATCTTATTAGATAAAACTTTACCTTTGATAAAAGAGGTTAATGACGTCACTTTCTCTTCATGTGCTTGCCAAGATGAGTTGATAATTTCATCATATCAATGGGTTTATCAAAAATTTTTGATAAGTTTTTGTCCGGATTGATAATTCTTTTGTTTTTCTCGTCTTGAAGTTTATGAGCCTTGATGTATTTCCAAACGTTTTTAATGATATCAGATCTCGAAAGTACTTTTTCATTAACAATTTTTTCCAGTTCTTTTGAAACTTCATAAAGCTGTTTTTCCCTAGATTTCCCGGTTCCTTTTTCTCTTTTTTTATAGACTGTTTTAGGATGAGATGCGTCGTATTTTTCTTCTAGACCATCTAAAGAGTTTACTATGACATCGCAATCGGGAAAGTTAGAACATGAATAAAATATTTTACCCATTCTTGATCTTCTCATGATAATTTTGCCGTCGCATCCCAAAGCAGGGCAGTTTGGGCTATCTTCAGGCTGAAGAATTTTTTCGCCTTTTTTAGGCACGTTAATTATTCCTTTGCATTTCGGATAATCGCTGCATCCTAAAAATATGCCAAAACGTCCATTGCGGATAACCATTTTTTTACCGCATTTAGGACACTTCTGATCCCAATCGAAATCAGGATCATAATCACTTTTATCAAACTCGAGCATTTCGATGGATGTTGTATAGTCGCATTCCGGGTATTTGCTGCATCCGTAAAAATATTTATTTTTTGACCAAATTTTTTGAAGATGGCTCTTACATTTAGGACATTTCAAATTAGTTTCAATTTTAGGGATCACGGCTTCTTTTGCTGCTTTTTCAACCATTGGAATAAATCCGGAATAAAATTCTTTTATTAATCCTTTCCAGTCTCTTTTGTGTTCGGCAACAAGCTCAAGATCGTCTTCCATTGCTGCAGTAAATCCTGCATTGACAATTGGAGCAAAGTTTTCTTCCAGAAGCTGGGTGATCAATTCACCTAATTCAGTTGGTTTTAGAGTCATTTTTTCTTTGATAGTGTATTCTCTGCTCTGGATTTTATTCATAATAGGAACATATGTAGAAGGTCTTCCAATTCCAGATTTTTCAAGTTCTTTTACCAAGGAGGCTTCAGTATAACGTGCTGGGGGTTTTGTAAAAGACTGTTCAGATATGATATCTAAGAAATTTAAAATTTTACCCTTTTCAAGATTTGGCAATAATTTTTCCTGTTCTTCTTCTTCAGTCAGGTCTTTCTTCTCAACGTAAATTTTTAAAAAACCATCAAATTTAATGTTTGATCCTGTAGCTCTTAATAATATTTTTTTGTCAGTTGAAATGTCACATGAGACAGTATCATAGACAGCCGGCTGCATTTGGGATGCAATAAATCTTTTCCAGATTAGTGAATATAATTTAAATTGATCTGATGATAAGTATTGTTCTATTTCTTCAGGAGGGTTATCTAAATTGGTAGGTCTTATGGCTTCGTGTGCTTCCTGGGCTGATTTTTTACTTTTATAATGTATCGGAGCTTCTGGTAAATATTTTTTTCCATATTTTTTCTGAATAAAACTTCTGGCAGATTGAAGAGCTTCGTTAACTACATTAACAGAATCTGTTCTCATATAGGTTATAAGACCTTCGAAGCCTTTATCTTTAAGGTCTACACCTTCATAAAGGGCTTGTGCGGCATTCATGGTCCTGTTTCCAGAAAAGCCAAAATGTCTTGAAGCTTCCTGCTGTAGAGTAGATGTGATAAAAGGAGGAGTTGGATATCTTTTTTTCTCTTTTTTTTCTACATCGTCAACTTTATATTTTGCCTTTTTTAACTTCTCGACGATTTTATCAGCAGTTTCTTTATTAGGTATTAAAAACACATCTTTGTTATCAATTGCTTCTTTTTCAACTTTTTTGTCATCAATACTATATATTTGCGCCAAGAACGGTTTTTCTTTTTCCTTAGTATTTAAAGAAACTGAAATATTCCAATATTCCACGGATTTAAATTTTCGAATCTCATTTTCCCTATCGACAATGAATTTTAAAGCAACAGATTGAACTCTTCCTGCGGATGTTCCTTTGCCCCTTCTAATAATTTTTGATAGTATTGGGGAAATTTTATAACCTACGATTCTATCAAGCAATCTTCTGGCTTGTTGGGCATCAACTAAGGCCTGATCGATTTCTCTTGGATGTTCAATTGCATCTAATACTGCCGATTTAGTGAGCGAGTTAAAAGTTACTCTTTTTATTTTAGTGGATTTAGGGAGAATTTGGGAAATATGCCAGGCAATAGCTTCTCCTTCTCTATCAGGATCGGGGCATAGATAAACTAGATCAGTTTTCTTGGCAGATTCCTTAAGTTTTTTGATTACCTCTGCCTTAGCCGGCAAATTGATATACTTAGGTTCAAAATCATGTTCAATGTCTATCCCAAATTCCTTTTCAGGCAAATCTCTAATATGTCCAACAGAAGAAGCAACATCAAATTTTGGTCCCAAAAACTTTTTTAAGGTTTTGATTTTTGCAGGAGACTCAACTATCAATAAAGGTTTTTTCATTAAAATTTTTTCCTTAATCTATTAGCATAAAATTATTTTTTTTAATAATTCAAGTAAATAAAAAATTATACATAGTGAGATTAAAATGTAGTTAAAAAAGGATTTTTGTTAAAGTGTTAATATTAAAATGACTCAGTTTTTGTATGTTTACAGATGAAGAATTGTTAAGACTCAATCAAGAGGGATTCATTGCCGGTCCCAATGAAAATGAAAGAGATTTTTTGAAAAGAATGGATCTTTCAAAAAAAATATTAGAAGATCCTAAAATTTTTTTTACAAAGCAGCAGCAGGCGATACCTTTTGATCTGGAAAATAGAATTTTAAAACCCAGATGGAACTGGACAAGAGCGCAACTTCTGAGCCTTTTTGACGTTACTGCAAAAGATTTAGCATTATTTTATAGCGATGAGAAGCTTAATTTTTTTCAAGCAGCAGCAACATGGATAATTACTCTTAATGAAAATGTTAAAATTCCCATTTTGCAATTCAGAAACAAATTGAGGAATAAGCCTTACTTATTTATTTATACTCTAGATGAGATCTTGGCGCATGAAGCTGTTCATGGTATTAGAGTAGCTTTTGATGAGCCTAAAACAGAAGAATTTTTTTCTTACATGACATCAACTAATGTTTTTAGAAAAGTTTTGGGCCCAATTGTAAAAAATTCCAATGAAGTGATTACTTTCCTTGCCTTTCTTCTTTCTTATTTTGTTTTTTATGTTTTTTGGATTTCGACAAGTTTTGATGTTTTTAAATACTTTTCGGCATTTTTCGGTCTTTTGACTATTGGTATAGTTGGTTTGGGAATGATCCGACTTTTTTATATAAGAAGAAAGATTTCGAAAGCATTTAAGAAAATGTTCAAGATTTTAGGGGATAAGAAATTTGCAAGAGCAGTATTGTTCAGATGTACTGATGATGAAATTTTTAGATTTGCAAAAATGAAAAAAAGCGAGATTTCAAAATATTTTGAAAATTCCAAAAATCTATCCTTGAGATTAAAAATGATTTATTTGGCATATTTTAAAAATATTAAAAGTCAAATCTGATATTCGCTGAAAGCCCATGAAGCATCAAATCCAATCCGGAATCACTTTTAGATAGATCAGAATCGCTGCTGCTGATAGCAGTTTTCAAGTTACTAATCGCGTTTTGATTCCAATAATATTCAAATTCATATGATAGAGAAAAATTTAAATGAGAACTTTTGTTGCACGAATATTTTCCCCATGAAATGCCAATACTTGAATTTATATTTGGGGTTAGACAATTATTATCTTTTATCCTAGAAAAATGCTGAATGCTTGTTATGTTGTTAATATATAATTTAACATCATTAAATTTTTGATAAAACAAGCTGAAAGCAAAATCCCCGATTAAACTAAAACCTTTTCCTAAAATCCAGTTAGTATCAAATAATACTTTTGGACCGACTAGCCATGATGAAGAATTTGCTTTGCAAAAGGGTTTATCATCAGAGGAAAATTCTGTATATTCGACATCAAAAAGCTGATTAATTCTTCCGCCTTTAAGCCCGAAGAGCGTATTAAAAATAAGATATCTTCCTACGTAATACGGTCTGGAAATGGACAAATTGAAAATATCATATTTTAATTTCCATTGTGCTTTAACCGAAGCTTTTTCTGTTACTTCATCTGTCCAGAAACCTAAAATATTATTTTCTGTTGAAAACGATCTTTTTTGAACTGGGTAGATATGCGTCCAGTCCAAAGATATTGCCCAGTCATCTATTTTTCCATTTTTCCCAATTCCTATTCTAAGTCCGGGTTTATATTCGAAGTTCATTGAAATTTCTCTTCGGTTGTTCGAAATGTCGGACCCGCCGTCGGTTGTCTGAAAATATTCAAAACCCAAATCCAAACCCTGCTCAGAAGTATGCCAGTAAAGTATGCTGCCATTCATAAAAAAGTTTTTATTCGAACAAGCGGGATCAACTCTTGCCGGAAGATTGTAAGCTTGGCAGAAATCGCAATTAAGTTCTTCTCCCCAGGGAAAATTGCTTTGAGTTGTTGTAATCTTTTGAGTGTCTTTTTTGAGAATGACGCAATTCTCTTCTCTTTCAATATAAACTTTCTTTTCAACAGTATTTACATCATTAATGTCTTTTGAAAGATTTGTGGGATCATTTTCTTTGTTAACTGTGTTTTCAGTTAAAATTTCTTCTGTTTTTTCTGATATTGGCTTTTTTGAATAAATTGAGTTTATAGTTTCCATAATCGGTTTATAAAATACAAAACAAACAATAATAACTAATATTAGAAACAGAATAATTTTTTTCATTTAGGACATTTCCCTTCTTATTCATTTTTATTGCAATATTTTTCATTTATTATCAAGTTAATCTAAATATTAATTCCGAAAACTAAGTAGATTAACTTGCATTTTCAGACGAAAAGAAAATAAAAAAAATCAAAAGTCAAAATTTTTTGTGTCTATTTATCAAAAAAAGCTGATGTTGGGTCTTGGAATGATGTAAAAATTAAAAAAATTTAAAATATATTTATAAATTATTTATTATATAAATGTATAAAAAAATAATTTTTTACACTCTTTTTTATTTATCATAATTATCAGATAATCAGTTTATTAAAAAAACATTGAATTTTTTTTCATGAAAATGATTGATGTTTTTTTATTATGATTTTATTCTTTTGAAGATTTAAATTTTTAAAGGGTTATCTATGACAGGTATTTGGAATCCACTTTCATATTTTAGTATAAACGGTCAAGGTGCAAAAGAAGAACCGCCCGCGCAAGTAGATCCTACTTCACAAAAAGTAGACACTATTACTCAAAATAATTTTAATGAAGGAGAATCGTCAGTTAAAAAAACAGAAACGGACCCTACATCAAGACAATATAATCTCCTAGCTTCTGCCGGTTCTGTTGTATCTAAAACTTTATCAGTCATTGGAGGCTTCTTAACTTCGGGGTTGATGAGCGAGCCCAAAAAGAAAGAACGGCCAACTGTTGAAATGGAGAAAGATAATCTTGAAAAGCCTCAGATAGATCGAATTCAAAATTTGGAGGAAGTTAATGGAGAAAAACCTCAGAGCGATCAAGTTCAGAGTATAGAGGATTCATTATCTCCTCCGCCTGTTAATGAAAAAGGAAAAAAAACCGTTGTAAAAGATTCTCTGGACGAAGAACCTCCTTTAAAAGAACAAGCTTCTTCTAGTTCCGGA
This sequence comes from Parachlamydiales bacterium, assembly GCA_041661445.1. GTDB lineage: Bacteria > Chlamydiota > Chlamydiia > Chlamydiales > SM23-39 > JBAZUK01. The sequence continues at coordinate 50,322 of JBAZUK010000005.1, forward strand.
TCACGAGAATTGTCGAAAGAAGAGGAGGAAAAAATAGAAGCGGCTCTTAATGATGGATCTGTAAATTATTATCGCTGGGATAAAAAAAATGTTGAAGAAAAAATCTCACCGAGAGGTTCTCAAGAGGAAAGCCCAAAACCCAGATCTGACTCTTTAAGTGATAAACAAAAAGATGAAGAAGAAGAGATCTTTTCTAATGATTCGGGAAAACAGAGTCCAAATTTAAGAGAAGAACCTGAGCTTATGCAGATTTCAGTTGAATCAGATGGAAGTGATGAAGTTCAAGAAGAGGAAATTGAGGATCCCATGTCGGTGACCAGACAAGAAGCAGAAGAGATATTTTCTTCTGTTGAGCCTGAAAAAAAAGATCTCTCTAGAATATCGTTTAAAGATTATGTTGAACAAATCAAAAAAATGAGAGAAGAAAATCCTGATAGATTGGCGGTTTTAAGATCAGGAAAAAAAGACGATAAGCAGGTGGTTTTTACTATGCGCCCTCTAAAGCCATTGCCGACGAACTCTTTAGAAAGGAAAAGAATTTTAAATGCAGCTGAAATATTTATTGGATCAATTATCGATATAATCTCAAAAATTCAAGATTGCGAAGAAGAATCTTTAGGTGATTATCTTAAAAGAGAAGTTTTCGAACCTTTTGAATATCTTGAGAATGGAGATCCTAATTTATATTTTAATTTAAGAAGATCTTTAATAGAATCATATAAACAAAAAATGAAAAATCCGACTTTCGAGGATTTATTAAAAAAAGAACATTTCGCATATAAGGATTTTAGACTTCTTTTTGCTCATTTGAGCATTATCGATTTTCTTGATCAATGGGATTTTTTTAAAAAAAAATTTAAAAAACTGGATTTTCCTGCTTTGAGAATGAAACTGGCAGAAAACCTCTCTAAAGAACTTCAAAGAAGAAAAGTCAAAAAAGAATTTAGTCAGGAAGTTAAAAATCATCGAATTTCAATTTTTCAATTAAAGGAATGTCTGGCTATGCAGGATCTATTAAGTAAAAGTGTTAGCGCAGCAAAGATTGTTATAGAAAAATATAAATCAAAATTTAAAGATCGTAAATTTTGTGAAATTATTTTATCCCAATTAGAGAAAATCGTGTCAGCAACCAATGCTTTGTCTTTAAAACTCTCGGAATTAATAAAAAAAAGTAATGAAGGTATGGTTTCTTTAGAAGAGATTGATGCTTTTTTTGAATCTGATGAATGGAAACAATATGTTTTGCAATCTGCATTATTTAGTCCTAATTCTATTAATTTTAATAAAGCTATTAAGAAAGTTAGGGAAATTAATACTGGGGAATTTGATTTAGAACTCAAGAATGCAAATATAGAACAAGGAATGACTGATGAAGGATATAATAGGCTTGCTATGGATAGTTTGTTGATAAAAATTATTCAGAATCTTTCAAAGTATGAAATATCATTAAAAGAGGCCTTTTTTCCAAAAAAGAAGGTTTCCACAGAAGAGAAGAGTTTTCCAGAAGATAAAGCTTTCCCAGAAGCCAAAGAAGAAGATCTTAAAGAGTTTTTTAAAGAATTATCTTTCAAAATGAGCCTAGGCGTAAGGCTTTCACAATTACTTATTTTCTAAAAAGTTAACATATTAAAAATAACCAAAGAGTTTTTTATGACTCTTTGGTTTAGTTAAATTGGATTTATTTTTCTGTTTTGACTTCTATTTTATGAGCTTTTGAAAACTTGCTTTTTTCAAAAGTGATTTTCAAAATCCCATCTTTATAGACTGCATTGGGAGTAGAGTTTTCATCTACTCTGGATGGTACTAATACTCTATAAGAAAAAGATTCTTGAGATTTTAAATGGTATTTCACGTCTTTCTCTTCTCTTTTAACGTCTGCTTTAATCCAAAGTACGCCCTTTTCAAAATTTATTTGGATTTCTTTTGGATTTACTCCGGGAAGAGAAGCTTCTACAAAGACCTTGTCCTGGTTTTCATATAAAGAAATGCCGGAATTATCATATCTAGAATTAATATCAAGATCAAAAAAATCTCTAAATTCATCCATCTCGTTTAATATTGATGGAATTAATGCTCTATGATGTTTCATAACTAACCTCCATAGGTTTTTTGTTTTAATATTTTTAATCGTAGCAAATATGTTTTTTATTGTCTAGCAGTCATGTTTGTTGATTGCTATTTATTTTATTTAAAGCATTAATAATAAAATATATGATGTGTTGATTTTTTTTTAAATTTATTTAAAAAAAGATGTTTCTAAAAGACTTTTGGATAGAATTTTTTGATTTTTTTAAAACTAATTTTTCTGTATCCTCTAATATTAAAAAATAGATACAAAATGAAAAAAATATTTAAGAAGATACCCAAAAGGTTAAAATAAATATATGAAGAAAGCGATGGTTTTTTCATCTATTGGACTTGGTGATGGGCTTTTATTTTTAATTTTAAGCTATAATCTTTTTGAAAGCGGTTATTCAGTAGATACTTTTCATCCGTTTTTACATGAAATGAATAACTGGTATAAATTTACAGAAATACGACCTTATCCTGAACTTGATCCAGCACAAAATGAAGAAAATGTTTTTAATTTTTTAAACGAATATGACTTAATTATCATTAATTCCGATTATAATCCTTTGAACAAGGCTATTTTAAAATTTTCCAAAGACAAGTTTCCTCATAAGACTTATGAACTGCATCCTTCTACTTGTAAAGGAAAAGGACCATCTATCGGGTCAATGAAATTTGATTTCAAAAAAAACATAATTCAAAATTTTGAGAACTTTTGCAAAAACATATTATGTTTGGAAAATTTTCATCCATCGAATGGGATATGTTGTTCAAAAGAACTCCAATATAGAAAACACCAAAAAAGAATAATAATCCATCCAATGAGCAAAGATATACAAAGAAACTGGCCTAAAGATAAATATGCAAAGCTTTGTTTAAAATTAAAAAAATTAGGATATGAACCTTCTTTGATATTAACAGATTCAGAAAAAAAATATTTTGAAGATTTAGAATTCGAAAAACCAAAATTTAATAATTTAAATGAAATGGCGGCATATATTTATGAATCTGCGTTTATGATTGCTAATGATTCCGGAATAGGTCATTTGGCATCAAATTTAAAAATACCAACCATTACTCTTTTCGCTACCAAAAGAAAGGCAATTTTTTGGAAGCCAAACTTTTTTATTGGAAAAACAATTGCGCCTTTTCCGTTGATTAATATCAAAGGATTGAGATTGCGAGAAAAATATTGGAAGGCGACTATTTCGGTAAGAAATGTTCTAAATAAATTTAAAAAATTGGTTGTTGAATTTGAAAAGAGAAACAGTTGCAATATTTAGTTGCAAAGGGTTAGGTGATGGATTAATTTCTATTGCGCTTGCCAATAATTTGATCATAAATGATTATGAAGTTTCTTTTTTTCATAATAATTTTGAGCAATTGCAAGATGTTTTTTTAGATATTGTTATAAAAAAATTTCCTCAAGCTCTTGAAATAGAACAGATATTAAATTATTTTGCTAAAATATTTATTTCTTATGAAGAAGATAACTTTTTTAGCATGAAGTTAATTGAGGAAGGTAAAAAAAAGTGTCCTCAGAAAATTTATGTTTTAAATCCATGTGCTTCAAAAAAAGTCGGCGGTCAGCCCTACTACAGAGATGCATGTTTTTCTCCAAATGTTTCGATGGTAGAGAATATCGATTTTTTCTGTAAAAAAATATTAAAGCTAAAAAAGACAACAAAAATAATTAATTATTTTATTCCCAAGGAAATACAGTTTAAAAAGAACCTTAAAAGAGTAATCATTCACCCATCGAGTGCAAAGAAAGGTAAAAATTGGCCTATAAATAAATATCTGGATTTAGCTATCAAATTAAAAACAATCGGATATGATCCGGTTTTTGTGGTTGGCCCAAATGAAGAAGAATTTTATAAGGTTGTATTAGAAAATAATTTCAAGCTTGTTAATTTTAAAAATTTAAAAGATCTGACATATTTCATTTATGAGTCAGCGCTAATGATCGGCAATGATTCTGGAATTGGTCATTTGGCATCAATGCTTGGGATTAGAACCATTTCAATTTTCAGGAATTATCGATCGGCAAAATTATGGCGTCCTGGATGGAGCGATGGAAGAGTTATTTACCCAAGTCGTTTAATTTTTAATTTTTCAGGTTTTAGATTAAGAGACAAAAAATGGAAACATTTCGTTTCCATAAAAAAAGTTTTCAAAAATTTTATTAGTATAACGACAAAAACCAGTTAATAATAAAAAAATAATTACAAAATTTTTAATTTTGCATATTTGGTGACAATTGATTTCATCTGAGAGTTCTCAAACAAAATATCCAAAGTTTCACCAAGAGATGTTTGATATTTTTTTTGAATCACCCCAAGACCGAAAGTAGAATGATAGATTTTCTGTCCTAGATAGTAATCGTTTGGAATTTCGTCTGTTTCTTCTTTAAATTCATTGTTAAGGTCATGAATGCATTTTTTAGGAAGTTCTTTAATAAATCTGGAAGGAATAGAAAATTTTGAACTTCCCCACATGAACCTATATTCTGAATTAGTTAGATAAAGATATCTTTTAGCTCTTGTCATTCCGACATAAAAAAGTCTTCTTTCTTCTTCAAGATCCTCAAAAGAATTTTTACAGTTAACATGGGGGAGCAGATCTTCTTCTAGTCCAACAATGAAGACACATTCGAATTCCAAGCCTTTTGAATTATGCAGTGTCATTAGTTTTATAGAGTTTTCTAAAGGCTTTTCAATTTTAGAACTGACTAGAGTTAATTCTTGTAAAAAAAGATCTAATTTTTCATTTTTCTCATTTTGCCACTCATAAGCTTTTGTAACTAACTCATCTACGTTTTTTTTTCGATCTTCAAATGTGTCGGGATCTTCTTTTAAATAATTAAAATAGCCTAGTTTAGAAAGGGAATTTGTTATCAGTTCGTCTAGCGGAACATTTTGATTATAATCATTTCTTAGTTCTTTTAATGCATTTAGATAAATACTTAAGTTTTCTTTTTGGGCTGAATTTAGTCTTATTTCGTTAAAATTCTGATTTGTCTGGATTTCATATAGAAGTTTTATTATGGGAAGATTCAATTTTTCACAGATAGAAAAAAGCTTATTTAAAGTAGTTTTTCCAAAGCCTCTATTTATAATATTGATTGTTCTTGAAAAAGCTAAAAAATCGCTATCGGATATGATGAGATTTAAGAAAGCTAGGATATCTTTGATCTCTTTTCTTTGATAAAATGAAATTCCTCCATAAATGATATATGGAATGTTCTGGGAAATTAAAATATCTTCAAAAATTCTTGATTGGAAATTCGTTCTATAAAATATTGCGGTATCATTCAAATTGATTTTATCTTTAAGATGGTGTTTTAAAATTTTCTCTGCTACAAACGAAGCTTCCAGATGTTCCGATGCTGCTTTGAAAAGATATATTTTTTCGCCTTCTTTTTTTTCTGAATACAATTTTTTTTCATATCTATTTGTGTTTTTTTCAATAACTGAATTAGCTGCCTCTAAAATAGTTGAAGTGGACCTATAATTTTTTTCGAGTTTTATTATTTTGGCATTTTCAAAGTCTTTATCAAAGTTTAAGATGTTTTGATACTTTGCACCTCTAAAAGAATAAATGGATTGATCAGGATCTCCGACAACGCAAATATTTTGATGCGAAACAGATAATAGTTTTGCAAGATTATATTGAGCGAAATTTGTGTCTTGATATTCATCAATCAAGATGAATTTCCATTTATTCTGGTAATGTTTTAAGACTTCTGGATTTTTTTTAAAGAGAAAAATTACAAGATATAAAAGATCATCAAAATCTACTGCATTTAAGCTTTTTAGTTTATTTTGATAAAGTCTGAAAATCTCAATTTCAGGATTGGATAGCAAGGAGTTATCCAGATTGGCTATGTCTAAAAGTTCATTTTTACATGTAGATATTTTATATTTAATTTTTTTTAAGGTATCTTTTTCTTCTTTAAAATTTAACATGCCTAAGCATTCTTTTAACAATTTTAAGGAATCTTCTTCGTCATAAATTATAAAATTGTTAGTAAATCCAATTTTGTCTATAGATTCCCTTAATATTTTAGCTCCAAGAGAGTGAAAAGTACAAATTATGACATTTTTTGAGGTTATTTCTTTAACCCTTGAGACCATTTCATTGGCAGCCTTGTTGGTAAAGGTGACTGCAAGGATTTGATTTGGATCAACTCCGATATCTATTAATTTAGCTATTTTCATCGTTACAACTCTGGTCTTACCAGAGCCGGCTCCCGCTAATACTAAGAGCGGACCTTCAATATGATCGACAGCATCTTGCTGCTCGTTATTTAATAAAGCATTTTTCATTGCAATGGTTTTCTAAGTTCTGACTCTCTTAATCCTAGATTACCGTATCTGTGATAATCATAAGTGATGTTTATTTCCTTGATATAGTGCAAAAGCTCAAATCTGCCATTTGCTAAAATTGGTGAATCAATTATGCAGCATGCTGATTGAGCGGCAGCTTTCTTTAATTCTTTGCTAGCCGGATTTGTCAATCTTACCCGCTTTATTTTTCCAAGTTTCACTCTTGATAAGAATTCATCTTCGCTTTCTTCAATGTTTGTCAATACAGGCAAAAGATCAATCCAGTTAAATTCTTCTATCTGTTTGCTGGTACTCCAGCTTATTTCAATCGGAGTTGAACAAGTTAAGGCTGCTGCGCAGACCCTAAGCGCATCTAAAGCTAAATAATTGCTTGTTAATCTAAAGGTAATATTTTTTCTTGGAACATATCTTAAGAAATTATCCTGTCCCAAAAGCTTGCAGGAATCAATATCTTGTTTAAGTTTCTTCCATGAATATGCATAGTTCGCAACAGAAGCATACCATAATCCTAATTCTTCTGCGCTTAAGTCAATTTTTTCTAAGAAAGAGGTGAGCGAGTTAACCCAATCATTAACCGGTTGTTTTTCTTTTGGCAGAGAAATTTGGGTTAAGGTTAAAAAATTTAGGTTGTAATTAGGACCTGCTAACTTATAACCGGAGCCGAAAGAGCTTTCTTTATAGCCGCCAAAAGGCTGTCTTTTGATTTTAGTTTCTGTCAATTTAGTATTGATGTAATAATTTCCTGCCTGGATTGAATTAATCCATTTTACATGTTCTCGAGAATCTAAGCTTTGTAACCCTGCGCTAAGACCAAACTTTGATTTATTGGCAAGTTCAATAGCATGATCCAGATTATTAGCCCTCATTACCGATAAAACAGGTCCGTATAGCTCGTGGTTTTTTGTGAAGCTGTCTAATGTCACTCCAAATTTAACTCCGCAGGAAAATAACCTTGAGTTATTTTCGTCTTGTTTGGGTTTAACAAGCCACCATTCGTTTTTATCTAATGTACAAAGAGCGGTTTTGAGATCTTCTTTAGGATCTTTTATCAGAGGAGTAATTGTTGCATTTAAGTTAAAGGAGGTATCAGTTATCAAATTTTCTGCAGCCTCTTTTAATTTGTACCTAAATTCTTCATCATCATAAACTTCTTTTTCTAAAATCAATACTGAAGCTGAAGATAGTTTTTGTCCTGAATAACTGAAAGCCGAATCGATAATATTTTCGATAGCAAGATCTTTATCGGAAATAGCTGTAACTATAATTGTGTTTATTCCTCCGGAAGCTGCTAAAAGTTCAAGCCCTCCTCTCATTTTTGTCAATTTTTTTGCGTTTTCGGCAGAAGTTGAAATAATTACGGAATTAATTCGGGGATCTGATATCAAATTTTTTTCAAACAGTTTATTAGGGCAATTTACAAATTGCAGGCATTCTTTCGGCACCCCTGCTTCCCATAAAAGAGAGGCAAACTGATAACATACCAAAACCGACTCTTCCAAGGGTTTCAGGATTACAACATTTCCAGCTATCAGCGCGCTTGTAATCGCCGTGGCAGAAACCGATAGAGGGAAACCCCAAGCAGGGATAACTACAATTGTTCCTTTTGGTTTGAAATCAATGTCTTTGTTGGAAAAGGTATTTATGAAATTTTTTATCTGATATTCTATAGAATCTATCGCATCAGAAACTTCCAAGTCAGACTGGGCTAAGTTTTTTTCTATGTCAAGAATCAAATTCTTAATGAAAAAAGCCCTTCTTTTTTTCAACAAAGATGAAGCTTTTGACAAAATATCATATTTTTTCCCAATAGAAACGCCTTGCCATTTTTTTTCGTATTCCTTTGCTGATTCTATAGCTTTTTGTAAATTAAGATCATCGGCGAGAAAATAATTATACTTATTTTGATTAGAAAGTATTTTTGTGGCTATGGATGTGTCCTTAACTTCTTTTCCATTTATTACAAGAGGAACATCTTCAATGATAATTTGTTTTGCTTTTTCAATAATATTTTGAGCCCATTCAATATTTTCCTTGATGGAAAAATCTGTTATTGGATCATTATCAAAAGAATTTGACACTAAAAAATCTGATGTAATAGTTCTGTTTTGCTTAAATTTTCTATCAGAAATTAAATTGGGTATTTCTTTAAAGCTTTGTTTGAAATTATCAATTTGTTCATCCCAATTTTTTGTTCCAGGAAATAAATTTTCCTGCTGGGAAATAAAATTTTCAGGATTGATGAAGTCATTGATTCTTTGTAGTAGATAAGCTGTTAATATTTCCTGATCTTTTTTGAAAACTATCGGGCAAAAAAGAATAAGATTTTTGTTAATAAGTCTTTTTAGAGTTGAGATAACCGGACTTGTTGTTTTTGAATCAATTATTTCAAAGAACATCTCCTCTTCGAGATTGTTTTCTTTTAATAATAAAAGAGAATAGGCGATATCAAAAATATTAGAAGTTGAGATGATAATATTTGCTGCTTTGGCATTTTCAGGTTTTGATCCAAAATTGATCATTCTTTTAAAATTTGCATCGGTTTCAATTTTGGAATTATAGGTTGGCGATGGCCAATTGTTTTTCGAAGAATTGATTAACTCAAGATTTAAATGAATTCCTTTGGTAATTCTTATGGAAATGCAGGCGCCATTTTTTTCTTTTCTTTTTTTTGCCAGTTCAGTTAGTTTTTTTTGAATTTCATAAGACTCGGGAAAATAAGATTTTAAAGTAAATCCTATCGGAAGATTCAAAAAATCATCCAAAAATATAATTTTTTCAAAGATTTCTAAGGCAAGATCCAAATTAGAATGTTCTTCAAAATCTAAGATAATAAGCTTTTCTTTTTGAATAGATTTATTTTTTTTTGCAGTATTTTGCAAGGCTTTGAATATTTTTATTAGGTTTTCTTCGATTTGAATTTTTGCTAAATTATTAAAAGGAATAGATAGCTGAGAAGTCAAACTTGATAAATTTATACAAAATGAGGAAATTTCGTGTTTAGTTATTAAATTAATTATATTTCTTATGCTTTTATCTAAACTTTTTTCTCCAAAAATTTTATTCTGAAGTATCCAAAAAGCGATCTGATTATTTTTGTTTTTTTGAAGATATTTAAATAAATAGGAGGTGTCAGCATAATTAAAATTATTCAAACATTCCTTCAAAATATTTTTTTTTATTAAATTATAAAAAATTTTTGGTGTCATTGTACTAAAAAGCTTAAAAGTGAATATTTTAAACTTCAGCATCCAGGAGAGCTGTCTTGTAGAACCATAAGATAACAACAAGTATGAAAACTGATCTAAAGCTCTATTTAGAGATTTCGATCGGAAAAATTGATCGATCAAATTTGAAAGAAAAGCTTTCCCTTTAGAATTGTTTAAAATTTTTGAAAAAATTTGAACGTGCGCTTTTTCAGAAGGAGATTGGGATTGTTTAGCGTGTAAAATTAAAAGCTCAGCCAGCTCAGTTGATTTTCTAAGTTTGTCATCGAAACTCAAAATGGTATTTTTTGAAGCATTTAATAACTGCGCTGCTTGATCTAAATGATATGAAAACTTTTTATCATCCATAATAATGATTTTGTATTTTGAAATATTATTCTAGCAAAACCATCATTAAAAAGAATTATATTTTGCAGTAAATGATTTTGAAAAAATTTATATAACTAAAAGTTCAGTTTTTGCGGATAGATCTGCTTTTTTTTATTATTTTTCAAGAGAATAGCAAGTATTATTATCTAATAAGAAATCAAAGTTCGTATGTTTTTTTTCTATGCTTGTGGCCTTATAAAGAATTATTGGCAGTAAAAAAATTATCGGAAGGAAGTTTTGGATTAAAAAAAATGTAAAAAAAAATTATAAATGTTAAAGTTTTATGATTTTATCAAAGGTTTAAAATGAAAAACTTTAACATTTTATGTTTTTATACTCTTTTTTCAATTCTCTTTTTTTATGAATCTAATATCTATGGCGACTGTTCGTGCGGCCGCAACGATATCAAAATTGAAGAAAATGGTTTTAATGATGAGATCTTGGTTCTGCCTCATCTTTACTTCTATGAAGATCAATATAAAAACTTAAAAAACGAAGTTGATTATAGATTTGAAAAGTATTTTAGGGAAAAAGAATTTGCAATTTTTGCTCCCGGAAGATCAGATGAATCCATAAAAGAAGAATTTATGCAATTACGAACATTGAGATGGCAGACATGGTTTGATACAAATTCTAATGAAATAGAAAGAAATTATAGAGAGGATTTTATACCCTTTTTCGCACTCATCAGGGAAGATATGGCAAGAACGCCTAACTGTATCAGTTTTGATTATAACAAAGTATCTCCTTATTTCAATGGATCTTTAATTGAGATGAATGGTTATAAATTTTTGGCTCTCGAAGCTCCCATGCAAAAAAATGTAAATCGTTTTTATTATACACTTTTAGATACTAATGCCTCGCTCCTGGTAAGGCTTACTCCTGAAGTTGAAAAAGGTGTAGAAAAATGTTTTCCTTACTGGAAAAATCATTTTGAAAATGGTAAACTTTTAATTCCAAGAAGCAAAAATTTACCAAAATCTATCGATTATATTTATGCTGATAATTGGGAAGATTCAAAAGGAACGAATTTAGATTTTTTACTTAATTTTGTGTTACATGCAAGAGAAATTTATAATCCTTCAAAAGGCCCTCTAGCTGTTCATTGTGTTGGGGGAGTGGGAAGAACGGGAGTGTTTATTGCAGCTTTTTGTATGTTTGATGAAATAGATGAGCAATTAAGATCAGGTAAAAAAACAGAAGATGTAAAAGTCTCTATAGAGAAAATTGTCGCTCGTTTATCATTACAGCGTTATCATATGGTTGCAAAGCCTGATCAATACTTAAGCCTCTACCAGCTTGCAGCTAAATATATTGAAATGGTTACTTTAAAATAATATTTTCCATGTTTCTCAATGGAATTTAATGATTTTTAAATTTTGTTTAATGAAAAAAAATGATTGATTATCAGGTTTTTGCAAAAGTTGTAGTGTATAGATAACTATGTAGATTCTATGTTTGACAGAAATTTTTTTCATTGATGCCGTAAAACCTAGTCATTTATGTCTAGGATATAAGGCGACATTTGTTTTTAATTATTCTCTTTCGTATACTATCCTCCATATACGATATGTATATTAGCCGTGGGAGGCACGGGTAAAAGCCTGTTGGAGCTGCTGGGGTTGCTCGGAGCTATGAATCAGGAATCTTTCGGATTAATCCGAGAGTACTTCAAAAGTGGTTATTAAAATTTAATTTCAAAATTAATAAACTCCACAAGTAAAAAACAGGAGAAAATAAATTATGCCAAAGGAATTAAAGTTCAACGAAATGGCTTTGAAATCGATCCATAATGGTATTAAGATACTCGCTAAAACAGTTAAAGCTACACTTGGTCCCAAAGGCAGAAATGTAATAATTAAAAATGGTTATTCTTCTTTAATCTCGACAAAAGATGGAGTTAGTGTTGCAAAAGAAGTCATTTTAAAAGACAAATTTGAAAATGTCGGAGCCCAGATTGTTAAAGAAGCTTCTTTGAAGACAGCCGAGATGGCAGGTGATGGAACAACAACTGCTATTGTTTTAGCTGAAGCAATTTTTTCAGAAGGAATGAAAAATATAACCGCAAGTTCAAGCCCAGTGCAGATAAAAAAAGGCATAGATAAAGCTGTTAATGCCGTTTGTAATAAGCTCAGCGATTTGGCAATCCAATTAAAAGGATCTGATGAAATCAGGCAAATAGCAACAGTTTCGGCAAATAATGATGAGGAAATCGGTTCTATTATCGCTCAGGCTATGCAAAAGACAGGAAAAGATGGGATTATTACAGCTGTTGAAGCGACAGGCGTAGAAACAACTTTAGATATTGTTGAGGGAATGCAGTTTAATAATGGTTATTTATCACCATATTTTATTAATAATCCTGAGAAAATGATTGTAGAATATGAAAATGCTTTGATTTTCATAACTGATAAAAAATTATCATCTGCTAAAGAAATTGTTTCAATTTTAGAAATAGTTTTTAAAGAGCAATCTATTCCTTTGCTCATAATCGCTGAAGATATAGACTCCGATGCCTTATCAACTTTAGTTGTTAATAAAGTCAAAGGAAATCTACCGGTCTGTGCGGTTAAATCTCCTTTTTATGGAGATAGAAAAAAAGAGGTGTTGTTAGACATTGCATCCTTAACTGGTGCTACAGTTGTTTGTGATGAATTGAATAACAGTTCTGTTCTTGATATCAGATATTTTGGAAAAGCAAAGAAAATTAAAGTTGCAAAAGATGCTTCAACCATTATTGAAGGAAGTGGAGAGGCGAGCAAAATAAAAGAAAGGGAAAAACAAATACGATTTGAAATTTCTAAATCCAAATCAGATTATGATATTGAAAAATTACAGGAAAGACTTGCTCATTTGGCAGGAGGCATTGCCGTTATAAAAGTTGGCGCTTCAACTGAATCGGAGATGAAGGAGAAAAAACAAAGAGTTGAAGATGCTCTTCACGCTGCAAAAGCTGCTGCAATAGAAGGAATTGTCCCTGGCGGAGGAGTTGCTCTTTTGAGATGCATAAGTTGTTTAGATGATTTGAAATATGATAATGAAGAAGAAAAAATTGGAATACAAATAATTAAAAATGCCTGTTACGCTCCTGCTATTACAATTGCTAATAATGCAGGAAAAAACGGTTTGTACATAGCTGAGAAGATTTTAGAAACCAAAGGTTCCTGGGGTTATAATGCCCTAAGCGATAAGTTTTCAGATTTGATAAAAGATGGAGTTATCGATCCTGTTTTAGTTACAAAAACTGCTTTGAAAAATGCTGCTTCAATTGCTTCTTTGTTAATTTCCGTTGATGCGATCATTACAGATAAACCAACCGCCAAAAAAGAAAAAGGTTTTGATCAATCTGCGATGGGATATCCTCCAATGGATGATATGTCAATGATGTAAGTTTTTTACAAATTGATTTAAGTACAACAAAAGTTTTTTTGTATATTGGTCTCATTTGAAAAAAATGCTAATCATAGATTTCAATCGTTCTAAAGATTTTATTGTTAGCAAAGAAATACTGATAATTTTAATGTTTTTATTTTATTTTCCAAAAAAATGGAGCGAAGGCAATTATGATAATGAAGTATTCAAGTCTGCCCAAAAGCATTAAGAAAGAAGATAACAGTTTACTGAATGTATGCATAAAAGCAAAAGAAGTTGTGGGCCCGGCTACTCCAAATGCGAAACCAACGTTATTTAACATACAAGCTATTGTGCTCATGGTTGTTTCTATTTCGATATGATCCAGCACATATAGAATTATGCCGATTATCGAAAAAATTGCTACCAGGCAAAAAAATGTTAAGACTGTCGTGCTGGTGCTGTTGGATATTTCTTTTTCTCCGATTTTGAGAGGTCTGATCGTATTTGGCCTAAAAATTTCTTCTATTTTATACTTGATGATCTTGTATAATATGTAAATTCTTGATGTTTTGATTCCGCCGGCAGTTGAGCCTGACATGCCACCTACATACATTAAAAACACCATGAATAATTGTGTTTGATACGGCCATTTTGCAATGTCTGTTGTTACGAAGCCGGTTGAAGTCTGCGCTGAGATTGCATGAAAGGTCCCCTCTCGAATAGCAGAACTTAGGGTATAGACTCCTTGTTCTGTTCCGTCTAAACCATAAATTTTTGATCCATTCAGGAAATAGGTAACTATGATGCAGCCGATTATTGTAATTGCAACAAAAAGGACAAAATCCGGTTCATATATTTTATAAAACTTTCCTTTAAGACAATAAAAATATAAAGCAAAGTTAATGCTGCCGATAAACATAAAAATAATAACAATCCATTCCGTTATTAAACTATTATATGCAGCTATTGCATTGTTTTTGATCGCATAACCACCAGTAGAGAGATTAGAAAATGTTATGCAAAATGCATCTAATATTTGCATGTTTCTATTTGTGATTATCAATGCTAAAACTTCTAAAATTGTAAGTCCTAAATATAATTTCCAAAGAAGAGAGGCGGTATCTTTTATTCTCGGCGCAATTGTATCTTTAACAGGTCCTGTCATTTCGGCCTGCAGAAGAAACTTTCCTCCTACGGCCAATGCCGGAAGAACGGTCAAAAATAAAAGAACAATACCTATGCCTCCGAGCCATTGGGTGAAGCTTCGCCAGAACAATATGGCATGTGAAACAGCTTCTACTCCATCGTATAAAATGTTACCGGAAGAGTCTTTTACGGGTTCGATAGTTCCATAAAATTTATAAAAAGTTCTTGGAAAATGCTGGTTTTGAACAACATACTGAACTTCTTTTTTACCAGATTTGTCATATAGCTTGGGACATATTACAGAGGCTCCGGTAGTTGTCAGACCGGAAACAGATTCAAAAAGACAGTCAGCCGGATCCGTTAGGGTTTTGGAAAAATAAAAAGGAAGCGCGCTGATAACTGAGGATAATACCCAGATCAATAAAACAATTAATACGCTTTCTCTTCTAAAATATATTCCACTTGCATTTCTTCCAAAAAACAAGAAAATTCCTGACAATATCAGAGTAACAACAATAGTCTCGAAAAATGCCAAAGAAGAATTTGGCTGAGGAGTAACGTATATGTATTGGTAGTATAAAGCTACAAAAAATGGAATTATTAATACTAAAGCGAAATAATAAAGAAATTTACCAATTATTTTAGAAACTTCATTATATCGCATTTTTCCTCAAAACAAGTCTTGTAATTGATTGAGCTCTTCTGGTTTTGTAATTATTATCAAAGTATCTGAAGGGGATATTATTCTGTTTCCTTTTCCAATAATAATTCTTCCTCTATTTTCGATAGCGCATACTATTAAATCTTTTGGCAGCCTTGAACTCAAGTCTGATAGTGGGATGCCTACAAGCTCACAATTTTCAGATACTTTTATTTCAAGAACCTTGACCTTGCCATCATATAAAGAAGCAATTGAAATTACTTTTTCTGCATGTATTATGGATAATATTTTATTGGCAATGTTCACTCTTTCAGATACTGTGAAATCGATATCGTGAGATTTTAAGACTGGAGCAAAATTAGTGTTAGAAATTAAACTTATTACTTTCTTACAGCCCATATGCTTTGCTATAGACGCTATTAAAAAATTTGCTTCATCTGTATTGGTGCAGGTGACAAAAGCATCAACATTTTCTATTTGTTCCGAGGCAAAAAACTGCATGTTTGTGCCCTCTTCCAAAATCACGGTAGTTTTGGGAAGCAGGTCTGCAATTTCTTTACATCTTTTTTCATCATGCTCGATTATTTTTACATTAATATTTCTTAACTCCAGGATATGAGCTAGCCTGACGCCTACTGGAGTTCCACCAACGATAACTACTGATTTTGTTTTTTTTTGCTCGATATTGAAATAGTTATGGATATCCTGCATGAATTTTGATTCGCCGATGACAGTAATTTCATCACCAGCTTTAAGATGATCATTTCCGTGAGGAAAAATTATCTCATCAACAGATTTGCTTGGATTTTTAGGGTCTTGCTTTTTTCTTTTGATAAGGCCGATAATCATTTCATCGGGGAAGTTAATGGTATTTAATTCTTTATTTTTCTTATCCCATTTTTCAGTTATCACAAAGGTTCGCATTTGAATTGCGCCATGAGCAAAATTTTCGATGGCAAGATCTTCAGGGTTGATTATGCTTTTTAAAATATCATTAGCTGCGAGCATTTCAGCGCCGATAAAATGATCTACATAAAAAAGTCTGCTGAAATCAAGTCTTGATCTGCCTAAAAATCCAATTTCCTTTACTCTTGCAACTGTTTTCGGATATCCTAAATTTTTTGCTATTGCGCATGTCACTAAATTAGTTTCATCATCTCCTGTCATTGCAATAAATAGATCCGGTTGATTTTCTATTAACCTATCCAGGAGCTTCCATCTAGATCCATATCCCTGAAGCGTGGCAATATCTGCTTTTTCAGAAACTTTTTCAAGTATTTGAGGATCTTTATCTATTACGATAACATTGTGCTGTTGTTCAGATAATACTTTTGCCAGATATGCACCAATTTCTCCTGCGCCTAATATTACAATATTCATTCCGATTCCTTTGCAAACATTTCCTGCCAATCCCTGGAACTTAAAACATCTCCAAAATTACTTAAATTATTCAAAGAGGCAAGATGTAAATTTTCACTATAGCTGCTAACGCAATCTGAGAGAGTGGTAATTTTATAGTTTCTTGCGATAGCTTCTCTGGCTGTTGTTTCGACGATGCCGTTTGTAGTAAATCCGCTTATTATCAATTGATTGATTCTAAGAGCTGATAAGTATTTTGCAAATTCAGTTTGATAAAATGAAGATATTCCCCATCTTTTAATTTTGTAGTCTACATTTTTGACTTCATCAATAAGATCATGTCCCCAGGTGTCCTGTCTTAATCCTTGAGTTTCAATAAAAGGAAACATTTTTTTCAAGTAGCCAAGCCCGATAGCCTGTTTTTCAAAGTTTTCTAATATTGTCTGCTGCAGGGCAATAATTGGAATTTTAGCGTTTTTGCAAAAATAGATCATATCTGAAATATTAGGTATGATTTTTCTTGAATATGCAGCGTCTAGTCCGTTTTTATTAAAAACACCATCAGTGTGACAAAAATCATTTTGAATATCTAAAATTATAAAAGCTAAGTTTGACATTTTTTTTTATTTTTGTTTCTCTTAAAATGTTATAACAGTTACAAAGATTTTTTGTCGATGCATGATTAACTATCCAAATGGTTAATAAAAAAACTTTGATTTTATAATTACGCACCGGTAGCTCAGTTGGATAGAGCGCCTGGCTACGGACCAGGAGGTCAGGGGTTCGAATCCTCTCCGGTGCAAAGGTTTATATAGATATGATATTAGAAAAGTTTGTTTGCGGACCTCTTGATAATAATACTTTTTTAATTGTCAGTGAAAAAACAAACAAAGCGTTGGTTGTCGATCCTTCTTTCGGTTCGTATGATAAAATTGCAATTTATTTGAAAAAACATCAGTGCATATTAGAAAAAATACTTTTAACCCATTTTCATTGGGACCATATTGCAGATGTGCTTCTTTTAAAAAATGAATTTAATCCTCAGGTCTATATTCATAGAGCAGATGCTTTTATTTTACAAAATCCAAAAGATGAAACGCCTTCGTCACTAATCACAATTCATCCAATAAAACCGGATGTATTGTTAGATGATAATTCTCTTATAGATCTATCAGATATTGAGCTTCTGACCATTCACACTCCGGGACACACACCCGGATCATCTTGCTTTTACATAGAAAAAGAGAAAATTCTTTTTTCGGGAGACACTTTGTTTAAGGGTTCTTATGGACGAGTTGATTTTGAATATTCCAAACCGCAGGCTATGATTGAGTCTTTAAAAAAATTATCGAAATTGCCAGAAGATGTAAAAGTTTATCCGGGACATGGAAATGCTACAACCATTGGTAGAGAAAACTGGATGAAAAATGTTGAAAAATTTATTTAAAAAAGGAATAAAAGTATGACTTTAATTGGAAAAAATGCTCCTGAATTTATAGCCAAAGCTGTTATTAAAGATAAGATTGAGAATGAATTTTCATTATCTCGATTTAAGAATAAATATGTAATTTTCTTTTTTTATCCAATGGACTTTACTTTTGTCTGTCCCACTGAACTTCATGCATTTCAATCCAAATTAAATGAATTTAAGAAAAAAAATGCTGAAATTGTGGCTATTTCAACGGATAGTATTTATTCCCATTTCGCCTGGCTTAACATTGAAAAAGAAAAAGGGGGAATAAAAGGAGTTGAATATCCGATTGTTTCAGATATTAAAAAAGAAATTTCCAGATCGTTCGGTGTGTTATTAGAAGATGAGGGAGTTGCTTTAAGAGGGCTTTTTCTGATCGATAAAAAAGGAATAGTTCGACATGAAACTATCAATGATCTTTTTCTAGGCAGGTCTGTGGATGAAGCAATCAGAGTCTTAGATGGTCTTATATGTTATGAAACCCAAGGTGAGGTTTGTCCTGCAAATTGGCATTTTGGCGAAAAAGCGATGAAGCCGGACCGCGATGGGGTAGTTAACTATTTTAATAAAAAATAAAATAAAAAAACTGCCTGTTTTTTTACTTAGAAAAATTTTGTTAAAAAAATGATTTAGAAAATCAATTATTTTGAATTTGTGTTTTCCTTATTTAATAAAAAAAAGATATAAGTTATTTAAAATAAGTATTTCGTGTGATTTTTTTATTCATAAAATTAAAAAAATAATTTACATGAACTTTATCTAGAGATCAGATAATCAAATAAATCCTTTTGAGTCGTAATTATAATACTTTTGAATTTTTTACAGATAGGGTCTAAAGAGTTGATGATTTCTATATTGCTTACTTTTGGCAGGCAAAGAGCATTTAATTTTTTTATTTTAGGCTCATTTTGCAGCGTTTCTAATCCAAACATATAATCATCATAAGAAAAGCCTTCTTCTGATACTCTAAAAAAGATTATATCCATCTCATACATAATAGATTGTATTGCAAAGGAAATACCTGTTGAATTTTCAGGAGAGTTGCCAAGAAATTCAGCTAACTGAACCAAATTAGAGCAGAAATATGGGTAATTGTACCTTCCTTTTTCGCTCTCTCCAAAAAGGGCAATAATTTTATTCATCCGAAATCTCCTTTAGTTATAATCTTTATTTAAATGTTAATATAAATAATTTCAATAATAAATATTTTATTTTGTTTAATTGTTTATAATGTAAGTGTTAATAATAATTAATGTTGTTTGGTAAAAAAAAGAATGCATGCTTGTGATAATTAGTTAAAAAATAATAATGTTTTTGGTATAATCGTAATTAATGTTTATGTAATTAATAATTAAACTTAATAAATCGTATAAATTAAAGGTAATAATAATGTCAGCGGTAAGTAATTACTTTAGTAAAAGAAATTATATGGATTTTCTAAGAGATGCTAAAATTTTTAGCGATTCTTTGGATAAGCCCGGTTCCAAAATTTCATGGGGCATGGGAATGGTCCCTGATTATGATTCGCCTCAATTACTTCAGGGATTATTTAGAAAAATTAAGGATTGGATGCCGTTTTCTGTGGCAAATAGGTTGCAGGCCTCTCAATATGCTTTTGATTGGGCCGTGGCATTGGCAGATAAAGATATTTCTCCAACAGAAAAAGATAGCGAACTTTTTAGTTTAGCCCAGCAGGCTTTTTTGAGACAGGCCGAGCTGTATAAAGGGGAATATGAAAAATATCATGAAAAAAATGCTAAAACAGCTTCAAGCAATTATTGCTATGCTGCTCAGTTTTTAGAAAATGTTAAAATTGGTCAAATTAACAGATGGCTTGAAGAAAGCGCTGATGCTTGGAATATAGAAGATTTGGCTATATCAAGAGGATCTGTCGCTTCAAATTCAACAGAAAATGCTAAAAGTTCATCAGTTCATGAATCCGAAGATATAGATGAGTTTTTAAGTGTGGGTGTGTCAGAAGAATAGAAAGTTATTCGCTGTTTTAAGTTTTTAAAAAAAATAAATTAAAATTGTTTTGTTTTCCAAAGTTAATTTAATAATAAAATTTATTTTATTAATTTAATTATAATTAAATTAGTTTATTTTTAGTATTATTTTTTATATAATGTTATAACAAAACAATAATAAAAGTTAATAAGGGGACAAATAATATGACAATTAGTTTTCGAAATCTAGATTATAATTATTTTGCCAGTTCGGCTAAGGTAATTGCTCAAGCCTTACCAGGTGCTAAGATTTCATGGAAATCTATTAATCCAACAGTAGATTCAGGAAAGTTACAGGGGGTAGCCAGAACTATTAAGTCTTTATCTAAAGAATGGATAGCTAACGGGTTAGCTTCTTCTAGAACAGCAATATATTGGGCTCAAGCTTTAGTAAATACTGTTAATTTCGATGCTGAAGAAGATAAATGTTATTTTCAAGGGGCCTCAAAAACTTTTGAAGCTCAAGGTCTATTATATCTTAGTCAATTTAATGTTTCTAAAAATCCAGAAGATAAGGATGCTGCAAATAATTATTTTAATGCATCTGCCAGTCTAGATGCTTTTTTAAATAAAGCTAGTTTAGAGATGGATAGAACTAAACAGTATAAGAAAAACACATAATTTTTATTTAATAGTAGGAGATGAAAATGACATTATATAAAGCAATTACTGGAACACATGATCTTTTGTTCGGAAGTTCTGATTTAAGAAATCGAGAATATGATCAGTTTCTTAAAGAAGCTAAAACAATAGGTGATTCCTTAAGATATCCCGGATCTAAAATTTCTTGGTCTCCAGGAAAAACTCCTTCGTACGATTTGCCTTATAATGTTTCATTAGGTGTTTTTTCTTTGTCTCTTCAAGGTGTAATTAGAAAAATAAAAGACAATTCTCCAGGTTTTATTGCTAATGCAGTGAAATGTTCGGAAAATGCTCTTGAATGGGCTGAAGTCTTGAAAAACAAATTTGTTTTGGTATCAGATGACGATAAAAGATATTTTGAGCTTGCTCAGATAGCTTTTGTAGAGCAAAGTAAATTGTACTCAGAAGAATACGATAAATCAAAAGAGTTAGTTGATAAAGAGGCCTGTGATAATTACAAAGTTGCTGCTAGAATTTTGGGTCAGTTTACCTATAAAAAAGAAGTTGAAAATGAGCTTGAGGATTTAACGAAATCTCAAGCATCTTTATCGCCTGGGGAATTAAGAATATACACTGTATTAAAGCGTAAAGTTTTACAGAATCAGCCTTGGTTCCAGGCTTTAGAGGGAGCTGCCACAAAAGAAGATAGTAAACCTACGATTGCTGATAACGAAAGAAGTTTATTATTGCTTGTTCCACCTCAACCATCATTAAGATTTTCCGAATCTGATCCGGCAAATGTTTCTGTTCCATCTTCTTCAAGCTCTTTTGAAGGAGATCCAGATGCTCAGGATCTGTTTAACTATAAAAAATAGTGATAAAAAATTTAAATGCTAAATGCCGGTTTCCTATGTAGAGATATAGGAAACCGGCATTTTTATTTTTATAGACTGCATTGTCATTTGAAAGGTAAACTTCAAATGTTAATTTATTAAAATAAAGCTTTTTTAAAGTCCTTTAAAAAAGACAGCTTTACTTCCAAGGTCATTTTCAATTTCTAAGAGTCTATTGTATTTAGCAATTCTATCAGATCTGCAGCATGAGCCGGTTTTTATCTGTCCGGAATATACTCCTACTGCCAAATCAGCTATGAAGGCATCTTCTGTCTCTCCAGATCTATGAGATATGACGGTATTAAAACCATTTTTCTGAGCAAGTTCAATAGTATCTAATGTTTCAGATAGTGTGCCGATTTGATTAAGTTTTATTAAAATTGCATTGGCAGCTTTTTTTTCTATGCCCTTTTTCAAGAATTGGGTATTAGTTACAAAAAGATCATCTCCAACGAGCTGGATTTTTTTACCTAAATCTTTATTTAACTTGATCCAGCCATCCCAATCGGATTCTGCAAGACCATCTTCTATAGAGTCTATTGGAAATTTTGAAGATAACTCTTTTAGATATTCTATCTGTTCCTGTGATGTTTTTGTTTTATATGCAAGATTTGCCTGTTTTTTCTTCATTTCAAAATATACTTTTTTGCTTTTGTCATAGAATTCAGAAGAAGCAGGGTCAAGGGCAATTGTAATTTGCTCTTTTGGTTTATAACCTGCCTTTTCAATGGCCTGCATGATAAGTTCTAATGCTTCTTCATGGGATTTGAGGTTAGGAGCGAAGCCGCCTTCGTCTCCGACTGATGTAACATGACCTTTATCTTTCAATATCTTTTTAAGTGTATGAAAAACTTCTACACCCCAGCGCAAAGCTTCTTTAAATGAGTTAGCTCCTTTTGGCCTGATCATGAATTCCTGGAAATCCAAAGGACTGTCTGCATGAACTCCTCCGTTAATAATATTCATCATTGGGCAAGGCATTAAAAATTTTTTATTTTTACTTAAATATTCATACAAAGCTAAATTTTGTGACATTGCCCCGGCCCTAGCTGCAGCGAGTGAAACGCCAAGAATTGCATTTGCGCCGAATTTAGATTTGTTAGGAGTTCCATCTTCTTCGATCATCAGATCATCAATTTTTCTTTGATCTGCGACATTAATTCCTTTTAAAAGATTGTTTAAAGGTCCGTTTACATTAGATACTGCTTTTAATACGCCTTTTCCAAAATATCTTTTTTTGTCTAAATCACGAAGTTCTAAAGCTTCATTTTCTCCTGTTGATGCTCCGGATGGAACTTTTGCTTTTGTTGTTATCCCATCATCAGTTTTTAGTATAACATCTATTGTTGGATTGCCTCTGGAATCCAAGACTTCGAGGGCTTTAATTTCTTTAATTTTACTCATAGAGTTTCCTTTTTTTTTCAAGTATTTCTTCAATTAAACTGCAATATGATTCAAAGCGCAGCTTAGAGATTTCATTTGTTTCTACAGCCTTTTTTACATAGCAGGAAGGTTCGCTAAGATGTAGACAATTCGGATATTTGCAGTTTTTTGCCAAATTGGTTATTTCAAAAAAATAATTTTTTATGTCATCAATTTCTAAATCCCAAATTCCAAAACTTTTTATTCCCGGAGTGTCTATGCAAAAACCGCCATCTTTTACTTCAACTAAAGAAGCCATAGTTGTTGCATGAGATCCTTTAAATGTTTTTTTCTGCACTTCTGATGTTTTGAATTTAGTTTTTAATGTAGCATTAATAATTGATGATTTTCCTGTTCCGGATTGTCCTGAAAGCACTGATGTTTTCCCTTTCATGATATCTAAAAGCGAATCTAAGCCGATTTTAGTTTCGCAGCTAATCGGTAAAATGAGATATCCCAAGGCAACATATGTTTTAATAAAATTTAGGTACTTCTCTTCTTCTTCGCGATTTTCTTTTAGCAAATCTATTTTGTTTATCAGGATAACCGGTTTTATCTTTTCTTTTTGAGAGGCGATGATGTATCTATCAATTAAAGATGGCTTAAAAGATGGTTTTAAAATTGATGATACAATCAAAACCTGATCGACATTTACGGCTATAATACTTCTCTTTTTTGTTTTCTCATCTATTCTTGATAGTATGTTATATCTTTCGCGGATGTTTTCTATTACTGCTTCAGTTTCGTTTTTTAGACTGATGTCTACATTGTCTCCGACAGCAATTATGTTTTTTATTTTAGTGCGTTCTTTCTTTAAAGAACCTCTAAGAGAACAGATATAACTCTTCCCATTACAGCTTGCAATGATGTCTTTTCCTGAAATGGATAATATTAATCCTTTTTCAAAATGATCTTTTTGGATAATTAAATTTTTTTGTTTTTCAATATCTGTTTTTTTATATTTTGATTTATCTTGAGAAGTTTTTAACTTTCTTTGCTTTTTATATTTTTTTGAATCTTTTAAAAAGAGCTCTTCTTCTTCAAGATACTTATCAAAATTTCGATTTTTGAAATTTTTCATGATTTACCCGCTAGATACATACAAATACTGCCGGCTGTTGCAACATTTAAAGAATCCAAATTGTTTTTCAACGGGATAGTAAATTTTGTTGAATTTTTTTTTGTCCAGTCAGAGGCGCCTAAAGCTTCGTTAGACAAAATTATTGCAAATGGAGTAATAAATTTTATTTTGTCTATATCATCGCCTGCAAGGTCGGCAAGATATGTATTTATTTTATTTTCCCTTATGAAAGATAGGATATCATCAATGCTTAATACTAAGATGGGCATCAAAAAAATTGTGCCCTTTGAAGCTCTTAAGGATTTTTCCGAGAAAGGATCAGTTGAATTCTTGGAAACAATCACAAGATCAAAACCAAAGCCATAAGCTGTTCGGATTATCGTGCCCATGTTTCCCGGATCTGAAACATTATCTAAAATCAAAATTCGGTTTTTTTCTTTAATTTCTCTTTTTTCAATTTTTATTACACATGCGATCTTTTCTGGAGAGACGACATTTGTAATTTTTTTCATGATGCTTTCTGATACCAGCAATACGTTGCTCGACCTATATTCTTTAGCAAGAGCCTCATCTGTAATAATTAATGTGTCTATTTCTATCAAATCTTTTAAATCATCTATAGCATTCTTACCAATGAGCAGGGCTTTTTTTTCACTTTCTCTAAATTTCTTTTCTTTTCTTATTTTAACGATTTGTTTTATATAAGGATTTGAGAGAGATAAAATTTTTTTAAACATTTTTACAACCATCGATGATTTATGAATTTATCACAAAATAAGATACCAAACATTAAAAATTTTTTAGCTTACAGGATTTTTTTAATATTGTTTGTTCTGATTACAATTCCTCTTATTATTTATACCATAGCGCTATATAAAGCTGAATATAATCAAAAAACAGAAGATATTTATAACTCAATATCAATTTTTTCAGATGGTCTAAAGAAAAATATTGATGACAATTTAAAATTAAAAAATGAAATCTCAATTTCTATAGAAAATGACATGTCAAACAAAAATGTCGATATAAATGAACTGCTTAAAAAAAGAGTGAAAGAATTTAATTTAATTGATATCGTTTATCTATCTATTGTGAATAATAATTTGATTGTTCAAAAATCTTCAAACAACTCTTTTATAAATAAAAATTTTGCCTTCTTAAAAAAATATTTAAATATGAATAATGCATTTTTTCAGGATCCGGTTCTTGGGAACGAAAATGTTATTTTTTTTAGCAAAACTGTTTTTGCAAATCAAAAACCTATAGGCGCTATATTGATTTCTTTTCCTAAAGCTGAGCTTTTCAGCCTGCCGACAGATGTTTTAAGCAATTTAAATATTTATATAATTGATTCTTTTAATAAAATTTTAGTTTCAAATAATAAGGATACTGTTTATTCCAAAAACGATAATGATCATCTTATTATTAAAAATAGTTTAGATGATTATAAGATTGATCTTGTTATAAGTTTGGATAGATCTTTTATTAAAGATGAGCATTTAAAAAGCTTTTATTATAAACATACTTACGCATTAAGTATTGTTTTTGCCTTTCTGATAGTTTTGTCGATATTTGTAATTAAAGTTATATCAAAACCTCTGAACAATTTGTTAAAAACAATGAATGAAATAAAAAAAGGTAATTTAAGAAAAAGATACCGCGCCCACAAATTGGGATTTGAGATGAATTATTTAGGACATTTTTTTAATGAGATGATGGATTCTTTGCTTATCCAGCAAGAAAATATCGATAAAGAAAAGATTGAAAAAGAAAAATATTTAGAGCAATTGAAAATAGCCCATGAAATTCAGCTAAGTTTGCTCCCCCAAAAACCTAATATAGAAGATTTAGATATTGCATTCGACGCTAATTTCGCAAAAGAGGTCGGCGGAGATTTTTTTGATTTTGTAATCAAGGACAATAAAATATTTTTTGTTATTGCAGATATCGCTTCAAAAGGTATTTTAGCTTGTTTGTATGCAATAACTTTAAGGAGCATCATTCGGTCATTTGCAGATTATCTATCTGATTTAAAAGATATAATTATAGAGACCAACAAAACGTTTTTAAAAGATTCCAAATCGAATTTTATGTTTGCTACTGCCTGGTTCGGAGTTTTGGATATAAATACGAACAAACTTGAATATGCAAACTTAGGTCACATACCTGCGATCTTGAGAAAAAAAGATGGCAGTCTTATAAATTTAACAACTGATAATTTTGCACTTGGTATTGAAGAAATAGAAGATGTCCATATGGGTAAAGTTACTTTGAACAAAGATGAATATTTGTTTTTATATACTGATGGAATAATTGATGCAATTGATAAAAATAATCAGTTTTTTGGGCAAAGGAATTTAGAAGAATTTATTAAAAATATTCCAAACAAATCTTCTCAGGAAGCGATAGAAAGTCTGTTTGAAAAGATGAAAAGATTTTCTAAAGATTCTTTCCAATACGATGATATGGCAGCAGTTTTATTTAAGATTTTGAAATAAAACTATCTATAAAGCATTGACAAAAGAATTATATAATGAAAAATTATGTAAACTTGTATTGAAAAAAAATATAAAAGCAAAGACAGCTTTTCTTAAACTGTCTTTGCTTTTATATTGTTTAGATTTTAATTAAAATTCAATATTTAGGCCAAGCATAAAGCCGTTGAATGAAAGATCCGAATCGCTGATAACATCATTGGCAGCAGGGTTAAGATCATAAAATTTTCTTATGTTAGCCTGGTTCCACCAATAATGAAATTCATAAGCAGCTTTGAAGGTAAGTAGATATTTATGATCATCAAAAAATCTTGAGTAGCAAAATCCAAGAGCGCATTCGGCATTTGGTAAAATGTTGTTAAAACTATTTTTTGTCTGATATTCGAGAGTATCTATTATGTTTGTGCTATTCTGAGATACATCAATTTTTCCATAAAGCAAAGAAAAAGCTGTCTTGCCATAAAAAAACCAGCCTTTACCAAGTAAGATTTGTGCTTCGTAAGCACCTCTTAGTCCAATTCCCCAACAATCATTTTTTATCGTAACATTATTTTTAACATTAGAAATAAAGTACCTAGCATGAAAATCCTGGTCTATCCAAGCTCCTCTAAGACCAAACATAGGTTTTGAAACAAAATATCTGCTTATGCGGTATGGCTTTATAAGATTTACATCAAGTGTGTTAAAATCACCTGATCTTCTAGCTGAGGCAGTGTTCATTATGTTATCAAATGCATCTGGGGGCAGTAATGCTCCGATGACACTATCATCATTGGAGGTAATATTTGAATCAGCCTTGAGCTTCATATATGTCCAGTCGATATCAACTACCCAGTCGTCTCTGAAAAGGGTATTCATTCCCAACCTGAATCCAGGTTTGTAATAATTTGATTTTGTTCTAGTTTTTTCAGGATCGGTTTCATCTGCATATTCAAAACTTTGATGACTGTTAAAATACAAAAATTCTGCATAAAATTCGCTGTCTTTAGAGCAGCTTACTTCTGATTTTCGCGGATAACTAAAAGCGAAGCTGTCTTGGCATTCAGATGTTTTGTTATCTTGTTTTTGCTCAGAAAAACAAATAGATGTGGCAAGTGCCATCACTATTATATATCTCATATTTCAGACCGGTTTGTTAACTTATTATCAAATAAATTTTTTATATACAAAATAAGATATAAAGTCAAAAAGTTAATTGTCCGTGACAGATAGTATCTATATTTTCTGTGAATTTAAAAAAATATGAAAAATACTTTTTTTGAATGGATATACCTGTTTTGAATCTAACTTAATTTAATTGTTTGACTGAAACAGAGACCATGGACAATGGGGAATATTAAAATAATATTTTAATTAATCTTAAAAAAAAGTAACTTAGTAAAAATTTTTTTTCTTGGAGATGGTAAATGAAAAAAAGTTTTTTTATTGTTTTAGCTTTAGCTGTTTTTACTTTTGTTTTTTATCTTTTTCCAAATATTTGTGATTTTGAAAAATCTTATAGCCGTTACGGTAAAAGTGATTTGGAAAAATTTTTAACAAATGAGGACTATCGGAAAAAATATAACATTGGAAAGGACCTTTATAATTCTAATATCAACAAAAAGGTAAAAATCCATGGAGATATCCCTAAAATAATTCATCAGATATGGTTAGGAAAGCCTATGCCTGATGTATTAATCCCTCTTGTAGAGAAATGGAAAAACCTTGAAGGATGGGAATATAAATTATGGAATGAAGAAGATATATTAAAATTGGATTTTGAGAACAAGGATCTTTACTTACAATCTAATAATTACGGTGAAAAAACAGATATTGCAAGGCTTGAAATATTAAGGTTATTCGGCGGAATATATGTCGACACTGATTATGAATATGTAAACATTACAAATCTTGAAGAGTTAATCGATTTGTACGATATTATTTTAGGTTTTGAGCCTGTGGAACATAGGTGTACTATCGGAAATGCTTTTATTGCAGTTGCTCCAAATCATCCCTTTTTAAAAAAAATTATTCAAGAAATAAGACCTAATTTTTTTAACAATTATTTTGAAATTGCCATGTACAAGACAGGACCTTATTTCATGACAGATAAAATCTTTGAAAATCTCGATTTGTTAAAAGGCGGCATCATTTTACCTCCAACATATTTATATCCGTTAAATGCCTGGCAGCAGGAATTTAAGATATTAAATTCATATTGGGATGATTACATAAAAAAAGAAACGATCGGGATACACTACTGGACAAGTTTGTGGGCTAATTTCAAAAGAATAGAAAATGCAGGTTTTCGAGATAAGAAGATTGAAAAAGAAGATAAATAAGCAGGGATTAAATACTTTTCAAAATTAGAAAAATTATTTCGGCCAGAGATTTGTTTTTTTTAATTCCTCGATTATTTCTAAAGGATTGAATATTTTTTTATTTGTCGATATCTTTTCGCCTTCTAAAAGTAGTTTCCCCATCATGATCCCGGGATTTATATGATGCATTTTTAAATGATCGGATTTTAAAACCGGATCATTATTTTTTATACGATCTATGCAGGGTTTTAAATTTTCATATTTTTTTTCATGATCTATCAAAAATTTCTTTCTTTTCACAGAGGGGAGATGTATCACATAGATTTGTATGGCAAGCTCATAATTATGATTAGAATAGAATATGCTCCAGTCATAGTCGCTGATTTTGTTTTCATTTTTAAAATATTTAATGGCTAGATCAAAAAAAGAAACAAATTCGATTTCTTTATTGGAAAGCTTAAGGTATTTGCAAATTTCAATTTTTTCTTCTAAAGAAGAGGAAGGAAAAAGTTCTAAAATAGAAATAATTATAGGTGTTTTATGCGGAAAGTCATCAATCAGTTTCAATCTGTCTCTAATTTCATCTATTTTACAATTTTTTAAAGCAGGAAATATGGTCTGAAGCAGATTAAACTCAAAAAGCATTAAAAGGGATTTTTTAAAGCCTTTATATAGGGCCATTTTAGTAAATTCTTGAGTAACTCTTTCAATCGCAACAGAGGGGAATAAATTCATGGCATTATCAATTATCGCATTTTTTGAATTAGGCTCTATCTCAAAACCAAATCTTGATGATAATCTGATAGCTCTGATCATTCTTAAACGATCTTCTTTAATTCTTTCATAGGGATCTCCTATAAAGCGAATGATTTTACTTTCGATATCAGCTCTTCCATTGACGTAATCAATTATTTCATTATTTATGGGATCATAGAACATTCCATTGATGGTAAAATCTCTTCTTTGGGCATCAATCTCGGCTGAAGTAAATTTTATTTGAGTAGGTCTTCGTCCGTCTTTGTATTCGATATCCTCCCTGAAAGTGGCAACTTCATATTCTTTGTTATTTATTATTACTAAAATTATGCCAAAAGCTTTTCCTATAGGAGTAGTATGGGGGAATAATGATTCGACTGTTTCGGGGGATGCATCAGTTGCTATGTCTATATCATCTGAAGGGTGGTTTAAAATATAATCCCGAACCCATCCTCCTGCAAAATATGCCAGATGATTTTTTGAATTAAGAGTTTTAACAATATAAATTGCTTCTTCCATAAAAAATTCTTTTTAGACCTTAAGAAATAATTTTTTATGTTATAAATAAATAATGCAAGATAAAAAGGAACATATGAGCTCAAATATCCAAATTTTAGATGATATACTGATTAACAAAATTGCTGCAGGCGAAGTTATTGAAAATCCAATCTCAGTTATAAAAGAACTGGTTGAAAATTCTTTGGATGCTCAGGCAAAAAATATAATTATAGAGATCAGACAATCAGGTTTTATCAGCATAAAAATTGAAGATGACGGAATAGGAATGAGTAAAGAGGATGCAGTTTTATGTTTTCAAAGGCATGCTACTTCTAAAATTAAAAATTTTGAAGATTTATTGAATATAAGTTCGATGGGATTTAGGGGGGAAGCGCTCTCTTCAATTGCAGCCGTTTCTAAAGTCGATTTAAAAACATCAAAAGATGATCTTGCGACCCATGTTAAAGTAGAAGCCTCCAAAATTATTTTAGTAGATGAAATAGCAAGAAATAATGGCACGAGCATTGAAGTTAAATCTTTGTTTTTTAATGTTCCTGTCAGAAAAAAATTTCAAAAATCTTTATCTTATATAAACTCGGAAATAATCAAAACTTCAACCCAGCTTGCTATTGCTAATCCGAATATCGGTTTTAAATTAATCTTAAATGAAAAAATAATCTTTTCCTGCCAAAACAATGAACTAAAGAAAAATGAAGCATTTAAGAAAAGAGTAAAAGAGCTTTTTCAAGATGATTTTGTGTCATCATGCATAGAATTGGATTTTCAATCGGAAAACATATCAATTTACGGATATATTGGTCTGCCCCAGTATTCCAAGAAGACTAAGAGTTTGCAGCATCTGATAATAAATGACAGGGTTGTCTCAAATTACCTCATCTCAAAGTTTATCAAGGATGCTTATGCAAATAGAATTGCAGAAGACGATTATCCTATTTTTGCCTTGAACATAAAACTTCCTAACAATTTAATCGATGTCAATGTTCATCCGCAAAAAAAAGAGATCAGGATTTCAGATAGCTTTTATTTAAAAGATTTTATTAAAAAAGCTATTGATTATGCTTTTGAAAATAAATTTAAAGAAAATAAAAATGAAGAATTCAAGGCATGTTTTAGCAATGATCTAAACTTTAAAAAAGCTGATTTTAATCCACATGCTTATGAAGAAGAAACATCTTTTTTAAAAGACAAAGAAAATGTTTTTCAAAAATATGAAAAACAAATGTATTTTGAAAAGATTTATAATGAAAGTCCCATTGAAAATTTTTTGCTGATAGACAGGTTTGTATTAATTGATTCGAATTGTTTACATGATCTTGAAGGTTCTGGGGTAAATGAACTGTTAGTGATTGACCTGGGAGTTTTAAATGCAGGATTGCTGTTTGAAAAAATAAAAAACAAAAAAGGCTTTTCAAAGATCCAGAATTTGCTTGTCCCGATAAATATTGAATTGAGTAAGAGCGATATGGCATTTGTAGAAGAAAATATCGATAGTTTTATCAATCTTGGAATCGATTTAAAAGTAATAACTCAAAAATCCATTTCAATAGAAGCTATTGATGAATCAATAATCAATGAAAATATCAATGAATTGTTTTTTGTAATCCTTGAAGATCTTAAATTTTTTAATAAATCAGAAAAGATAGATCATATTTATGAAAAAAAATTATCAAGAGAATTGTTAATGTTTTCTAAGAAAAAAAAATATTCAATGCAGGAAGCTAAAGATCTATTAAAGAAATTTAAGGATATGAAAAACACTAATTTTGATTCTTTGAGAGATCCTCATTTTATAAAACTTGACAAAGAAAAAATAGAAAGGTTATTTAAATGTTAAGGTGATTGGATGAATTTTGTAAAACGAATCAGAAATTTACAAAACTATATAAGAGAAAAAGATTTAGATTTGTTAATTATTGAAGATCCGATTTCCCTTCTTTACCTTACAGGACTAAGCCTTACATCAGCCAAACTATTTATCGGAACCCTTAACTCTAAGCTTTTTGTAGACGGAAGGTATATTCAGGCAGCATTAGAGAGCAATACAATAGATGTCGGTTTAATTAATGAAAAAGCTTTATATGAATTTATTTGCCAAAATGAGATTAAAAAAGCTGCATTTGATGCTGATGTTGTCACATATCATAACTATGAAAGATTGAAAGTTTTTTTTGAAAAGATCAAATGTATAAATGTTTCTGATATTCAAATTACCGCCTTATATAATCCTCTAAGAGACTTTAGGGTTATAAAAGACTCGGATGAAATTTTTATCATGAAAAAATCTGCCGAACTAACCTGGAGGGGATTTGAACATATTTCGTTAATTCTCAAAGAGGGGATTACTGAAATGGAGGTTGCATTTGAGTTTGAAAATTTTGTGAAAAAACATGGGGCCGACTCTTTGGCCTTTAATCCTATTATCTGTTTTGGAAAAAACAGCGCTAAGCCTCATCATGTCCCATCAAATAATAAATTATCTTTAAACGATATTGTTCTTATTGATATCGGTGTAAGCGTTCAGAATTATAAATCGGATATGACAAGAGTTCTGTTTTTTGGAAAACCGGATCCTGTTTTAGATAAGATGTATTCAATTACCAAAAGAGCGCAGGCTGCCGCATTATCTCTTTGCCGACCGGGATCAAAGTTAAAAGATTTGGATCTGGCTGCAAGAAAAGTTTTGCAGGAAGAAAATTATGAAAAAGAATTTCTTCATTCGCTTGGTCACGGAGTAGGTCTTGAAATTCATGAATTTCCAAGGATAAGATTTGATAATGAAGATAAAGATGTGTATTTGAAAGCAGGTATGATAATAACAATCGAACCGGGTATTTATGTGCAGGATCTTGGCGGGGTCAGATATGAAGATACCATTTTGATTACAAATGATGGATATGAAAATTTTTTTTAGAAATACTTAATTCATTTTTCTTTTAATTTTTATATTTGTAGATTCATCAAAGCCTACAATTGTTTTATCACTAGATCTATTAAATGAATTTGAAAAATCAAACAACTCAAGAATATCTTCATTAGGTGTAAAAATATTCTTTTTACAAATTAGTTTAACATTTTCCCAAGTTAGATTACTGGGCGGGTCTTCTTTTTGTAAAACTCTGATTTCTTCAGCGATTGTATCATTAAAGATAGCTCTTAGCATTTCCATTGTCACATTGGCAAAAGATGGTTTTGCATTCGTATTTTCAAGTTTTATGAAATCTAAAAGAGAAGGTGTTCCTATACTGTTTTTAAAATCATAAAATTTTGTTCCCTTTAAAATTTTATAAAAAGTTTTTTGCAGATCAGGATCTTTTAAAACTAAACTTTCCAGATGTATGTTCTCAGTTTTTTTTAATTTATTATATGAACTAATAAGACTATTTAAAAGATTATACTCTAAATTTTTTTTATAAAAGCTCTGGTTTGAGTACAAGGTTTTTATTAAGGACGCGCATAGATTATATAAGTCTTTTTGATTATCCCTGTCGTTAAGTAACGGAAGGATGTTAACTTTGCCTAATATCGGATTTATTTTTCTTATTTTGTTCTTTTCTTTAGTTTCTTTAGGTGCTTGTTTTTTGGAAGTTTCTTTAGCTATTGACTTGATGCTATTAAAATATTTTTTTTCAGATTTATTAAGAGCATCCCTTGATGCCTGCATATAGCCTAAAAAACTTTTTGAGACGATTTCATCAGTTTGTTTTTTTGTAAAAAGAGTATTAGTTGCTATTGCAAATATCATCAGTATGGAAATGACAAAAACTATAATATTCATAATATCTCTTAAAAGCTTTTATATTTTAACATTTTAATTTTTGACTTTGAATCAATTTTTTTGGCAAACAATCTAAGATTGTTTAATCTTTTTTTTATTAAAATAAAATGAATACAAGTGAAGTGTTTTTAACTCTTCAGAATAAATTGGTCTCAAGGAAAAAAACAAAATCGAATTTATTATTTATTTTAATATAAATTATTGCCGGATTTGTTTTTTTTTCTTTTGGCCAGAGATGATACCAGTTGAAAATATCAGTAACTTTTTCTTTGATTTCAGAGGAATTTCCAGGATCATAAGATAAAAATTTATATTCAATAGTATTAATGTTTTTAATAAGTATTTCTTTTCTTGAATCTCTTTTTTTGTCTTTTGGAAAAATTTCAAGTATAAGATTTTTTTTATCAATGAATAATTTTCCATCCAAAATGCTGCTGAAATATGGGTCAGGATCTATTCCTGCATCAAATGTAAAAAATAAGCTGGGATTATCATAATTTTTTTCGTAATCCGTATAAAAAGAAGGGATGTCTAATGAAGTTTCTTGAGATAGGTGGGTGAAAATATTATTTAATCTTATATGTAAGTCGCATCTTTCATAAACATTTTTTTTGAAATCATCTACTTCTTTTTCCATTTTGGTAATGTTAGAAAAATAGCCAAATAAGAAGGTAAGCAAAATTGATAGTAAAAATAACGCTATAATCACTTCAAGAAGTGTAAAGGACCTTTTTTTTAACATAGAAAATTTTTTAAATTTCTTTAGTTTTTCTTACAGAAAAGTACGCTAAATATATAGCAAGTAAGATAAACATTACAAGACTAATAAATGATGGAAAAGCTGCAGCTTTTGAAGCTGGAATAATACCAATAATTGTGAATAGAGCTATAAAGACCCCTGTAAAGGCATCGCCGCCGATCAAACCTGAGGCAATAAGTAAAGATCGGGTATTGTTTTTTTCTTTTTGATTTTTTTTATTAACATAAATAGCCACCAAGGCTCCTGTCATCATTGCTGTGGATAATGATAAAGGTAGATATATACCCATTGCAAACGGCAAGATCGGGATTTTTGTAAGAAGCGCTAATAAAGCGATCATAATACCGATCCCAACTAGGACAAAAGGAAGCTGTCCCTGTATGACTCCTTTAGCGATCATTGACATTAAGACTGCCTGAGGTGCCGGCATGTTTATTGATCCTAGCACATAGGCATTGTTTAATAAATAGATTGTATAACCTAAAACAGCAGCAGGTATCATTACCCCAATAATTTCTGCAACTTGTTGAGATTTTGGGGTTGCGCCTAATAAGAATCCGGTTTTTAAGTCCTGTGAAGTAGTTCCTGCCATGGAAATAGCTACATTGGCCACACAGCTCATAGTAATCGCAGCTACTAAATAAATTCTATCAGTCCAGCCGATCAACAAAAAGATAACCGATGTAATTAACAAGGTGGTCAGGGTCATTCCCGATGTGGGGTTAGATGAAGATCCGACAAGTCCGACTGTAATGGAAGTAATGGCTACGAAAATAAATCCCAATACTACAAGTAAAACTATAGTAAAAAAGTTTAGATTTGTTGTCGGGATTAACCAAAGAGCTAATATTATTGCCAAAGACCCCAGGATCAGATAGCCCATTGAAATATCTCTATCTGTTCTACTTACATGCTTTAACGGCTGAAAGCCTTTTGTAAGTTCTTTAATGCCGACATGTAGTGTTTTGACTAATAACGGGGCTACTTTTATTAGACTTATCAACCCGCCCATTGCAACTGCGCCGGCACCAATGTACCTCACGTAATTTGCCCATATGTCCTGAGCGCTCATTTTGGCTACGGGGATTTCAGAAGGAAAGATAATAATATTATTCGAGCCGAATAAATGGATTAATGGAATGATCACCCACCAGCTTAAGATTCCGCCTGCTAGCATTATTCCGGCAATTCTCGGACCTATGATAAAACCAACGCCTAGTAGAGCAGGAGTAGCATCTATGCTGAATTGTGTTTTCTCAAACTTAAAGAATGTCCATCTTGGAATTTCCTCCCAGAGAAAAAAAACGCTTGAACATATCTTATGAAAAGCTCCGACAAAAAAACTGATCAATGCTATCCCGGCCTTTGTTGAAGCAGATTCTCCAGCTTTCAAAAGCTCAGCGCAAGCAGTTCCTTCAGGAAAAGGGATGACTTTATGTTCTTCAACAATTACATACCTTCGCATAGGTATCATAAATAAAATACCCAGGATGCCTCCTAGTGAAGATAATATGAAAACCCTGAAAAAAGAAGGCGGTTCTCCTAAAAAATATAAAGCAGGTATTGTAAAAATAACACCTGTTGCCATTGCTTCTCCGACAGATGCAACTGTTTGGACTATATTATTTTCTAAAATAGTGGATTTCTTGAAACATCTAAACAAAGCGATAGACATGATAGCTGCAGGAATAGATGCTGATACGGTCATTCCAACTTTAAGTCCTAGATAAGCATTTCCTATGCAGAAAATGAACCCGAAAAGCACACCGAAAAAGATAGCTCTAAAAGAAAATTCTTTAATCTTTCGGCTCGGTTCAATATATGGCTTAAAATTGCTCTCACTCATAATACTTACCCTTAAATCGTCAGAATGCCAATTGTTTTTTTTATAATCTAGTAGAAAGTTTCTTTTAATCTTGAATAATGTGAAAAGAGTATTAGGGAAGAATTTTTTGATTTAAGATTTTTTTAAGAAATAAGATGATTTTTAAAGAATTACAGAAGAAAAAAAAGTTCCTTGAAAACTGATATTTTTCAAGGAACTTTAGGTAATCAAATCTTTTTTAATTAGTCCGTTTCTCTTGGTTGTTTTCTATATATATTATAGAAGTTTCCAGATCCTGTAGCGATTTATCTGAATGGGATGGAGAAGGTGTTCTTGAGATAGGAGAAGAAGAACGTCTTCTTGACGGTTTTTTCTTAGATTTTAAACTTTCTGGTTGTTCTGTTTTCTTATTATTATAATATTCTTTAACACTTGATATTTGCTTTCTCTTATTAGGATCTGAATAAATTCTAAGCATGTTTGCGCTGGAGGTTAAGAAAAGAGTTCCAGATAATCCAGCTGAACTAATTAAACTAGTTCTGGAAATATTTTGAACAGCTAGATGTGAAAAGTTATTCAATATCGAGATGTTTGGAATGCATCCGCCAAAAATTGCACCAAGTGCGACTACACTTATTGTTCCAAAAGCTATAGCAGCCCATTTTGATTTATTAAAATTTTCATAAGTTTTTACTGCGTTGTCGATTTTCTTTGATGTTTCTGAAAGATGGCTTCGGTACATGCCTGCTACATTTGCTAAATTTTTCATAAATTGCCTTTTGTTTATTATTATTTAATTTTATTAGTTAATATTAATTTCTATTATTATTATATAATATAAACTAATAGTTTTCAATTATTTATTAAATAATAATTAAGTTTTAATTAATAATTTAATTATTTTTATAATTATCTGAAATTTAGATATTTAAGCAATTGTATTTAAAAACTTAAAGTTTTAAGAATGCGGGACTTAGGTTCTTTTATAAATAGCTTATAATAAGCTATATAAATAAAACATTCATAAGTGACTAAAAGACAATGAATTTGTCTTTTTAGGCTAAAAGAAATATTTAAAATATAAAAAAAAGGGAAGAGATTTATAAAGAAATTTTACTTGGAATTTTATAGATTGTTTTGTATTTATATGTAAAAAAATCTTTTTGATTGGCTGGTTTTAAAAATATTTTTATATGAACAAATTTAAATGTTTCATCGTTATAGAATTTTTCTTTTTTTGAGTATACGATAAAGGTCCTTTTGATTTCTTGATTTCTAAAGGAATCCAGAAAATAACTTGGAAGGTATTGAACTTGAGCATCTTTAACATTTTTGGGTATTGATGAAATTTCATTTTTAAGAAGCTTAACTTTTATATCTAAAAAGCTAAGCTCAGCTATTCTTTCGCACTCAAGTTTTTCAAGTGATCTGATCTGGGTTTGACAAAAGCAGATAGGATTGCGGATAAGAGGTATTGAAATCAATGCTATTATTGAAAAAGCAACTAATATCTCAATTAAAAGAAAGCTTCTTTTTTTATAAGAAAATTTAATAAAACAGGGTTTCATGGAATAAATGCTTAATTTTTTTAAGCATTATACCATTATCCGGGCTAAAAAGAAGAAATTAAATATTCTGTTTTGTTTTTCACAAGATTTTAATGGGCTCAAAATCGAGGTAATCGGATGATGTCAAAATATATTTAATATTGTTTTTTTCACCGAACAGCTCAACGTTTTTTTTAACATTATGCAAATGACCGAAAACTGCAATGTCAATTTTATGATTTTCTAATATTTTCGATACTTGAGAGTCTTTTAAATCAGCTCCTATAGGCGGATAATGAGTCATTACAATTTTATGTTTTTTAGTTTTGTCCATTTGGTCCAAAGAGAGTTTTAATCTAATCAGTTCTCGCTGAAAAATATTGTCAGATAATTCTTTCTGGATATCTTTTTCAAGAGAATGGTTCTCTTTAGGATTGAAAGTAAAATTTATGAACTCATTGAAATTATAATCAGGGCAATCCCAGAGTCTTGTTCCTGCTATTGCAATATCATCGAATGATAAAGAATTGTTATGCAACGCAGAAATCGAAGAGGGAAGGGCTTGGCTTAATTTACTCAGTGATGGCCACCAATAATCATGATTGCCCTTGATAATAACCTTTTTTCCATTCAGATCATGTAGCCATTCAAGATCAATTAGGGCATCTTTGAGCAACATTGCCCAGCAGATGTCTCCGGCAATCAACACCAGATCGTTTTTTGAAACTACAGATTGCCAATTATCTTTTATTTTTTCTTGGTAATCCTTCCAATTTTGAGAAAAAACTTCCATGGACTTTTCTTTAACGGATAAAGATAAGTGAAGATCAGATATTGCAAAAACATTCATTAAAATTCAAAGCCGTCTTTAATATTTGCACCGGCTGTAATAATAATAATGTTATCTCTAACGTAGATATTTTCTCCATCATAATTGGAGAGATTGTTTTTGTTTATTAATTTGACGTTGTTGCCTATTTTGACATTTTCATCAATGATCGTTTTATAAATTTCACAGTTTTTTCCAATTTCAAAAACATCAGGCAGAACGCATTTATGATGAATTGATGAAGAGTAGGCAGAATTCCCTAATAAAATGCTGTCTTTAATTATGGATCCCTGATGTATCTTTGATCTTAGTCCGATCATAGATTTAGAAATCATCTCAGCTTCAATTATGCTGCCTTCGCAAATTATAGAATCCTCAATTTTAGTATTTTTTATTTTTGCTCCGGGTAAATGATGCGCCCTTGTATAAATGGGATTGATCTCGTCATAAGTCTTAAGTTTGCAAGAGGAATTTGTCAATGATATGTTTGCATCATAAAATGATTTTATGGTTCCGATATCTTCCCAATATCCATTATATAGAAATGCTGCAGCCCTTCCTTTTTTTAATTGGGTGGGAATTAAATGCTTTCCAAAATCCTCTCTGGAATCTTCTTTTAATAATGAGAACAGAGCGTCCCTTTTAAAAATATATATTCCCATTGATCCTAAATGAGATTTTTTGTTTTCAAAATTTTGATTGTTATAAAAATCAGATGGCAATTTGTATTGGTCTAATAATTCTTTGGTTTGAGGCTTTTCAAAAAAATCGATTATATAAGAAGCTGAATTGATTTTTAAGAGCCCTAGTCTTTTTGCATCTTCCTCATTTACAGGAAGTGCGGCTATAGTTAAATCAGCATTTTTTTCCCGTGCAAAATCATACATTTTCTGAAAGTCGATATTATATAACTGATCTCCTGATAATATTAAAAAATAATCGACGGGGAGATTGGCGAATTTATTTATGTTTTTTCTAATGGCATCGGCAGTGCCTTCGAAAAATATTTTTTCCCCATTAGGTCTTTCTTCAGGCGTTATCAAATCTAAACTTCCAGGAAAAAAATTATCGAATTGATATGTTTGGTTCAAGTGGTGGGCGATTTCAGTTGTTAGGTATTGGGCTATTACTGTTATTTGGCGAATATTCGAATTTAAGGAATTAGAAATCGGAATATCTATCAGCTTATATCTGCCGCCGAATGAAACTGCAGGTTTGGAATGCTTAAGTGTCAAAGGATACAGTCTTGTTCCTTTACCGCCAGCTAAAACAATACTTGCTATGTTTGGATGTATTCTAACAGATTCATAATTCATAAAGAAAAAGCATTAAGTATATTGTTTTGTGTTCCTCCCTTAATTTCGAAAACTAATTAATAATTAATTATAGGTCAACAAAAAAAGTAATAAAAATATAATTAACTTGTAATTAACTTGTAATTAACTTCAATTATTTATTGAATTTATAATTAATTCAGAATTATAGCTTGATCTAACATAAGAATCGGCATATATATATTTGACATTTAAAGACTTGCCGAAAGATTCGTATTCTTTAAATGTTGAGGGTGAAATGAAGTCTTTTATTGGGTATTTTTTCTTATTAGGGGCAAAATACTGACCTATGGTGATTATATCGCAGCCACTTGCTTTTAAAGCCTTTATGGTTTCAAAAACCTCTTCTTTTGTTTCGCCTAGTCCCACCATTAGTCCAGATTTTATAAAACGGACTTTTTTTGTGTTATTTAC
The DNA here is from genome assembly GCA_041661445.1 of Parachlamydiales bacterium. Taxonomy (GTDB): domain Bacteria; phylum Chlamydiota; class Chlamydiia; order Chlamydiales; family SM23-39; genus JBAZUK01. Next base: position 90,863 of record JBAZUK010000005.1, read on the forward strand.
ATATTTTAATAAATTCAAAGAGTTTTCATAAGTAGCAACGCTTCTTATTTTTGTGCTCAATCTTTTTACGGTTTCGATATTATAATTAAATATATCGACCTTGCAATCTAGTATAATTTCGATTAAATCATAACTATTTGAAAAATCTGATGTTAAAACTTCTATCGTTGAATTCGGGTTTTGTTTTTTTGTTTCTAAGATGATTTTAGACAAATGGATTGCCCCTTTGTCTTCTAGATCATCCCGTGTAACCATTGTTATTACTATGTGCTTAAGATCAAGTTTTTTAGCAGCGAGGGCTATATTGTAGATTTCACTCTCATCCAAAGGAGGAGGAGATTTAGAATGTTTGATATTACAAAATGCGCAAGATCTGGTGCAGACATTGCCGCAAGCTAAAAATGTAGCGCATTTCCTAGAAAAGCACTCAAATTGATTCGGACATAAAGCCTGCGAACAGACAGTATTTATATTCAGGTCTTTTAAAATGTTATCTGTTTTTAGAACTTTTCCTGTAGGAATATCTCGTCTTAGATGTTTGGGAAATTTCATATTTTCAGGTTTGGTGGAAAATTAATCGGCCGATTCTGGGAAATAAGTGCAGCTTCATGCCAGCTTTCAGGCAATGTAGGATGCGCATGAATAGTTTTTATTATTGATTCAGCAGTAAGTCTGTTAGTAATTGCAAGGGCCATTTGGGCAATTAATATTGAAGATGCATAACCGGTTGATTCAGCACCTAAAATTAATTTTGTTTTTTTATCGAAAATCACTTTTACCCAGCCTTCTCTTTCATTCAGGGCAAATGATTTTCCAAGAGCAGAAAAAGGGAATTTCCCGATATCGGCATCTATGTTCAGCTCTTTGGCTTTTTCTTCGCTGATCCCTACAGATGCTATTTCAGGTTTTGTAAATATTACAAATGGAACAGCAGAGTAAGACATAGTGTTTTCTATGCCTGCAATTGTATCAACAGCAACAATAGCCTCATGGGACGCCGTATGAGCCAGCATGTACTTTCCAACTACATCTCCAATAGCATAAATATTTGGAATGCTGGTTCTCATTTTTTCATCAACAACAATCTCTTTTGATTTTCCTGTTTTAATATTGATTTTCTCTAAATTAAGATCTTGGGTATTTGGTCTTCTGCCGACAGCAATTAAAGCGATCTGAGCGTCGATTTCTTCATTTGTGTCTAATTTGATTTTAATGCCGTCATTATTTTTTTCCAGATTTAGAATTTTTGCTTTTGTCTTGATATCGATTCCGTTATTTTTAAATGATCTGCTCAAAAAATCTGAAATGCTTTTAGTGTATTGGAATAAAATCGCTTCCATCGATTCAATTATAGTAACTTTAACATTTAGTCTTGCGAAGAAAGAAGCAAATTCGCAACCGATATAGCCACCTCCGACTATTGCAATGCTCTTAGGTAGTTTTTTCAGATTAAGTATGGATGTGGAATCAAAAACATTTTCATGATCCATTTGAATATTCGGCAATTGATTAATATAAGATCCTGTTGCGATTATTATGTTTTTTGCGCTGATATCTTGATCTTGAACATGAATTGTGTTTTGATCAATAAAATTAGCCGAGCCTTCAATGATATCTACTTTGTTTGATAGAATAAGGTTTTTTAATGAAGATCTGAGGTTTTGAACAATACTATCTTTTCTCTCAATCATCTTAGTCAGATCAAAACTGAAACTTTCAATAGATATCCCAAAAAAAGATGCTTTTTTTATGAGATCTAAATTATCTGAACAGCTAAGCAGAGCCTTGGTCGGGATGCATCCCTGATTTAGACAAACTCCTCCAACATGACTTTTCTCGATCAATGCGACTTTAAATCCTAATTGAGCTGCTCTGATCGCGGCAGTATATCCGCCAGGACCGGCGCCGATAATTGCAAGATCATAATTTTTATATGTCATGTTTAACCTATAAGTTTTTTTTATAATTTAATTTATTTCTTAAAATGTTTCTACATCTTCTTTCTGTAACCATTTTTTAGGGTGTTGAAATGTTGATCAAATTAGATTTTTTTTAGATAATCCGTTAAAAAAAATATAGAAAAAAGTGATCATTTTACATAATTTCATTTGCAATAGGCATAATTTTTGTTAATAATATAGCATGTATAGAAAAAAGAGGATAATATGCAAAATCAGCGAACTAAACTGTGTCCTAATTGCGATGGAAGAGTTGAATTGGATGCGAACATTTGCCCGTTTTGCGGTAATAGTATCTTAGAAAGAAATGATACAAAAAATCAAAAAGCTGCTGCAGATAATAAAACATCATCTTATGAAGACACTCTTTCTTCTTTATACCCCCCTCCATACAAACCAAAATCTATGGAAGCTGTTGCTAATTTTTCAGAAGATCAGGAAAGTTCTGATGAAGAAGAAACAGAAAAAACGGCAAATGTTAAAAGCGCCTTGATTCCAACAATTCTTTTTTGGATAGGCATTAATATTTTAACTTTCAGCTTGATTTTATTGTTTTTCTCTCATGACGGTATTTTGCAGCTTGAGTGGAATGCCAAGTTTTGGTTTTTTTATGCAATAATGGCATTGCCGCTTTTATACTTTGGTTTTAAAGGACTTAAGGAAGTAGATTAAAATTTAATTTTACATTATCCAGCTTCATTTTTAGATTTTTTTGATACAAATCATTAATTGTTACGTAATTGCGAATTAATTAACAATTTTATCATTAATAATAATTTAAAATTAATAAAAAAATAGTTATAATTATATTTATAATTTAGATATGGATATAATTATGTTTAATGTAATTAATAATTATAATTATAATCGCAAAATTCCAGGTTCAGAAAATAGTTTTATCAAAAAAAACACAACTTCAGTAATATCTGGTCTTGCAATTGTTTCTTTGGGAATCATAGGACTTGGTTATTTGAGCGTAGGTTGTTCAAGTTTGGCATTTTTGTCTTCTTCTGCTGGGGTAAGCCGGTACCTTGATGTTTTAAGGAAAAGACGGGAAGATGATGAAAAATTAAAAGAATTGCCAATTTTATAAAATTCTTGAAAAATTTCTAAAATAAAAAAGCAAAGCAATAAAACTTTATAAAAAACTAAAAAAGACAAAAGCATCTTTAAAAGATGCTTTTTTATTTAGTTTTGGTTTGAGATGCCGCAGCATTTTTTATATTTTTTACCGCTTCCGCAGGGACAGTCATCGTTTCTTCCTACTTTATTTTCATTTAATATAGGCATAGCTTTAACTTCTACTTCTTCTTTAGGTTGTTCGTTGATCTGATCGAATTGAGGGATAAAAGATTTTTGGGTATGCATCTGCATTTGTTTGATTGTTTCCTGAAGTCTCATTTGCGGAGAGATCATTTCAAATCTAAATAGATCGGAGGCTATATCCATTTTAAGCTTCTGGGAAAATTTATCAAAAAGCGCAAAAGCTTCATGCTTAAATTCAATCAAAGGATCTTTTTGGGCAACAGATCTTAAGGAAACGTCTGTTCTTAAATGATCGATATTAAGTAGATGCTCCTGCCAGATTAAATCAATTTTTCTGATCATTATGTTTTTAATGACATTTTTAATAACGTCTTTAATATCTTCTTCATCTTCTGTTTTCTTGAAATTGAGTATCATGTCTTTTTGAATATTCAATTTTTCATCAAAAGCATTTAAGATTCTTTCAACTGAAATTTTTTCGATTTCTGGCATAGTTATGTAGTCGCTGTCAAAGTCTTTTGCGTCAAATGATACGGGAAAGTTTTCAACCAGCCATTTTGTAAAACCGATTGGGTCCCAATGAGTCTCCCTATCTTGAAAACATTCGGATATTTTATAAGTTATAATGCTTTCGATTAAATCTTTTGCCAAATCCTGAGGATTATCGGTTTTTAATAGGTCGTTTCTAAAAGAATAAATTTCCTGTCTTTGCTTATTCATCACGTCATCATATTCAAGTGTGTGTTTACGCATCATAAAGTTTCTCTGTTCGATTCTTTTCTGGGCGGTTTCGATTGATTTATTCAATACTTTGGCAGATATAGGTTCACCTTCCGGCGGTCTGAACCTTTTTAACATCGAAGTAAGTCTAGGTGATGCAAAAAGTCTCATTAGAGAATCTTCAAATGAAATATAAAATTGTGAAGATCCGGGATCTCCAAGTCTTGCAGATCGACCTCTTAACTGACGATCAATTCTTCTTGATTGGTGTCTTGTTGTCCCAATCACATGCAGACCGCCAATTTCTTTAACTTCAGGAGAAAGTTTAATATCAGTTCCTCTTCCGGCCATATTGGTGGCTATGGTAATCATGGATTTTTTTCCTGCATCAGCGATTATTTCAGCTTCTTTCTCATGATTTTTTGCGTTTAGCACATGATGAGGAATAGAATTCTGCTTTAAAATTCTTGAGAGCTTTTCTGAAATTTCAACAGATTCAGTTCCAATCAAGATCGGACGACCCTTTTCATGCAAAGCTTTAATATCTTTTAAAATAGCAGAGTATTTTTCTCTTTCTGTCATGTAAATCTTATCATCGCTGTCGACCCTTTTGCATTTGCAGTAGGTGGGTATTTCTAGAACATCAATTTTGTAAATTTGCTTGAATTCATGAGCTTCAGTTATTGCAGTACCAGTCATTCCAGATAATTTTTCATACATCCTGAAATAGTTCTGCAAGGTGATTGTTGCATAAGTCTGGGTTTCTTTTTGAACTTCTAGGTTCTCTTTTGCTTCGATAGCCTGATGCAAACCGTCGGAGAATCTTCTTCCCGGCTGTGGCCTGCCTGTGTTTTCATCAATTATGATGATTTCATTCTGCTGGATAATATAGTCTACATCTTTTTCCATCAAAAGATGTGCTCTAAATAATTGTCTTAAATTATGAGATCTCTCTTTTCTTTTCGCATCTTCTTCTCGAAGTTTAACTTTCATTTCCATTTTTTGGGTTTCCGATAACACAGTATCTTCATCGATCTTCGCATACTCATACCCTAAATCAAGCATCAGAAAGTCATTTTTTGCATCTTCATCATCAGCAAATTTTGCCCAAGCTGCAATTCCTTTATCGGTAAGTTCATATTCACTGGCCCTTTCATCGATAATTATAAAAAGCTCTGATAGAGCTAAAGCTTTTTCTTTTTTGTTCTGTTCCATGTGAAAATATGTTTCGATTTTTTCTATTTCTTCTCGCAGTTCCGGATTTTCTTTTACCCTTTTTAGAATTTTATTTGTAGGGGTGCCTTTATTAACGAGCCAAAGTTTATGCAAGGCTTCTTTTTTATTTTTTTCTTCTTCTTTAGTAAGTTTTTTTTGAGGTTTTTCCGAACCGTTTTCTTCGCTTTCAACATGATTGTCTAAAATTTCGAGATCTAAAAGAATTTTTCTGGCTTCAGATGCAAATCTGGAGCATAGATCTCTTTGATTTTTAACAAGAAGAGAAACATTTGATTTTAAATCGTCATACATTTGTTTGCTTTCAGCGGCAGGTCCGGAAATAATAAGAGGTGTTCTTGCTTCATCTATTAAAATCGAATCTATTTCATCAACTATTGCAAAATAATGATCTCTTTGGGATTGTTCTTCTTTTGAACTCGCCATTGAATTATCCCTAAGATAATCAAAACCAAATTCCGAAGCTGTTCCATATACTATGTCAGCTGCATATATCTCTTTTCTTTCATGAAGGGGAACATCATTTGTAAGGGCGCTGACAGTCAAATTTAATTTTTTAAATATTGTGCCGATCCACTCTGAATCTCTTTTTGCAAGATAGTCATTAACGGTCACAAGATGAGAGCCTCTTCCTGTAAGGGCGTTCAAATATAAAGGCATTGAGGCTGTAAGAGTTTTTCCTTCGCCTGTCTGCATTTCAGAGATTGATCCATAATACATTGCGATCGCGCCGACCATTTGAACATCATATGGGACCATATCCCATTTTTGATCGTATCCTGAAACGTGTATTTCTGTGCCGACAAGTCTTCTGCAGATGTTCTTGACGGTAGCAAAAGCCTCAACGAGCAGAGAATCCAGGCTTTCTCCCTCTTTATATCTTTTTTTAAATTCTTCGGTTTTTGCAATAACAGAAGATTCATCTAATAACTGATAAGATTTTTCAACTTCGTTGATCTGTTTTACAATTTTATAATATTTTTTTACCTTTCTGGTTTGTTGTGTGCCAATTATATTTTTTAAAAATTTAAACATTTTATCGCTAGCCTGCTAATTTATATAAATTTTAATGTATTATGAATTTTCATACAAGTATTCTACTTAATTTTAAAAATATTTTTTTTAGTTATATTTTTGATTATATATATAAATAATATAAATATTTTTATTTTGTAATAAAAATTTTTAATCAGTTTTTTATATTTATTTTTAATACAAAAAAAATTAAAATAAAAACTCTCGGACATTTTTTGGAATACAGATGATAGAAGGCAGAAATGTTAAAATAAGACCTTTAAAAGAAAAAGAAATCGGTCTCTTTTTTTCTTTTTTAGAAGCAGCAATGATTAAAAATGAGTTTCTTCCTTTTGATATCATTGAATCAGAATTCTGCTTCAAAAAAGAATTTCAGTCTGATGGTTTGTGGAAAGAAAATAATGGCATGGCCGTGATTTTGGACTTCGAAGACCAGATAATTGGAATGATTTCTTACAATAAAGCTCATTTTTTGGATGCTTTTGAATTAAAATATATAATTTTCGATGAGATAAACAGGGGAAAAGGTTATATGAAAGAGGCATTGAAGCTTTTTTCAAATTATTTATTTTCTTCTAAAAAAATTAATAGGATTCAATTGACTATTCCAAACTATCATAGGGCCTCAATCGCTGTTGCGCAAAAGTGCGGATATGTCTTTGAAGGAATCGCAAGAGAAGCAATTTTTTCCAACGGCGAATATCTGGACGTGTGCGTATATTCTCTTTTAAGAAGAGAAATAAAGCATTGATTTAATGATTTAAGTAAGCTACATTTTTGATATGGAAATAATTACTCTCTACGATAAAAATAAAAAATTAAAAGTTGAAGAAAAAGTCTACTTCAAAAATACGCTGGAGTTTTTATATAACGGCTCTTTCTTATCAAGATTTTTTGTAAATTCAATTTCAAGATTTTCATTTTTTTCTAAATTTATCGGATTTATTAATAACTTGAAGATCAGTAAATACAAGATTAAGTCGTTTATCGAGCATTTTCAAATTGATGAAAAAGAATTCGAAAAAAAAACTTCTGATTTCAGATCGTTTAATGATTTTTTTATAAGAAAGCTTAATAAAAATGCCAGATCGATCGATCCTGATGAAAATGTTTTAGTATTTCCCTGCGATGGCAGATTTTTAGCGATCCCGAATATTAATGATTTTGATTTTTTTGAAGTCAAAAATCAAAGATTCAATATATTTGAATTTTTAAATGATAAGAATTTGGCAGATCAATACAAAAATGGTTCTATGCTGCTTTGCAGATTAGCTCCTCAGGATTATCATAGATTTTATTTTCCATCAGATTGCATTCCAAGCGAATCAAAACTTATTAATGGACATCTATATTCTGTAAATCCTATTGCTTTGAAAAAAAATATTAAAATTTTGTCACAGAACAAAAGAATGATCACAACTTTAAAAACAAAGAATTTCTCAGATGTTCTGTATATAGAAATCGGCGCTACAAATGTTGGCTCGATTAATCAAAGTTTCTTCCCCAACACAGAATATAAAAAAGGTGAGGAAAAAGGTTATTTTTCTCTTGGGGGATCTTCAATTGTTCTGCTATTTAAAAAAGATACTATTGTTTTTGATCAGGATTTAGTTGAGATGTCAAAAGAAAGAATTGAAACTTTAGCTCATCTGGGTCTTAGATTTGCTTCAAAAAAAGAAAGATCTTAAATATTAAATTATTATGTTCAACGATTTTCAATTACTAAGAAGTTCTTAATTTTTTTAACTGCTTTCAATAGTTTAAAAGATATTTTGTTGCTAGAAGCTTTAGAATTATGAATGTTCTTTAAAAAAAAATCACTTTTTACTAAAATGAAGTTGAACTTCAAAAAAGTAAAAGAGATGTTTAAACGAGAGTTAGAGACTGAGCTTAAGGAACTTGCGAAAGGTTATCCAATAATTACTGTAATTGGACCTCGCCAATCCGGTAAAACTACAATAGTCCAACATGCTTTTCCAGAAAAATTATATGCAAATTTAGAATATCCCGATACCAGAGCTTTGGCGCTTAAAGACCCAAGAAGTTTTTTAGATCAGTTTCCAAATGGGGCAATTCTAGATGAGATTCAGCGAATGCCGGAGCTCCTTTCGTATATTCAGCCACTTGTTGATAAAAAAGATCAAAAGGGCATGTTTATTTTAACCGGGAGCCATCAACTTGAATTGCAGGCTGCTATATCTCAATCTTTAGCAGGGCGAACAGCTCTTTTAACATTGCTTCCTTTAAATCTTTCTGAAATTGAAGCTGCCGGATTTAATCTTTCCATCGATGAATGGATGCTTAAAGGAGGCTATCCCAGGATTTATAAAGAAAATCTGGATCCAACTAAAGCATATAGGAACTATTATCAGACTTATGTTGAGAGGGATCTGCGTCAGTTGATCCAGGTCAAGGATCTGATGCAGTTCGAAAGATTTGTCCAAATCCTTGCAGGTAGGATCGGACAGATCCTTAATATGGAAGAAATTGGTGGAGAGGTTGGGATTTCTTCACATACAGTAAAACAGTGGATTTCTATTCTCGAAGCATCTTTTATTGTTTTTAGACTGCCGCCTTATTTTGAAAATTTTGGTAAACGAGTAATTAAGTCACCCAAACTTTATTTCAATGATGTTGGATTGGCTGTTTATCTATTAGGAATTCAAAATGAAATTCAGCTTAGTAGAGATCCTCTGCGGGGAAATTTATTTGAAAATGCAGTAATTTTAGAGTTAAAAAAGTATCGGCTAAATCGTGGCCTTGATCCTTCTCTTTTTTATTATCGGGACATTCAAAAAAATGAGATCGATGTTATTTACAAGAAAGGTCACAATCTAGTTCCAATTGAAATTAAGTCTTCAAAAACCTATCACACAGAATTTATTGAAAAACTTCGTTATTTTCAAATGATTGCAAAAGAGCGTGCTCCTGAAGCATTTTTGATTTATGGTGGGGAGTCCGAACAGAAAATTCACTCTGCGAGGCTTTTGAATTTTAAACATGCTGCTAAAGCAGTTGAAGATTGATCCTGTTTTATCAACAAGGATTTTAAAAAATCAAAAGAGTGATACAGAAAGACAATCTTTGTCTGGGTGAGGTTAGTGTATAGGCTAAACTAGCAATTTAACTATAAATTTCTTTGCTCATTGGGTGGTTTTGAACAATATGATCTTTTGTTTTGCAGCGTTTTCTTTCAAAATAAATTATTTGCAAAGGAATTAAAACTGTAGCTCATTTCTGATTGAGACTTGCTAAAAAAACAAACGTAAGAGAAAAGTATTTAAATGAATTTGCTGTTTTTAATCTAAAATTATTGAACCTAAATTCGTAAGTATCAACTTTTTCAAAATAAAAAAATTCAAAATTAAGTGCATGGATTACAATATGTTATATCGTTTATTTTAAACCGCGCCTTACTTCATCTTTTTAGTGAAACAAAATACTTATAAAATCGAATCTTTAAATGACTTTTTGGGGGTAAAAGGAATTTTTTTAGTTTTTTTATTTAATAACGCTAAGTATTATAAATCAGAAAAAAATGAATAAATCATATTTTTGCTAAAAGAATATAAATTCATAAGCAAAATATTGAAAATGAAAATTTGAAGTTTTATGAAGGGATAAATCTGCATGAAAAAAGTATTTTTTATATTAATGATATTGTTAATTAATGGTTATGCAGATGAATCTTTTAAATCTTTTCCTATTAACAAAGCATATGAATCTTTCCTGCCAAATGAAATTGTTCAATGTAACGACACTACTATTACTGATCTTTCCATTATTAAAATGCTTCAAGATAAAAATGATCCAAAGGATATAAAATGTATAATTATTAATGGATCGTTTCTTACAGATAAAGGAATTTCAAATATTGCAAAATACTGTCCAAATCTTGAAATGCTTGATCTTCAAGGTGATTATATTACGGATTTAGGAGTTGAAATAATATCTTTAAACTGTCCTTGTCTAAGGTTTTTATCTCTTGATGCCACAAATCATGGGTTAATTAGCGACACAGGTTTGTCTTTTTTAATAAACAACTCTAAAAAATTAAAGGGTTTATCGCTTTGTAATCATTATAATATAACTAAATTAGGGTTTAAATCATTTGAAGAGAAATTGAATTTAGAATTTTCATGTTTTTCTTACAACACAGCTTTTGATTATGATGAAGAAGAACAATTAATTGAACTCAACGGGTTTGGCTGCGATGATGAAAAATTATTGGAAATTATCAAAAATGTTCCTTTTCCTTCACTGATCAAAAAAATCTATATTTCATTTGAACCTTTACTAAGTGAAAAAGCGATTTTTTATATTGCTGAAAATTGCCCAAATCTTACATCTTTACTTATCAGCAACAATATTTTAACAGATGAAGGATTATTAGCCCTTTCTCAGAATTGTAAAAATCTAGAAGTATTTGAGGGTAGTTTATCTAATTCAAAAGTCACTATTCAAGGGCTCTTAACTTTTGCAGAATCTTGTCCAAACCTTATTAGTTTAGATTTAACATTGAGTAATTCAGGTATTAAAAATGAAGATATTTCAAATCTGATAAAAAAGCTTCCTCTTTTGGAAGGAATATATTTAACAGGTAATATCTCAATTCAGGATCAAATAAAAATTTTAAACATAGATTTGAATGATAAATATAATAAACAAGAAATTGAACGTTTTGAAAAATTAGAAGGAAATTTACAATCTGCACCATCATTGCTAACCGATAAAGATATTTTAAATATAGCTAAAAATTGCCCTAAACTTAGAATTATCGACTTTAAATATAATCCAGAAATTACCTGTTTGAGTATAATGCAACTCCTTAAAAGTTGTCCAAATCTAAGTCAATTATATTTATATGGAACTTCTATAACAAAAGAAGATGTTGATAGAATTTTAGAATTATATCCAAATATTGATATTGAATATGGAATTTTTCCAAATAAAATAGAAAATAATTTCTAACTTATAAGAATAGATGAGTGTCTATAGAGCTTGCCATTTTTATAATCTTTTTACAGGTAGCTTAATGTGCGAAGCTCATTAGATCCTGCATTTAATAAATTCAAAAATTAGCTTTCACTGATTTTAGAAAACAGTATTTTTTCACCAAAAATGAAGTTGAATTTCAAAAAAGTAAAGAACTGTAGAAAAAATTAGCGATTAATTTCTTTGCACATTGGACAGTTTTGAACAATATGACCTTTTGCTTTACAGTATTCTCTTCCAAAATGAATTATCTGCAAGTGAAGTTTGTGCCAGTCTTTTTTAGGAAAAGTTCTTTTTAAATCTTCTTCGATCTCTTTTACATTTTTGCCTTTTGATAAACCCCATCTTCTTGCACATCTTTGTATATGAGTATCTACAGGGAAGGCATCCTTTTTAAAGCCCTGGCTCATAATAACTGAAGCTGTTTTGTGGCCGACTCCGGGAAGAGATTCTAGTTCTTCAAAAGTAGAATGCACTCTGGAATTGTATTTCTGAATCAGGATTTTGCTCAGCTCTAGAACTGCTTTTGTCTTTCTATTAGATAATCCAATGGGCTTAATGATTTTTTTTAATTTGGACTCAGAGAATTTTAACATTTCTTCAGGTGTTTTAGCTTTTTTGAATAGATCTGATGTAATTTCATTCACTTTTACATCTGATGCCTGGGCTGATAGCACAATAGCGATCAAGAAGGTATATAAATTTTTGTGATGAAGGGTAATTTTTGGGTCTGGAAAATATTTATTTAATATTTTTTTGACTAACAGAGCTCTTTTATTTTTCATTTTCCAATACAAAACTTTGAAAAAATTGAATTTAATATTTCTTCTGTTATATCAAATCCAATTATTTTAGAAAGCTCTTTTAATGTTTCCTTTAGATCGAGGGATATAAACTCATATGGAGATTGTTTTTTTAAACCATCTGTTGCTTTTTCTAAATATTTTATAGCTTCATCTAAAGCAGTTTTATGTCTTGCTTTGGTTATAATTATTTCATCATTTGAAATATTTGCCTTAAAGGCAAGTTTCTCAATCATTGCATACAGATTGTCTAACCCTTTTTTTTCTTTTGCTGAAATTTCAACAGTGTTTTGATAATTGATTTTATCTATATGAGAAGATAAATCCATTTTATTTAAAGCAATTATAGTTTTGTCTTTTTCAATAGTTTTAAGTAATTTTTTATCATCTTCATTTAAGGACCTTGAAGCATCTAGAACCAAAATAGTGATATCTGCTTTTTCGTGTTCTTTTTTTGATCGTTTTATTCCTTCTTTTTCGATTACGCAATCTGTATCCCTTATGCCTGCAGTATCAATAAGACGATAGTTCATATCATTAATTATGAGATCTTCTTTTAATACATCTCTAGTTGTTCCGGATATCTCTGTAACAATCGCTCTATCCTCTTTTAGAATCGCGTTCATTAAAGAAGATTTGCCTACATTCGGAGTTCCGATAATACAAATGGTTTTTCCATCTTTTATGGCTTTCCCATTTTCAAATGTATCAGATAGCTTTTTCATCTGATCTAAAATGCCAGTTAATCTTTCAATTAATTCATCGGCAGACGAAAACTCTAAACCTTCTTCAGGGAAATCCATCGTAGCTTCAATTATTGCAGATATTTCAATAAGTTCTTTCTGATATTTCTTAATTTCAATAGATAATGAACCTTCCAGCTGATCTTGAGCAGCTTTGAGAGCATATTTATTTTTTGCCGAAATTAATTCTTGTATCGATTCTGCTTGGATGAGATCTATTTTTTTGTTTAAAAAAGCCCTTAGGGAAAATTCACCCGGGAGAGCTGCTCTAGCTCCGGATTTCAGTGTTATATTTAAAATTCTTTGAGTAATAAGTCTTCCGCCATGACACTGTATTTCAACGATATCTTCGCCTGTAAAGGAATTTGGAGATAAGTAAATATTTAAAATGGCTGTATCGATAGTATTCTTTTCTTCATCTAAGATTTTGCCAAAATGCGAAGAATGGCTTTTAAACTTTTTTACATCTTTGGAAAAAATTTTAGAAGCGATTTCCAAAGCATCCTTGCCGCTTAAACGGACAATGGATATTGCTCCTTCACCAATTGGGGTAGAAATAGCTGTAATTGTATCTTGTTTATTATATTGCATAATTTGTTTTGTCAATTTTTATTATATTATAATACATTTTATTATTATTTTTATCTATAAAAAATTTTAAAGTAATATTAATAAAATAGTTATTATAAACAATAAAAACTTTGTTGCATTATTCTTAAATGAAATAAAGATTAAAAATTCATGTTTTGGGAAAAAATATGAATCACATTTTAATTTTATATTATGATTTTGCCTAAGATTGGAAAGGTGAATTTTTTGATTGATTTATGGAATGCTATTTTTAAGATTATTGGAAAACGGTGTCTTTACTAATTTGTTATTGATTATAAATATTTTTTGTTCTGTTAACAAATTATCCTTTTTTAAAAAAAACTTTAAATGATAGCATTCTTGTTTTTATTTTAACCGGGAGCTGTTTATGCTAAAAAAAATTAGAAATTTTTTAATTATATTATTTTTTGTTTTTTCACTAAATTCAGCATTTGCTAATGATGAGGCAGATGCAAATAAGAAAAAAGCAAAAGAGGAGAATCAAAAGTTTTTAAAGATTTTTCAAAAAAGTCAAATACATAAAAGCAATATAAATAAGAAAGATGGTTCAAATAAAAACAAATTAAAAAAAGTTGCTGCAAAAAATTTAAAAAAATCTCATAAAAAATTTAATAACGGCAATGAAGCAAAGATCGTTTCTACAGGTTTAAAAGTTACTAATTTCAATTCAGATTTAGCCTTAATGGATTTGGAAATAGATATGAAAATGCTTCAGTCTAAGTTCGGAGAGAATCTTTCCCGTATCTTTATGAAGATTAATCCGATCCTAAATGAAATTTATGCAGAGATGATGTCAGGGGTCGATATTCCTTTAGATATATTGTCCTACATTCCTGAAGAAGTCGGCCTAGGCGATGTTGACAATTCAAATTTCGGTTCCATCTATTTGGAAAAACTACAAGGATTTTTCTCATCTATTTGTAAAGGTGATATCTATGAAGCTGAAAAAACTTTATCTGAAAATGCTATATTAAAAATTATAGTAGATGAGTTGCTTTTTGATGCTTATATTGTAAAAAATGATGTTGTAAATGCAGAAAGAATCTTTCTCTCTGTGCACTTTGATGAAGATGATTCTTTTGAAAGATTAGAATATATTGAAATATTAGTTTTAGCTTATTTAAGAAATAACGATTTCGCCTCAGCTGAAAAATTAGCTAATTCAATAAATGACGAATTTGATAGAGATATGATACTAGCTAAAATAGTTAAATATTATTCTTGGATAAATGACACAGAAAATGCTCTTGGAATAATAGAAAATATGAATTCTTATTATAATAAAGAGGATGCTCTTGTTAATGTTATTGATTCATATGCAAGGCAAAACAAGATTCAGGAGATTCAAAAATTATTGATTTCTTCAGATTATTATGGTTTAAATCAGAGAGTTTCTTTCATCTTAAATATATATCAAAACAATTTAGATAAGGCTTATGAAATTTTTCAATCGGCTAATTTTTCAGATTTTTTTATTGAGGACTGTATAAAAAATATCGTAGAGATATTTTTGTCCAACAATAGAATTGATGAGGCAAGAGTATTGGTCGATAGATTTTGTGATGAAGAAATGATAGACGATATTTGCTTCGATAAAGAAGATCTTTACTTAGATTTTGTTTATGCATATTTGAGAAATAAAGATATTTATAAAGCAAAAGAAGTTAGAGATCAAATCTTGGATCCAATATCCAAATGGTATGCATCAAAACTAATTTCAATTTTTATAAATGGATAAACTTAATCTTGATTAAATATTTTGCAGCGCTTTTGTGATAAGTGAGCTTAGCTCAACTTTATCATCAAAGCTCTGCATTGCAGTTTTTACCGCTTTTTGGGCTTGATTAGCGTTATATCCTAGATTCATTAGAGCAGCTATAGCATCAAAAGCTATCGATCCGCTGCCGTTTGGATAAGATGCAGGCAGAGAAGACTTGTCAATAGTTTTAATTTTATCTCTTAGATCAACGATTAATCTTTCCGCTGTTTTTTTACCGATACCGGGAACCTTGCTTAAAATTCTAATATCGGCATTAGAAATGGCAAGATGCAGATTTTCTACATCAAGATGTCCTAATAATAAATTTGCTGTTTTAGCGCCGACTCCGGAAACTGTCATTAAAAGTTCAAAAACTTCTTTTTGAACTTTTGTCAAAAAACCATAGAGGGTTTGAGAATCTTCTTTTACAATGTAGGAAATATACAACAAAACTTCAGTTTTATCAAGCAGTGATGAACTGATGCAGGCGGGGATGAAAATTTTGTAGCCGAGTCCATTTACATCAACTATAGCCTTCTGATTGTCTGCTTCTATCAATTTGCCTTTTATATATTCAAACATATTAAGTCCTTATTTTATTTAAAAAATCCATCTGATGCGCATGACAGATTGCAAGCGCTAATGCATCTGCCGCATCCTCAGGAGTGGGGTCTTGAGATAAATTTAATAGCATTTTAAGCATTTTTTGCACCTGATATTTTGAAGCAGCTCCATTTCCCACAACTGATTGTTTTGCTTTTCTTGGAGCGTATTCATAAATCGGAATGTTGTTTTTTTCAGCAGCTACTATTATTGAACCTCTTGCCATTCCAAGTTTAAGTGCTATTTGAACATTTTTCTTAACGAATTGGGTTTCTACAACAACTGCATGAGGCTTGTATTTTTCGATTAGTTTTTCTATACCATCAAAAATTATGAAATATCTTTTTGAAAGGGGATATTTTTGAGGCGGGCGAATGCAGCCGTAATCTACAGCTATGTGCTTATTATTTAATGTTTTAATAACACCATAGCCTGTGATTTTTGTTCCGGGATCAACCCCTAAAATAATTTTTGAATTATCTTCCATAATCTTTTTTTGCTTATAGATAATTAATATCACAATTCCAAAAAAAGTGCTTTAATTTTAATAAAAATGATTTTTATGCAATAATTTATAGGTAAAAGGAAGATCGAAAATAATGCAGAATCAAGTAAAAAAAATAATAGTCCGCATGCCCAATTGGGTTGGCGATGTTATTATGGCCTTACCTGTTCTTGAAGATATAAAAAATAATTATCCCAATGCATTTATTTCTGTTTTAATAAATGAAAAGCATTTCGATCTTCTAAAAAATAATGACAGCTTCTCTGAAGCGCTTCTTCTAAAAAATGGATCTGAGAGCAGAAAAGATATTATAAAAAAGATAAAAGGGATCGGTTTTGATATGGGAGTATTGTTAACTAATTCTTTTTCGTCAGCCTTTTTATTTTATAAGGCAAATATAAAAAGCATAATTGGATATAAAAAAGATCTTAGAGGATTTTTTTTAAATCATGCTCTTCCTTTTCCAAAAGAAAAAATTCATCAGATAATTAAATACAAAATGCTTTTAAAGCCTTTGCAGATAAAGATAAGTTCTACCAGGCCCAAACTATATTTAAATCCAGAAGAGCTTGCAAAAGCTAAGCAAATGCTGGATAAATTAGGATTTCAAGATGGGAAAAGACTTATCGGGATTAATCCTTTGGCAAGATATGGGAGCGCAAAATGTTGGGAAGAAAAAAATTACATATCAGTTATCGAAAAAATTTCAAGTGATGCAAAAAATTTTATTTTTTTAACAGGTGATGAATATTCACAGGATCAGATTAACAAGATCTGCAGGGGAATGCCGAAGAATGTAATTAATTTAGCGGGAAAAACGAACTTACGTGAGCTTATTGCTTTGATTAACTTGAGTGATCTTTTTATAACAAATGATAGCGGTCCTATGCATATTGCCTCAGCATTACAAATTCCTTTGATTGCAATTTTTGGTTCGACCTCGGAAATTTTAACGGGGCCATATTCTAATAATTCTATTGTAATTAATAAAAAAGTTAAGTGTTCCCCATGTTATAAAAGAAAATGCTCAAAAGATTTTTGCTGCATGAAATCAATTAGCGTAAATGAAGTGATGGATAATATAAATCATATTTTGAAGTAAAATGTTAAAAAAAATAATTAGAAAAATTAGATCTAATCCGCTTGATAAGATTTTATCTAAAGCAAAAAAAAATAATAACAAAAGTTTCCTTTTGGCCTGGAATAGAGCTCTAGGAGATGTCTCTTTAGGTCTTTATGCAATTGTGCATAGAATCAAAGAATATATTCCTGATGCCCAAATAACTTTTATCATAAGAGAAGATCTAAAAGATGCTTTTGAATTTTTGGATGTTAAATATATTACAGTGCCGTTTTGGAGAAGATATCTTCCGTATGATATTTATCACACACTAAGTCTTTTGAATTTAAATCACCAAGATTTCGATGTAATTATTGAACACCCTGATCCAAATTATTGGGTAAAATGGCAAATATCCAATCTGGTTCCTAAGCTGAAATGGAAGAATGAACTTGATGATCTCTGGAAAAAGTTTAATCTTCCCGATAATAAGGTATTAATCGGAGTTCAGGCGGGTATTGAAACAAAACACAGCTCATGGAGAAACTGGCCCAGTGATAGTTTTAAAGATCTTTTTGAGCGTAGTCACCCTGATGTTAGATTTGTTCTTTTAGGTGTTGATAATAATATAAAATATGAAAATGAAAATATTATTGATTTAAGAGAAAAAACTTCGATTTTAGAAGCACTATCTATTTTAAAAAACAAATGTTTGTATTTCGTTGCTTTAGATTCGGGTTTATTATCGCTTTTTTATTACATAGACGCTGATTTTCCAATAAAATTACTAGCTCTTTGGGGGTCAAGGAATGTCGGCGTTATCAAGCAAAATGTAAGTTCTCCAAATAAGAAAATGCGATACATCCCATTTGTATATAAGAAAGGGCTTCAAAATTTGCATCCGGATACAATAAAAAAACATATTTATCCAAATGATATTAAAGATGTTTTAAGAAAAAACAATCAAAAGAAATTGGCTGATGAACTTGAAAAATTGTCATTTAATCAAAAAAGAGAATTGATAAAAGATATTTTTTGTCTGGATCAGATTGTTTTAAAAAAACAAAAGATATTTTTTTCTAAAAAAGGCGAAGCTGGTTTAAATAAAACTTCTTTTGAAAAAGATTCTATTCCTTATGAGAAAGAAAACAGGGCCGATATCAAAGATTTAAAAAATGGAAAAAAAGTTTTGGCTTCATCTGAAGCGGCCTGCATTATCATGGCTGCAGGTCAAGGATCTCGCCTTGGGTTTTTAGGACCAAAAGGTCTTTTTGAAATAAATAAAAAATCGCTTTTTGAACATCATTTTGAGAAAATTATTAAAAAGCAAAATGAATTAAATACTAAATTATATGTTAGTATTATGACCTCTCATTTAAATCATGATTTGATTTATAGCTTCCTTGATGAAAAAAAATATTTTGGTTTAGAAAAGGATCAGATTGATTTTTTTATTCAAAAAAAAGCTCCTTTTTTAGATGAAAAGGGAAATTGGATAATTGATGAAAGCGGTAGCCTTCTGCAGGCTCCGGATGGCAACGGTTCAATATTCAAAAGTTTTTCTGAAGCTGATATTTTGAAGAAATATTTAAATAAAAAAATTAAATATATCAGCATCATCCCGATTGATAATCCTTTATGTGATCCGTTTGATGAAAAGTTAATAGGGTTTCATAAAAAAACGAAAAGCGATGTAACTATAAAGTGTATTGAAAGAAAAGATCAAAATGAGAAAAAAGGAGCAATTGTTTCAAGAAGCGGCAAAATAAAAATAATAGAATATATTTATTTAGACCCAAATTTAAAATACAAGTTCTCGAATACAGGAATTTATCTTTTAAATTTATCTTTTATAGATAAAATTAAAAATAATAATTTAAATTATCAGTTTGTTTTAAAAAGAATAGAAAATGATAAAGATATTTTTGCATATAAATCAGAGAGTTTTATTTTCGATTCTTTTGAATTTTCCGACAAAATAAATATTTTAGTTGATGAAAAACAAAAGTTTTATGCGCCCTTGAAAGAAAAATCAGATATCAGCTATATAGAAAATTTACTAAATCTTGAGAAAACATCTGTTGATGTGATAAAATAATAATATTAAATTTTTATTTACACGGTAAAAATATGAAAGTAGGTTATTTAGGAGCAGGAGCTTGGGGAACGGCTTTAGCTTCTCTTTTAGCAAAAAATGGTCATGATGTAATTGTTTGGGACAGAAACCACAATAATGTAAAAAAGATCAAAGAGACCAGATTGCATCCTAATTTAGGAAGTTTTGCTATTCCAGATAAAATTTTCTATACCGAAGACATCGAAGATGCCGTAAATAATGTTGATATGATCGTTGAAAGTGTTACCTCTTTAGGTTTTAGAAGTGTATTTACAAAAATAATTAACTTAAAAAAAATTGATTGTCCAATTGTTATTACCTCAAAAGGACTTGAACAGAATACCGAAAAACTTCTTCCTGAAGTATTAAAAGAACTTTTGCCTTTTGAATCTTATGAATATATCGGATGTCTTTCAGGCCCATCTCTTGCTGAAGATGTAATAAAGAATTTACCTACTTCTATAGTATGTTCTTCTTATAGTGAGCAAACCATGCAAGTGATTGCCCAGGCATTTAATTCTCCTTTTTTCAGGGTTTATCCTAATCCTGATATATCAGGCATTTCTTTTGGCGGAGCTATGAAAAATGTTATTGCTATAGCTTGCGCAATTTCCGACGGACTTGGATATGGCGACAATACAAAAGCGGCTTTAATGACAAGAGGTCTGCACGAAATGAAAAAGCTCTGTCATTTAAAAGGCGGCAGCCCTGAAACTCTGAACGGATTATCTGGAATGGGTGATTTATGCGTTACCTGTCTCTCGGACAGCAGCAGAAATTATCGTTTCGGCAGACTGATTGCTGAAGGTTATTCGATGAAAGAAGCTAAAAGCAAAATCGGCATGATCGTTGAAGGGGCATATTCTTGTGTATCGATTTATGAATTAGCAAAAAAGCATAATATTCCAGTTCCTATTACTCAAGCAGTCCACGCTGTTTTATACGAAAATCTATCACCAATAAATGTAGTTAAGCTTCTGATGCAAAGAAAAATCAAAAATGAGCTTGAATAGCTTTTTTCAAAAAAATATACCTATATGTAATTAACAACATGTTGATTTTTTATTTATTTTAACATATTAAAAAAATGATGGTTATAATAAATAAAATAGAATAGTTTGGGACAAAAAAAGATTCAAGCGAAGCTCATGGATAAAATAAATATTAAAAAGCTGCTTCCTAAAATAGATAAAAAAAGACATAAATATGAAACCGGATTTGTTGTTGGAGTTGCAGGATCAGCCGGAATGTGGGGAGCTGCAAAATTAGCTTCTTTGGCTGCCTATAGATCAGGTTGCGGAATTGTCAAAATTATAACAGAGAATGAAATTCCATCTCCTTTTTATGAGCTGGTCAATTTAGTTATAGATTATAATAACCTTGAAGAAATCATTGAGACTTGTAATAAAGCTGATTCTATTTTTTTAGGTCCGGGTCTTGGGAGGGATAAGAAAATTGAAAAATTTCTTATTGAAATGCTGCCTAAACTTAATAAAAAAACAATAATTGACGCTGATGGTCTATATCATCTGGCTAATAATCACTATACGCTTCTTTTTCGTGAGACAATTTTAACGCCGCACAAAAAAGAGATGCTCAGGCTTTTAAAAAAAGATAATCTGCCTGATGAAGAATTAATTATTAAAACCCAAAAGTTTTCCGAAGAAAAAAAAGTAATGATTGTTTTAAAAGGTTATCCTACAATTATTTTTCATCCTGCCAAGGAACCTCTCACCATCTTTGGGGGAGATCCGGGGCTAGCAAGAGCTGGAACCGGAGATGTTCTAACAGGAATGATAGCATCATTTTCTTCTCAAAAAATGGATTTATATAACTCTGCTATTTTGGCAGTCTGTATGCATTTCAAGGCTGCCGAATTGGCCTCTAATAAAAAAACATCCTACTCTATGCTCGCGACAGATGTTATTAAATGTCTGCCTGAAGCATTTAAATTTTATTTGGAAATGTCTTCGCATTAGTTTTTCATTAATTTTACTCTAAAGCTAAATCAACAAAATATTCTAATCAAAATTTATAGCGTTTTTTCTATTTTAATGAATTATAAATACGAGACACATAAAACATATTTTAATTGCTTTTTTTGATGATTTTATTAAGAATTTGTGAAAAAAAAGTTAAAAGGAGTAAAAAAATGTCATCTATAGCTTGCCCAGCACCAGAAAGAAAACCATACCAAGCACCTATTATAGCAAGTGTAAGTCTATCAATTGCAATTGGTTATTTAGGAACTAGAATCTTTACAAATATAAATCCAATAGCAGGGGCTATATTTGTTGGAACTTATCCAATTTTGGATATTTTAACTTCAAGAATTAATAACTATTTCACTAAATTTTTACATTCAATCGATACCGGTTTTTTAAAAGCAGTTTTAGACGGAACTTGTGCATTTTTTATAACAAATCAATTCATGAAAATTACAATAATGGAAGGCGTTAAATTGATAGCCGTGGCATATATTACTGCAATTGGATTGATAGCAGGTCTTAGGTTGTCTCTTCGTTTTTTTAACAGAAGCTAATAGATGAATTAAGACACGTTTTTATAATTGATATAAAGGTTATCCTAGATTTTTCATCCTGTAAGAACCTCTGATCATTTTTGGGGGGAGATCCTGAGATTGCAAGAGCTGGAACCGGAGAGGTTCTAACAGAAATGATAAAATCATTATCTTCCCAAAAAATGAATTTATATAACTTTGCTGTTTTGGCTGTCTGTATGCATTTCAAGGCTGCCGAATTGGCCGCAAATAAAAAAACATCCTACTCTATGCTCGCGACCGATGTTATTAAATGTCTGCCTGAAGCATTTAAATTTTATTTAGAAATGTCTTAACGTGGCTTTTCATTAATCATATGAGATGGCAGTTAAACTAATCCTCAGCTTAAAAAATTAACTTTTTGATTTACGATTTATCGATTTCCTAGTTCGTATAAAAATGATGCGGCGTCTTCTTTTGCGATTTCTTCTCTTTCGACCCTTTGAAGTGCGATTAGTATTTTATCTTTTTGATCAGGGAAAAGGGCAATTGCGTCTGAATAAACTCTTTGCGCTTCAACGAATTTCGAACGTTCCTCGAGAAATTCAGCTAAAAATTCATAAGATTCATAATTTTTGCTACTTAGTGCTTTTCTATAATGAAATTCAGCACGTTCAAAATTTAAATCACTTTTAAATATATTTGCTATAATAACATTACATTCAAAGTGATTTGAATTAAGGGTCAAGGCCTTTTCCAGCCAATACAGAGCTTCTTTAATATTTCCTTGTTTGCTTCTACAAACTCCAATAAAAATAAAAAAACTGATGTCCGGGGGAGAAGGAGGCACAATGTTTTGGGAATTTTTTAACTCAATGAAAGACTCAATTAAAATAGTCGCAGCTTCATATTCTTTTTTTTCCATCAGTTCGTGTGCAGATTTAAGTATGTCAGTATCTGGGAGAAGTATTCTGTCCGCTATCACAGCGATATCTGAGTAATTATTAATAAAATATGGGTCCTTAACTCCAAAAATTGATTCTGCTATATATCGAGATTTATGCATAGATCGGTGATCTGGTTCAATTTTTGCTTCGATAAACATATTGGTATGCATAATTTGACGGGGAGTTCCTAGATGGTGAAATTTATTTGGTCTAGGATGGTATATCATATTTCTTGGCAGATCCTCATGACGAGAAATATTTGAAACAGCATTGCTATCCGGTTTAGTTGAAGTCCCTCTGGATATTTTTGGTAATAATGTCATAAAGCTTCCTTATTTAAAATATTACTAATATTTTTAAAAATAAAATTATAAATTATTGAAAATTTGATTATTCTTTTATAATATAAAAATTATATTATAATGTTATTATTATTGCAATTAGTAAAATAAAAACATTAATTAATATTTTTAATAAAAATAAAATTATATTTTTAAAATAATATTGTTCTATAATTGCTTTTTTTAATTCAGCATTTATCCTTTACGTTAAAAAATTAATATTACCCATTTTTTTCTAGGAGATATTCTATAAAGCTTAATATACTGCTGATGCCCAAGAAACCAAATCAGACAAAGTACTTATGATTTTATAAAAGCGCAAAGATGCATCATGCTTTAATTTCTTTCGATTAATTTTAGCAAAATTTTTTAAAGTTTATTTCTAGAAAAAGAGGGTGGGGGGAATGTTATTCTTTATTTATTTCTGATGCTTCAACAAAAGGTTCTTTAGCTGTTTTATCAGGGATTAGTTTTAAACATTCTTTCAGGGCATCATCAAAATTTGCATAAACATTTTCTTTTCCGATCTTGTTGATGAAATTGGTCTTTTCTAAAACCTTTTTTACTTCGATATTCACTCCGGAAAGCACAAAAAGAGTCTTGTCTTTTTTGCATTTTATTAAAATATCTTCTAAAGCTCTCAGAGCAGTTGCATCGATATAATTTACGAATCTGAGCCGAAGTATTAAAATTTTAGGGATCCTGTTTATTCTGGTTAAAGCTATTTTAAATTCTTCTGCTGCTGCAAAAAAAAGAGGTCCGGACAATTCAAAAACTTCTATTTCCTGCGGAATAGTTTCAAGAATGGTTTCTTTGTTTTTCTCATCTATTGGATTGTTTACTATATCTTTAATTGAATTTGTTTTTGAATGTTTTGCAACATTTGAGATAAATAAAAACATGGCAAGGATTATACCGACTTCAATCGCTGTAATTAAATCAACAAAGACAGTTAAAAAAAATGTCGCAAGCATTACCGCGATATCTTTCTTGGGACTTAAGAATAATTTTGCAAATACTCTCCATTCGCTCATGTTATATGCTACGACCATTATTACAGCGGCCAAAGCGGCCATTGGTATGTAAGATACATATTTTCCTATGCATAAAAGTACAGTGATAATAGTGATAACATTGACTATTGCGGCAATAGGAGTTTGTCCTCCTGTTTTTATGCAGGTTGCCGTTCTGGCAATTGTTCCTGTTGCAGGAATACCTTGAAAAAACACTGAAAAAACATTACCAAGACCTTGTGCAAATAGCTCAGCATCTGATCTATGCCTTCTTGAGAGCATTCCATCAGCTACAATAGAAGATAATAAAGCTTCCATTCCTGCTAAAAGGGCTATGGCTATTGATGAAGGAATCATTTGAGTGATTAATTGCCAGGATATTTTAGGAAACTGGAAGGATGGAATAATTTTTTGAATTTCACCAAATCTGTCTTTGATCACATCAACCGGGATATAAAGAAAAAAGGCGAGTATTGTTGTTGTTATTATTGCGATTAAAGACCCGGGAATGTTTTTTACAAATTTTGGCCATAAAATTACTATGAAAATCGATGACATTCCTATCAGCAGCGAATATACATTCAAGCTCGATAAATTCGATAAGATCAAGGCGGTTCTTGGAAGTAATTCTTTAGGTAAATTTTCAATTTGTATTCCTAGAAAATCAGGGATCTGATTTATAAAAATTATTAAAGCCAGACCTGAGGTAAAACCGATTACAACCGGGTAAGGAATATATTTTATTAAAGAGCCGGCTCTTGAAATGGCCATTATTATTAAAAATATTCCGGCAAGTAACGTAGCAACAGCTAGTCCTTCATAACCATACTGATTGATAGTTACTAAAATTATTAATACAAAAGCTCCGGTTGGTCCGGCTATCTGGACTCTATTTCCGCCAAAAATCCCTACTATAAAACCGGAAATTACGGCAGTAAATAAGCCCTGTTCCGGTCTAGCTCCTGATGCGATCGCAAATGCAAGCGACATGGGAATAGATAATATCCCAACAACAATGCCTGCAAACAAGTCTTTTTGGAATATAGAAAAACTATATTTTTCTTCTTTAAATAATGAATATAACTTTGGAATTAGAGATCGTCTCATATAATTCCCTCTTAATTTTTAGTATTACTAAAATGAGCAAATTTAATTCAAGTTAATTTAAATTGTATGACGTGTTTTTTAATGACTTAATTATATCAATAATTATAAATTTTTAATGTTTCGTAAATTTAATAATTAATGAAAAATTATTAATAAGGTGATCTTTTTTACGAAAGACCGGGAATAGATTATTGTTAAGATTATAGATAGGTTTCAAGATACCAGGTTAAAAATTTTTCCATACCTTCTTCAATAGTAGTTTTGGGTGAAAAATTTAACTTTTCAATAGAGCCGTCAATGTTTGCGCAAGTTGAAATCATTTCTCCTTTTTGATTGCAGATTAGATTTTTTTTGGCTTTTTTGTTTAATTTTTTTTCTATTAAGGAAATGAAATAATTTAAATCAACGGGTTTATTATTTCCTAAATTAAATATTTCGAAATCTTTAGCATAATCAATTGCAGAAACGGTTCCCGCAATTATATCATCGATATATGTAAAATCTCTTTTCATGTTTCCTTCATTAAAAAGATCAATTTTTTTACCTTCAATGATACTCTTAGTAAATTTGTAGTACGCCATGTCAGGTCTGCCATAAGGCCCGTATACAGTAAAATATCTAAGTCCGACAGTTGGAATTTGGTATAGATTATGATAAGAAAAAGCGATTAATTCATTTGCTTTTTTTGTAGCGCCATATAAATTAGCCGGCCGATCGGTTTTATCATTAACGCAAAAAGGTGAAGTTTCGTTTAACCCATATACAGAAGAAGAGGAGGCAAATATAAATTTTATGTTTCTATAATTTTTAATGGCTTCCAGAAGATTTACAAATCCGACTAAATTGGATTGTACATATGTAGATGGGTTTTTCAAAGAATATCGAACGCCGGCCTGAGCTGCTAAATTGACAACGTGTGTAATGCTGTTATCTGAGATTATTTTATTTAACGCATCGGTATCATTAATATCAGCTTGTATAACCTGAATATCATTTTCTTTTAATATAGAAGCTCTTGATTTTTTGAGGTTTACATCATAGTAATGATTGAAGTTATCAAGACCGATTACAAAATCATTTCTTTTTTTTAAGTTAAGACTTAGATGAAAGCCTATAAATCCGGCAGCGCCGGTTATCAAAATTCTTTTCATTTTTTTTAGTTTTTTAAATTAATTGTGATATATTATTCCGATTATTTTAAGAAAAAATCATTTTAATTTATATGTTTTTTAAAAGTTTAAAAAAATTCTTTATAGTTTCATTTGTTTTAATTGGGTGTTCTACCAGGAACAACAGTGAGATGTGCAAAGTAGAAGAATTCGTCAGGGACTCTTCAAAAATCAATGAAGGCAAATTCGCAATTCTTGAAATGTATGGAAATAATTTGGCAAAGCTGGATGCTAAATTATTGGAAGACAGAAAAGATCTGATTGAAGAAGAAGATATACTAAATATTGAGATTTACCATCCGATAAGAAAAGATTTGACTAATTTAATTAAATCTCTATCTCAAACCTCGGGTTTTCAGATAATTGATAAAAACATTTATCTGCCTGGTTTTGGTTATATTAAAGTAGAAAACCTAACTTTAAATGAGGCTAAAGAAGAAATTCAGAAAAAATGTCTAAAGGAAATTAGCGATATTGAAGTTTTTGTGTCATTTAAAAAAAGAAAACTTAAGAAAATAGAAGTTACCGGTCTAGTCTCAGATGAAATTTCGATTGAATCAAATACGAGAATCTATGAATTATTTTCCAAAATCAAGCTACCCAGGGATGCCAATCTTTTTAAAAGTTACGTTTTAAGAGAGGGTGTTTTTTTACCTGTTGATATGTATAAATTAATAAAACAAGGAGATATGAGCCAAAATATTGTTCTTAATGATCATGATAAAATTTATATTGCTGATGCCCCGAGTTCAAAAATTTATGTTTTAGGAGAAGTTCAAAAACAGCTTGCTATCGACATTCCGGATGGAAAGATTTCTTTAAAAGAAGCTTTAACGATATCCGGGGGGATTTTGTATACTGGCGATAAATCTTTTATTCAGATTTTCAGAGCAAATGTTAAAACACCAAAAATTTATTTATTGAATTGGGACTATATTACGCAACTGCCCAGCTCATCTCTTAATTTAATAGATGGGGATATTGTTTATGTGGCTTCTAAACCTTTAGCTGATTGGAATAGATTTGTTATGCAGATATTGC
Organism: Parachlamydiales bacterium; assembly: GCA_041661445.1. GTDB lineage: Bacteria > Chlamydiota > Chlamydiia > Chlamydiales > SM23-39 > JBAZUK01. The sequence goes on from JBAZUK010000005.1 coordinate 118,389, forward strand.
CGACTATTTCTATTATTGATTCAGCATATAGAGGATTTAAAAATATGGGAATCATGATTGATGGAAAATAATAATTATATATTTTCCTTTTCGGATATCAAAACACTCATTGTTAAAAAGAAAAAATTGTATTTAATTTTTTTTGTTATAATTTTTTTCTTAAGCATTTTAATGTTTTTATTCAAGCCTCCAATCTACGAAGCAAAAGCAATTTTTTATGAAGATATAGAAAAGAGTAAAACTATAGGAAACTTAAAAGATATAGTTTTATCGGATAATTCAAATTATCAGATCGATGCATTTTCTTTTTTTAAAACACAAAAAATCATTAAAAAACTGGTCAGCCGATTAGCTCTTCAAATCGAAGTAGTTGAGCAGCAGAACTTTTTTAAGCAAAAATTTAATGTTTTGAAAAAAAATCTGGAAATGGATTTTAAGAAAAATTCTTTTAAAAACGATCAGATAAAATTTATAAATGCAAGTTACGATGGTTTGGAGCCAATATTTTATTATCTTAAAATTTTGGATGAGAAGACTTTTGAAATATTAGATGAAAATAGAAAAACTCTTGGGAAGGCAAAGCTTAATCAAAGGATTAACTTTTCAGAAGTTTCCTTTGAAATTGAAGAAATGCCAAAAAGTTTTATAAATAAAATTATAAAAATTAAAATATTGCCCTGGGAAAATGTTGTTGAAAATGTTTTAAAAAATTTAAAAGTGATAAAAGATAAAAATTCTAGCTTTATCTTTTTAAAGACAAGAGAAAAAAGCCCTTATATTGCTGCATATATTTTAAATAATTTGATGGATTTATATTGTGATTATTTAAACGAGGAAAATTGTAAAGTAACAAAACAGCAGCTTGGTTATTTAGAGGAAAGAAAAACAATTGTTCAGAAGGAACTTGATTCTTTTTTAGATCAATATGATGATCACTTAAAAGAAAATGTAAGATCTACTGGCCTAATAAATTTTGAGCTTGAGATTGCAGCCCTTTTGAATCAGAAAGACATTTTGCAAAAAAAAGTCACAGAAAATATAGATGAAATAAATATTTTTAAATCCATTAATCTGCAAAATGTAGATGATATTTCGATCTTAGATGATAAATTGATGGAGTTGTTGGAAAGAATAAAAAAACTAAAAAATGAAGATGATATTTTACAAAGATCTTTATATAGAGACATTCTTTCTAAAAATAATTTTTTAGAAAAAATTATTTCAAGTTATCCAAGTTTTTTGGCTGTCAACGATTTTCAAGAATCTATGATAAGTCAAAAAATTGATTTGGAAAAATCAATTTTATTTAGTAAGAGTAATAAAGTTTTTTCAAGAAATTATTTTCTTGAAGAAGCGTCTTCTTTGCCTTTTTTGAATTTAGATAATGTGAATGATTTACTTATTCACCTTGATCAAAAAAAAGATGAAATTGCTCAAGATATTTCTCAAATTGAATTGACGAAAAAAAAATTAAATGTAGATCAATATAAAATAGGATTTATATCAATAATAAGTTTTGATCTGATCAAAAACATTTTAGAAATTTCAAAAAAACTTGAAAATTTATCAATATATACCTCAAAGGAACTAGAGGTCTTAAAAAAAGAATATGAACTAGAAAAGAAATACATTATTTTTTACTTGGATGAAAAATTAAATTTAAGAAAATCAGATTTAAAACTCATAAATGAAAAAATTGTTTCTCTGAAAAAAACTAAGAGAAGTTTAATCGAAAATGAAATATTGCAAATTTCTTCTAACGCTAAAAAATATGTGACTAACAAATTGTTCCTTTTAAATACTGAAAAAAAATCCCTAGAAATGAAATTAAATCATGTCATTTCTAATATAGATAAGCTGGTTTCTAGATTAGATTTTGAAAATCAGATCAAAATGAAAATTGAAATGAATAAAAATAAAATAGAATCTATTGAAAAATTATTGGAATCTAAAAAGTTAGATGCAAATTTAAAACAGATTAATTCCAAACCGATTGATTATGCTGCAGTTAATTTTTTTTATGATTCCCTTTGTTATTTTAAATCCTTTATTATTGCGATAGGTTCGTTATTTTTATTTTTTTTCTTTAGCATCTATTTCTTCGCTATCAAAGGATTTCCTTTATCAAAAGATTCGATTACCACGCTTGGGTATGATCATCTAGGCGCTATTTCATTTAAATCTCAAGGCCTTCAAATCAATGATTTGGACGTAGTGGACTTAGAGTCATTAAGAAAAATTATTTCTTCTATAGGTGAGTCGGATCAAAAAATTATCACTGCAATATGCTCAGATGGCCCTAATTATATTCACTATTTATCAACATTACTGGCAATGATGGGAAAAAAAATAATTGTGATTGAAACTAAATCTGATCCGAGTGAAGAACCTGGATTGTTTTCTTATTTAAGCAATGACGTTAAAAAGATTCCAATACAAAAACTGCAGGCTTACGATTATCTTCCTTCCGGCGGAAATAATTATTTTTCTTTTGAACTTTTGAAATCATCGAGTTTTTCAAAAATTCTTCAGCAATTAAAAGAAAAATATGATTTAATAATGATTTATAGCAGCTCTAAGATAAATAGTGCTGAAGCAAGGGTATATTTGGATTTTTCAGATAAAATTATTCTTACGATTAAAAATGAGACTTATGATGATATAAAAAATTTTATCAATAAGACTGAAGAAAAAAACAAATTTTGTTTTATAACTTATTAAGGATTTAAGTTTTTAATGAAAAAAAAAGCATTAGTTACCGGCGGAAGCGGTTTTTTAGGATCGCACCTATGTGAAAAATTATTAGATAGTGACTATGAAATAATTTGCGTTGATAATTTTTTTACCGGATCTAAAAAAAATATATTGCATCTCTTGAACAACCCTTATTTTGAATTAATGAGACATGATGTTTGTGATCCAATCAATATTGAAGTTGATGAAATTTACAATTTAGCCTGTCCGGCGTCACCGATTCATTATCAGCATGATCCTGTTCAAACAGTAAAAACTTCTGTTCATGGCGCCATCAATGTTCTTGAACTTGCCAAAAGAACTAAAGCAAAAATATTTCAGGCCTCCACAAGTGAAGTATATGGAGATCCGCATGTTCATCCTCAAGTTGAGGAATATCTTGGCAATGTTAATCCGATCGGAATAAGGTCTTGTTATGACGAGTCTAAAAGATGCGCTGAAACCTTGTTTTTCGACTATCATCGCCAATATAATATTCCAATAAAGGTCGCCAGGATATTTAATACTTATGGACCAAGAATGCATCCGAACGACGGCAGGGTAGTATCTAATTTTGTCGTTCAGGCTTTGAAAGGAGAAGATATTACAGTTTACGGCAAGGGACTGCAAACCAGGTCTTTTTGTTATGTAGACGATCTTATAGATGGATTTATCCTTTTAATGAATTCCAAAGACCATGTTATTGGACCGGTAAACCTGGGAAATCCGGGTGAATTTACAATCATCGAATTGGCAAATTTAGTTATTAAGCTTACAAAATCAAAATCAAAGATAATTTTTAAAGATCTGCCTTCAGATGATCCTAAACAGAGGTGTCCCGATATTACAAAAGCCAAAACTTTTTTAAACTGGGCTCCTAAAATAGCTCTTGAAGAAGGATTAGCTTCTACAATTGAATATTTTCAAAAAACTTTAAGAATAAAAAAATAATCCTCGAGTTTCTTTGAATTTTTTTTTAAAAATTAAATATATGAAATAATATTTAATTAAAGTTCTTTTTTTTCTTTAAGTTCTTTAAATTTTTGAGCAACCTGAAAAGCTAGTGGAGCTGCTTCTTTACCGCTTGAACCAAAATTTAGTTCAACTATCACAACAAGCTCAGGTTTTTCCCAAATTTGTCTTTTGTTTTCATTATCTTTTGGAGTTTCAAAAGAAATCGCTCCAAACCAGATGTTTTTATATTTTTGAGCCTTAGCGGAAGGATTAATGTAATGTTTATACATAAATTCTGCTGTTGAGGTTTTTCCGATAAATAAATGCTTCTTATTTTTATATTCTTCATAAAGCTTTGGTTTATGACGTAGATAATTTATCGCTTCGGCCCTTGAGTTTCCTTCCGCAGAAGAGATAACTCTGTCAAGACCTTCAAAAATTATATTCCTAACTTCATCGGGGAGGGCAATTGTGTTTTTTATTATCGTATTATCTGACTTTACAAGTTTTGGTTTTAACACTTTTCCTTTATTGGCAATGGCTGACATCATTACGGCAATTTGAATTGGAGTTGCTACTAAAGAATGCTGTCCGATTGCGAAGGAATATAAAGAAGTTTTGTTGTTAAGTATATCTTTAGGCAGATTGCCTTTTGATTCGTTTAATAAGTCGATCCCGGTTTTTTTGCCGATGTTTAAATTTTCAGCAATATTTATTAAAGAATTAGGATTTTGGATATGATCTCCGGCTAGTATTGAAAAGTAAGGGTTGGAAGATTTTTCCAAGGCCTGAACAAGATCGATTTTACCTATTCCGGAGTGAGAACTTTTAGGAAGCCTGCCGTTTTTATAGATACGGGGAAAGGGTCTGCCGTCTATTGTTTTTCCAACGATTAGTCCATTTTTTTTATTAACTGTATCCCAATAAAAATCATCAATAATTACAAGAGGGTTTAATTGAGATAGACTAAGGTTGTTTTTTACAAGATCATCATATTTTTCTATCAAGGCGCTATAAGCGATGAGAATTTTAAATATCGATCCTGGAGGAGTTGAATTTGTTATAGCATAAGATTTGGAATAACCAAAACCTTCAACAGGATAAAAGGCTGCAGCCAGATGTTTTTCCAATTGTAAATTTTTGTTTTTTCTGACCCTTGTATATCTTCCTAATAATGGTCTGTCCAATTCATCAAATGACCTGATTGTTTTAATAAAAGAATATAAAGAAGAACCGTCTAAATTTATTAATTGCGAGTTTGCCAGTTCTATGTCTTTTTTTAAAGGGTCCTTATCTAAATTTTTGATATGCTCAAAATATTTATCTAATCCCTGTTTATAAACATTTTCTTTTAAAAGAAAAGTAATAAAGATTGCATAGTTTTCATGCCAAAATTCATTAAATCTTTCTTTTTCATATTCATCTAACAGATCGATGTAAGGTTTAGGATACTGGCGTTTTTCATTTTCCTGTATCCTTTTTGATTTAAGAAAAATTTTTTCATTTTCTTCTCTCCAGTGTGAAAAGAAATTTTCATGAAAAACCTGTCTAACATCTTCTTTAAGAAAATCTTTAATCCTTAAGATTGCTTTAGATATATTCCAATAATCATTTAATGACAACTTTCCGACTTTTTGAATTAAATCATCAGAAAATGAGCAGTTGAAAACCTGCATTCGGCATAGGTCTACGGTAAAAATCTTATCTCTGTTGTCTGGAATAATTCCCAATAGATCTTTGATTTTATTTTCGATAGGTTTTAAATATGATTCATTCTCTTGCAAATTTTTTAAAATTTCTTCTTCGTCTTCATTTTGATTATTTGAAAAGATTGCATTGAAAAGAGTTTCGACCTTATCGGCTTTAGAAAAATAAAATAATGATTCAACATTTTCCTGAAGTTCAATCGCTGTTTTAAGGTTGTTTATCTTATCTAAACTTTTCTTGATTAAGCTGTCTTTTGAGAGAATAAGTTCAAGATAATAATCATATGAAAGTTCTTTCTCTTCGATTTTGTGATCTGAAGAAAAAACTTCTTTTGATAAATGTTCTTTTCCATCATAAATCTTTGCAATATAAGAAGATGTTTCTAACCATTTATTAACTTTTTTTTCTTTTATTTTTTTTAATTCCAGATTGCTTGAGGATATGAAATCATTAGGGTTAAATCTTGGAAATGATGCCAGAACAAGGATTTCACCATTATTTGGGTCCATTGCTACTATAGAGCCGCCTTTTATCCATGGCTGATCCTGGATTTGGGTTTCTTTTTTTAAATTATTATAAATTTTACTTTGACCTTCTCTGATTTTTTCATTTTCAATTAACAGATTTTCAGCAAAATCCTGAAGCTTTGCAGAAAGGCACAGATTGATTTTAGAACCGCTTTGAGGTTTTTTAAAACCTTCAATTTCTTTTAAAAAATTTCCTTTAATATCAACTGCATAAGTTTTTCTTGTATGAAATCCTTTTAGCTTTTCATCAAAAACCTTCTCAATAGCAGCTTTCCCAATGACATCTGAATTGTTATAAGATAAATTTTTTAATTCGGTAAGACGATCTTTTACTTCTTCAATGGTCTTATATTTTTCGAGTCCATCTAAGCTTTCCTTGTTTTCATATTTATTAATTAAGCTTTGCAAATAACTGATCTCGTTAGCTATAGCAAAATATTCTTTTTGGGAAATCCTGCCCATATAACCTATAACATTGCCACCTACCTCGTTAAGGGGATAAAATCTTTCCTGCGAGGCTTCGGCAAAAATTCCCGGCCAATCTTTTTGAAGCATTCTCAGATTGTAATAGGTTTTTTCTGAAATATTTTCTTTGATGACAAAAGGTATATGTGGAAGCAAAGAGGCTTTTGAGTAAATCAAATCCTCAATTCTGTTTGCATTAAGATCTAATATATCAGCTAATAGTTCGGAAAGTTTTTTTATATACTCTTTCCTTATATATTTTTTGACCTTTCTTCCATTTTCATCCTTCACGTATTTAATATAAGGAAGTTCTCTTATATGAGAATAATAAATGGTTGCATTATATTTAATTCTATTGATTGCTAGAGGGGTATCATTTCTATCGCAAATAATGCCTCTGTTGGCTTTAAGAATGATGGACCTTCTTTGAGGATTGAAGGCCTCCTTTGTCCTTTTTTCTTTTTGGACTACCCCTAATACCCAAACTTTGAATGAAATTAGACAAAAAATGGTAAGAATTATTTTTGAAATAAAACTGATTTTTTTATTAATTGTAGTATCTGTCATTTAAAAACTTTAATAGCTTTTTTTCTTTCAATAAATATATATTAATAATATAGTTTTACTTGGAAAAAAATAAAAACTCGAGTAAAATTTAAATTTTTTATAAATTTGAATAATTATTATTCGCGCCTGTAGTTCAATGGTAGAACAGTAGCCTTCCAAGCTACGAGTGTCAGTTCGATTCTGATCAGGCGCTAAAAAAAAATTAAGGTATTTAACAAAGGCACATATGACAGCAAAACAACAAATAGACGTAACAATTAAAGATTTATTACAAGCTGGAGCTCATTTTGGGCATCAAAAGAGAAGATGGAATCCGAAAATGAAAAGGTTCATCTTTGAAGAAAGAAGCGGTATCTACATAATAGATCTTGCCAAGACAATGCAGCAAATTAGAAGTGCGGTTGAGATTATTAAAGATACTGTCACACAACATAAATCTATCCTATTTGTCGGAACAAAGAAACAAGCAAAAACAGTTATCAGAGAATGCGCTGAGAAATCAGGTGAATATTATGTTTGCGAGAGATGGCTTGGCGGAATGTTAACCAACCTGACTACTATCAGAAAATCAATTAAGACATTAGAGAAAATTGAAAAGAGAATAGCGACCGGCGGAGAAGGATTAACAAAAAAAGAACTTTCTGAATTGACAAAAGAACAACAAAAATTGGACAAGAATTTATCAGGCATCCGCGCAATGAGAAAAACTCCTGGTCTTTTAATAATCGTAGACCCATCCCAGGAACACCTTGCTGTAGCAGAAGCAAAGAAATTAAATATACCCGTAATGGCGCTTGTTGATACAAATTGCAATCCTGATCCGATTGATCATGTAATTGCATGTAACGATGATGCCTTAAAAAGCGTTAAATTGATTTTAGTTGCGCTTACTGATGCTATTATTGAAAAAAAGAAAGAACTTAAAATCAGCTTAACAAAACAAGATAAAAAATCTCCTTTTAAAAGCGATATAAAAGATAAAGAAGAAGAGGAGCCTATTGAAACTTCAGAACAAGAGACTGAGGAGGAAGTATAATGAATCCAAAAATTACTTCAGAGTTGATTAAAGATTTAAGAGAACGTTCTGGCGTAGGCATGTCAAAATGCAAAGATGCTCTTGTTGAAGCTGATGGTGATATTGAAAAAGCGGCTGAAATTTTAAGAAAAAAAGGTCTTGCTTCTGCAGTTAAGAAAGAAGGAAGGGAGACAAAAGAGGGCGTTATTGGCTTTTTTGAATCTAAAAATGAAATTGGACTTATTGAAGTTAATACTGAGACAGATTTTGTTGCAAAAAGCGAAAAATTTCAAAAGTTTGTAAATGAACTGGCTGAACAGGTTGCAAAGAACACACCAACTTCCCTAGAAGGTTTTTTAAAAGAAAATTATAATATCGATCCATCGCTCACTATTGATGAATATAGAAACCTTTTGATTCAGGCAATTGGTGAAAACATTCAGGTTTCAAGAATTTTGGCTATTCATAAAGATAAAAATTCTTCTTATGGAATTTATTCACATATGAATGGAAAAATTGTAACTATTGTTGAAATCAAAGGCTGTGATAAAGAAGAGAAAACTGCAAGAGATATCGCAATGCATGTTGCGGCTGAAGATCCTCAATATTTAAAAGAAGAAAATATACCAGAGGCTGTTAAGAATAAAGAAGAAGAGATCGCAAGATCTCAAATTAAAGACAAGCCTGAATTTGTGATTGAAAAAATAGTAGCTGGAAAAATCAAAGCTTTTGCTGATCAAACATGTCTGCTTAATCAAAAATATATTAAAGACCCAAATATTTCAGTTCAAACTTTTGTTCAAAATAGAGGAAAAGAGATTAAGAAAGATTTGTCGCTTAATTGTTTTTGGAGATGGAAAATAGGAGAGTCTGTATAATTTATTTCTTTCTTGATAAGAATGTTTTTATAAATTATATAATTTTTTTATAAGATTAGAGGTCAAAATGAATAATAATGATGCTGTAAAAAAAGAAATGAATCTAGCTATTGATCATTTTAAACAAGATTTAAAAAATATTAGATCTTCAAGAGCAAATCCGTCTATGCTTGATGGTGTTCAGGTTGAAGTTTATTCAACAAAGATGCGTCTTAGAGATCTTGCAAATGTTACTGTACCTGAATCAAGACAGCTTCTTGTAACTCCATTTGATCCAAGTAATGTGAATGCTGTAGCAAAAGGCATTGAGGCAGCAAATTTAAATCTTCAGCCTATTGTGGATGGAAATTTTGTTAGGATAATTATACCTCCAATGGATCAGCAGGTTAGAAAAGATATGTGTAAAAGATGTAAGGACAAAGCTGAAACTTCGAAAATTAAGATCAGAGAAATCAGACGAAAATTTAATGACGCTATAAAAAAACAAAAGCAAGCTGGCGAAATACCTGAAGATGTAATGAAAAAAGAAGAAAAAATGATACAAGACATGACTGATAGGTTCTGTAAAGATATCGATGTAATATGTTCGGAAAAAGAAAAAGAAATTTTGGAAGTATAATTCTTGAAATTATTCAGGGCGTAGATTAGAATTTATAAAATTAAACGATGGCCCCATCGTCTAGCCCGGTCTAGGACACCAGATTTTCATTCTGGCGACAGGGGTTCGAATCCCCTTGGGGTCAAAAATATTTGAGTGCAAACTCATGAGGTATTAGCTCAGTCGGTAGAGCATCTCCCTTTTAAGGAGAGGGTCACAGGTTCAAGTCCTGTATACCTCAAAAAAACTCTTCAAAAAATTCATCTAAAAACTTTTCGTATAAGTGAAAAATAGCAATATTTGATTGTTAGATATATATATATTTTTTAAGATGATGAAATGATTAAAAGATATTTTATTTTCACTATTCTTTTTCTTCTAACAAGAATCGGGCTGTTTGCTGTTCCTCCGCCAGCGCCATCTGCCGGAGTTGTAGAGCGCGAGCTGGAAAAGGAATATGAGGCCAAACCTCTTGATCAGGAAAAAATAGTCCCTGCAATCCAGATCGATATTCCTGAAAAAAGACTGGAAATGCCAGATGGCCAAAAGGTTTTGATCAATCGCATTGAAGTAAAGGGAAATGAATGCATTTCGACAAA
>JBAZUK010000006.1:0-79283 GCA_041661445.1 Parachlamydiales bacterium
ATAACGCTAATGGGAAATACTTCATTAAATACAGGATCAGGAACAGGCAATATCAGCATTTCAAACACAATAGATGGTGCATTCAACCTTACCCTCGGCAGCGGAAGTGGAAATATAACCTTATCAGGAAATGTCGGATCAGCAACACCCGTTAATTCTTTCTCAATTACGAGCGGCGCAACAATATCTTGTCAGGGAATTTCAGCGGCAGCTATTTCCCAGAGCGCAGGTTCGGTGATAACCACATTTAACGGACCATTGAGCGCTTCAGGAGCTTCAGGTATTTCTCTTAACGGAACAGCTTTTACTTTTAATGATACATTTACAACTTTGTTATCCGGCCATGTTAGCGTGACAAATACCAATCTTCTTACTTTAACCTCAGGAGCAACTGGTACTATTTCAGGACCATTTACTCAAACAGGATCAGGAGGAACCCTCCTTTCAAGCTCTATAACAGCCGGCGGAGCGATGCAGTTTAACGGACCTTTTGCTGTTTCAGGATCAGGTTCTTTAGATACAAGCGCGGCCAATGCGAATATCAGTTTTCTAAATACGCTAAACGGAACAATCGCATCAACCGATAACTTCAGCTTATCATCCGGAACAGGTGATATTTCATTCTCTCAGGATGCCGGCAGTATAGCTTCGCTTGGAGCACTGACGATTTCAACAGCTAAAAACTTTACAGCTCAGGCAGTAACTGCTTTATCACTAACTCAAAGCGCAGGAACAGGGACAACTTTATTAAACGGCAATATCAATACATCAGGAAGCGGCGGAATAGATTTAAACGGATCTGCCTTTACAATTCTGCAGAATATGACAGCTGCAGGGTCAGGACCTATTTCAATTACAAATACCGGCATATTGACAACCACATCAGGAAAGACAATTTCATCAGATGACATTTTCACTCAGGACGGCTCCGGAATTGTTTTGCTCGGATGTAATATAACGACTACAAATGCATTAGCCGCATCTGCGAACATCAGTTTTTCAGGAACAAGTCCAATTACTTTAACAGCCCCTTCCGTCCTTGATTCAAGTATAGGAGGCGGGACGATTTCTTTTTCAGCGGGAAATACGGTTAACGGTAATCAGCCTCTCACATTAATAGCCGGAGGCGGGAATATAAATATTTTGGGAGTCTTTGGCGGAACAAATCGTCTCGGAGCTTTTACGATTACAAGCGTTAATGATGCAACTGTCCAGGCAATAACAGCCAATTCATTTACTCAGTTAAACGGAACAGGAACTTCTCAATTATTAGGAAGCCTTGATACAAATACCCCTGACGGGATCAATTTGAACGGAACAGATTTTATTGTAGGAGCCTTAGCAACCTCAATAACAGCTACTAATGGGGGATCGTTTATAGTAACTAATACCGGATCGATTTTGGGTTCAGGTCCGACCGTTACGAGCGTTGAAGGTTCATTTATTCAAAATGGGGGATTAATTGTTCTGGGAGGACCTCTGAGTGCAAATCAGGGTATAATTATAAACGGTCCTCTTGTTATAGGAATAGATGCCGATCTTGACAGCTCGGTTGGATCGGGAAACATTACTTTTAATAATACTGTAGATGGAAACTTGGGAACAGAGAATCTTACTTTAAATGCCGGAGGTGGAGATGTTACATTAGTTCAGGTAGTTGGCTTCAATCAGGCTCTAGGATCAATTACAGTTTCAGGAAACGAAATTTCTCTTGCAAATATTGGAACTCCTCTTGCTGTTGGAGCTAATGATGCGATTTTGTTATCTGCTAGCGGGGAAATCAATTTTACAGGCGATACGTATAATGCAAATGCTCAAACTTATGATGCAATGACTTCTTTTGCAATAAATATGAACGCAGGATCTTTGACTACATTTTCTTCTAATGGAGGCAATATTAATTTTATCAATGGTTTGGGAATACTACTTTCTACCGGAACTGATCTTACTATGAATTCAGGTAATGGAAATATAGCTCTCGGCGATGTTCATGCCGCAGCAGCAAATTTGAGAAGTTTAGTATTGAATGCAGGAGGAGGAAATATAACGGTAGGTGATTTGGGAACCTCTGGTAACGGAGAATTCTCATCAGCTTCTTTTAATTGCACAGATTTGACTCTTGGTCATGAATATGCAGATTCATTTACTTTTAATTATAGCGGAACTTTTTATGCTTTAGGAGATTTACATTCTACAGATACTGCTCTGATTTTTCCAAATCCTGTTGTTCTTGGAACTTCTAATATATTTTCGACTTTTAGTGTGATAGGCGCTGATATTACTTTTTCAAAGACTATCGATGATACAACTGCTTATACAGATTCGCTGACATTAAACTCCGGAGGATCGAACATTAATTTTGCTCAGGCTATCGGAGGCACTCGCCCCTTGTTAAATCTAACCATACTTTCTGGAGCCGATATAACATTTTCTTCAAATGCAACTCTCGGTTCTTTAGTTCAGTTTTCCGGATTGGGAACTACAACTTTTAATGGTAATCTGACAGCTTCCGTTTCCGGAATTTCCTTAACTGGAACCAATTTCGATTTTATAGGTAATGTTCAGACCTCAAACAACGGTTCTTTAATAATATCCAATTCCGGAATCCTTAATTTTGCTTCAGCAGCAACTCTTTCAGGAGCATTTACCCAGTCAGGCGCAGGTTCAGTGACGCTCTCCGGATCTATTACAGCAGGTCAGCCGATATTATTTTCAGGCGCGACAACTCTTAGCGGCAGTCCATCGCTTAATACTTCTGCGGCAAATCAGACTATAACATTTGCAAATACTGTTGATGGCCCAGGTAATTTATCTTTAAGCTCAGGTGCTAACGGGAATACTACTTTTTCTCAAAATATCGGAAGCATAACTGCGTTGGGAAATATCAATATTGCAAGCGCGCATAATGTGACTACTCAAGCGGTAACAGCTTCTTCATTTATTCAATCATCGGGATCTGGGACAACTGTTTTTAATGGAGATTTAGCTACAAGCAATGTGGCCGGAATAAATTTAACGGGAACAAATTTTACCAGAGGGGCTAACTGGCTGACTACCGGATCAGGTCCGATCATTATAAATAATACAGGACTTTTTAGAAGTACTGCACCAGGCAGTATTACTCTTTCAGGGTTATTTAATCAAAGCGGCAGCGGTAATGTTTCAATAAGCGGATCTCTTAGCACGAATAATGCCTTGATTAATTTTAGCGGGCCGGTTTCTCTAGAAGGGAATATGTCCTTGAGCTCAGGGTCGGGACTAATTAATTTTAATAATACCATTGATGCTTTTATATCAGGAGCCGCAGATCTTTCTTTGACAACTGATGGAAGCGGCGATATCAATTTTCATTCGGGCGCCGGATCATCAATTAGATTAGGCGCTGTTTCAGTAGCAAACGCAAAAAATCTGACAATCAATGGCTTAAGATCGACATCTTTTGTTCAGACAACTGGAAACGGTACAACAACTTTGAACAATACTATAAATACAAATGCTGTTGGAGGAATTAATTTAACAAATAACTCTTTTGCCGTGAATTCAACGTTGGTTACAACTTCTTTCGGTCCTGTAACTATTACCCATAGCCTGAGCTCTTCATTTATTTTTGGATCCAATACTTTGATTTCTTCAGATTTTCAGGAACTAGGTACTGGAAATATAACTTTGCAAGGTGTTCTTCATGCAGTAAATTCAAATATAACATTTACAAATGCTGTTACTTTAACAAATAATACGACATTAAATAGCGATGGGGGAAATGATATTGTCTTTAACAGCACAGTTAATGGGAATCATGATCTTAACTTAATAGGAGGATTAGGTAATATTTTTTGTAATCAAATTGTCGGCGGAACAACAGCTCTTCTCAGTTTTATTGTAAGCTCTTCTAATGATATTAATTTAAACGGAATCGGATCGATAGGAACCGGAGTAAATGGAACATTGAATTTAACTGCTTCAAACGATATCAATATGGCAAACAATACATATAATGCCCATACTCAAATTTATTCTGCCGGAAATAAAATCAGTCTCAATACGGGATCTCAAACCAATATTACATCTTATGGAGGGGCAATCAGCTTTACGAATGGCATAGTGGATTTGGGAAGCGGCAATGATCTGCAGCTAGTTACAAATAATGGACATTTGTCTTTTGTAACCATTCATGGAAATTCTCCTGAAAATGTCATTATAAATACCGGAACCGGAACTGCATCATTAGGCACTATTTCGGGAGATATAAATAATTTATTTGTTAACGGAGGAAAAATTACATTTTCAGGAACAATAGATGCAAATAACATCAGTTTTGTATCATTGACAGATATCACAAATGTGTCATCACCGGTAGCAATCACTTCTGCTGGTAATGCAATTTTCAATGGCCTTGGCGGATATGTAGGATCTTTGTCTTCTCCGATTTTAGTTCATAGTTCCGGTCAAGTTTTTGCAGGAGCCGGCGGCATAAAACCTACTCTTGCCGTTTTCAATGGAAGCACAGTTGATAATACTATCCATGAAATCCCTTCAAATCCTCCATGCAGGATTATCTTTAACGGTATTGTTATCAAAGATTGCAATTTTGTTCCTCCTGTTATTAATGTTTTCGCGCTTCCTTTTGCAGTCCCTGGATTTGATTCTTCATATTTCAATCTTGCCAGCTACTATTTCTTTAAGTCTTACTTTTTTGATGAAAAATATTTGTATAGGGATGTTGCTATGTATTGGAGTCCTTTAACTTCTTATAAAAAGGATAAGCATTTATTAAAATTTGAAATAATTAAAAAAACCTTGCAGCTTAATGTCAAAAAATAAGAAAAACATATCTTATAAATTGGCAGATGCTTTTTTAACACATCCTTGAAAAACACAATTGCTTTTAGATGTTTTTAAAGAAACAAAAAACATATATAAGAACGCTTGAATTATTTTTTAATTTCAATAATAGAATTTGTCAGATTAGTGTTTTTTAATATATTTATTATTTCTTCTGCAACATTTTTGGGATCTAAAAGAGTATCGATTTCTTCATCTGGGAAAAACTTTCTTCGCATCTGTGTGTTTGTTCTTTGCGGAACTAGGCAATTTATATTTAAATCGGGGAATTCCTCAGCAAGACTTTGGGTGAAATTTACAATAGCTGCCTTAGTGGCAGAATAAACACCATAATCTTTTCTGCCTTTATAAAAAGAAGAAGAAGAAATATTGATGATATGGCCATTTTTTAGGATTTTTGCTTCTTTACAGCAATATATCAAACCTAAAAGGTTAACCTTAACAAGATTCTCAATTTCATCTTTCGATGTATCTTTTAAAGGTTTTACCAAAAATATTCCTGCAGCATTAATTATGCCGGAGATCTCTCCATGTTTTTTATAAATTTCATTGAATGTTTTTTTTATTTCTTCCGGATTTTCCAGATTTGTTTTATATTCCGATGACCTTGAGATTTCTAAGGGAACAGCTTTCTCTTTTCTTAAAAGATTGACCAGTTCTTTTCCTATTCCGCCGCTTGCTCCGACAACTGCATATACCTTGTTTTCTAAACTGGTATTCAAATTTTTCATCAGATCGTTTTGTTTTAATCTTATCAGATGTTCTGCCAAAAAAAGATCCAGTTTAGTAGTAATTTTAATGTTGTTCTCATCTCCATCAACTACATGAATTTTTATTTTATTAAATACAAGCCCGCAATCATCTGTTGCTAAATTATTATTTAGATTTTCCTTATGGGCATTCAAAATCAAATCATATTCAAAGGTTTGAGGGGTTTGTCCTCTTAATAAATTGGCTCTGTTAGGGATTTTCTCAATTTTTTTATTTTTATCAATTTCCACTAAAGTATCAGTCGATTGGATGCAGGTATCGACAGCTTTATGAATTATTACCGAATCTAAATTGTCTATAATTATTTTTTTTGAAACAAAAGGTCTTACAGCATCATGGAGCATCACAAAGTCAGGATTATTGCATGAAGAAATACCCAAAAATGAAGATTGCTGTCTTGTTTTTCCTCCGGAGATAACTTTGATTTTTTTTAACTTAGCGGTTTCTTTTTTTACTATGTCGATCCAGTTTTCATGGCAGACGAGAATAATTTCATCAAATATGTTTAAACCATAAAAAGTATCTAAAGTATGCAAATAGATTTTTTTTCCGGATAAATTATGAAACTGTTTTGGAATATCACTTCCAAAGCGAGCTCCTTCGCCGGATAATAATAAGATAAGAGATATTTTATAATTTTTATACATATAATAGTGATTTTAATAATTCTTTAATTATACCCATTTATTATTTTTTATGCTTTTTAAAATAGAAATTTCCATTCAATTTAGAAAAAATCTAAAAGTGAATATTTTTATTTATTAAACAATTTTTTTGTAAACATACTTGCACACTGATCTAATCATTTTTTTAATTTGTTTTATTTTATTAGATTTATGATAATAAAAAAATATAGATATCTCTGTGCAAGTTATGATAAAAAAAATTTTTATTTTATTCAGTATATTTGGTTTATTGATAATTCAATCATGTAAAAATAATACTTTAGTGAAAGATCAAATCACACTTAACATCGGATCTGAACCTCAGACTTTGGACCCTAGAAAAGTCAGAGATATAAATTCCATCAATATTGCAAAAACTCTTTTTGATGGACTCATGAGAGCTTCAAAAGACGGATCTGTTCAATGCGCTATTGCCGATCGTTATGTTATTGATGCAGACGGAAAACAATATACATTTTTTTTAAAAGAGTCTTTCTGGTCTAACGGTGAAAAGCTGACCGCTTATGATTTTGAATATAGTTATAAAAAAGCTTTGTCCATAGATTTTGTATCACCATACGCTTTTAATTTATTTGTCATAAAAAATGCCAAGCTTGCT
Source organism: Parachlamydiales bacterium (assembly GCA_041661445.1). Classification (GTDB taxonomy): domain Bacteria; phylum Chlamydiota; class Chlamydiia; order Chlamydiales; family SM23-39; genus JBAZUK01. The sequence continues at coordinate 6,898 of JBAZUK010000006.1, forward strand.
AAAGCGGGAAAAATATCTTCCGACGAGATTGGAATTAAAGCCTTAGATGAAAAAACACTTGTCATTCAACTTGAAAATCCCTGCCCGTATTTTTTGAATTTATTAACTATGCCGATATTTTTTGCAGTTAATAAAGATATTGACCAAAGAAATCCGAATTGGTTTTTGGATGACAAGGAATTTGTGTCAAACGGAGCATTTAAATTATCAAGATTTAAGCATTCTGATTATATAGAAGCTAAAAAAAATGATCTCTATTGGGATGCGAAAATAGTAAAATTAAAAAAAATCAAGATGCTGATGATGACTCCTGATGCAGAGCTGGGAATGTTTGAAATGAATAAATTGGATATCGCCGGATCGCCTTTTTCTACTTTGACAGTCGATAGCCTGAAAAAATTAAAAAATGATAAAAATTTTTGCATTTTACCTTTTTATGGAACAAGTTTTATTAGAGTAAATACCTTAAAAATTAATGATCCTCATTTTAGAAAAGCACTTGTAAACGGCTTTGATAGAAAAAAAATTATTGAACATATTCTGCAGGGTGGTCAAAAACAAAGCACCAAGCTGGTCCCTACTGATGAAACCTTTGATATTCCGATCATTAAAGATGATTTTGCTTCAAAGACTGTTACTATTTCATATATTTCTTCCGACAGGGCTCATATTTTAGCCCAGGCTCTGCAAAGAGATCTTGAAGACAATCTAAAAATTAAAGTAAAGCTTCAGGCTTTAGAGAGAAAAACATTTTTAGACAGATTAGGTTCATTAGACTATGAATTGGCTTTAAGTTCATGGATAGCTGATTTTGACGATCCTATTGATTTTTTAAATGTTTTTAAATACAAAGATAGCTCGACAAATAATACCGGTTGGGAAAATAATAAATACACTGATCTTTTAGAAAAATCAGAAATTACAGTAGATAAGTGTAAAAGAGATAAAATTTTGGTTGAAGCAGAAAATATTTTGTTAAATGATGCGCCAATAATACCTATTTGCCATCTTGCTCAAAATTTATTGAAAAAAGAATCTATAAAAGATCTATTTATTTATCCAAATGGCTTTATAGATTTTAAATATGCATATTTTGAATAATTTTTTATAAGGCGAAAAGTATGAAACCGAAAATAATGAACCTGTTTACTCTAATGATGGTGACTGCTGCTTTTAATATAAGCATCAGAAATCTAGGTGTACTGGCAAAAACTGGTTTGGAAATATTCTTTTTTGGATTTTTAGCTTTAATAATTTATTATATACCTATAGCAATGGTTTCAGCGGAATTAGCTACCGGATGGCCTAAAATGGGTGGTATTGCCATCTGGGTAAAAGAAGCTTTCGGTAAAAAATTCGGACTATTAGCTATTTGGCTGCAATGGGTCTTCATGAATATTGCTGTGATTGCAATGCTTTATTTTATTTCAGGGTCTTTAGGCTATGTTTATTCGGCAGATCTTATTAATAATAAAATTTATTTGATCTGCGTCATATTAATACTCATCTGGACATTTACATTTCTGAATTTAAAAGGATTAAAAATTTCTACTGGAATATCAATGACTTTTTTCATCATCGGAGTTTTGATACCGGCTATTTTAATAATATCACTTGGTTTTTATTACGTTCATTCGGGTAAACCAATTCAATTAGATACTTCTTTTAATTTTGATAATTATTTTCCGTCCCTGCATTTTTCCACTCTTGTTATTTTGATCGGTTTTATGAGAACTTTTGGAGGAATAGAAGGTTCTGCTGTGCATGCCAATAATGTTTTAAATCCTAAAAGAAATTTTCCTATTGCCATAACCTTTGTAGTTTTCTTGTCTTTTGCTATAAATATATTGGGATCTTTATCTTTAGCAATTGTTATCCCTCAGGATCAGATCAATCTTTTGGGTGGAGTCATGAGCGCTTTTACCATATATTTAGAAAAATATCATTTAAAAGCTTTAATTCCGATTTTAAGCATATTTGTAGCTATCGGTCAAACCGGAGGATTCAGCACTTGGCTGGCAGGCCCTGTAAGAGGTCTTTTTGAAACTGCTCTTGAAGGAGAACTTCCTCCCTTTTTTCAGAAAGTCAATAAGAACAACATGCCAATCAATTTGATGATTCTTCAGGCAATTATAATTTCAATTACTTCTACCATGTTTTTACTTACCAGCAAAAACGTGAATAACTCATTTTGGATTACTGTTGCATTATCAATGATGGTATATGTTACGATGTATTTTTTAATGATCCTGTCTTGTTTGGTTTTAAGATATAAAAAACCAGAAGTTGAAAGAACTTTTAGAGTTCCTCTTATTTGGCTTGTTTCAATAATAGGATTAGCTGCCATGGTTTTTGCATTTGTGATGGCATTGACACCGCCTGTCCAGCTGCCAAACGAGAATCATGCTGCTTATGTCTCGACTTTAGTAATTTTCATTACAGTAATATTTGCAGTCCCATTCATAATTCATAAGTTTAAGAAACCATCATGGAACCCTAATCATAAAGAATAGATTTTTTATAGTTAGTAAAAATACTACCTTAAAAATACTACCTTCTTTTTGACAAATTATTTTTTTTGTAATACACATCGATCTAGATAAGTAATAAATTGGGCACTCATGAAAAATGAAAAGTCGATAAGTTTATTTTATTTAATAATGGTTTCTTCAGCCTTTGTTGTCAGCATAAGAAATTTGCCTACAATTGCTGAGACTCAAATGCAGATGATATTTTTAGGGATAGTTGCTGCATTGGTCTTTTTCATTCCCGGAGCCTTAGTTTCAGCTGAACTTGCAACAGGTTGGCCTGATATGGGAGGAGTTGCTGTTTGGGTAAAAGAAGCATTTGGTAAAAGATTAGGACTGCTGGCCAGCTGGTTTCAATGGACTTATATGGTTATCAGCGCTATTGCGATGTTATATTTTATATCATCGTCGATTGCTTATATGTTTAAACCGGATTTAGCTGACAACTGGATCTACCTGCTTGTTTCAGAGCTGGTTTTGATATGGCTCTTTACGTTTTTAAATTTAAAAGGTCTCTCTATTTCAAAATTGATATCCACTATTGGATTTTTAGCAGGAGTATTGCTGCCTGCTTTTCTGATAATAGTTTTAGGTTTGATTTATATCTTTCAGGGAAATGAAATCCAGCTGGATCTTAGCTTAACGAGAAAAAATTTAATTCCTAACTTTGAAGATTTATCGACCATTGTTCTTTTTGTAGGATTTATGAGAGCATTTGCCGGGATCGAAGCGTCAGCGGCCCATGCTAATAACGTTGAAAATCCTCAGAAAAATTATCCTATTGCAATCATGATTGTTGTGATTTTCGGCCTAGTTGTTAATATTCTAGGCTCCATGGCAGTGGCAGTTGTCGTTCCACAGAAAGAGATATCTTTAGTATCCGGAGTAATGGTTGCTTTTAGCAGTTTTTTAAAAACATTTAATTTGTCATTTTTGCTTCCTCTGCTTGGTCTTTTGGCAGCGGTCGGTCAAACCGGAGGCTTTAGTACCTGGATAACAGGACCTGTAAAAGGTCTTTTGAAATATGCAAATGAAGGAGAATTGCCTGCATTTTTTAAAAAAGTGAATAAACATGAAGTCCCTGTAAATCTGATGATCATCCAGGCAATAATAATATCTGTATTGGGATCGTTTTTTTTACTTTTTACAGAAAGCATTAATATTGCTTTTTGGATATCTGTCGCTCTTTCAATGCTGATTTATGTTTCAATGTATTTTTTAATGTTTTTATCGGGATTATACCTAAGATACAAAAAACCGAATGTGGAAAGAAAGTTTAAAATACCTTTTAAAAATTATGGAATGTGGTTTGTTGCATCTTTGGGAATGATAGGAATGGTTCTTTCTTTTGTTATTGCATTTATACCTCCATCTCAGTTGCCACAAAGCCATCACGACCTGTATTATAGCGTATTGATCCTTGGAGTAATAATTATTTATATTTCACCATTTGCTATTGAATCTTTTAAAAAAAGATCACAAAGAAAGTAAGAAAAATTAGTTTCTAATGTTAATATAAGTAATTTTTTTGGCTTATTAAAAAAAATTATTAAATTAGAATATTAATTAGATTGAGATGAAAAAATTGAGTTTTTTTTGCATAAAAAGCTCATTTCATATAAAAAAAGATAAGGAGCAACAAAAAAGGAAAAAATATGGAATTTGAAAAAAGAAAACTTGAATGGCTGGAATATGATCTTTTGAAAGACGAGCCAATTTTAGAAGCAAAAACTTTTTTAAGACATGGTGGAGTGAGTGAAAAACATTTTTGCAGTCTAAACTTATCCAATAGCGTCGGCGATCATCCGGATAATGTAAAAGTTAACAGGAAAATAGTTCAAGATAATCTTAAAGCTTCTCATTTGGTTTTTGCAAATCAGATACATTCCGATGTTGTTGTTCAGATTACTAAAGATAACCTTAATAAAATACCTTCTTGCGACGCTCTTGTTACTAAGGAAAAAGATATTGCGCTTGTAATTACACATGCGGATTGCCAGGCAGCCCTATTTTTCGATCCTGAAAATCAAGTTATTGCTGCAGCACATGCAGGATGGAGAGGTCTTTGCAAAAATATCTATAAAAAAACAATTGATTTTATGAAAGAAAAATTTGGTTCGAAATCTGAAAATATTCTTGTATGCATTTCTCCTAGTTTGTGTTCCAAACATTCCGAATTTAAAAATTATAAAAATGAATTTCCTAAAGAACTTTGGAACTACCAAAAAGAGCCCTTTCATTTTGATCTATGGCAGATCGGGGTCGATCAGTTAAAAAATGAAGGTATTGCCCCTGGGAATATCGAACTTGCAAATGAGTGCACATATTGTGATGAAAATAATTATTTCTCTTATAGAAAAAATAAAGAAACCGGAAGAAATGCTTCTGTTATTTTATTAAAAAAATAAAATTATCAGATGTTTTTGAAATTTCTATTTTGGAGCGGCCTGGTTGATTGCATTTTCAACAACTTTAAGCCACGCATCAGATTCTTTTCCAAGCTGCTGCAGAATGTAGTACCAAGCAACCGCCAGCATTGCAAGACCGATCCATGATTTTAAGGGCATTCCTAGAAATACTATTTGAACTTGAGGAGCTAACCTGTTAGCTATTCCTAAAAACATTTCAGCCATCAGGATGCCTATTATGGCAGGGGAACCTAGTTGTATTGCCATTGTCAGAATGTAATTTAATAAACCTACTAAAAGTTTCCAGAAAGGAATTTTCATAGAAAAAAATATAGGATTGAAAAATTTATCTACCGGTATCAGATGATAAGATTTTGCAATTGCATCTATAAATAAAAAAGGTCCGCCTATACTAAAAAAAATTACTATCAAAATATAATTATACAGAATTCCGATAGGTCCGGTTTGAGTACTGGTTGTCGGATCAGTAACCTGTAAGGATTGGGCGCCTCTCATATAATCGACCAGGCTTCCTGTTGATTGTGCGATATAAAAGGGCACAGATACTAAAAGACCTAAAATAAATCCTATCGCAATCTCTTTTATGAAATATCCAATAAAAATTACATCAAAAGGAATGTCGGTAGTAACTGAAAAAAGAATCTGGGGAGTAAAAATTGCAAGCAGGCTTATACAAAACATAACTCTTGCAGGACCGGGAACTAATTTCGCTCCGAAAAAAGGAGCGATATATACGATCGGTAAAAGCCTAGCTAAACTTAAAAAAAATATTGATAAAAAAGAGATTGGAGATAAATCTTTGATAGAAAAAAGCAGATTTGCATAAGAATCGGTTAAGCTTGCAGCATCCATTATTGGGTCCAAGTATGGAAATTAGAAAATATAGTAGTGGTGTATTGTATCATTTGAGCGCCTAACCATCCTCCCAGCATCATAAGAGTTAAAATCACAGCAAACAGCTTAACAGTAAAAGATAAAGTTTGTTCCTGAATTTGGGTAGCGGCTTGGAAAATAGCTACTAAAAGGCCTAAAACCATGCTGATTATTATTGGTGGACCGCTTAAAATCAAGATTAGGATCAAAGCCTGATAAGTCAGTTGAAAAATTTCATTTTGCATCATAGATTTTTTCCTATTTGAATGTCATTACCAGGCCTTGGACCAATAAAGTCCAGCCATCAACCATAACTAATAATAGTAATTTTATAGGAAGAGCGATGGTGAGGGGCGATAACATCATCATACCCATAGCGAGCAAGATGTTTGAGGTCACAATATCTATAACGAAAAAAGGAAGGTAAATAAGAACGCCGATTTCAAAAGCAGCTTTTAATTGTGAGGTAATGTAAGAAGGCATCAAAATAATAAAATCATTTGGTTTTAAAGAGGACTTGTATGGTTCGGGAAAAATTTTATAGGCCAGCTGATAAAAACTTTTGATATGTTTGGTCATAGTATTTCTTAATAAAAAACCCTTTAAAGGCTCTTTTGAGGCATCTACAATTTCAATTATGCTTTGCGCTGACTGAGGAGAGAAAACCGGCGATGTTCCGGCTTTAGCAATAACATCTTTTGATGAATTGTACATTGCAAGACCTGTTGGGAACATAACATAAATTGTCAATAATAATGCAAGACCGTTTAACACCTGGTTAGGAGGAGTTTGCTGGATTCCAAGAGCATTTCTAAATAGGGAAAGAACTATTATTATTTTTACAAAAGATGTCAGAAGCATTACAGCAAAAGGAAGAAGGGCTAATCCTGCTAAAATAGCAAGCTTTGATACCAGCGCAGGTTCTAAAGTAGCATCAGTCGGCTGAGCAAAAATTGTTGAAAAGGGAGTTAAAAAAAGAAACATTGTAGGTATTATAATTTTTTTTCTCATATATCTATCTTTTATTTTGGCATAAAAGCTTTAAAAGCAGCTTCGATTGCTCTAAATTGATTTTCAAGCTGGGCATTTATTATTCCTTTTTCAGTTTCTATGATACATCCCCCAGGTTCAATATCATTTCGTTCTTCTATAGACAACACTTGTACTTGCTCTAAAATTTCTTTTATTTTTTGTTTTTCTTTTTCTAGAATAGCTAAATCCTTTTTATTTACAAAAATTTTTATTTTTAAATTATTGGAAACAGGTTTTAAGGCAGTCTTGATTATATTTACTATAGCCTCAGGATTAATTTTAAGCTCTTCTGATACAATTTTTTTTGCTGCTTTAAGAGCCAATGGAAGAATTTTTTTTGTGTATTCAGCATCAAGATTTTTTATTGTTTTATCCAGTTTTAAAATATGCTGGTTTAATACCTCAAGGCCTTCGTTGAAACCTTCTTTTTTGGCCTCTTCTTTTAGAAGAGAGCATTCTTCAATATTTTTTTGTTTCAGTATTTCGATATCAGCCTTAGCTTTTTCTAATATGTCAGAAGCTTCTAAAAGTATTGAAAAATCCTCAGCAGGAATTATTTTTTCTCCTGGAGCGGAATGAATTTCGTCTTTTGAAAATGAAAAATATTTCATAATATTTCTTTTTCTTTAATAAGTTGTATAATTTTTAAAATTTCAGAGCGGATTACTTCTGAAACCATCATAACTTTTTCTTTCTTGCACTCTTTAAACAGAAAATTCCCTCTTCCGATATCAAGATAATGACAAACATACCAGATCAGATCCAAACTTTCACCGGATAATGCATAAGCCAGTCTCATTAGACCGCGGATGTGCAAAAAATTCCTGAATTTCTTTTTGTTCTCGAAAAATTTATCGATAATCATTCTTTGTGTAGCAAATGGTTCCACGTAATTTAAAAGAGAGTTTGCAAATTTTTTCTCATCCTTGCTCAAATAAGAATAAATTTTTTTAAGTTTATCTTTATCTAGTATATATTTCATCTCTTTCACAAGATCATATAACGAAAGATAATCGATAAGTTTAATCAGCTGTTTTTTTGTTAAAGTCAGTAGTATATTCATTTTAGATTCAAAAAGACATTCTATCGGCAATAAAGTATCTTCTTTCCTGATCAGAGAGGAAATAAGCTGATGTTTTAAAAAAGATTTGAGATTCGGGTTAATTTCATCATTTAATTCACTAATGCCTAAAATGTCCTGAAGCGGTTTCCTGTTTGATATTTTCATGGCGGATAAAAAAAGAGAAGATTCTTCGTTTGTATAGCTGTTCAAAAAGGGGATAAACCAAGAATAATGTATTGCATCGATCAGCGAATCGGGAAAATTTTTTTTAATTTCAAGTTTTTTGGAAAAAGGCGGAATACTTTTGAGTTTTGAAATTTCACTTTCTGTTAGATATTTCAATAATCTTTCGTTTTCACTTTTTTCTAAAAACATTTTAAAAAGAATCAGCTTTTTCATTCTTTAGGTTTTTCTTTCTGTTGTTTTAGTAATGGATAAAATTTATATATTAGCCATCCGATGGATCCTGCAAAAGCAAAAATAACAAGTATCATCGAAAAGAAAATTAATCTGAATTTACTAGCCGATCCTTTAGTCATTATTATAGACCAGATCTTAACATATTCTCTTTCTAGTGCTTTAGGTCCTATTAAAACTGAACTTGATGGAAGCTTGATATCAGTAAATCTTGATTTATCTGAAATAATAGTAACATCATCGTAAGACAAATTGTCGATGCTTCCAGATATAAGTCTTTTGATTTTGCTCTCTAGATGCTGGTTGGGATCATCTAATATTCCCTGATGTTTGATATAAACAGAAGCCTTGATTTTTGGAGTTTCTCCAGGAGTTATTAGATTTTCAGTAGAAGAGGGAGATGATATTTTAACATCAGCATCAATTATTCCATCTATTTTCCTAATTGTATTTTTTAATTCTTCTTCCAATCCAGATTGATATCTAATTGTTTCTTCCTTGTCAGAAGTCATCAAACCCTGCTTAGCAAAAAGCTCTAGAAGATTCGTTCCCTTAATTCTAGGAAGGCCGTTTTGATTTAATAAAGCAATTGCATCTATCATCTTGTTTTTTTCAACGAAAATATCAAATGAAATTCCAGTTGCTCCAGCTCCCGGAGTTTCAGTGGCAGAAGATTGAATTTTTTGTGCAGCGATCCCTTTTGAGGCTAAGAACACAACAATCTCGTTCGCTTCTCTCTCATCTACATTGTTAACAATTGAATGGTTGGTTTCACAGCCAGCTGCAAAAATTAAAATAAAAAAAACAAATAACAGTTTTTTCATAATCACACTTGATTTAACCTACTATTTATATTTATAGCATCTTTTGACTTTGAGAAAAATCGTTTTTTTATTTAAAAAAATATTTCTGCTTAACTTAAAGTTAAAAGCATCTTGTTGGTCAGATAATTTTTTTCCTCAATAATATCCAAAACAGATCTGATAAAAAATGAACTTTCATTTAAAGTATTACAAATAAAAACATTTTTCTTCTGGTTTTCTAAATAATCTTTTATCGATTTGAGGCTTTCTTGCGTTTCTTCGTCATTTATCAGTGTAGAGATGGGAATAATTATTATGATTTTTCTATGATTGTCATTCAGATGATCTAGAGTTTGCAGGTTTTCGGGATAATAATGCAGGCTTCCTTCAACATAAGGGTAAGACTTAATTATCTTTTGAGAGGTGTTTTCACATTCAAATAAATACAATGAATTTTCTTTTGAAGAATTACTCGCTGCAAACAAAAAAAGAGTGTTTTTTTGGTCCAGATTATCTTTTTTCATTAAGTTAGAAATTGATCTTTCGATAGATTTTATGAACAGATGATGATGATGATATGATTTTATCCAAAAAAATCTATCAATAATTTTATCTGAAATGTTTATCGAAAAATAATTTGCAATAAAACTGATTTGATTACAGTATTGCGGAAATAACGGGAATATATAATATCTTTCTGCATTTGCTTCATTAATTAAATTTAAAAAATCCTCATGAGTGTTTTCTAAATTCAAATAAAATGACAAACATTTGTTGTCAGTATGTTTGGCAATAGAAAATATTAGTCTTTCAGATAAGGGGTGGATGTCGTTTATAATTTTTTTCGGCGCAGCAGTTTGCTTTTTTTTAAAAATTTTATCAAAAAATGATTTTGAAGTTTCTTTTAAACTCTCATTTCCTAAAGTTACAAAAACATAAACTATTTTTTTGTTTGAAAACATAATCGAGCCGCTTCTCAAAATATTTTTTCACTTTTTAATAATAATTTCAAATAAAATTAATCTAAGCTAAAATAATAAAAAAGGAATTGTTTTGTGAGAAAAGTATTATTTTTTTTACTTTTTTTTAGCTTTGTTTCCTGCGCAATTAATAAAAAGCCATATTCGATAGCTATTGACAAAAGCTGGTATGCTACTGCTTTGAATGGTCAATCGAACAATTTAAATGGTTTTATCGCAGACGTTTTATTAGAAATTGCTAAAATCAAAAAAATTGAAATTTCTTTGATAGATGCGAACTGGGACAGCATCTATGATGGATTATACAAAAATCAGTATCAGGCTATTTTTTCAATTATCGAACCTTATAATTTTAATGTTGCAAAATTTGATTTTTCAAAAGACTTCCTTAAAACCGGATACGTTCTTGTCGTAGCAAAAGATTCAAAATATACATCTTTAAAAGACATGAAGCAAACTCATGTCGGCTATTTAACAGGGGATAGATCAATATTGATTTTACAAAAAAATAAAGAAATATTTGATGAGGAATATGTATCAATCCCGATGATGTTAGATGATATTAAAAAACTGAGGATTGAAGGCGCTGTTCTTTCAGTTATTCCGGGATACCGCTATGTAGCTGATCTTTATCAAAATGATCTGAAGATCATCTATCCAATACTAGATGATCAATCAATAAAGATAATTACATTGAAAAATCAAAATCAAAAGCTGATGGGTATTTTAAATTCAGGTCTTGAAGAGTTGGAAAAAAATCACACTCTTGAAAAATTGAAGGAAAAATGGGGTCTTCCTCATTAATTTTTTTTTAATTTTTTTTAGTTTTTAAGTTGAATTTATTTGTTTTCCGATATACAACGTTTTATTTTAAAAAATAAAATAAGGTAAAATGATCATGGTTAAAGGAATAGATAATCCAAAAAATCAGGCATCTTTAATAAGGGAAAATATAATAGATGATCTATGGAGTATAGATAGCAAATCTTCTAAAAGACTGCCTTATAATTATCAAAAAGCAAAAAAAGTAGCTGAAGAAATAATTTCTACCTGGAGTTTAGGCCCGATAGGAAGATTAAAAAGCGGGCTTTATTGGTTGGGCAGAAAGATTGTGCTCTTTTCCTGCCTTAAAAAATATATCAACACAAAAAGAATTGCTTCCGTTATCCATAGCGCTTTAGCGCACTGTTCAAAAGAAGAAATTGATAAAGTAAAAAATAGACATAGAGCATCAATGTCCGATTTTGGAGATGAGGCTAGCGGTAGGGCAATAAAAAAGGGTTATTATAAGGTGTGATTTTTATGGAATTGTTTGGGTATATATTGGGATATATATTAGGAATTGTGTTTTTTTTAGGTTTGATTCTTCTTTTTATGCTGCTGCAGACATGGATTTTTCTGATTTTTGCAGGCTTTTTTCCAAAAAGGCTGCGTAAAATTTATAAATTAATGCAGAGCGCTGATCAGATCGAAGATAAATAGGTTTTATTTATTAAAGATTTCACAAGAAATTGTATCTAAGTAATCTTTTGTTACTTTTTGAAGAATATAAGGCTCAAGCTGGCAGGGCTCGATGTTCCATATGGATTTTGCATAGTTATTAATCACCTGATCCGATGAGAACCGGCTCATCCCGCCAATGTTGTTAATGGCATACTCAGCCCATCGATATTTATCTAAATACAGATCTTCTACTTTTTTTTGAGTTTCATAAAAACTTAATAGGTCCTTGATCACAAAAAATCTATCAGGAGTTTGTGTGTCTGTTAAAATATTATATAAATCCAGAAGGATATTATTTTCTTCTTGATTTCTTGCAAGAGAGCCGTCTTTTAGCATATCAATTGCTTTTTTAATGTGAGGATATTCCTGATAAAAATAAAAAGGATTATAAGTTTTTTCATTTTTAATTTTTTCTATTTCATCAACTTTAAGTCCAAAAGAAAATGGCCACCATTTATCTTCTATTGCTTCGCGCATTTCAATATTCGCGCCATCTTCTGTGCCGATTGTCAATGCCCCGTTCATAGATAGTTTCATGTTTCCGGTACCGGAGGCTTCATATCCGGCTGTTGATATTTGACAGGAAAGGTCTGCTGCAGGAATTATTATCTCTGCTTTTGAAACATTATAGTTTTCGATTAAGACGAGTTTTAGATTTTTGTTAACATCAGGATCGTTATTAATCTTTTTAGATAGCAGAAAAATGAAATGAATTATTTTTTTTGCTATATCATATCCCGGCGCTGCTTTGCCTGCAATGACAACCAATCTTTTTATTTTTCTGGAGGCAGGATTGCTTTTTAGTTCATTATAAAGTATTAAAGTATGAAGGGCGTTTAAAAGCTGTCTCTTATACTCATGAAACCTTTTTATTTGCACGTCGACCAAAACGTTCAAGTCTTCAAAAATAGGATAATGATCTACAATTTTTCCTTTTCTATCACGGATTGGATTTTCTTTTTTTATAAAATCGAAAAGAGTTTTTTTGTTTTCCTGTTTTATAGTTAAAAATTCATCTTGAGATGATCTATCGCTTGCAAATGCTTTAATTTTTTGAATTTCATGAAAATCTCTTGTCCATTTATTTGAGATTCTTTTTGTAATAAAATCAGATAATCTGGAATTGCACTCGAGCAGCCATCTTCTTTGTGTTATTCCATTTGTAATATGAATAAATTTTTCTGGAAACATCTCATAAAAATCTTTAAATAATTTATGTTTTAGAATTTCTGTATGAAGAAAAGCGACTCCATTAACTTTTTTTGATCCTAATATTGCCAAATGCGCCATTCTGATCTGACCATTATATATCAGCGTCATCTGTCTTATTTTTTCTTCATTATTTGGATATCTTTTTCTGATCGAATTGCAAAAATCAAGATTTATTTTTTGAATTAGCAGATGCTGTCTGGGAAGAAGCGTTTGAACCCTTACTTCATTCCATTCTTCTAAGGCCTCGCGCATTATGGTATGATTTGTGTAGTTGCATATATTTTGGGTCATTTCAAATGCCTTGGAAAAAGGCACATCATGATTTTTTACAAGTCTTCTTATCAATTCAACTATCACAAGAGCCGGATGGGTGTCATTGATTTGAATTTGGATCTTTTGATCTAAATTCATAATATCGCCATATACCCTTAAATGCTGATGGATGATGTCCTGAATCGATGAACTGACCAATAAAAATTCTTGTTTCAATCTGATCTTTTTTCCTAAATCGTGATTATCGTTAGGATATAAAACATCTGTAAGGGAGGTGTTTTCGCCAGCTTCCTGAAGTTGACCTGCATTATAACTTTGAAGTTCAAAATTCCTAGGAGATTCCTTGGTCGACCAAAGCCTTAATGTGGAAACGGCAAAATTCAGATTTTCATCGGGATAGCCAACTATAGGAATATCGTAAGGCAGAGATCTGATTTCTTCAAAGTCCTCAAGATCATAAACTGTATCGCCATGAACATTGGTTCCAGGCAAGATTTTTCCTTTAAATTTAACGGTTCTTGCATGAGAATCATTTCTAAATTCCCAGGGAAATTGATTAAGCAGCCAGCAATCAGGTCTTTCTACCTGGTAGCCATCCCAAATTTCCTGTTCGAAAATTCCATATTGATACCTTAGTCCATATGCCCATGAGGGATATTTTAAAGTAGCAAGCGAATCCAAAAAGCAGGACGCCAAACGTCCAAGGCCGCCGTTGCCAAGACCGGGGTCGACATCATGGGAAATTAGATCAGGCAGGTTTCTTCCCATTTTTTTAAGAACGATTTTTACTACTTCCGAAGAATTCAAGTTAGTTAAATTATTCATCAAAAATTTTCCGGGAAGGTGTTCCATGCAAAAATAATATAACGTTTTGGCCCCGACCTCATCAATCGTATGACGGGTTGCAGCCCAATTGATCATTATCTTTTCTCTTATGGCAAAACAAAAGGCCAGATAATATTCGGAATTAGAAGCAACGCTTTCAACTTTTCCGAAATTGGTAATTAAATAGTGCTTGATGGAATGAATTAAATTAGAAGCTTCGAATTCAATATTTCTATCCATTGGAATAATCCCTGATAACCTAATTTATATATATGAAATTATTTGTTTAAAAAGAATAAAAATTTTTAGATTATAACTTTGAAAATGAATTTTATTAAAAAGAACATAATTATTGTCATCACTGCACATAGTGGGAGAGTAACGATCCAGGATAAAAATATGTTACGCATGATTTTTAAGTTTAGCGCAGAAAGACCTTTTGCAAGACCGATGCCAAATACAGCTCCAACTAAAGCATGAGTTGTTGATATGGGCATTCCCATCTGGGATGCGATCAGGATTGTTATTGCTGCAGAAAATTCAGCTGAAAATCCTCTTGTCGGAGTTAAAGCAGTTATTTTGTGAGCGATGGTTTCTACTATTCTCCAACCCCATGTTGACAATCCAACGACAATACCGATACTGCCGATAAATAAAATCCAAGGAGGAATTGAAGTTGCAAATCCGACTTTTTGCAGACTTAATGATTGAATAATTGCTGCAACCGGACCGATTGCGTTGGCAACATCATTTGTTCCATGAGCAAAAGCTACGAGACAAAGAGTCATGATCTGCAGGTAACCAAAACTTTTTTCTAATTGGGTATATTCTGTCGTCTTTTCAGTAAATTTGGTCTCTTCCATATATTCATCTATCAGATCTTCGACTTCTCCAAGTAGCTTAGAGGTTTTTTCTTTTGTATCGCCCCTTGAAGAAAGATAAGTTCTCTCCAAATGTTTTTTAGCTTTTTCTAAAGAGATCAATTGGCCTGGCGGCCGGTGAATAATTTTGCAGGAAGTAATTTTGATTCGTCTAACTAAAAAAAATGCTACGCAAAATGCAATAAATCCGATTGTAAGGGATAATAACAGGGCATTTGAAATAGAAAGACTTTTATCAATATTTGTAATTTTTCCTGAAAGGATGCTAAATGGGAAAAGCGTTAACGTAATAAATGCAAAAAACGGAACAAATTTTTTTGCAGATTCCAATGGGGAAAAAGCGAAAAGAATTTTTCTTTGAATAAAAGTAAAAATTAAAAATGCTAAAGAACCGCTAAATGCCGGAGTTATTACCCAGCTGAAAAAAATCAGGCTGGCTATTTTCCAGTTGACCGCATGAATACCACCGATTATTGCGCCAAATCCTAATACAGACCCCACAATTGCATGAGTGGTTGATATGGGAAGGCCCATAAAAGAAGCTACATTAAGCAATAGCCCGGTTGATAAAAGAGCCGCAAGCATTCCATATATGAAAATGTATATGTCTTTATCGAAAATATTTGGATTGACGATTCTAGATTGGATTGTTTCGGCGACATTGCCTCCTAAAAAATAAGCTCCGCTGAATTCAAAAATAGCAGCAACAATTATAGCCTTTTTTAGAGTTATGATCTTAGAGCCGATAGAAGTTGAAATGGCGTTGGCAACATCATTGGATCCGATGTTCCAGGCCATATACAGCCCGATGATAATAGCTAAGAATTCTAAAATTTTAGTTTCCATGATTTTATTTTATTTCAAGAATCATTCTTATGGTGTTTCCTAATTTTTCGGCGATATTGGAAATTTCTCCAACTTCTTTAAGTATTGTATGCCAAAGTATGAAAGTTGAATATGAAACAGTATCAGTTAGCGAATATAATTTTTTTAAAAGATTATAGCCGATGATATCAAGTTCATGCTCCTTATATGCTAATTCTTCTATCATGTTTTTTACTTTTTGTGCCTCAGCTCCGCCAAATGAGGTTTCAAGCAAGGTATCAAATTCCTTGATCACAGCATGGGCAAGCAAAAATGATTCAATATTTTGTTTGTAGAAATTTTCAAACTCTTTCAATTCATTATAATATTCTAATTCTTTTAAGGTAACGACAACAGCTATATCTTCTGCTTTATTGGCAAAAGAGTCCTGAAGCGTTAAAATTTCTAAGAAATCAGCTCTTTGTATCGGAAGAAATAAGCTTTTAGGAAGGTGATTCCTAATATCTTTTTTAATAAGGTCAGCTTCATGTTCTTTTTTTGAGATATGCAAACCTATTTCTCCAACTTTTTGATAATTTTTTTCTTTTAATGCGTCAAATAAATCGTTCAAAAGAAAAACACAACTTGAAACTTTGTCCATATGAATTTGCAAAGGTGCAAATGGTGATTTCCCAAATATTTTTGCAATAGTAAGCATAAAAATTTACCTTCAGTTATAAGACTTCATATTATAATTTTATCTTTTATTAATGAAGAACTTTATTCGATATCATTTTTTTTTAATTACCGGAATTCTTAAGCATTATTTTCTTTTTTCAACTCTTGAATGTTTTTTAAATTTTTTAGAGATTTTTTCTTTTAGCATTGAAAATTATGGAAAAACAAATTATTAATTAGGTTAAGTTTTCGAAATAGGTGTTAAATGAAAAGACTTGCTGTGTTTGGAACTCATGGAGCGGCAAAGACAACTCTTGTATACAAACTCGCAGCATATTATAAAATGAAAGATAAAAATGTTACTGTTATACATGAAACAGCAAGACTCTCGCCATTTCCTATTAATCTTAAGGCCGTTTATCAAACTACACTTTTTATTGTATCAGCTCAGTTACAGAAAGAATTAATGGCCGAAGCCCAAGGTTTTGAGATTGCTATTTCGGATAGGACTTTATCAGATGCCTTCATCTATATTAATTATCTTAAAAGGGGAAATGAATTTACAAAATCTTTGGAAGAATTTTGCCTGCAATGGATAAAAAAATACGACCTGCTTGTTTATGTAGAACCGATTGAAGCTTCCATTATTTCATCTGATGGAATTAGAGAAACTGATAAAAATTTTCAGTTAGCTATTAGAAATGAGTTTAGAATTTTTGTTAAAAAAATAGAGGAATTGTTTAGAGGAAAAATTCATATTATTAAAGCCGAGTCAAATCAGGTTTTTGATGACAAACAATGTTTAAAATTATTAGAAAATATAAATAGGAGTTTATATGAATAAAATGGATATTTTTATTTGGGCAAATACAATACTTGCCATTATTGGAACTTATTTGAATGCAAAACAAGTTCGTTTAGGTTTCCTTGTCTGGATGCTGACTAATGGAGTTTTTGTTGTTTATAACATTACCCTGCATTCCTATCAGCAGGCCGCTTTATTTAGCGTATATGTAGGTCTTGCTATATTTGGATGGGTTAACTGGGGAAAAAATACTAAAAAATCTGTTGAAAAAGCTTAAAAAACTTTTTCTACATCCTGCAGAGTAACTTGTTTAAAGTAGCCGTATGGGATAGATCCAAGCATCAAATTGCCGATTCTGATTCTTGTAAGTTCTATAAGATTTAGGTTGGCTTTTTGTATAAAGGTTTTTACTTCGCGTTTTTTTCCCTCTTTTACAATTATTTTTAGAGTTCCTCTTCTGATCTTTAAGACTTTTATCGGTTTTACAAATCTGTTTTCAACAAAGGCGCCTTTAGAAATTATTTTAAGATGTTCTTCTGAAATATTCTCTTTTACCTTTGCAAGATATTCTTTTTGCAGATCAGCAGACGGATGGATAACCTTGTTTGCAAAATCTCCATCGTTTGTTACCAGTAAAAGACCTGTTGTGTCTTTATCTAAGCGGCCTACTGTAAATAATTTACAGGAATAGTTTTTAAAAAGATCTATTACTAAGTTTTCTTTTATTTTTCTTGTATTCGAACAGATAAATCCTTTGGGTTTATTTAAGATAAAATAATATTTTTTTTCTTCAGAGATCACCTTGTTGTTAATTTTAACAACATCTTTATCTGAATCTATAATCGTTTGAGGTAAATTAACCTTTTTTCCATTAACAGTTATTAGATTAGAAGCTATGAGGTCTTCAGCCTTTCTTCTTGAGGCTATACCGCATTCTGATAAAAATTTATTTAATCTTTTTAAAGTCATATATTTAAATCTTAGATATTTTCATAAAAATTATACTCTAAAGCAAAGATAGATTCAATATGAGCTTTTTATTTGGCTATTTCTTTGGAAAATTATTGAATTATTATTTTTTAATGAATCTTCTGTTTAATTATTTTTTAATAAGATCTCTTTTGGATATATATTAATTGTTTTATTTTTATGAGTGTAAAATTTTTTTTAGTAAATATTTTTTTTAGAAATTTCATATTTTTGGCTATTAAAGAAAATATGTTTTGTAAAATTTTTTTACCAATATCGCTTAATTGATCATTTGGCGAAAAACTTCAATTTAAGATAATATTTATTTGAGTTACTGCAAATGTAAAAAAGGGGTTAAAAATTATGTCAAAATTAATTTTAATGCGTCACGGCGAGAGCGTGTGGAATAAAAAAAATCTTTTCACAGGCTGGGTTGATGTTCCTCTTTCAGAAAAAGGAATTCAAGAAGCAATAGAAGGCGGCAAAAAGATAAAAGATATCCCTATTGATGTAATATTTATGTCTTCTCTTATAAGGGCTCAATTAACAGGATTTTTGGCAATGCAGCAGCATTCTTGCAAGAAAACTTTGGTCGTTCAGCATGATAGCGGAAAACAAAAAGAATGGGAAAAGATTTATAATGATAAAATAAAAGACGACACTATCGATGTATATTTTTCATGGCATTTAAATGAAAGGATGTATGGAGCTCTTCAAGGTAATAATAAAGATGAGATGAGACAAAAATATGGCAAGGAGCAAGTACAGATCTGGAGAAGAAGTTATGATGTTGCTCCTCCTCAAGGCGAGAGCTTGGAAATGACAGCTAATAGGACCCTGCCGTATTTTAAGGATGTGATCTTGCCTCATTTGCAAAAAAACAAAAATGTTTTCATAGCCGCTCATGGAAATTCATTAAGGTCTATAGTTATGTATTTGGATAACCTGACCAAAGAAGAGGTAATAAATTTGGAAATTCCTACAGGAGAACCGATTCTTTATAAGTTTGAAAATAAAAAATTCGAAAAACAGAAAATTTAATCATTTACTGAAAAATTTTTGAATTTCCAAAAATGACTTTCCTTTCGTTTCAGGGACTTTTTTAATGACGAAAAGAAGTCCAAGGAGACCTATTGCGCCAAATAAAAAGAAAGTCGGACTTTTTCCAAAGTTATATATTAAGCTTAAAAAACTTGAGGAAACTAAATAATTGCATATCCAGTTTGCAAGAGTTGTAATACCGACGGCCCTTCCTCTAATTTCCATAGGAAAAATTTCTGAGTTGATAAGGAAGCTGACGCCTCCAAGACCTGTGGCAAAAGAAGCAGTAAATAACATTAAAGGGATTATAATTAGATAAGATAAATTTTCTGGCGAGAATAAAAACATAATTCCTAAAGTAGTTAAAGATATTACCATTCCGCTTATTCCAAATATCAGAAGAGGTTTCCTGCCAACATAATCGATTAGCCAAAGGGAAACAATAGTTGCTAAAAGATTTGCAGATGTTACAGAAATTGCTCCGAGCATGGCTATATGAGGTGAATTGAAACCGGCCATTAAAAAGATTTTAGGAGCATAATAAGTGACTATGTTAATACCGGTAACTTGTCTAAAAATATTTATTCCGATTCCAACAATAAAAGCGGCTTTTACCTGTTTTGATAACAAGTCCTTCCAGCCGATTTTTTTATGGGACTCTATTTTTTTCACAACTTCGGTATGATTTAAATCATCGGTAATTTTTTTTAAGGCATTATAAGCTTCTTCAGTCCTGTTTCTACTGGCCAGATAACTTGGAGTTTCCGGGATAAAGAAAAGCAGTAGGAACATTAGCAGAGCAAAAAAAAGGCCGGTTAGGAACATAAATTCCCAATTTTGCGTTTTAGAAAAAAAATAACCAAAGATATTGGATATTAAAATTCCTAAAACTAAAAACAGATGGTTTATAGAAACCAGTTTTCCCCGATATTTTGGTTTTGACAGTTCGGCAATATAAATGGGAACGACAGCAGAAAAGATTCCAACGGCAAAGCCGACCAATGCCCTAGACGTATAAAATACATACAGGTTCTTATAGGTAACAAAAGAAAAGGTTCCAATAAAAAGAGCATAAATTGCGATAAAAAATGTATTCCTTCTCCCAGTTAAATCAGCAATCGTTCCGCCAAACCAGGATCCAATTAAAGCTCCGAATATTACAGTACTTACTAAAAAGCTTTGCTGAAAGATGGTTAGATTGAATGTTTCAGAAATAAAGATTAAAGCTCCGGAAATCGAAGCTGTATGGTAGCCGAATAAAAAACCTCCTAATGATGCAACAGAGGCATAAAATAATGAATTATAAAAATATCTTCTTGTTTTCATTTGTTTATTATATCGCCTGCAGCAAAAGTGATAATTTCTTTATTGTTAAGATACAGATTTAATTTTCCTTCGCAGGTAATTGAGTGCAAAACTCCTTTGTATTCATTTTTCCCATCAAAAAAAGTTATTTTATTGCCTTTATATAAAAGCAGGTTTTCATAACTTTCATGCAGAGGAGTGAAACCGCTGGTTCTGAAAATCTCAAGATTTTTCAAAAATTTTTGTTTCAAGTCTTCAAATAACTTTTTTTTGTCCCAAATTTTATCAGTTTCAACTTTTAAAGAAGTGGCAGGCTGATCAATCTGGTTCAAAAAATTTTGATCGGGGTTGACATTGATGCCTATCCCTAAAAAAACATCAGCCTGATCAATCTTTGTCTGAATTTCACATAATACGCCGGCTAATTTTTTATTTGACAGCATGATGTCATTGGGCCATTTAATTTTTGGATCTAAGTTGTTGTCTCTTAAAACTTCTATCAGGCTCAAAGCTAAAATATGGCCAATACTGATCAAGTGCAGGGTATTTGGTTTTAGCTGAAAATAAAAAGTAATGTTTAAATTATCCTTATTGCATGAAATCCATTTTCGATTAAATCTTCCCTTGCCATGAGTTTGTTCATCAGCATATATTGCAGTGATTTTTGTTTTATCAAAAGACGATGCGTTTTTTTTGGCATATTCCTGGGTGGAATCGGTTTTTGGTAGAAAGATATCAACATATTTCATATAAAAACTCTAATTTGTTAGATTAAATTATATTAAATAAAAATCCCTTTAGAGGCTATAATTTATTATATGTGGACCCATAAATATTTAACGAAATTAGATTTAAGACAATTCATTTTGGTTTGTTTTCTGATGCTGATTTCTCTTTTAGTAATTTCATCGATGACATATGAAGTCGACAAGGATGTTTTTTTTACAATCTATGTTAAAAAACAAATACAGTGGTTTTTTTTAGGCTGGGTTGTATTTTTCTTTTTTGCCGGCTTTGATTACAGGAAATTTTATCAGATAACCTGGCTGCTATATTTTTTTATGATTCTTATCTTATTGGGGTTATATTTTGCTGCGCCTATTCAAAGCGTTCACAGATGGTATAGGCTGCCTTTGGTCGGAATGAATATTCAGCCTTCCGAATATGCTAAGTTAATAGTTGTATTTACTTTGGGATGGTTTTTAGAAAAACAGAAATCGCATCTAGATAAAATTAGTTCAATTTTCCAATTAGCCGTTATTGTTGGAATTCCATTTTTTTTAATTTTAAAACAGCCTGATCTTGGGACCGCTTTGGTTTTATATCCGATCACATTAATAATGTGCTATTTTGGCAATTTCAATAAAAAAATATTATATTTCATGTCTTTTTTGGGAATAATAATGCTGATTTTTGTGGCTTTGATGTTTACTAATGTGCTTTCTCATGAGAAAATGAAACCCTTTTTTACAACTTTTTTACGAGAATATCAATACGAAAGACTGAATCCTGATACATATCATCAAAAAGCAGCGCAAAGCGCTATTTCGATAGGTGGCTTTTTAGGTGCTGGCTGGAAAAAAAGCGAATTTGCAGCTCAAAAATGGCTGCCGGCTGCGCATACCGATTCTGTTTTTGCATCGTTTGCAGAAGAATTTGGGGTGATTGGATCAATTTTTCTTTTATTTATTTTTTACATTTTGGTACATATTAGTTTTCAGATGGTATCTTATGCAAAAGATTATTATGGCAGACTTCTTGCATCAGGTATTGCGGTTTATTTAGCGATGCATATTATAGTTAATATAGCAATGATGTGCGGTTTTTTACCGATTTCTGGAGTGCCACTCGTTTTAATTACCTATGGAGGAAATTCCATCTTGACAACTATGGCAGCTCTTGGAATATTACAAAGTATCTATAGCAGGAGATTCATGTTTTGAAACATAATTTTATATTTCATCCTAAACCTTGGATAGGGGAAGGAATTATTACGTTGAATATGGTTGAAGAAAAATTAAATTTCTTTACCAAATGGTCTATTTCAGAAGGAGATTTTACCGGTAAAATTCAATCTGTTCAGGAGCTCCAAATAAATGGAATTTCTGAGAGTATGCGAAATGAGCTTACTTTTTTTGATTTTACCGAGAATAAATTTTCGGTTGAAATGGAAAATTTAAATGTTGGAAAAGTAATTGGAACAGGTGTTTTCAATGATAAAATGATCGCTTGGGAATTTAGGGACAATGATCTTAATTTCGAAGGATTTGAAACTTATTATTTAAAAGATGATGGAACTTATTCTGTTCATGCAGAATATGTTACTTCTGATCAATTTAGAACACAAATCGATGGCAAACTATGGCAGCCGCTGCAACAATAAGGATTGTTATGAAAAAAAATATTTTATGTTTTTTATTATTATTATTAATTTCCAGCTGCGCAGCAGGTGGAAAAGTTTTAACTTCAGATAAAGTTAGCGAAGTTACTATCGGAATGAGCGTTCAGGATTTGGAAAGCAAACTTGGAAAACCATACTCTATAAAAAATTTAAGCAATGGTCAGACTGAATATACTTATATTCAAAAAGATGATTTCGGAGATAGGGGAGTTTTGCAGGAAAGACATTATATAATTACCATAGAAAAGGGCAAAGTTGTCAATACCGAAACTAAAATTCTCAATAGGCCGGCTTATGAAAGAAATAGTTATGAGATGCAGACAACATCCAACTAATTTCTAAACAATTTATATCTTTTTGCATAGTCTATGCGAAAAGATATAAATGTATTTTTCATGTTTGATAAAGTATATTATTGAACTTTTGAATGCTGTTTTCAAAATATTTCAATATTATCGATAAATAATTCTTTCTGCAGCTTTTATTTGAATCGATTTTCGGATATTTCCGAATATTTATAAATCAGATAGAAAAAGCCTTTTGGAAAAAGTTATTTTTTCTTATTTCCAATAAATACAATTCCAGATCCAAGAATGATAAAAATGCATCCTCCAATCTGTAAGTAAAGGGCGATAGTATTATAAAGATTAGCTTTTTCTGTTCCGGCTTTGATTTTTTTTTCTACAGGTCTTGCAATCTCTTTTCCGACTTCTTTTGTTACCGGATTAAGAGAAAAAAGAGCTTTTCCCTGATCAACCTGATGCTGCGCCTCAGAGATTTGTTTTCTGCCTTGCTCAACTTGGGATTTAATATAAAAAGATGAGATGAGCATCGCAACGCCCAAGATAGCTATAATTATTCCTAAAATTTTTTTTGCAAGCATATTTACCTATCCAATGTTTTTTTTAGTATTATCAGTAAAATAAAAAAAAGTAAATGCCTGGATGAATAATAATGAGAAGGATTGTTTAAAGATTGCATCTAGTGGTTAGCTGAAAATACTTAAAATCATGAAGTTAAGTGCTTCAAAATTATTATAAGGAAAAAAGTATTAAGCAAGGATTTAAAAATTAATCCTTGCTTAAATAAAATTACATTGCTGCTTTGATTTTAATATCAACGCCGGCTGCAACTGGAAGAACTTTTAATTTATCAATAGTATCAGGAGTAGGGCTCATAATATCTAAAAGTCTAATGTGAGTTCTTGATTCAAATTGCTCTCTAGACTTTCTATCAACGTGAGGGGATCTTAATACTGTAAAGATTTCCTTTTTTGTTGGTATTGGAATAGGTCCTACAACCCTAGCACCAGTTCTTTTCGCTGTTTCAACAATATCTTGAGTTGCTCTGTCAAGTAAGCGCTGATCGTAAGCTTTTAAGCGAATTCTAATTTTACTTTTTAGTTGTTTAGCCATAAAAATAATATCCTATTTTTTTGTAATTTCTTCTTGTAATTTTGCTGGAACCTTTTCGAAATGACCAGGCTCCATTGTATATGTAGCTCTACCTGAAGATAAAGATCTAAGCTGAGTTGAATAACCAAACATTTCAGACAAAGGAACTTCTGAAGTTATAATCAATGTTTTTTTATTCATGTCTTGTCCTAGGATTTT
Source organism: Parachlamydiales bacterium (assembly GCA_041661445.1). Lineage (GTDB taxonomy): Bacteria > Chlamydiota > Chlamydiia > Chlamydiales > SM23-39 > JBAZUK01. Next base: position 31,333 of record JBAZUK010000006.1, read on the forward strand.
TCCTCTTCTTCTATTTATGTCTCCAATAATATCCCCTAAATAGTCATCAGGAGTTGTTACTACTACTTTCATAATAGGTTCAAGTATTACAGGAGAAGAAACTCTTGCAGCTTCTCTTATGGCCATGGATGCACAGATCTTAAATGCCATCTCAGAAGAGTCAACTTCATGGTAAGAACCAAATACGATTGATACTTTCATATCAACTAAGCTATATCCGGCTAAAACTCCTGTTGCGATTCCTTCCTGAATTCCTTTTATAGTTGGAGCTATATATTCTTTAGGAATAGAACCACCCACAACTTTATTAATTATTTCATTTCCTTTGCCGGGTTCATTAGGCTCAACTTCCAATACGACGTGAGCATATTGACCTCTACCACCGGATTGTTTAACGAATTTATTTTCAGCTTTTCCAGGTTTTGTAATAGTTTCTTTATATGAAACTTCAGGTTTTCCAACATTTGCTTCAACTTTAAATTCTCTGAACATCCTGTCTCTGATAATATCAAGGTGCAGCTCGCCCATACCAGCGATAATAGTTTGTCCTGTATCTTCATTTGTTCTAACTCTAAATGTTGGATCTTCAGCTGACAACGAAGATAAAGCTAAAGATAATTTTTCTCTATCAGCTTTAGACTTAGGTTCTATTGACATAGTGATAACAGGCTCAGGGAAATTCATTTTTTCTAATAATAAAGGATTGTTTTCAGAGCAAAGGGTGTCACCGGTTGTTGTGTTTTTTAATCCGATGCAAGCAGCAATATCACCAGTAAAAAAGGCATCTCTGTCTTCTCTTTGGTTGGCATGCATAGCTAAAAGTCTTGAAACTCTTTCTTTGTTGTCTTTTGTAGTATTTATTAAGGTTGACCCTTTTTCTAAAGTACCGCTATAAATCCTTATGAATGTAAGTTTTCCAACATATGGGTCTGTAACAATTTTAAATGCTAAAGCCGACAATGGGGATTCATCAGAAGGAACGATAGTCATCGGGCTATCATTTTCTAAGTTTATTCCTTTTATTAAGCCTCTGTCCAATGGGGACGGCATCCAATTAACAATCGCATCAAGAATTTGCTGAACGCCTTTGTTTTTAAAGGCAGTACCGCAAAGAACAGGGTTAAGTTTATTCTCAATTACCCCTTTTCTAATTGCCTGATGGATTTCTGCTTCTGTTATTTTTGATGGATCTTCTAAAACTTTGTTCATAAAAGATTCATTTTTTTCATCAATTGTAGCAAGTTCTTCAAGAAGACGTGCTCTCATTTTTTCGCAGGTTTCTTTTAGATCATCAGGAATCGGCTGGACTTCAAATTCTGCTCCAAGATCTTCTACGTGGAAGATATACGCTTTCATTGTAATTAGATCGACCATACCCTTGAAGTTGGCTTCAGCTCCGATCGGACAATGAACTGCAACTGCATTAGCCCCTAATTTTTCTCTTATAGATTCTAAGGCTGAAAAGAAATCGGCTCCGGTTCTGTCCATTTTATTGATAAAGGCAACTGTTGGAACTCCATATGTATGTGCTTGACGCCAAACAGTTTCAGACTGAGGCTGTACACCAGCTACTCCGCAAAATACAGCGACGGCTCCATCTAAAACCCTTAAAGATCTTTCAACTTCAATTGTGAAATCTACGTGTCCAGGAGTGTCGATAATATTAATTTTGCATCCTTTCCAAAAAACTGTTGTTGAAGCAGATGTGATAGTAATACCTCTTTCCTTTTCCTGTTCCATGAAGTCCATTGTTGCTGCGCCTTCATGCACTTCGCCAATCTTATGAAGTTTTCCGGAATAATAAAGTATTCGTTCTGTTGTTGTAGTTTTTCCAGCATCAATGTGGGCCATAATGCCGACATTGCGTACGTTCTGTAATTTTTCTTGATCGGGTCTTTTAGCCATCTTTTTCTACCTTTTATTTATTACCATTTATAGTGAGCGAAAGCTTTGTTTGCTTCTGCCATTTTATGCGTATCATCTTTTTTCTTGATTGTAGAGCCTTGATTATTAAAGCAATCAGATAGCTCGATTATCAATCCGTCGGTCATGTTTTTTCCAACTTTTGTTCGTGCGTTTGTTATAATCCATTTCATTGCCATTGCATTTCTTCTGTCCGGTGCGATCTCAATAGGCACTTGATATGTTGCTCCGCCAATTCTTCTAGATTTTATCTCTAATGAAGGTTTTGCGTTTTCTAAAGCTTTTTCAAATGCATCTAAAGGGTCATTTGAATTTACTTTTTTTGCAAGTCCTTCTATTGCCTGATAAACTATTTTTGTAGCAGTTGATTTTTTTCCATCAAGCATTACTTTATTAATAAATTTTGAAACAGTAATACTGTTGTATACTTGATCCGGTAAAAGCTTTCTCTTCTCAGCTTGGCGACGTCTCATTTTTTTTTCCTTATTTTTTTATAATTTTTCTTCACTCGGTATTTTTTTAATACCAACCCAGCTTAATTTTAGCGGGTTAGGATAGTAATTTAGATACTATCCAGATGTTACTTCGGCATTTTAGCGCCATATTTAGATCTGCTTTGTTTTCTGTTTTTAACAGCAGCAGTATCTAATGCTCCTCTAACGATGTGATATCTCACACCAGGTAAATCTTTAACCCTTCCACCTCGTACTAATACGATGCTATGTTCTTGAAGATTATGACCTTCTCCTGGAATGTAAGCAATCACTTCTTGCCCGTTAGAAAGTCTTACCCATGCAACTTTTCTCAAAGCCGAGTTAGGTTTTTTTGGAGTTTTTGTTTTTACTTGTAAACAAACACCTCTTTTTTGCGGACAAATATTTAAAGCTGGAGATTTCTTTCTCTTAAGCGTTTTTTGTCTTCTTTTGCGTATCAATTGATTGATAGTCGGCATAAATTCTCCCAAAGGTAATTAATTGCAGTTATTTAGAATAAAAATATAACTGAAATGACTAATTATTTCCAAAAAAAAAACTTATTTCTCAAATTTATTATCAAAGTCATTAAAAATAAAAATTTTAAATCATAATATCACTTAATTATAAAAATTAAAAATTAATATAATTAAAAATAAAATTGATAAATTAAAATAAATAATAATATAATCAAATTTGAGGAGATAAGATATTGAACTAAGCTAACGACGCTAAGTTTGAAGCTTATATTATAGTCTCATTTATCTTACTCCTCATTTTTTTTAATAATAAGGATCTAATAAATGAATAAAAAAATCTTTCTGCTTCTTCTTTTATTTCCAATAATAGTTTTTACAAAACCTACTAATCTCTCTGATATCAATAAAGTAATGGCAACAATTTTTGATTATCATATTGATCAGAACAAGTATGATGAAGTCTTGATAGAAAGATCTTTCAAAATTTTTATAGATCAGTTTGATTCATTAAAAATCTATCTTATTGAAAATGAAGTGGCAAGTTATTTAGATCTGAATGCAAATAAAACAAAAGAAATTCTTGAAAAAGTTAGAAACGGCGACTTTTCAGATTATACTGCATTACATAAAGTTTTTAAAAAATCAATTCTAAGGGCAAGGGAAGCAAGATCTAAAATAATTGATGAACTGATCCAGAATGATTCCATCATCTCAAAAACAAAAAATTCTTTTACTAGTTATTCAATAAGTGAAGAAGAACTATATAATAGGCAGAAAAATATAATTACCTCATATTTTTCCAATCAAAAAAAACGTTCGGCAATCGATACTTTGGAAAGAAAGAAAAAGGCTTTTAATTTATTAGAAAGAAAGTTATCGAGAAATGAAGATTTATACCTAGAAGAAAGTGAAAATGTTTTATCTCAGAATATCTTAAAAGCGTACACCAAAAGCATGGACGCTCATAGTTATTTTTTTACTGAAGAAGAAGCTGAGCAGATGAGGCTATCTTTAGAAAAAGAATTTGAAGGAATCGGAGTCGTTTTATCTGAAAGTGTTGATGGTGTTATAGTCTCTGATTTGGTGGAAAACAGTCCAGCCAAAGATTCAGGATTAATAAAAATTAATGATATTTTAACTGAAGTTAATGGACAATCTGTCGAATTTTTAGGATTTGATCAAGTTATGAAATTGATGAAAGGAAAGGATTCGCCTTCAATTGTATTAGGATTTAAAAGAATTCAAAACGATGAGAACAATTCTTTTTGGAAGATTAAATTAGACAAAAAGCCTATATCGATGGATGAACAGAGGCTTTCAGCCACTTATGAGAATGTCGATAATGGAATAATCGGTAAGTTGGATTTAAAATCGTTTTATGAAAACTTAAGCGGCATTACCTCAGAAAAAGATATTAAAACAGGTATTAAAAAATTAAGGAAAGTGGCAGAGGTAAAAGGACTTATCTTAGATTTAAGGGAAAATGCAGGGGGTTTTTTATCTCAGGCTATTAAGGTTGCCTCATTGTTTGTAAAAAATGGCGTGATTGTAATCTCCAAGAATTCTAAGAAAGAGATTAAATTTTTAAGAAATTTGGAAGGAGAGGCTTTTTATAATGGTCCTTTAATAATTTTAACTTCAAAATTATCCGCTTCAGCATCTGAAATTGTTGCTGCAGCTCTTCAAGATTATGGAGTTGCGTTAATAGTAGGAGATGAAACAACTTTCGGTAAAGGTTCCATTCAATATCAAACAGTAACGGATAAAAAAGCTGATTATTTTTTCAAGGTAACTGTTGGGAAATATTATACTGTATCCGGAAAGACTACTCAAATTGAAGGCGTAAAAGCAGATATAGTTGTACCTTCAAACTTTTCAGCATATAAAATAGGTGAGAGATATCTTCAATATCCTTTAAAGGCCGACAAAATGGGGGATGTCTATAATGACAAACTTACCGATATAGATTCTAAAATCAAAGGCTGGTTTAAACAAAATTATACGCCAAATCTTCAAAAAAGGGTTAACTTCTGGCAAAAAATGGTTCCAACACTAAAAGCAAATAGCGAAAAAAGGATTGCCAATGATCCTAACTTCCAAAAGTTCTTAAAAAAACAAGAGCTGATCAAAGCAAAAATCGAAGGCGAAGAAATCGAAGTAAGCGCAGATGATTCGTCAGAAGAAGATTATCAAATGAAGGAAGCTGTTAATATTTTAAAAGATATGATAAATTTTGAAGCAGATCAAAGAAAAGCTTCCGGTTTATAAAATTTTTTATTATCAATAATTTTTCAAAAAAATAGTTCTTTTATAAATTCATAAAATTAATCATTTGCAAAAATCTTTAAATTTTCTATTCTTATTAACATAATCTTTTGGCCAGATAGCTCAGATGGTAGAGCAGAGGACTGAAAATCCTTGTGTCGCTGGTTCGATTCCAGTTCTGGCCATATCGATTTCATGAAAATCCTGGAAATCTCAATTTCTTTAAAATTCCCCAAATGGGGTTTCAAATTTTTTTTGGAATTCATTTTAGGAGTGTTTCATTTCCGTTAAATTTACGCATTAAAAATACTTGAGTTCAAATTGCTTTTTCAAATTCGATCTCTTATAGAAAAATCTATTTGAGAAGGTTGAACAATATTAAAATTGATGAACCTGCATTCGATTTAAAAATAACATATCCTGAATAATCAAATTTTTTTCTTAAACCATTCCCAATTTTCAGGACAATCTTAGACATGTTTTTTGCTTCACTGGTGAAATTTTTATTTATATTAATTTTCAGGCAAGTTAAATAATAAATTTAGAGGAAAAAACATGAGAAAATGTTTAAATCATTATTTTTTTAGAATTTTATTTTTTATTTTATTGTCTGTAGAAGGATTTGGAGCTTCGGCGACATGGATTTCTAATGCCAATGCAAACTGGAGTGATAATTCAAGGTGGTCTCCAGCAGCATTTCCCAATGGAATAGACGATGTTGCATCATTTTTAAGTGCTATTACTGCAAATAGAAACGTTTCAGTTAATACAAGTGTTACTGTCGGATCTTTAGTTTTTAATAATCTTTTTAATTATAGCCTTAATCTTGCTGGAGGAAATACTATTACTTTTCAGACATCATCAGGCAATGGTTCAATTCAGATATTAAATACAACAGCAAATTCTGCAACCAATACTCATCAGATCTCAGCCAACCTTTCATTAACATCTTTCGTAGATATTTCACAGGCATGTAATAAACCATTTAATTTAAACTGTGCAATCAGCGGGGCTGGAGGCTTAAATATTTCTTCCTCAAGCACAGGTGCAATTGTGATGCTTGGAGGTACTGCCAATACCTTTTCGGGACTTACAACAATTAATTCAGGATCTCTTAATCTTAGTAAAACAGCCGGAATAAATGCAATAGCGGGGGATATTTTAATAAATGGAGGCACACTTCAGTTAATTAATGCAAATCAGATAGCCAATACTTCAAATGTAACAATAAGCTCTGGTACCTTTGATATGAATGCCAAAACAGAAACGATAAATTCTTTAACATTCAACTCAGGAACTTTAACTCAAGGCGGCGCAACACTTTCACTCAATGCCCAGACCGGCGCATTGACGATGAGAAATACTATAATATCTGGGGATGTAACACTGACCTCAGCTACATCACTTGGTGATGATATAATTTTCGATAATACCAATAACGGTACAGCATCCATTTCGGGTAACCTTAATCTGTTTACTGGAGCAGGAAGTATCACAAGGACATTTAATATTGCAGACGGCAGTGCAGATGTAGATATGGATGTATCTGGTGTTATATCCCAATCATCCGGAAGCGCATCTGTTACTAAAACAGGAAGCGGAACCCTACAGTTCTCAGGAGCTTCGGCAAATACCTATTCAGGAAATACGGATATAAATGCGGGAGCTTTAAGGGCTGCAAAAAATACGGCTTTTGTCAGCGGAACTACTGTAACTGTTGCAAGCGGAGCTGCGCTGGAAGCGACAGGAGGTATAACCAACAATCCCGTTTTAAGTTTGTCTGGTTCTGGAGTTGGAGGAAACGGGGCTCTTAGAAATATTAGCGGAAACAATACTTTTTCTAATACCGTTGGTCTTGCAAGTCCTGTGACCATCCAATCGGACGCTGGAACATTAACATTAAGCAATGTGATATCAGGGGCCCAGCCACTTACTAAATCGGGAAACGGAACTTTACTTTTTTCCGGAGGATCATCCAATACTTATTCAGGACTTACAACAATCAGCTTAGGAACACTTCAGCTTGATAAAACAGCCGGACAGGATGCATTTGCGGGGGACGCATTAGTAAACGGCGGGACCCTTCAACTTATAAATTCCAACCAAATACCCGATACTTCAAATGTAACAATAAGCTCAGGTACTTTTGATTTGAATGCAAATGCAGAAACGATAAATTCTTTAACATTCAACTCAGGAACTTTAACTCAAGGCGGCGCAACACTTTCGCTCAATGCCCAGACAGGTGCATTGACAATGAGAAATACTACAATTTCGGGGGCTGTAACACTGACATCGGCTACATCACTTGGTGATGATATAATTTTCGATAATACCAATAACGGAACAGCATCCATTTCAGGTAACCTTAATCTGTTTACTGGAGCTGGAAGTATCACAAGGACATTTAATATCGCAGACGGCAGCGCGGATGTAGATATGGATGTATCTGGTATTATATCCCAATCAGCCGGAAGCGCATCTGTTACTAAAACAGGAAGCGGAACCCTACAGTTCTCAGGAGCTTCGGCAAATACTTATTCAGGAAATACAAATATAAATGCTGGAGCTTTAAGGGCTGCAAAAAATACGGCTTTTGTCAGCGGAACTACTGTAACTGTTGCAAGCGGAGCTGCGCTGGAAGCAACAGGAGGTATAACCAACAATCCTATTTTAAGTTTGTCTGGTTCTGGAGTTGGAGGAAACGGGGCTCTTAGAAATATTAGCGGAAACAATACTTTTTCTAATACCGTTGGTCTTGCAAGTCCTGTGACTATCCAATCGGATGCTGGAACATTAACATTAAGCAACGTGATATCGGGGGCCCAGCCACTTACTAAATCGGGAAACGGAACTTTACTTTTTTCAGGAGGATCATCCAATACTTATTCAGGACTTACAACAATCAGCTCAGGAACTCTTCAGCTTGATAAAACAGCCGGACTGGATGCATTTGCAGGGGACGCATTAGTAAACGGCGGGACCCTTCAGCTTGTAAATTCCAACCAAATACCCGATACTTCAACTGTAACAATAAGCTCTGGTACTTTTGATCTAAATAGTCAGAGTGAAACAATTAAAGAGTTAATATTTACAAACGGATCAGTTGATAATTTATCAAGCTTGAGTTTGAATAATGGAGCTGCTACATCATTAAGTATGGGTGATGTAAATCTTCCTACATCTCCTTCATCGGGATCTATTGCTTTAACAGGCGCTGCTGGAGGTACAGACATTATTTATAGTGGATCTATCCTTGGAAATATTTCAGCTGATCTTGATCTAGGAATAAATTCAAGACAGATCCAATCCAGCAATCTGGGAGCGGTTTTAAATATTTCGGGAATTATTTCCGGTACCGGGGCAAATCTGACAATTCTAGGTCCTGGGACTGTAAGATTTTCAGGCAGCAGCAATAATAGTTATTCTAACCTTACAACTGTAAGTTCAGGAATACTGCAGCTTAATAAAACTTCCGGAATAAATGCAATCATCGGAGATATAACAATAAACGGCGGTACTGTTCAATTAATTAGTTCAAATCAGATAATTGATAATTCGACGGTTACATTAAGCTCAGGAACTTTTGATCTAAACAATCTGAATGAAACTTTTAAGGAATTAATATTTTCCGGAGGTTCATTAAATAATTTGAACTCTCTTACTTTAAATCATTCTGCTGATACTTCACTTGTTATTGGCGATGTTAATCTTCCTTCTGCCCCTTTGGGAGGAAATATCTTTATTACAAGCGCAGCCGGTGGTACAGATATTATCTATAATGGAGCTACCCTTGGAAACATTTCAGCGAATCTTGATCTAGGAGTAAATTCAAGACAGATCCAATCCAGCAATCTGGGAGCAGTTTTGAATATTTCAGGAATTATATCAGGAACAGGTGCAGATCTGACAATATCAGGACCTGGTACACTTGAGTTTTCTGGCAGCAGCAGCAATAGTTATTCTAATCTTACAACTGTAAGTTCAGGAATACTGCAGCTTAATAAAACTTCGGGAATAAATGCCATCAGCGGAGATGTAGCAATTAACGGAGGAACTCTTCTGTTAAGTAATTCAAATCAGATAAAAGATACTTCAACTGTCACATTAAGCTCGGGAACTTTTGATCTTAATAATCAAAATGAAACAATAAAAGAATTGATCTTTACAGGTGGAACGTTAAGTAACTTATCAAATCTTTCATTAAATAACCCTTCATCTACATCTCTTATTATCAAAGATGTTACTATCCCTTCAGGAAATATTCTTCTTACAGGAACATCAGGGGGAGTAGATATTATATATAATGGGCCAACATTAGGATGCACAATTAATTCAAATCTTGATTTGGGATCTTCACAGAGAATAATTCAAGTTGAAGATGGAGCTGCAGCAGTTGATCTAGATATTTCAGGAGTTATTTCTGCTGGATCAATAAGAAAAATCGACGCAGGAACTCTGCAATTCTCTGGAACATCTCCAAATACTTATTCAGGACTTACAACTGTCTCTGCAGGATCGCTTCTTCTGAACAAATCTGCAAACATAAATGCAATAGCAGGGGATGTGCTTATAAATGGAGGAATCCTTCAACTTATTAATCAGAATCAGATAGCCAATACTTCAAATGTAACAATAAGCTCTGGTATTTTTGATTTGAACGCCAAAGCAGAAACAATAAATTCTCTTACTTTTGATAGTGGTGCATTGACTCAGGGAGGAGCTCTGCTAACTTTGCAGGGAAGCTCAAATCCCCTCACTATGAGAAATACTACTATTTCCGGTCCAATTTCACTTTCGGCATCTACTGGAGATATTGTGTTTGATAGTACAAATAATGGAACAGCAGTAATTTCAGGTCCTTTAACTTTGTCAAATAATTCTACAAGATCAATAAATGTTTCAGATGGCGCTTCTTCAACAGATATGAATATTTCTGGTATTATTTCCGGATCTGGTGCAAACATAGCTAAAACTGGAAATGGAACTTTGCAGTTTTCAGGTATAGCTTCCAATACCTATTCAGGGCTTACTACAATTAGCGGGGGAGCTCTTCAGCTTAATAAATCAGCTGGATTGGACGCCATAGCAGGTAACATTTTAATAAATGGAGGAACTCTTCAATTACTGAACTTAGAACAGATTAACAATCTTTCGACAGTTACCATTACCAGCGGATTGTTTGATTTAAATAATAAAACAGAGAGTTTCCAAGAACTTATTTATACTGGAGGTTCTTTAATCAACTTATCAACATTGACCTTAAGCAATCCGGGAAACACTTTTCTTTATATGGGCGGGGTTACTCTCCCTGATCCAACAATTCTCTTAACAGGTCCCTCAGGAGGAGCGGATGTGGTTTATGATGGTAATGGGACTGCAGTGATTGCCGCAGATATCGACTTGGGTGGAGTTGAAAGAAATTTTCAGATTGCTGGTACAGTTGATCCTGACAATCCTATAATCAATTACATGAATATTTCTGGAAATATAACAAATGGTTCTATTGAGAAAACAGGTCCAGGGACTCTCATTACTTCAGGTCCAAATAATATTATTTCACAGATAGATATTAATGATGGCGGACTTCAGATAGAAGGAAATGTTACAGTTGGGGATGTTAACATAAATGCTTTGGGTACTTTATTGGGAAGAGGCACAATAATAACATCTACAAGAGTGATGAATTCAGGAACCCTTCATCCCGATGCTTTTGGGACAGAGTTAGATATTCAGACAATTAACGGGAATTATATTCAAACTTCCAGCGGAAAGTTTTTCAGCAATTTCGATACTGATGGCAAAGTATTTGATAAACTTGTTGTAGATAATGGGTCTGTAAATCTTGACGGAAATCTTACAGTTGATTTTGTAAATGCTTCATATAATGTGGTTAATGACAATGTTTTAATCGACAACTCCGGTGGAACAGGTATTAACGGAACATTCTCGACAGTTAATTTTATCAATCTTCCTGCAAACGTAAGTGTGCTGTTAGACTACAGCCCTAATTTAGTAGAACTGCTTTTTAATGTAACAATTAAAAAATATGTTGATATCACAAAGATGTTTTTTGCTTCTGTCGATGAAGAGCATAGGCATCTCCTTTCAAGATTATATTCTGAAGGGAGAGTTAATGATACATTTATAAAAAATAGTTCTAAAAAAGATCTGCTATCCAAAAATACCTGTCTTGATGAGGAACAATATGTCTGCAGCAATTCAGATAAAATTTTTAGAGGTAAAAATTATAAAGAGGGCAAAGAGTCAAAAGATCATTACAATATATCCATCTCGCTCTTTAAGGATTCATGGTCTATGAATCAGGTTATGGACGAAAACGGTTTACATGCAAAATCTTCGGGAATAGTCGGAAGTTTTGAATATTATTTTTCAAGAGGTATTCTGGGTACTTCAGTTACTTATCAGTCTTCTAAAGAAAAAGTTGAAAATGATTGGGGAATGATTCGGGAAAGATCACTGAGAGCAAATATTTACTCATCTATATTCTTGCCCTATAATTTTACTTTATATCTCTTGTTTGGAGGAGGCAAGGAATATCTGCATATTAATAGAATAGTAAATATTGAAACTAATAATATTGCAATGTCTAATCCTTCAGGATTAGAAAGAAATTCCCTTTTGGGGATGGATTACTCAATTGACTATAAAAATCTATCTATTGTCCCAACTCTTTATTTTGACTACGCAAAGATACATTTGGACAAATATACTGCTCACGGCTCAGATAAAATTAATAATTACACTATCCTAAAGCAAGGTGCGCACGGTCTTTTTTCAAATATTGGTCTTAGAGCATCATACCTTTTATATGGTAGAAATATAAAATTTCTTCCCGAACTGCATTTTTTTTGGCAAAAAAATTTATCAAACAATACAAGAAATATCAAAATTCAAACCAATTTTTTGCAAGGAGCCCTTATTCAAGAAGTGATTGGAAGAGGTAAGGATTTTTATAATTTCGGCTGCAGTTTGGATCTTATCACGAAAAAAAAGATTTCCCTCAAAGCTGAATATGATTTCATTATGAATAAAAATTTAAAATTTAATTCTGTATTTATAAATCTTGGAAAGGATTTTTAACTAAACATTTATCAAAAGTCATGAGAATGAAAGTATATTTTATATTTTCAATATGCAGATATAAGAAAAAAATTAAGAAATTTTTTTGTAAATCTTGCTGAAAGATTTTAATTTCTTTACAAGAACATCAAAGCCAAGTCTGTTTAATGCAGATAATTCAACAAGAGTATCTTCTTTGAAGGGATAAAATTTTTTGAAATTCTTAATGTTCTCTTCTTGATCAAGATCGATCTTATTTAATATAGTTAAAAAAGGTTTGTTCAATAAATCTTTGCTGTAAGAGTTTATTTCATCAATAAGAATTTCAAAATCAGATATCGGATCTTGAGAAGATATGTCGACAACAAAAATTAAAATAGAAGTTCTTTCGATGTGTTTTAAGAAAGCTATTCCAAGACCTTTATTTTGATGGGCCCCTTTAATAATTCCCGGAATGTCGGCAACTGTTATTCGAGTATAATCATCAAACTCGAGAAGTCCGATATTGGGGTAGAGGGTAGTAAAAGGATAATCACCAATTTTTGCTTTGCTATTGGTAAGTTGTTTTAAGATTGTAGATTTTCCGGCATTTGGCATGCCGATAAGACCGACTTCCGCTATTAATTTGAGCTCAAGGTGGATTTCTTTTGTCTCACCAGTTTGACCTTCTGTATAATTGTTTGGAGCTTGGTTAGTGGACGAGCGAAAAGAAGAATTGCCTCTTCCGCCTTTTCCTCCTTTGCAAACAACAAACTTATCGTTCTTGTCAGTGAATTCAAATAAGATATTGTTTTTCTCTTTAACGATTGTTCCTATTGGTACTTTTACTATTAAATCTGAACCGTCTTTTCCTTTTTTATGAGCAGAACCACCTTGATGGCCATCTTCTGCTTTAATAATTTGTCTATGAAAAAATTTCTCCAATGATAGTAAATGATCATCGACTTCTAAAATAATCGATCCTCCCTTGCCGCCGTCTCCACCTGAAGGACCACCTTTTGGAATGAATTTTTCTCTTCTAAAAGCAACGGCTCCATTACCGCCATTTCCGGCAATAAATTTAACTTTAAGAGAATCAATAAACATAAATTACTGGGTTTATAAAATAAAAAATGAAAAAAGGCTTCTTAATTAAGAAGCCATTAACTTATTTTGGAAGAACTGAAACAAAAGTTTTATTGGTTTTTTTGAAAGATACCACGCCATCTACCAAAGCAAATAATGTGAAATCTTTTCCTACACCTACATTCTTAGCAGGGTACCATTTTGTTCCTCTTTGTCTTACAATGATCGAACCTGTTGTAATAAATTCTCCATGAGCAGCTTTTATTCCAAGTCTTTTGGAATTCGAGTCTCTTCCGTTTCTGGTTGAACCTTGACCTTTCTTATGTGCCATTATTCTTTCTCCTAAATTAGCTCTATCTTGTTAACTTTAATTTTTAAATATTTTTGACGATGACCTTTTTTTCGGCGAGAATTTTTTCTTTCTTTGTATTTATAGGTAATAACCTTTGGTCCTTTAACCTGTTCAACAACTTCCGCATTAACTTTGCAATTGTCAACAAAAGGTTTTCCAACAATTATTTTATTTCCATCATTTAAAAGAAGAATTTCTTTAAATTCAACTATACCGTCATTAATATCGCTTAAAAGTTCAATTTCGTAAGTGCCGCCTTCTTCAATTTTATATTGCTTTGAGCCGGTTTGAATAATCGCGTACATGATAACTCCAAAAATATTTTTAAGATTAAATGATATATAATACTGAAATATTATCCAAGAGTCAAGTTATTCATATGAATAAAAAAGTTTTTTTATCGGAAGCAGGACTATATAAAAAATTGTTATGATAATCGCAATCGTCGCTCCAGGCGGCCAGGATAGTAAATAAGAAATATAAATACCTAATGTATTGAATATTAAACAAAATATTACAGATAAAACCATCATGACCTGCAGTCTGTATGTGAAAAAATTGGCTATGGTGGCAGGAATTGTCAACATGGCGATTATTAAAATAATGCCTACTATTTTTATTAATAAAACAATTGAAAGACTGATTAGAGCAAGCAGGAGATAATAAAATGTTTTTACATAAACCTTTTGAAGATAAGCTGTTTCTTCGTCAAAACATATAATTAAGAATTTTCTATAATAAATAATTGAAAAAAAAAGTATTAACAAACCTAATGCTGATAAAATATATATATCTATTGCATTAGTAGTGAATAAATCTCCGAACAGAACATGTGTACAGGTTGCCTGCCTGTGAGGGACGAACGCTAAAAAAATAATTCCGATCGCCATTCCGCAAGACCAGATCATGGCAATAACGGCATCCTCTTTTTGCTTATAATTTAAATGGACCCAACCAATCAAAAATGCAGAAAGTAAAGACGCGATAACTGCTCCGTACATCGGATCAAGCCAGGCAATATTATATTTATAGCTTAAGAAATCAAATAATCCGATTCCCGCTAAGATAGAATGAGAAATGCTTCCGGTTATCGAAGAGATTCTTTTTATAACTACATAAGATCCCATTATTCCGCTAGTTAATGAAGATATGATTCCTGCTAAAAAAGCAAATTGTAAAAAAATCGGTATACTAATCATTTTTTTTCCTGATTATCGGGCTATGATACAATCCCAAAGCGAAATGTTCGCATACTTCACTTGGGAGAAGAGTATTAACAGAGCATTGAACTGTTATGACTTTTTTTACCCTGCTAATAATAGTTTGAAGATCGTGACTTACCATTAAAATCGTTGTTGTTTTATTTATTTCGGTTAGAATATCAAAAATTGTTTTTTCTGATTCGGGATCGATGTTGGCAGTCGGCTCGTCCAAAATTAAAATTTCAGGATCAGAAATCAAGGCTCTTGCTATTAGAGCTTTTTGAGTTTCTCCCCCTGAAAGACTGCCAAAAGGGCTGTGTACAAAATTTTTTAAACCCATTTTTTCAAGAATTTGTATGGCTTTTTCTTTTTGATCTTTCTTGAAAAAACCAAAATGTGATTTTGTCAGCATTCCAAGAAGAACAAATTCTAGGACAGTAATTGGGAACTGCTTGTCAATATTATACGCCTGAGGAACATATCCAAACTTTTCTCTTACTTCTCTGGGTTCTTTGCCGAAGACTCTAATTCTGCCGGTATGGGGCGCATAAATTCCAATTATTAGTTTTAATAAAGTGGTTTTGCCTCCTCCATTGGGTCCAATAATGCCTAAAAAGTCACCTTCTTCTACAGATAGATTTACGTCTTTTAAAATAGGTTTGACTTTGTAACAGAAACTAACTTTTTCGATTTCAAGTATTTTTTTCATAAAAATCAGTTTAATAAAAAACATATATTTTTTTAATCTAATATTTTTTTTTGTAATCCCAAAGTTATGATGACGCTCAATGTTTTTAAATCTGAGTTTGCTAATTTATATGATTATTTAATAAAATAGATTTCTTTTTGGAGGAGTGTCCGAGTGGCTTAAGGGGCACGCTTGGAAAGCGTGTGTTACGTTAATTCGTACCGTGGGTTCGAATCCCACCTCCTCCGCCATTGCAACCAATTCGCACTTTTGTTCTCATTATCTAAAAGAGCAAGGGTATCGATGTTGGAATATGCAATGTAATAAGGCTTCTGCTTTATAATATTTCCATTTTCAATTATTGGTTCACTTTGAACAGGTCCCATTTCGATTGAGCCAAGTAAATTTTTTAATGCTAATGCTGATGATTTGGTGTTTTTGTTAAAGGTTTCTTGAAATTTTTCTAATCTGAATTCTATCCATTCTTTTGGTGGAGCTTTGAAGGCATTTGTTCTTTGAAAATCCAATGCCTACATTTCTCCTTTTAATTTTTCTTGCCTGTTTTCTGAATCAACAATTGCTTCGGATACTAATTTAGAAAAATTTCCAGCTTTAATGAAATTCAGGAGGTTTTGAAGTTCGGTTTGGATTTTCTCCATTTGAAATTTTTTCTGATTTATACATTCCAGGCGAAAAGTTGATTAAAGCTTTCGATAAAAGGATTGTTCAAATATAAGTATAGAGATAATAAAAATTTTAGATATCGAGGCAACGTTGTATGAAAATGTTTTGCCTATTATCTTTTTTTAAAATTGGAGCTTAATTTTATGAATCGTTATATTAAAACAGCCGACAGAAAAATCGTTGACAACGAATCATGTTTTAAGTGTGCATGGTGCGGAACAACTCTATTTGAAAGACATCATATAGAACCGTATGCTTTAAACGGGCTAAATTCTGCAGATAACCTTATACTGTTATGCCCTAATTGTCATACAGATGTTCATAATGGAACAATTTCAGAAAAAGAAATAAATGAAAGAAAAAAGCAGCTAAATGGATTTATTGATAAAAGTTCCGGATGTTTGTCTATTACCGATACTCCTATTTTTATTTTAGGAGGAGCAAGGTTTGATGGAGGAATTGAAAGAATTTTAGTTCACAAAAACTATGACTATATTAAAATTGAAAATTTAAATAATAATTTACTTATAAGTCTTAGAATTTTTGATAAAGATGGCAAATTGATATGTTGGATGTCCAAAAATAGATGGTGGTTAGAAAATAATGATATTCTTGAATTCATCTTCCAAAAAAATCTATTTTATATCAAGAGCAATGAAATAGAATCATTGTTGCACATGGAAATTGACAAAAATATTATTCGTGTTAAATGCAAAATGTATGTTAATGGAGATCTTATAGAATTTAAGGATGAAGGAATTTTTCTTGGTAAGAATGTTTTTAGGATAGGAAGTTTTACAGGTAATAAAACCGCAATGGCAATCAGTGTATAAAAACTTTATAAACGATAAATGAAAAAACTGATTTCCCAACTTAAGAAAGGCTTAACAGATAGTAGAAAAATGTAGTGAAGATACAATACTTTTTGCGGCATAAAGCGTTATGGAAAAAAACGACGATCAAGATAGCTGATCATTTCTTGACCTATTGGCAGGGATGAATTATTATTAATAGTAATCTCTAATCGGTAATGGGCTGTAGAATGGGGTAATGTCATCCGGTATATTATTAACATCGAGTTTAGTTGATGCTTTTCCTCTGTTAGTTCAATTTTAATCCTTTTCTAACAGTTGCCTTGTTGATATTTAATTTTGCTTCTATTGCTCCATACTCATACCTAATGCTTTTAATCCATTTATTTTAGAACTTAATTTTTGATGAAGCGGTGCAGTTTGATTAAAAAATGATCTTGATTTTCGTAGGGATGAGAGAAATGGTACGAATTGGTACCCACCGAGTCCGATAGTTTCTTTTAAAGTATTCATTTATCGTATCTTATGTTTTTGTGAGTTATAGAAGCTTGATCAATAAATCAAAAAAACATACAATTATGAGTTATAGAAATTGGAGACATAATTCATGAAATGGGTTTGGCAATTAGATAATTGGCCTGAATTTATTTATGATAATTCTTTAATAAAGGATTTGGAAAGAGAATTTCTTCAAGCAGTTGGAGGGGCGAATGCAGTACTTAAACTTCTTGAAAATGAAGAAAAAAAAAGGGTGATTATTGAGATTCTTTGTTCTGAAGGTTTAAAAAGTGCGGAAATCGAAGGTGAAATATTACAGATTGATAGCTTGCAATCTTCTATTCAAAGACATTTTGGTTTTATTACAGATCATAAAAGCATCCCATTAAGAGAAGCAGGGATTGGTGAACTAATGTGTAAACTATATGATACTTACAATGAACCCTTAGCTCATAGAACATTATATGAATGGCATCGATTAATTATGAGTAATGAGTATCGAATATCTGATATAGGAAAATATAGAACTCATGAAGAACCCATGCAGATAGTATCGGGACGACTAGATAACAAAAAAGTCTATTTTGAAGCTCCGCCATCTAAAGATTTAAAACATGAAATGACTAGATTTATTAAATGGTTTAATGATTCTATAAAAAGTGAATCTATTTTGCTAAGAGCTGCAATTGTCCATTTATATTTTGAAATCATTCATCCTTTTGAAGATGGTAATGGACGTATTGGCAGAGCTTTAGTAGAAAAAGCACTTTCCCAAAACTTGCAAAAGCCAAGTTTAATTGCTGTTTCACAAGTAATAACAAAAAGAAAAAGAGAATATTATAGCGCTTTAGCTGAGTGTAATAATAGTTTAAATGTAAACAACTGGATTAAATTTTTTGCTGAAATTGTAATTCAAGCTCAAGAAGAATCCCTTAGAATGATAAATTTCTTAATAGCAAAATCTAAACTCATGAACGCATTGAGAGGTAAAATTAATGAGCGCCAAGAAAAAGTTTTACTTAGGATTTTCGCAGAAGGTTTAAAAGGCTTTTCTGGAGGGTTAAGTGCTGATAATTATATTTCAATTTCAAAAATTACAAGAGCTACTGCAACTAGAGATTTGTCTGATTTAGTAAAAAAGGGTGCTTTAACAAAAACAGGTAAATTGCGTCATACGCGTTATTGGCTTAACTTAGATTTTAAATAATTTCTGTTTTTTATTTTAATAATTGAAGAAGAGCGAGAGTTTCGATGTTGGAATGATAAAAATAAAATCTTGTGCTCCCAGATACTTCTAGCTTATTTGGATCTATGTCAATTTCCTTTAAGGGGACAAAAACAATCCCAATTTGCAGCTGAAAGATCTCAAGTTTTTAAAAACATTTATAAAAAAGCGAATAAATGAAATTTGAATTAGAAAATGAAGACAGGATGTTATCGACATTGTTTGTTCTTTAAGCGTAGGATTTTTAAAATTATTTAGTTGTATCAAAAAAAAAATCTTGAGAATATTTAGATATTCGTATATGCATATAAGCTTATATAAAATATAAGGAGTAATTTATGGATTATTATTATCAACCTCCGAAAGTTGAGTTTGTGCAATATGTTGCAGTAAATCAACAATCAAATAAAAGTGGGATAAATATGAAAGATAAAAGTTCAATAAGTCAAAATTCTTCTAAGAGAGAAGAAGATGTTAAAAGAGAAGTAAGAGAAACTTATCAAAATGCAGCGAAAGGTAAAAATAAAAGTCCTAAAAATAACTGTTGTGGTGGTTCCTGTAACCCAAATGAATATTCGCAAGAACTTGGTTATACAAAAGAAGATCTGGAAAGTGTTCCGCAAAGCTGCAATATGGGACTTGGATGCGGTAATCCTCAAAATATTGCCCTTCTTAAAGAAGGGGAAGCTGTATTAGATTTAGGAGCTGGAGGAGGACTTGATGTTTTTTTAGCAGCTAAAAAAGTTGGCCCGAATGGAAAAGTATACGGTGTCGATATGACTCCAGATATGGTTAGTAAAGCCAGAGAGAGTGCAGCGAAGGGTAATTATAAGAATGTTGAATTTCTTTTAGGTGAAATAGAACACTTGCCGCTTCCAAACAATTCAGTAGATGTAATTATATCTAATTGTGTTGTTAATTTATCAACTAATAAATCTAAAGTATTCAATGAAGCTTTTAGAGTACTCAAAGAAGGTGGCAGAATTGCAATTTCAGATACAGTTGCTTTCAAACCTCTTCCTAATGAAATGATTAATAATAAAGAACTTTATTGTAATTGTATTTCAGGAGCAATTACAATGGATGAATTAAATAAAATTTTAATCAAAGCCGGGTTTGTAGATATTGAAATAGATCAAGATAAAAACAGTCGCCAATTTATTAAAGATTGGGTTCCAGGGACTGATGCAGAAAATTACGTTGTCTCAGCAAAAATAAGAGCCGTTAAGCCAAGGTTGAAAAAATGATAACACCAACTGAACTGTTTGCATTATTATCAGATCAGACTAGACTAAGATGTTTGCTTCTTCTTATTAAAGAAAAAGAACTCTGCGTTTGTGAATTTTGTAAAATACTAAATAGCATTCAACCTAAAATATCAAGGCACCTGGCTTATTTACGTAAGTCAGGTCTTGTTTTAGACGAGAGAAAAGAACAATGGGTTTATTACAAGTTAAATAAAGATCTTTCTCAATGGGTTAAAAAATTGCTCATTGATATCTTTAAAGAATTAAATAATAAAGATCCTTTTAAATCCGATTTTGAAAAAATTAGTAAATTAAAAAAACAACAGCTATGCAAAAGCTGATTTTATTTATAAATTAAAATGAAATTAAATAAATAACCTACAATAATAATTCCGATTGCAACGATAGCAGCAAAAATTAAAATCAATTTCCATTTCATTATTATTTTTCTGAATGAGAGAGTCCTGATTGGCAAAGCAAAAGCTATTCTTTATCGAAAGAGATAATTTTATTATAGTCCTGTTTCCCGGTTGTGATTTAAGAAGATGAGCTTTGATATCGACGATAATAGATTGAAGGAATATCAGCTTTGGAATGATTGTTTTCATATCTCCAATTTCAATTCATTCTAGCTATGATCTGAAACAGATTTATAGTTTTATAATTTTCAAAATTATCAGTTAGGATGGTTCATAAAGATTCGAGTGTTTTGCTAGATGAGATCTCATCAGATAGTTTTCTGGTTGCTTTTAAAAAAGATGGAATTATGACAAACAAAAGAATCATGCCGATATATGGCATGCTTGCTGAAATGGAACCAAATGTAATAAGGAATCCTTGATATAGTACTGCCCCCCCTGATTTTCCTAATCTTGATCCAATCCCATCGATCGCTGACTTTCCATTTCGTCTATCTTCAGTGTTAAGGGAAACAAAAGACATTTCTTTAGTAGCATCAAAAATTGAGAATTTAGAGGCTTTTATCAAAACATTTTGCATAGAACCTATAAACACAATAAGCGATAACGGTATTGCCATAAATAGATTGAAGGAATTATGGAGTATTAATAATGGAAGAAAAAATAAACTTGTCACTAGAATTACATTAGGAGTTATCATTGCAACCAAACCTCTTTCAATACGACGAAAAATTCCACTCATCGAAATTGATAAAATCACAGAAATAATTCCAACCCACATAGTAACCTGACTCATATATGCATTATAGCTGCCCGGAGATGGATATAAAATTCTCACTTGACTTTTCCAAATGACTTCTAAAAGATTTCCAGCAATCTGATAACATAAAACCATAATTGTGATACTAAATAATATTTTGGAATTTAAAATAGACTTGAAGTTTTTCTTTAAAGACATTTTTTCTTTAGGCTCTTGAATTTTATTATGAGTTGGGGAGGAAGAAATCGAATATAATCGATGAAATAGCAATATTAGAATACCTGCACAAATTACTATAATAAGTATTAAAAATATTAAAGACTGTTCCCACAAATTATTGCCGATAAACAGATGATTGATTCTATTGGAAATATAATAAGAAGTAGGTCCGGAGGCAATTCCAGAGAGATTTTCACTTAGCAAAATAATCGGGTAAAATCTTTTAGCATCAGACATAGATGTAATATCATTGACATAACGCCACAGAAATAATGATAATACCATCACCCCCCATAATTCACAGACAACGTAGAATAGTGAGAATAACCAATATCGTATAATCAAAATTATGCCATTACATCCCTTGGGGAGAAAAACCTCCAGATAAGAAGCTAATTTATTAAGATACAGATCTTCTCTGCGCGGATAGAGAAAAAAAACAAAAAACAAAAGAAATAAAATAAATCCTAAAATCAAAATTGTTCCAAGTGTCATATAGCTGAAGATATTGAAAAGTTTATTACAAAGGAAGGTGATGAAAATACAGGTGGGCAAAATAAGCCAAAATTTTAAAAAAGGTATTACTTCAGCTCCTGAGTTTTCTGCCGTAATGATAAGAGTGTCCTTAAGATCTCTGACCATATGAAAAATAAATGCTCCGAGAAAAAATATGCTAAATAAAAGCAAAACTCTACTGATTTCATTAGGGTTAATAGAGGTGAGAGAAAGACATTTCTTTGAAAACCAGCTGGATTTAACTATCTTTGACATACTGCTTCACTAATCATTGCAAATTTGCTATTTACCTTTGTGTGTTTAATTCTATTTTTTTCTTCTATTTTCTTTCCTTCGCTAAAAGAATTCAAATATCCTAAATACCCGCTCACTCTTCGAATCTTCAGGATATTGCTGCTGTTGCAATGAGGGCACTTTTCATCAGCATCTATCTCTAAATTGCATTCGTTGCAAAAATTTTTTTCAAAATTAAATCCCAAATAACTGATATTATTATTTTCAGCTATCTCAATAATATCTGCAAATCCTTCGATATTCTCTTTTACATGTGATATTTCAAGATATGAAATACTGCCGCCGTTGCACAAATTTTGATGCTTTCCTTCTAAAGAGAGCTTTTCAATCGGATTAACTAACTCATAGACGGGAACGTGAAAAGAGTTGGTATAAAAACCTTTTCCCCAAATATTTTCATAAACAGAATTGCGATCGCTTTTTTTATCATTGTTTGGAAAATGATAAGATATTCCCTCACCAGAGACGCCAATAAGAGTAAATATTTTATTATGTTTTTTAGATAATTCATCACAATAATCTCTCATTATTTTAAGGATGTGATTTATCATATCATGTTTCTGTCCTATCGTGAGGTTCGGGGATAATACATCACACATTTCACTTCCTCCGATAAATCCAATAGCTAGACTCGCATTGTCTATAATAGAAGAGATATTATTGTCGAATGGATATAACAAGTTGTTGTCGCGTAATGTAGGCGCATTTCTAAAGAGTTTCTTTTTTAAAACGCCAGCCTTTTTTAAAAGGATATTTGCAGAATGATGCATGATATTTTTTAACTCAATGATAAATGATTCGATACCACCCGTATCCATAGCAACTCCAGGGAGATTTATGGAAATTGCGCCAATATTAGTCCTGCCTATCCCATATTTTTCTTCTTTCCCTGTTTCTAAAAGTCTAGAACGGCAGCCGACAACATGTAAGTGCAGAGGATCAATATTTCGATTCATTTCGCTGTCTGCTAAAATATATGTTGGATTCATCTGATGGGATGTGACTTTCCTGGCTCTCTCGTATAACTTGTAAAACGGATCATTACAATTTTTATTTATTCCCTTTTTTATTCTAAAATGTACGTTGGGGAAGAGATAAGGCTTACCAAAGCTTGCCCCTTCATAAAGAACTCTTAGTATTGTATCACAAATCATCGCGGAATTTGGATTATTGACTATTCCTATACTTAGAGAGACATAAGGAGATTGATGTCCATATCTGCTATTAGAAAAATTTATCGTTTGAAAAAACATTTTTATGCAATTGAATAAATCTTCTTGAGTCGGCTGATTTAATCCAAGATGATTAATAATATTTTCTAATTCATGATCAAAATTAACTAGGGTCAAACCACCTGAAATTTCATTTTCTAAATTTGAGATAAAAATAATAATTTGAGAAATGATATCGAATAGATTTTTGGGCTTTTCAAGTTTGATGCCGTTAATAATTAATCCATTTTTAAAAACATCATTAAGAGATATGGAGCAACAGTTTAGCGTCAAATCAAAAAACTTTGAATCATGCATGTAAATCTTGTTTTTTATTAAAAGAGCAGATTCTTCTAATGAAATATGATCATAGATATCTTTTTTATGTATATCTAATCCATCTTCAAAAATAATTTCAGCAGAATTCCTATAAGTGTTTGTATTATCTTTTATCATATTATTCATATTCATAAACCTGTATTATTTTAGATATATCATCTCCTGATTGCTCGAACCAAAATATTTTCCAACAATCAGCTTGTCTTTTTCAAACCTGCCGGTTTTGACAAAGCTCAATTTTGACAAAAGATCTTTTTTAAGATCTTTTATGTGATAGCTGGTATAAAGTCCTATATCGAAATCAGGCAGCAAAGAAATTAATTCATTTACAGCTGGAAGCTGTTCTAATGGCTCTCCGCCGCTAATAGTAAGTTTTTTTTGAGGTGTGTTCTTTCTTATCTGTTGAGTTAACAGATCAATTGGAATTTTCTTCCCATTTTCTTTTAACCAATAGCTTTTGTTATGGCAGGAAGGACAATGAACACTGCATCCGCTTAAAAAAACGACCGTCCTGAGTCCTTTCCCATCTACCATGCTCCCATAGACAATTCCAGCTACAAATAATACCATTTTCTTCTCATTTTTATATTTAGATGTTTTATTTTGAATGATTTAAGAAAAATTTAAAAAAATAAACCTCAAAAATTAAAGATGCTATATTATAATTCCTAAGCTTTTTTTTAGTAAAGCAAATGGAAGTATTAAAAAACATATTAACACTTGAGGGTTAATCGACTTCTTAATATTCATTATGACCTTCCTCTGACTAAAAGACTAAAAGCAACAAATTAATGCTAACATGAATTTTTCATTTTTTTATAATAGAAGGAGTAATGCTTTTATATGTGTAGTTCGATGATTCATCCTTGCTTAACCGGTCATTTTTATATTATTGAGGGAGCTAATTCGAGCGGAAAAACGACCCTAATAAATGAATTAAAAAAAGTCTATCCTAATTTGTCAGCAGTTTATTCAGTTCCTCCGGAATATGCAGCTATAAGAGCCTTGGCTTACAATAAGTTGAGTGAAATGGCAAGTTTGCTAATGTATTTATCTGCTAATTTTGAGATGTTAAGGCGTGCTGATAATGATTTTGTTGTTTTTGACAGGTCTTTAATATCATCATTTAGCGTTTTTCTTTCAAGAAAACCTGAAGAGGAATGGAATAATTATATTTCTTTTTTCAAAGAAACCTTGAAATTCATGCCTAAAATTTCAATTATTTTTTATTTAACCGTTTCGGAAGAACAAAGAATAAAGCGAATAAACTTAAAATCAGAAAAAGAAAAAGAAGCAGATTTAAATGAACTCGAATGGGAAGAAAAAAAAGATCAGGCGAGAAGGTTTTTATTATTGCAGACAAATATTAGAACAGTGGAAATCGACACCTCTAACTTGTCGGTACAAGATCTCGTGAACAAAGTGAAAGCAGTTATAGATTCAGTTTTTTAAAAAGAGAGTTAAAATTTTTTAGCCTTGTATAAATTCATAATCATATTCCTTTATGTAAAAGTTAATTTTATTTATAAATTAAAATGAAATTAAATAAATAACCTACAATAATAATTCCGATTGCAACGATAGCTGCAAAAATTAAAATCAGTTTCCATTTCATTATTCTTTTTAAAATTAAAAATTCTGGAAGAGAGAGTCCTGTTACAGCCATCATAAAAGCAAGCGCTGTTCCAAGAGAAAGTCCCTTTTCAATCAGTGAGCTGATTAATGGTATTATGCCTGCAGCATTTGAATATAAGGGAACTCCAATGAGTACAGCAAGCGGGACATCATACCATTTAGCCGCATTTGCAAATTTTGCTAAAAAATTATCAGGAATATATCCATGAATCCATGCACCTATTCCGACGCCTAATAATACATATAGCCATATTTTCTTAATGATCATGAAAGTATATTGTTTAGAATTGAATAATCTCTCTTTCCAATTGAGACTTTTACTGCATGTGCATTTTTTATTATTATCGGAATCTTTAATAAGGATATCTTTTAATATCCATTTATCAGCTTTTATAAGTCCGAGTATCATACCAGCAAAAATACTGATCAAAAACCCGCTTGCTATATAGATAATAGCAATTCTTATTCCAAACAGACCAAGAACCATAATTAATGCAACTTCATTTATCAAAGGAGAAGCTATTAAAAAGGTAAATGCGATTCCAACGGGGACCCCGACTTCTAATAAACTTAAAAATAATGGAATTGCAGAACAGGAACAGAAAGGGGTAATAATTCCAAATGATGACGCAATTATATGGCCGAAATATCTTCCCTTAGCAGTTAAAAACTTCTGAATTCTGTTTTTCGAAATAAAAGATCTAAGTAATGATACAATGAAAATTAAAATAAAAAGCATGATGAATATTTTCAGTGTATCTAAAATAAAAAATTCTAGAGCGTTGCCTAATAATGAATTTTTAGGAATATAAAACAAGTCATAAGTTAACCATTTTGAAAATAACTCTAATGGATAAAAAATACTCATGCTTTACCTATTTTTTTTTCGTAAATTCTCTGATGTTTGTTTTTTAATTCATACCAACCTAATTACACCGAAATGAAAATATAGTAAATAATTATTTAACTCTCTTCTATACGAAGCTTTCTTAAATAAAATGAAAAGAATGAAGAGAAAAAAGTTATAGATTCAGTTTTTTATAAAGCGATTTAAAATAAGATTTATTTGCCCCTTCATCTGGTAAAATTAGAAATATTTCATGGAAAAATTTAAGATCTGAGCTTCAGAGTTATTTTTTTTAAAAAATTTTAGCCAGCATTAAGTTTACACTATGATTGATATATTTTTTTCCAACTCTTCGTTATAGAAAGGGGAGCTATTGAAATCTATTTCTGAAACCATTAAAAGCTATGGGATTATTATTACTTGCAGGAAACATGTTAACGATTGGGATAATATCCACATTAATTGGAAAAGAAATGAACGGAAAGGTTGGAAAATTTGCTGTTGCGGTATAGCTGTTTGGATCACCGGCGCTCTAGTTGGCAGGATTTAACCAATCTCCCGGACCTGGCGTAACCCAGTCAATTGAATAAATTTCATGGGAAAAATAATAAAAAAACAGAAGTCTTTTAAAAAATTTGACTATCATTAAAACCTGAATTATTTCAAAAATTATTTTTTTTATATTAATTTTTTTTAATGATTCAATGAAAATAATAAAAAAACATCTAGAGAGTTAATAATTTTTTTTATATGAAAAAATAATTTTTTTTAAGTTTTGCATAAAAAATTGTTTATGATATAGATCAAGTTTGCTATAAATTGGATTTTTATTTTTTCAATATCAGGAGAAGACTTTGTGAAGTGTCCTTTTTGCAACTATGAAGAATCAAAAGTGACTGATTCGAGATTGTCTATGGATGGGCAGGCAATAAAACGAAGAAGGGAATGCTTGAAGTGCAATCAGAGATTTACTACTTTTGAGACGATTGATTTAACAATACAGGTAAAGAAAAGGGACGAGACTTATGAGGATTTTAATCAGGAAAAACTATTGAACGGTATTATGGCAGCATGCCGGCATACTAGGGTATCTCATGATAAGGTCAAGGCTTTGGCTTATCATATCACTGCAGACCTTATGTCCAGACAATTAAGAGAGATCACAACAAAAGAATTGGGATCAATAGTTATGAAACATTTGCAGGAAATTGATACTGTTGCTTATATTCGCTTTGCATGTGTATATGAAAGATTTAAAGACATTAAAGAAATTTTAGATGCGATAGATTCCGCCAAACCCAAGGAAGGAAGCTGTTGTACTATTGAAAAAAATATTTAAACATTTGAGGACATGGATATGCCGTTAAAACCACAAGAAATACAGAAATTCAAAGAAACTCTTTTGGAGCTTAAGAATAAAATCACTGGAGCTATTAATGGAGCAAAAGAAGAAGTGAAAGAACTCGATGAATCAAAAGGATATTCTCAGCATCAGGCAGATGAAGGAACTGATGATTTTGGTAAAACAATCAACATGGAAGTATCTAATAAAGAGTTTTTGATATTAAGACAGATTGAAAGGGCTTTGGAAAAAATTGATGAAGGTACTTATGGAATTTGCGATCTTTCAAAAAAAGAAATTCCTTTAGCCCGTTTACAAGCTATTCCATATGCAACTATGACGGTTGATTCTCAAGAGAAATTAGAAAAAGGACTTTTGTAGGATTTGAAAAGATATTCAAAACTATTAATAATTTTTTTTATTCTGATTTTATTGGATATAGCGACTAAATTCTGGGTGCAGGCTTATGTAAATAAAATGAGTTGGATCTACCCTTCTTATCCCTTCGGGGGAATAGGAGTTTTTAGAGATTTTCTAGGAATCAGTTTTTCTATTAATCATGTAGAAAACACCGGTGCAGCCTGGGGAATTTTTAATAAATTTCCATCATTTCTTTTTTTTGTCAGGATGGTCATCGTTACAGGATTAATAGTTTATCTCGCTCTTAGATCCGATAGGAGAAGAGATCTTCCTCTTCTGTTAATAATAACAGGCGCAATAGGCAACATGTTAGATTACATTTTTTATAAAAAAGTAATTGATATGTTTCATTTCAATTTCTGGGGGTATTCTTATCCGGTATTTAATATAGCAGATATGATGATAACAATTGGTATCATCTGGCTCTTTTTGGTTCTTATAAAAAAGAAAGGTTAAAATATTTTCATGAAAATAGAAATTATTAATGTCGGAAATGAGCTTTTATCTGGTAAAACCATAAACACAAATGCATCTTATTTATGCTCTGAATTATTGAAAAAAGGCTATTTAGTAAATTACACAACAGTATCGCCTGATGATGAAAAAGAACTTAAGTTGGGGATAAAACAAGCTCTTAAGAGGGCAGATTTAATAATTATAACAGGCGGTTTGGGACCGACATTAGATGATAATACGAAAAAGATTGTATGCGATCTATTAAAGATGCCGATGGAATATAGGGAAGAAATAGCTTTGGATATAGAAAAAAGATTTGGAAAAATAGATGGAATTAATGTGCAGTCGATGATTCCTTCGAAGAGTTTTGTTTTTAAAAATGAAGTGGGAACTGCTCCGGGATTTGGTTTTTTGCAATCGGGCAAAGGAATTATCCTGCTGCCTGGCGTTCCAGTTGAATTAATTAAAATGTTTCAGTGGCATTGTTTGCCGTTTATTCAAAAACATTTTCCTATAGAAAATAAAGTTTATCAGGAAATTATCAATGTTTGTCTATTAGAAGAAATAAAGGTAGATGCAGTGATAAGGACCTGTTCAATACCTAAAGATGTAACAATTGGAATTTATCCGAATCATGGTGTTGTTGGAGTTTCTATCACAACTGAGGCCAAAGAAAAAATCGAGGCTGAGAAGAAAATTTTAAATGTTAAAACTCAAATAATATCCCAATTGCAAGATTATATTTTTTTCTCGGATGAGGGAAAAATTGAAGAAGCGGTGCATAATATTTTTTTAAAAAGGGATGAAAAGCTTGCTTTTGCCGAATCTTGCAGCGGAGGAGTGCTCTCTTCCAAAATAACAGCAATTCCCGGAGCTTCAAAATATTTTTTAGGTTCTTTTGTAGTTTATTCAAATGATCTTAAAAAAAATATTTTAAAAGTGTCGGAGAAGACTTTATTTGAAAAGAGCGCTGTATCTAAAGAAGTTGTAAAGGAAATGATCAATGGGATTTTTAAAATAACCGATGCTTCTTATGCAGTTGCGATCTCAGGTATTGCCGGTCCTTCCGGGGGCAGTGATGAAAAGCCCGTCGGTACAGTTTGCCTGGCTGTTGCTAAAAGAGGTGAAGAGATCGATGCTGGCATACTGCATCTAAAAGGAGATAGGTCTCTTATTGTAAAATATGCCTCAAATATTGCTTTTGGAATTTTATTTAGAAAACTAGCTCATAATTTGATATACTTTGAAGAATGATGGAATATCAATTAATAGATTCAGGCAATTTAAAAAAGCTCGAGAAATTCGGCTCGTATATAATCTCAAGGCCCTGCGCTCAGGCTATTTGGAAACCAAAACTTCAAGACGTTTGGAATGATGCCGATTTTATCTTTTTAAGGGATGATAGAAACAAGTGGATCAATAAGACAAATAAAAAAGAGTCTTGGATAATTGAAGTTGATAAAGTTAAATTGAATTTAAAATTAACAGATTTTGGCCATATAGGTTTTTTTCCGGAGCATCTGTTCTTGTGCAATAAAATGCAGGATCTTATAAGCCGGCGGGACAAGAAATTAAATATTTTAAATTTATTTGCATATACAGGACTAGCTTCGCTATTTGCTGCTAAAAATGGCGCCAGGGTTTGTCATGTCGACAGTTCTAAGCCAACTACTTTATGGGCTAAAGAAAACTTAGGAATAAATAATTTTAAAAATCCTGAGATCAGATTTATTGTTGATGATGTAATGAA
Organism: Parachlamydiales bacterium; assembly: GCA_041661445.1. Taxonomy (GTDB): domain Bacteria; phylum Chlamydiota; class Chlamydiia; order Chlamydiales; family SM23-39; genus JBAZUK01. The sequence continues at coordinate 61,537 of JBAZUK010000006.1, forward strand.
ATTTTTGAAAAGAGAAGAGAAAAGAGAATCTAAATATGATGGTATAATTTTAGATCCGCCAAGCTTCGGCAGAGGGATTAATAATGAAGTTTTCAAAATTGAATCAGATATCTATCCATTACTGGAAATTTGCAGAAAACTTCTTGTAGATGAACTTTCTTTTATAATTTTTTCCTGTCATACTCCCGGATTTACAAAAATTGTTCTTAAGAATTTTTTTACAGATCTGTTCAAAGAAGAAAAACATCTTGAAATCGATGAGCTTTTGATAAATTCGCAAAAAGGTTATTCTTTGCCTTCTGGTTTTTATGTAATTTGGAAAAAAAATGAATTATAATTTTGATATAACTTCTCCTCATAATGAAAAAATTAAAAGTATTGTCAAACTTCAGGATAACAGCAAAAGAAAGAACTCCTCTTTTTTTATTATTGAAGGGTATGCCCAGGTATCAAGAGCTTATGAAAATTCTTTAGAACTGGATTCTTTATTTATTTGTTCCTCCATAATTTCTGATAGTTTCCAAGCCGATAAAATCGAAGAATTAATAAATCGGATAAAAGAAAAAAATGTTTGTGTTTTTAATTGTGAAGAAAAAGTTTTTGATAAGATTTCCTATAGACAGAATCCTGATGGTATAATTGCAATCGCTAAACAGTATCATTATGATTTATTTGATCTGGAACATATTATCGCTAATAAAAAAGATCCATTTTTTATTATCTGTGAAAGGCTAGAAAAGCCTGGAAATCTGGGAGCAATTTTGCGGACTGCGGACGCAGCCGGTTGCGATGCTGTCATCGTTACTGATCCAAAAGTTGACATTTTCAACCCAAATGTAGTTCGCTCCAGTATTGGAGCCTTGTTTTCGATCCCTATTATAGTCTCTGAGGGCGAACAGATAATCGCTTTTATGAAAAAGAAAAAAATTGAGATCGTAGCTACTGCTCTAAATGCTAAAATAACGCATACAGAAATTGATTTTAAAAAACCAGTTGCCATTGTAATGGGAACAGAGGATATCGGGATTTCAGACATCTGGTTAAAAAATGCTGATAATTTAATAAAAATACCTATGTATGGACATGTAGATTCACTTAACGTGGCTAATGCAGCTGCAATCATGCTTTATGAAATCGTTAGACAAAGAAAATTATCTTGATGTGAGATATGATGACAATCATATCCTAGTCGTTGTAAAAAGGGCTAATCTGCTCACTCAGCCGAATGAAACCGATCAGATAAGTTTAGAAGAAATTGCTAAGTCCTGGATAAAAAATAAATATAAGAAAAAAGGAGATGTCTTTCTTCACGCAATACATCGGCTCGATAAAGAAGTTGAAGGTCTTGTCTTATTTGCTAAAACCTCAAAGGCATTAAGCAGATTAAATTTAGAAATGAAGCAAAAAAATATCATACGAAGATATATTGCCGAAGTAGAGGGTAAATTAGAAGAAAAGAGCGGAGTTTTAAAAGACTATCTTGTTCATGGCTCTCATATTGCCATAATAACCACGATCAGTAACAAAGAGGCTAAACTGGCCCAATTATCTTTTAAAGTCATAAAAGAGCTAAAAGATACATCATTAATAGAAATTGAGCTTGAAACAGGCAGATATCATCAGATCAGGGCTCAATTGTCAAATCTGGGGCATCCTATTGTTGGTGATAAAAAATATTTATCTAAAAGAGATTTAAATCAAATTCATCTTTGCTGTTATTGCTTAGAATTCATTCATCCGGTAAAAAAAGAAAAAATAGTTCTGAAGATCAAGCCTGGATTTGATAAGTGATAGCAGACAAAAATTTATAATTGAATCCCTGTTGACCTTTTAGGGGTGTTAAAAAAACAATCAATAATATCCTTATGCAGCGCTTAAATATATATCTTAAATATAGATAGAAAATAATAACATTTTTTTTTATATGTAAAATCAGATGATCGGAATGTATAAAAGATTATTATTTAAAAACAGTTATTAGTTTTGTGATTGAAGAAAGAATAAAATACCAAAAGCTTATGTATCCTTACAAGAATTCTTCAGAAGAAATCGCTTTTGTTAAGACTAACTTGAATAGAAATAACACAAAGCTTTTATCAATGGCCTTTTGTATTAGAAACAATTTAGAAAAAAATTCAAATGATAAGCATTGATTCTGAGATTAATTTTATTGGAATTTCTTATGAAAATATATAAGTTTATCCTGCTGCTATCTCCCTGGTTTATGCTGGCAAATCCAATCGGTGAAAAAGTTGTTTATGGACAAGCCGATTTTTCAAGAGAGGATAATAAGCTGATAATAAATCAGAGCTCGGACAAAACAATTATCAATTGGAGCGATTTTTCGATAAGCACAAATGAGACTACGAAAATTATTCAGCCGTCATTATCTTCTTCTATGCTTAATAGAGTAACAGGTAGTGACATCTCAAGAATATATGGAAATCTAGAAAGTAATGGAAAAGTTTATTTGATAAATCAAAAGGGAATTTTGATTGGACCTGAAGGAAAAATTAATACAAACGGTTTTATTGCATCGACCCTTGATTTGGAAGATTGTGAATTTATAAATGGGAAGGATTTACATTTCATATCAGACTTGAACTCATCTATTCAGAATCTGGGATCTATAGATGGACTGGATGGTGAAATTATTTTAATTGCTCCTCATATATCAAACAATGGAAGCATTGAAGCGAAAAGAAATAAGGTATCCCTGCTTGCTTCAGATAATGTTTTATTAAAAGAAGATGGTTCAAATACTTTAGTAAAAAGCAATTGTTCTATCGATAATAAGGGAATAATAGAATCTGTAGAAATAGAGTTAAGGGCGTCTAACGGCAATATCTATTCTCTTGCAATTAATCAAGAAGGCGTGATCAAAGCCCAAGGAATAGAAAACAAAAACGGAAGGATTATTTTAGCAGCAGAAGGAACTATTGAAACCTCAGGTGAATTTAACGCAAATGATACCCATGGCGGTAAGATCCATATACTTGCCGATGAAATATATATAAAAAACAGTTCAAGAATCGATGCTTCCGGACTTCTAGCCGGCGGAGAGATATTAATAGGCGGAGATAAGAAAGGTATAAATCCCGAGATAAAAAATTCTCTTAATATAAGATTAGATGAAGATGTTTCAATAAAAGCCGACGCGGTAAACGGTGATGGTGGAAAAATAGTAATATTTGCTGAAGATAGAACTGAATGCATAGCAAAGGAAATTTCTGCCCAATCACTTGGTTTGTACGGCAATGGAGGATTTGTCGAAGTTTCGGGAAAAAGATATCTGCTTTTAACATCTCATCCTGACCTTCGCTCAAAAAATGGAAGAGCGGGAGATTTTTTGTTAGATCCTGTAGATGTTCTGATTAGAAGAAATGATACAGTTGTTCCGCCAGCAGGCAATATTTGGAACGATGCATATATCAATGATCAATTGATAAGCGGTAATTTAACAATTGATTCATCAGGCGGCGTCGGAGGCTCGGGAACAATAACGATAAATAATGATGTTATTATAAATTGGGCTGCAGAACATAAATTAACTCTTAGCGCTTATATGAATATATTCGTCAACGCCGGAGGATCTCCTTCGATTACCAGTAGCGCATTGAACAATATAGATGTTCTTGAAATGGTCGCTCAGGGGAATGATGCAACACAGAGTTACTCGGGAATTGTCCTGAATTCAATGACTATTACAACCGATGCAGGGAATATTATTTTAAATGGAAAAGGAGGGAATCAAGTCTCTAATTACGGATTGAGAATTTTAAATTCAAAAATTATTTCATCCGATGGGCAGATTACCTTAACAGGTACATGTCAGGGATCGGATGCTCAAGAGATAGGAATTTATTGCTACAGAAGCTGTATAAAATCAATTGGACGTGCAATTAGCATTTCCGGAACCGGGGGAGCAGGCAGTAATAATTGCTCCGGAGTATATCTTCAGGAATGTAATCCGAATTTTATAGCTGATGGAGGAATAAGAGATGATTCTGGATCAATTACAATAACAGGAGTCGGAAATGGATTTTTAGGATCAGGTACAGGCAGCCATGGGATTTATTGCAATGCCTCGGATATTGTATGTTTGCATGAGAACATTCAGCTTGACGGCTCAAAGATAGGAAGCGGCTCAGGAAAAGGAATTTTTATTGAAGGGCAAACAAATATTTCATCCGGCGGAAATTTTATTAAATGCAATGGTTTGGGAAGCGGTGATTTAGATATTTCTCTTTCCAGCGCAACTGTTTTATCAAATACATATTCATTTCCTTTAGGATATATTCAAATGACTAATGATAATTATTCATATGCCCCGGGATGCAGTTTTAACACTCAAGCAAATGGTCAGCTGATAATTCTTCCCACAGGGTCTAGTTATGCTATAGGAGTAGGAAATTCAGTTAATCCGCTTGACGTTGTCTTGTATATAGATGATGCAGTTTTGCAGCAGATGAGCGTAAATGTCGGAGAGGTTATTCTAGGATATTCCAATGGGACAAATATAGCTCAGTTAGGGGGGATTTCGACATTATCGAAAAAATTAACTGTTTACGGCCAGCAGATATCAACTGTCGGTGATATTAACATTGGGAACCAGACTTTAAATCTGACTTTAGGTTCTACGGCTGCTGGAAGCTGCGTTATTAATTCTCATTCATATGATTTTTCCTCAGGTGTTTTCAATATTAACGGAATAATTTCTTTTGATAATACATTGAAAATGTTCAATGGAGGGAATAACATCTGGACGATTACCTTTACTTCCGCAGGTCATATTTCATCAACATCTTACACGGGAAATATCAATTTCACCTGGATGTCAAAACTATTCGGCGGAAGCGTTGGAGATACTTTTAATATTGTATCTGGGAATTTAAATAGCATCACTTTAGGTTCGGGAACAAATAATCTGACTATGGGGTCGGGGGCCGGGATATTAACAGAAATAATCGGCTCGCCACATATATCTGATAGTTATAATTTAATAGGTGGTACCATAAATAGTTTATCAGCCGGTAACGGGATCAATATATTTAGTGTATCTTCTACACATTTGCCGCCGCTAGGCCTTAGCGGGGTAGGAACAAACAATACATTAATACGTCCCGATGGAATAAATACCTGGACTATTACATTACTTAACTCCGGAGATGTTACTACTCCGGTAGGAGCGTTAAATTTTTCAGAAATGCAAAATTTGACCGGGGGCAGCGGGAATGATAGATTTATTTTTGCAGTTTTTGGATCCATAGACGGAAATTTGAACGGCGGCAGCGCCGGAACAAATATTATCGATTATAATACAGACCCCTATGCCAATAATGTAACGGTAAATCTGCAGACATACAAGGCAACTGCGATATCAGGAACATTTTCCAACATAAATGAAATTATCGGAGATCACAATTTCAGCACAACTAATACTATCGATGGAAATGATTCAGGAGGAAACTGGATCATCGGAGTAGAAGATCAGGGGACCGCACCTATTCCTGGAGGATCCGTGACATTTCTAAATTTTGGAACGTTAAATGGCGGCAGCGGAAATGATAACTTTGTCTTTACCGGTTCTGTTCTTACAGGGGGAATAGATGGGAAAGCAGGCAATAATACAATAACAGCTCCTGATATAGATACTACTTTCACAATAACAGGTTTTAATGCAGGCACGATTAGACCAGATTCAGAAGCGGAAACTTCATTTTCAAATATTCAAAACTTAATCGGCGGCAGCGGAAATGATAGTTTTGTTTTTGAAATCGGCGGAGTAATTTCAGGGTATATAGATGGAAACGGCGGATCTAATATTTTATTGGGACCGGATATTAATCTCATATGGAATATTACAGGACTTAATAAGGGATATTTAGATGGAATTGCAGTTTTTGAAAATATTCAAAACTTAACCGGCGGAATTCTGGGGGATAAATTCATATTAAGTGATCTGGCCGGGATCAGTGGGACTTTAGATGGGGGAGTCGGAATATATAATACATTAGATTATTCGGCATATACTACTTTTTTTCGCATAAATTACTCCGCTGGAATGGCTACAAATATTGGTTTCTTTAAAAACATTCAGTATTTTATTTCAAGTCAGCAGAATTTTATAAAAAAATATTTTATAATATTAGATACCAGCTATTATTTAAATAATATGTACATTGATAATTTTGATTACATGTTTAACAATCATAAAAAATTTTATATTAGGTTAAATCAAGTATTGTCAGATCAGATTTTTAATGATCCTTTCATAGAAACTATCCTGAAATATCATCAGGGAATAGAATTTTTTGAAAAAAAATCAGATAAATTTGATGGTGTTATAAAATTGCAATAAGACTTTCCAAAATCTGCAAAGCATTCAAGCTCGCACCTTTTAAAATCTGATCACCGCACACCCACATGTCCAAAGCTTTTGGATTTGTGATATCTTTTCTGATCCTGGAAATCAATATCTCATTTTTTCCGGTTGCATCGTTAGGAGTAGCAAATTTATTATTTTTATAGTCTTCTACAATCTGCACATTCTCTGTGCTGTATAATATTTTATAAACATCATCCAAAGAAAAACTTTTTTCAAATTCCACATTCATCGAGATGCTGTGAGCCCTGATCACAGGAACTCTTACGCAGGTAGCATTAATTTTGATTTTATCATTATTCAAAATCTTATGAGTTTCTTTTATAACTTTAATTTCTTCCTGGTTATATCTTGTTTCGTCGATAGGGCTTTCATGCAGATACAAATTAAACCCGAAAGGCTGTTTTGTATTTAAATCACTTAATGCATTTTTTGTGTCCTGAATTAATTTATCCATCAATTTTTTTCCGCCGCCTGAAGCAGCCTGATAAGTTGAGGCCTGAATTTTTTTAATATTATAAGCTTTATGAAGTTTGTGAATAGCCATTAACATAATTGTCGTTGTGCAGTTGGGGGATGCAATGAATTTGGGCTTTGTTTTTAGAATATCTCCGTTTATTTCAGGAATAATCAAAGGAAAATCCTTGTCCATCCTAAAAGCTGAACTTAAGTCAATGCAAAATGTATCGGAACCTTTTAGTTTCGGGATGAACTGCTTAGAAATACTTGAGCCTGCGCAAAAAATTGCAAAATCGGCATCTTCTATATCTTTTAGGTCCAATGCTCTGATCTTAAAAGGTTTATTTCTAAAGTTTATTATTTTGCCGACAGATTTTTCAGAGGCAAAAAGCTTTAATTTATTAATTGAAATATCCGAAGTTTCTAAAATTTTTAGAAACTCAGAGCCAACCACTCCGGTTGCGCCAATTACTGCTATATTGTAAGACATAGTGGAAAACAAAGGTTGTTTAAGTTATGTTAAATAACTTTGACAAAAAAATGATTTTTAAAAAAGGAAAAAAAATGAAAGACGAAATAAACATAGCTGTCGATAACGCAGTAAAAGCCATTGAATTTTTAAAAAGAAATGAATCAGTTCAGTTCATAGAAAATGCTTCAATCATGATTGCAGAAGCATTTAAAAATAATAAAAAAATTATTATCGCTGGAAATGGCGGAAGTCTTTGTGATTCAATGCATTTTGCAGAAGAATTTAGCGGATATTTTCGAAAAAAGAGAAAAGCTCTGCCGGCAATGGCCATAACAGATCCGGGTTTGTTGACATGCGTTTCTAACGATGAAGGTTTTGAATTCGTTTTTTCAAGGGCAGCTGAGGCTTTTTTGCAGGAAGGGGATATTTTTATATCTCTTACAACATCAGGTAATTCAAAAAACATTATCAACGGAATAAATGCAGCTAAAAATAAAAAAGCAAAGACCATATCATTTTTAGGAAAAACCGGGGGAGCGACTAAGGGCTTGTCCGATTTAGAGATAATTATAGAAGGGTTTGAAACTTCAGATAGAATCCAGGAGGCTCATATGAGCATGATACATATTATCATTGAAATGGTAGAAAAAATACTTTTCCCATCGCTTTATTTTGTGGACGAGCTAAAAAAGAAGAATTCTTATTCAATGTCATAGGTGTATGATTTTTAATAAAATAAAAACTGATCTTTTTTTTTATGTTAAGGAAGTAATTGATAAAAAAAGAAAAAATTCTTTTTTAGAATTTTTATTATTATTTTTCAGCAAATTTTTTGAAGGGGTAGTTTCAGTAAAAAACTTTCTTTTTGATAAAAAAATTTTAAAAGCCAAGAAAGTCAACTCGACAGTGATAAGCATCGGAAATATTGTTGCCGGAGGAACTGGGAAAACACCATTTTTGATCCTGCTTTACCAAAAACTATATGACAAAAATAAAATAGCCATAGTTACCCGGGGTTATAAATCAAAGTTTGAGAATAGTTTTACAATAGTGGACAAAAACTCTTCCTTGGGCTCATCCGAAATTGGGGATGAGCCTTTTTTATTAAAAAACCATCTGAGAGATCCGCATATCTTTGTGGGTAAAAATAAGTATGGCTCTGCCAGGAAAGCAGCTGAAATGAACTTTGATGTGATTTTGATAGATGACGGCTTTCAATACAGGAAACTTCATAAAGATTTAGAAATAATTTTATTAAATGCCAAAAATCCCTTTGGAAATAATAGTTTTCTGCCTAAAGGCTATCTCAGGGAAAATAAAAAAAGCTTGAAAAGAGCAGATTATATTGTAATAAATAATTCCGATCATAAATTGATCAGACTTGAAGAAGAGATAAGAAAATATTGCGATAAACCCATTATATATGTAAAACCCTATGCTAATAAATTTTTAGATCAGCAAAAAAAAGAATATATAATTGAAGAAAGATCCAAAGTGGCAATTTTTTGCGGTATTGCAAATCCAAACCTTTTTTATAAAACCATAAAAGATCAGGGTTTAGAGATAGTTAATTTCCTGTTTTTACTTGATCATGAGAAAATTTCTGCTGAGCAGTTAGATGTTTTTATAAAAAAATCAATTGAGAATCAGGCTGAATATATAATCACAACCGAAAAAGATTTCGTTAAATTGGATCCTGATATAAATTCTCAAATTCCCATTTTATTTCTTGATATTTCCTTAAGTGTTGTCTGTCATAATGACGATTTTATATCTTTGATTGAAAAAATTAATCAAATTAGCAATAATTAACGCAATATTAATAAATTATTTTAAAGAATAAATTGAACATTAAAAAAATAAAATTTATCAATAAAAAAAACTTTTTTTTGAATAAAATTTAAACAAAGAAGATTTTGATATTTATGGAAGATTTTGAGATTAAGCTGCCAAAGCTTGGTGAAAGCATTGTTTCTGCTACTATAGTTTCTATTTATAAAAAGGAAAATGATTTTATTAAGAAAGATGAGACCCTGATGGAGGTTTCAACTGATAAGCTCAATAGCGAAATACCCTCACCGGTTGAAGGAAGAATAGTCAAGATCCTTGTTGAAGTTGATCAGAGCGTTCAGGTAGGAGATGTAATAGCGGTAATTAGATCTGAAAAACAAGAACCCATTCATCAGACAAAATCAGAAGAAAAAACAGAACAATCAAACAAAGAAAGCAAAAAAGGTTTCCTCTCTCCGGCTGTTGTCAATTTCGCCAAAGAGAAAAATATAAATATCGAAGATTTAAATAATATTCAGGGTACGGGAGATGGGGGAAGGGTAACAAGAAAGGATGTTGAAAATTACATAAATTCTTTATCTTTAAAACAGGACTCAGCTCTATTGAGCCCAACACGCAGGGCAATTGCTCATGCGATGACAAAATCTCTTCAGGTACCCCATGCATATCTTATAGATGAAATTGATGTAACTTCCTTAAATGAGTTAATAAAAGAAAAAAAACAAGATTTTTTTGATAAATATAACTGCAAATTAACGATTACTTCTTTCATTGCCAAGGCAATTGCTATAGCAACAAGCAAGTATCCATTGGTAAACTCGTCATTTCATGATAATAAATTACTGCTCAATAAGGAAATTAATTTGGGTATTGCAGTCAATGTCAATCAAGATGTTATTGTTCCGGTAATTAAAAATATCTTGGAATTGCCTTTAAGTGATGTTTCTAAACAGATGAGCCTGCTTGCTCAAAGAGCGCGGGAAAATAAACTGACTAAAGAAGACGTTGCAAACGGAACTATTACTTTGACCAATTTTGGCATGGCAAACGTGAAGATAGGTCTTCCCATAATAAAATTTCCTCAGGCCTCTATCGTTGCAATTGGAGCAATAAAAAAGAAATTAGCCGTATTAGAGGACGATACTACTTCTATCAGATCTATTTTAAATTTGAGCCTGGGTTTTGATCATAGGGTATATGATGGCATATACGGTTGTCAGTTCATCAATGAAATTAAAAATTATCTAGAGAAAGATTATGATCGAACTTTTTGAAAAAAAAAGAAAATATCTTAACTATTTTTTTGATCATCTGGACGTTGAAAAAGCTGAAAAGATCCTTAAAATACTTCTAAACTGTAAAAACAATATTGTTTTTACAGGAGTTGGAAAAAGCGCAATTATAGCAAATAAAATTGCTATGACGATGTTATCTACAGGAACTAAAGCTATTTTTCTACCAGCCAGCGATGCTCTGCACGGAGATATTGCTATAATTTCAAAAGATGATGTTTTTGTTGTTTTATCAAAAAGCGGGGAAACGGATGAACTGATTAATCTTATTCCTTATGTAAAAAAGAGAAAGGCCGTTGTTGTTGCAATAGTATCTAATGAAAAATCCAGATTGGCCAAGATTGCCGATCATTATATATGTCTGCCTGTAGAGAAAGAATTATGTCCATATAACTTGGCTCCGACCACATCTACATCTGTTCAATTGATTTTCGGAGATGTGCTGACCATAGCATTAATGGAAAAGAAGAACTTTTCAATAAATGAATATGCGTTAAACCATCCTGCAGGGGCAATAGGTAAACAGATCACTCTTAAAGTTGAAGACCTGATGGTAAAAGATCTGCCTCTTTGCCATGAATCTGATCTGATCAAAGATGTTTTGCATGTTTTATCATCTAAAAAGTGCGGCACCCTTTTAGTCGTTGATAAAAAGAACAAGTTAAAAGGAATTTTTACTGACGGTGATTTGAGAAGGTTGATTCAAGAAAATACTCAGGATTTTTTTAATAAAAAAATGAAAGATATCATGACTAGAGATTTTATTAGCATAAATAAAAACGCTCTAGCAGTAGAGGCCATGAAGAAAATGCAGGAAAAAAAGCAGGTCATGATCCTTCCTGTTATCGAAAATGAAAAAATAGAGGGAATCATTCGCATGCATGATATTGTTCAATCCGGGATTTCCTCACTACTATTAAAACCTTAAAAAAAAGAAGAAAAACATGAATATTATAAATAATTTGATAATTATCATTTTTATAATAGGGTATTTATCAATAATTTTTGAATATTACATCAAAGTCAACAAGACTGCATCAGCTCTTTTGATGGCGGTGTTTACATGGACTTTTCTTTTTATTTATAAGGGATTGGGCGGGTTAAAGGATTTATTGGAAAGCGATATATTCGCTCACATTGGTGATGCATCGCAGATTATCTTTTTTTTATTAGGGGCCATGACTTTGGTCGAACTCATTGACAGTCACAATGGATTTAGAATTCTGACAAATTTTATTTCAACACAATCAAAAAAGAAGCTTCTCTGGATAATTGCTTTAATTGCTTTTTTCCTATCATCTGTACTAGATAATTTAACAACCACTATCGTTATGATTTCTCTTCTTAGAAAAATTATCCCTGAACAGAAAGATAGAAGAGTTTTTGGCGCAATTGTGGTAATTGCCGCAAATGCCGGAGGCGCCTGGACACCGATAGGCGATGTGACGACTACGATGCTTTGGATCAAAGGAAACATCAGCTCTGCAGCTACAATGAAATCGCTTTTTTTACCAAGTTTTTTTTCTTTAGTAGTATCTGTTTTATTGGTTGGATATAAAGTTAGGGGCAAGTTTACCTCAAACACAAATAAGATCGATTTGCCTAATCCCGAGCCGGGTGCAAAAATTGTTCTAGTACTGGGGCTGGCTGCATTAGTTTTTGTACCGCTTTTCAGATATGCAACGAATCTTCCGCCATTTATGGGGATTTTCTTAGGTCTTGGAATTCTTTGGGTGATTACCGATATTATGCATTATAAATATGAGACAAGAAAACATTTAAGGGTCCCATTTATATTGACCAAGATAGATATCTCAGGAGTTTTATTTTTCTTGGGAATATTACTGGCGATCAATTCTCTAGAAATGATCGGAGTATTAAAAAAAATGGCCGTCTGGCTAGATGTTTATGTCGGTAATACAGCTATAATTGCAACAATAATCGGGTTTTTATCTTCAATCGTGGATAATGTGCCGCTAGTAGCAGCCTGCATGGGAATGTATGATCTTTCAGCCTTTCCAATCGATTCTCCTATCTGGCAAATGATTGCATATACAGCAGGAACAGGAGGAAGTATCTTATTGATCGGATCTGCTGCAGGTGTTGTTCTTATGGGACTAGAGAAGGTTGATTTTATTTGGTATGCCAAAAAAATAACTCTGATAGCCATAGCAGGATATTTAGCCGGAATGGCTTTATATGTTGCCCTGAATACTATTTAAGTAAGTTTAAAGAGAAGTACGAGAACATTAAAAAATCCAAGCGATTCCTGTTTGATATGGGTTTTATTAACTTTCAGCTGCTTTTTTTATTATTGTAATCTAGGTGTATGTTTTAATTCAGTTTGATCCAGATGATCATAATGAATTGAAAAGATTATCAAAAAAAATATTCGCAAAGTTTTTTATCAAACAGCTTTTAAAAAATATTAAGAGTTAATTCTTAGATTAACTTTTTTTCTTTTGTAAAAGATTTAAAATTTAAAGCTGTTGATAACAATTTTATGCTAAAATAAAAAGGCCTTAAGTTTCCTTAAGGCCTTTAAACAAATCTTTAATCTAAAGGTTTAGATTAGAACTCAACGTTCAAACCAAATGTAAATCCGTTGAATGATAAGTTAGATTTACTAACTGTGTCATTAGCAACTGGGTTAGCATCATAGAATCTTCTTATTTGATTCTGATTCCACCATTCATGGAATTCATAACCAACTTTTAAACCGACTTGATATTGATTTTTGTTGAAGTATTTGCTGAAGCAAACTCCAAATCCTAATTCAGTATTCGGAACAACATTATAGAATGAGTTTTCTATAGAATAATCTGCATTTGTACCAATGAAATCACCTTGTTCCGAAATATCAAATTTACCAAATAACAATGCAAAAGCAGCTTTGCCATATATATACCATCCGGAACCTAATAAGAACTGACCTTCATATGCTCCTCTTAAACCTACACCCCAGAAATCATTTTTAAGGTTAACGTTATTTTTTGTGTTAGCGAAGAAGTACCTTACATGATAATCCTGATCGATCCAAGCAGCTCTTATGCCGATCATTGGATTCGAAACAAAATATCTGCTTACATGATAAGGTTTTCCCATAACTAAATCCAATGCGCTATTGTCACCGGACCATCTGGCAGAAGCGCTGGTCATGTTTGTTGCATCTGCAATTGGAAAAAGAAAAGTAGGGAGCATGATATTTGGATTATTGATAATTTCTGAATCAGATTTAATTTTGATATAAGTATAATTTAAATCAAAATTCCAGCCGTCATGATTTGAATACATTCCAAATCCGACTCTGAAACCAGGTCTCCAGTCCCATTCCTGCGATCCGGTTGAAAATCCTTTAATATCTCCAATTTCTAATGGGAAACTTTCTTCAATTGAAGCGCTCTGTTCCATAGCAAAATCCAAGCCTTCTTCAGCCCCTTTCATCCACAAGAATTCTCCACGTGCATAGAAATCTCTTGGGCAGGAAAGACCAACGTCTTTAGGATAAGAAAATGCAAAAGGTCCAGGTGCAGGATCTTCGCAGCATACTTCCTGAACATCGCAAGGTGCTTTTGGTATAGCAAAAGCGCTAGAAGCAAATAATACGCTTCCAATTGTGAAAAGAACCTTGTTCAAAAGGTTATTTTTATTCATATATTTCTCCGAATTTTTTTTCAAAAGTTATAAAAAAATTTTTTTGTTAAAAATGCTTTTCTAAAAATCATAACATACCATTAAAGAAATAATTTCAACTTTAATTTTTATTGGCGTTTTCAGATTTAAGCAGTTTTATAGCTCAATTATTCTCTTAAAATTGTGAAGACATTGATCAATCGGTAAAGCAGTAAGTTCAGAAATTAGGAATTTTTAATTTTTATTGTAAATGAAAATAAATCTTATAAAAACTCGATTAGCGATTTAGCGATGTGTGATGCTGTAAGAAAAGTTTATGAGAATTGCAATCATATTGATATGAGCTGATAAGTATTTCATTTAGTATTGATTTAAATGAATAAGCTTATGTTTTTAATATTATGAAATTTTTATCAATATAACAAAAAAATTATGAAGAAAAAAAAAGGCCTTAAGTTTCCTTAAGGCCTTTAAACAAATCTTAAATCTAAAGATTAAGATTAGAACTCAACGTTCAAACCAAATGTAAAGCCGTTGAATGACAAGTTAGATTTACTAACTGTGTCATTAGCAATCGGATTAAAATTATAGAATTTTGTTAATTGATTCTGGTTCCACCATTCATGGAATTCATAACCAACTTTTAAACCGACTTGATATTGATTTTTGTTGAAATATTTGCTGAAGCAAACTCCAAATCCTAATTCTGTATTTGGAACAACATTGTAAAAAGAATTGTTAATAGAATAATCTGCATCTCCACCTACTGTATTAGCTTGTTGAGAAATGTCAAATTTACCAAATAACAATGCAAAAGCAGCTTTGCCATATATATACCATCCGGAACCTAATAAGAACTGACCTTCATACGCGCCTCTTAAGCCTACGCCCCAGAAATCATTTTTAAGGTTAACGTTATTTTTTATATTTGCGAAGAAATATCTTGCATGATAATCCTGATCGATCCAGGCAGCTCTTATGCCGATCATTGGGTTTGAAACAAAATATCTGCTTACATGATAAGGTTTTCCCATAACTAAATCCAATGCGCTATTGTCACCGGACCATCTGGCAGAAGCGCTAGACATTTGTAGATCATTTACTGGTGGGGCAAGAAAAGTCGCAAGTAAATCGCCAGGGTTATTTTCAATTACTGAATCAGCTTTAATTCTGATATAAGTATAATTTAAATCAAAATTCCATGCGTCATGATTTGAATACATTCCAAATCCGACTCTGAAACCAGGTCTCCAGTCCCATTCCTGCGAACCGGTTGAAAATCCTTTAATATCTCCATTCTCTAATGGGAAAGTAAAGTTAACAGTAGCGTCGTTCTCCATAGTAAAATCCAATCCTTCTTCAGCCCCTTTCATCCACAAGAATTCTCCACGTGCATAGAAATCTCTTGGGCAGGAAAGACCAACGTCTTTAGGATAAGAAAATGCAAAGGGTCCAGGTGCAGGATCTTCGCAGCATACTTCTTGAACATCGCAAGGTGCTTTTGGTATAGCAAAAACGCTAGAAGCAAATAATACGCTTCCAATTGTGAAAAGAACCTTGTTCAAAAGGTTATTTTTATTCATATATTTCTCCGAATTTTTTTTTCAAAAGTTATAAAAAAAGTTTTTTGTTAAAAATGCTTTTCTAAAAATCATAACACACCATTAAAGAAATAATTTCAACTTAATTTTTATTGGCTTTCAGACTAGAACAGCTACATAACTCAGTAATTCTCTTAAGATTATGAAGACAGTGATCAATGGGAAAAACAGTAAGTTATAAAATTAGCGATTTTTTTAATTTTTTTTATTAAATGCAAATAAGTCTTATAAAAACTCGATTAGCGATTTTGCGATGTGTGATGCTGCAAGAAAAGTTTAGAGGAGGTGCAATCATATTGATATGAGCTGATAAGTATTTCCTTTAGTATTGATTTAAATGAATAAGCTTATGTTTTTAATATTATGAAATTTTACAAATATAATAGAAAATATGATGAAGAAAAAGAAAAGGCCTTAAGTTTCCTTAAGGCCTTTAAACAAATCCTTAATCTAAAGATTAAGATTAGAACTCAACGTTCAAACCAACTGTAAATCCGTTGAATGATAAGTTAGATTTACTAACTGTGTCATTAGCAACTGGGTTAGCATTATAGAATTTTCTCAATTGATTCTGGTTCCACCATTCATGGAATTCATAACCAACTTTTAAACCAACTTGATATTGATTTTTGTTGAAGTATTTGCTGAAGCAAACCCCAAATCCTAATTCAGCATTTGGAACAACATTATAGAAAGAATTTTGTGTTTCATATGTTGATAATGGTGATGCAACGATGTCAGCATGCTGAGTTACGTCGAATTTTCCAAATAGTAATGCGAAAGCTGCTTTACCGTATAAATACCAACCAGAACCTAATAAGAATTGACCTTCATAAGATCCTCTTAAGCCTACGCCCCAGAAATCATTTTTAAGGTTAAGGTTGTTTTTAAGATCATTGATGAAATATCTTACATGATAATCTTGATC
Organism: Parachlamydiales bacterium; assembly: GCA_041661445.1. Taxonomy (GTDB): domain Bacteria; phylum Chlamydiota; class Chlamydiia; order Chlamydiales; family SM23-39; genus JBAZUK01. The sequence goes on from JBAZUK010000006.1 coordinate 78,098, forward strand.
AATCCAAGCAGCTCTTACGCCGAACATTGGGTTTGAAACAAAATATCTGCTAACATGATAAGGTTTACCTACACCTAAATCCAATGTATTATAATCACCAGACCATCTAGCTGAAGATAGCGGCATATCAAATGTTGTTGTATCAGGAGGCAACAAGATTGGAAGTAATTGTCCATTAGATCCATTAGAAGCAGTAGAATTTGCTTTAATTTTGATATATGTCCAATTTAAATCAAAAGCCCAAGCATCATGATTTGAATAGAATCCAAAACCAAGTCTAAAGCCAGGTCTCCAATCCCACTCTTGTGATCCAGTTGAGAATCCTTTGATATCTCCTACTGTAAGAGGGAAGGTTTTTGGGTTAGTGCCATCTTGTTCCATAGCATAATCCAATCCTTCTTCAACGCCTTTCATCCACAAGAATTCTCCATGTGCATAGAAATCTCTTGGGCAAGAAAGACCAACGTCTTTAGGATAAGAAAATGCGAAAGGTCCGGGTGCTGGATCTTCACAGCATACTTCTTGAACATCGCAAGGTCCTTTTGGTATTGCAAAAGCACTAGAAGCAAATAATACGCTTCCAATTGTGAAAAGAACCTTGTTCAAAAGGTTATTTTTATTCATATATTTCTCCAAATTTTTTTGGTTTATTTTTTTTTCAAAAAGTTTAAAAAAAGTTTTTTTATTAAAAACTGCTCTTCTACATCTTATAACATAACATTAAAGAAATATTTTCAAGTATTTTATTAAAAATTTTAAAAAACATAAAAAAAATTAGAAATAATTAATCGGGGAATCAAAATAAAAAATTATCTTCAAAATACTATCTATTGATTTTTTTAAATAATATGGCTCAATATTTTGTATATAGGTTTTTGGAGTACAAATTTTTTCTAAAGCAATTAGAAGATTTTTACATTTACCTAAAGAAAAATATTATTTCAGATTTTACTAGAGCGTTTTCTTCCGAATAGCAAAAAAAAATAAAAAAAAATCGAAACTACTTGATTAAAAACTTGGATATTGGATATATTGAGACATCTTTTTGAAATTAAACCTTTAAAAAGAAAAAAACAGCGATGACTGTTTAGATGTTTTTTGACAGTAGAGAAAAAAAGATGATAAAGCATAGCTTGTGCGAAAAGAATAGATAGGGTTAAACCTATAGATTTTTTTTGCCTAACAA
>JBAZUK010000007.1:0-68827 GCA_041661445.1 Parachlamydiales bacterium
CTTCTAATATTTTTTTAAAGATCCATACGTTAGCTGATATTTCAAGCCTAGAAAAATACTGTAGATTAAATCCAAGAATTTTATAAGGATCAGAGTCAAAATAACTAGTTCCGATAACGCCGCTTTTTTTTTCAAGCAGAAGACGGCATACGAGATATCCGCCTTCACACATCTGATTATAAATCACCGGGAGGCGCTTATTTGCTCTATTTTCAATATCTTTAATCTTTTTTAAATTTTCAAAATAATTATCTACTGCGTTTTCAGCAAACAATCTTATAAAAAAAAATAAAAACACAAAAAAAAATTTAATATTCATTTTAGGAAATTAAAAAAAAATAGAAGAAAGTAATAACAAGAAAAAAAATCTAATGCAACCTGATTTTAATAATTAAAGTAATTATTTTTTTATAAAAACATAAAGAGGATTATGCAAACCTTAAGTCACATTAGACCTCCGACTAAATTAAAACAAATATATAAAGACTATAAGGATAAAGAATTTAAGCTCCTCGATATCGGCTGCAGAAACCACCCTTCCTCCCTATTCAAGAAATGGTTTTCCACAAGTAAAATACTATGGAGTTGACAAAACTATCTATAACAATTCTCAAGAAGACTTGAACTCAATGTAAAAGTTTTTCCAATTAGACCTGTCAAGTCTCAATTTCAATGAAATTGAAGACAATTTTTTGATGTTATTTACATGTCACATGCTATAGAACACCTCCCAAATGGCCTAGATGTTCTAAATCTATTAATAAAAAAGTTAAAAAAAGACGGAAGGCTCTATATCGAATTCCCTTCAACCAATTCACTTTCGCTCCCAACAGCCAGGGGAACCTTAAATTTCTCGGATGATCCGGCTCATATAAAAATATATGACATCAAGGAAATTTCAAACGAATTGATGAAAAATAATTTTAGAATTATAAAAGCTGGTATTGCAAAAGACTATCTTAGAATTATGCTATTTTTTATATCTCTTCCCTATCAATTTTATTCTTTAATCAGATATAAGAAACTAACAGTAAAATATGGCCTTTGGGATATTTGCAATTTCTCACATTTTGTTTATGCCAAAAAAAACTCAGATTTATAAATCTTTCTTTGTTTTATATTGAATGTTTTATTTGAAAATTATGGATTTTTCTTATATATTAAAAGATAAATAATTATTTAATTTTTAATATAAGGAATAAAATGTCTTATTTAAAACAATTTAAAGAAAAAATAAAAAATAATGATTATCCTGAATTTTTAAAAATTTGGGAAGAATACTGCTATAGCGACGAAGCAAATTACGATGAACTTAAAACAATATTAATTGAAGTAAAAAAATCCGATATGGCAATTTCTTTTGGCCAGCATGTGAATAGAGCGCTTTTTCTGTGGGAAAAATTAAAAGATCAAAACCAAAAAGATGATATTTTAAAAATAATAGTCGATATCCAAAATAAAAATGATGAAGATCTTGCTGAAATAACTTACCAATACCTGAAAACAAAATATCATGATGATCCTCTTTTCAATGAAAAAATTCGTTTAATTGGACTTAGAAACAGGGATAACTATCAAGGTGCAATAAGCAAATATGAGTTATTAACTCACATAAAAAAAGGCAGATTTGTATTTCACAATGCCGGCTGGGGGACAGGGGAGATTTTGGATTTTTCTTTATTAAGAGAAGAAATTCAGCTTGAATTTGAATATGTTGTCGGACATAAAAGCTTATCTTTTGAAAACGCCCTAAAAACATTAACGCCTTTACCAGACACACATTTTCTTTCCAGAAGATTTGGCAATCCGGATCTTTTAGAAGCACAAGCCAAAGAAAATCCTTTAGAAGTTATTAAAATGGTCTTAAGTGATTTAGGCCCATTAAATTCAGCAGAAATCAAAGACGCTCTTTGTGATCTTGTAATTCCTTCAGACGAATGGAATAAATGGTGGCAAAGTGCAAAATCAAAAATAAAAAAAGACAGGAAAATTGAATCACCGATTAATTCTTCAGATCCCTTTTTATTGAGAGAAAAAGATGTTGATTTTGAACAAATCCTGCAACAAAAATTCGATGCTAAGCCAAAGCCTAAAGAGATTATTGAAATGGTAAATTCGTTTATTAAAGATTATCCAGATACTTTAAAAAACGAAGATTTTCGAAAAACATTAATATTGAAATTATTGGACGTTCTTTCTTTTGAAGAGTTGACAAATCCTTTAAAACTCCAAATATATTTCTTTTTAGAAATCTTAAAAGCCGACAAGGATTTAATAAAAATTAAGGAGATCATCGAACAGGCAAACAATTTAAACGAACTGATAGAATCTATTGATATTCTACATTTTAAAAAAAGGCTGTTATCCGCAATACGTGAGCACAAAAAAGATTGGGAAAGTTTCTTTTTGAATCAGCTTTTGAGCATCAATCAGAATAACTTGAGAGATTATATTCTTAATGAACTGATTGAGTCAAAATCATCTAGATTATCAAACAAATTAAGAGAGCTGAGAGAGCATCCCTTGATGTACCCAACAGCATTTTTCTGGTTCTTCCAAAAAGTCTTTTCAGAAAAAAACATACTTCTATCAGACATCGAAAGTAAAAACATTTTCTTCGAGAGTTTTTTAATTTTACTTGATCATTTAGAAAACAAAAATGAATATAAAGAACTAGCAAAAAAAATGATCGCTTTACTTTCTTCCGATAGATATAATCTTGTCAGAACCGTCATGGAAAACGCATCTGTAAATCAAGCAAAAGAATATTTGCTATTAGCAACTAAATGCAGGCTTCTGAATGATCATGACATTAAAATTATTCATTCGCTTGCAAAAGTCGTCCATCCAAACTTAGAAGAATATAAGCCTGAAACAGCTGATGACGATGCCGTATGGGCAACAGAAGATGGTTTTATAAAAATCAAGACTAAATTAAATCATCTTTCTACAAAAGAAATGATAGACAATGCTAAGGAAATTGAAGAAGCAAGAGCTCACGGGGATTTAAGAGAAAATGCCGAATACAAAGCAGCTCTGGAAAGAAGAAGCAGGCTCCAATCTGAAATAAGGACCTTATCCTTATTAATTAATAACGTTAAAATTATTAATAAATCAGAGATTACAACAGAAAAAGCAGAAATTGGCACAATTATTGAATGTACAAATGAAAAAGGCGAAAAAGCAACCTTCACTATCTTAGGTCCTTTTGAAGCCGATGCAGAAAAAAACATTCTTTCGTTTCAATCAAAGTTAGCTAAAGACATTATTGGTAAATCAGTAGGAGAAAAATTTTCTTTGAAAAATAATATTTATACAATTGTTGATATACGAAGTTATTTCGAATAATTATTAATAGATGTATATTCTTTTTAGAATGACATTAGGAAAAATTTTATGAATATTGAAGTTTCAAAAAAGCCGAATTCAAAAAAATTTCAATTAATCATAGCGACTAAAAATATTCATAAGATCAGAGAATATAAAAGCATTTTGAATGAATTATTGCCAAATATTGATTTATTGAGCTTATTTGATTTTCCAAAATACAAGCCGCCAATAGAATCCGGTTCTACTTTTGAAGAAAACGCAAAATTAAAAGCCCTTGATGCAGCAACTAATCTAGATGCTTGGGTAATAGCTGATGATTCAGGAATAATCGTTCCTGCATTAAATAACGAGCCTGGCATCTATTCAGCTCGTTATGCAGGAAATCAAGCAACAGATGCAGACAACAGAAAAAAATTATTATCAAAGATGGAGTCTTTTTCTGAAAAAAACAGATTCGCTTATTTTAAATGCTGTATTGCTTTAGCCCATTCAAAAGAGCTAAAAAAATGCGTTTGCGCTACATGTGAAGGGAAGATCGAAACTGAAGAAAGGGGAGGAGAGGGATTCGGTTATGATCCAATATTTACTAAACATGATTATAACAAAACATTCGCTGAACTTAACGGCTCATTGAAAAACAAAATATCACATAGAAGAAAAGCCATAGATAGACTTCTGCCAACATTACAGATGATAATAAGTAAGTCATAATGCTTTATTTAATAGATGGATACAATCTTTTATTTCGTCTCTTTTCTTCTGAAAAAAAAATTGAGGTCCAAAGAAATCTTTTAATTGATTTTTTAGAAGAAAAAGCCACCAACCTCAATCTTAAAATTCAGGTTATTTTTGATGGTCATCATCAAAACAGTGAATTACCAAATCAATCATATCAGAACAACATAAAAATAATATATACTCCAAAGGATCAGACTGCTGACGATTATATTTTAGACAAGATATTTTTAAGCAAGACACCATCCCAGCTAATAATTATTTCTTCTGATAAGTCTTTGCTTCAGAAAGCAAAACAATTAAAGGCTCAGACTAAAACAGTTGAATCGTTTTTAAGTTTTATTTCTTTAAGTGAGGATAAAATAAATGAGACAGAAATGAATGAAGAAGACTTTATCGATACAAAAGAGAACATAGAGAGACTTCTTAAAATTTTTAAGGAAAAATATAAAGATGAAAAAAACTAATATTTAATTTTAAAAGACTCAAATTCAGGACAGGGAAATAGATGTTTTTTTTCTAAACTATCTATAGAACCAAATCCGGGTTTTTCCTCATTTTTTTTCAAAAACAAATCTAACACTTTTTCACTTGACACAGCGACTATTTCAACAGATTTATCTGAAAGATTTTGGACATATCCCTTTATATTTAGATCTTCAGCATATTTTCTTATATGCTCTCTGAAATGTACGCCCTGAACCTTTCCTTCAAATATTATTCTGAGACAAATTCTCTCTTTCATGGTTTCCATCCCAATCAAAGCTATTAATTAATGACCTAACTTCCTCGATATTATCTGATTTATTAATATGTATTCTTAATTGCTTAATATCTCTAACCTCTTTTAATAGCCATCCACAGATTCTTCTTACATCAAAAATTGCTTTTTCACTACCTTTTTCTTCAATGATGTAATCAATATATCTTAATATTGAGTTTTTTTTATCAAATCCGCTTTCACCTGCATTATTCAAGAAATATCTCTCGATTTCGTTGGAGATATTAGGATTATATAAAAACCCCCTGGCCACCATTATTCCATCACAATTAGTTAATTTGAACATTTCATCAGCATCTTTAGGAGAATAGACATCTCCATTTCCAAAAACCAAAATTTTCTTCGCTTGTTCCTTACATTCTTTGATATAATTCCAATCTGACTTTCCGGAGTATCCTTGTTTTTTTGTTCTTCCATGAATCGTTATTGCACTGCAGCCGGCTTCTTCTGCTATTTTGACAATTTCTTTTGCGCAAATTGAATTTTCATCCCAACCCAGCCTAATTTTAACTGTAACTGGAATTTTTACTGCTTTAGTCATTAAGGATAACATCTGGGAAATTAACAAAGGAGTCTTAAGCATCGCAGCCCCGCTGCCATCTTTAACAACCTTCGGCACCGGGCAACCGCAATTTAAATCAATTATTTGAAAACCTAAATCTTCTACAATCTTTGCAGCGTCGCTCACAATTCGCGAATCTGAACCACATAACTGAGCTCCGATTGGAGACATATCCTTGGTATACTTTAATATTTTATAGCTCTTTTCTCTTATAAGAGCTTCCATCTTGATCATTTCACAAAACATCAATCCTTTATGATAATGTCTTATAAATCGTCTGAAGGCAAAATCAGTATATTCAGCCAAGGGAGCAAACAATATATTGCTATCCAGAAGCAAATTATTAATTTTAAATTCTTGTTTAAAACTCATCGAATGAAATGTAAAATAAATTTTTCAAACAGTTGAAGGACGAGAAGACCAACCAATGGACTAAGATCCAAAGCTCCTCCGATCATAGGAATTAATCTTCTAAAAATTTTTAAATAGGGTTCAGTATAATAACTAATAAAACGCATCAAATTATGGTTTTGAAACTGAGGAATCCAGGAGCCTAATACTCTAGCTATTAAAAAAAAATTATAACAGGTAAATAATATCTTTATTATATGAGCAAACATAAGTTTTTGGATAAACTTTTTTTTGTTTTAAATTTTACTATTTGTCATTATTAAAGTCATGATTAAAAAAATATTTTCATCCTTCACAGGAATGTCATTTAATAGTAAAATTATTCTTTTTTCAGATTTGGGAGTAATTTACAAAAATGCAATTTGTCGGAATAGACATCGATAACGAAGACATCAAATTATCTATAATTAATCAAAAGAAGGATTTCCTTGAATCAAAATCCTTTAGCCTTGATGAATTTAACGTCAGCTCTAATGTAAAGCAGTTTTACAATAACTCTGCCGAAAAAAATTTTATTTCTTCAGGCTTAGATCTTCAGGACGTTTTAATTAAATCAGCGCCATTCAATGTAAAGAATTCGTTTTTTACCAAAAAGGCGATTTCTTTTCAAAAAGATCTTATCACAACAATAGATCCAGCTCAAACAATTGCATGTTATTTAAAACAAAAATCTAATTTGAAATTTTTCATTACAACAAGAAGCATGCTAGAAAAACATTTACAAATGCTATCTCAAATAAAAATTGATCCCGATAATGTCTTTTGTGCAGCCACAGCCCTTTGCAGTTTTGCAAAAGAATACTTCCCCAACTCTAAAAATTCTTTTATCCTGCATGTTTGCAAGACAAAGACTTACTGCATTCTTATGAAGGATTTTTTACCCGAAAAAACTTTTATCCTAAAGATTGGATTAAGCCAATTTATTGATGCGATGTTAGAAGATAAAAAAAACAAAAACTCGTCTTTGGATGTTTCCAAACTAAATCATAGTTCCAATCTTTTCAAAATTATTGATGGTTTCAAAGAGTCTATTGAAAAAACTTTTAATTCATTTACAGCCGAAGAGGAAAAATATCCATTAATAGCCACCGGCGAAGTTGATTTTTTTGCAAATTTCACAAGTTTTATTAAAAACAGCAAAGTTTCCGAAATTTTAGAAATTGATAAAAAAGAAAAGAATTCGCAAATAAAAAAATATGCTATTTCCATCGGTCTAGCCTTATGTGCAAAATCTGATGAATATTCTAAAATTCAATTTAGAAACCAAGATTTTATACCTGAAAAAAAACTTTTAGTTTTCGGCAAAAAAATTGCTTCTTTTTTATGCATTTTATTTTTATCTTCAGCACTGATTTTCTTTGCTTTTTCTTATTATTTATCAAAAAACAGTTCAAATTTGAAACAAAAACTTTTGGAACTACAAAAATTTGAAAATGACCATCTAGGCTCCAATTTAACCTTCGCCGATAATAATTTGTTCAAAAACATTGATGATTTTGAAGATAAGATAAAAAAACAGACAAAAAATTTTCCTTACTTTTTGCAAGTTCCAAATGTTTCGCAAACTCTTTCCTGGTTAAATAATAATGAAATTTTAAAAAACTCTCAAATAATAACGTTTAACTATTCGCTTGAGAGTTATCCTTCAGCATTATCCAAGACAGATCCGTATATTGCAAAAATTGATCTTGAGTTTAAAACAAAAACACCTGCCGATGCCAGGGCATTTTATGATAATTTACTAAAAGGATCTGGCCTGGTTGATAGAACTCAGGAAATTAGATGGGAACAAAAAAATGATTCCTATACTGTTAGCTTTTATTTAAAAAAAACAATTCACAATGATTAAATACAATGATTAAAGATATTTTAAAAAAAACCGGAAAATTATTTATTAAACCTAAAAATTTTATTTTTCTGATCGGATTGCTGTCCTTATTTTTTTTGATTATGTCCGTGTCTATATATTCGAAATTTCACAAACAACATTTTTATGCAAACAGGCTTAACAATCTGGATAACCTCATAAAAACTTCAGTTGATCAAAGAAAAAAAATTAAAGATTTCATCGATCAGAAAACCTCGTATGATATTTTTTTTATCGACAACAAACTTGAATCCCTTTGTTTCTTGGGAAAAGAAAAACTGCTATTGAATAAATTATTAGATCACCCTGCATATGAGAACTCATTAGAAATTCAAAATAGATTAAAATTAATTGATGGCAATTTAAATAAATTGCAATTTTCTGAAGAAAACATAAAAAGCACCAATCTTGTAAAGGAAACGGATGAATCTCAAATAAATACTATTGAAATAGATGAGTTTGACCTTGAAAATCTATTAAAAACAATCGAAAATTCTCCTAAAAATTCTCCTCAGCTTATTATAAAAAAGTTTATTTTAACCAAAACAAAACCTAGTGTTTTTTCATTAGATATGAAAATTCTAAAAAGAGAGTTTTTTAAAAAATAATATATGAAAACTATAAAATTTATTTCCTTTTCTTTAACAATTTTCTTAATTTCCTGTACAGCAAGATATGCCCAGGATGAAATCTCCTGCTTGCAAATCGTTGACCGAAACGGATTAACAGAAACTATCGGCACCGAAGATAAGTTAAACAAATTTAAAAATGTAAATTTCGATCAGCCGCAATCATATCAAAAAGTACTTAGAATTTATCAAAAAAATTTACGTGGAGAAGTAATATCCAAACTTACTTCATATCATGATAACGGTCTATTATGGAAATCATTAGGAATAAGAAATGCTCGCGCTTATGGAAATTACAAAGAATGGTATTCGAATGGAAATATTAGAATTGAGGCAACAGTCATTGGAGGAAGTCCCGATTTTAATTTACAGGATGATTGGCTTTTTGATGGTGTTTGTAAATGTTACGATGAAAAGGGTTTCTTATTAACAGAATTTAATTATCAAAAGGGTTTTTTACATGGAGAATCAAAGTATTACCATGAAAATAGTAATCTAAAAAAACTGATTCCTTACATTAAAAATGAGATTCATGGAGAAGTTGCTGAATATTCCGAAAATGGAGGATGCATATCAAAATCAAATTACAAAAACGGAATAAAAGATGGCCCTACAATTGGATTCTGGTCTGAAAACAATATTTCCTTTTTAGAAGATTATGAAAATGATTTATTAATCAACGGTCAGTATTTTGAAAAAACTAAAGTAAAGATATCGCAAATAAAAAACGGTGATGGTTTAAAAACAGTTTTCAATAATAATAAAATTTCAAAAATTGTTGAATATAAAAACGGCAGACCTCAAGGCAAAATACAAGTTTTTTCAGAAAGCGGCGTGCTTTTAAATGAATATTTTCAGAAAAATAACATAAAAGACGGCATGGAAATAGTTTATTATACTGAAAATGAGATAGGGAAATTCCAAGGCAAAAAGGCCATACCTAAATTTCAAATCGGTTGGGATAATGGAAATATAAATGGTGTTGTCAAAACCTGGTATAAAAATGGAAACCTCGAAAGTCAAAAGCAATATTTCCAAAACAAAAAAAATGGCGCTCATTATGCTTGGTATGAAAATGGAAGCGTGATGTTTATAGAAGACTATGAAAATGATATTATTAGCAAAGGTTCCTATTTTCAAATAGATCAAAAAGACCCGACTTCTACCATTATTAATGGAAACGGAATCGCTTCAATTTTTGATAGCAGCGGAAGATTTATAAAGAAAATTAGTTATAAAGAAGGTCTGCCTTCGCAATGAAAGATCAAAAAAATGAAATTAGAGAACGTTATCTGTTAATTAGAAATTCGATTTCTATTACACGAAGAGCTGTTGCTGAAAAAAAATCACTTCAGATCTCATCGTTTAATTTTTCAAAAATATTATCATTTTCAAGCACACCTAAAGAAATAAATCTAAAAAAATTGAATTCTCTCCTCGCAAACGAGAATCGTCTTTTCTTGCCTAAAATAGTTGGTGATGAATTAGAAGTTTTCGAGGTCTCAGACATTGAAAATCAATTAATAAGAGGAATTTACAACATTTACGAACCCGATCCGGAAAAATGCCGAAAAGTTGAATTTAATGAAATTTCCTGCGCTTTAATTCCGGGACTAGCTTTTGATATTGAAAACAGCAGGCTCGGTTATGGAAAGGGGTATTATGATAATTTTTTAAAAAAATTAAATTGTCTTGCCATTGGGATCGGTTTTATAGAGCAATTACATAATGAACTTATCCCCACTGAGCCGCATGACATTAAATTGAATCAGCTTCTACTTTACTGATTATCTATCATCACACCATCACAAGATCTGCAAGATGTTTTATTCTCCATGCCTTCTTCCTTTTTTGGTTTTGGTTGACAATAGTGAGGTCCGGGACAAGAGTCTGCGGTAACCATAGATCCTGCAGCGATATTCGTACATACAGAATAATATCCCTGATAATCACATCTCCAAATTACTGTAAAAGGTGTGTAAGACGTACTGGATTTATAATTGATTTTAAGTTGTGTAGATATTTGATTTGTATCCCAGACAGATTGTTGATTAGGCGCCATTACATTTTCTGCAAGAACATTACCATCTGCAGATTGGACAACAGCTGTTAACTGAAAAGGGGAATCGTTATATAATGTAATTGAGTCAGCAAAAATACTATATGATAAAAACAATAATGGTAAAAAAAATATTTTCATTGTTTTTTCCCTTTTCTTTATCTTATAGATATTAAAATTTTTTTTAAATATCAACAAAAGATTACTCAAAAATCAGAATGATTTTGCATCGTTGAAATATATACAAAACTAATTATTGGGATCTTAAAGATGAGAAAAGAAAATTTTCATTAGATGCAGACATTTAAAAGAAGATCTTCAAAATTCTATCGTCTTTTAAGTTTAAACTTTTGGGAAAATAAAGTTTTATCCTCCTGATTAGCAGAGTCGGCTTGGCTTTCTTTTATTTGAACCTGCGATACCTGTCTTTTTGAATCTCGCCTTTGAGACCTTATAATAGGCATACTGATAGCATTAGGATGGGCAGTTTCTAATGACGTAGGGGTTCCTTCTTGATTTTTAGAGAAATCCTGGGAACAAGGATCTTTTTCATCAGAAGAAGAATCAAAATCATCTAAATCTATATAGATTGGTTCTAACGACGCCGAAGAAGATTTTAATTTCGGCTGTTGAACAGGAGCCTCTTCAAAACCACATAACTCAGGATATAAATGCATTGGAGCATTTAAAGAACTAAATGTTGCCTGTCTTTCTCTTGTCATTCTTTCCAAAACCCAATTTTCCATTCTATCGCCTGTTGTTAATACATAGGAAATATCCTGAGTTGTTTTTCTTACTGAATCATATCCTTCAAGCGTGCCTGCAACGGGGAGCATATAAACAACTGTTTTCCCATTTGCTCTATAAATCTTTTCAAGATGTCCATGTCCTTTAAATAATAGTTTTAGCTGTCTGGATTCAGAAGAAACAACATTAAAATAATCTTCGACCAATGAAGTTGATAATTTTACACCCTTTCCTCTAAATAAATTAGGTCCGCTTACATCTTGAGAATTTGCATCTCCCCAAGTCAGTGTGGACATGCGTTCACGTCTATCATTGGTCATAAAATTCATATTTGGCAAAATAAAATCTTGAACTCTTAAAGCAGCCCTAATCCAGCTTAAAGGCTTTAATGCCTCTTTCCGAGAAGCTAAAATTTCTTCTTCATTTATATCTTTTAACTTTCTATTTCTCAATCCAGGGGGAATCAGATCAAATATTCTTTGACTTAATTTTACTGTTTTTACTTCTATATTTCTTTTATATCTTTGATTAGGATTTTCCAGTAAATCAAACAGATCTTCATCTAAAAGAACTGTTCCGTGTGTAAAAATTGCATATTCTTTTCCGGATCCTGCTATTACACAGATAGGCAGGGAGTTGAAAAATTTTTCAATTTCATCCCAAAAATCGGGATTTTTATATAAATCTTTTGCACTTTGAGGATACATATACTGGACACTTATTCTTCTGTCTTCATGATTTCCTCTAATTAATAAAAACTCATCGGGATTCTTCATTTTTAAATCGATCAATGCCTCGACACATTCCCAGCTTTTTGGTCCTCTGTCAATATAATCTCCTAAAAAAATAAATAGAATTTTGCCTTTCCATTGTTGCGAAACATAATTGTTTTCGTCCAGATATCCCATTTCCTGCCATTTCTTTTTCCTTTCTTCCAAATCTGTTAAAGCTCCGTGGATATCGCCGTTTACAATTATTTTAGAATTAATCGGCAAATCGACTCTTTCACCAGAACCTAAAACCGCTGAAGTCTCTGTAGTAGAAAATTTTTTATTATATTCTCTTAGCTTGTCTAATAGATGGAATGATTGTGTCGTTTTAACATGACCCAAAGTAGCAGGTAAAGAACGACTTAAATTAACAGGGGTTAAACTACTTAAATTAATAATACACATAAAACAAAAACTTTTTTAAGTAGTATTATATTGATAAATCGTTTTTTTAGCTTGCTTAAATTATTTTATAGATAAAGTTAATTTTTTATTGCATAGTCCCAAGCCCCCAAAAGGGCTATTTTTTCATTCAAAATAATCTTTACAGGTATTTTTTTCATAAGTTGCTCAAATCTGCCTTTATTTATAAAGGATCCCATAAAGTCTTCTTTTTTAATAAAATCTATTATCTTAGGTGCTATTCCGCCGCCTAAAAAAACACCGGAAGTGGCAAGATATTTTAGAGCAGCATTTGCAGCTTCTGAAGCATATATTGAAATAAAAAGTTCTAAGACCATCTCGCATGTCCTGCTTTTTTTATTTAAAGCCAATTCTGTAATGATTTTTTGCGGCTCACTTGATATTTTTAATTCCTTTTCAACGCTTTGGATATCTGATGTTATTTTTTTTTCTTTAATGAAATCATATAAATTACAAATTCCGGGTCCAGATAATATCCTTTCATAAGAGACATGTCCGTACTTTGTTTGCAAGAAGGTTAATAGATCACTTTGCATTTTATTAATAGGAGCAAAATCCGAATGCCCTCCTTCTGAAGCAACTGCTATTGTTTCTTTTTTTCCCTCACATAAAAAAGCTTCTCCAAGTCCGGTTCCTGCAGACACTATGCACTTATTGTCCTTTTTATTTACACAACCGGAATTTATAATAAAAAAGTCAGAATCAGTTAAATGTTCAAGACCCAAGGCGGTGGCTTTTAAATCATTTAAAATATAAACATGTTTAATTTTAAAAACTTTGCGAATCACTTCTGCATCAATTTTCCAATTCAGATTTGTTAAAGTGCAAATACTTTTCTCAATAGGACCGGCTGCCGCAATAGAAATAATTGATATGTTTTTCTTTTCTTCTTTTAATAAGAATCTGACAAACTCTAAAAAAGAAGGAAAATCTTTGGTCTTATATCCTTTATATTTTAAAAGTTGCATTTCTTTTTTTCTTTCAAAAAAACCTACCCTTATATTTGTTCCACCGACATCTAACGCTATTAACATTTTTCAAACACCATGATTTTCCTGAATATATAATTTATTTCTTTTTTTTCTTTAATAATTATTTTCATTCTTCTCTTGCTGGTTTTTTATATACTACATATAATTTAAATTTATTAAAGGAGAAAATTATGACAAAACCTGAATTATTAGAAAAAAAGAAAGCATTAGAACTTGCAGTATTACAAATAAAAAAACAATTCGGCGATGGATCTATTATGGCCCTTGGATCTCATTCGTCAATGCAGGGAGTCGAAGTTATTAAAACAGGAGCTTTGTCATTGGACATAGCTTTAGGTGTTGGAGGAATTCCAAAAGGAAGAATAATTGAAATTTTTGGACCGGAATCCTCTGGAAAATCTACACTTGCTACTCACATTGTTGCAAACGCGCAAAAAGAAGGCGGCATTGCTGCATACATTGATGCAGAACACGCTCTTGATCCATCTTACGCAGCTAAAATCGGAGTTAAGTTGGACGAGTTGATGATATCCCAGCCGGACAGCGGTGAAGAAGCGTTAAATATAGTCGAAACTCTTGCAAGATCAAACGCCTTAGATGTAATTGTAATAGATTCCGTTGCTGCTTTAGTTCCCAAAGCAGAGCTAGAAGGTGAAATCGGCGACATACATATGGGTCTGCAAGCGCGAATGATGTCTCAAGCACTTAGAAAACTTACAGCGACATTATCAAAAAGCAAGACTTGCGCAATTTTCATCAATCAGATCAGAGATAAAATTGGAGTAATGTTCGGAAACCCGGAAACAACTACTGGAGGTCGTGCTCTTAAATTCTATTCATCACTTCGATTGGATATCAGAAAAATCGCATCTATTAAAAATTCGGATGGATCAGAAACAGGAACACGAACTAGGGTTAAAGTAGTCAAAAACAAATTGGCGCCTCCATTTAAAGTTGCGGAATTTGATATTAATTTTAACGAAGGGATTTCTAGAGAAGGCTCATTAATTGATATCGGAGTAGATTGCGGTGTAATCGAAAAGAAAGGCACTTGGTTTAATTTTGGAGAAACAAAATTAGGTCAGGGAAGAGAAACCGCTAAAGAAGAATTGAAAAAAGATAAAGTCTTAACAGAAAAGCTAGAAAAAATAATATTAGAGAAAAATATAATTAAATAAATCTAACGAAAACACGAAAAAGGGCTGCTATCGCAGCCTTTTTCAACAAAAACGTCATAAATTTTTTTAATTTTACTAAAGATTGTATTCCAATAAGTCAGTAAGCATCGATAAACTGCTCGAAAAAACATTTAATTCTTTCATTATTTCTTTTGTTTTTGAAACTTCTTTTCTCAAAAGATCCTCTGCTTGCTTTTTTCCAATAGAAATCGCAATATTAATTTTCTTGTTTTTTTCCATATCCTCTTCAAAATCTTTGATATCATCAGCTATTTGAAAAGACATTCCAAAATGATAAGAACACTTTCGAACCACATCTAATTTATCTAGCGAACCTCCCCCAAAAAGCCAGCCTAAAACAAAAGCGATTTCAAAAAGAGATATTGTTTTTTTAAGAATAATCTCATTAATCGTTTCAATAGAACTTTTATTTGAATAAAGATCTAAATACTGCCCGCCGGTAGCGCCATGAATTCCGGCATATCGTGAAACCGTTTCGATTGCATGAACGCATAAGTTATTACATTCATCCTTCGAAAGGACTGTCTGTAATTCCTTAGCATTTTTATAAATTAATTCATATCCGGCAGAAATTAATGAATAACTGGCCAAAATTGCAGTATTTTCTCCATACACTAAATGAACTGTAGGCTTATTCCGTCTTGTCTTTTCATCATCCATGCATGGGAGATCGTCTGCTATTAAAGATGCCGTGTGGAAAAATTCACAAGCAAGAGCCGCAAACAAAACATCATGATTTTTATTTAAACTATCTGCTATTGAAAGAACAATAAAAGGTCGAAAACGCTTTCCGCCATTTAATAAAGAATATTCACAGGCATCTCTTAGATCAGTCTTGTTTCCCATGGTAGCAACCATTTCCTTTAGAGCTCCTTCTATCCTTTTAATATAAGAAGAAAACAGTTTGCTTTTAGAAATTAGAGTAAAATTCATTTTTTCACCAAAATCATTTATTATTTTTTTTGAGATTGTTTGATGATTGATTCTTTTTCGAAATATCCGCCAATATTTAGACAAGGGTAGCAAATCACGCTTTTTTCAAAAAAAGTCGCTGGATTCAAAACCGAATTGCACCCTATTTGACAATCATCCCCAATTATTGCACCTAATTTATTTAATCCTGTGTAAATTTTCTTCGATTCAAACATAAAACTTATTTCATTTTGATCCAATCTAAAATTAGCAAATTTAACTCCGGCGCCAACATTTACGTTATTGCCGATTATTGAATCACCAACGTATGCAAAATGAGCAGCCTTAACATTATCTAGCAATATCGAATTTTTTATTTCTGTGGCGTGTCCAATAACACAATTATCTCCAGCGAGCACATTTCCTCTAATATAAGCGCCATGCCGAATTTGGGCGTTTTTTCCTATAATACAAGGCCCTTTAATATAAGTGTTAGGTTCGATAATGCAATTTTCACCTAAAAAGATCTTTTCTTCATTTTCTAAATAACAACTCGAAGGAATCTTGCTTTTAATTTTTGTAAATTTAAAGTTGTAAAAATATTCATTTAATTTTAAAAACAAATCCCTTAAATTTTCTACGTTTTCAAAAATATTTTTATGCAAATATTTTTCAGTGTTAAAAAACTTTTTAATATCTTTCATATTTTAGTCACATTAAATATATAGAATACAAAATTTTCAAGTTCTTAGAAAGAGAAGATATATTATTAATATATATTCTTCTTCTTCAGAGGTTGTGGAGTTGTTCAAAAAGCATGGCTTTTGTCTAGCTAAAATGTTTGTTTATAACATGTAAATAAATTGAACATATGTTGGATTTGTGAACATTGACTGTCTTGTAAACATATTTGTTAACATAGTTATAATAAGGTTTTCAACAATATGAAAAAAAACTATTCACAGGGTGTAATAAAAAAATAACGAAAAATAATCTGGGTGAAATGATTTGAACCATGAATGTCTCGCGCCTCGGTTCTACAAAATCTACCCAATTTAGTCAAATGGGTGGTTTTTGTGTGATTCATTTATCCACATGTCCGGATGAAAATTAGAGCCTAAGAAAAGTAGTCAAGTCTTTGTAAGTCCTTGGAAGAAAAGAATCTGGGTGAGAGGATTTGAACCTCCGACCCCTTGCACCCCATGCAAGTACGCTAGCCAAGCTGCGCTACACCCAGATAAATAAATTAACATAATAAATGGCTAAGAATTATAAATCATTGTATATTTTTTTTGCCAATTTGGAGAAAACCTTGAAGGTTTTATTATGACATTTAAAGATTTTTTTATTGAAAAAGGATGGGCGGAAGCTTTAAAAAATGAATTTCAAAAAGAATACATGAAAAATCTTCAGATTTTTTTAAATGAAGAAATTGAAAAAAACATCACAATATATCCACCTGTACAATCAATTTTTAATGCTTTTTGTCAAACTCCTTATGATGATGTAAAAGTTGTTATAATGGGTCAGGATCCTTATCACGGAAATGGTCAAGCCCATGGTCTTTCTTTTAGCGTTCCCGATGGGATTATTGCGCCTCCTTCTCTAAAAAATATTTTTAAGGAGTTGATGCAAGATGTTCAGATTAAAGAGCCCAAAACGGGTAATTTGATTTCATGGACCAAGCAAGGGGTTTTATTATTAAATGCAACTCTGAGTGTAAGAGAATCGCAGCCGAAGTCTCATTACGGCAAAGGCTGGGAGCTATTTACTGATAAGGTTATAGAAGTTTTATCAGCAAGAGAAGATCCAATTGTTTTTCTATTATGGGGAAATTCAGCCAGGGAAAAGGTGAATAATATTTTTAAAAATCAAAAAACAAAGCATTTGATTTTACAGGCAGCTCATCCTTCTTTTTATTCAGCTGCTAATTTTTTTGGTTGCAGACATTTTTCGAAGACAAATGAATTTCTTAAAAAAAATGGTAAAAAACCAGTTGATTGGCAAATTCCTTGATTAGAAATAAAAAATTGCTATTCTATTATTAGATTGGTAAAAAAAATGCATATTGAATCGAGAAGAAAATTATCTTTTTTTTCAATTTTATTGACATATTTTGTTGATAATTTGGGTTGGTCTATCGTATTTCCTATTTTTGCGCCTCTTTTTTTAAATCCCGATAATTCTTTGTTTATAAAAGAGATATCTTTTTCGACAAGAACAACTTTTCTTGGCCTTTTTTTAGCCGTGTTTCCTCTTGCTCAGTTTTTTGGAGCTCCAATAATGGGAGAAATGGCTGATAGATCTGGTAGAAAAAACGCTCTTGTTCTGTCAATTATTTTAACTCTGATGGGATATCTAGTTACAGCTTTTAGCATCCAGAATAACAGTTTGCTCTGGATGTTTTTTGGCAGATTTATTTCCGGTGTTTTTTCGGGAAACGTATCAATTTGTTTAGCTGTTGTTTCTGACTTGAGCCCGACAGAAAAAATAAAAGTAAAAAATTTTGGACTCTTGTCTATTTTGACCGGATTTTCTTTTATGTTGGGTACATACATAGGAGGAAAGTTTTCTGATCAGAATATATTAAGTTTTTTTAATCCAGCATTTCCTCTTTGGATAGCTTCTTTTCTTTCTGTAATAAATTTTGTTTTTATTTATTTTGGGTTTAAAGAAACTTATGAAATTCACAAAAGAGTTAAATATAGTTTCACGGAAGGTTTTAATAACATTTATCAAGCGCTTAAGACAAAAAATATTAAAACTATATATGTTATTTACTTTCTGTTTATTTTTGGGTGGACTATCCTATTTCAATTCTCACCGGTTCTTGTAATAAATAAATTTGGATTCACAAGTTCTCAAATTGGAGATGTCGCAGCTTTTATGGGAATTTGCTGGGCGATAGGGGCCGGCCCGATCAATAAATTGTTATCGAAAAGTTTTTCTGCAAATAAAATTTTAAGTGTTGCGCTTGTTGTTTTTGCGGTATTGTGCTCTTTGGTTGGATTTCCGAATAAAATCGCTTATGTTATTTCTATTTTAGGTTTTTGTATATTAATTGGAGGCTTGGGTTGGCCTCTTTGCAATGCGATTATTTCGAATAAGGCAACTCAAAATATTCAGGGTAAAATTATGGGAATGAGCCAATCAATGCAATCTTTGGCTATGGTTGTCTCGTCTATAGTTGGAGGTTTTGCTGATCATATTTCTGTTTATTTTCCCTTTTTAATAGCGGGATTTGCTACATTTATGGCTGCACTGATGTATTTTAAGGTAAAGTTTTGAAGAATTTGCAAATAGGAGAAAAAAATGTCTGATAATTTTGAAGTTCTACATGAAATTAATAATGAAGAAAACAAAGAATTTTCTCAGAAAAAAGCTTTAGATGACATTATTGTATCTTTTTTATCGAGAAAAAATATAAATTCTAAAAAACTTAAGAACAGTAAAAATTTTTTAGAAATTAAACAAAAACTCTTTATGAAAAAAAATAATATTGAAGGTTTAGTTGAAATACAAAAGGATTTGATAAACATTTGCAATGAAGAAGAAAAATTATGAAAAACAAGCGAACTATCAAAAATTTTATAAAATTTATATCAATTCTTATCGTTATTTGTTCGGTTTTTTTTATTAGGTTCAGTCATTTGCATAAATCTAAAGAACTTAGTGAATGTGGCTTAGTTTTTTCTAAAACCTTTTTTATTGAATCAAACTTAAAAGCGAAAATTGATAAAATTCTGGTAAAAGAAAAAGATTTTATAAAAGCGGGCGACGCATTAGTAAAGTTTGATTCCGATGTTCTTGATGCAAAAATAGATCATATAGAAAAAAAAATTGCTTTTGAAAAAGAAAAAACAAATTATTTGAAATTTAAAGAAGAAAAAGCTTTAGAAGCCTATTTGAACCTCAAGAAAGAAAAGTCTCCTGATCTTAACGAAATAGAAGAAAAGCTAAAAAATCTTGAATCGATGCAGCTAAACCAGAAAATTCAAAAATCAAAAATTGATATATTGATTTCAGAGGAAGATTATTTAAAAACACTCAAAAAGCATACTATTATTTACTGCCCTTGTGATGGTTGCGTAAACAACATAGTTTCTGTTGATAATTGTTATGTTAATGTTGGTGATAGATTACTTTCTATTGCGGCAGATGATCAGTCCTATGCGATCTTTAAAATTGGAAAAAATAAAAGTTCAAGATACAAAATAAACGATTTGGTAAATGTTTCTATCGATAATTATCCGATGACCACTTTTCAAGGCAAGATTGTCGATATAAAGGATTTGGCCTGCGATAATTTTATTGAATATAAAGTTTTTTTAAACCAGATCAAAAAAACTGCAGATGAGCAAAAGCTTTTGCTGACATCCAATATGAGAGCTCAGATTATTCATGAATGACTTGGAACATAAGCTATTTTATAAAATTCAAGAGGCTATTTCGAATATTTCTTTAAAAGAACTGCAGTCAATAGCCAGCTCGCTATCCCAGAAATATCATAAAAACATATTTGATTTTTTTTCTTCCGATTTACAAAGACTTGCTTATATTACCTATCGTATGCCGGCAACATATAACGCCCTTGTATATGTTTTTAAAGAGATGAAAAAAATATCACCTGATATTGAAGTTAAAACTATTCTAGATTTGGGATCTGGTCCGGCAACTTCCGCCTGGGCAGCTTTTAGCGAATTTAAAAAATTAAAGCAGATGCATCTGGTTGAAAGGGATGTAAATATTCTAAATATTGGTAAAAAATTATTAGATAATGAGCCCTTTGCAAAAAAGATCGAATATGAAGAAAATAACATCTTAAAGATCAAGAATTACGATTATGATTTAGTCGTTTTGTCTTATGTGGCAAATGAATTAAAAGAACCGTTTGTAAAAAAAATTATTCAAAGATGGATTTATTCTAATTCCAAAACAATTTTGATCCTCGAACCGGGAACTCCCTATGGTTTTAAGAAAATAAAATATATAAGACAAATGCTGATTGATAATAACTGTAAAATTATAGCTCCTTGTCCTAATGAATTGAGATGTCCGATGACACAAGAGGATTGGTGCCATTTTTTTGTGCGCCTCAAAAGATCTAAATCACATAAATATTTAAAAAAGGGAACCCTTGGCTTTGAAGATGAAAAGTTTTCATATGTAATCGCAACCAAAAATGCAGTTGCTAAACCAAATTCTAGAAATGTTAGAAATCCTAAAAGTGATTCAAGCGAAGTTGTTCTAACATTATGTCATAATGGTAAAATTGTAAAAGAAACTATTGAAAAAAAAGATAAAAAATTTAAAATAGCTCGAAAAACAAAATGGGGAGATTCTTTTGATGTTTAGAGGATCAATGGTTGCTTTAGTAACGCCATTTAAGTCGAAGAGCTTGGATGAAGAAAATTTAAAAAATTTGATCAGCTGGCAAGTTGAGAATAAAACGGATGCAATTGTTTTATGCGGAACTACTGGGGAGGCTCCGACTTTAATCGATGATGAAAAGATTGCCATTTTCGAAATAGCAACAAGGATGGCAAAAGGAAAAACCAAAGTTATTGCAGGAACTGGAACATATTGCACTGATAAAACCGTAGAGCTAACAAAAAAAGCCAAGGAAATCGGTCTTGACGGTGTTTTAGTGGTTGTCCCATATTACAACAAACCACCTATAGAGGGGTTGATTCGGCATTTTGAAGAAATAGCAAAGGTGGGCCTGCCTATTATTCTATACCATCACCCTGGAAGAACCGGAATGAAAATTTCAATTGAGAATTTTAAAAAATTGCAGGCAATTGAAGAAATTGTGGCAATTAAAGAAGCTTCTTGCGATTTGAATTTTGCCAAACAATTATTAGAAAATACCAGGTTCGATATTATTTCTGGGGATGATGCTTTAACAGTGCCTATGATGAAAATGGGGGCTAAAGGAGTTATTTCGGTTTTAGCGAATGTTATTCCCAAAAAATGGAAAGAAATGAGTGATTATTGCTTAAATCACGAATATGACAAGGCTCAAGAAGTGTATGATTATTACAATGAATTGGTAAATTCGATGTTTTTAGAAACAAATCCAATTTGTGTTAAATATGTTTTGAGCTTAATGGGCAAATGCAGATCGGAAATGAGACTACCTCTTGTAGAACCGTCTTCTGAAACTGCCAAAATCATTCGAAACACAATTAGTAATCTGATTTTTGAATAAAAATTATCTTAAATAAAGCTCAGAGTTATTAATTCCGAGCTTTATGGTCATCTGAAATTTAAATACTTCTTTGTATGTTTGCGACTAATTCCTGAATTTGCTTTCTCTGAGCATCATTCGGACTAAATAAAGGATGAGAACAAATTGATTTTACGCTTTTTAATGAGCTGATTACCTGATCGGCTAAATTTGCCTGTCTTTTGTCCTGCTCTTCTAATGGAAACAGCTTTCTAATTATTGTCAAAAGCTCTTGTTTTGGCTGGCCGGCATAATTTTCAATAATTTCCTGCTTTTTTCCCATATCGCCGGTTCTGCTTGCAAGAGTATAAACGGCTTGTCTAGGCATAGAGTCGATCTGGGGACGCAATGCTTGAGGCATTGAATTATAAAATTCATAGTATTGTAAAAAATTATAAGGTGTTTGTCTGTTTCCATATGTCGACATCAACCAAGATGTAAAAGCGCCCTCTTTGTAATTTTTTAGAATTTCTTGAGCTTTTTTTATTCTTTCTCCATGAAGAATTACGGCCTGATTAGTAATTGCCTTTACTTCAGATGTAATCATGATTAAATTTTTTAAATCCTGATCAAAATCAACAGCTTTTTCTTCTTCTTTATAATTTTGTAAAATGCTGGATAGTTCACTTTTTTCACTATCATTTAATGTATTAATTTTAAATACACCAGAGAAGCTAGTTAAAGAACCTTCTTTGGATAATTCAGCTAATGCTGTCATCTTAGGTGTTTGTTTTTCTTTTGATCTTAATCTTAAATTTAATAGATCGTTAAACTTAACCATTTTATAATATCTCCTAATTGGACTTTTTATACTTTTAAAAATCCTGTTCCTTGCAAAGCGTTTGTATCTGGTTGATTCTTCAACCGAATGCTTATTATATCCTGATTATAGAAATATGCTATTTTTTTTTAAATATATAATTCAAAAATTAAGAGATATGAAAAAAAGGAGAGTTTTTTTTAATTTTGTAAAGCAGTTTTACATTTTATTTTTTTTCAATAATTTCTTTTGTAAGGGCTTTATAGTCATCTGAAGCCCTGCTTTTAGGAGATGTTTTAAAGACCGGTTTTCCGTAAATTGCCGCTTCTGAAATTGAAATATCTCTTCTTATTTTAGACTTCAGTAATTTTCCAGGAAAAGTTTCTTCGATGATTTTATGAAAATCTTCATTGCTTTTTCCTCTTGGATTCCAGAAAGACATTGCAACTCCTTTTACATAAAGATTATGTCTCTCGGATATATTTTTAATAAATAGACCGAGTCTCTGAAGTCCTTTAAGGCTATAAAATTCCGGTGTAGCGCAAATTAAAGATGAATTTGAAGCGATTAAGGCCGATTCTGTTAACCAGCAAATTGAAGGAGGCGTGTCTATTAAAATGTAATCATAATTAAGATTCTTAAGAATGTCGCGCAGTTTTTCATGAGAATATCTATCTGCGGCTAAAGATCCGGTTACTTCGATTCTTTCCAGCCAGGCATCAGCAGGCACAAGATCTAGATTTTGAATAGAGGTTTTTAAAATAACATCCTTGATAGTTTTTTCTCCCTGAAGAACGCCTGCCATGCTGTCCTGTTCATCTGGATCAAAACCAAGTCCGGTCGTTAAGTTCGACTGGGCATCAAAATCAATTAATAGTACTTTTTTCTTATGATATAATGAAAAAGCTGCCCCAATATGCAGACATGTTGAAGTTTTGGCCGTTCCTCCCTTAAAGCTGGTAATTGCAATAATTTCCATAACTCTCTCCCGGACCTTATTTCGAACTGAATGACGACATTAAAGCTTTTTCTGTCTTTTCAATTGTTGCTTTTTCTAAAAATTTTGAAATGCTTATTTCACCATGAACGATGTTGTCCCTTGTTCTAAGTGATACAGTATTATTTTCAACTTCAGTGTCACCTACTGTTAGCATATAGTTCACTTTTAAAAGCTGGGCATTTCTAATTTTTTTACTGACTGATTCGTTTGAATCATCAACATCACATGGAAGGTCGCTAGCTTTAATAATATCACATATTTTTTTAGCATAGGCATTGTGTCTGTCGGCAACTGGAATTACTCTTACTGCATGCGGACTGATCCAGAGAGGAAAATTTCCAGCAAAGTGTTCTATTAATATTCCAAAGAAGCGTTCAACAGAACCAAATAATACCCTGTGAATCATAATAGGTCTTTTTTGCTGACCATCGCTATCGACATAATTCATATCAAATCTTTTAGGCAAGTTCATGTCCAATTGAATTGTACCGCACTGCCAGCGTCTTTTTAATGCATCCTGAATGTGTAAATCAATTTTAGGACCATAAAAAGCTCCATCGCCTTCATTAATTTTGTATGGACGTCCTAAAATTTCAAGGGCGTGAATCAGACCATTTGTTGCAGCAGCCCATTCTTCGTCTGTGCCGATTGTCTTTGATTTTTCCGGTCTTGTTGAAAGTTCCATGTTGTATGCAAGTCCGAAGGTCATATAAATTTTATCGGCCAGTTCAACAATTTCTAGAATTTGGGCATCCATTTGATCGGGAGTCAAGAAAACGTGAGCATCGTCTTGATGAAATGCTCTTACACGGAAAAGACCATTCAAAGCTCCGCTGGCCTCATGTCTATGAACCAGACCGATTTCTGCTATTTTTAAAGGAAGGTCTCGATAACTATGATGATTTGTTTTGTAATAAAGTATTCCCCCGGGGCAATTCATCGGTTTTATTGCAAATTCCCTATCTTCTACAACAGATGTGTACATGTTTTCTTTATAGTAAGACCAGTGACCTGATGTTTCCCAGAGTTCTTTTGTCATCATTATAGGAGTTTTTATTTCTACATAACCTTTTTCGGAAATACATTCTTTTAAAAATCCTAATAGTTTATTCCATATATAAAGGCCGTTAGGATAAATGAAAGGCATGCCTGGAGCTTCTTCTTTTAATCCAAAAAGCTGTAATTTTTGACCAATGTCTTTATGGTCTCTTTTTTTAGCTTCTTCTAAAAAGTTTAGGTATTCATCAAGCATCTTTTTATCTGGGAATGAAATGCCATACAATCTTGTTAACATTTCATTTTTAGAGTCGCCTTTCCAATAGGCGCCGGAAGTTTTTATTACCTTGAATGCTTTAATTTTGCTCAATACCGGTAAGTGCGGACCTCTGCAAAGGTCGGAGAATTCGCCTTGTTTATATGCTGAAATTGTTCCGTCTTCAAAATCGTTTATTAACGCAATTTTATACGAGTTGTTCTCAAAAGATTTTTTTGCTTCTGTCTTATTTTTAAACTCAACCCTTATAGGTTTTAAATTTTCAGCAATAATCTTTTTTGCTTCCTTTTCAATTTTAAGAAGATCTTCTTCTGTAATTTTCAAGTTTGCAAAATCGTAATAAAAGCCACTTTCAATAGCAGGTCCGATGGTTGGTTTGGCTTCCGGGAACAATCTTAAAACAGCTTGTGCCAGAACGTGTGCGGATGAATGCCAAAAAATTTCCTTTCCCTTAGGTTCGGAAAATGAAATAAATTCGATTTTATCATTATCATTTAATTTTTTCGTTAAATCATATTCTCTGTTCTCAATTCTTATTGCAATTGCGTCACCAGGTTCAGTGAGATTTAATTTTCTTGCTAAATCTGCTGCTGAACTGCCTTCTTCTACATTGATTTTTTCGTTTTTCACAAAGACAAACATTATTCTCACCTTATTTTGAAAATTAAATGAAATTACATTTTACTAAAAATGAGGTAAAGAAAAAATGAAAATTTTACAAAATAAATTTTTTTACACGAAAAAAAAGGTTTCCTTATAAAAAAAAGATTTAATCTTTTAGTATGTAATATGATTTATCACTTTTTTGAGGTCTACCCATGAATAAGATTATAATATTTATTTTATCTGCTGTTTTTTATGTCTCCGGTTTTGCAACAACAGTAGGCAATCCCTTGAACCCTGAAATTATTGAGGAAGGTTTCTTTATTTCTCCGACCTCATGGATTAATTTTAGAGTAGGGTATGAAGGAGATTTCATCTCCGACGCTAGATTATATAATGCACTTCAGAAGGGAAAAATTGACAATTTCAAAAAGGATATTAATTCGGGAACCCTCACCTTAAATTTTCAAAATAGGATGGATGTTTTTGGTGTAGTCGGAGAAGGCAGGATTCGATCCGACTGGAGATTTGAAAATCTAAATGCAGTTTCAAGATTGCAGCTGGAATCAAATTACAGATTGTACTGGGCTGCAGGAGCGAAGGTTATATTATTTCAATGGTGCAATACTGCGCTTTCAACTGGCGGCAGATATACTTTCATGAAACCAAGCATATCGTACATCACCATAGATGGTATTCCGCAGGACAAAGGAAATTCAAGAATTAAATCGAAAGATTGGCAAATAGATTTGGGATTGGCTCATAGGATTGATCTTTTTATTCCTTTTATCGGCGTCAAATATCTAAATGCCAAAGAAAGGGTTTATGATTCTCCTGTCGTTATTTCTGCTGATAATCAAAATTATGTAAACATGAAAAATAAAGATCGTTTTGGTATTTATGCCGGGTGTTCTTTATCGAACAGTAAATATTTTATGTTGACAGTTGAGGCTAGATTTATTGATGAAGAAGCAATATCTGTTTCAGGGGATTTAAAGTTTTAAAACTTAATATTTTTTTATGAAAAAATTTTTATTAAGCCTGTTTTTTTTACCATTTATAGGATTTTCGGCCCCAGTCGGAAATCCTTCATGTCCTTCCACAATCGAAGAAGGTTTTTTCATTCCAGATTCCAAGGCAGTAAATTTTAGATTAGGGTATCAAATTTGCGATACCCAGGATTTGGTTATGAAATTTGAAGATTCTCTAAGCGAAAAAGATTACAGTTTAAAAAAGGTTAAAGCTTTTTTGAATTCGGGACTGCTGACTTTTAATGTAAAAGAAAGATTGGATATGTATTTTGAAGTAGGATCTTATAGGATTCAGCCTGAATTTAGATATATTCATGATTTTTATACCGCAAAAAGCGAAAATGATTTTTTATATAGAGCGGGAACCAAGCTGGTTTTATTTGAAATTTTAGATTTCACTTTAGGAGCAGATGTAAAATACAGTTATTTTAAAGCTAATTCTTCATATGTTACTAAAAATGATAAACCGATAAATGATAATATTAAATTTTTAATGAAAGAATGGCAGATTGGTGTTGGGGTAAGTCAGAAAATTACAATATTAAGGCCATATATCGGAATAGCTTATAGAGATGCAAGAATCCATATGAATCAGTTTTTATTAGAAAATTTAAAGCTGGTATATAAAAAGAAAGCTGGTCTTTTTTTGGGAAGTTCAATTTCATTGGGTTCTTTTGTAATGTTGAATGTTGAATTGCGATTGGTCAATGAGAGATCAACAATTTTTTCCGGTGAAGTTAGGTTTTAGTATTTTGAAAAAAAATAATTATTATGTATTCTGTTTTTAAAAAAGTATTAATAATATGAATCGTTATCTGTTTTTATTTTTATCAGTTCTTTTAATTCACACAACTTTTGCTGAAGAAGACCAGTTTGAAGGAAAGCAAGAAGACACTGATATGGATGCATTGAGAAAGTGGATCAGAGAGAAAAGATTAGTTACTGTTAAAGAACTGGGCGGGGATTTATCGATTAGCGGAGAAACAAGAGTAGAATTTCAGAACTTCAATGAAATTAAAAATGGGATCAAGCAACGTGGAGAAGGCAGCGCTACAGATAAAGCTAATCATGCCTTTGATGTAGAAGTGAACCTGATGATGGATTATCATTCAGAAAGAGGCTGGTCATCTATTAAAATTGAATTTGACAACGACATGGGAGTTATCAGCGGAACTACGTACAAGCTTCAGTTGGAAAGAGCTTATCTGGGCGGCAGGATGATTGATGGAGAAACTTTTAATCTCGATGGCGAGCTTGGCCGAAGATATTTAGGAAATGTTTTCGAATCAAAAATTCAATATTCAGCATTATTTGACGGGGGCTTGTTAAAATTTAATAAGGCTTTCGAATCAATCGGCAATTTTTATTTTAATATCGGAGCTTTTGTAGTTAATGACTTTTTTGATCATTTTGGAGAGGTTGCCGAGCTTGGTATGTTAAAAATAGCTGATACCGGCGTGTTTGTTAAATATTCGGTGATAAATTGGAAAAGGCATTATTCAGATCCTGTAACAAACAGAAGGTTCAATTTTTTGAATTCCCAGTTGCTGTTGGGATATCAAAGTTCAGATGTCAACTGGTACAGATATTATAAATTTTATATTGCCGGAGAGACAAATCATTTGGCTAAGCGACTGGTATTGGCAAAAACTGTAATTGACCCATTCCATCCTGAGGACAAATTTATTAAATACAATCAAAGATATAATCTTGCTTGGTATGTTGGCGTGTCTTTGGGCAGAATTTTAAAAGCTAATGATTGGGCAATTGATTTAAGTTATCAATATGTAATGCCTCAAGCTGTTCCTGATTATGATTCTGGCGGAATAAAAAGAGGCAATGCGGAAAATTTTGGCCTATATACTGAAAACATTAAAGGAACAGGAGATCCTACAACGATTGAAAATGCTGTTGGAAATGAGAACTATAAAGGATTTAATCTTGAAGTATTATATGCAATTACTAATAACCTAACTCTTTTTCAGTCTTTTCAGATTTCAAAAAATCAGACAAAAAAAGTTGGTCCTAGAATGGAATACAAAATGTATGAAATGGAATTTATTTACGCATTCTAATCCCTTTTGATTTATTAAGGATATTCCGATGTTAACGTCAATTATTAATAGATAATTTTAGAAATTATGCCTTATCTCAAATCTTGTTAAACTTAAATGGTTACGATGATTTAATCAGTTGGATATCATCTTAAACAGCAGTCGTTATTGGATTTTTCGGCTGAGGCTTAAGGGTAAAATTATAATTAATTACCTTATCTTTTCTAACAATATTTAAAAATATTGGTTCGGGGTATGTTCCCGGGTGCTGAGATTTAATGAAATTTAGTATTTCCTCTTTATTGAAAGTTGAATCTAAAAATAGACAAACGTAATTTATTCTTCTTTTGTATTTTTTTGTTTTAGCAAATAATCTTGTAAGAGAATACCTTTTATTTGATCTTCTTTTAATTAAATATAATGAATTCAGAAAGCCTCTAAAAAAAGGAAAATCTTTTAAAACCTTTCCGAAACTGAAAATTTTAAGGTTCGGAAGAATTGCAAATAATAAAAGAACTTCAAGCCAAGTTCCCTTGAGTAAAACAATATAAGAGGAAGGTGTTGGAATATTTTCAATTTTAATTTTATAGAATTTAAGTAAGATTTTTCTCGCGATAAAAGAGAAAAAATGCTCTGACATCCTGCCGGTAATAAAAATGTTAAACAGTAATGTTAATATTCCGATAAAAACAAAACCATTAGCTGCTGATAAATTTAAAGCTGAACTAATTAACATTAAAAAAATTGCTGCGAGCAAGACTCCGCAAAAACTTAAGAAATTCGCAGCTGCGATAACTCTTCCTCTTTTTTTATCGGGACTAGAAACTTGAATGAAAGCATCAAATGGAATAAGAAAAATTCCCCCAAAAAATCCAAGAAGCACTAGAAAAATTATTACTGCAATAAGAGTATTTGGAAAAAATCCTATCAGAAAAAACGAAATACTAACAAAAAAACCGGCTAAGCAAGCCATTCCCGGCTCTACTTTATCTTTAGATATTTTGCCTGCGATATTTGAACCGATTGCAATTCCAACAGCTGTGGCTAAAAATAAATACCCCCCGCCTACTTCCGAAAGACCTAATGACTGGATAGCGAACGGTATAGTATTCAGCTGGGTAAATCCTCCGATGAATAAAAAGAAAGCAGAGCCAAGCACTGCTGAGATCAAATATTTTTTTTTGGAGCAAATAATTAATGTTTTGTAAATTTCATATATAAACAAAGGATTTATTCTTTTTTTCGATCTTTTAGCTGGAGTTTTAACTATTCCTAAACTTGCTAATAATCCTAAAACAGCAATTAATACACATGTGTAATCAGCCAAAACAAAGTTTTTGTTAGTGATATCTGTTATGAAAGAACCTAAAAAAGTTCCAATGATTATGGCAAGATATGTTAACGAATTTAATGCGCCATTGGCTTTTGATACATTTTTTGGATCTACTATTTCAGGAATAATACCATATTTTGATGGACCAAAAATTGCGCTGTGAGTTGATAATAAAAACAAAAGAGAATAAAGTCCGAACGATGATTTCATCATTATTACAAATATGCTTAGAACCATTAGAAGAACTTCAAATATTTTCATTACAAATATAACATTTCTTTTACTGACCCTGTCAGCCATTACTCCTGCAGCAGAAGAAAAGAGCAAAAACGGGACTACAAAAATCGCTCCTGTGGTTGCAAGGATTTTACTTGCATTCTCAATTCCTTGAAGACTTATTAAAAAATAAACTATGATCAGCTTAAAAACATTGTCATTCAATGCTCCTAAAAATTGAGTTATATTTAAAAACCTAAAAGAATGTTTTTTTTTAATAAAACTCCGCATAAAAAATATTACTTTTACCTGTACAATTTTTAAAAATGTATAATAACCTAATTATAAAACTAGAATAAACCATTTTTTATGATGAAAGCAACCTATTCAAGCAATTTTATTGAAATTTTATCTGAAAAACTCAAAAAAAATCTTAGGTTGAATGTTTCAAACTCAGATTCATATATTTTTATCCCAAACAAAATAACTAAAAGTTATTTAATGAAGAGTTTTTGTGATGATGAAAATTACAAAATATCTTTCGATATAAAATTTGTTAACATAAATAATTTTATAAGTTTTTTAAAGGAAAAGCTAGAGCTTTCAAATGAACACATTTTAAGTTATATCGGGCTGAGTTTTGTAATAAGAGAAAGACTTGAGGGAATAATTCAAAGAAATGATAATCGTTATCAAGAAATAATCAGATATTTATTGAAAAGCAATGGAATCTCAGAAAAAAGATTAAACTCATTATGCGATGAGTTGACTCAAGTTTTTATAAATTATTCTATCTATGGAAATTTTGAGGATCTGAAAGTCAAAAAACAGATAAGTTGGCAGGCTGACTTATTTTATGAAATTTTTTATGAGGACAAATACTTTCTGCCTTTTAGGGATTTTAAAAGACTTGATATTAGTAAACTGGATAATTGTCATTTTCATTTTTTTTCATTAGGTCATATTCCCCCATTGTTTTTTGATTTGGCTCATAAATTTTCTAATGTTTATCACTATATTAACTCTCCCTGCATGTTTTACTGGGAGGATATTGCTTCCGATCTTGAAAGATATAAAATACAGAAGTTATGGAAAAAAAGAAACCTAAGCTCGAATAAGATTGGTGAATTGGATGTTTATTTGAAAGATAGAAACAGTTTTTTAGCAAATATGGAAAAACTAAAACGAAATTATTTAAAAACTTTGAGTCAATACGATGAATATCAGGATTTTGATTATTATCTCATTAATGAAGAAGAAGAGAAATCCTTATCTTTTTTAGAAATATTTAAAAAAGATATTCTGTATTTGGAGAATAGAAATTTAAATAATATCATGTGTATAGATAAACTTGATTCTTCTTTTCAAGTAGATTCAACTACATCTAAATTTATGGAAGTAAAAATATTGTTTTCCAATATTTTAAAGCTTTTATCAAAAGATGACGAAATGCAGCCCTCGGATATACATGTAATTATCCCTAATGTTGATGAATACATACAGTTTATTCACATGGTATTCAATGACAAAGAAGCTCCTTTTGCATACAAGGTTTTAGGTCTAAATCTAGATAAACAAAGCAGTTTAATTTCAGGCATGTTGAAAATATTATCTTTTATTAATAGTAAATGGAGCAGATCAGATGTTTTTGATCTTTTAGAAAATGAGCTTGTTTTAAATAAAATAAAAATTTCAAAGGAAGAAAAGGAAGTACTATTTGAATATTTGGAAAAGGCTAATATCAAATGGGGGCTGGATAAAAATCATATCGATCGATATCTAAATTATAAACAAGAACAAGAGGTTGTGTATTTAAATAGCTGGGAAGATGGTATTGCTCGGATATTATCCGGCTTTACTTTTATGTTAAACCAAAATAATCTTGGCAAAGATTTTTCTTTTTATCTGCCGATATCTGGGCAAGATTCTCTTGATATAGAGTTGTTTGATAAATTCTTAAAGTTTTTTTCAGATTTAGTTGAGTTAATAAAAAACATTGAAAAAGAAAATCTTTTGCCCATTAAAGAATGGATTAAATTATTTAACAGAATTCTTAGTTTTTTTGATGTTAAGGACAATTTTATTGAAAAAATCGCTTTTGATTCTTGTAAAAACTTTTTAAAAGAGCTTAAAGAGCTATCTTCTAAACATTTTGAAGAAAGATTTTCTTTTGAATTCATCAAAAATCATTTTATTAAATACATAAACGGTCGGAAAACAAATCACAATTCAAATTCAATGCAGGCAGTGACAATTTCTTCTTTTGATTTAGCAAGCATTTCAGCAAAGGCGGTTTTTATAATCGGCTTAGATGATCAGTCTTTTAATTTTGATGAGAACAGGAAGTTAGATTTGATAAATAAAAATGAAGTCCCTTCAGCTAATGATGTTCGTCGTTCAGCTTTTTTGCAATCTCTGCTTTCTGCTGAGAAATATTTGTACTTAAGTTTTTCTTCCGCGACAAAAAATATAAATGAAGCATCGATTGTTGTGCAGGATCTTTTTTCTTATCTGGATAATTCTTATCTCGTTGAGAATAAAAAACCATCAGATACAATGATCGTCGATCACCCATCTTTTCCATTTCATGAAAGTTACTTCAATAAAAAAAACAATTTCTCTCAAAATGATTTTTCTGCTGCAAAAAAATATTATGAAAAAGATTTTAAAAAAAATAACTTTCTTCATGAAAAAACAGACATTCCGGACGCTATTGATATACAGGTTTTAAGATCTCTTTGTAAAAACTCCATAAAATTTTATTTAAACAAAAAACTAGAAATTTACTTAGAAGAAAAAAAGACGGAAAATGAGTTTTCTTTGTCCTTTTTAGATAAATATCTGATAAAAAAAAGTTTTTTGGAAGAAGATATAGATGATATATTGAGCTCTTATGAAAACAAGGGTAACGTTCCTGTAGGTATTTTTTATGAAATTGAAAAAAATGATATCCTTGATGAAATTAAAGCTCTAAATGAATCTTTTTCGAATTTGCAAATTGATAAGAAGAAACTGATAACGATAGAACTGGGTTTAAATTGTCGAGAAGAGTGTAAATTAAATGAAAATTATATTAAAAAGCCGCCCATTGAAATTAATTTTGAAAATAAAAGAATTAAAATTTTTGGAAAAATAGAAAATATAAGTCAAAAAGGATTGCTATTTCAGGGGGATGACAGCACAACTAATTTAGTTAGAAGCTGGTTTGATATTTTGATTTTTCAATCACTCGAAGGCGATTTTGCAAAAGATGTTATTTTTTTAAAAAATCAAAAAATAAGAACTTTTAAAATTGAAGCAGAAAAATATTTATCGAAGTTTTTAGAATATTATTTATTGTCACTGAAAGAACCCTCATATATGGTAAAACCTTTCATTTCCCCAATTTTGAAAGAAGATCAAGCTGCTCTTGAAAAAGCATTGACGCGAGAGCCAGATGATTTTGTAGACGAATATTCAAAATGGTTTTTTTCTCATTATGAAACTTTAGACGCAAATTCAATAATTGCAAAGCAAGCAAAGTTTGTGAAAAATGTTTTCGAACCGATTTTGGAGGAAGATTGACTTTTAGTGTACTAAATCCAAATCAAGACATTTTGGGAAAGAAGGTTTTAGAGGCATCTGCTGGAAGTGGAAAAACGTTTGCTATTGAACATATAGTTGTTCGATTGCTTTTAAATGACAACCCTATTTCAATTGATCAAATATTAGTTGTTACTTTTACAAATGCCGCAACAAAAGAGTTGAAATTCAGAATTCGATCTAATATTGAAAAAGCAATCAGGTATTTGAAAGGCATGGATAATGAAAACAATCATTTTGAATATTTAAATTCTTATGTGGGAAATTTTAATGCCTGTTCAAAACTTCAAGATGCGCTCGATCTTTTTGAAATTTCTCAAATTTTTACCATTCATGGTTTCTGTTTTAGAATACTGAAAGAATTTGCCATAGATTCGGATGTAATAATAGACTTAAAGCAGAATGACCATGTTCAGGAGTTGATGAAAGATACAATAACCGATTATTTAAAATATAAAATTAATCCTAATGATTTTTCAAGTGAACAGATAGAAGTATTGTTAAATGATTGTCGAGGTCTTGATAATTTTTGTCTAAAACTTATCGATTCTATTGATGATGTTTTTGAAGTAGATGATAATAACAGGTTTATTTCTTTATATAATAAATTCAATTCAAAGTTAAAGGAACTCGATAAAATTGATGAGAAATCTGCTATAGAAATTTTTGAACAAGTAGCAAAAGATTATAAAAAGAAAACAAATATCAAAAAAAGTTCTTATGTTGATCAAGTCAAATGCCTGGTATCAATTGTTCATGAAGAAAATTGTTCAATTGATCAATTTAAATTTTTATTAAAAACAAAATTTTCTCTATTTGATTTTTTAGATGAAGGAAATAAAAAAGTAAAATCTCAAAGTGCTGTTCTTCATCTGTTTTATCAAAAGGTTAAAGAAATATTATATCCTATTATAAAGCAGGCGCTTGATCCTAAAATACTATTTTTTACTATAACCAAAGAGATTTCTAAAGAAATTAACGACATGTTGGATGAAAAAGAGATTCTGTCTTTTGATAGGATCTTGCTAAAGACCGCAAAAGCTATTACTAATCAGAAACTAAAAGAGAAAATTCAAAACAGATATAAAGCTGCGATAATTGATGAGTTTCAAGATACTGATGATATTCAATTTGAAATCTTTGAAAATTTGTTTTTGAATAACACAAGCATTGATGCGTTTTATTTAATTGGAGACCCTAAACAATCTATATACAGTTTTAGAAAAGCGAACTTATATACTTATATTAAGGCTACAGAGAGAATAGGCAACATCAATTATTTAGATACAAATTATAGATCAACTAAAGCTCTGGTAGATGCCTTAAATGAACTATTTTCAGAAAATTTTTCTAAAAACTGGCTAAAGCTTCCGCAAATAAATAAAAGTTTAAACTATAGTCCGGTAAAAACTGGAAAAGCAGCAGATTTTAAGTTTTCTGATGAACTGGCTGCTATTCATTTTTTCATTGCCGAAGATGAATGTAAAACCAAAAAATGGCCAAGCGCCAGCATCGAAGAAAAATATTTTTCCTTTATCACAAAAGAGATTATCAAATTAAAAAATCAACACGGTTTTGCAGATAATGGCTTTGCTGTACTTGTGAAAGATCGATATCAGGCGGAAAGATTAAAGAATTATTTTGAAAAATATTATATCAATTCATCTACTGCAAGGGCGTCCTCATTAAAAGACTCTCATGCATTAAATTCGCTAATAGATTTTTTTTCAGCGGTTCTTAATCCTCAGGACATAAATTTGATAAAAATTGCCTGTAAAGGACCGTTTATTTTATTTGACGATCAAAGAATTATTGATTTGGAGACCGACATAGATATTTTTAATCAATTTAATCAGCTGAAAAAAGATCTTCAAAAAGGTCTTGGATTTTTCTTTAGTCAGTTTTTTATTTCTCAATGGAACGGCTTTACAGTTCTTGAAAACATAGCTTCAAAAAAAGATGTTTCTTTTTATCATGATGTTATAGAGATTATTGAAAAGATGCTTTCTGAGGAAAATCTTACGATTAATAAAATTTCTTCATATTTTAATGGCTTGCTAAAACTTCCTGAAGATGATGAAAGACTCAAGAGTAATCAAAATCATGGATTGGGAGTTAATATTTTAACAACTTTCATGTCAAAAGGTCTGGAATATGAAATTGTTTTTGCTCTTGGATTGGCCTCAAGAACTTATCAATCGTCTGACTTTGCCAATCATATAGAAACCGATGCGGAAAAAATGAGACAATTTTATGTTGCCTTAACAAGAGCAAAATATAGAGTTTATGTTCCTTTAGCTTTAGATATAAAGGAAAGTTCTATCAAAGAAGGACAATTTTCTTGCACAGAATATTTTTTTAATCACATTTTAGGTTCAGCGAATATTATTAAAAAACAAGATATTTTGGATAAATTAAACTTTCTGCAGGAAAAGGGTCATGTGTCTTATGAGTTTATCCAGAAAGCTAGTATCGAAAAGGTTTTAAAGCAAGAAAATGAAGTTATTTTACAACCCCCCAAGATTTTGCAAAAAAATTATTTATCGAGCAGTATTTTTTCTTTTTCTTCTCTTAAATGTGAAGAAGAGAAGCAACCCTTTAATAAAAAAAATAGTTTAAATTTACCAGCCGGAGCTAATATTGGAATTGTATTTCATGATATTTTAGAAAAAATAATTTTAAGCGCTGACTATGAAAATAAAAATATAAAAAAGATTATTAAAGGCAGTCTGGAATTTACTGAATTTGAAACCTATGAAGAGAGTTTCTCTAAGATAATTTTTAAAGCTTTCCAGATACCATTAATAGAAGAAGATTCTTTTTGCCTGAAGGATGTGCCGGTAAGAAATGTAAAGCCGGAAATTGAATTTATGTTTTCTTTTCCTGAGAATTACATTAAAGGATTTATCGATTTGGTTTTTGAATATCGGGGAAAATATTATATAATTGACTGGAAGTCAAATTACTTAGGCGAAACAAGTCATGATTATAAAACTATAAATCTTGAAGCGCAAATGCAGAAACATGATTATTTTCTGCAGGCGGCAATTTATACTAAAAGCCTGGAAAGATATTTGAAAATAAAAAATATAGATTTCGATAAACATTTTGGGGGCGTTTTTTATATTTTTTTAAGAGGATTTTTATTTGAGGAAAAATGCGGCATTTACCATTTTTTTCCTGACTTTAATTTATTGAACAACTTGGATCAAAAGAAACTTATATGCTGAATGTGAATCCTGAATTTGTATTTTTAGATGAATTATTAAAAAAATATTTTTTTTCGAGTATTGATATTTTGTTTTCAAATAAATTTAATCCGCAAAATGAAGATGAAGCAATTTTTTTATCTTATCTTTTTTTGATTTCCAGATCAGGCTATATCTCTCTTAAAATTGATGAGATTTCTATTTTCCCAAATCCTAATGATTTGTTTTTCGATGATTTGCTTGAAGAGAATGAACAAAAAAAAATAATTGAAAAGGTAATCATTGGTTCTAAAACAATAAAAAAAAGTATTCTCAACTTTCCGAAAGAGGAATTATTCCCAAAATATCCTATCTGTTCTTTTAGAAATTATTATTATCTGCAAAAAAACTATGTTTTTGAAACGATAATTATTAAAAATCTCAAGCAGTTTATTAATTCAGCGCCGCAAGACCTATTTTTCCGGGAAAGTTTCTTTTCTAAAATAGATCAGGAAGAATCACTAAATGCCAAGCAAAAAGAGGCAATTAAAAAAACCTATTCAAATTCAATTAGTCTGATAACAGGAGGGCCTGGAACCGGAAAGACTCATACGGCCGCGCATTTGATTAAAATATTTATCCAGTCTTTGGAGGAATCAAAAAGAAATGAAATTAAAATAGCTGCAGCTGCTTTTACAGGAAAAGCCGCTTCAATATTAAAATCTAAAATTCAAAGTTTTTCGAAAAATCTTTTAATAGACATAAAAACAATTCATCTTCTTTTAAACATTAAAGAAGGAAAAGAAAAATATTTTGATGACAGCCGATTAGATTACGATCTTGTGATCATAGATGAAGCTTCTATGCTTGATTTTAAATTAATGGCCTACCTGCTTCATTCAATAAAAAAAGGCTCCAGGATTGTTTTTATCGGTGACTCAAATCAATTGCCTCCTATTGCTGCAGGGAATGTTTTTACAGAACTGACAAATATGAAAAATTTAGTTACAGATTTAGATCTACCTAAGCGTTTCGAAAATCAAAAAATAATAGAAATGGCAGATGCAGTTAAAACAGAAGATGAGACCAAATTATTTTCTTTAATCGATAATGATATCTTTTTTAATATTGATAATTTAGATGTGAAAAAAATTATTTTGGAATTTTCTGGATACAATCCATTTCATCCAACTAGTGAAAAATTGAATATTGAAAAAATTCTAGATAAAGTTAATGAATTTAAAATACTATCCTCAATTAAAAATGGACCTTGGGGGTTAGAAACTATCAATAATGAAATTTTAACCTTCTTTTTAAAAAAAGCTAAAGCTGCCGAATATTTATATATACCGGTAATTGTGACAAAGAATAATTATAAGCTTTCTCTTTTCAATGGACAGATTGGGATTCTGCAGGCCCAGGTAATTTCGAATAAATTGTCTATCTCTGCTAAATCGGATATTTATTTTAAAATAGAAGATAAGGTTGTAAATTATCCTATAGCTTCTGTTAGGGCATATGAATTGGCATATGCGATTTCAATTCATAAAAGTCAAGGTAGTGAGTTTTGTGATGCCATTATAATTTTACCAGATGGGTCACAGAATTTTGGAAAAGAACTTTTATATACAGCTATAACAAGAGTAAAAAACAATCTTAAGATTGTATCTTCAAAGATTATTCTGGAGCAATTATTAAAAAAATCATCAATAAAAAAAACTGGGATTTTAGAAAGATATTCAAATTTTTCAAACTAATAATTAAAATAGTCATTGGTAATATATTATTAAAATCTTCCGCCAATACCGACGCCAAAATCAAAACCGCCTAAATATCTATGGAATGTAATATCGCTTATGTAGTCATGAACCGTTTTTTTGTCATATCTATAGTTTGCAAACAGATCAACTAAAAACCAGCTAAATTTAATTTTTCCCCCTAATCCAAAAGTAACACCTGCAGTATGTTTTGATATTTTTGGTTCAAGGAATGGACTTTTTTGAGAGGTGTTAGTATAAAGATAGTTTGGCGCAATTTTTACGTACATATCAAATCTAGGTTTAATCTGATATGCATAGCCTAAGCCTAAAGCAAGAGGGACTTGTGTTATAGTTGATTTGACATTTAGATCAATGCCATTAATTGTTCCTTCTTTTCTAAAGTAACCACTTTCCAGCCAAAGAAAATAGTTGCAATTAACAAAATATCCGATTTCCCCAAGAGTGATATATCCTCCAGAATAAATGTCTCTAAACACTTTGTCTTGAGGATAAAAATATGCGGGCTTATATTCTAGATACATTCCGATTCTATTGCAGCCTTTATTATCCGTTGCGAATAGGGAAGAATCGTTTAGAAAGAATAAAAATAAAAAAAAGCAAAGACAACAGCCTAAAAAATTTTTTGAATTAGAAAACATAATTATAATCTAGTGTTTCTTCGAACAAACTTGAAAGTAATAAAAAAAATTATAAAAGTCAATATTCTAAAAAAATAAACAATAGATAATACAAAAGTTAAAAAGCTAGCTCTTAAACGCTAGCTTTTTTTAATACGAAAAATAATTATTTGATAGAAGCTTTAGTCATTTTCATTGCGGATCTTGATTTAACCCTATCAGCCTTGTTTTTTTTGAAAACATTCATTTTAACTGCTTTATCAGAAAGGCTAAAAACCATGTTTAGCTTTTTGGCAACTTGATCTTTATCTTCTTTTTTTTCTATAGCTGATGATAAATCTTTTATTGCTGTTTTAACCTTAGATCTCATTTCTCTGTTATTTAGGTTTCTTTTGTCGCTTTGCTGAATTCTTTTTAGTGCGGTAGGTTTTCTTTCTTTAATCGCTTTTTTTTCTTCTTTTTTTTCTGCTTCTGCCATTTTTTTCCTTTAATTTAAATTTACATGTTTTAATTCTTTAGCCTACAATTATATTCAATTTATTTTTTTTTACAAAAAAAAAACAAAATTGATTAAATTATTATAACTTATGAAATATAAAATTAGCTGGTTTATAATATCCTGTTTTTCATTTTTTATGTTTCTTTTTTTTGCTGGGGCGGCTTTAGTAAAATTAAATTTTTATTTTAACTTAGACTCTTCGGCAAAAGCTAACATTGAAAAAATTGAAATTTTAAATTCAAAAAAAGACAGTTTTAAAATTTTTGTTGAGTATTCTTTTGTCTTTAATAATAGAATATTTTTTAAAAAACACATTTTTCAAGAAGTTTTTTTCAATCAGTTTACTGCGAATGATTTTATGAATAAAATTTCTAAACATGACATAAGAATTTGGTTTAACTTGAAAAACCCTCAAGTTTCTTCAATAGAGAAAATTTTCCCCTGGAAAAATTGTGTTTATTCATTGATAACAATGATAGTGTTTTTTTATTTTTTAATTTTAAAATATTATGTTTTAAATTTTAAAAAAAATGAATAAAGTTTAATTTGTGTTTGTCTAAATCTCTAGAGTTGATATAATTTAATATAAAAATATTATCTTTTTTATTCGGAAAAAAATGAACGAAATATATTTAAATGAAATAACAGATCCAAAACATCAGCAAAAAATTGAAGAATTAGTTAATCTCTCAAAAGAACAGGGGTATATTACCTATGAAGAGATAAACGAAATACTTCCAATGACTTACGATAATGCTGATCAAATAGATCAAGTGTTAATATTCTTAAGCGGCTTGGATATTCAAATATTAAATCAGGTAGAAGTCGAAAAACAGAAGGAAAGAAAAAAGGAAGCTAAGGAATTAGAAACTTTTCCGAAAAAATCAGAAGGAACCTCTGATGATCCTGTAAGAATGTATTTAAAGGAAATGGGGTCGGTCCCTCTTCTTTCCCGAGAAGAAGAAGTTGAAATTTCGAAAAGGATTGAAAAAGCGCAGCTTCAGATAGAACGAATAATTTTGCGTTTCAGATATTCAATACGTGAGTCAATGTCTATTGCCCAATATTTAATATCAAACAAAGACAGGTTTGATAAAGTAATTGCTGAAAAAGAAATTCTTGATAAACAGCATTATATTCAAATGCTTCCAAAGCTTTGCGATTTAATGAAAAAGGAAGATACATATTTAGAAACTTTACTCGTTCAATTAAGAGATTATGATCTAAAAAAAGAGGAAAGAGTAAAATTAAATGAAGAATTGGAAAAATGCCGAGTTAGATCTCAGGCCTATTTAAGGTATTTTGCCTGCAAACATAATGTTGTTGAAGATTTTGGTGAAGTGATTTTAGCTTCGTATGATAGATTTTTATATTTAGAAAAAGAAATTGAAGACTTGACTCCGAGGGCAGAAAAAAATAAATTCGCAAAAGCGAAACTAGCTGCTGCAAAAAGAAGACTTTCTAAAAGAGAGTTAGAAGCTGGCCGTTTGATCGGCGATTTTAAAAAAGATGTGAAAATGCTTCAGCGTTGGATGGACAAAAGCCAAGAAGCAAAAAGAGAGATGGTCGAATCAAATTTGCGTCTTGTTATATCGATAGCAAAAAAATATACAAACCGCGGTCTTTCTTTTCTTGATCTTATTCAGGAAGGAAATATGGGATTGATGAAAGCTGTTGAAAAATTTGAATATCGCCGAGGTTATAAATTTTCAACTTATGCTACTTGGTGGATCCGTCAAGCGGTGACACGTGCTATCGCTGATCAGGCGAGAACAATTAGAATTCCAGTGCATATGATCGAAACCATAAATAAAGTTCTTCGCGGAGCTAAAAAGTTAATGATGGAAACTGGAAAAGAACCGACACCGGAAGAATTGGCAAAAGAATTGGGTTTAACTCCAGAAAGAGTTCGGGAAATTTATAAAATTGCGCAGCATCCAATATCTCTTCAGGCTGAAGTCGGAGATGGCGGAGAATCCCAGTTTGGCGACTTTTTGGAAGATACGGCTATTGAGTCCCCTGCAGAAGCTACTGGATATTCTATTTTGAAAGATAAGTTAAATGAGGTACTGGAAACTTTAACTGATAGAGAAAGAACCGTTTTAATTGAAAGATTTGGTCTTCTTGATGGCAAACCAAAAACATTAGAAGAAGTAGGAATACGTTTTAAAGTGACAAGGGAAAGGGTTCGTCAGATCGAAGCAAAGGCTCTTAGAAAAATGAGACACCCTACCAGAGCAAAACAGCTGCAGGCGTTTTTAGATCTCATAGAAGAAGAATAATTTCATTCCCTGAATGTAAAGCTGTTTTACATTTTTTTTGATTTTCAAAAAACATTTATTCAAAAAAACTACTGTTGGTTATTAAAAATTCAGCTGATAAATTTTTATGAAGTATATAATGGAGCGTATCGGAGTCGAACCGATGACCTCAACAATGCCATTGTTGCACTCTACCAATTGAGCTAACGCCCCAAATATTGATAAAAATAATAAAAAATTTTAGATTTTGAGAAAAGATCTTTTATCTTAATTTTATCTTTTTTAAACTGTTTTTTTAAGATAAAGGATTTTTATGAAAAAGCAAACCTATATTCCCTACTTTTTTTTGATATGTTTTTTGCTTGCAATTTTAAGCTTGCCACGAAGCACAGTTGATGGATG
Organism: Parachlamydiales bacterium; assembly: GCA_041661445.1. GTDB lineage: Bacteria > Chlamydiota > Chlamydiia > Chlamydiales > SM23-39 > JBAZUK01. Next base: position 42,247 of record JBAZUK010000007.1, read on the forward strand.
TAGAAATATTGCTATATCTTCAATTGCTCCCCTAAGTAACTTAAAGAATTTTTTTGTTCATAATAAAAGGGATTTAAATAATTCTAATTTGTCTTCCAATCCTGAACAATTTTCCATGGAAAAAATTATTTTGGAAAATACAATGTTAAAAAATCAATTGAATGGCGTATATGAATGGCTTTTTTTTGAAAATAGGATTGATGATCAAATTGATAAATATAAAACATTAAGTGAACATGCGGCAAAGGATTTTTTGTTAAAGGATTTTTTTCAGAGAAGAGCTGAACAATTAAAAGAAATAATTAAATCCGAATATGAGGCTATTCCAGCTAAAGTGATATTTAGAGATGCCTCTTCCTGGAGCAGTAGTTTATGGGTTAACGTTGGAGAAAAAAATAACGAAGAGCTGTCTAGACAGATTATTGCAAAAAATTCTCCTGTAGTTTTAGGTCAAAATTTAGTGGGAGTTGTCGAATTTGTCGGATATAAGTACTCAAGAGTCAGATTGATTACCGATGCCGGATTAATTCCTTCTGTTAGAGCCCTGAGGGGAAGCAGTCAGGATAATTATCTTGTAAATATTATTCAGTCTTTAAAAGATCATCTTCATTATAGAAATAATTTATTTGATTCAGATGAAGATAAAGAAAATTTTATGAATAGCTTGCTGTTAATGATGAGTAAGTTGACTGGTGGAAAAGAAGAAAAATACTTGGCTAAAGGCGAATTATATGGCTCATCAGAACCTTTTTGCAGATCTAAAGGATTGTCATTAAAAGGGGTCGGTTTTAACTATGATTATCCTGACGAAGAAGGGCCTGCGAGAGATTTAAGAACGGGTAAAATAATTGGAGAAAGCAACATTAATATAAAATCAGAGGCATTACTTGAAATAGGAGACCTTCTAGTTACTACCGGCATGGATGGTGTTTTTCCCTGTGGACTTCACGTTGCTATTGTAAAAAAAATTTGTGATTTAAATAACGGAGATTATGCTTATGAAATTGAAGCAACTCCTACAGCAACGAATTTAAACGGATTGGAAATCGTCATGATAATGCCGCCGGTTGGATTTGAAAACCAGGATAAATGAATTAGTGTATTGTTAAATATTGTCTAAAATTTTCTTTTTTATTTTTCCTGCTGAGGGCTCTTTTCCAAAAGCATATTCATAAATCTTTGATTGAACATCACGAGATGAGTTTTCTAAATGTTCTTCAATAAAATTGAAAATTCCGTCCCAATGCTCTTTTGGAATATTGTGACCGCATCTAAATAAATATAAACTTGGATTATCCAGGTTTTCACGATTTAAGTGATCTAAGAAAAACATTGGTCTCTTAAAACATAAAAAATCGTAACCGATAGAAGAAAAGTCACCTAAATAAATATCACAGTTATTCAAAAGAGGATAAATGAGAGGACTTTGATGTAATAACAAAATATTCGGAGCAGAAATTTCATTGTAGATTCTGTGAAATTCAGGAGCATTTTTTGCTTCAAGATTTGGATGAATTTTTATAATTAGATTATATTTTTGGGGAAGCTGTTTAATTATTTTCTCAAAGAAATGAAAAAAAGAAGTTGAATTTTCGTTATCTTTCCATGTTGGGGCATATAAAATCGTTTTGTTGCCACGGTCAATTTTGGAAAAAACTTCTTCATCTAATAATTTATCGTAAAATTTCTTGTGTTTTTTATAAAAAGCCAATCGATAGTTTCCAATAACTATATGCTGTTTGATTTTTGAAAAAACATCTAGTTTCTTTAGAAGATCTGTCATATGATCTCCATATAAAAAAACGACATCTTGTTTTTCAAACAATTTAATATTGGCCGGGTTTCCGTGACCCTTGTCGGAATTTCCATGCGGGCAAAAAATCAGTTTCATATCTTTATTGTTAGCTTCCAAAAAAGCTATCTTATCTTCTGGAAACCAATAATTGCATGAAATTAGAGCATCATAATTATTAGCTAAAAAATTTAATGAAAGGTTGGGAATGTAATGAAATTTTGTTGAAGGATAATATTTTTTTAAAAGATCCAGCATTATTTCTTCATTAACTAGAAGTTCAATATCTAAAATTTCTGCTAATGGCGCAATATGATCAAGTAGATGAAAACTGCTTCCAAAATTGACAGCAACAATTTGTTTCATAAAAACTTCAAATTTATTTGTATTTCATATTTTAGGATAAATCATGAGCATTTATGCATCCAACAATTATTTCTTGTTATACTAACGACACTTTGTATGAAGAGGAAATTAAGGATTTAATTCTTTCATGTGAGAATTTAAATTTAGAGTACAGTATTGATGGATATGATTCTCTGGAATCCTGGGAGAAAAACTGTTGTTATAAACCAAAATATATATTGAAAAAACCCTTAGGTTTAAAAAAACCGCTGCTTTGGATAGATGCTGACGGAATTGTTGTAAAAAGACTAATTTTTGATGCTGAAATCAAAAATTTAGATATAGCCTTTGTCCGAAATATGAACAAAAAAAATAATTAGGATTAATTCCCGAACAATTTACGTTAATTATAATCCCAGGTCGATTGAACTATTAAAGGCTTAGGATGATGAATGCCAAAGGCAACTTTCTGATTCAAATAAAAATAGGGAAATATGGGATCAGACATGTTTATATGAATTGTTTTTTGAGAAATTTTCCCCCGTACCTACACGCTCTTTCTGAAAAATTTTGTTATATTTTTGATGGATCTTATGATGAAAACATTAAAAATGATATATACATCTTGCACTTTCAGGCATCGAGGAGCGCAAAAAATTTAATTATTAATAATATTCAAACGCCAAATTTTTTAAAAAATCTTTAGCCTTTGGAATTAAAAAAAAATTCGTTTATAAAAAGCTCTGGACAATTTACTTATATGGTTTTTGATTTTAGGCGCTTTAAAATATTTAAAATTAAGTTAAGTAATGATTTAAAATTTTAAAGAAAGGATCAGTACGTTTTTTGGAGCTGCGCAAAAATGTTTTTTAAATCAGCTTCTTTTGTAAAAGTGTTTTCATAAAGCTCAGTCATGTTTGACATAAATTCATCATTTTTTGAATAGGACTTGATCGATTGAAAGATTTTATTGTTTTTTATTAAATGACCGCATTCGTAAAGAGAAGAATATAGTCCATTGTTAGCCGGAGGAAGGAAAAACATAGGTTTGTTAAAATACAAAAAGTCATAACCTATAGATGAAAAATCCCCTAAATAAATATCGGCATAATCAAGCAGAGGATAAATCATTGTGATATCATCAACAAATAATATATTTTTTTTGTTTTCTCTTTCTTTTAGCAAAAGAATTCTTATCTCATTTTTTTTTATTAGATTAGGGTGTAACTTGACTATAAGATTATAGTCCTGGGGAAGATCGTTGAACAATAACTCAAAGTTATTCCAGAAAGAAGACGATTTTTCAAAATCATCCCAAGTTGGAGCATATAAAATATTAATATTATTTTTTGGCAGTTTATCGTTAATTCTTTCTTTAATGATCTTTCTGTAAAAAGACAAAAATTTTTGATAATAAAGGACTCGGTAGTTTCCGATTTCGTAATAATTTTTAATGGTATCGAGTACTTTTTTTTCTTTTAGAACGTTAATCATTTTTTTTCCATAAACAAAAATCTTCTTTGAGTTCTTTAGACTTTCGAAAAATGGACAGGTGTTGCCTTTGTCTGAAAAACCATGCGGGGTCCAAATGATCTCAATTTCTTTATCTAAAAGATCTTGTTGGAGCCTGAAATCTTTATCGAAAAGCTCTTTTGTAATACAGGTTATGATACAGTCGAAATTTTCAACTATATAATAATTGATTTTTAGATCCTCTACATGAACAGCTAAAACATCTGGATAATATTGTCTGCAAAGCTCAAAAATTGTTTTCTCATTTATGACAATTGGAATGTTTAAAAAAAAACAAAGCGGAGCAAGGTGATCTAAATAATGAAGATTGTCACCATATATTAATGCGGCAAATTTTTTTTTCATATTTTTTATCTTATCTTATCTTTGGAAAAAAAAACCATCTTATGGTGAAATAATAGTATATAAAGGATAAAAATGAAAAAAAATTTAAATATTTTGCATCTAGAATCATCTCCCGGCTGGGGTGGACAGGAAATGAGGATTTTAAAAGAGTCTTTAGGAATGAAAGGTTTAGGCCATAAAGTTATCATGGCCGTAGAAAAAGGTGGAGGTCTAGTCAAACAGGCGAGAGAAAAGGGTTTTCTGGTATATGAAATTAAATTTAAAAAAATATTTTGGTTTGTTTCATTTTTTAAAATTTTATACATAATGAAAAAGCATTCAATAGACATCGCAAATACCCATTCTTCTTCTGATTCATGGTTAGGCGGCATATCAGCTAGGATTTTAGGAATTAATATTATCAGAACAAGACATCTTTCGACTCCAATTAAAAAAGGTCTAAATAGCAAATTGCTATTTGGCCTTCTGACGGATTTTGTCGTAACGACTTGTAAAGAGGTTGTTGATGTGATAATTTCTCAAGCAAAAAAAGATTTTAATAAGTGTAAATCTATTCCAACTGGAGTTGATTATGATCAAATTAAAGTCGATTCTTTAAAAACTAGGAATTTCCGTAAAAGCTTTGGCATTGAGAATAAGGACTTTTTGATTGGATGTGTGTGCTTTATGAGGTCCTGGAAAGGAATAGATGATTTTATAAATGCCGCTAAAATTTTGGAAAATGAAAAAGATATCAAATTTATAATAATTGGAGGCGGGCATAAAGAGAAATATATTCAGATGGCAGAGGATTTAAAACTTAAAAATATTATTTTTACAGGACATCTGGAAGATCCATATAATGCTATAAATGCATTAGATGTTTTTGTTTTATTGAGCACGGCCCATGAAGGCGTTTCGCAAGCTTCCCTACAGGCGGCGTATTTAAAAAAACCATTGATTTGCACATCAACTGGCGGATTAAAAGAGATTTGTATTCATGACTTGACTGGAAAAATAGTACCATTGTTTTCTCCGGAAAATGTTTCACAAGAAATCCTTAATCTAAAAAATGATGAAAAATTAAGAAGCACACTGTCGAAAAATGCATTTGATCTTTCATTAAATTTTTCTTCGAAAAATATGATAAGGCAAATGAACGAAATATATGAAAGCTTAACTAAATAAAGATTTTAAAGATTTGTAGTTTTTCACGACCCCTATAGTCAAAATTATTTTTTGAAAAATCTTGATTAATCCTTGATTATTAAATTTTCAATAAAAAATTACTTAAAAAAATTTATAAAAAATTAATCATTTGGTAAAGTTGAGTAAATTTTTATAAAATAGGTAATTATTATGTCTGATGGTGAAAACAAAAAAGCAAAAAACATAAAAAGATTTCTCTGGATTAGCGATAAAAAAAATTATTTGTTTTTAGCCTTGGCAATAGTTGTCCTAGGTACGGTGGTAATTCAAAAGTCTTCTTTTTTTTCTTCGAAGAAGTCTAAAGATGAGATTATTACAGCAAATGAATGTTATAAAGTTTTAAAGGAAACTTCTTTCTGTGATGAACAAAAATTAAGTGAACTTAAAAATATAATGCAAAAGTATCCTTTTTTAAAAACAAAGTATGACGGAATTGTTTTACAGAATTTAATATTAAATGAAAGAGTATCCGACGAAGAATATCAATTGGCGGAAAATTTGATACAAAGAACAAGAGATGAGCTTCCTTATTATAATGATTTTTCAAAAACAGCACTCTTGATTTCAAAAGGAAAGTTCGATGAAGCTCTTAAAGATTCAATAGAATTGAAAGAAAAGATTCTGAAAGATGAATCTTTTTTCAAAAACAATAAATTTCAATCTGGTTTCACATTGTTTTCCTTGAATCTATTTCGTATAGCCTGTTTAGAAAGAAAATTGAATCATCCTGAAAATGAATTGGCGGCTTGGAATGAATTGGAAAAATATACTTGTGATTTTAAGAATATAGATCAAAATACAGAAATTTCAAATGATTTGAACGAAATATTTAGAGAAAAAGAAATTGAGCTGATTGATTATATAAAATATAGAAAAAATCAGATCAGCTCTATTAAATCTTAAAGATGTTCTTCATGGCTAGGTTTTTCAATTTCTTTTGGCATTTCTTTTGTGAAAGAAAATTCTTTAACTATAGTATGAAATGAATATCCAGCGAGCAATCCTATCTCTGCGAAAAGAATAAATGGTATAAAAATAGCTAGAACCAATCTAACAATTCCCATAATAATTATTGTTGTTTTTTCTGAGGTCGATTGAAACTTAAAAATTTTTTTAACAATTTTACCAACATGTACAGGAAAAGCGATTCCGGTAATTGTTAACAATCCAGCAACGAACAAACTCCATGATGGACCTGTGAAAAAATTGAATATGCTAGATATTGTTGCAATAATTATTGATAAAATTAAAAAAACCTCGTTTGTATATTTACGGGCAAATTTTTCAATTTCTTCCACAGATACTCCCTCTTTAAATTTTTCTGATAGATTTTCTTTTTTAGCCATATGTCTCCTCTATTGTTTATAAGCCTCTTGTGAGGTTTTTATTAAAAAAACTGGCTAAGAAGACATAAATTGATATCTTCTCTTAATTATCATTAAAATATTTAGTATGATTTTTTGCAATATCAGATACTGTTCTTCTTTGTTTTTTTTTGAAAATTATATAAAATTATTAAGTGCAAATAACTAAAAAGAAAAAAAATGGTTTCTGAAAAGTTTTTTAATAAAGTTTTTTTAGGCTTTATCGGGTTTGTTGTCTTGACTGTTTTATTTCTTTTTTTTAGCTTCTCTAGAAGCATTGAAATTAAAAACGCTGAATATGTTAATAAAAATCTAAGTGAAAACAAAGAAATAGAATCTATTACAAATAAATTCATTTCTCTATCAAATTATGAGTTTGATAATTCTTTTTCCTCTATTAAGGACCAGATAGAGCTATTTTATATCGAACCCAGGACCGGCTCGAATATGGTGAAAAAAAGATTCGAAATAAAATTTAAAAATCAAAATCCTATAAAAAATATTACTGAAGGTGAAAAATTATTTTTAAAAGAAAAAAGAGACGGGAATTATGAATTTATAGATGACTTAAGTCCTATTTTTTTGATGGTTGAACAGATAGATCAGAGAAACGCTAAAATAATTTTAGAGATAGATCTAAAAAACTTAAATATTTTAAATGGAAAAGAAAAAATTAATGAATCTTTTACTGTTGCTTTATCAGAAAATACTTTTAACAAAGAAGAAATGCTAGGGCAATATTGCTTTAAAGTCATATCCGAATCTAAATTTTATGGAATAGATGAATTTTTAAGAATTTATAATAATCAAAAAGTGAATGAAAGAGTGTATCGTCTGGAAACCGATGGAAATTTATTATTTGTAAATCAAGAAGATAGGTTGATTTTTAAAGATGGCAAATGGATAAAAGCTCTTGAAACTGTCAATGTTATGGATTATCCTATTGCAGTAATAAAAAATATCGATGATAAATCCCTCAAGATCGATTGTTGGGATACTTTCTCTGAAAACAAGATTTCTTTAGAAATTTCACTGGTTGGAAAAGCTCAAATGTCTATAAAAACCGATCAGATTAGTTCTTTAAAGAAAAGAACCCAATCGCACATTAGCTGTATGTTGGACAAACAAAGAGTTGTTTTGAAGGAAAAGGATGTCTTAATTAAAAAAGAAAACAGGTGGAGGCTTCTAAAAAGAGAAGCCAGTCTGGAAGAAATTAAATGTGAAGAAATTTTTTATTTTGAAAAAATTGAAAATAAAAATGAGACAAACAATTTGATTGGGTATTTTTTTAATCCGACAAGAACAAGTTTTCAAAAAATTGAAATGCCGATTTTATCTGTTGAAAATCAAAGGCGTATAAAAAAAAGGTAATATAATGATAAAAAGAATATTTTCTTTGTTTTTTTTAATTGTGTCAGTGCATCTGTTTTCGGAAGAGAGTTTTCAGCTCGACGATGACGCAAAAAAAATTAATCAGAAGCTTCTTAGTTTAAAGTCTGACTTATTCCAAAAAGTCAGCAGTGTCTCAACCTTATATTACAACAAAGCTTCTGAAAGTGATTTTGAAAAGTTATTAGCCGAAATAAAACAAATTAGAAAAGAGATCTACGATGTTCAGGAAGATTTTAGAAAAAATTTTCTTGCTGATGGAATGAAAAACGAGGAAGGATATGCTTTTTGGGATCAGGGAGAAACTACTATTTCGCAGATTATTATGGAATATGGATCACAAGATTTTTTGTATGTAATTCCAAATGAACTTGCTACCATGAAAATAAATATATTTTCAACTATTGCAATTCCGCACCAGTCATGGGACGATATACTGCAGCTTATATTATCTTATAATGGAATCGGTATAAAAAAGATTAATCCGTTTTTAAGACAGTTATATGTCTTAAAGCACGATCCTTCTCATATCGAAGCGATAATTAATAAGCCGGAAGATCTTAATCTTGCAGGAGAAGGTTCTACAATCTGTTATATTTTTTCCCCAAAACCCGAAGATATTAAATCTGTATTAGGTTTCCTTGAAAGATTTTCTGATTTAAAACAAACAACAGTTCACCCAATCAGAACTGATATTATTGTTATAGGATCAAAAGAAAACATTTCGAGACTGATAAATTTATATGAAGTCGTTTACAATAAATCTGAAGGGAAGGTTGTTAAAGTATTGGCTTTGTCAAAAATAGCCTCTTCTGAGGCAGATAAAATTTTGCAGGCCTTTTTTTCCCAATCACAGAAAAATAGACCCACCTTTTATCAAGGTTCGATTGAGGAGCTTTCTATTATTCCTCAAGGCTCTTCTCTGGTCTTGATTGGAGAGAGTGCTTTGGTTGAAAGAGCAGAAAATGTGCTTTTAGATTTAGAGAAGCAGCTAGATGATCCTAGTGAAATGACGATATTTTGGTATTCATGCAAAAATTCTGACCCGCAGGAATTAGCAGATATTTTAGAAAAAATTTATTCATCTATGTCAGGTTCTATTATAAAAATGGATGAGAAGAAAAGAGGTGAAATTCAGAATCCTTTTGTAAAAATTGATAATTCCATCCCTTCTAAACCAAGACCTATCGAATCTAATATAAGCTACGGTGAACAGAAAAGCTCTAACAGCGAAAATTTTGTTGTCGATGCTAAAACAGGATCTATTTTAATGGTAGTAAGAAAAGATGAGCTGGATAAACTCAAAATTTTATTAAAAAAACTAGATCAGCCTAAAAAAATGGTTCAGATAGATGTCTTATTGGTCGAAAGAAAAATCCAGGATAAAAAGCAGACAGGAATTAATTTACTGAAAATCGGAAATGCCGGCAAAAAAAAGGAAACAGAAGTTAGTTTTGATGATAGCTATTCTTCAAAAAGAAAAGGTATATTGGATTTCATCATTTCTAGACCATCTGCAAAATTATTGCCTTCTTTTGATTTAACACTTAGTTTTTTGATGGCCCAGGAAGACATGCGTTTAGCAGACTGCCCATCGGTGACAACAATAAATCAAACACCTGCAACTATTTCAGTTGTTGATGAAATTTCGATCAATAATGGCGCTGTACCGATAGATTCATCTTCAGGCACAAAATATGAAAAGTCATATACAAGGTCAAAATTTGGAACAACGATTGTTATGACGCCGACAATCCATTCTTCAGATGAGGAAGATGGAGCATCGGATGGTTTTGTAACTCTGCATACCGATGTTTCTTTTGACACCATCAAATCAAAGGACAATGATAAACCGGCTGTTACTTCAAGACATATTGAAAATGAAGTTAGAGTAGCTGATGGACAAACAATAATTTTGGGCGGACTTAGAAGAAAAACAGGATCTGAAGATAGCGAAAAAATACCATTCCTTGGAGAAATTCCGGGCATTGGCAAGCTTTTTGGAACAACAAAACAGGAAAACAGTTCATCTGAAATGTTTATATTTATTACTCCTCATATAATAAAAGACCCTAAAATAGATTTTGATAAACAGAAGAAATTTGATCTCCAGAGAAGACAAGGGGATTTAGATGAATTTTTACAAAAGCTTGAGTTTGCAAAAACTTTAGAAAAGAAAAAAATATTTGAAAAAAGCATAAAACTTTTCTTTGAAAATGAAAAATAAGCAAAAAACAGTCCTGCAGGATTTTGATTTTATTAAAAATAAAACCAAAAAAATTCCATATCTTTTCGCAAAAAAGAACAACCTTATTCCCATTGAGGAAACTGAGGAGAAAATTGTTGTTGCTATCAGTGATTTGGCAAATTTGGAAGCAATTAATGAACTGTTTTTAATTTTCAATAAGGAAGTTGAAACAATAATTTATTCTAAAGATGAAATCGAAAAAGCGATAGAATTTTGTTATCACCAAATAAAAAAACTAAATCACGATTCTAATAGATCTGTAAATGTAAAAATTTCTGAAGGCTATGATCTTTTGGAGCAATCATCCGAAAATGAAGCTGTCAATATTTTAAATTCGGTTATCTTGGAAGCGATCACGCAAAATGCTTCAGATATTCATTTTGAACCGGAAAATGAGATTTTAAAAATAAGATATAGAATAGACGGCGTTTTGCAGCAGAGAGATTATATTTCTAAGGAACATCTATCCCAGATAATAACAAGAATAAAAGTAATGGCAAAACTGGATATAGCTGAAAAAAGACTTCCCCAGGATGGAAGAATAAAATTAATGATAAATAAAAGGGAGATCGATTTCAGGATTAGTACTATTCCTACTGTTTTTGGAGAAAGGATCGTTCTTAGAATTTTAGATAAAACCAATGTTGTTCTGGGACTCAATATGATTGGGATGGAAGATCAAATGTTATCTGATTTTAAAAAAATCATTTCATATCCCGAAGGAATAGTGTTGGTTACCGGTCCTACCGGTAGTGGAAAAACAACTACATTGTATAGCGCAGTAAGTGAATTAAATAGCTCAAAACTTAATATTATGACGATCGAAGATCCGGTTGAATATAAATTATCAAACATTGCCCAGATTGCAGTTAATCCTAAAATAGAACTTACTTTTTCAAAAGGACTTAGGCATATTTTAAGGCAAGACCCGGATATTATAATGATAGGTGAGATCCGTGATGAAGAGACTGCTGAAATTGCAATACAATCTTCCTTGACCGGACATTTGGTTTTAAGCACTTTACATACTAATGATGCTCCATCAGCTATAATTAGACTTTCCGATATGAAAATAGAGCCTTATCTTTTGTCTTCAACAATTATTGCTGTGTTAGCCCAAAGATTGGTTAGAAAAATATGCCCTCATTGTAAAGAAGAATATGTTCCGGAAAAGAGTGAACTGGAAGAGCTTAAAATACATGAAAAAAAACTTTTCAGAGGGGCCGGATGCGAAAAATGTTTTCACACAGGATATATAGGAAGATGCGGAATTTATGAACTAATGATTATTGATGACAAAATAAAAAGACAAATAACAAAAGATCTGGATATTGAAAAAATTAGAAGCGGCTTTGATAAACAATACAAAACTTTAAGGAAAAGCGGTCTTGAGCTAGTCTTAAACGGCACAACTACCGCGACGGAATTAATTAGAGTTACAAAAAATATTTAAATTATGGCGCTTTACGAATATTTAGCAATTTCCAAAAACGGAAAAAAATTTAGAGAAATTATTAATGCTGAATCAATTGATGAAGCTAAAGCCTTTTTACTTGGTAATTCAATAGTTGTATTCAAAATTGCACCAATTAAGCACAAACAAAGACCGCTTTCCAAATCTGAAGTATTAGATTTTTTTTTACAGCTTGAAAATCTGCTGAAGGCTGGAATTCCTTTATATGAGTCTTTAGTTATCATGTCTCAGAAAAATGATAAGCGCAAGATTAAGATCTTAATTTTAGATTTATGCGAGAAAATTAAAATGGGGTTTAGTTTGTCTGAAGCAATGAGACAGCACTTTAAAACCTTTGATCTTGTAATTTGTTCGATGATCGAAAATGCTCAAAAAACTGCAAGAATGGAAGAAAGTATAAATGAAATTATTAATATTTTGAACAGCTCGATTAGATTAAAGAAAAAATTAATTTCTGCTTTTACTTATCCGTTAATTTTATTTATTTTTTGTTTTGCAGTTTTAAGTTTTCTTTTATTTTTTACAATTCCAACCCTTTATGATTTATTTGAAGGAAGGCAGCTGCATCCATTTACAAAGGCAGTTTTTTTTGCAAGTAAAACAGTCTGTAAATATAAATTATTTTTTTTAATTTTTATTTTATTGATAATAGCATTAATTGCGTTTGCGATCTTAAATGACAAATTTAGAAAAAAAATTTATGAGAAAATCATTGTTCTGCCTTTTTTGGCAAATTTCATGATTAAGGTTTCTTTGATACGCTTCTGTATTTCATTTTCTAACCTTTTAAAAGGAGGAGAATCTTATGTTAATTCTCTTTGTCTTGCGATAGGGGTTTTAAATCATCCTGTATTAGAAAAGGAAATGAATGCGTTAAAAGATAAATTGATAGAAGGTAAAGAGCTCAGCGAGCTTTTAAAAAGCATAGAATGCATACCAGAGGAAATGCCGAAGATGCTAAGTATTGCGGAACAAACCTCGCAAATGCCCAACATGTTAATAAATATAGCAAGGATACATGAAGAGGAAGTTGAAAAATTTTTATCTAAAATATCAAGCATCATTCAGCCGGTTATGTTAATATTGTTAGGAATAATAGTTGGATTTGTTGTGCTGTCAATCTTGATACCATTAACAGATGTTAGCTCATTTTTGGGAGATTAAGCTATGATAAAAAAAAGACATATTACTTTATTAGAAATGATGATAGTTATTTTATTAATTGGAATCATCACTTCTGTTGTAGGATATAATGTTAAAGGAAGCCTTGATAGAGGGAAATTATTTAAAACCGAACAGGCTCAAAAACAGATTAGGGACATCCTTTTATTAGAGGTAGCAAAAGGCAATAACCTTGAAGAGGTTGTAAAAAATCATAAAAAATATTTGGAAGAATCCTTGCTTTTGAAAGACGTGTCTCAAATGTTAAAAGATGGCTGGGGAGATGAATTTACAATCAAGGTAAGCCGCGACAGATCAAATATTGATGTTATATCTGCGAACTTAAAAAAATATAAAAAGACTAATAGCAAAGATACAGTAGAAAATGAAGAAGAAAACAATTATTAAAAAAAACTTTACTCTTCTTGAAATAATTATTTGCATCTCCTTGCTTTCGATATGCTTTTCTTTTGTCGGGATCAAGATAAATGACGCGCTATATTCTTATAAATTTAAAAGCAGTCTAAAAAAAATTGATGTTTATATAGATTTTTGTCAGAAAATGGCAAGATCTAATCAGGCTGATATTTATCTGAAGCTATCCCAAAAAAACAAAAAAGTTTTTTTAGAAATAGGAACAGATGATAAAATGGGCTTTTTTAAAAACAATAAAAAGATTTCGGATGTTTTTGAGAATCTCTTTTTTGATTTTGAAGAAAAAAAAACTGATTGTTTGGAATTTGTTTTCTCCTCAAGCGGAGAAACCTTTCCTAAAGGTAATTTTATTTTTTATGACAAAAAAAATAAATTTAAGGAAAATAAAGCAATTTAAATGTTTACTAAAATTATACTTATTTTTTAAGTTTATTAAAACAAATACCATTGAGGCTATATGAAAAAAATATTTTTTTCTTTGTTTATTATGCTTATTTCAACTGTTTATTGCGTTGAACAAAAAAATTTATACAACCTGAAACAAAGAGAGCCGAACTGGTCTTTTGATACTGTTAAAAGTTATCCGAACGGAGCTGCTGAAATAGTTGTTTTTTATGAACCGACAGATAATGGAAAACAGGCTGTTAAACAGATTTCATTTTATGAAAATGGCGGAATTAAACAAGAAGTAGATTTAACAAAAATTACTGAAGAAATGCCGGCTTTTGAAATCCATAAAAATGTTAATGTCCCATCTGGAACCTGTTTAGATTTCGATGAAAATGGCGCAATATCAAAAATTTCTAATTATGTTAACGGTTTATTAGATGGGGAGGCAGTTGTTTTTTATTCCCCGGATAATATCATGACAAAAATGTTTTATAAAAATGGAAAGTTAGAAGGAAGTTTTGAAGGATATTATCAAGATGGTGTAAAAAAAATTCAAGCGACTCATTCGGATGGAAAATTAACTGGTGAATATTTAGTTTTTTATCCAAATGGAAATAAATCAGCCGCATTAAAATACAAAGATGGAAAACTTCACGGCATATGTAGAAGCTGGTATGAAAGCGGCGCTATCATGTCCGAAAAAAGATATAAGGATGGAAATCTTCAAGGGGAAGAAAAAAATCCCGCTCTAATTGTTTATGATGAAAATCATTCAATTATTGAAACTTTAGATTATTTAGAAGGCAAACCTAACGGATTTCATGTTAAATATTTCCCAAATGGAAAAGAAAACTATAAAGTAAAATATGTTAATGGTCAAAAACAGGGAATGGAATATTTTTATTCTGAAAATAAGGAAATAATCGGATCAGGAGAATATAAAAATGATGTTCCTGTTGGAAAGCATTGGAAAAATCATCCAAATAACAAAATTCAGTATGCGGTAACTTTTGATGACAAGGGAGATTTGTTGGAACCAGCTCAGGAATACGATGAAAATGGAAAATTACTTAGGGCTCATTCTTTAAAAAACGGCAAGCTTCATGGAAGTTATAAAGAATGGTATGCAAATGGAAATCTTAAAATTGAGTCAAATTATGATCAGGGAGTATTGGACGGTCAGCAAACCGAGTACTATTCTAATGGTCAAAGTCATATTCAATCGTTTTACACTAATGGTAAAAGAGATAAAGAATATCTTCAATGGCATGAAAATGGAATCTTAGAGAAAAAAATCGAATTTAAAGAAGATAAAAAAAATGGCCTTTTTGCCCAATGGTATGAAAATGGAAAACCACAAGTGGAAGCCTTTTTTGAAAATGACTTGCCTAATAAGTCTCAAAAAGAATGGTATGAAAACGGTGTTTTGAAAGCTGTTGTGGAATTTTCAAATGGAAAGAAAAACGGAATTCATAGGGAATATGATGAATTAGGAGATCTTCTATTATCAGCGAATTATGTAGATGATCAGTTTGATGGCGAATTCATAAGTTATTATTCAAAAGACAAAGTAAAAGAAAAAATATTTTTTGATAAAGGAAAAAAGCAAAAAACAGCCAATTGGTACTTTGAAAATTCCAATATAAATAAAATAGCCAACTTTAAAGATGACAGGCTGCATGGCGAAATGAAAGAATTTTTTGAAGATGGCTCATTGCATTTTGCAAGACAATTTGAAAATGGCAAGCCGGTAGGCGAGCATATCGAATATTATCCTAAAAATGTATGTGAGAATTATGAAAGTCGAATTGCGAAAATGTTTTCATATGATAATGATGGCAATCCTCAAGGGGAACAAAAAACATTTCATGTAAACGGATCCAAAGAAGCTATAGTAAACTATACTCATGGTGAATTTGACGGAATGAAAGTATTATATGATAAAAACGGCGAATCGCTTGAAAAAGCAACATATGTTAAAGGAAGCCTCGAAGGTGAATATTTTCAGAAAATGCCTGATGGTAGAGAGATGCTATATGTTTATAAAAACAACAGAAAAAACGGACCTTATAAAATATATTACCCCACTTCAAAAGATGGTAATAAAGTTATGGCTTTTGAAGCTCAATATGAAAATGATAAATTGCAGAATATTGTAAATGAATATGATGAAAAGGGAACCAAAATAGCAACTTATTCTTATAAGGACGGCAAAAAAAATGGTTTTTGTTTCTTATACAATCCTAAAGGAATCCCGATAATGAAAGTAGAATACAAAAACGATTTGAAAGACGGCGAAGCTGTCCAGTATTTTATGGGGGGGCAGACTTTTAAAAAATCATTTTTTGTTAAGGACATGAAAGAAGGGGAAGAAAAATTATTCCATCCGAACGGAGAGATCTCTGCAGTAAATTATTATAAAAATAATTTATTGAATGGAAAGAGCACATATTATAATGAAAAAGGTAAAATAATTTTTTTAGGTGAGTATAAAGATGGAAAAAAACATGGCCAGGTCAATAAATATGATGAAGATGGAAACATTTGTTTAGAGCAGGAATATAAAGAAGATAAACTTCATGGTAAAAAGAAAAAATATGAAAAAAATGGTGAAATTGTAATCTCATCTTATGATAATGGTACGTTGGTTAATTAAAAGGATTTATTGATGAAAAAAATTACATTTTTAATACTTTTTTTGTTTTCGGTTTCTTTGTATGGAACATTTGAAAACGTGTCTCCAAAAGAAATGGAAAAGGATTCGATTAAATTTTTTTCCGGAACTTCAAATCCCATTCTTGCCAAAGATGTTGCTTCCATATTAGGAATTAATTTATCTCAGGCCAATATAGGAAAATATAATGATGGCGAGATTAGGATTGAACTTGATGAAAACGTTTCGGGTAAAAATGTATATATTTTGCAGTCAATATGTTCTACAAAACAATCATCAGTTAATGATAATTTAGTTGAACTTATGTTAATGATAAGGGCATGCAAAAGAGCTAATGCTGATAAAATAATAGTGGTTCTGCCTTATTTTGGATATGCAAGACAGGATAGAAAAACTCATGATTATTCTCCTATCTCAGCCTCAGATATTTCTATGATTTTAGAAGATATCGGAGCGGATCAGGTTATAACATTAGATCTGCATTGTTCTCAGATACAAGGTTTTTTTCACAATATATCTGTTCTAAATCTTAAAACAAGCATAATGTTTGTGCCTTATTTTGAAAGAAAAGGACTAAATGAACTAGTTGTAGTTGCGCCGGATGCAGGAGCACTGAATAGAGCAAGAAGCTTGATAGACGGATTAAATCAATACGGAATCAATGCAAGGTTATCGTTAATAGTCAAACATCGACTGCAGCCTGGTGTCGTTGACAAGATATCTTTAATTGGCGAAGTCAAAGGATGTGACGTAATTATGATTGATGATATTTGCGATACCGGTGAAACTTTAGTCCAGGCAGCTAAAGCTCTTAAAATAAAAGGCGCGAATAAAATTTATGCATGCGTTACTCATCCGATATTTTCAAAAAATGCTATTGAAAAGATAGAAAATTCTGATTTTGAGCAATTAATTATCACAGATACAATTCCTTTAAAACAGGATATATCCTCAAAAATTGTTCAGATATCGATGGCCCCGCTTATTGCAGAAACTATTAAAAGGGTGCAGAATAAAGAACCAATAACTTATTTATTTAATTATTAAAAATGAAAAAATTATATAGATCTCAAAAAGACAAAAAAATAGCAGGAATTTGTTCTGGCCTAGGGCAATATTTTTCAATTGATCCAACGATTATCAGGCTAATTTTTGTTTTACTTGCTTTTATAACAGCAGTAATTCCATTTTTAATTATTTACCTTATCGGAATATTTATTATACCAATAAATCCTGAAGAAAATTCATTTTATAAGAAGAAAAAATTATATAGATCTAACAATAGAATAATAGCAGGTATCTGTTCTGGATTTGGGGAGTATTTTTCAATCGATTATGCGGTTGTTAGAATATTTTTTTTAATAATTACTTTGATAACTGCAGTAATCCCTATGGTATTATTATATTTAATTGCTTGGATAGTTATTCCCCAAAAGCCAAAAGACCTGAAAGAATCAGATCCCGATTAATTTTCTTAGTAGCTAAGATTTACCGAAAAATGTAATAAACTTTTCTCTTGGCTTGGTATTTCAGAATTTTTGATCCTTATTCCCCAGTCCAATCTTGCGGCTAAATATGTATTTATTGAATATCTGATTCCGGGACCGCAGCTGAGCAAATACTTTGTTTTTTCCTCAAAAGACTTTGCTGTATGCAAAGATCCCAACCCATAATCTAGAAAAGCCAGCAGCTGGAATGAATCTCTTTTTCCTGGCAGAAAAGATGCTGAAGGACTTCTTATTTCTGCATTCACTATCACTCCTGAATCAGTATTAATCTCTCTTTCATAATAACCCCTAACTGTATTATATCCGCCTATTCCCAGGGTTTCAGAAGGGAGTAAATTCTCATTTGCTAGTTGGGCTGTGAGCATTAATGAAAACAAGAAATCTTTAGGAAGATAGAATAAGTTTGATAAAAATCCTTTTCCATAAACATATCGGTTTTTTGCAAAGGATCTGTAAACTCTATATCTATAATTCTGTTCATCTGGGATTAGCTGTCCAAAAGAAGAGTATAATTCTAAGATTAAATCGGTTTCACAAATATTAAAATAAGAACTTAACTTATAAGACAATAAAAACTGTGTTAGATTGACAGGTATATCATTTGTTGCCAAAAACCTTGAAAAAAGCAAATTTGTGTCAGTTCTTTTAAAATCAAATCCCAAAATTATATCATGATGCAGAATGTTTTTTATCATTGGGAGGATAACATCATATCTAAAAGATAGTTGAGAAGAAAAACCTGCCGTTTTAATTATCATGGGGATCTGATGATCTATTTCTATCTGCGAGTAGTTTCCGAATATTTTTATTAAATTTTCCCAAGGAAGAAAAAATGTCCAATTCAAAGTATGAGATTGAAATTTCTTAAAATCATAGGAAGCTAAATATTGATAAGATAATATGCTGTTTATAAAAAAAGCCTTATTCCAATCAAATCCGAATGAGACTCTATTTCTGTCCAGCAATTTAAGCCCGGTATTGTCTGCTTCAGAATAAACTCTTAAGGGAAATCTATCATCTACTAAAAAATTTAAATCGTACTCTGAATCTTTTTTTAATAAGTACAAATCTATTTTCCTAAAAGGGTTTAGATTAAGAAAATAAAGATGTTTATTTAAAAGTTTTAGATCTAGAGGATCATTTTTCTTAACGTGCAAACTTTTTTTTATGAAATCGGAGTTGGTATATTTATTATCATAAATAAATATATCTCCAATAATTTTTTGATCTTCTACTTGATAATTTTGAATTACTTTTTTTTCTTGACCCGGTGATAGATTATCGTGTTTTAGATCATTGTTTTGAGAAATTTGTTTTTCTTCCGTAATCGTATTTTGAGTTAAAACATTTGCGCTAGCTTTTTCTGTAATTTTTAAATTTTTTTCATCTGATAAAATTTCATTTTCAATAATGTTATCAAGCAGATCTGGGGTATTTTCTATTATTTTTATATCTGAGATATCAGCTAAATCTGATATCTTTTTATTTGCATTAAGATCGGGAAGGTCATTTTTTTGCGGTATTTGATTATCAGATGAGGCTACAAAATCAAAGCTTTCTATCAAATCATTTGAATAAAAATTTGTACTGTTTTCTTCCAGAAAAGCGTTTTTCTTTTCAATATCGTAATATTTGGAGTTTCTGCTTAAAAAATAAACTCCTGCTAATATAACTACTATAGCTATTAGATTAGAGTGTCTCTTTTTCATTTATTACCGATGGTAATTTTTTGTGTTATTTTTATCTTATACTGATATTAAAACACATATATAATTTTATCAATTTTAAACAATTAAATTTTTAATAATTCTGATTATTTTTTTTCTTTTTCCAAGAAAAGATTGTAAACAAAAAACAAAAAAAATTTTTGTGAAAAATTTACAAATTTTTAAATATTCTTTTAAAATTTCTAAATGATTTTTCAATTTAAAAATATTAAAATATTGTTTTAATATTTCCTTGAATTTTTTTAATAAGAGGCCGCGATGAAAAAAATATTAATTTTTTTTATTTTTTTGATTAATTATTCATATGCTGATGTGAATTGGAGCGAGACGATCAATCTATCTCCTTTGGGGTACAATGCAATAAATGCTCAAATTGCAATTAATAAATTGGATGGCGAAGCGGTGGCAGTATGGGAAATATTTGACGGAGAAACAAATGTGATTCAATTTTCTTATAGTTCGAACTCATTACAGAAGTGGTCGGATCCGATTCTTCTAACACAATCTGATCAAATTTCCCAAGAACCCAAAATAGCGATAACCGATGATGGAAAGATAATTGTAATATTTAGAAAATTTGATGGAAATTATTATAGAATAACCCAGATACATACTTTAGAAAATTTTCAAGCCTGGTCCGAGCAGGTTTATTTGTCAGATGAAAAAAATCATGCCTGTGATGCTGATATTGCACTAACTTCAAGTGGAGATGCTGTAATTACTTGGGTAGTTGGTGACCAAATCCAGATTAAAAAAAGTTCGAATAACTTTCAAGACTGGTCGGAGATTTTTGCTATAACTGAGAGCGGATGCGGCGTTTCAAAACCTTTGGTGGTAATAAACGACTTCTCGGAAGCTATTATAATCTGGGGCTCTTATGATTGGAATAAATTTCAGATAAAAGAGTCTCACAGTTCAGATAGCATACAAAGCTGGTCTTTGCCTATAAGTTTGTCAGATGTTGTCGAAAAATTTGAATACAAAATGATTACAAACGGCTCAGATGTAATTGTAGCTTTTTCAACATATAATAAAAATTCAAGAGTTAAAGAAATACACTCTCTGAACAACTTGCAAAATTGGTCTTTGCCGGTAGTTCTTTCGGAAGAAGATTATAATTCAGATGATTTTGATTGTCTTTGCATAAATAAAGAAGCTGTGGTCATATGGAAAAAAAATAATGGTTTACATGATGAAATTTGCTTTACAAAAAGCTCTGATGGGTTACAAAATTGGTCTGCCCCTCAAAATTTATCCGGATCTGAAAATATCCTTTACTCCCCTAAAATTTGTACAAAAAACATGACTGAGGTTTTAGTGTCCTGGAGAAAAATAAATGAGTCTAAAAATTTAATAGTTCAGGAAACCGATAGCTCAAATGATATACGTGATTGGAGTACTCCTATAGATTTGTCCGCTTTAGAAAATGATAATTTTAAAATTAATTTGGTTTCAGATGATGTTAAGATGATTGCTTATTGGATGGGATATGTCGATTTAAATCTTGTTCTTCAACTTAAATTTTCGAGATGAAAAATATAATTTAAATTGTTGATTATAAAAACATTCAAACCTCAGATTTAGCTTTAACGATTTATAATTTTCAGATATTTTTTTGTTTTTTTAACTTATTATTTTTCCGCTTTCTCAAAAAAATGTATTTAAAATACAAATTCCTCAATGAAATTTATAATTATTTAACTAGATAAATATTTAACATTTTTTTATAGATAAACCTAAGGCATAAAAATGTTTAAAAGATTTATTTATTTATTTTTTTTATTGATCAATTTAAGAGATTTTTTAAGTAAGCTTGAAAAGAAATGTTTTTATATGTTCGATATTTTTTTAGGTTTTTTAAAAGAAGTCAAAAAAATTATTTCAAGACATCAGTTAAATGTTTTTTGGGAAATACGATGAAATTTAATAAGTTTATTTTCGTATTGTTTCCATGGTTTATAATTGCAAATCCAACTGGTGAAAAAGTAGTTCATGGCGAAGCTGATTTCAAAAGAGATGACAACTCTGTTTTTATAAATCAAAATACTGATAAGACTATAATCGAGTGGAAGGATTTTTCAATAAATTCCGATGAAATAACCAAATTTATTCAACCGTCATCTTCATCGAAAATACTTAATAGGGTAACAGGAAATGATATTTCTAAAATCTATGGAAGATTAGAGGGCAATGGCAAAATCTACTTGATAAATCAAAAGGGGATATTAATAGGCCCTGATGGAAAAATAAATACTAATGGATTTATTGCATCAACGCTTGATCTTGAGAACTCTGAGTTTTTGAATAATAAAGATCTGAATTTCTCAAGCGATTTACGCTCCTCCATCAAAAATCTGGGAACAATCGACGGCTTAAACGGAGAGGTAATTCTAATAGCTCCGATTATTGAAAATCTCGGAGAGATCAGATCAAAAAATAATAATGTTTCAATGCTGGCTTCAGCAAATGTCTTATTAAAAGAAGACGGAGCTGATGCATTAGTCAAAAGTGATAGCTTGATAGACAATAAAGGATCAATTGAAGCCGTCCAGGTAAAACTGAACGCATCTAACGGGAATATTTATTCTCTTGCCATAAACCAGGAAGGAATAATAAAAGCTCAGGGAATACAGGAAAAAGAAGGAAAAGTTTTTTTAATTGCAGATGGAAAAGTAGACATATCCGGTCAGATAATTTCCAATGATCAAAATGGCGGAGTTATTCACATTCTAGGAGATGAAATCCACATAAAAGATAATGCAATAATTGATGCATCATCAGAAAAGATGGGCGGAGAAATATTAATTGGCGGAGATTATCAGGGGAAGAATCAAAGCATAAAAAATGCAAAAATTCTAACAACTTCTAAAACAGCTACGATTGATGCAAGCGCGAAGGTAGAAGGAAATGGAGGAAAAGTAATTTTTTGGTCGGATGATTTAAATTTATACGAAGGAAATACTCTTGCAAAAGGAGGAAATAATGCAGGGGATGGAGGATTCGTAGAGATTTCTTGTTTAAAAGATCTACAATTTAGAGGAAAAGTTGATACTTCGGCTTTGAATGGGGTTTACGGCAATGTGCTATTGGATCCATCGAATATTGCAATTTGGGCAACAGCTTCGAGTGTTCCTCCCCTTACTGCGAATTATAATCCGGGTCCTGGTGAACAAAATCCATGTTATGTCTATTCAGGACATCTTAGCACGCTTCTCAATTCAAGCTCAGTTAGCATAAGCACATCTAATGGCAGCTCAGGAAGCGGATTTATAAGTATAGATAACAATGTGATAATTTCTTGGAGCGCGGCCACTACTTTGACAATAATCGCCGATAGAAATATTGCCGTAGGAACTGGCGGAGCACCATCTATCACATCAACATATACAGGTTCTGCTATTGGACCATTTGCTGTTTTTTTACAAGGAAAGGGAATTGGCTCTGCAAGTTATACTGGAATTAGTTTACAAAATTTAAATATAACTACCAACAGCTCGAGTAATGGGGGGGTGTGTTTAGAGGGGGTTGGAGGAACATCGGGAACTAATCATGGGGTTTCTCTTAGTGATAGTAAAATTACAACCAATGGAGGAGACATTATAATTTTTGGTGAAGGCGCATCATCAGCTAATACTACTCTTGAAGGAGTTCTTATAATAGAATCCTCTCTTAAAACAAATTCAGGAAGTATTGTAATTACTGGTACTGGAGGAAGTGGTACAAATAATTGTTATGGTATCGCTTTATGGGAATGCAACCCAGTTTACACAGCAGGAATTACTACCACTTCAGGAGAGATACGTCTTGATGGAACAGCAGGTGGAATTGGCTTATCAGGAATAGGCTCTTATTTATATAACAGCGTACTAAGCTCAACAAGCGGAATCATCACAGTTCGAGGGACTGGTTCCGGGTCAAGCGGCCCAGGAATCCAAATGACAAATGGCACGACTAAAATTACTTCTGAAGGAGGAGCTATTTCTTTAACAGGACTTGGAGCTGGAACTGGGGTTGGAATTAAATTTGATAATGGACTGATTGAAGGGAAAGGAAGTTCCGATATTAGTTTGGCAGGTTATTGCCCGGGTGCGCCGACCAATACCGGAATCAGTCTTGCTTCTTCGGCAATCATTAATAACAACACGGGAAAAATAATTTTAAAAAATGATATATATTCATATTCGACAACAACTAAAAATTTTAATACTTCAGGAGGTTTGGAAATACAGGCCTATAATTCGGGAACTTCGATAGGTATTGGAAGCGGAACTGGAACATTAGTTATTCCAAATACGACCCTGCAGTGGAATTCCACAAATGTAGGTTCGGTTTCAATCGGGCAACCAAATGGTTCCCATGTTGTCCAAATAGGCGGAATTACTACATTGTCCAAGAATTTGAGTGTTTATGGAAATACAATTTCTACCGTCGGAAATATCAACATTGCAGCTAAAAACTTAAGCCTCAATATGGGATCAGCATCTGCGGGAACATGTACAATTAATAATTATACATATAGTTCTTCCGGCGGAAATTATTACGTTAATGGA
Source organism: Parachlamydiales bacterium (assembly GCA_041661445.1). Classification (GTDB taxonomy): domain Bacteria; phylum Chlamydiota; class Chlamydiia; order Chlamydiales; family SM23-39; genus JBAZUK01. The sequence goes on from JBAZUK010000007.1 coordinate 66,370, forward strand.
ACTTCAAATTATGATCATGCATTAAAGTTTTCATATGCAGGCTTATATAGCAGCAATTTATGGTATGTATCAGCTGATTATGCCGGTTATGTCCAGCCATTAGAAGAAGTAGCTCCAGTTTTTAACTTTACCGGAATAAAGAAATTTGATTCCGGAGCAGGCTTATCAAATTTTTATCAGTTTTTAGAAGCTTATAAGCTTGTCAGCATCACAGGCGGCACGGGATTGGATGTAACTAATACACTTAGCATGGATGGTATTGCTTCTTCAAATTCTTGGTCGATAACAACAAGCAATGGTCATGGTTTTTTAAATCCCGGAGGAGTGGGAAATATAGAATTTACAAATATCACGGATTTATTAGGTGGAGATGGTGATGATACATTTACATTAAATGATGGGCTTGGTGTTTTAGGTGTTATAAATGGAGGTGTGACTGGAAACAATACATTGGATTATTCTGCATACACTTCAGCTGTTACAATTACTTTGCCTGATGGAAATGCAACTGGAACGGGGTCCGGTATTACTAACATAAATAAATTTATCGGCGGCAGCGGCAATGATACTGTAGATGTAACAGGAGAAATAATAGATTTGACTGAAACTGCCGGGACAAATGTAATTAATGTAGGAGCGAATGTAACGGGTACTATAACAGGCGGCAGCGGTGATGATTCATTTGTATTTGCAGACGGCATAACGATATCAGGGACAATAAATGGCGGGACAAGCGGAAGTAATACTTTGGATTATTCGGCGTATACAACATCAACGGATATAACTCTAAGTACTTATACATCTACAGGAGCAAGCGGAACTGATGGATCAATAACAGCAGGTTTTAGCAATATAACAAGTATTCTCGGAGGATTTGCTCCAAATATTCTTACAGGTGTCAACAGTGGAAATACTTTTAACATTACAGGAAATAATTCAGGAAATGCAGGAGATGGAACAAATAGCGTTAATTTTACATCATTTGGAACAATAAATGGAGGAAACGGTGATGACTCATTTGTATTTGCAGATGGCATGACGATATCAGGGACTATAGATGGCGGAGCAGGCGGAACTAATACTTTGGATTATTCAGCATATATAACATCAACAGATGTAATTTTAAATGCATATTTATTTTATGGTGTAAGCGGAGCAGATGGATCAATAACAGCAGGTTTTACCAATATTAAAAGCATTATAGGAGGGTCTGCTTCAAATACCCTTATGGGTGTCAGCAGTGGAAATACTTTTAACATTACAGGCAGCAATTCGGGAAGCGTTAGTGATGGAGGAGGTCCTCATGCTGCCTTCGCTTCTTTTGGAACTTTATCTGGCGGGATAGGAAATGATACCTTTAACTTATCATCTGGAAGTGTAACTAATATAAATGGAAATGCAGGAACTAATACATATAATTTGAATGGAGGAGATGTAACCGGACAAATAACCGGTGGTAGCGGCAATGACTCATTTATATTTGCAAATGGTGCAACAGTAACTGGAGCAATAAATGGGGGAACAAGTGGAACAAATGCTCTAGATTTTTTCGCATATACAACATCAATAGATGTAACAATAAGTTCATATACATCAACAGGTGCAAGTGGAACAAATGCAGCAATAGCAGGAGGGTTTAGCAATATAACAGACCTATTTGGTAGATCTTCTAATACGCTTACAGGAACCAATAGCGGTAATATCTGGAATATGACAGGTATAGCTCAAGGAAATGTAGGAGATGGAACAAATAGTGTTAATTATACTAATTTTTACACACTAATAGGAGGATCAGGAGATGATACATTCAATGTTTTAGGCACTATTTCTGGAAGTATTAATGGGGGAGTTGGAGGTGTAAATAAAATTAATTATACAAATGCAGTAAATATTACTATATCTGGATATACAGCAACTGGGGCAGGCGGAACAGATGAAATGCTGACAGGATTTTCTAATATAACTGACATAACAGGGGGAGCAGGTTCGAATACATTTACAGGAAGCTCAAGCGGGAATATATTCAACATAACCGGTAACGATTCCGGCGATGCAGGGGACGGAACAAATGGCGTTAATTTCGTTTCATTCGGTACATTAATAGGAAGAAGCGGAATTGATACATTTAGGTTCCATAGCAATTATACAATATCTGGAAATCTAGATGGAGGAATTACGGGAGCTAATACTATCGATTATAATAGCGCAACCGCATATTCAAGTTTAGTTTCCATAAATCTTCAAGCAGCGACAGCTACAGGAATTGGAGGAACTTTTAGCAATATAAGTTCTTTCATCGGTCCAAGTACATTTAGTTCAGCAAATACAATAATAGGAAAAGATACCGGAGGAAACTGGGACATAAATGCAAATGACGGAGGAACTGCCTCTGATGGTACGACATTTACCAATTTCGGAAATCTAACCGGCGGTAGCGGAGCAGATACATTTAGGTTTC
>JBAZUK010000008.1:0-24469 GCA_041661445.1 Parachlamydiales bacterium
ATCTCGAACTCAGAAGTTAAGACTCTCATCGCCGATGGTAGTATACACAAGAGTATGCAAGAGTAGGACGCTGCCAGCTTATTTTTATCTACAGGCTTCAATCTTCTGATTGAGGCCTATTTTTTTTGTTTAATTATCTTGTTTCTTTTTATTCTTGAAGAAAAATTCTGTTAAAATTGAATTTAAGAATTTTGTGGTGACTTAATTATAACCAGCCAATCTTTAAAGACTGGCTGATAAGTTAAATTTTTGTTTCTGGAATATCAGTTCTTTGATGTAGACGAAGGCAGTGAAGATTTAGCAAAAGAATAAATTTTGGATAAACGTATTATTTCTTCGAACTCCTTAATCTCTTCCGGCTTTGCTCTAACATTTTTTCCATCAATATAATCACTGAGCATCTGATATTTTGAATCACTATAAGAATCAATTGATATGACAAGTTTTTTATAGATTCTTTCTATATTAGCTTGAATTTTAGGGGTTTGGGGAGGAGTGAGTGGAACTGAGCTGTTAAGAGGAGATGCCAACCTTGAGGAAGAAGCTGTTTGATCTTTCAATAATTCACCTGATAATGGAGAAGGAGAGCGTTTTTCAAAAGATTGAATTCTTCGAAATTGAAGATTAATCTCGTCGTCTTGATAAGAACATGGTTGAGAAAAAGAAGAGGGTTTTGGGCTGCTTCTTTTAGGTTTAGGATTAAAAAACTTTGCTGAAGTACTTGCTGGTGTTAGATTGTTAGATATGGCTGACATGGTTTTTCTTCCTTATTTAATTTTTTTGCATTCTTTTTTTTATTAAGCTTATTAAAACTACAGTTAATTATGACAATTATTATATAATAAAATTAATTTGTTTTAAATAATAATTTATTATAAATTAAGTCTAATTATGTTTTAATAAGTTTTTATTATCCTTGATGTAATTTAAATGAATGAAATTTAAATTCATGTTTTTATTTAAGTTCCTTAAAATAAAAGCATTATATGCTATCCGTCTTAAAGATTTTATAATTTTGTTTAGAAAAGGATTTGATGTTTAGATTGTTTTTACTGGGATATAATTATAAATATTTTTTAAAAAAGCATTAGATTGAAAATAGTTCAATCTAATGCCTTTTGAATTAAAATTAATCGTTTTTAGCTGTTTCAGAGATTTCTTGGCCGGATGTGTTAGGCTGCATTGGAAAATTTGGAGATTGAATTTTTCTATCTGATTCTTCTGATGAAGAAGCCATAGAAGTTTGTTTTGGATTATTTAATGAAGAAAATGAAGAAATATATGTAAATCCTCCAACAATAAATGATTTGATGAAAGATAGCCCTAAAATAGCAGATGCTATGGTGCTAGCTACTGTAGCAGTAATAACTACTTTATTGCTTAACTGAGCAGTAGTTTGAGGATTTGATTTAGATTGATAAACAAGTAAACCGATATATGTTGCCTGACCTATGAATAGAGCGGTTGAATAAGCCATTTCAGAAAAAATAAATTTTGAAATAACAGCTGTTCCGAAGGCATATTGCTTGATTGGGCTTGTAAATGGATTTAAATAGTTTAAAGCAGCTTCTTTTATTTTTGTTAGCTGTACCTGATCTTTGAATTCTGATGATTCATAAGTTTGCTGGCAATAATTATATAAGTTGGTTGCTAAATTTGTTGCTTTTTCTGATATTGTCATATTAATCTCCTATAAAAAAAATTTTTAGCCGAAATAATAAAGAGTTAAAGAATTAATTTGAATGTTTTTTTTAAAACCTGAGCGTTCCGAGGAAACTTAGGGCATTTTGATTATACATTCTTGTTTCCAAAGTTAATGTCGCCTGCTTTTTTTTGTTAATAACGCTCATCCCCAGTGCTAATCCCCATCTTTTTTTTGCTATTGATGTAGAGGTATCAAAATATGTGGTGTCACCTCCGGGCAAAATCAACAGGCCTGCAGCAGGATTTGGAGTGATGGTAGAATATAAATAGGTTGTTCCTATATATGGGATCAGATAGTTCGAGACATAGGATATGCCTATAGATCCCTGAAATTCCTCCAGGTGCTGTTCAAAAGATGTGGCGAGCGGATAAATTTTTTCTTCAACAACAAAATACTGAGGTTTTTGAATTGTTGAAAAATATTTACCGTCAAAAGTAAAATCAATGTTGTTGAATTTCATGAAAATTGTTTTAAAACCTGCGCCCCAGGCAAATCTTCTGTTTGTGAAGATTTGATTATCAATCTGTAAATTAGTGGATCCTGCAATCGCATATATGTCTAAGTAATTATAAAAATTAAAAGTGATTATTCCAGCATATATATTCATTTGGATATCTGAAGGGGTAGAGGATAAATTTTTAAATTTGTCCTCAAATTTGCTTTTATATATATGGTCGTTTAGGTAGCTTGCCCGAATGGAGAAATTTTTTCGGCATGAGGAAATTACTCCATCATGATACAGGCCTGGATCGGAAGGGTTACCGATGGCCAAAGCTGATAGCTTTGCGAAATAAAATAAAAATACTATATATAAAAAAAATCTGCTCATATTTTTACATGATTGTAAGAAATTCTCTTCTTGTCAATTATTTTTTAGATAAAAAAAAGAAACCCAAAATAAATTTTTTTTTGAAAATAGCTTAAAAAAATAAAAAAAAACTTGAATAATATTTAAATAAAAAATTATTCAATGTATTAAGAGAACACAAAAATTCAAAATGATAATTTTGAGGAGTTATTTAAAATGGGATTAAAAGATACCATCAAAAGTATGAACGAGCATCTTGAGCAGATTTTAGCTGATCTTAAGAAGTCCGAAAGGGGAAATAAGGCAGCAGCTCAAAGAGTAAGAACCCATACTATCAAATTTGCAAAAATTTCAAAAAGATATAGACAGGAGTCTATTGAAGATGAAAAGAAAATGAAAAAGAAAGTTGTCAAAGCAGTTAGAAAAACAAATAAAAAAAATCCTAAAAGAAAAAAATAGTATAAAAATATTTTTATTTAAATTTAAAAAGAGAGAAGTTATTTCTTCTCTCTTTTTTTATTTTTATATAAAATATCTTCATGAAGCAAAAAGAATTAGAAATAAAAATTGAAAAGTTTTCTGAAAAAGGGCTAGGAATAGCATTTGATGAAAATAAAAATAAAATTTTAATTCCCAAGGTTGTGATTAATGACGTCTTGCTTGCAAGCCTAAACAAGAAATCCAAAGGTGTAATTAAAGGAAAATTATTAAATTTAATTTCTCCTTCAAGCTATAGATCAAATCCGGTATGCGAGCATTTTGATATATGCGGCGGATGCACCTGGCAAAATTTACAATATGATGAGCAGCTGAATCAAAAACAGAATTTAATAGTTAAATATTTTAATGAAGATTTAAAAAATAACTCTGTGAATTTATTTTCTATTAAACCCTGCGAAAATATTTTTGAATATAGAAATAAAATGGAGTTTTCTTTTGCAGAAAATAGAAAAAAGACTAAGTATTTAGGTCTTATCATGCACGGGGGAAGATTTGTGATCGATATACATAGATGTTATCTTTCCAGTCTTTGGTTTTCAAGAGTATTAAAAAATGTAAAACTTTGGTGGGAAAAATATAACTTTACCGCTTTTAATTTTTTGGATGGACTTGGACTTTTAAGAACGCTTACTATCAAAGAAGGTAAAAACACCAATGAAAAAATGATCGTTTTAACAATATCTAATGAAACGAACTTAACTAAAGAGCAAAAAGATGATTTTATCTCATTTGTAAAAGAAGCGCTTAGCGAGGATAAATCATTTGATGAAAATGAAGTGTCAATTTTTTTAAATATACAGATAGCAGAAAAAAAGAAAAAAACTACTTTTGTTTTAGAAAAGTTATTTGGAAAAGATTTCATTAAAGAAGATTTACATATAAATGCTTTAAATGAAAATATTAACCTATCCTTTCAAATAGGTCCGTTTTCATTTTTTCAGCCTAATACACTTCAGGCTCAGAATTTGTACTCGATTGCAATAGATCATTTAAAAGATGAAAATTTAAAAGATAAAGTAATCTTTGATTTATACTCCGGGACAGGAACAATTGGAATGATTTTATCAAATTTTTCAAAAAAGGTTATTGCCGTTGAGATAAATGAAGATGCCGCAAATCAGGCAAAGCAAAATGCCAAATTAAATAACATAAATAATTTTGAGATGATCAATGCTGATGTTTCCTGTTTTTTAAATAATTTTGTGTCCCAGGACTTGCAGAGACCTCATCTGATCGTTGTAGATCCTCCAAGGGCCGGATTATCAGCAGATTCAATTGAAAATATTTTAAAAATAAGTCCAAAGGTTATTCTATACATATCCTGCAATCCTATTACACAAAAAGAAAATATTGACATGTTAACTAAGAATGGTTATCAACTTAAAATTTTGCATCCTATAGATCAGTTCCCTCATACATACCATATAGAAAATATTGCAATTCTTAAAAAACTTGATTTTGAATAGATTTTCAGGCATTCTTGTTTTAAAATAAGATCTTAAAGGACTATTTATGAAAAAATTTTTATTATTACCTTTTGTTTTATCTTCTTTTTCATTATTTGCAGAAGATGCACCAGCACCTAAAGGGGGAAATTACATGCAAACAATTATAATGCTAGTTATTGCGCTAGTCTTTTTCTATTTCATCTTGCTTAGACCTGAACAAAAAAGAAGAAAACAGGCTCAGGAAATGAGAAGTTCAATGAAAAAAGGCGATAAAGTTACTGCTATGGGAATCGTTGGAACCATTGATAAAGTAAATGATACCACTATCATTTTAAAAACATATGATGGCACAAAAATTGAAATGTTAAAAGCTGCTATTACAGAAGTTCAGCACGTTAATGAAACAGAATCTACTCAATCATAATTTTTTAAATTTTCAAAATTAAATAAAAAAACCATCTAATTTTTTAGATGGTTTTTTTTTATTATTTAAAAGTTTTTAGTAATTTAATTGTTTTTTATTTTTTACTCGAACAACATTAAACGCTTTGTAAAACATCATTTTCATTTTCTTGAATGGCTTTTGTTGTGTCTTTTAGACTGGTATTTCTTTTGTACATTGAATTAGCTACTTTAGCAACTTCATTTTCCATCTTGGATAAATTATCTCTTATCCCAGCTATCTGAGTAAAGGCTTCTTTTGAATCTGAATCTTGTAAGTAAGAATTTAAAGTTTCTTTCAAACTTTCAATTTCTTCATTTTTGTTTGAGAGCTCGGCTTCAGCCTCAGCTAGGTCTTCATTTGCACTTCGAGATATGTCCAATAATCTTTGATTTTGTTTTGTAAGATCTGAAATTTTTAAAGACAGATCTTCTGCTTCAGCAATAGAACCCTGCAAGCTGGCATCAGTTTGTTTTAATAAGTCTTCATATTCATCTTTTCGGTTGCGTAAATCTGCAAAATCTTTACTTAATTTATCATAATCGTCTTGAGAACTTTGAGTAGATAATTCACTGTCTGATTCAAGTTTTATATCAAGATCTTTTACTTTTTGTTTATAGTTGTCATATTTCTTTTTTAAACTTTTAGATTGCTGTTGCAATGTTTGGTTAACTTTTTTAGATGCTTCCAATTCTTGTGTTTTAGCATTCAAAGCTTCTTCTGCTTTGCTAAGCTGATTGGTTATTTTATCTGCAGCACCTTCTAATAATTTTTTTGATTTTTCTAAACCCATCTTCTCTTGTTTCAATGTGTTATTCTTTTCTTTTAATTCCAATAGTTCGCTTTTAGATAGTTCAACAGCATTCTGGAGCTGATTTCTGTCTGCTGATTGTTTTTTTAATTCTACTAGCTCAGAGAGCAGTTTATCATAATCTGCATCCGCTTCTTTTTTCTCGGCATCCCTTCTTTCTGAAATCCTTGCGCTATTAGCTTCTAATGTTTTAATTTTTGCATCAAGATCTTGAGAGTTGCTATTGGCTTTTTGAAGTTCTTCAAGTTTTCTTTCTAAATCTTTTTCTAATCCATCAATCTTATTCGTTAATTCAAGAGATTCTTTTTCTTTGCTATCTAAAGCTATCTTCGTTCTAGATAGTTCTTTTCTTAAGATTTCAAGTTCTTCTTTAACAGAGCTAAGTTCATCTTCTAGCCTTTGCTTTTCTTGTTGCATGCCTCTTAGTTTACTCTGAAGTGAAGCAATCTGTTCTTCCAAAGCTTTATTAATTTTGTCTACCTGTGATAATTCTTCTGTTGTAGAACTAAGCTGTCTTTTTAATTCAGCTATCAGACGATTAGCATCAGCAAGTTTTCTTGTAGCTGAGGTTAATTGTCTTTGCTGCTCGGTATTTAATTTATTAATTCTATCATTTTCTTCTTCTAGTTTTTCAACCAGAGCGCGTTCTTCTTTTAAAGATCTTTCGGTAGTTTCCATTCTTTTTTCAAGACTGGTTAATTCTTCTTCTTTTTCTCTTAGATCAGCTTGAATTTGAGATAATTTTTTTTCTAGATTTTGTTTTTCCAAGTTAGATTTGTTTTTTTGCTCTGTTTGTTCATCTATTGCTTTAGCGGAAGAATCATGAGATTCGAGCAATTGTTTTAAAGTTTCTTGGGTAGTTTCCTGCTCGCGTTTTAATTTCTCATTTTCAGGTTGTAGTTTTTGATATTCAGTTTTATAAGATTTTTGAAATTCTTTTAAGTTTTGAATTTGCTTCTCTTTTTCTTCTAAATCTTTTTTCAATCGACTTTTATCTTCTCGCAGTCTGGATAATTCGTTAATAACTTTTTCATAGACTTCTTTTAATTCTTTTAATTCTGCATCGCTTTGCTCTGAGATCTTTTTAATACCTGTTTGTAATTTTCTGCGATCGTCATTTGCTTTTTGAAGTTCGAGTTGTTTGGTTTTCAGGTCTTGTTCTTTTTGTAATAGATTCCTCTTTAAGTCTTCCTGTTGATCTTGAGAAGTTTTTAATGATTCTATTTGAGCTTTTAAATCAGAGATAGTTTTTCTTAGGTCATCTATAGCTGTTTGATAATTTTCTTGTAGAGCACCTATTTGAGCATCTTTTTTTTCTTCAACTTCATTTTTCATTTGTTGAACTTTTGCTCTAAGTTCCTGGTTGGATTTTCTTAGTCTTTCTTTTTCTTTGTCTAGATCAGAGGTTTCTTTTTCATGTCTTTCTATTCTTTCATTTTTGTCTTTTTCAAATATAGCGGATATTTCTGCTATGCTCTGTTCGTATCTTTTCCTAGACGCCTCTTGAGAATCTATGTTTTGTTTTTTAAGAGATTGGATTGCAGCTTCATCAGATTGTTTTCCCTGTTCTGCTGTTTTTGTAGATTCTACCAACTTCTGAGCTAGAATAGCTTGTGCTTCCTGATGAGCACTCCATAAATCTTCAAGGTTCCTTTGATGTTCATTTTCTAATCTTTGTAATTGTTCAAAATGATCTCCTCTAATAGCTTGAATTTGTTCTTCAAGAGCATCGTATTGTCTTTGCTGTATTTTAAGTAATTGTTGCTGATCTTCTTTAAATTTAGCTAATTGACCAGATGTTTCCAGAACATTTTGAGAAAGCTGTTGGAGTGCTTCAAGATTTGCTTGATTGTATCCTGTTAAGGTATTACCAAATGCCTGCTGGTTATTTTGAGATGATAAAAAAAGATTTCTAAGTTCTTGATCTCTTGCTCTTAATTGATTTTCTAATTCTTGAATTCTAGCCTGGACTTCGTCTCTTAAGCCGTTTCTATATTCATCGAAAGCTAATTGTGTGTTGTGCATTGGCAGAGAGTCTATAGGTTGTGAAATAGGAGCAGGTGTATAAGAAGAGGTCCTAGATCTATGGTCCGAAGAAAAACTGGTATCAGTAGTTGGTTGGGAGTGCGCGGGGGTTGTTCTTGAAGATTCGGTTGTTGAAGGAATAGGGGTGCTACTTGGGGAGGGAGTCGGTATACTGCTATTGAAGATCAGATCAATTTTGCTTTTTAATCTTTGGCTAATAGCTAGTGAATGATATTTTCCGTCTTTATCTACCCATAATCCGGTTGTATCGTTGATCATCGGAAGCGTTTTCTTTATAACTTCTTCACTTAAGCCGGTTACCTTTGTCGCTTCTCTGATGTATTCAGGATCATTTACGATTTCTTGAGTGATTTTATTAGTGAAATATTCCTGATAAGGGGTTTGCAAAGACAATTCCTGCGGACCTCTCCAAAATGATCTGTAACAAGGAGTTAATTCAGACGGCATATTTTTTTTCCTGATTTTTTAAATATTATTACAATTTATTAATTTATAATAATTATTATAACAATTAATTTTATTAAATTCAATTTATAATAAATTAATTATTATTAATGCTAATTGATATTATAATTATTTTTTTAATTGGGTTTTGATTGACTGTAAATTTATTTTTAATCATTGATAATTAATGACTAAAAGAGACTAAAAGACTTTAAAAAATCAGAGTAAACGTATCTTGAAAAATGCAATGATTGATAATTAAAAAGATTCTCTCACGGAAGAATAATGATCATCAAATTATTAAAATATAAACTAATTTTTTTAATTAACAAAATCTAGCAATTTCTCTAAATTTTTGCTCGATCTGGAAATAAAATCGGAAAGATCTTTTTCTTTAAACTCTTTATTGTTAATTAAAGCTCTGTCGTAAACTTCTTGAGCTAAGTCTTTTGCAAGATCGGGTTTTTTGTTCTGAAGAGAATAAATCTTTTCGATCAGCTTGTTATTTGTGTTTATAACCAGTTTATGTTTAACGGAATGAGATGTGTTTTGAGTAAATTGCATGTAATCTTTGAACCTTCTTTCTTCTTCATTTATCATTATGAATGAGGATAGGTTTTCATTAGTTAGGCTTTTAGCTTCAACTTCAACATCTTCTGCTAAAGAACCTTTAATAAATTCAGCGATTTTGGAAGAAAGCGATCTGCCTTCGGCATCCAATAAGTTTTTTTCTTTTGATGGGTCTAGAATTGAAGAATCCAGATCTGAATCAATTCTTGAGAACTTGGTGTTTAATTTATGTTCTAAAAAACTGATTATAGCAGTGTCTATGTAGGAATTTAAAAAAACAACTTCTTTGTTTTTATAAAGTTCTAAAAGAGCATCTGATTTGTTTTTATTGCTGTAGAATACTTTATTCTGGTTTTCATTTCTTTTTAGATATTCTTCAATAGTTGTCCATGAATTGTTCTGATTTTCAAAAATTAAGAATTCTTTTGCTTTTTCGTAGAATGCATCATCTTCTAGAATTCCTAATTTGATAATTATTTCAATATCCGGCCAATAAGAGATAAATTTTTCTTTTTCCGTTTTATATAGATTTGAGAGTTTTGAAGATATTTTTTTTGAGATATGGCTCGATAGCTGCTTGATTGTTTTATCAACCTGAAGATAGCTTCTTGAAACGTTTAAAGGTATGTCTTTAGAGTCTATTGCTCCTTTCAGTACAGTCAAAAATCTTGGAAGGATGTCAGTTGTGTTGTCGGAAACAAATACTCTATTTGAAAATAATTTTATTTGGGATTTGTTCAGATCAAAATTGGAATTGATTTTTGGGAAATATAATATCCCCTGAAGATTGAACGGATAATCTATATTTAAATGAATCCAGAAAATAGGGTCGTTTTCAAAAGGATACAAATCTTTAAAAAAATCTAAATATTCTTTATCTGTGCATTCATTTGGGTTTTTAAGCCAAAGAGGATCTTTATTGTTAATATGTTCATTGTTCAAATAAATAGGGTAGGTAAAATAGCTGCAGTATTTTAATAGAATGGTTTTAATTTTGTTTTCATCCAAGAAGTCTTCATTTTCTTCATCTATATATAAGGTAACTTCGCAGCCGGTCTTTATTTTATCGATTTTTTCTAGAGTATAGCTTGAAGATCCGTCGCATTGCCAAAATACGCTGCTTTCATCTTGCAGATAAGATTGAGTTCTGATTTCAACTTTACTGCTAACCATAAATGCTGAATAAAAGCCGAGGCCGAAATGACCTATTATTTGATCTTTTTGTGTAGTGTTTTCATATTTTTTAAAAAACTCTTCCGCTCCGGAAAAAGCAATTTGCGAAATGTATTTTTCAACTTCTTCCATTGTCATGCCAAGACCGGTATCTAAAATGGAAACGGTTTTTTTGTCCTTGTCGATTTTTATATCGATTCTTGAATCATTTTTATTGTTATCAATTGTTTTAAGTTTTGAAATTGCATCCGAACTGTTTGAAATAAGCTCTCTTATAAAAATATCTTTTTCGGAATAAAGCCATTTTTTGATGATTGGCAAAATGTTTTCAGAGTTAATTGATAATTTTTTTTCCATAACAAACCTTAATTTGAAAAATGATTTCATATGTATTATAACAAAAAATATTAAAAATTCAAAATTTAAAAATTAATTTATCAGCCTTGCCTGTTGAAAATTTTTCATATGGAAAAATGCTGTTGAATTTTAAGACAATTTGAAAAAACTTAAAAAGACAATGAATTTTATTCAAAAAACTTTTTTATAGATATTTTTGTTGATTTTTAAGAAATACTTGTCAAATCTGGAGGAAGTAATTTAAGCTAATCTGAAAAAGGTTTTCAATATGATAATATATGTAGCCCAGCTAAATCCCAAAGTGGGTGATTTGTCAAATAATACCGACAAGATAATAAAGTCTATCCATGAGGCTAGAAGTAAAAAAGCAAAAATTGTGATTTTTCCTGAAGGCGCTATCTGTGGCTATCCTCCTGAAGATCTATTGCTGCATCATGACTTTGTAGAGCAGATCGGTTTTCAGCTTGAAAGAATCATCAAAGAGAGTAAAGATCTTTTTATCGTAGTTGGGACTATAAGAAAAAATAACGACAAAAAAGGGAAGCCTTTATTTAACAGCGCAGCAGTTATCCATAATCAGAAACTTTTAGGATTTAAAGATAAGACCCTTCTTCCAACATATGACGTATTTGATGAAAGGAGATATTTTGAACCGGGTGAGAAGCAAAAGGTTTTTGAATTTGAAGGCAAGAAAATAGGTGTGCTGATCTGCGAAGATGCATGGGCGCATGCAAATTATCAGTATTCAACTTATGATAATGATCCTGTCGTTGAACTTGAGAAATTAAAACCTGATTTTGTAATAAATATTTCCGCTTCTCCATATCATTTTCGTAAAAATGATTTAAGGATAGATCTTTTTTCCAAGGTTGCAAAGACATTTAAAAAGCCTGTGATAATGTGTAATCAGGTCGGGGCAAATGATCAATTAGTGTTCGATGGCTATAGTTTTTATTTAAGCCCTAATGGTGAGCTTTTAAGTTTAGCAAAGGGTTTTGAAGAAGATCAAATGATCATTGATACTAATTGCAATTATAATGTTTTTAAATACGAAATTGATCCGATGCAGGAATTATATGAAGCTTTGATTTTAGGCGTCAGGGACTATTTTAAAAAACAAAACCTTAAAAAAGCTTTAGTCGGACTATCAGGAGGCATCGATTCCGCTTTAGTCTTAGCTATTGCTGCAGATGCACTTGGAAAAGATAATGTCATGGCAATAAGCATGCCTTCGAGATTTTCATCTTTGTCCTCGATGGAGGATGCCCATTTGCTTTGCTCTAACTTAAATGTTAAGCTTCTGGATATACCAATAGATCATCTTTATCAGGAATATCTGAATTTATTATGTCCTGTCTTTGAGAAAAGGCCTTTTGATTCAACCGAAGAAAATCTTCAGGCAAGGATTCGTGGGATGATTTTGATGGGTATTTCAAATAAATTGGGATATATAGTCTTATCTACCGGAAACAAGTCCGAGCTTGCTATGGGATATGTCACTTTATATGGTGATATGTGCGGAGGTCTGGGTGTTTTAAACGATGTTTCTAAAACATTAATTTATTCACTAGTAAAATGGATGAATGCAAATAAGGAAATCATTCCAGTATCTATTATTAATAAGGAACCTTCAGCAGAACTCAGACCAAATCAAAAAGATGAGGATTTTTTACCGAAATATTCGATATTAGATAAAATACTGGAATCATATGTTGAAGACAATTTAACTGCTCTTGAAATTGTAAAAAAATATAACTTCGAGCCAGATCTTGTTAAAGATGTAATTAAAAAAATTCATTCGGCTGAATATAAAAGAAGGCAAGGTCCTCCCGGAATTAAAGTTTCCAAAATTGCTTTTACAAAAGGAAGATATTTTCCAATTGTTCAAGGCTGGATAAAATAATATTATTTATAATTTCAATTATAATTTCTAGATACAAATAAAAAATTCACATTATGAATTTGTAATTTGTTTTTAAATTATTTTTTAATAATCTGACATGAAACATAAAATCAAAAAGTCTTAATAATTTTTTTAAAAAAAATAAAAAAAATTTAAATTTTTAAATTAAATATTTAATTTTATACCTGAATTTATTACTCTCAGCTTTAGGAAATAAAATATGCAGGAGACAGTTGTGTCAGGAAAATTAAAAAAAGAACTTGGTTTATTTACCATGACCGCTTTGGGAGTCGGAAGTATTCTTGGTTCAGGTATTTTTGGTATGCCGGCCGTAATGGGAGCGGTAGCAGGACCTTCATTGATTTTAGCTATTATCATAACAGCAATTATTACATTTTTTTTAGGCATGCCGTATGCCGAACTGGGAGCTACTTACCCAGTTGAAGGCGGGCCATATTCTTATCCAAGAATGGCGATGGGTGATTTTGGCGGATTTTTAATGGGATGGGGATATCTGTTGTATCTATTTATAGGTACTGCAGCAATTATTGATATTTTTGTTATTTATCTAGGTTTTTATGTGCCTGGATTATCTCATGGGGAAAATTTAACTCCGCTCGGAATTTCTATTGCTGTGGGAGCTATTTGGGCTTTTACTGTTATCAATATTTTCGGTGTTAAATGGGGGGGATTGTACGGTGTAATAACTACAATTGGTAAATTAATCCCTTTGGCTATCTTTGTTTTAGTCGGGCTTGTTTATGTAAAGGGTGATAATTTTATGCCGTTTATGCCTTTTGGCTTTACCGGCGTAACTTTAGCTGTAGCTTTGTTTTTCTGGGCTTTTACAGGATTTGAGGCAATTACAATACCGGGAGAAGAAATAAAAAATCCTTCAAAAACAATTCCATGGGCGATGATTTTGACAATATTAATTGTTGCTATCGTATATTGTTTAATTGCTTTGATTTTTGTCGGTATGATTAATTGGCAGAATTTGGGATTAGAACCAAAAGACTGGACGGGATTGAGCAAATTGCCTTCAGCCATATCCGATGTTTCAAAAGCAGTTAACCTTCCTTGGCTGGCAGCAATTACTACAATCGGAGCTATAATTGCAACTGCAGGCGCAGGAGGCAGCTTTGTACTATTTCAATCAAGATTGCCTTATGCTATGGCAAAAGATAAACTTTTCTGGTCGCCGCTTGCAAAAGTAAATGAAAAATATCATACTCCGGTATTGTCATTAGTCTTTACTTCTCTTTTAACAACGATAATATTAATAGCAATTCCGAATTTCGCATCTGTTGCTCTGATCGCTTCTGTTACAGGCGTTTTGCCGTATGCGGCAGCAGTATTGGCGGTAATGATATTAAGAGATGTTGATAAGAAAACAAATAGACCTTTTAAATTACCGTATTTAAAGTTTTTCACTATTGTCGGATTTATCTTTTCTACTTATATAATTTATTGGGCTTCATGGCCATGGACATTAGTGGGAGCATTTTTGCTGCTAACCGGTTTTGTCGCTTACTTTTTTGTTAGCGTTAAAAAATGGGAAATGAAACGAAATGCCTGGATAATGGTATATCTTGTCGGTATTGTCATAATGTCTTTATTAGGCGATCCAAAATTTTCATTTAATAATTTTTTACCTGTAAAACCAATTGGTTTGTTGATGTTTCCATATGATCTATTCGTTTTGACCATATTTGCTATTTTCATTTATGTATGGGCACATAAGGTAAACGTAAAAGCATTTAAAAAATAAGGGAGAATAAAATGTTAGGAAAAATAAAAGCTGAGTGGGATCCTTTAAAAAAAGTTGTGATTCACAGACCTGGAATGGAAATGTTTTTTGGTCTTCTGGAACCATATAGTTCCTTATATGAAAGAGCTTTTTCGAGATCAGGAGCTAGAAGAGAACATGAAATGCTGGAGATGATTTTAAGAAAAGAATTCGGAGTAGAAGTTATAAGATTAAAGCAAAAGATAATTGAAGAAGCGGAAAAAAGACCTGCAGTAAAAAAAGCTTTAGTCGAGCTTGCAAGAGAAACCATGGAATATACCGGAGATGAAAAAAGCGTTCTTCGAGCTAAAGAAGAGTTCGAAAGAAATATCAATTATTTGGATATTGCACATTTTTTTAATATTCTGCTTATCAATCCTTCTATCAATTTAGTCGTTGAAAAAGGATCTAGGAACGTTCAGTTAAATATCACAAAAAGACAGCCTCTGGCTAACTTGTATTTTATGAGAGATCAGCAGTTCATGACTGATAATGGAATTGTCCTATCCAATATGGCAAAACCTTCCAGAAAAAATGAATGCAGGGTAACTAAATTCTTCTGGGAAGAAGTTATGGGATTATCATTACTTCATGAAATTCAGGATCCCGGTATGATCGAAGGCGGAGAGTTTATTCCTTTTGGAAAATTTGCCTTAGTTGGACTTGGAGATAGAACAAATAGAGATGCAATTGACCAATTGCTTGGACTTGAGCTTAATATTGAAGAATTAGGTGTAGTACATCAACCTATGCACCCTCTAATTTCAGCAGAAAAACCTGATCCGATGATAAACATGCACCTGGACACATATTTTAACGTTGCTTCTTCTAAAGTAGTAGTCGGATGCGAAGCTTTAATTAAAAATGCTAAAGTTGAAATATATCATAACGAAGGAATGGGAAGATTTAAAAAAGATCCAAAAGAGCCTGATTTATATACATATATTAAATCTAAAGGTTTTGAAGTGATCAATATCACATCTTTGGAGCAGTTGTCCTATGCTTCTAATTTCTTATGCATCAGTGATGGCAATATTTTGGCTGTCGAAGTAGAAAGAAATGTTAAAAAGGTGATCAATAACTTAAAAGCAATGGCAAGGGACGATTCAAACAGATACGGAAGATTGCTCGATCAGGCACAAAAAGATTTAGAGTTCTTGAGAAATGAAGGCCAGTTTTTCCCACACAAGAAAGAAGTTTATAAATATGGAATCGAACCATATCCAATAAATATTCCTAACTTAACTGGTGGTTATGGAGCAGCACATTGTATGACTTGCGCATTGGAAAGAGGTTAATATGAAAGAAAAAGTTCTTATTGCCTTAGGCGGAAACGCTCTTTTACAAGCAAAAGAAAAAGGCACAGCCGAAGATCAGTTGATCCATGTTGAAGAGACCGCAAGGCACTTTTTGGACATTATTAAGGCAGGGTATCTGATATCAGTCACCCATGGCAACGGTCCTCAAGTAGGTGCCATATTATTACAAAATGAGCTGAGCTCAAAAACAATCCCCTCAATGCCACTGGACATATGCGGAGCGGAATCTCAGGGTTTTATCGGTTACATGATCCAGAGGCTCACTTATAATGAAATAACAAAACAGAGCGATGATATAAAAGTTGCAACTATACTTACACAGGTATTAGTTGATAAAAATGATGATGCTTTTAAACATCCATCAAAGCCGGTTGGTCCATATTATTCCAAAGAAGAATCTGAAAAACTAAAAAAAGAAAAGAATTGGACTATGATCGAGCAGCTTGGCAAAGGCTATCGAAGATGCGTCCCTTCTCCCGAGCCAAAAGAGATTGTTGAAGCATATTGCATAAAACAGCTATTTGATCATAAGGTTATTGTTATATCATGCGGCGGTGGCGGAATACCGGTTATTAGAAAAGCTGATGGTACATTAGAAGGTGTTGAAGCGGTAATAGACAAAGATAAAACAGCATCTGTCTTAGCTCACTCAATCGGCGCTGATATTTTGATGATCTTAACCGATGTTGAAAAGGCCTATATAAACTTCCATAAGCCGGATCAAAAAGCTTTAGATAAGATAACTGTCAAAGAAGCTAGAAAATATCTGGAACAGGGACAGTTTGGTACAGGATCCATGGGACCTAAGGTTGAGGCGGCTTGCCGATTCGTTGAAGCCGGAGGAAAAAGATCAATCATTACTTCTCTAGAAAAAGCAATAGAAGCTTTAAACGGGAAAACCGGAACGATTATCACTAAATAATTTTAGGCCGAAATTTCTATTTCGGCCTAATTTTAATCAAAAAAAATCAATTCTAAGAGTTTAATAATAAATTGTTAAAGTAAGATGTTGCATTTTTTTACCCTGCTATGCAAAAAAGAGACTCAAAATTGAAACTATGGATAAAAAAATTGTAGTGATCGATGAGGTGCAGAAGCAATAAAAAAAGAAAATATCTTATGTTTTCCAGTTGAAGATTTTCTATTAAAATAAGATCCTAATGAAGTGGATAATGTTTGGAAAAAATAAGTTATTTTGGTTAAAAGTTTATTGATTATCAAAATTAAAAAAACCGTAGTTCTTAAGCTTTGTAAGCACTACGGTTTTTTTATTAAATAATTCTATTTTATTCTTGTTTTAGAGATTTCCGATCGTTGCTACCATAATGGCTTTAATTGTATGAAGTCTGTTTTCCGCTTCATCAAATATTATTGAATTAGGGCTTCTGAAAACCTCATCGCTTACTTCCATTTCTTTTAAACCAAACTTTTTGTGGATTTCTCTTCCAACCTGAGTTTCAAGATCATGGAAAGCAGGAAGACAGTGCATAAATTTTACATCTGGGTTTTTAGTAAATTTTAACATTTTCATGTTAACCTGATATGCTTTTAAAAGTTTTATTCTCTCTGCATATTTTTCTTCTTCTCCCATAGAAACCCAAACATCTGTATAGATCACATCAGCATTTTTAACAGCTTGCTCAACATTAGAGTTTAATTCGATTTTGGCACCGGTTTGTTTAGCTACTTCTTTCATTTCAGCAACTAATTTCGGATCAGGCCAAAGCGATTTAGGAGCAAGAGCCACGAAGTGCATTCCAAGTTTAGCGCAAGTGATCAGCCATGCATTTCCCATGTTGTTTCTTGCATCGCCGACGAATACGATTTTGATTTTGTTCAATGGTTTAAAAATATGTTCCTGGATTGTCAGAACATCTGCAAGCATTTGTGTCGGATGATCATCGTCAGTAAGACCGTTCCAGACAGGCACTCCTGAATATTTTGCTAAATCTTCAACAATTTTTTGTTCGAACCCTCTATATTCGATTCCATCATAATATCTTCCAAGCACTTCTGCAGTGTCTTCAATCGATTCTTTTTTGCCCATCTGAGAGTTTGTCAAAAATGTAACATGGGCGCCTTCCTGGGCAGCTCCTACTTCAAATGCGCATCTTGTTCTTGTTGACGGTTTATCAAAAATCAAAACAACGCTTTTTCCTTTTAATAATTTTCCTTTTGCTCCGATTCTTTTATTGCTCTTTAAATCTTTTGATAGATTTAATAGATAATGAATTTCTTTAGGCGAAAAGTCTTTTAAGGTTAAAAAACTTCTTCCTTTTAAATTTACAGGCATAATAACTCCTAATATTATTTTTTGAACTTAATTTGATAGATAGCAGATTGTGTTTTAGAATTCAAAAAATATTTTATTAAGTAATAATATTTTATTTAGAAGGTGACATTTTAACTTAACGGGAAGGTGACATTTCTAAAAAACGCTTATGCAATTTTTTTAATTGTTTTTTTTCGTAAAATGATTATGTTTTTTTTAAAAAAATAAAATGAAGTAAGTAATGGCAGCTTATTCAATAAGTCCATTTATTATTGCCAGTATTGCTGGTATTTCACTAGTAGCTATAATAAGTATTGGTGCTATATACCAAGTAGGCAAAATTCTGATTAACATTGATTATGGAATTTGAATTTTCTTTAAATTACCTCTGAGTTTTACAATTCAGGATAAGAAAAATATAAAACTTCTTTTATTTCTTTTAGATTATGTTTTAGCATCATTAATCTATCAAAACCTATAGCTATTCCATAGCACGAGCCTATGTGATCAATAGATTTTAAAAAATTTTCATCAAGAGTTAATCTTTTTTTCTTTTTGATTATTTTTTCAAATCTTTGGCGTAAAACTTTTTCGTCATTTAACTCAAAATATCCGTTTGCAATTTCAGATCCATTTATATAAAACTCAAATCTTTTTGCAACAATGCTGCCATTTTCTATTTGTGTTTTTGCTAAAGCAGCCTCATTTTGAGGAAAATCATAAATAATATATAAAATATCTCTTTTTGCTTTTTTTTCGAAAAAATGATCAAGAAGCAAGCTTAGCAGATCCTCTTTTTTTAGATTTTTTTCATTAGAAAATATTATTTCTTCCTTTCTGCAAATTGCTAATAGCTCTTTTTTATTAATTTTATAAATATCAAGATTAAAATTTTTATAAAAAACATCAAAATATGAAGTTGAAATACTTTTTTTAAACTTGATAAATAGTTTTAGCAGAGCAATGTTTTCTTTAATAAAATAATCAAATGATACATTTGATTTGTACCATTCAATCATGCTAAATTCAATATTATGATTTTTTCCAATCTCGTTTTTTCTAAAGACATGTCCAAGAAAATAGATGTCTTTTAAACCTGACGCTATGATTCGTTTCATCGTATACTCAGGTGAAGTATGAAGATATCCAATGGATTTGTTAAGCGGATGAGTTTCGATAGATTGGATATGAAGATCAATTGAAGGATGTTTGACCAAAATAGGCGGATCAACTTCGATTATTTTTTTTTTATAAAAAAAAGATCGAACTTTTTGAATCATCGAAGCTCGATCTTTTAAAACTTTAAGTTTAGACTCTGGAGACATATTCTGCAGTTCTAGTATCAACTTTTATGATTTCGCCTTCGTCAACAAAAATTGGGATCTGGATTTTAGCTCCGGTTTCAAGAGTTGCCGGTTTTAGTACTCTGCCGGATGAGGTGTCGCCACGAACCCCAGGAGCTGATTCTGTTATTTTCAGTTCCATAAAAGTCGGTGGAGCTACATCGATCACAGTGCCTTTATATAGCACTATATCATAAACCACATCATCTTTGAGCCAGATAACATTATCTTTTATTGCTGATAATGGAATGCTCAATTGTTCAAAAGTTACATCATTCATAAATATTGCATCATCTTTTTCTTTATAAAGCAGTCTCATGGAAACTTCTTCAATATCAGCAAGTGTCAGTTTTTCACCGGATTTATATGTTTTTTCAACATTTCTTCCAGTAATTAAATTTTTTATTCTAATTCTATTGAAAGCTTGTCCTTTGCCAGGTTTGACAAATTGATTGGATACTACAACGTAAGGTTCATTATCAACTTCAACCTTCATTGAGGGTTTTATTTCATTTGTAGTTAATTCTGACATTTTTTTTCCTTATGAAAATATTTATTTAATGTCTTATTTTCATCTATTTTTCAATATTTTGCAATTTCTAAAAACATTTCTAAAAATATTTTATCAGGAAAATATTTAAAAAAAATATTTATACAAAATCATGACTATAAAATATGTTTGAGAATTCTAAATAGATATGTAAGTCCTTGTGAATTCCAGCCTTCTTGATAGAAATAATCACGATTTAAGTGATGGACTAAGCTTTGAAAAAAAATATAAACTTTTTTTAAATTTTGAATTCAATCATCCACAATTATGGTGGAACTATTTATCTTAGGTATAAAATGTTATTTTGGGAATTGTTTTTTTAATCATCTGAAAACGATGATAATATTTTTCTAACGTATACTCTGAAATGATGACAAATCAACCAACTTGGATATGCATTATGAGATATAGCTATTGCCTGAGGAGTTCTTTTTAATGCAGCAGTAATTAACCCATGAATTTTAACTGTTATTTTAGGATCATGATATTTAGCTGCATAATCCATCGCAGTTAGGCCAGCCTTATCTTGCACTGAAATCAAGTTCAAGTCTGGATTTAAATCAAGAAGCATAGCTATTGCATCAGGCTTTCCATAAAGGGCAGCATAATGCATTGCAGTTCGACCGTCATTATCTTTCATTGCAATCAGATTTGGATTTAACCTATGAAGCATAGCTATTGCTTCAGGATGCCCTCTTTCAGCAGCATAATGCATTGCACTTCGGCCATGCACATCTTTCATTGAAATCAAGTTCGGATTTAACCCATGAAGCATAGCTATTGCATCAGGATGCCCACTTTCAGCAGCATAATGCATTGCACTTCGGCCATGCACATCTTTCATTGAAATCAAGTTCGAATTTAACCCATGAAGCATAGCTATTGCATCAGGCTTTCCATATAGGGCAGCATAATGCATTGCAGTTTGGCCACAATCTCTTGCTTTTCAATCAAGTTTGGATTTAACCTATGAAGCAAAGCTATTACTTCAGGATTTCCATTTCGAGCAGCAGCATGCATTACAGTTTCGCCATACATAGCTCTCATTGCAATCAAGTTTGGATTTAACCCATGAAGCAAAGTTATTATTTCAGGATCTCCCATTTCAGCAGCATGATGTATTAGTGTTTGATTTTGACGGTCTTCCGAAGTAATCAAATTGAGATTCAAAGAATGTATTTTTAGAATTGTTTCTTTATTGGTGCTTTGGAGAGCAAAATCCATAGTGTCAGAATCTGGTAATGCTTTTGGATCTTTTTCAAAAATTTTATTTATTTTCTTGACATCACCATGAAGAGCTGCAAAATCTAATTCAGTTTTATTATCGCTACGAAGTAATTTATCGTTTTTTATTGATTTATCGCCTTGTGATATTCTGGCTCTTAAAGTGCAGTGATGGTAAAACATTTTCGCCCACTCAGTATCTTGTTCATTATGTGAGTCAGGATTGAAGCACCTAGTTCTAAAGGAATATTTTAAAGAACTTAAATAATTCAAGCATTTTTCAACATTCAATATAATACTTTTATCTAAAGGTTTTTTTGCACCAAAATCTTTGGATTCAATTTCTCTAATGTTAGTGCTAACAACAAATGTTGCGTATGTAAATAAACTAGGACAGCCTGACATGAGTTAACCTTGATTAATTTTTATAATTAAAATAATATTATGAAATATGTATAATTAATAATTATATAATATTATTTTGTTATTTTAAATAAAAATGCGACTAAAAATAATTAGATACAAGAAAACCCGTTGATCATATCAATATCTCCTTTGTTGACAAAGGTTTAGGAGAGAACATGAGACATATCGGTGAATTAGAAAAATTTTTATTTAATTCGATCTAACTTTCTATTTCTTTGATGGATGTAAGATATTAAGATAATCAACTTCATCCGATAAAAGAGTCTTTGCTCATGAGTGTGGTAAAATATTATTTTAAAAAACTCCATATCTCTAAATCCATGAGCGTGTCTTTTCGTTTTAATTTTATTATCAGTCTTCACCTGTTTTTTTGTTATCAATGTCTAAAATAATTTAATAATCAAATTCTTAGATCGTCTTATATAATTATCAATTAATTATAACTTTTTTATTCGGATAATGATCTTCGTCCTAGAATTGAAATTAATTCAGAAAGTTCTGAAGTTTGCCTTTCCTTTTTTCGCCCCCAATATATTAAATGTTTGTTATATTAAGGGCTCAGATGATACTTGGCTATTTCCGGACCTTGTATTCTAAAGACTTGGAAATTTATAATAATATAATTAAGCTAATGTTTTTGGGAGATAATGCTATGAATCAAATGGAAAAAGAAGTTGCTTTGCAAACACTGGAAAGATATTCAGGAAGTAAGCCTGAAGATTTTATGCCTAATTTAATACTTACAAATTTTCCAAGATATGTTCAGTATTTTGCTGAATCCAGAGGTGTCCCGGTTGTTCAGGGAACTACTTTTGAGGTTGCCCATTGTCCAAAAGAACAGGTCAGCATATTGGATTTTAAAATTGGGTCTCCTGCAGCTGCTTTAGTCGTTGACATATGTTCGTTCCTACCTATATAAACATCCATTCTCCTTGGCATGTGCGGGGGACTTAGAAGAAAGTACAATATAGGTGAATATTTAGTTCCTGTTGCTGCAATAAGAGGCGAGGGAACATCCGATTACTATTTTCCTCAGGAAGTTCCCGCTCTTGCCAATTTTTTAATGCAAAAAGCTGTAACTGAAGTTTTGGAAGAGAAAAAAAATATTTTTACAAAATCGTTACTATAAAATACGTTTGAGAATTCTAAATAGATATGTAAGCCCTTGTGAATGCCAGCTTTCTTGTCAGAAATAATCACGATTTAAGTGATGGATTGGGCTTTAAAAAAAGATAAATTTTTTTTCAAATTTTGAATTCAATTCCCCATGCATATGGTGGAACTATTTATCTTAGGTATATGCTATTTTAGGAATTGTTTTTTAATCATCTGAAAATCATGATAATATTTTTCTGACGTATTCTTTGAAATGATGACAAATTAACCAACTTGGATTTGCATTATGAGATATAGCTATTGCCTGAGGGGTTCTTTTTAATGCAGCATCAGCAAGCTTGGCTATTAATTTACGAGCTTTTATTTCAACAGCATAATGCATTACAGTATTTCCATTCAAATCTTGCATTTCAATCAATTTTGGGTTTAACCTATGAAGCAAAGCTATTACTTCAAGATTCCCAACTCTAGCAGCACAATGCATTGGAGTTGCTCCAGACCTATTTTGCATTTCAATCAATTTTGGGTTTAACCTATGAAGCAAAGCTATTGCTTCAGGATTCCCATTACTAGCAGCATAATGCATTACAGTATTTCCATTCAAATCTTGCATTTCAATCAATTCTGGGTTTAACGTATGAAGCAAAGCTATTGCTTCAGGATTCCCACCTCTAGCAGCACGATGCATTGTAGTTACTTCATAAAAACCTTTCTTTGCAATCAAGTCTGGGTTTAACGTATGAAGTAAAGCTATTGCTTCAGGATTCCCATTACTAGCAGCATAATGCATTGCATTTTCGTAATTCGAATCTTCCTCTGCAATCAAGTTTGGGTTTAACTTATGAAGCAAAGCTATTGCTTCAGGATTCCCACCTCTAGCAGCACAATGCATTACAGTAGCTCCGGTATCCGAATCTCGCATTGCAATCAAGCCTGAATTTAACGTATGAAGCATAGCTATTGCTTTAAGATCTCCACTTTCAGCAGCATAATGCATTAGATTTTTCGAGTTACGGTCTTTCCAAGTAATCAAGTTGGGATTCAAAGAAAGTATTTTTAGCATTGCTTTTATATTGGTGCTTTGGACAGCAAAATTCATAGTGTCAGAATCAGGTAATGCTTTTGGATCTTTTTCAAAAATTTTACTTATTCTTTCGACATCACCATAAAGAGCTGCAAAATCTAATTCAGTTTTATTATCGCTACGTAGCAATTTATCGTTTTTTATTGATTTATCGCCTTGTGATATTCTGGCTTTTAACGCGCAGTGATGGTAAAACATTTTTGCCCATTCAGTATCTTGTTCGTTCCATGGCGTATGAGTGGAGCTGGAAGTTACAAAGCGATATTCTATTCTATCGAAATATCTTAAACATTTTTCTATATTCAATATAATACTTTTATCTAAAGGTTTTTTTGCACCAAAATCTTTGGATTCAATTTCTCTAATGTTAGTGCTAACAACAAATGTTGCGTATGTAAATAAACTAGGACAGCCTGACATGAGTTAACCTTGATTAATTTTTATAATTAAAATAATATTATGAAATATGTATAATTAATAATTATATAATATTATTTTGTTATTTTAAATAAAAATGCGACTAAAAATAATTAGATACAAGAAAACCCGTTGATCATATCAATATCTCCTTTGTTGACAAAGGTTTAGGAGAGAACATGAGACATATCGATGAATTAGAAAAATTTTTATTAATTCGATCTAACTTTCTATTTTTTTGATGGAAGTAAGATATTAAATAATTAGATTTCATCTGACAAATGAGTATCTTTTTTCTCTAAATCCGTGAGTGAGTCTTTTCGTTTTAATTTTATTATCAATACCTTTCGCTACTTTATTTGTTATTCGATGTTTAAAATAATTTAATAATCAAATTCTTAGATCGTCTTATATAATTATTAATTAATTATAACTTTTTTACAGGATAATAATCTTCGCTCTAGAATTGAAATTAATTCAGAAAGTTCTGAAGTTTGCACTCCCTTTTTTCGCCCCCAATATCTTAAATGTTTGTTATATCAAGGGCTCAGATGATACTTGCCTATTTTCGGACCTTGTATTCTAAAGACTTGCAAATTTATAATAATATAATTAAGCTAATGTTTTTGGGAGATAATGCTATGAATCAAATGGAAAAAGAAGTTGCTTTGCAAACACTGGAAAGATATTCAGGAAGTAAGCCTGAAGATTTTATGCCTAA
>JBAZUK010000009.1:0-14764 GCA_041661445.1 Parachlamydiales bacterium
TTCTATAAATTTAAACCGATTCGTATATTCGTATTTGATTCGTAATTCGTAGAGAATAACGATTTACAACCTCTTCCGATTATACAACCATTTCAAAAAATTAGCAATCCCCTGTCAAGAGTGCTAATTAGTAATAAAAAGAGGGCAGAAGAATTATTCTTCTGCCCTAGATGTAAAAAAGATAAAATAACTTGCTCTTCTATATTTCTAATTGCTTAATTCAGGATTACTATTCAGTAATTGACTTAGCATGAATAACTGAATAATCCCGGCTTTTCTCTTGAAAGATTGGATCCTCTTCCGACTCTCCACTAATGCTGCTCTTCTTTTGTTTTGACAATCGATTCTGTCAATAATTTTATCCTCTGAATCATTTGAGAGATCAATTGGATCGCGAAAGGATGTAACCCTTTCATCAATAAGCATAATATCAGGATTCAGATAAATCTTTTTTCCGTCTTCTTCTGAGCCCACAAAAACCTTTTCTCCGATTTTTCTAACCATAAAAACCCCTTCTTTCAGTAAAAATGTTATTTTAACGATGAAAAAGAACCACTTCCTCTTCCAACCTTTATAGCATACTTTCAAAACTTTGTCAAAAGAATGAAAAAGCGGGAAGATATTTTTTATCAACCCGCTCTTATCCTTTCGATTTTTTTATGGAGCAATTATATATTCCAGAAGCGCCCCAGATCCATCATCAATGATTGCAATGTTATCCCCGAAATCCCAAACAGTATCGGAAGTTAAAAGCCAAACCTCACTTCCGTCTTTCATTTTTGCCAAAACCGTTCCTTTGCCTGAATTTGGAACTTCAGGAGAAAAATTACAATAATAATCACCCAAATTATCAACTGCAATGGTTCCGGTATAAATGTTTTTCCCCCAATCAGAAACAGGATTCCAAACAAGATACTCGACGTTCTCTTTTTTGATTGTTGAAACAAATCCCGGAAGCGCATTGTTTTGAAAATTAATCGTGAGTATTCCTGGAGTATTGAATCTCAATTCCGGTTTTTGATAATTTCCATACCAGATCCGCCCATCTTTTTTATACCACGGTTTGGTTATTTCAAATTTATCCGGATTGAGAAAATATCCCCTCCCTGATTTCATAATAATTTCCCAAAAACCGCCATCCCGTGCAGCCGTTCCAGGAATTTCAAGTTTTATCCAATTATGATTTTTTTCGACTATTTCCCCAGAAAATTCTCCCATTACTGAATGAAAAATGATGCTTTCCACATTTTTATTGGAAAGACTCTTTTTGCTTATGATGCCCCGCAGTTTCCCATTTTTCAGATTAATTTGAATAATCTGTTTGTCATCCTGAGGATCTATCTTTCCGGCAATCTTAGCTTCAGCTCTAACTACGGCTGAAAAAATCAAGAGCATGCAACAAATAACTGCCCATAAAGCTGTTTTCTTCATTCTAATTCCCTCCAAAAAAATTGGTTTATTGATTAACTAGGTTTTGATCATATTCATTTTTTAATGAACACTTGATACTATTCCTGAAATTGATTTATGTCAAGCTCATATGAATATATTGCTTTATGT
The DNA here is from genome assembly GCA_041661445.1 of Parachlamydiales bacterium. Taxonomy (GTDB): domain Bacteria; phylum Chlamydiota; class Chlamydiia; order Chlamydiales; family SM23-39; genus JBAZUK01. The sequence goes on from JBAZUK010000009.1 coordinate 1,561, forward strand.
AAGCATTTTTACTGTAACTAAAGCAAAATAAAAACAGGCTGATTGGAATTTTCCAAAAAGCCTGCTTTAAAAAAACTATTTTACAAATTGTTCTTTGCAAATTAATGCATGTAGCTTTTGATTCTCTTTATCATCGAAATATGAATACCGGGACGGCGTTATTATCTCGCCATTATTATTTCCCAGTAAACTTACCTCACAGGTTAAGCTTTTTCCTTGTCCGGCAGCGCACAAAATATATTTATGTTCTCTTTTAGAGAGATACCCATGAACCACCTTATCAAACTGAAAATTATTTTCTCGAAAAGGATATTCTGTGGCTTTGCCGATATAAACAATCGAAAACATTCTTGGACTGGCATCCATTTCGCGATAAAATTCACAAAAATTGCAGATTGGAAATGAGCATTGATATTTTTTCCCCACTCCATACCAATGCGCCGCCACTATTTCCATTTCCCTAAGAGCAATTACCTCCAACACCGGTATAAGCACCCTAAAATCATAAATGTCTTCTCTGTTATCTGTAATCTTCAGTATTCCTTTTTTGGCAAGATCCCACTTTTGAGTTGTGTCCAATGTTAGTCCCTCCTATGTGAATTGTTAAAGAAAATCCTCCTTTTCTTTTTTATATCACAAAGCATTATTTTTTTCAAATTGAAACCGCCATATGTATGTAGACATTACTTTTTCAGCTTGACAAAAACTGCCTTTAGGATTATTGTATTAAGTTAGTCATTTTACATTTAGTATAATAACCCATATAAACTCAAAAAGGAGGCAAAAAATGCCAAATCATTTTCACTTTAAGGTCCTCGGTGTTGAAGATATTAAAAGTTTTTGCAAGGTTTTTTACGAATCAAGGTTAGCGAAAACGACCCGGGTTAAAATTTCTCCTGATGCAAACCATGAAGAATTTTGTCTGAATCTCACATCAGAGAGAATTCCTACTGCTCTGTTTGAAGCTTCTTTCCGCGCCGTACTTACCGCAGAAGAAGTAATGAGGTTTTGTGCTGACTTTTATGATATAAAAGCAGCTAAAACAACGAAGGTTGAAATTATTCCGGATGGAAGGACAAACTTCTATGTTATTCTTACGGCAGAAAAAACTCATGTCAACGCATTGGAAGAGGCATTCTATGGCGGACTTTTGGGTCTTTGGGATTGGCCTAAAAAATTTAGGCAACTTAATGTATGATTATTACAGCCCCGCAGGGATAATATCCTCGCGGGTCTTTTAATTTTCAATCACTTTTTACGGCCGTTAAAAATGGAGGTTTTTACTTCTTGTAGTTGCCGGACTATTTTAAAATAAATATGGTGTCCCCCATTAAAGCAAGGACACCATTAATTTTACTACTTTAGCAAGAACGAAAATTTGTTTTTTTCATTGCTTTCGAAACCTCCATAATTGAAACTTCTTTTAATTTTTCTATTTCCATTTCCAAATCTTTCTCACTTTGCCTACTTCTGACAATTTTAAAATTCCCTCGAAAACCTATCGACTTTTCATTAATAAATCTTTCTCGCAGTGATATTAGCACACGTTTTTGCAGAATTTTAATTTTACTTAACAATATTTCGCTCTCAAAAACATATTGGTCAATCACTTTTGTATCTAAATCAGAAAGATCATTAGCCGTACCCCTGACAACTTCAATAATTTTTTCATGCATTTTTTCAATCCAGATGAATGATTTTTTTTCAAAATCATTTAATTCTCCGATAATTTCTTCTCCGGGAAGCATTGGTCCCAAGTCAATAACATAACCCGTCAGATTAATTTCCGCCAATTCATCCTCAATCCCAAGTAATGTCTTGTCAAAAAATAATTTTTTTCCCATCACATTCCTCCCAAAAAAGGTTTCAATAATTCTATTTTTAAGGTCCAAACTTATTTTAGCTAACACTAAATCACACTAGACAATATCTTTATTTTCATCTTTTGTCAAGTGTCAAAAAAAATTGTATACTTGTGTATTTATTCCGTTACGTTATTGACAGATTTTTTATAATGCACTATGATGGCTTCTTACTGTAATCTTAACAATTTCATTATAAATTGACTAACAAACCATCTTGCAAATGAAAGGAGGCGTGAACGCCATGGTAAAAGAAAGACGAAGCAATAAATCACTTTTCTCAAGAGTTGGCAGAGCCTTTAAAATCACAAGAAATTGCATAATAGCGTTGCCGCGGAAGCCAGTTAATGCGTTGTATGTAAAAGGAAATAAGGCAATTTTTCTTCTTGTGGAAATACGCGGTGCTCTTGTTTGGAATAATTGGAATAATTCAAGTTGTGACAAACAAGGCCGACTCCCCCTCTCCGATATTTCAATCTCGAGAAAGAGAAAAGAAAAAATAGAAACAAAATTATTTGAAATAAGAAGCAAGGAGATAATAGAGGAAAAAAAGAAAAAAAATATTTACTTTGTTCCAGTTCCAAATAAACGTTTTCATGAGCAAGAACCAAAGGCAAAGATTAAAAAAAGTCTGCTTGCCTAAAATTTATCAGATTCAGAACAAGGGTTATTAAGAAATTAATAACCTTTTTTATTTTTAAAATTTTTCTGCGGGGCGGATTGGGTTTGTGGGGGGTAATTATATTTTTAGTTCAAGGTGAATCGCATCGTATTTAGAATCTGTTTTTGATTTCTCGACATTTACTACCTGATATCCTCGCTGTTTTAGCAATTGTTGCATCCTTTCGGAAACATTATATACCTTCACCGATATTGATTTATAATTATTTTCTCGAGCGAATTGCTCATTTTTTTTCAATAAAGCGCTTCCAATTCCTTTTCCTTGATATTCTTTAGCGACACCTAACACCCAAACATAGAGTGATTCGCCTCTTGCAAAGGCAATCGAATCGCCGATAATTTCTTCGCCTTTTTTAGAAATAAAAATTATTGGTTCTTTATCTTTAATTTTTTCCTTATATTGTTCCAATGAATACGGTTCTTGTTCATACATTCCTTGAAATATTTTCTCATTCAACCGAACAATTTCCGCCAAGTCTTTTACACTGCCACTTTCAATATCTGATTTCATAAAATTTATTCAATAACATAATTCCAACCGGGTTGCCATGCTTTTTTATTTCTCCAATCTTCATCAATCGCCTGCTTCCATGTTTTTCCACCAAGTAAAACATCTAGCGCCAATTGCGGAGCCTGATGAGCAACAATGGCAATATGTCTGCCATCATAATTTTGCTTCAGAAATTCCAGAAAATCCGCAATTCTTTTTTCAACATCTTTGTAATTCTCTCCGTTTGGAAATGGCTTCTCAACATAATCCGTCAAATTATTTTTGAAACTATCTGCAGATTTTCCTGTAAAATCTCCGTAGTTGCATTCTCGAAGTCTTTTGTCTTGAATGATTTTATATTTTTCTCCAAAACCCAGTTCCGCCGAATCAACAGCTCTTTTCAAATCGGAACAAAAAACCACATCAAAATTTTTATCCGAAACGAGCTCACCTAATTTCTTGGCTTGTTCTTTTCCAAGTTCTGACAATTCCCCCGGCGTCCAACCGGTAGCCAGATCCTTTTCATTATCCGTTGTCGTTCCGTGGACAAAATATGTAATCTTTACTGACATAATATTTAACAAATTTCATAACTTATTAATATAATTTTATTATATCACAAAAAAGTAATCCAAAAACACTTGCATAAAATCACATCCTTATTATTGCTATAGCATAAAAAAGGATGTAAAATTGGAATAGTAAATAGCCTAGCTAAAAAGTAATACCGAAATAAAATATGAAGAAAAACAAAAGAGAAATAACAAAAATAATATTAAAAGGAATCCTGCTGGCTGGCGGAATTGCTATCGCTTCCACCTCCCCCTATTTTGTGCCGAGAATTATTCCGGATATTATCCGATATGCCAAATATAGAAAAAAGCAAAAGGAATTTGAAAAGAAAAAATTTTATAACGCTTTTTATAAACTAAAAACTAAAGGTTTTATTAAAATAGAATACAAAGGAAAGCAGATTCACGTTTCACTGACAAAGGAAGGCAAGAAATGGGCAGGAAGATATCAATTTGATGATCTGAAAATCAAAAAATCCCGAAGATGGGACAAAAAATGGAGACTGTTAATTTTTGACATTCCTGATAAAAATAAAATGAAGAGAGAAGCGCTCCGGGGAAAGCTAAAAGAACTGGGATTATTTCAACTGCAAAAAAGCGTCTGGTTATGCCCTTATGAATTCAAGAAAGAAGTTGATATTTTGCGCTCATTTTTTGGATTAACCGCAAAAGAAATGAATGTGATTTTGGCATATGAAATTGAAGACGACAAAGAAGCTAAGCTATTCTTCCATATAAAGTAAAGCATCCACAAAAAATTTATTTAATCTAAAAATTTCAAGAAAACCTTTAAAATAAATTACAACCTTTTTTATGCGATAGCAATAAAAAGGATGTAATTTTTATTTGTTGATGTTTTGGAAGTTTTGAAGGTTTTGGGGTTAAATTTTCGGCCCGCCTAGATTCGGCGAGGCAAGCGGGGCGGATTGGGTTTGTGGGGGGGGTAGTAAAATTATTTATCAATTATTTTCTGGAATTTTAATTTCACAACGAATAATAATTAAATAGGTAATTTTATTTATTTTTTCAAAAGCAATAAAATAAGTCCAATTACCCTATCTTTATCTTTTGGATTGCTTTCGGCCATCAGAAGTGTCAATGCAGTAAGAGCTTCTGGTGTGATTTTTTCCCGAAAATCAAAGTTGGCTTTTTGCAAAAACCAGATAAAAGCAAAAGCGCCACATCGCTTGTTTCCATCAATAAAAGGATGGTTTTTCACAATAAAATAAAACAAGTGGACTGCTTTTTCTTCAATTGTTGGATATAGATCATTTCCACCAAAAGCCTGGAAAACATTTCCGACAATTCCAGCTAGGCTATTTTTCTCGCGCTCAACAGAAAAAATTTCAGTTGCTTCTCTTTTTCGAATAAGTTCTTGTCTAAGTTTTTCGATTGATTCACTCAGCTCCTGTCCAGCAAAAGCAACTTTCTTTTTGGTGATGCCTTTGCTTGGAAGAGACTCTTTGTCATAAGCATCCAATGAAAACCATGTTCCCGCAAACATTTTTATTAACTCCATTGCATCTTGGGCTGTAATACGATTGTCCGTTGGCAATAATTTTTTAGTCTCTTCAACTGCAGCGATAAATTTTTGATAATTTTGCGCAATGCGTGATGGATTGATTGCATAACCCTGAGTAATATAGTCTTTCAATGTTTTGGTTGCCCAGATGCGAAAATTTGTAGCTTTTTTAGAATTAACCCTATATCCAACAGACAAAATCACATCGAGATTAAAGTATTCTATATCGCGAATAACCTCTCTCTTGCCTTCCTTTTTAACTGTTGCAATTTTTGCAACAGTTGCCTTTTCTTTCAATTCGCCGGACTGAAAAACATTCCTGATATGCCTAGAGACGCCTGATTTATCCACGCCAAACACATCCGCAATTTGCTGCAAATTCGCCCAAATTGTTTCTTTTTTCACATCAACAGAAAGCTCAATGGCTCCAGATTTCGCTTGATAGATGATTGGCTTTTCGTTTATTTTTTTATTAACCATATTGTTTATACTAAAAATATCAAATAAAAACATTAATTGCAATGTTTTTAAATTCCTATACAAATCATAAATTTCACAAATTCATTTCGTTTATTTTTTCATCATAATTTTACGGCCGTTGGTAAAATGATTGTTTTGAAGGTTTTTTGAAAGTTTTGGGGATTATTTTCACCTAAATTTTCTGGAATTTTAATTTTTCAAGAGGTAAGTATTTAAGTACGCCTGCCCCGTGTATGCCGATTAGCATATTTACGGGGTACTGAGGTAAGTTCACCCCGTAGTTCCGCCCAAGGGCGGATACTTCTGGGGTATTAAATTACATAATTTTATTATAACATCAAAAAACCAGCCCGTCTCCGGGCTGGAAAATTTATACAAATAAATTCAGAACTATCTCCGATCTATAATTTATCGACAATCTTTATTCAACTTCAATCCGCGATATTTTTTAATAAGTGCTTTCTGATCCTCTGCTGATTCTCGTACCGCTTTCGTGACTGCTTTTTTCTGTTCTGCAGAACTAAAAAACTCTCGCAGGATTTCCTGCTTTACTTCTTCTCTATTGTCTTTTTTAACCTTAGTAAACATATTCCACATATAGATATTATATATCAGAAATCAATTCTAGTAAACTCTCTTTGGTATAACCAGATTGAGACTTTCTATTATAATATTTTTCGATAAAGTTGTCAACATTTTCGACATTAAGGCTGATTTCTTCAATTTCATTGTTTTTGCCTTTAATAATACAATCAAGCTTCACTTTGCTTCCAAATTCTTGTTTTATTCTATTCACATTTTCTCTTGAAGCAAAAAATTGTTCAACAAATTTTTCTTTTAAAATATTTCTACCCTCAATAAATTCCCTAGCTTTGGTAAATTCCCACGCTGCTAAAGGATCCAAATAAATATAGAATATCTTAACATCTCTCCCCTCCTTCAATGATTTCCTTACTAGGTCTTTCATCGTATTATAATTCCCAAATGTGCCATCGTGTAAAAATGATATATTATTTTGAAAACAATATTTTCTTAAAATATCCAGTCCCTTAGTTGCCGCTTTTTGTATTACATGCGCATTTCCAACTATGCAAGATTGATTATCAGTTTTTCGATATTGTGGAATAAAATCTCTTATTTCATCAACATCAATCCTAATAAAAATTGTATCGACATTATTAATATCAATACCTATCTTTCTCATATTGCTAATCAACTTGCGATTTGTCTTATTAATTACTCCGGTCATATATCTCCTGGAAAATTCTGTCTTGCCGGCTCCCGGCGAACCAGCCATAAAAAAAGTAAGGACGCCAAGGCGTAACGGCTTTTTACTTACAATAAATTTGTCTACTAATTCTTCCTTGTGAGATTTAATATATTCTATTGCTTCTTTTTGAGTTTTTTCCTCTTTTTCACTTAGTTCCATTTTGTTTAAATTAGTTGAGGACCATACTTAATTGGTTTTTCCACACCTTTTCATAAAAATTTACTGTGTGGCTTTTATTTTCCATATTTTTTTATACTCTCATTATACCACTAAAAAATTACGGAACAAAAATGTTACCATAATTCAAGAAAATATAGAAACACAAAAATACTACAATATACTAGTACGTTGTAGCATTATAATTCTAATTCGGAAGTTTTAATCATTTTTTAACGGCCGTATAAAAATGAATGTTTTTGGGTTTTAAATTTTGGCGGGGCGGATTGGGTTTGTGGGGGGGTTAAATATAAAATTATTTTATCATAAAAATAAAAAAAGGGAGATATAGCATGATCTCCCTTAACGTTCTTTCGAATAACATTTTTATCCTATTTTTCATCCTTCATTGATATGCACTGCCATTTATTGGCTTTATTCAATTTATGAATATGCCACATACTGGTGACAATAACCCAAATAGAGGGGGCCACTATCACTACCACAATGATTATCCCCGCAAGAATCTTATAATACATCTTAAGCCTCCTTATGAAGCGTTAGCTTCTTCATCTTTTTATACAGCCAGGTTAAAGGTGCAAAGTAATCTCTCAATGACTTAATGCATTCATCCACAAAATAATTATTTTTTGCATTCATGACAATCTCCTATTGATATTATTGATACCAAAATTACCAAAAATTATTTTTTAAAATAACAATATTTTCTATAACTCATTATTACGCCAAAAATCCTATAAGTCAATAAGGTTATAACATTCTCATATTCTCGACTTGCCTACCGGCAGGCAGGGAATATGAGAATGTCGTTTTATTTTAAAAGTTTTCATTGTGTCATATGGCCACGGCCGTAGGCAAATGACACATTTTTAATCATTTTTATACGGTCGTTAAAAAATGAGTGTTTTGGGGTTTTAAATTTTGGCGGGGCGGATTGGGTTTGTGGGGGGGTTAGGGGGGGGGGGAGGGGGTAAAAAAAGGGGGGGGTAAAAAAAATAAAAAAATTATTTTCTGAAATTTTAATTTCCCAAGAGGTAAATATTGAGATAAGTATTTAAGTACGCCTGCCCCGTAGTAATCCGCCTCGGATTTACTTCTGGGGTACTGAGGTAAGTATTAAAGTAAGTATTAAAAAAATTATTTATCAATTATTTTAAATTTTCCACTTTTTACAAGCTTTATACTGTTATAATCATTTGGATCGGTAAACTCAAATTTCCAAATTGAGTACGAACTTGTTTTATGATCTTTCTCAAAAAACAAAGTAACTACTTTCTTTTTCGTATGAACTTGCCATTGCTTAAATGGATAGTAAAGTTGGCGAATTATCGTGTCCATTGTTTTAGAATTTTTTGCCTCAATTAAAACAATCTGATTTTTTCCCTCATATCCAGCATCAACTTCAGTTTGAACGCTTGAAACACTAATTTTTTGTTTATTTACAAAAAAACTAAAATCGGGAGTATACTTTCTTCCCCGAATTGTTAAAACTAATGTTGGATCTTCCATGAAAGTTCGAATCAAACTAGAAGCATATGCAAAATCAAGATGTTGCATTTCCGAATCACCAATTCGTGAAGTTTCCAAATTAAAATCCAACTTTGAAGAATAGACAACTTCTTTGCTTGTAATTTTTGTGATATCTATATATCCCTCACCCTTAATAATATTGTAAAAACCATTTTTTACAGGAAGTAAAAATAAATCATTATCCTGAAAAACTTTTGGCCTACTTTTTCGTGTGTCTTGCTTACACAATATGCGTACTTCTTTTTCTGTAGTTTGTTTAAATTTTTGAACGGACTTTTTTATTTGACTAGCAGAAATCGGGAATGGTGATTTTGAAAAATCATGTTCTAATATTTTATAATCCTTCACTATTTTGTCCCAAGATTTACTATTTGCCATATTATTTCATTAAATATTTAATAAATTTAATTCTATCGAGTTTGGCTTTTTACCTTTTTCTAAAATATTTTTTCCTATTTTTGTCATCAGCACTATTGAATCATATCCTGATTTACGAGCTTTTTCAAAAATTTTTGCATCTAAATTAGTTCTTTCGTTGTAAAAACAACAATTATCGGCATTTAGAACTTTATCAAGCAATTTTTTAGCATTTTCCCCAAATAATTTCGTTAATATTTCCAATTCAGAAAATCCATAAATAGGGTTTTTTATTGCAACTTTTTCCGATTCCAAATTTGGCTTTCCATAAAATTCCGCTTGTTTATAAGTTGATGCTAAAAACTTTCCTCTTTTTTTATAAGATTTTTTATCTTGCGGCCTAACATGCCACCAATTGGAGCTATTTATTTTTTCTATTAAAACTTTTCTTATTTCCATATTATTTTTTCAAGTCATTAAACCTTCTTTTGGATTTTTCTAAATATTCTTTTTCAGTATCTATTCCAATAAATTTTCTGCCATACATAGCCGCGGCAATTCCTGTCGTAGAGCTACCGGCAAATGGATCGAGGATTACATCTCCCTTGTTTGTACTAGCAATAACTATTCTTCGTAATAATTCCAGTGGTTTTTGAGTTGGATGTTTTCCAAATTTCTTTTCATCAGGTTTCGGTGTTCCAATTGCCCAAACAGAACGCATTTGATTACCCGCTTTTTTTAAAAAATCTCCGTTCCAATTTCCATTTTTCAACTCATGATAATTGAAGGTGTGTTTAGCTTTTTTATCTTTTCTTGCCCAGATTAAAGTTTCATGTGAAGCCGTGAAAAATCGACAACTTAAATTTGGCGCCGCATTCGGCTTAAACCAAGCAACATCATTAAGAATGTGATAATTTAATTTTTGAATTGCATGCCCACATTGATAAATTGAATGGTAGGTTCCGCTTACCCAAATTGTTCCGCCTGGTTTTAAAACTCTTCTGCAAGCTTCCAGCCATTTTAGGTGAAAGTTATAATCATCTTCAAATCCTTTACTTTTGTCCCAATCGCCTTTATGTACACTTACCATTCTTCCAGCATGAACTGTAAATCCACCATTAGAAAGATTGTATGGCGGATCAGCAAAAATCATATCGACTGAATTTTCAGGAAGTTGTCCCAATATCTTTAAACAATCTTCTTTATATAAAACAAAGTTATCCTTTTGAAAATAAGGTTCTGTTTTTATTGAAGATAATATTTTTTTACTCTGTGTTACCATTTTTGTATATCTATTTTTATAGTGATATTATATCATTATTTTGCAAATAGCGCCTGTGGATAACCCTATTTGCCCATTATAGCACAGAAAAGGCAGGGAATTGCACCCCGCCCAAAAATTATTCTTCTATTTTTAAATTTTCGGTGGCGCGGAAAAGCAAGGTTTTTTATATTTTTTCAAAAAAATTAGGTTTCTCTTTTTGCCAAATTAAATTTAAAATTAAAGTATAAGGTTTTATAATTCTCACAAAAAATTCCCACTTTAATCATTGACCGATCATTACTTAGATAAGAAAAATCTTTTATGTCGTCTAGCGATATGACCGTTCCAAATCTCATATTTAACTTTCCATCTCTATAAAATTCATCAAGAAGATCAACAAAAGCAGTTTGCCCAGGAAGAATATTCATTAATGAACGATAGCTTTCTAAATTTTGTCTATTAGCCCATCTTAAAGGACATGGAAGGAAATTTTCTCTTTTAATTGCACCATCATAAACCTCTATAATTTCCGATTCTACATTTTTGGCTGTTTCATTTCCAACATTTTTTATTAAAATCCTCCAAACATTTAATCCGCCATTTTGATTATATTTTTTTAATCTAATAACCTTCAACTTTGGCCTTTTAAACCAACTTCCCATTTTCCAGCCCCAAATAGCAATAGAAAGAGCTACAAGTGAAGCAAAGAATGATGCAATAAACGATCCATAGCTTTCAATAAAATTTTTTTCTTCTGCTAAAAACATACTTATTTTTATACTAATCATATTTTTAAACTAACGCCTTGGCGCGGAAAAGCAAGGGTTTTATTTGTATGATATTTTATTTATTTTCTAAAGCCGTTCTCGGATCAACTTTAGATATTCTGGCATCTGCTCTCTTAGTTAAAGTAACCCAGAGAGAACCACCTTCTACTCTGCAGTTAAAAAAAACTTTTTCCGCTTTTTTTACTTCAATAAGATAAACTGTTGCAATTTCATCATTGTTTTTAATTTCAATTGGAGTAAATGAAAAAAGGTTATTAAACTTATCTACACTCTCTTTCGTTATTCTGCTGAGAGCATCCTGAATTTCCCTTTTCACGCAATCGATATTTTTATTTTTATTTTTTAGTTCAGACAGAATATTAAAAAAATAATGCCCGTTTTTTTGTACTAAATTCTTATTGATTTCTTCTCTAACCACAAGATGATTATTTTCGATTAAGCCAACGATTATTACACCGCCTTCTGTATTCATCATTCCCAAAATGTTATCGATTATTTTTCCAAAAATTTTTTCGCTTAAAATTTTCTCATTTTCTTCGGAAAAATCTTGCTCAGTAGGAGTAAAAAATGTTGATTTCCACTCTATTTTATCATTCTCTTCCTTGAGAAAATTTTCTATCTTATCCCAATCGTCTTCGATATTAAATTTATTTAAAATATAATGAATTTCTTCCATCCAGTTACAGAATTCAAACATAAATACTTTTATTTTCCATCCATTATCAACAGCTTCTCCGATTGTTTCTATGGCAGATAAAGTCTTATTTGATGTTAAATAAACTTTGTTTGTCCATTCATAATCACTATCTGACACTTTTGTTGAAAACGCTTTAAAATTTTCTTTTGCAAAATTCAATAAGTCGCTCCTAACCCCTTTTGCTTTAGAAATTTTTTCAAGAATTACATCCGTTGCACTCCTTCCTTCTTGAAAAGAAAAACCGTCCGTCATTCTTTCAAGTATATACGAAACATTTTTTTCTCCCTTTGTAATAAAATTTTCGATAAAATTGTCAAAGTAACCTTGGTTGTCATTAAATTCTTTGTATTTATTCTTAAAATATTCTATGCTTCCATTTATTCTTTTTATAATTGAATGTATATCATATATTTTTTTTGGGATAGAAAATTTATTTTTTTTATCCATTAAATTTATAATATTTTTAAAAACACTCTGTACGCACCCTATCTGAATAATACTAGGAAGAAACGAACCAATGAGACACCTTGATATTCCTGAATTTTTTATAAAAAAATTAAAATTTATATAGTTGTCTGAATATTTTAATTTTAATAAATAGTAACCATCAAAAACTATGTCTTGTAATTTAAAACAAATATTTGGTATTGTAAATAAATTTTTTTGCTCATTTTTAATATTTTCAATAGAGCTTACCAATCTTTTTCTTATATATGGGATTGCTCTCTGATTAACATACGGCATTCCAACTGCCAAAATGAAACAAGAGGTATATAGGGCACTTTGAATCAACTGTTTTTCTATTAATTCCATTCCTCTCATTCTTATTTTTATTTTTTCATCATCCCCCTTTAGCTTTTTATACTCGTCTGAGTCTCTAAATACTTTTTCCATATTCATTACTTTCAGTAAAGAATCTAGAAACGACTTATTTGTAAAAATTGCATCCATTAAATCTATAAAGAGATTACTTTCTTGAATTAGAATTTTCTTTTCTTCCTCACTTAAATTTTCTAAAGACTTAGATATCGCACATCTAATTTGAAAGAAATCTGCAGTACTATTTGCATTTTCTAATTTTAAAATTTCATTTGAAATTATAGATTTTGTTTTAGTTAAATCATTCATTGTTTTTATAACAAGCCAGGTAATTTAATCAATTTAAAAAATTATTTCTTTATAGTGATATTCTATCATTATATTTTATCCTTTGCAATTGGTACAAAAAAGGCGGGGAATTGCACCCCGCCTAAAATTATTTCCAATTTGAATCTTGATATTTTTCTTGCTTTGATATTTCTTCGATCTGTTTTTTTATTTCGGCGATATCGCCATCATTCAAAGGTTCAAATTTATCATAAAATCCTGTTTCTCGCTGAGGCAAATAAACAGCATCGCCATATTTTTGAATCTTGGCGCTCTTAGCTCTTCCATATAGATGAATGTGCAAATATGGTCCTTCGGGTTTAAACACGCTCCAATTGCCATTGTCTTGATAATTTATTCTTCCAATA
>JBAZUK010000010.1:0-6448 GCA_041661445.1 Parachlamydiales bacterium
TTTACCAAACGATTTATACTTACAATAACAGGCGGATTCATACCGCCCTCAAAATGCCACCGATAATTTACGCTAATCAATTTTTAATCACAGAATTAGTGTCTAACGAAATGGGTACTTGACATTACCAGAAATTTCACTTATAACATTCTCTAATAATTTTTTTATATTCTCAGCACATCCGCTCTTAATAATATTCCTTGCTTTTTCAATATAAAAATTTTTTTGGTGAAATCCTTTTAAAATATGCTCCGTTTTATATACGCATAGATTTAGATCGCTATGGAATTTTCCCAATAATTTACCGACATCCCTATAGATGTTTGGGTAAATATTGGATGAATCAAAAGATTTTCCTTCTATATAATTATAAACTCTCCATAAAATATTACCTTTTTGCCTATAAAATAACCTTCCGTTCTTCAGGTTTACTAGTGTAGAACATATCCATCCATTCTTACGTAGATATTTTGAGATAATCCTAATATCTTTCATGAGAATTGGGCTAAACATTTTATTCACCTTTTGTATAACAAACTTTCTACCCAGACAATCTTTTACATAAAATGTTTTGTTTATAATACCACCCCTTAAAACAAAGCTTTCTTTTATATTTTTTATTTTATAAATATATAAGACTTTATTCAGGTCATTTTTATGCGTTAATAAAATCATAAGGATATGCTTTTATAGATATTTCGTCAAAAATAATATTTTTTGGTGTTTTTGATAAATATAAAATTAAATCGGCAATATCGCTTGGTTTTAAAATGTGAGAAATAATATTTTCATCTACGGCTCTTGACATACTAGTCAAAACGCTCCCGGGAGAAAGCAGGATAAATCTAATTCCGGTTTCATAATTTTCTTTTTGAAGTGATTTAACTAGAGCTCTTAACCCAGACTTACTAGAAGCATACGCACAGGCCTTTTCCGTTCCCGTTTTTCCCCAGCGAGATCCTATTAAAATAACCATGCCAGCCGTTCCCTTATTTTTAAAATGCATCGTTCCGCACTTTGCAATATTAAAAGATCCGTCTAAATTAACATTCAGCGTAGATTTCCAATCACTTATTGTAGTTTCCTGTGAATTATTTAATTTAAGTATGCCAGCACAATTTACTATCATACAAAAATTCCGTTTGGAATTTTCTTTAAAAAATTTTGAAACATTATTATAATCACTAATATCAACCTGGCAAAACGAAAAGTTGGCGTTTATTATTAATTCTTCTGGCGGAGTATTTTTTATATCTATTCCGCAAACATCAAAACCATTTTTAATAAATTTTTTAGCAATTTCTTTCCCAATTTCCCCACAAGCTCCAGTAATTAATATTGCTTTTTTTCCTGATTTTTGCATAAAATTTCTTTTAATAATTTCTTATTTACAACTCTTAAAACGGTGCTTGCCTGTTGTTGACTTTTAATATAGAACGGGAAATTCATACCATGGAAGTCTTTACTATTGTTTTTGTAACAAACACTTTTAGGAACGTTAACTCCGCTTTGTTTAATGCTCATCTGGAGATAAAATTTAGATCTTTTTTTAAATAAATATTTTTTATTAACAACTACATGTCCTTCTTGTAAAGCATTTTTCGCGCATTTTTTAACATCCTCGACATTGGTCAAAAAATAAAATATTTTCTTTTTTCGCTTATCACGCTTTCCATTATATATTACAAAGTAATCCTCAATAAAAATTATTTGACACTCGAAACCATCCTGCTTGATTTGCTTTAAAATTAATTTAGCCCCATTAATAAACCGCTCTTTTCTGGAAATAACTATAATAATTTCTGCTTTCATAAAATAGCATTTCTTATACTAGCCAGAACTGATGTAAAATATTCTTGAAGATTTTGGTAGCTAAGTTTTTTTACAACTTCATTAATAGGAATCCATTTAACCCACTCTTCACCAATTTTTTTTCCGGGATTATTTTGAATAAAAAGCGTTAAAAACATTCTAACGGAAATGCTTTTATTATCACCACCAAGATATTCCATGTCCGGAAGGACACTTTTAATTTCAACCTGCATACCAGTTTCTTCTAAAACCTCCCTTGTCATTGCATCCATTTCGCTTTCACCCCTTTCTATATGTCCTTTTGGAAATGTCCAATCATTTTTTGTCGGTCGAAAAACCAACGCGACAGATTTTAATTCACGATTTATAATTATTGCTCCTGCTTTTTTTATTGTATTTTTTTCCATAAGAAAAACCCTTTCAGTAGTATGAACCGAAAGGGCTTCTGCTGTCAAATAACAGCAATCCAATTTAAGTTATTTTCTTTTATTGAGATAATCTCTTAATGCATAACATTTGCGCAATTGAAGATTGGCAGAATCGCACCCGGAGAATGCCCACTCAACTTCAGAAAGAAGACATGATAGTTCTCCTAAAATATTTTCGTGCCAGTAAATAATTCTCTTTGTATCCAACTCTTCGTCCCCTTGTTCATTCCTGGCAGAGCGTACTCTCTTGGGAGAAAAAACTCCAACAAGAATTGATTCTGGATATGCGTATTTTATCGCCCTCCATTCATCCGTGTTGTGCACAGAATCAAGAATAATAGGAAAACACCTCTTCTCTTTGATTAATTCGTCGAGAATCATAACCATCATGTTGAATGCACCGACTTTTCCGTAAAGAACACGATACCACTCTTCCCATGTTAAGTCATCGACTGGGGGTTGTTTTTTGTATATTTTTTTCATAGCATCTCTCTTATTTACAACCCTCCACTTAAGCTTAGTACTCATTATGTTAGCTAGAAAGCTTTTTCCAGCACCATGCAATCCAGCAATTCCTATAATCATAATGTTTGCTCCTTTCTCCTGAAAGCAGATGCAATCGCAAGACAATTTGTTTTCATCCCTATGCCAGATTCATTATATGAGTCTAATATTTTTAATAGACACCCAGCCGGATTTTCAGCAAGAACTCTTTGCCAAACATGATTCAGTGATTCATTTATGATACTGCCGAAAAAATTTGAAGATTTTTGACTCATAAATCCACATAGCTGAATCTTTCCGCATGGATCAATAACAAGTGCTCGCTGACCAACACTGCAACTATGTCTCATAAACGGTAATTGAATTCTTGTCCCCAAGCTTTCTTCCTTAAGATAGTGTCCGAGAATTATTCCCTGCGAATCATTCAAGTACATTCTTAATTTATTTTTCAACCACTCGTATTCATTTGAATTCAGAAAAAAATCTGAAGCAATTTTGATTGACCTCCCAAACGAAATGAATCTCCTCACAAAAACGCCTACTCCTAACCTGTGAAAAAACTCAATCACGCGAGGAATATCTTCAATATTTGGCTTCATAGCAACTATATTAACTCGAACATCAATACCTTGCTCGCGTAGATTTCGGATTCCATTTATGGATTTTAGAAAATTTCCTTGCCCGCGAAGAGAATCATGGATTTTTTTCAGTCCATCAATACTGACAATGGCCATGTTAAGCCCACACAAGGAAAGTTTTATTGCACTTTCTCGCGTAATTAATGTTCCGTTTGTTCCCATCGACACACGCAAATTATTCTGCGATGCCTCCATAATGAGATCCCACAGGCACTCAAGAACCATGGGTTCCCCTCCAGTGAAACGTACTTCCTGAACTCCAGAATCAGCACACTCAGTTATAATTTTTATTTGCTTATTAAATTCCATCTCTCCATCCATTTCATCTCCAGAATTATTGAAACAATATTTACAATGAAGATTACATTCGCGAGTAACTTCAAAAAAAATTGTATCTGGAAAACTAAACCCTGCTTTGGGCAGTAGGACTGGATATATTATTTTTATATCTCCAGCTTCTCCCATCTCTTTGGAGAAATTCAATGCAATGGTTCCCTTTTTTTCTAATGACTTAAATTCTTCCGCAGAAACATAGATTCTTTTTCCAGATTTAATTGAAAAAAGAGTTCCGCCAAAATATTCTTTGCGTAGCAGAAATTTTATCATATCATTCCTCCATTATTTTATTGTTAAGGTCTGTCTTAGGTTTCAAATAAAAATAGCACTCTCTGATCTTTATGTCAAATATCTTTTAGGTTTAAATAAAACAAAAAAACGCCTTTATCGGCGCTTCAAAAATCCATAAATTCTATCCTTAAACGAAGTTTTAGGAAAGTTTTGCAAAAACTAGTTTTTCTATTTTTATCATTCGGGTTTGACAAGAAGCAAATCGCTATATGATTTGCTAATTTTAGGATATTTTTCCAAGTCTAGAAGTTCAATAACCTTTTTATGTTCAGATTGCGCTTGAGTAAAACTAATCTTATTGACAACTGTTTCCAGTTCCAAAAAGTTTCCTAATTTATCCACTCGATCAAGATGTATTCTTGTATTTTTATACAACCACAATTCTCTCGTCTTTTTTACAATTACCTTTTCTCCAAATAATCCTAAAAATACTTTCTTTACCAAGTCCTTCGTTTTTTGATCGTAAAGCTTTGTGACTTCATAATTGGAAACTTTTGAACTTTTTTTATCTGGACGATGATATAAAATAATTTCAAAAAATTTGTTATTGATTTCCCGGATTTTCAATCTCTCTTCCGGATAATTATAATAAGTGTCGGTCTGATTTAAAATTGCTTCGCATTTCGCTTTTTCTTTTTGTAAGATTTTTACTATTGGAGAAAAACTGCCCGATGATATCTTTAATTCAATATTTTTCATAGATTTTTTATATATTCTATTCCTTCCGCGGCTCCTTCAAACAAAGGTTTATTATAAGTTTTTAGCAAATTTTTCAGGTAGTTATAACCCTTTATCCATCCTAAATATATCCTAAAGCCCGGCTTAAGGAAAGGCTTATTTTTAAACAAATAGAAAAAACGCCTTTACTGGCGTCTAGTATACATAAAGCTCTACTTTTTATTAAGTGCAACTTTTAGCTACTTGCATTAGTATTAATACCTTCACTTTCTTCTTTATTCATAAACTTTGGCGATTATTTTTCCAGCATCCAGCGCCAAACTGGCATTATTGTTATTTCCTTGCCGTCCTTTTCCATTATATCACTTTCACCATAAGTGAGAAGCGTCCCTTTTTTCATTTTTAATTCCTCCATTGCGGAAACTAAACTTTTTATTTCTCTGTTGCGTGTGTCTTCTTCTGCGACACTCCATGAAACCTGAATCAACTCCTTATCTTTCCTCTTATTTATAGAAAAAAAATCAACTTCCTTCCCATCTTTCGTCTTATAATAATACAAACTATTTTCTCTTAATTTTAATTCCAAAAAAACTGCGTTTTCCAAAACCCGCCCCCGATCTTCCGATAATTTAAAACTGGCATTTTTAGCGAGAGCGACATCAATAGCATAAAATTTCTTAAAGGCCTTCTGCTGTTTTTTTAGAGAAAAAGAAAATTGCGCCAAGTCAAAAAGCAAAAATGAATTCTTGAAATATTCCATATAGGTTGAAACTGTTTCAAATGAAAGATTAAAATTATTTTTTAATGACTCCATAGTCACAATCTTTGCCGAATTAGTCAGCAGAAAAACAGCCATCTTTTCCAGCATTGCGCGATCCCTCACTTCATAACGCGCCATGATGTCTTTTTCTAAAATATCAAAAAAATAATTTTTTAATAGCTCATGGTTCTTTTGCAAAACGGCTTCGGGAAATCCTCCCCATTCCAGATATTCGTCGAACTTTTTCTGCAAAAATTTATCCCTAACGACAATATCTTTTTTGCTTTTCACTTTCACTTTCTCAAAATCCAGGAATTCAGCGAATGAAAGTGGAAAAACATAATACGATAAATGCCTTCCGGTTATAAGTGTTGCTAATTCCCTGCTTAAAAGCTTGGAAGAAGAACCGGTTATGAATATTTTAAAATTTCCGTCATCCCTTAATTTTCTTATCGCCTTTTCCCAATTTTTTATTTCTTGTATTTCATCAAGAAAAAGGTATTTGACATTAGCATTGAAATACTCGCGATACACATCCACAAACTCTTCTATTATCTGGGGATCGTTATTTTCAACAAAAAAAGGGTCTTCAAAATTAAGATATAAAAATTCATCCTTGAGTTTGAGTTTTTTTATGATTAATTTTAAAACGGAAGATTTTCCGCTTCGCCTAGGTCCGACTAGATCAACTATCTCCTTGCTCTTAAAATCAACTGCATTCAAAACAGCCCTTTCAAAAAGATTATTTTTCAGGGCGCTTTTTTGCCAAAAATCGATTACTTTCACTAATTGTTCCTTATTATCTATTTTCATAAGATATAGTTTATTATAAATATAGATTTTAGTCAAATATTGTTTACTATAATTTTCCAGATTTTTCTGCCTTTAAATATGGCGATATTTGTATTCATATTTCATTTCCTAAAGCTAAGCTTTAGAAAAGTTTCGTAAAAGTCTTGCCTTTCCCTCCTCTTAAATTATTGCCTATATTTTACCACAAA
>JBAZUK010000011.1:0-2708 GCA_041661445.1 Parachlamydiales bacterium
TATTTTAGAAATTTCAACTCATAAAGTTAAGAAAGAATTATATGAAAATAATTTTAACTTTATAAATGACAATGAAAGCGATTATCCTATTGTAATTAGTAACGAAGTTGCATTAAAATTGCAAAAACTAGGTATCCTTGCGGTAAACCTGCTCAAAATTAGTTAAGTTTTATCTTATTCTAGGGACTCAACACATGGAGGCCTTATGGTAAATGACCCTTTGTTCATTAAAACAAAACATGAAATTCTCAACTGGAAAAAACACAAACAATTTAAAGGCCAAAAAATTCCTAATGACCTTAGAGATCAGATCAAAATTTTATTAGCAAAGTATCCTCGATCGAAGATTACTCAAGGTCTTGAACTTAGTGCTTCTACTATTGCAACTTTGATTAACAGGACAGCAAAAAAATCTATTAGAAAAAAGACTTCAAAAATAAAATATAATAATGATGCCTTGCCAAGTGTTTTTCACCAAATACCAGCTAAAACAATTGAAAATAAAGTTGCTCTTTTAAGTTTTGAAATAGAGTTTCCGGGTAAATTTATTTTGAGGTTATTCAAATGATTCAAATTTCTCCCCGCGATAAAATTTTTATTGCTATAAAACCTGTCGATTTTAGGATTGGTATTGATTCGGCAATTAGGATCATTAAAAACTTGCAGCAAGACCCATTTTTAGGGGCATTTTTTGTTTTTATTAATAAGAAAAAAACGGCGATCAAAATTTTAGCTTATGATGGACAAGGAATGTGGCTAATGCAAAAGAGATTATCGCAGGGAAAATTTACTTGGTGGCCATCAAGTGAAAGTGAACTGGCCTTCATTGACCCTAAAAATTTTTTACTCCTTATTTTTAATGGCGACGCAAAAACATTGACGACTCAGCAAAACTGGAAAAGTTTGTAAGTTTTTTTATCTTAGATGTAAGGCCTTTTTTGTAGGCCTTCCTTTTTCATTGTTGTATGCTCGATTGGAGATGATACAAAAAACAAAAAATAGCAACGATAAAAATCTTCATAACAAGATTCATATAGAATTGACTGAAGAACAAATCAACAAGAGATTAGATCAAATTGAATCGCTTGATATTGAGGATGAATTACGCGAATTTTTAATATCTGCAATTGAGGCATTATTAATTTTAGATAAATTGGTGGGAATGAAGGAAACGACCATCATGCGACTTAGAAAGATTTTTAATAAAAAATCGGAGAAAACGCCTTCTAAAGCTATAGACCCTTGTGAGGGCGATAAACCTCACCCTCGTGGAAATAATAAAGGAAAAAACGGTCAAAAAAATTATCCAACTGCTCCTCATATTCATCACGCTCATGAATCTTTAAAAGTTGGAGAAATTTGTCCAGAATGCTGTAAGGGAACTCTTGCAAGATACGATCCAGGAATTTATATTCGTATTACTGGTTCATCTCCACTGAAGGCCGTCGTTCACGAGACGGAAAAATTTCGTTGCAATGCTTGTCTTGCGATTTTTGAAGCAAGCTTTGAAGGAAAAAATGCGCCTAAATATGATGAAGGTGCTCATGCGATCATTGCCATGTTAAAATATGGCGCTTCGGTTCCCTTTTATCGCTTAGAAAAGATTCAAAAACATCTTCACACACCAATGCCAGCATCAACTCAATGGGATTTGATGGAAAACTTAGGTAACCATCTTTTTCCGATTTGGCAGTCTCTTCTTAAGAAAGCTTCAGATGGAAATAAATTTTTTATTGATGACACTAAAGCAAAAGTATTAGCTCTATTAAAGGAAAATAAACATCAAACGCCCGAACGAAAAGGCATTTTCACGACAGGAATTATTAGTGATACGAATGATGGAAAGATTGTTCTTTATTTAACTGGACGTAGGCATGCCGGAGAAAATCTTGATCGAATTATCAAAGAGAGAAAATCTTCAAAACAACCTATTCTCATGTCAGATGCGCTCTCTGCAAATGACAAATCAGATTTTGAGTTTTTAAGAAGTTACTGTCTTGCTCATGGGCGTAGAAAATTTTTTGATTTGGATAAAAACTTCACCGAAGCAAGTGAGTTTGTCATTGGCAAAATAGCCATTGCTTACAAAAATGATAAATACTGTAAAGAAAATAACCTGACAGGCTTTGCTCGATTGAAATACCACCAAGAGCATAGTCAACAAAGCATGGATGAGCTTAAAACTTGGTGTGAAAATATTATTCAGAATAAAGATGTGGAACCGAATTCGATTCTTTCTACCGAAATAATGTACCTACTGAACCATTGGGATGGATTGACTTCATTTTTGTTGATTGAAGATGCGGAACTTGACAACAATCAACTTGAACAAAAGCTCCGCTTATCAGTTTTAAATCGAAAGAATTGGCTTTTTTATAAGACGGAGCTGGGGGCCCTGATTGGTGATATTATCTGCTCAATGATTAAAACGTGTGAGGCCGCTAACACTAACCCTTTTGAATACTTTGTCTGGATAATGAAAAAAAGTTCAGAGGTTAAGTCTGGTCCAGAAAATTATTTACCATGGATGTTTAAAGCACAAAAAGTAACAGTTGGTTAAGCAGGGTTACCGCAAGGATACAAAACTAGGAATAGATAAACTAGTTTTAAAAAATGGTGAAACCATTGAATTGAATAATAGTGAAAACTTAATGGAATAATAGCTTTAAGTCAGAAGAATTATTTAGATACTTTAAAATAGCCTTTTC
>JBAZUK010000012.1:0-2591 GCA_041661445.1 Parachlamydiales bacterium
TAAATTATTGAGGGAAATTTGGGGATTTGCACAGAATTTATATATTGTAGAAGAAAAACAATGTTGTGAAAAATCCGACTGTTTCAATACTGAAAATTTAATGAATGTAGCAAAATATTCAGAATGCATTGACTATACTTTTCATGATGTGTATTGTCAGGAATGCGCCGAAAAAGAAATGAAAATGTGGGAGGGCGTGTATGATGTAAAAGTTACGCCTTATAAATCATCCTTTTAGAGATTTTAAAATGAATTGTGGGGTAGGTTATCTAATTACTCTTAAAAGGGCTTAGAATCGTTCTGGAAGTCAAATAAAGGGATTGTAGAAATGAATAGACAACAATTCAAAATGTTAAAAGATGCATTAGATAATGAAGATATTCAATTTGATAAATTAAAAGAATTTATTGAAGATTTAGCAAGATCACATGATATCAGTCCGATGTTTCAACGTTTGGCAGATGCGTATTTAATTGGAGATCAAGATTCTATTTTATTGGAAGCTCATCACGTTAGGGCAAATTCTAGATTTATTCAATGGGGTAGAATGATTGAAAGTCAATATTTTATTGAGGCTTATTAAAGAGGATAATAAATGTCAAATTTATCTTTTGCTATTATCATGATTACAATTGGAATTGCTACAATGGGCGCAGTATTTGAATCGTTT
The DNA here is from genome assembly GCA_041661445.1 of Parachlamydiales bacterium. Lineage (GTDB taxonomy): Bacteria > Chlamydiota > Chlamydiia > Chlamydiales > SM23-39 > JBAZUK01. The sequence continues at coordinate 671 of JBAZUK010000012.1, forward strand.
TTCGTGTCGTTTGTGGTTGCGCCTGTATTCTTTTTTGTGGCGGTTATTTTGGGGCATGTTTATCGTTCTATTTCCAGTAATTTTAAGGGATAAATTCCCTTAAAAAATGTTCAAAAAATTGGAGGATTTTTTAAAATGCTAAGTAATCTGATTATAATTATTCAAATAATTGCGCTATTTATTGGAATTCATATGACTCCACTGGTTTTTATTGGAGTTTTGAAGGCTAAAAATATATCTGATTTTTTTAAGGTTGTTACTATTTGGGCTTTTTTCTGGACCTTATTTCTTACTCTTCACCTGAAGATATTTTAAAATTGCCTCTTGACAAGTTTATCTGAATAAAGTATAATTGAATATAGATAAAGAAACCCGGAGGATTTGAAAATGATTATTGCAAAAGATAATTTTGAAAATGGCGGCGCTAAATATCATGTTATTGTGCATGAATTTGACGGTGACAAATTTTGCACTATGTATAAGGATGGTTCATTTATTCATAAAAATGATTGGAATGAAGCCGAAAAAGAATTAGCCGAAAAAATGATAGCCGATAATCAGTAAATATCCTGAAGCGGAGTATAAAAGATGAATCACAAGAATTTTATAAAAAAAACCAAATTCATACATTATATGATGAAAAATTATCAGGATCATGTTGATTTGACTTGTAACGTTCTTAATGTTACTTCATTAGCTGAAGATGTGGCAGATCATTTTGGGATTTATGAAAATGAGGAAATTCCAGAGTGGGTGTATGATATGGGGGTTATTTTTGAGGCTAAGATGATCGAAATGGGGCTAGTAAATTCATGAAAAAAAGTGATAAATTTTTTAATGAATATGGTGATTTTATCGGTGAAATTCCTGAAGATGCAATTAATCAATGTTCTCTCAGGGGCGCTGGTGATGTGGTTTATGAAAATGTAAATTATTGGATGGATGAATTAAATTTTGATTGTCCTCAGGAATTGGCAAAAAAATATCTGCGAAATTTTGGCGCATGGGAAGATTTGAATAAAGCAGATAGGAATACAATTAATAGGCGCGTTTTTTGGTTGGCGTGTTGCGAATTAGATGAATCCGGCGAATGGTTGGGATTGATTGATTAGAAGAGGTAAAAATGTTTACATTATATATCGGTTATGATTGTAAGAGCAAACAACAAACGATTCAAAAAGAATTGAAATTGAATGATGGGGAGTCAATGGAAGTTGTTGTACCCTTACTTTATGGTGGATTCAATGTGGAAATTTGGTCTTCCGGTTGTCCTTTAGCTTTTTATGAGGATGAATTTATCAGAACGGATCAAGATGGGTTTGCGGGCTTTAGCAATACCCTTGACAGTATTTGAGTAATCGATTATAATATTGGTAATGATAGGAAGACAGAAGATACTAGATTTTACAATAGCTGTCTAGCGGTGAATATGCGGAGTGGAGTCATTTATTTGGCGTAGAAACGATGATGTATATTTCACTGAAAAAATATCTTTTAGCTGGTCCGAGTCTTCCTATCATATTTTTTTAAAAGGATAAAAATCATGCCAAAATACGGACGTTCATTATCATTTTGTATAAAAAATATTATCGATGGAAAAGTCAATATTAATGATGTTGAAATGTTCGTTACGTCAACATGTATTCATAATAATAACGAATTTGAAAAAGTAATGAAACATTATGCTGATTTTTACTGGTATAAAAATCCAGAAAAGGCAGTTGAAATTGCGTGGCAATTTTGGAATTCGGGCAAAATTATTCAACCTCGATTGCTAAATAATAATGCTACTCAAAATATTTCTGTTTATCCTATTTGGGCAAATTCCCTTAAGGAAGCAATGGATTCGGTTTTTATAAAGGATTATTAAAATGATGATTTTTATTCTTTTAATGGCTATGCTATTAGTTATTACTTTATT
>JBAZUK010000013.1:0-2519 GCA_041661445.1 Parachlamydiales bacterium
TGATAGTGGTATTATAGCACGGATTTTAGAAGAAGAAGTGACTAACCGCGATTCTATAAAGTTTTTTATAAAAAGAATGAGCAGGTTGGCGGTACTTTTGAGTTATGCACAGGTGAAAAAATAAAAAACACATTTTTTGAAAAATATGGCTCTAATTAGCCATATTTTTTATTTTTTGCGTACACCAGAAAGAAACTATATAATTAAATCAAAGGTTGGTCAAAGCAATCCGTTTTTTGAATTTCTGAAATAAAAAATCCTCCTTTTGGAGGCAGTTAAAGTAATAATATGGAGGTCTATTTTTACAGCTAATGCTGGAAATGGGAGGTGAAGGTCGGCAGACCTATTTGCAACACCCCAAGTCGTTACGGGCCCGTAAAGGCGAAATGAGTACTCAAACTAATTGTTATTTTATTGCCTCCAAAAGGGGGCTTTTTTATAAAAGAAAATATATAAAATGTTATATTCCCTCTCTTTATATAATAGTATACCCCACGACAAAACCTATAACAAATTTGTATGTGGATAAAGTATAATCACCCTTTTCAGCACTATTTTTTATCTTTGTCATGCTGATTTTTGTGTTGTTCTTTCAGACATTTATCATAAAAATCCAAAAATATGGTATTGAAACCATCATTTCCCATTTTTTCTTCATAGAATAAATTTCTATCGGATTTTATAAATTTATCATAGGGTGTTGCCCAAAAATCCAGCTCGAAAGAATCTGCGATATCTTTTAAAACAATATCGTAACCTTTAACATCACGAATGTTAACACCTTTATTCATTCCCTCCTCTATCATAGCAGGTACTTTTGAAACGTACCTAACCAAACCAGAAACAAAAGAAGTCAAAACGCGTAATCGTTTCTTTTCTTTTTTTAGTGAAATCCAAAGGTAAACATTTACTGCGAGTAAAATCCAAATTATGGTATCGTTCATATATTTTTTATAAATTTAATGAGGATGGTATTATAATATGAAATTTAAAAAAGTGAGCAACTCCGATTCACTACTTTTTCAGCGCATTAACAATGCTCGCAATTTCAGTTAATGAAATTGCACTTTTTTCTTGAGGCAGCAAACCGTCTTCTTGGTGATTAAAAATCGTTTGAGCTATTTGCTTAACAAGATCGTCTCTATTTTCCGGAACAATATTATTTTTAACAACAATCTCAAAAGACTTCAGTGAATTAAATCTATGTCTATTTAAATTATATAAATGGGCGTTTGAATTATAATTTCGTAAACATTCTTTTGCAATCCAAAAAACAAAGAAAAATGTGGTAAGCCGAACCACAAACGCAGTAATAATATAGTAGTATTTTAAATCTACGATATTTTTTATACTTTTTAGCTCATCAACCAAAGGTAAAAACCAATAACAAATTAAGAAAAAAGCAATAAATACCCAAAAAAGAAAAGCAAAACCAAAAAACTTTGCCGAAGTAAGATTTTTTGTCGCCTGTACGTTAAATATGTTCCCATATTCTGTAGTAATTTTATTAAGAGAGAAATTTTGAACAGATTCGCGTACTTCTTCGACGTTATTTTTAACCTTTTCTGCTTTTGTAATTGTTTCCTGTAAAATAACAATTTTATTCTGTAGTTCTTGTAAATTTGTACTTAATTGAGTTTGAGCATTATTAATAAAGTTAGATACCTGATTTTGTTGTGTTTCACTTTTTCTCGCAAACTCAGAAATTTTTTCATTAACAATTTTCACTTGATCGTCTGTTTCTTTTTGTCCTTGTTTTCGAAGATAAACTTGGAATTCTGATAATTTTCTTCTTGCATCATTATAAAAAACAGTAACTTGATGTAGTAAATTATTTGCTCTAGCAACTCCGACGGTTGTTGTCTCTTGTTTTATTATTTCAAAAGACATCGTTTGTTCGATAAGAATTAACAAATTTTTATATAAATCAGAAATTTCTTGCTTATCAATTGCAATAAAATTTGAATAACTTGCTTCAAACAATAGCAAAAAATCTCCTAAATTTTTAAGAATATTGTGTATTTGCCCGAATGTATCCCCATAATTTAGGCCTAATTCAGTTTTTTGTAATTGATTCCAGTTAGTTGTCTTAAGCTTATGAAAATCCATTTTTATTTAACTATTTTTACAATGCCAATAATAAAATATACCCTTTTTACAAGCATGCCATTTTTTGTTTATATCTGCAAGCACAAAAAACAACATTTCTATCATTTTTACAAAACACTATAACAAGCACGCGAGGCGGGATTTTTTGATGAGATTCGATTTAGTTTTTAAAAAAAGTTGCGGGGCTGTACAAGAGTACTGCTCCGCAACTTTTTTTAAAAAATAAATTGAAGATCGCGAAAAAGACGGCTCGCCACTATAGGCACACCAAGCTCGCAATAGAATCTCCTTCTCTCAACTTCATAATTCTCACTCCCTGTGTCTGCCTTCCTAGACTTGGTACTGTCTTTAATTCCGTCCTAATGACTTGACTATTTTTTGAGATAACAATTACTTCCTCTTCTTCGCCT